>CAVUSY010000020.1:0-558723 GCA_963744195.1 uncultured Solirubrobacterales bacterium
GCGCGAAGCCGGTGACCGTCCGGGCGGCCGCCTATCGCGCACGGACCCCATGGACCCTCCCCTGAATGCGTTGACGGTGGCTGCAATTTGAGCCGAGCCGCCGCTGGCGCGGAAGGGCTGACAACTACCGCATGCACGCCCTCGTGTCCGCGCAAGGGGGAAGCTGCGTTGCACTCGCGCTGCTCGTGTCGGGAGCAGAGCAGCGCTTGCCCAAACGGTCACGTCTCCGGCGCGGCTATGCGACCGCCTGGTGTTTGCTGAGGCTAGATCGGCGGCTCCGCGAGGCGGTGGCAGATCGCTCGCTGCTGGGCCGCGTCGAGTTCGTGCGTGAGTATCCCCTCGATCGCGAACACGGCGATCTTGACCTCCGCATCAACGCTCGCGTCTTTCGCTCCGGCTTGCTCTAGCAGTACGCGCAGGAGACCTTCGGTCATCACGTGGAACGCGTCATGCCACTCGTTGATCGCTGGTGATGCCCGGATGCGCGCGTGGACGGTGCTGACCAGCCGGCGCATTTCCTGCAGCTGCCCGACGGCCCACAGCAGTTGGTCCTCGAGCGGGCGCGCGGCGACGTCCTGGTAGTCGCCGATTGCGTCGTTCATCACGTCGTTGAGGACGGCGATCAAGACATCGTCCTTGTCGGTGAAGTACCAGTAGATCGTGTTCCCGGCCACGCCGGCGGCCTGCGCGAGCTTGTTCATCGGGGTGTGCTCGTAGCCGTGATCGATAAAGAGGCGCCGTGCAGCGCTGACGATCTCGGCGCGTTTCTCGTCGTGGTCCTGCAGACGCTTCGTGGCTGGCATGCCACCGATCTTACCGGCTCTTGAACGCTGATCAAGATGCTGCTATGGTCCCGGCACGCCGCCTCTTGAGCGGCATTCAAGAACTGACTACGGGAGGACCGACCTCGATGCTCAGCTACACCCGCCACGACACCTCGTTCAATTCCCACGGCACGTCCTGCGCCGCATGGCTCTACCGGCCCGACGGCGTCGACCGTCCACCGATCATCGTGATGGCGCACGGGTTCGCCGCGATCCGTGCGCTACGCCTCGACGCCTACGCGACTCGGTTCGCGCAGGCCGGCTACGCCGCTCTGGTGTTCGACTACCGCGGATGGGGCGACAGCGCCGGACAGCCACGCCGCGTGCTCGACATCAAAGCCCAACACGCCGACTGGCGCGCCGCGATCGCGCACGCCCGCACGATCGACGGCGTCGACAGCAGTCGCGTGATCGCGTGGGGCTCCTCATTCGGAGGCGGTCACGCGCTCCACCTCGCCGCACGCGACCAATCTTTCGCCGCAGTGATCGCCCAAGTCCCGCACATCAACGGCCCTGCATCAGCGTTCGCCCGCCCACCACAGCTCGTCGCCCGGCTCATCCTCGCCGGAGCCTACGACCAGCTTGGCGCGCTTCTCGGCCGAGAGCCCTACCGCGTCGACGCCGCCGGCGAGCCCGGCAGCTTCGCGATGCTGACCTCCCCAGACGCAGCCCCAATGGCCAAACGCCTCGCCGGCGACCGATACGAGGAACTGCTCCCCGAGAACAACGTCGCCGCCCGAATCGCACTCCGCGTTCCGTTCTACTCCCCAGGGCGGACCACCAACCAGATCACCGCCCCGACGCTCATCCAGCTCGCCAAGCACGACATCGTCACCCCATACAACATCGCGATGAAAGCCGCCAAACGAATCCCGAACGGTGAAATCCGCACCTACGACTGCGGCCACTTCGACCCATACCTCGAGCCCCATTTCGACACCGTCATCGCCGACCAGATCGACTTCCTCAACCGCCACGTCTAGAGACGACCACCGACTCTCGTACGGGCAGCCCCCACGAGAGCCGGTCCGAGCAGAGACCGAACGCTCGCGGTGCAGGAACCCAGCACTCACCCCGCACGACAGCAACTCCCGCTTTTCGCCGGGGAGTGTCCGACCAACTGTGTAGGCATGACCAAAAAGGAGCGTCATGTCTTCAACTAAAGATCGGAAGCTGGTTCGAGCGAGTGGCTTGAACCGGGTGGGCGCCGGCGGCGAGCCCTTGGGCGAGCTGGCGGCGCCCCCGTCTGAGATCCTGGAGCGGATGCCGGATGAGATCCGTCGCAAACTCCCGGACGAGGTCGTGGACGAGCTGCTGGCGGGAGCTAGGACGGAGGAGGAGATCGTCGGTCCCGGGGGCTTGCTGTCGCAGCTGACCAAGCGGCTGGTGGAACGCGCGATGGAGGTCGAGCTGACCGATCACGTCGGCTATGACCGCCATCAGGAGCCGCCGGGCGGGGCTGGCAACACGCGCAACGGCAGCACCCCGAAGAGGCTGATAACCGAGCACGGGAGGTCGGGATCGACGCGCCGCGGGATCGCGATGGGAGCTTTGAGCCCAAGATTGTGCGCAAGCGCCAGCGGCGGTTTGAGGGCTTTGACGACAAGATCCTCGCGCTTTAAGCCGTGGGCTGTCGACGCGGGATATCGAGGCGCACCTGGCCGAGATTTACGGCGTGCATGTCGGACGGGATCTGATCAGCCGGGTGACGGACGCGGTCATGGACGATGCGAGAGCGTGGCAGCAGCGTCCGCTGGATGACGTCTACCCAGTGGTGTTCTTAGACGCGCTGGTGCTGAAGATCCGCGACGGCGGCTCGTGCAACGGCGTGCGTGCTATCTCGCGATCGGGGTCGGCATGGACGGCGCCCGGGACGTGTTGGGCCTCTGGTTTCAAGAGACCGAGGGCGCGAAGTTCTGGATGCAGGTGCTGTCAGAGCTCAAGCAGCGCGGGGTCAGAGACATCCTGATCGCTGTGTCGACGGATTGAAGGGCTTCCCGGAGGCGATCGAGGCGGTGTTCCCGCAGACCACGGTGCAGACCTGCATCGTGCATCTGATCCGCAACAGCCTGAAATACGTGCCCCGCCGCGAGCTCGCCGCGGTCGCCCGGGACCTGAAGCCGATCTACACCGCGACAGACGCCGACGCCGCTCAGGTCGAGCTCGAGCGCTTCGATGAGAAATGGGGCCAACGGTTCCCGGTGATCACCCAGGCCTGGCTCGACAGCTGGGAGTACGTCATCCCGTTTTTAGCGTTCCCCCCCGAAGTCCGCCGCGTCATTTACACGACAAACGCTATAGAAGCCCTCAACCGGCAGCTGCGAAAGGCCGTCAAGACCAAGGGGCATTTCCCCACCGAAGACGCTGCTCGCAAGCTGCTTTACCTCGCGATCCACAACGCTGTCCCGCCTGGACCCGAACCCGGAACTGGACGACCGCGCTACTGGCCTTCAAAATCCACTTCGGAGACCGCCTACCCAACTAACCCGCTTACACAGAAAATCGGACACCCTCTTTCGCCGTGGCTGTCGGGCAAAGAGTGCCGTCCGGGCGGGTTAAGAAGATTCCGGGATGGCTCAGAACTTCATTGCTTGTGACCGGGGGCAGTCGCTGTTGTTGCCGCCGGATTTGACGGATTGGGTGCCGGATGATCATGTGGTGTGGTCGATCCTGGGGGCGGTCGATCAGATGGATCTCAGCGCGTTTTATGGGGCGTATCGCGCGAATGGTCAGGGGCGTGCTGCCTACGAGCCGTCGATGGTGGTGGCATTGATGATCTGCGCGTACGCGCGGGGAACCGGTCGTCGCGGGGGATCGAGCGGGCGTGTCGGGAGGACGTGACCTACAAGCTGATCACCGCGATGGCGATCCCGGATCATGCGACGATCGCGGAGTTCCGCCGCCGGCACGAGCGGGCGCTGGGCGAGCTGTTCACGGCGGTGCTGGCGCTGTGTTGTGAGGCGGGCCTGGTCGAGGTTGGGGTGATCTCTGTCGATGGCGTGAAGATTCGCGCGAACGCGTCGTGGGGCGCGAACCGCACCTATGAGAAGTTGGTCGCGGACATTCTCAAGGAGGCCGAGGAGACGGATCGCTGGGAGGACGGCTTGTTCGGCGAGGATCGCGGCGATGAGCCGCCTGAGCATCTACGGACGGGGGAGGGGCGCCGGGCGGCGTTTCGGGCGGCGAAGGAACGCCTGGCGCAGAAGGCCGGCGGCGGGGAGGAGCCGGAGGTCGCGCGGATCGAGGTTGACCCGGACCGGGTGGCGGCGGGCAGGGGCCGGCGCGCGTGGCAGCGGACGGCGCACAAGGAGCTGATGGGACGACGCGAGCGGCACGCGAAACCGATCGCGCGGTCACGAGCTGAGCGGTTGCTCGAAACGCTGCACCGACTCGAGGAGAACCGCCAAGTCGAGATCGCAGCCAACACCGCATATGAGACGTGGTGGGCGCAGCGTCGCGCCGGCGGGGTGCCGGGTCAGAAGCTCGGGATGCCGCCCAAGCCGGTCACACCGCCTCCCGTGCCAGAAGGCGTGATGAACAAGACCGATCACGATTCGCGGATGATGCGCACGCAAGGGCAACCGACGGTGCAGGGCTACAACGCGCAGGCTGCGGTCATTCGCGCGCAGATCATCGTCGCCGCGGAGATCGCGGTCGAGAGCCCCGACTTCGGTCACCTCGAACCCGCTGTCCGCGCCGCGTTACGCGAGCTAGCGGATGCGGGTGTGACCCAGCGACCGGAAACTGTCCTGGCCGATGCCGGTTACTGGCACACCACGCAGATGCAGAGCATCGTCAGCGACGGGATCCAAGTCCTCGTCCCGCCCGACGCCGGACTACGAGAGGGCGCCCGGCCCGGCTGGGAGCAAGGCCCTTACGCGTTCGTGCGTCGGGTGCTCGCAAGCGACGCCGGGCACGAGCTCTACAAGCACCGCAAAGCAACCGTCGAGCCGGTGTTCGCGCAGAACAAGCTCAACCGCGGCTTCCCGCCGCTTCCAGCGACGAGGCAGAGCCGCAGTCCGCTCGGAGTGGCGCCTGCAGGCCGCTGTCCACAACCTCCTGAAGCTGCACAACCACTGGATCGGTCCGGCGATCGCCTGATCGGCCGGGCGCGTCTTGCCCGGCCGCGAACCCGTTTTGAAGACACGGTGATTTCGTCGTCGCGGCCGAATCTTTGCCCGACAGCCACCGCCAAATCCGAGACTCACGGGGTACCGAACCGGGAGCGCGCCGGACATCCACTTGTCGCCAGGCGATGGCGGACTCGGATAGGCGCCGACGTCGGTAACGACTGCCGGCACCGCGACGAGCGAGTTGGTATCGCCAGCAATTCGGGGACCCAGATAACCGCGATGGCGCGGGTGCTGTGTGGCTGACAGGAAGCTAGCCGTGTTTGGGGGCGGTCTGGGCGAGCGCCTCCTCGAGTGCCCCTTGGCCACCGGGCTTACCGGTGATCGCTAGCTCCGGGGACCAAGTGGGGACGCGGCCGGCGAGCGCTGCGGCGCGTTTGCGGCCCGCGACCTCGATGGGTGCGCGCTGACGGAGTTGGGCGAGCAGCCGGGTGCTGTACCGCTGCGGTGACTCCTCGGGCGCGATCGCGGGCTGATCGAACTCGAAAAACTCAACCCGCACGTTCGGGCGTGCTCTGGGGAACCGCGGGATCGCGACGGTGCCGTTGCACGCGACCCCGATGATTGTCGCCTCTGGCACTGCCTGCGCCAGGTAGCCGATGCCGCTACGAGCCCGTAGCGCTCGGCCGAGTGAGCGTGTGCCTTCGGGGTAGATCCCGATACACGCGCCGTGGCGGAGCTCCTCGATCACTCGATCGAGCGCTCCGGTGTCACCGGACCCACGCTCGATGGGGATCTGGCCCATTCCGGTCAGTACCGCGCCGAGCAACTTGTTCTTCCACATCGAGGACTTCGCCAGCGCCCTGATCTGCCGACGGGGCATCGCCGCGATCCCGGTCGCCACGGGTCCCAGTAGCTGTCGTGGTCGCCGACGACCAGCAGCGGGCCCTCCAGCGGCAGCAGCTCCAGGCCAGTCACGTGCAAGCGGCCCCACCAAACCACTCCAGGAGTGGAGGCGATCATCACACCGCGATACGCCGGAGTGATGGGCTCGATGCGATCCGACATCGCCCCGCAGGCTACTCGGATCAGCACTATGAAGCTGAGGGCCTGCCCCGGCTTCCTGTGCCCGCGGATGCCCACGATCCCGCAGGCGACTAGCGTCGCGTCGCCATACGCATCGTGCGCCAGCCACCGAGCCGGCGAGCGTTCGCGCCGAAGCGCTCGCCCGTCGGCGTCGACGCGCGTCATCGCCTCGTCGCCCATATGGAGGGGTTGTTGTCAAGGGGCAGGGGTTGATGGCCGTGATGGTTGGTGTTGCTGGGAGTGTGTGGTTGCCGGTTCGCGGGGCGGTCCGGGCGTTCGCGGGGTTCGCGACGTTCAGTCATGCTCATATTCGGGAGCTGGCTATCCCAAGACCTTTGTTCGTCGCACGTCCGCTGTCTAAAGACGAGCGCGTCCACCCCGGCGGGGCGGATGCTCAGGCGACGCATCGCGGAGTTGTGTGCGCGAGCCGGGAACCTCGGGCCGCCTCGCCAGCCGCAACGGGTTGATGGGATTTAGCGTGAGTTGGTGAGCCTCTTGCGGGTCGTTGATATTGGTGCTGGTGGCGGGGCGGTGGATCGGGTAGGTGGCGATCTCCCAGCAGTAGGCGGCGAGCTCGCGGGCGATCGCGACCGCGACGACCCCGGCGGGTTTGCGCCGCGCGTCTTTGAGTTGGCGCCAGCGGGCGTTTAACCGGCGTTGCGCTTTGCCAGGAGATGTTGATGATCTCGGGTGGCTGCCCGCGCTGGCGGCGCTCCAGCGCCGGACCGACAACAGCGCCGCGGCGGTAGTGGTAGGCGCCTTCGACGAGCAAGCGACGCGCGTGGGTGGACCCGGCCTTGGTGATCGCTCCGAGCCGGCGTTGGCGTCCGGTGGTGTGCTCTGAGGGAACGATCCCGAGGTAGGCGGAGAGCTGGTCGGGATGATCGAAGCGTTCCCACTCGCCGATCTCCGTGCACAATCCGAGCGCGGTCAGCGTGTCGATCCCGCGCAGGCATCGCAGCCTGGCGACCGTGTCCGCGCACGGCGCGGTGAGCGCGAGCTTCGCGAGATCGGCCTCGACCTGGTCTCGGCGGGCGATCAGCACATCATGAGCGTGCAGATAGTCAGCCAGTGTCGCCTGGGAGGCGTGATCGGCGAACCTGACCGAGGTCAGCCAGGCGCGGTGCTTGCGCGTCCACGCCTCGGCCGGCCCTTCGTAGTAGATCTCGCGGCGCAACAGGAACCCGCCGATCCGGTGCCGGGCGCGCGCGAGGTCCAGGCGGATGTCCTCGCGGCAGCGCACCAGATCGCGCAGCTGCTCGCGCTCGACCGACGGGATCGTGACCAGCGTCAACTCGCCGGCGGCCAGCAACCGCGCCAGGCCGGATCGCGTCGCGCTTATCGGTCTTGATCCGGTCCTGCGGCGGACGCTCGGTCTTGCTCGGTGCGCACACCCCGAGCTCGATCCCCTCCGCCCGCGCCCGGCGCGCGAGCCCGTACCCGGTCGGGCCCGCCTCATAGACCATCCGCGCCGGCCGCTCCACACCCCGCAGCCACGGCAACAGCTCGTGCGGGCGGCCGACCACCCGCTTCGTGGTCACCTCGCCCGTGGCCTGGTCAAAGACCGCGAACGTCGACTCGCGCGCGTGCACGTCCAGACCGACCCAACGGATACCGTCAGGCATCGGCGCTCCTCTCGTAGATTGTGGGCCCGCGCCGAGGGCGCAATCCTCAGCGCGAAGACTTACCCCGCAGCCTGCGCGGGGAGTGCCGACCCCTTCGACACACCGAAGGCCGGTCCTCCATATCGTCTGAACGCGATCGCAGGCGGGAAGACGTTCAAGGGGCAAAGCAATCACCAGCGGTTCGCGGAATGCGACAAGCGGCGCCGTGCGCGCTCCGGCAACCTGGCGGGTGGGCTGCAGCGCCTCGGCCTAAGCGATCAGTTGTCGTCCAGTGAGGGGTTGGGCAGGCAGGGGTTGTTGAAGTATGGGCTTGAAATGGCCGCTCGGCTCCGGCAGACTCAGCAAGTGGTGATTGGTGCGCGGTGGGGTTAGCGCACGTCCAGAAATGGCAGCTGGAGCATGCGGATCTCGGCGACGTGGGGCGCGATCAGATGGTCACTTGTGGCGATGATGCTGGCTTTGTTGTCTGGCTGCGCCTCAGCCGGGTCCTCAAGCTCCACCAGTTCATCTACCACTGCTGCCGCTGTTTTGACCACGTCGGCCTCATCCCAAGCCGTCAGCAGCGCGACCGCGAGCCGGATCGCGGAAGGCCTCGCTTGGACCGCTCCAGACAGTCGAGCACTACTGGCATGCCATCGCGGGTCAGAAATTCGACGTTGCGTACCGCGACCTCGCGCCCGGATCAGCCGGACAAAGCGAAGCCACCTTTGTGTCGCAGGAGCAGCAGACCCAGGTCGAGACCGCGACCTTCAGCGGCAGCTTGACGTCCGCTTCAAAACGGCGGCCATCGTTGGCGTCGACTCCTTATCGACGACGGACCGGCAGTACGGCTGCCGCACGTGGAGCGGCAGCTATCAGCTGACCCGGCTAAACCGTCGTTGGCGGATCGCGCGGGCGAACATTTCTCCTTCGCCCTGTCCGGGGACCTCGGCTCCTTCCACGACAACGGACGGCAACATCGGTAACACTGGTAACACTGGTAACACCGGCAACACCGGCAACACCGGGAGCGGCGGCTGCTACCCAGTGGCCGACTCCGGGAACTGCTATGAGCCTGGTGAATTCTGCCGCGCTGCCGATCACGGTTCGAGTGGGACGGCCGGTGACGGCGAAGCGATCACGTGCCAGGACAACAATGGATGGCGGTGGGAGCCAAGCTAGGGCTTCTCCCGGCTCCGCAGGGAACGTTTGGCGCGGCTTGATGCTGACCGGCGGCTGGTCTCTCACGTATCGTTGGCTCGGATGCCGACCGGCCTTCTCACTGGCGCCGGGCCGAAGCACTACATCCGGATGGTGGACAGACGGTCGCAATCGCGGCCAAGGAATCGCTGGGCGGCGCCAGCCCGCGTCATCCCCTCGTCGCCATGGGACTCGTCCCGCCTCAGCGCCGGCCGTGCCGAATCAATCGTCCGGGTCAGCTAGGGACATGCGATTCGTCCGCGGGAAGATTGACGCGGATTCCGTGGGCGCTGCCGGTTCGCTGGCTTGACGCGACGGACAAGACCGGATAGAAGTGCATTAACCGGAGGGAGAAGGTATGAGGATTGGATGAAGGCCTCGGCGGTTGTCGCGGCCGTTGTGGGCGCGACTGGGGTCGGGGGCTGCGGCAGCGGCGAATCGGCGAAAGAAATCGCTCAGGCGAAGCGGCAGGCGACTCAAATCGAGAGCAACGCGAGTCGGAGCGCGGCAGCATCCGTATCGGCAGCTAATGCGAAAGCCGGCGCGGAAATCACCGCGGCACGCAGAAAGGCCCGAGCGATCCTCGCGCCGATCAAGTCCGACACGCAGCGCGCAAGGAGCGAGCTCGCCAAGGAGCGGCAGAAGCTGAGCGATGCGCAGAGTCAGGTTTCGGCGGAGTCGTCGAAGCTCGCTGGGCTTCAGGCACAGGTCAACGGTACGAGCGCCCAAGTCGCCAAAGACTCGGTCCCTGGAGACGGGACGTTCCTCGTCAACAAGCAAATCAACCCCGGCACCTATCAGGCCGCCGGAAGCAGTGGGTGCTATTGGGCGCGCCTCGCGAGTGCCGACACGAGCAACATCATCGACAACAACAACAGCGACGGTCCAGTGACGGTGCAGATCCAGGCGTCGGAATTCGCCTTCGAGGCGAACAACTGCGCGACCTTCCATAGGGTGGGGCCATAGAGCCGATGACCGGCAGTGGGAGCTGCTGACAGCAACGAACAGGAGGAGGCATATCAGGGGCAGCGATCCTTCGAAAGGCGCTTACGGGCGTTGCTGCACTGGGTCTCACGGCGTGCGGCTCGAGTGCGAACAACGCGGCTGACACCTCGAGTAGCACCGTGTCGACTACGACTTCTGTGGTTACACAGATCGTGACGAAGACAACCGAAGCCGCGAGCGCTCGCCCAGGAAGGCGAAACCGAAACCAAAGCCTGTGCCTGCTCCAGCGCCCGTTGCGACGTCGGCCCCGGCTCCTGCTGGTCCGGTGATGCCCAATGTGGTCGGGAAGAACCTAGACACCGCGACCGGGGAGCTAGACAACGCGGGTATCAAGTACGCCCTGAACAGCAACGGGAAGCATGTGATTCTCATGTTCGATTGGGGCGTCTGCTCGACCTCCCCGGCAGCGGGTCAGCCCGTGACCGGAGCGGTGATTCTGAACCTCGGCCACTTCACCTGCGGGGCCTAGCTCGAAGCAGGAGAGCGCGCTCTGCTCACTACGCGGCTATCCGCTAAAACTCGTGATCGCCTTCGCGTTGGGGCAGCGACGGTGCGGGCGATTGCTCCGGCTAGGGTTCTCCGCTCCGAGCGGAGCCGACCTCGCGGAGCTAGGCCGCTACCCGCGGCTGCTCTGGCGTATAGCGAAGAGCACACGCTCTACCAGCGCGAGGTAGTCCACAGCGCGCTCAAGCGACATGCCTTCGTCGCGGCCGTGGGCTGCGAGGGTGCCGAGCGTCGTCACATCGGGGATCGCGTTCTCTGTCTCGGGGTATCGAGCCCATGCGTAAGCGCCAACCTGGCTAGCCGAACCGCGCCCCGGGGACGTCTCAGAATGAACTCGTGCGTCAAGTCCCATAGCTCCCGTTCAAGCCGCATGTGCCCCTCGATGATCGCTGCGCGCGGGGATACCACAGCCAAGGTCCGAGTTCATCCAATAGTGACAGCGGCTCCGGAGTTCTGTGTCGTGCCAAGGACTCAGCAGTCCCTTCGGCGGGAGTTCGGCCGCGCTTCCTGCCCAAGCTCAGCCTCGACCGATGCCAGGACCCGGTCGAACTCAGCTTCGACCGGCCCTACCTTGAGCTTCCGTAGCGATGTCGAGAGCAACGCGGCCCAGTTGGCGGCGAAAGAGGATGGCGATTCCGACCGCCGCTCCCGGCCAAGCAAGCGAGGTAACGAGGGACGATATGAACTGCTCGGTTCCCGTCATGTTCTCGAGCAACGTAGTCGCGGACCGGTAAGACCCGTCCGGTACAGGTCGACGGCTGCGGTGGCACGATCGTTTCGCTCCTGCACCGGTGCACAGCGGACGACTCCTTGGGCGACAACGCGATCACCTGGGCCAGGCGAACCTCGACCCACACCAGTGGACGGCTCGTGAGCGGCGAATCACCGACGCGTTTTGTCAAACCGCAAGTCAGACGTACGGCGACGGACAGAGCAAAACCGACGGTTACAAGCCGACCGAAGTGCTTCGAAATCGCCCCGTGTCTACTGGCTTCAACGGTATGACGACGGATGCAGCGGACGGGCTAGATCAGGCTTATAACCCGAAGGTCGCGGGTTCGAATCCCGCCCCCGCTACTTGAGATAGCAGGACTTTTGAGGCCTCCGAGAGTTCGGGGGCCTCTTCCTTTAAGCGAACCGGCGCGTTTGCCGTTTGATTTCTCAGCCCTCGACCGCGATACCCCGGAGCCGGACCGGCTCCGGCCGGCCGGCTATCCAGGTACGACGGTACCGCGCATGTGATGCCCGGCGCTCGGCTCGGTGGCCGGTGAATCGCGATGCTGGGCATCTAAACGAACCACGCGTTCGGTTAGATCCCCGCATCGCGGGAAGCTCCCGCGACACGCTGGACCGAGCCGCTACACCTCTGGTCCAGCCGTGAGCAATGACGCTGACGCTGGGGCTTCTGCCCCAGAGCCGCCGGGGCGCAGAGCCCGCGCCGGGAGCAGCGGCGATACCGCGAGCGTCGCGCCCAGGATGACCACCTCCCACCAGAGCGTGTCCCGAAGCGCGACGGCGAACCCGTCGTGGCTCAGGACGCTGAAGAAGATCGAGCCGAGCACGGCGACCCCGATGGCCCCGCCGAGCTGCTGGATGGCGTTCAGGACCCCGGCGGCCGATCCGGTTTCGGCGTCGGTCACGGCAGAGATGATGGTGTCGAAGGCCGGGACGACGAACAACCCCATCCCGACTCCGTTGAGTAGCAGCGGGCCGACCATGCCCCAGGTGGTGACGTGATCGGTGGCGCCGAGAATCACGGCCAGACCTGCGTTGGCGACCAGCGAAACGGCGCCACCGGCCTGGATCAGGGTGCGTCCGGGGATCCGCTGCATCACGGCCCCCGCCACCGGGGCGCCCAACGCGGTCCCGAGCGCGAACGGCGCGAGGGTGAGGCCGGCGTGGATGGCGCTGAAGCCCTCGCCGAGCTGAAGGAACAGCGTGATGGCCAGGACCGAGCCGATCATCCCCCCGAAATACAGCATCAGGACCAGCGCCCCGGCCGAGTAGCCGCGGTGCGAGAAGATGCTCGGCTCGACAAGCGGATCGCGCCCGCCGCGCTGACGGCGCTTCAGGTGGATTCCGAACAGGACGAACAGGACGGCGCCGACAGCCATCGAAGCGTACGTCCAGACCGGCCACCCCAGGGCCCGGCCCTGGATCAGGGGGTAGACGATGGCCAGCGACGCGACAGCGGCGAGCACCGCGCCGGTCAGGTCCAGGCGTGCGGCGTGCCGGGTTTCGTTGCGGGGCAGTAGCCGGGCTGCTCCGACCGTGCCCAGGAGCCCGAGCGGCAGGTTGATGAGAAACACGGGACGCCAGGGCTGGTTGAACAGGTTCAACGAGACCAAGCCTCCGCCGACGATCGGCCCGAGCAGCGCCGCTGAGCCCATCACCGGACCGAACAGACCGAACGCCTTGGGCAACTCGTCGGGCGGGAAGACATCGCGGATCACGCCCAGCCCCTGCGGGATCATCATCGCGCCGGCGAGCCCTTGCACAAGGCGCGCGGCCACGAGCACGCCGGTGCTGGGCGCCAGCCCGCACGCGGCCGATGCGGCCGTGAAGCCGACCACCCCGATCAGGAACATGCGCCGGCGACCGAACAGGTCACCGAGCCGCCCGCCGGTCAGCAACCCGACGGCCAGCGCCAGCGCATAACCGCCGACGATCCACTGGAGGGCAGTCGAGGATGCGTGAAGGTCACGGTGGATCGTGGGGGCGGCGACGTTGACGACTGTCCCGTCCAGCAGGTCCATGCACTCGGCGGCCAGGATCACGAACAGGATCGGCCACCGCTTGGGATTGGGATTCATGCGCACCTCCGAGGTTGACATTTAGAACGTTGATCGCAAACATTGTTCGCTTAGACGAACAGCGTTTCAGAACGCCGTCCGGTTTGTCAAGTACGATCTTCGAAATGTCGTCGGCCGATCTGCCTCAGATCCCACGGTTGCCGAGTCGTCAGAAGGGGGCCGCGCGACGGGCCCCGCGTGAGCGCGCGCTGTCACGCGACGCGATCGCCGCAGCCGCGGTCGAAATCGTCGACCGCGAGGGGCTCGATTCACTGACGATGCGCACGGTCGCCCACTCGCTTGGCACCGGCCCCGCTTCGCTGTACGCCCACGTGGCCTCGAAGGAGGATCTGCTCGAGCTCGTGGTAGAGCGGGTCATCGGGGAGGTCCGGATGACGGGGGAGCCGGACCCGGAGCGCTGGGCGGAGCAGCTGAAAGAGGCCGCCCGGGCGATCCGCGCCGTCTTCGCCCGTCATCGTGACGTGGCACGCGCATCGTTTGCCCGCATCCCGCTGGGCGAGAACGCGCTGATGAACAGCGAGTGGATGGTGGCCGTGATGCGCGCGGGAGGACTGCCTGACCAGGTCATCGCCTACGCCTGCGACCTGCTCCCGCTCTACGTAATGGCCGTGTGTTACGAGGAGAGCCTGTACGACAGCGAGAGCACCACTCCCGAGGACCTGGCGAACTTCACCACTGAAATGCGCAACTACTTCGCCTCGCTGCCGCCCACACGATTTCCCAACCTGGTGGCGCTGGCCGGCCCACTGACGGCCGGCGCCGGAGGGGACGAGCGCTTCGAGTTCGGGCTCGAGGTGCTGGTGCGTGGGCTTGCCGCGATGCCCGGGTGAGTCCCGCCAGCGCTAGACCGAACGCAGCGGTGGGGGGGCCGGCGTGGCGCTGCTAGTGCGAGTGTCCGCATCCTGAGCGTCCCGCATCCGTGAGCCATGCCGGGTCGCATGCTGTCGGCATGCCCGAGTCCGGTGACCCGCGTCTAACTGAGGCGACGGACGCCCGAGTAGCCGCGCTCGTCGCCTCGGCGATGATCGTGGTCAAGATCGCGAGCCGCCGACGCGATACTGAACTGCTCACGGACGAACATGTTGCTGCGTACCCCGCCGTGGATCGTGGTGCCTGGACGAGCATCAGCACATCCGCATCGGGAGCCATAGCCAACCGTTGTAGCGAAGGCCCAACCGCAGAGCGTGCTAATTGTGTTTGCGGATGAGCGTGGACGGCTCGATACCGGTTTGACATGGAGGCTAAGCAGAAGTATTCCCGTGAGGACCTGCTGGATGCGTGGCTTGATGCTGAGCGCACCCGGGGGTCACACCCGGATCTGGCCGACTACTACTACCGTCGCGCGTGGGCGATGCTTGGTGCTTTCGGGCCCGCCCTGAACTTCACGAGGGCCGACCCCGAGCATCGGCAACTGTTTGACCTCTTCAACGTAGCCGTGAGGAACTACAACCGAGAGCCGCTGCCCTGGGGCCATCTGCTCGCGGGGACGCGGGCACCCGAGTATGCCGAGGTGATGGCGCACCATCATCAGCCCATCGAGGCCAGCGGCGAGGCAGTTCGCGCCGCCTATCGGTCGCTGTTGCTTGACCTCATGCAACGGATATGGGGGGTCGGTCCCGAAGCCAGCGTTTCCCGGGAGGCGCTGCTGCAGGAAGGGTTTGATCCCGATGCTCCCGAGCCGGACTGGGATCGCTACTGGTGAGCGCCAGATCTCGTCAATGGTCGTGTGGCGATCGTGTGCCTGCGGGCGAGCTCCGTGTCTGGCTGGACGATCTGCTCGATGATCGCGCGGCACCGCGTGGCTGGGTCCAAGTCACGACGGCCCCGGCTGCCATTGCGCTCCTTGAATCTCGCCGAGTAGTCGAGCTGTCGCTTGACCACGACCTCGGCGAGGACGAGCTGGCCGGGAAAGGCATCCATGTCGTCGACCACATCGCCGAGAGGCAGGTCGTCGATGGGCAGGACCTGTGGCCGCGCGACGGCATCACCCTGCACACCGCAAACGCGGCCGGTCGTGACCAGATGGCCCGAGCAATCGAGCGCTACGCCGGCCAGCTCCACACAGTGCATCGCAGGCCGACGGCGAATGGTCAACCTCGGTTCGAGTTCGAGGCGTTCGACTAACTCCGAGCGATCAGAACTCCGAGCGCTCGGGAGCCTCGGTTTCCCAATGGCATGTCTGCGAGTCGGAGGCGGCAATATGGGGTACCGGTACCGAGATGCCAAACTCGCCGCTGAATGCCCTCGCCGCGCGCCTTGAGTCGGTCGAGGCGCTCGATGGTTTGGGAGGCATCGCCGGCCGTGCCGTCCGCGGGTTGATTCCGGACGGCGCCCCCAAGGACATGCTCAGTGGTGCGTGGCTCGGCCACGCACTGCATCCGCTCATGACCGACATCCCGATCGGGACGTGGACGAGCGCGGTCCTCCTGGACTGGGCGGGCGGAAAAGATAGCCGGTACGCCGCGGATCGACTCGTTCTGACCGGCGTGCTCGCTGCGGGCGCGACCATCGCCACCGGCTGGTCAGATTGGGCGGACGCGGAGCAGGACAGCCCCGCGGTGCGTCGTTCCGGTCTCGTTCACGCCGCCGCGAACGCGACAGCGACCGCGCTCATGATCGGCTCCCTCCTCGCGCGCAAGCGAGGCGCGCGCGGGCGCGGCAGGCTGCTCTCGCTCGCCGGCGCGGGTGTCGCTCGGTGCCGGCGGCTGGCTGGGCGGGCACCTGAGCTACACGCTCGGCGCCGGCGTGACGGCCGCCGCGCCAGCGGCTGGGATGCAGGCAACCACCGAGACCGCTTGACCACCGGCGCGCTCGCGGAGAGCGACCGACCGCCGCGGGTTGTGCGTTGTGGCGGACCGCGGGGTGTGTCTGCTTTGGGTCATGCTGGGGTGGGCGCTGGTGTGTTTGTCGCGGTCGCTGGTGGAGCTGAGCTCTCGCGCGCGGGCGCGAGGGTTGCTGCGAGTGCCATTCCGGCGGCGGCAAGGCCTGCTGCGACGAGCAGCGCGGTCTGGAATCCGTTGACGACGCTGATGGGTGTGTGGGTGCTGCCGGTGGTGTAGCTGGTGGCGATGGCGGTGATGACGGCGAGGCCGATCGCGCCGCCGATCTGTTGGGTGGCGTTTATGAGTCCGCCTGCGAGGCCGGTTTGGTCTTCGTGGATGCCTGCGACTGATTCGCTGGTGATCGCGACGAAGATCAGGCCGAGGCCTGCTCCGATTGGCAGTGATGGGAGGAGAATGTGCGGCACGTAGCTGCCGTGGACGGGGATCCGTGAGAACCATGCCAGGCCGACGGCGAATAGCCCGAGGCCGCTGAGCATGACGGGCTTTGTGCCGATGCGTTCAACGAGCGTTCCGGCTGCACCTGCGGCGGTCATGAGGATCAGTCCGAGCGGTAGCTGGGTCAGTCCGGCGTGGATTGCGCTGTAGCCGAGGACCTCTTGGAGGTAGAGGTTCATTACGAAGAACAGCCCGACCATCGCTGCTGCGGTGGCTGTCATCACCAGGTTCGCTGCGCGCACGTGGCGTTGACGGAAGATCGTGAGCGGGACGAGCGGCGCGGCGACGCGCGACTCGACCAGGACGAATCCGGCCAGGAGGACGAGCTGAGGATGAGAAGGCCGACGGTTTGGGTTGAACCCCAGCCAGCGGCGTTGGCCCGCACCAGCGCGTACAGCATGCTGAGAACGCCGGTGGTCGCGAGTGTTGCGCCGGCCCAGTCGATGGAGCGGTCCGTGACGTTGGCGCGGGATCGGGGATGCGCCGAAAGGAGAGCGCGGCGAGGGTGAGGGCCAGTGGGACGTTGATGAACAGCACTGATCGCCACCCGAATGTGCTGGTCAGGATGCCGCCGAGGATGAGCCCGGCGACGCTGCCCGAGCCGGCAACGGCAGCCCAGAGTCCGAGGGCCTTGGCGCGCTCGGAGCCCTCGACGAAGAGAACCGCGAGGATCGAGCGTGCGGCAGGCGCGAGCGCTGCGGCGCCGAGACCCTGGAGTGCGCGAAACGCGATGAGTTCGCCGAGCGAGTTGGAAAGTCCTCCCGCGAGGGAGGCGGCGGCGAAGAGGCAGAGGCCGATGACGAACAGTCGCCGGCGACCGAAGAGGTCCCCGAGTCGGCCGCCGAGGAGCAGTGTCCCGCCGAACGCGAGGATGTAGGCGCTCGCGACCCATGAGAGCGAGTCGGTTGAGACGTGCAAGTTGCGGCTGATCGAGGGAAGTGCGACGTTGATGATGGTGGCGTCGAGGATCACGATGAACTCGGCTATGGCCAGCAGCCACAGTGCGAACCAACGGCGTGGGTCGGGCAGGTGAACGGACTCCGTCACGGCGGACATTTGAATGAACCCCTCTGGTTTGTGGTTGAAGGTTTTGGCTAGTGCTCGGCCCGGAGCGGCGAGATGATCCGATGGCTGATGCGCCAGCGACCGTCATGGCGGCGCAACGTGTCGAGATGAATCACGCTCTCGAGCGTCCCGTCGCGCATCAACAGGAGGCCCTTGGACCGGGCTGTCGCGACGTCGTCCTCGTCGCTTGAGATCAACACGTTGGTGACGTGATGGGCTAGGGGGCCCCGATCGCCCATGCTCGCGGCGGCAGCGCGGACGGTCTCGATCCCTTCGAACACGCCGATGCCGACCGCGCTCATGTCGTAGACCACCTCGGGGGTGAAGATCTCGTCGAGGCGATCGAGTTCGCCCGCGTCGGCGACGAATCCGTGCAACGACAAGACCTCGCCGACCGCCCGGCGGTCCTCGGCCGGCAGCGCGGCGGGTCCATCCCGGTAAGACTTGTCCATCTTGTCCGACATTCCGTGCTCCTTTTGGTTATGCGTACCGTTTGGTACTGCGTTCAACTTAGCATGGAATACCAGAACATGCTTAGTTCCGTTTGGAACCTCGGTTCGGAGAGGGCTATGCTTCGGTCATGAATCCGCCCGTTCCGCTGATCGAGCGCAAACAACGTCAAGCGCGAGAGCGCATCGTCACGGCCGCCGAAGAGCTCTTTTTCGCCCGCGGCTTTGATGACGTCTCAGTAAGCGACATCGCCGAACGGGCCGAGGTTGGCCGAACCACGTTCTTCCGCCACTTCAGCGACAAGCAGGAGGTCGTCTTCGCCAGAGAGCAACAACTCCTCGAGATGGTCACCGCAGCAGCACAAGAGGCCGAGTTCGCTCCGGTCCACGACATGACCGAGGCCGTCGAACAGCTCTGCCAACTTGTCCTCGCCCTGTGCGCCCGGGCGACCGCCGACCCTGAGGACTACGCCCGCCACTTCCGGCTCGTCGAGCAAACCCTGGAACTGCGTGGTCGCGACGCACTGAAGATGCAGCAGTTCGCCGACAAACTAAGCGACGTTCTCATCAACCGAGGCGCAGAGCCGACCGTCGCCATTTCCGCGGCGCACGTGGCCATAGGCTGCTACCTCACCGCCAGATCACTCAGTAACGATCCCCGGACACTGGTCGACGACACACGCGCAGCCTTCGAACGAGTACTCAGACTCGGGGCAGCAGCTCCTCCGGCCTAGACAACACAGTCGGCCGAGCCGACACGCATCGCATCACGAACCGCAGAACCCCGACAGCGCCCCTGACTGGATGAGCCCGACGGTAGTCGCGATGTCGACGTCGAGGTAGCGATCGCGGTCCAGGAACGGGACGTGCTCGCGGACCAGCCGGAAGGCCTCCTGGGTGCGTGGGCTGGCCTGGTCGATCCCCCGCAGCTCGAGCGCCTGGCAGCAGGCCATCAGGTGGATGGCGGCGATGTTCTGGGCCAGCTCGACGATCGAGCGGGCGTCGCGCGCGGCGATCGTGCCCATCGAGACCTTGTCCTGGTTGTGGGCCTCGGTCGAGCGCGAGTGGATCGTGGTGGGCGCGCAGAGGTGCATGGCCTCGGCGGTCATCGCCGATGCGCAGAGCTGGAGGCCCTTGAAGCCGTGGTGCAGACCGGCCTCGGGATGGGTGGGTTCGAAGCGCGGGATCAGGTTGGCGGTCAGGCCCCGGTTGAACTTCTCGTCGACGATGACCTCGAGCTGGCGGTCGATCAGGTCGCAGAGGTTGGCCAGGGCAACCTTCAGGGAGTCCATCGCCTGCCCGATGTGTCCGCCGTAGAAGTTGCCGCCGCTCTCGACGCGCCCGCCGGCCACGTTGAACAGGGGGTTGTCGTCGGAGGAGTTGATCTCGATGGTGATCCAGCGATTGACCCAGTCGAGCACGTCACGCAGGGGGCCGATCACGTGCGGCGCGCAGCGGATCGAGTACTTGTCCTGGACCTGGCGGTCGAGCTCGCGAAAGTCTGCCCCGTGCATGCCACCGGCGAACAGCGCGTCGCTGTCGGCGGCCAGGTGCGAGTCGGCCAGCAGCTCGCGGATGTGGCGGGCGCTGGTGACCATCCCGGGGTGGGGCTTGGCGTCGTCAAACAGGAACGAGTTGAAGTGGCCGCGGTTGCCGAGCAGCGCCTCGGACGCCATCGCGGTCATCAGATCCGCCAGATCGGCGAGCTCCGAGGCGGCACCGACGGCGAGGCAGGCGAAGGCGCTCATGAACGAGGTGCCGTTGGTCAGCGCGAGCCCCTCCTTGGCCTCGAGCAGGAAGGGCTCGAACCCGAGCTCGCCCAGCACGTCACCCGCGCGGCGCGGCACGCCGTCGAACAGAACGTCGCCGTCGCCGGCCATGGCCCGGCCCACGTAGGAGAGCGGAGCCAGGTCACCGCTCGCCCCGCACGAGCCACGCTCGGGGATGAGCGGCAGCATGTCGTGGTTGAGGAGGTCGAGCACACGCTCGATCAGCTCCACCCGCACGCCCGAGTTCCCCTTCGACAGGCAGTTGGCGCGCAGCAGCATGGTTACGCGCGCGACCTCGGGCGGGGCGATCGGCCCCGTCCCGACGCCCATGAAGCGGAGCATGTTCTGCTGCAGCTTCGCCGCCTTGTCCGGCGAGATCTGGCGGTGGGCGCTGTCGCCGAAGCCGGTGGTCACGCCGTAGATCGGGATCTCCTGAGCCATCAGCTCGTTCTTGAGGCTCCGGCTGGCCCGGACGGCCTCGGCCGCCCGGTCGGACACCCTCACGGTGCGACCCCGCCGGGCGACGTCCAGCGCGTCGGCGATCGTGAGCGAGGCACCGTCGAGGTCGAGCGGCGTCTAAGAGTGGTGGCTTCAATAGGCAGAACGGTTGTGGCCATGTGGGCAATGTTGCGCGGTGATAGGCTCGGCGCAACCGAGACGCAGTGAATCGGCACCCACATGCAGCTCAGTCGCCCTCTGGACAGCATCGACCGCAGGATCGTTGCGTTGCTGCAGGAGAGCGCCAAGCGCACGTTTGCCGACATCGGTGGCGACGTCGGCCTGTCGGCGACCGCCGTCAAGCGCCGCGTCGATCGTCTCGAGCGCGACGGCGTGATCATCGGCTACGGAGCGCGGATCAACTGGCGGGCGCTCGGAGAAGCGATCGAGTCGCTGATCGAGATCTACTGCGCCGACCGCACCTCACCGGCCGACGTGGGGCGCTCACTGGCCACGGTGGAGGAGATCATCTCGGCGTTTACGGTCTCCGGGGAGGCCGACGCGGTGATCCGGGTCCGGGTCGACAGCATCGACCACCTGGAGAAGCTGGTCGAGCGGCTCCGGCGCGACCCGAACATCGTGCGGACCCGGACGCTGATCGTCCTGTCGACGCTGCTGGACCGCGCCTGAGGTCGACCGCGCGACGATAGGAGGAGCCACCCGATGAGCCCGCTGCCGGAACTCCAGACGTTCACGCCCCCTGACATCAACATGGAGCGCCGAGATGATGGCTCGGTGCTGCTGTCCTCGCGCCAGGCGCTGGCCGGCGAGGAGCCGTCGATCCCCGCCGTCCTGCGAAAGCGCGCCGCCGAGCACCCCGACCGCCCGCTGGCGGCGCAGCGAGATCCCGAGGGTCGCTGGATCACGCTCACCTACGGCGAGGCCCACCGCAAGTCCCAGGCCCTCGCCGCGGCCTTCACCGGTCTCGGGCTGGGCTCGGACAAGCCGCTGATGATCCTGTCGGGCAACTCGCTCGAGCACCTGCTGGTCAGCCTCGGCGCCTACGCGGCGCAGGTGCCGGTGATGCCGATCAGCGTCGCCTACTCGTTGATGAGCTCAGACCACGCCCGGATCAAGGTGATCGCCGAATCCACCAAGCCGGGCCTGCTGTTCGCCGACGACGCGCAGCCGTTCAGCGCCGCGCTCGACGCGCTGGCGCCGAGCGTGCCCGAGGTGCTCGTCGCACGCGGAGAGCGCGACGGCGCGCTGCGCCTCGACGCCCTGCTCGCCACGGCCCCTCGCGACGCTACGGCCCCTCGCGATGACGAGGGCACCGGGGACCCCGGTCCGGACACCGTCGCCAAGCTTCTCTTCACGTCGGGCTCCACCGGCGCTCCCAAGGGCGTCATCAACACGCACCGGATGCTGTGCGCCAACCAGGCCATGCTCCAGGCCATCTGGCCGTTCCTCGCCGAGCGAGCCGCCGGTGCTCGTCGATTGGCTGCCGTGGAGCCACACGTTCGGAGCCAACCACAACCTCAATCTGGCGCTGTTCAACGGCGGCACGATCTACATCGACGACGGCAGGCCGGCGCCGGCGCTGTTCCCGCGCACGGTCCAGGCGATCAAGGACGTCAGCCCCACGCTCTACTTCAACGTGCCCGCCGGCTACGCGCTGCTGGCACCGGCGCTGGAGACCGACGCCGAACTGGCCGAGCGGTTCTTCAGCCGCCTGCGCTTCATGTTCTACGCCGCCGCCGCGCTTCCCGACGCGCTGGCCGTGCGCCTGCGCGACTTGGCCCGCAACCACGCCGATCACGATGTCCCACTGACCTCGAGCTGGGGCACCACCGAGACGGCTCCGTGCGCCACCAGCATGCATTTCCTCGGCGCGCCGACCGGCTGCATCGGGGTCCCGGTCCCGGGCTGCGCGATCAAGCTGGCACCGGTCGGCGACCGCCTCGAGATCCGCGTCAGGGGCCCCAACGTAACCCCCGGCTACTTCGGCCAACCCGAGCTGACGAAGGCGGCCTTCGACGAGGAGGGCTTCTACCGCTCGGGCGACGCGGTCAGGCTGATCGACGAGCAGGACCCCGACCAGGGCATGCGCTTCGACGGGCGGATCGCCGAGAACTTCAAGCTGCTGACCGGCACCTGGGTCGCGGTCGGCGCGCTCCGTACCCGCCTGATCAGCGCTGCCGGCGTACTCAGCGACGCGGTGATCTGCGGCCACGACGCCGAGTACGTGGCGGCGATGGCCTGGGTCAACCAGCTCGAGGCCCGACGGCTGACCGGAGCGACGCAGGACGTCTCCCTCGACGACCCCGAGCCTCCGTGAACACCTGGCGAAGACCCTGCGGGACCTCAACCAGGAAGGCGGCTCCTCGTCACGAATCGAGCGGCTGCTCCTGCTCCAGCAGCCGCCGAGCCTCGACGCCGGCGAGATCACCGACAAGGGGTACCTGAACCAGCGCCGCGCCCTTGAATGCCGGGCCGCCGAGCTCGCGAAGGTCTACGCCGATCCTCCCGGCGCTGATGTGATCACGGCGTCGGATCGTGTTCGAGGACGACCGGAGGCTCGATCGCGCGCTTGAGGATCTTTCCGGTCGGACCCTTGGGCAGCTCGTCGACGAACCACACCTGCCGTGGGTACTTGTAGGCGGCGATGTTGGCCTTGACGTACTCACGCAACTCGATCGCGGTGGCCTTCGCTCCCGGCTTGAGCGCGACCGCGGCGCCGACCTCCTCGCCAAGCTCGGCGTGGGGCAGGCCGATGACCGCCGCTTCGCGCACGGCTGGGTGCTCGTAGAGGACCTCTTCGATCTCGCGCGGGTAGACGTTGTAGCCGCCGCGGATGATCAGCTCCTTCTTGCGGTCGACGATGAAGAAGTAGCCATCAGCGTCGATCGCGGCCGATGTCGCCGGTGTAGAACCAGCCGTCGGGGTCGATCGCCTCCGCGGTCGCGTCCGGTCGGTTCCAGTAGCCCTTCATCACGTTGTGGCCTCGGATCGACGATCTCGCCGGCCTCACCCGGTGCGCGGCGTCATTGCCGCTCCTCATCGACGAGCTTCATCTCCACGCCCTCGATCGGCGTGCCGATCGAGCCCGGCTTGCGCTCGCGATCGGGGTGGTTGAAGCACGCCACGGGCGAGGTCTCCGACAAGCCGTAGCCCTCCAGGATCACGCACCCGAAGGCCGCCTCGAATCCCCGCAGCAGCTCCACCGCGCATCGCCGCCCCACCGGAGACGCACAGCCGCAGCGCGCTCGTGTCGAAGCGCTCGCGCTCGGCGTGATGCAGTAGCGCGCTGTACATCGTGGGGACGCCCTCGAACACCGTCACCTGATCTCGCTCGATCGCCGCCAGCGCCGTGCCCGGATCGAAGCGTGCAATCAGCACCAGCGATGCGCCGGAGCTGATCGACCGCGTTGAGCCCGCACGTCTGGCCGAAGGCATGAAACAGCGGCAGTGCACCGAGAACGACGTCCTCGTGACCAAGCGAGAACAGCTCCTTGCTCACATCGGCATTGATGGCCAGGTTGGCGTGGGTCAGCTGCGCGCCCTTGGGCTTGCCGGTGGTGCCCGAGGTGTAGAGGATCACCGCGGTGTCATCAGCCTCGCGCTCGACGACCGCGGCAACCGGGCTCCACCCCGGCGAGCATCCGGTCGAGACGGAGCTGGCTCCACCACCAGGCACTCGGCGCCCACCTCGGCCGCGCCCTCCTGCGCCGCGGACGCGAGCTCGTGCCACGCGAGCAGAAGCTTCGCCTGCGAGTCGCCGAGGTGGTACGCCACCTCGCGCTGCTTGAGCAGCACGTTCATCGGCACGATGACGCCGCCGGCGCGGAGCACGCCGTAGTACGCGATGGCGAACTGCGGGACGTTGGGGAGCATGATCCCGACGCGATCGCCGGGCTCGAGTCCCCGCTCGTGCAGCAGCCCCGCGACGCGAGCGGTCGCGTCCTCGAGCTCAGCGTAGGAGACCACGGCGTCGCCGAGTCGCAACGCGGGGCTGTCCGGACGCCGCTGGGCGGCAGTGGTCAGGTTGTGGGCGAGGTTGGCGCTCATGAGCGAATCTCCCTTCCGGAGTCCATCGATTCGCGCAAGCGTCGCCGAGCGCCCCGGCAAGCACCATGGGCTCGAGACCTGAACTTGACCGACCGCGATTGTGGGTCGCTGCTAACTGGGCAGACCGGCGCCCGCGCCGCGGGCGGCCGCATCCGCGAGCCGAGCGGCGATCAGAATCTCGATCAGGTCATCGACCTGGTGAAGGTCGCAACCGGTCCGCTCGGCAATCCGCGCCAGGCGGTAATGAGCCGTATTGACGTGGATATGCAGACTCTCGGCGGCACGCCGAGCGTTGAGGTCAGACGCCACGTATTCACGCAGGGTCGTGATCAACGGCGCGCCCTCAGCGACGTCCTGGGCAACGAACTCGTGGATCGCTCGCGCGATCAGCCGGTTGGCGGTCGCGTCGTAGCACAGCGTCAGGTAGTCAAAGGCGCTCATGCCGGTGAGCGACACCACGCCCGGACCCGCGCCGACCGCGAGCCGAGCCGCGCTCGCCTCCCGGTAGGCCTCCGGAATCTCGGCCCGTCCCGACACCGTCGTACTGACTCCCACGGTGAGCGCCAGGCCGCCGTCGGCCAGCCGCCGGTGCGCATCCTCCAGGCGCCGCCCGAACGCGGCGGGCGCCTCCTTCGCCGCAGAACCCACCACCACGATTTCCTCGTGGCGGACGACGGCGAGCGGTCGCGCTCGGCTGCCGATCGCGCGGCTGAGGGCGTCGGCGCCGCCGCGCAGCAACTGCTCGTCCTCCGGGCTCGTCCGAGTGGTCGCGCAGACGACCAGGCACGGGGAGCCGTCGCGAAGGCCGGCAGCGCGGGCGGCGTCGAGCCGCGGACCGGGCTCCAGCGCGCGGCCCGCCAAGAGGTCATCGAGCAAATCGCGCCGGGTCTGCTCGCCGGTGGTCGCGAGCTGCTCCTGCGCCTCGAGGTACACCTCGGCCGCATGCGTGGTCGCGACCTCGAAATAGCGCGGCAGGTGTGAGGCGAGCACAAGCGCCGCCCGTCGCGACTGTTCATCGTGCGCGAGCGAGAGGGCGGCGTCCCACATCACCCGCTCGCCGACATAGAACGCTTGCACGAATTCCGCCACTGAGACCCACTTCGCGCGCTGGGCCGCGTGCGGCGAACGAACAGCAGATCCTCGCGGGTGACGTCACGGTCGGCGACGAGGCTCTCGAGGCTGGCCCGTAGGTGCGACAGGATGTGCGTCCGGACGTCGGCGCGGAGCTGCTCGTCGGCGCTGCGATAAGCCGGCACCTCGGCGACGATCATCTCGGTCGCCTGGTCGGCGAGATCGTCCAGGCGCTGCTCAAGCGCCTTCTGGAGCGCGACGATCGCGGGGTCCGGGGTCAGGGCGGGAATCCTCTCTCCGCGAGCGATTGTACGCAGCACACAATCAGGCCAGTGGAAATTCGGTTCTCGCCCCGATGCGCGGCGATCCGTCATGGGCGAGCCTTGCACCATCAAACGGGAAAACCGGGAGGAGGAGCGTGATGGACGAAAGCACGACCGTCGAAGGGGCCGAATCGAGGGTGCGGCGTACGAGCCGGGCGGCACGCTCGGGTCTGGACGTGATGCTGAGCGAAGCGGCGACCGGCGGACCGCCGCGATTCATGGCGCCGGGGTCCGGAGCGAAGGTCGGCGCCGGCCTGGTGCGACATCCTCGCCGCGTCGTGGCCCGCGCGGGGTCTCTGATGTCGGATCTGGCGCGAGCCGCGGCGGGGCACTCAGAGCTGGGCCCGCCCCGGGCGACCGGCGCTTCGCCGACCCCGCATGGGGGGGCAACTGGCTCCTGCGCCGCTGCTTCAGAGTTACATCGCGGCGGGCGACGCCGTCGATGGCCTGATCTCCGACGCCGAGGTCGACTGGCGCGCGGAGCGCCGCGCTCGGCTGGCCGCCGGGAACGTGCACGATGCACTGGCCCCGACGAACTTCCCGTGGTCCAACCCGGAGGTGATCAAGGAGACGGTCAACACCGGCGGCGCCAACCTCGTCCGGGGGGCCCGGCGGCTCGCGCGCGATCTCTCGACTTCGCCACGGATGCCGGCGACGGTCGACACGAGCAAGTTCGAGGTCGGGAGCAACCTGGCGGTCACACCGGGATCGGTGGTGCTGCGCACCGAGGTGTTCGAGCTGATCCAGTACAAGCCGTCGACCGCGCAGGTGCGTGAGGTGCCGCTGTTGTTCGTGCCGCCGACGATCAACAAGTTCTATGTCCTCGACCTCGCGCCCGGCGGAGCATGATCGAGTACTACGTGAGCCAGGGACAGCAGGTGTTCATGATTTCCTGGCGCAACCGGGACGCCGAGCAGGCCACTTCGACCTGGACACGTACGCGCAGGCGGTGTTCGAGGCGCGAGACGCGGTCGCCTCGATCACCGGCGCCGAGCCCGTTCACCTCGCCGCCGCCTGCTCGGGCGGGACGATCACGGCCGGGGCTGCTCGGGCACCTGGCCGCGGCGGCCGAGCTCGGCGGGGATCGCCAGCCTGACGCTGATGGTGTGCGCGCTGGACAACGACACCGGAAGGGACGATTCCCGCGCTGACAACCCGTGATCTCGCTGCCGCGGCGGTCGCCGAGTCCGCGCGCAAGGGGTATCTCGACGGGCAGGCGCTCGCGGGCGTGTTCACCTGGCTGCGCCCCAACGACCTCGGTGTGGTCCTACGTCGTCAACAACTACCTGCTGGGCAAGGCCCCTCCCGCATTTGACATCCTGTACTGGAACCAGGACACGGTTCGCCTGGCGGCGGGGTTGCACCGCGACTTCATCCACATCGGGCTCGAGAACGCGTTCACGCGGGCGAGTGCGCTGCAGGTGCTCGGCCAGCCGGTCGATCTGGCCGCGGTCGATGTCGACACGTACTTCGTCGCCGG
This sequence comes from uncultured Solirubrobacterales bacterium, assembly GCA_963744195.1. GTDB lineage: Bacteria > Actinomycetota > Thermoleophilia > Solirubrobacterales > Solirubrobacteraceae > Palsa-465. The sequence continues at coordinate 27,048 of CAVUSY010000020.1, forward strand.
CCTCAACGATCACATCGTTCCGTGGCAGAGCGCGTACCGTGGCGCCCAGCTGTTCGGAGGCGAGCCGCGGTTCGTGCTTTCCAGCAGCGGCCACATCCAGGCGCTGGTGAACCCCCCGCCCCGCGACGGGAGCGAGTCGCGCTCGAGCTACCGCCTGGCGGACGAGCTCCCTGACACCCCGGAGGAGTTCCTGGCCAACGCGCCCAAGCTGCCGGGTAGCTGGTGGTCGGATTGGGACGCGTGGCTCGCCGAGCGTTCTGGCGAAGTGAAAGCGGCACCGAAGACGCTCGGCAACCGCGCCCACAAGGCCCAGGCAAAGGCACCGGGGACGTATGTGCTCGCGAGCTGACAGCCAACTACTCGCGGATGAGCTCGAGCTTCCGGCCCTGCCCGTCGAGCGCTGGTGGGGTGATCACCTGCGCGAGACGCGCTGGCAGCTCGAGCTCTACCGGCTGCTCGTCGACCCGGTCCTCCGCGGTCAGGGCGTGGCGCGCGGGGACGGCCGGCCGGTGATCCTGATGCCCGGCTTCGGCGGCGGTGACCAGACGCTGCTCGTGCTCGCCGCCTGGCTGCGTGCGCATCGGATACCGGCCGCACACCTGTGGCTTCGTCGCCAACACCGGGTGCGCTGACCGCGCCGTCGACCGCGTCGAGACGCCAGCTCCTAAAGCTTCACCGCCAACACGGGCGACGGGTCGCTCTGATCGGACACAGCCGCGGCGGCCACTACGCCCGTGCGCTTGGCCACCGCCACCCGGAGCTGGTCTCGCACGCGATCTCGGTCGGCGCGGGGCTACGCCGGATGCTGGGAACCAGCTACCCGACCCAGGTCGCGGCCGCCGGCGCGCGGCGCGTGGTGGTGGGCACCGGTCGCGCCCGCTCACGTTTGTGCCTCACGGAGTCATGCGACTGCGCGTTCGCACAGGACTTCGTCGGCCAGTTCCCGATCAATCGCGTCCGCCTGACGAGCATCTACTCAAAGAACGACGGTGTCGTTCACTGGCAGGCCGCGCTCGTGCCGTACGGCAACTGCGTGGAGGTGACCGGCAGTCACGTGGGCCTGATCTTCAACCGCAAGACCTACCGGGTGATCGCCACCGCGCTCGCCGAACCCGAATTGTCCCCGGACCCGAGTGGAGGAACCCAATGCTGACCGCACCCGCCCTGTTCGAAGATCTCGGACACTCACTGGCGACCGACTACTTCTTCCTCCGCGAGCAGCTCAGCGACAAGCAGCTCGACCTCCTGCGCCGCGTGCGCGTGTTCGTCGACGACGAGGTGCTGCCGGTGATCGGCGGCTATTGGGAGCGCGCCGAGATGCCGTGGCCGCTGATCCACCGGCTCGGAGAGCTGGGCATCGTCGGCGAGGACATCAGCGGCTATGGCTGTCCCGGACTGGACCCGATCGCCTCCGGGCTGGTGCACATGGAGCTGAGCCGAGGCGATGGCAGCCTGGCCACGTTCCTCGGCGTCCAGGCGGGGCTGGCGATGAAGTCGATCGCCGATGCTCGGCTCCGAAGCGCAGAAGCAGCGCTGGCTGCCGGGCATGGCCCGGCTGGAGCAGCTCGGCGCGTTCGCCCTGACCGAGCCTGATCACGGCTCAGACTCGGTACGGCTGGACAGCAGCGCCAGCCGGGATGGCGAGTGTTACGTGCTAAACGGCGCCAAGCGCTGGATCGGGAACGGCAGCCATGGCGGACGTGGTGGTGGTGTGGGCCCGCGGCGAGGACGGTCAGGTCCAGGGCTTCCTGGTCGAGAAGGGAACTCCGGGCTACGAAGCACGCGTGATCGAGGGCAAGGGATCGCTGCGCGCGATCTGGCAAGCGCAGATCATCGCTTGACCGACGTCCGCGTGCCGGCGGACAACCGACTGCCCGGAGCGCGCAGCTTCAAGGACACCGCGCGGATCCTGGCCGGGACCCGGAGCGCGTGTGCCTGGGCGCTCGCTCGGTCACGCCGCCGCCGCCTACGACACCGCGCTCACCTACACCAAGCGTCGGGAGCAGTTCGGCCGGCCGCTGTGCAGCTTTCAGATCATCCAGGACAGGCTGGTGAAGATGCTCGCCGAGCTCACCGCGATGCAGCTCTACTGCCTGCAGATCGGACGCCTCGCCGAGCGCGATCAGCTCACCGACACGATCGCGGGTCTGGCGAAACTGAACAACACCCGCAAGGCCCGGCAGATCTGCGCCGAAGCCCGTGACATGCTCGGCGGCAACGGCATCCTGCTCGAGAACCACGTGATCCGCCACATGGCCGACATCGAGGCGATCCACACCTACGAAGGCACCGAGACGATGCAGGCGCTGATCGTCGGACGGGACATCACCGGAATCGGAGCGTTCGCCTGACCGGACGGCGGTGTGTTCCGGCCGGCGTGCGGGGGTGAGGCGGCAGGATCAGCGGCCGACGCGGCTTCTGGCTGAAGTTGAAGTCCCTGGCAAGGTTGCCGAGGCCGGGCGCGTTCTCCCGCACATCGGGCCGGGGGTCAGGCCGGCCGTCGGTCTTCGGGTTCAACCGCTGGCCGCCGAGGAAGTCGTCCTCGATGAACTTCGCAAACGCGTCGAAGCTGAGCTGCTGGTGGTCGATGTAGCCGCGCCGGGCGTACGGGCTGATCACCAGCCCCGGGACCCTGAAGCCGTAGCCGTTGAGGTCGATGACCGGCGGGCGCACGTGATCGTAGAAGCCTCCCCAGTCGTCCCAGGTCAGGAAGATGGCGGTGCTCTTCCACTCCCGGCTGCGGGCGACAGCGTTGATCAGGCTCGTCACGTATGCCTGGCCCGCTCTGATCGACGAGGTGGGGTGCTCGCTGACGATCCCGTTCGGTATCACCCAGGAGACCTCGGGCAGATGCCCGCTGTGCACGGCCGCGTAGAACCTGCTGGTGTCGCGGATGTTGCCCAGCTGGTGGTCCTGGCGGACGGTGTCGAAGCCCGGCAGCGGGTTCCAGATCCCGGGAGTCCGCGCAGCCTGGGGCTGGTAGGTGCAGAACATCTGGGCGTCCTCGCAGTCGGGCTCGGGTCCCTTCTTGAGGTAGTAACCCCAGCTCACGTGATGGTGGTCAAAGAGGTACGTGAGGTCGGTCCAGGGATAGTCGGGAGCCGGATGCGGCGGCCCGATGTCGCTCGGCAGCCCCGGCACCTCGATGTTGCTCATGCAGGTGAATGGATTCCCGGGCGTCAAACAAAGCGCCGACCACTCGGACACGAGGAACAGGTGGGCCGGCAGGCTCCATGACGCGTTCGGCTCGAACATGTGGTCCTGAAGCACGAAGTTACGTGCGTAGGCCCAGTAGTTCGGGATCTCTCGCTGGTCGTGGTAGCCCATCATGTCGGCCGGCAACGTCGCGATGCAGTCCGGGGGATCGAGCGCGTTGTGGCACGTCTGGCGGGAGCGGATGAAGCCGTCCATGCGGCCGTTGTCGTAGTCGGTGTTGTAGGCGCCCTGCTCGTGCGGTCCGCCGAAGTTGACGTCGTGGCGATCGTGGTACGGGTGCACACAACGGTGTCTGAGCGGGTCCGGAATGCAGGGCAGGCGGCCGCGATGCCCCGCCAGCCCCGGGATCCCGTCCGCACCCGGGTAGGTCCCGAAGTAGGAGTCAAACGAGCGGTTCTCCTGCATGATGATCACGATGTGCTTGATCTTGTGAATCCCGTCAGGCGCGGCAAGCGCGTTCGGGGCAAGGACGGCGAGCAGCAGCGCGACCGAGGCGAGCAGCGCGCCGAGCGCGTGTCTTGGCCTCATCCTCACGACGCCCTCACTGAGTCGGATCTGGCGAGGACGCGGCCGCTCGAACTCAGTGCGCGCACCTCGAACTCGTTGGCGCGACTCCGCACACCGATCTGCGTCTCGAAGGCGCGATCCGGAGCCGAACCGATCGGCCTCAGCGCCGCCGAGCTGGCGCCCGCCAGGACCTGCCAGCGCACCACGGCGGTCGCGCCGTTCCAGCTGGCATGAACTGACACACGCGTCGGGGAGATCCGCTTCGCGGTTATCGACGGTCTGGTCGCCGGCGTCGCCACCCATGGAGCACCGAAGATGCGGTAGCTCCCGTCACCAACGGGCAGGCCTGCATCGAACAGCAGCCGGCCGCCGGGAGCAAATTCCGAGAAGTACCTCTCCGAGCCGAACCCGACCAGCTTGTTTGCACCGGCCAACGTCTGCACGCTGCCTTCGCTCTCGGCAAGCGTGTCGTTGCCGGGCCGGCGGTACTGGTGGACCAGCGCCGCTGTGTGTCGGCGCAGGTCGAGCCCCAGGATCAGCCCGCGTGACGACCGCGCCTTGAACGGCGGCCCGCCCTCGTCGTCGAACAGGCTCACCCGGTTATCGGGAAGCAGGCGCGCGTCGTGCTGGAAATAGAACCTGGCCCCGGGCTCCATGCGGAAGCTGCTCCTCTTACCTCCCAGCGTCCACAGCACCCGACCGGTGGCCCGGTCGATCTCGTACACCGCCGATGTGTCACGAGCGGAAATCAGCAACCGGCTTCCGGGAGCTTGCTCGATCGAGTTGACATGGTACGCATCGAAGTAGGGACTGTTCGCGGCCGTGGCGTAGGAGTCGGCGACAGGGATGTGACCGAGCGAGTGCCACTCCCACACGACGAGGCCGGTGTGGACGTCGACCTCCTGGACGATCGAGTCGAGGAACCGTGACAGCGTTCCCGGCGCCGTGCCGGACCGATGTACCAAGATCAGCGACTGGACCGTGAGCAGTGCGTCGCCCGCAGGGGTCAGCACGAACTCGTGAAGGTCGGCGGAGTAGCCGTTGCCCGCCCGGACGGCCTTGAGCGGACGGTAGGAGGTGTCATAGATCATCCCCTCGCCGAGCCCGTACGCCGCGATTGTCACCTTGCCCTGCCACCAGGTCAAGACCGTCTTTCCGTCGAGGATCTCGGGCCTGAAGTTAGCCGCCACCGTCGGAGTTTGAAGCTGGTGAAACCACACCAGCCTTCCGCCGCGATCGATGATCATCGGGCCGCCCGGGCCAACCGGAGTGATCGAGATCGCGTTGTTGCTACCCGGATGCACGATCGGGGACGGCAACGGCGTCAGGAACAGGTCCCCGCCGAGGGCCGAGGCGGGCTTAGCCACGCTGATTCGCGGCGGAATCAGCTGCGGTCGGGTGACGTAGTGCCGGAGCTTCGCGGGCTGAGTCGTTGGGATGTTGATGATCGGCGGCGTAGGCGCGAGCCGGGCGACGTCGAACGAGAACCTGATCGCCCGGTGACCCGCGACGCGGACCTCGACCGTGACATGCTCGCCCTGAGTGAGCGGCTTTGGCAGCACGAAGCTCGCGCCGCGGTTTCCGCTGTAGGCGCGGAGCACGCCCGCGTGGACGCCGCTGACCGAGCCCCTGACCCTCACCGACCGGATCTGTCGGGGCGCTGCTCCCAGGATGCTGATCTGGGTTGCGGGCGATGCATCGGGGGTCCCGGGCTGAGGTGAGATGGCCAGCTGGGCGCTGCCGTGGACAGCCCGGCTGGTCGCCGCTGCAGTCGCGGGCGCGGCGACTGCGGCGCCTGCCGCCGTGGCGGCAGCGATGGCCGCAAGCGTCGGGACGAGTCCGCGGAGCACGTTGAGAGGTTCCACAGCGGGCACTTATACGCCGAAGCGGACGATCGCGGAAGCCGGCACGTCCGACCAGGGGATCGAGCGCCATCGGCGGGCGGCTCTTCTCTTGACGGCAGCTTCATCTGGGTTGCGACCATGAAACGGGTCTGGACCTATCCGGAGAGGGGGGAGGAAATCCGCGCTGCCGAGCCTCTTACGCGTATGACCGATCACCAGAAGAAACCGGATGCGCTCGACGAGTTTGTGTCTCGATTGCTCGACTGCGGCGGCGTGCTCAGCCAGATGATCGCCTCCATGGTCGAGTTCGACGCCACCGCTGGCCCTGTCCCCGGCACCGCGGAAATACCGGCTGTCGCCGCGTCACTGATCCGCAGCGTGATCTCGAGCGTGGGCGAGAGGTATTCGCAGGCTCAGATTGCGACGGCCTCAGACCTGATCGAGGAGGTCACAGCGGCGGTCTGCAATGACATCTTTCTCGTCCGCCCGGACATGAATTGAGCCGACCCTTATCGCCTGATGAGCCCTCTCTCAACAAAGCGATCAAACGCCCGCCGCCACCGTAGAACAGCTCCCGCGTCTCCTCGGTCAGCTTGTGATCGGGCGCGCTCGCATAGGCCAGGACGGCGTTGATCCTCGGCCTCGCCCCGCGATGGGGGTAACCCGATGGATCGAGTAACGGCCCTGGAACAGGGCCAAGGTTCCCGCCGCTCCGTCCATCGTGCGCACGGTGTCACGCTCGCCGGCCAGGAGTGCCCGGACCCCGTCGTAGTTCTCATCGTCGTCGCTGCGCAAACGCGGGACGTACTCGAAGGATCCACCTCGGTCGGATGGCGCCAGCATCAGAGTCACCGCGAACTCGCTGTTGTCGAAGTGCCAGCCGAGCTCGTCTCCTTCGTCGTAGACCATGATCGAGCAGGCCCCGACCGGGTCGGCGTCGCGGTAGAGATCCTCCAGACCGAGCGCGCTGCGCACGAGTGCAGTGAGTCCGTCCCATTCATACAGCGCCCGTAGGGCCGACGCGCCACCCAACCGGTCAAAGCCGATCGCGTACTTGGCTGAGCGGACCAACGCCCGCCGGGGATCGTCGGCGTCCAGACCGAAATCAGCCGACGTGAAATAGACGTTGTGGGTGCTCTCGGTCCGGTGCGCATCTGGCCTGCCGGCGGCGGCATCCATCAGAATCTGCTCGACCGCAGCGGGGCGGACGAACCCCTCCAGCTGGGTGGCTCCGGTGGCCCGTAGCTCCCGCCGACAACGCTGCACCACGCGCTGGGCCGCAGCGGAGTCGAGGTCCGCGACCGGATACCGATCGAGGTCCACCACCTGTTCAATCTCCCAACGCGGTGAATCGTTCATGACACCCCCAGCAGGCGAGCATCGTAGGGATAGGTCGACAGCAGCTCGCAGCCGCCGGCGGTCAGCAGGACCTGGTCCTCGAGCTTGACTCCGAACCTACCGCCGACCTCTCCGACGTAGCACTCGAAGCACAGGGCCATGTCCTCCCGCAGGAACATATCGTCGGGGTTCTCGTCCTGGCCCGGGTAATAGATGGTCGGCCCCTCGTCCTCGAGCCCGGCGCCGTGGACCATGATGTCGTAGCGCTGGGCCTCGAAGCGCTCGGGCAGCTTGGGCGCTCGGTCGGCGAACTCGCGGTAGGACATTCCGGCCCGCGCGACCTCGCGCATACCGGTCACGCATTCGTGCGCGACGCGATACAGCTCGATCTGCTCCGCCGTTGGCCGCTCTGCGCAGCAGAACGTGCGAGACACATCGATCACATAGCCCTCATAGCCGCACGCGTCGGTGTCCACCCCCACCAGATCCCCCGGCATCACGAGCTTCCCGTGTGCTTCGGATCCCCACGGATTGGTGTTACGCCCCGACGCCACGAGCCGTGTGAAGACCACCTCCCCGTGACGTCGCAAGATCCCGTCGGAGAGGACCGCGAGCAGCTCGTACTCGGCGATGCCGGGTCGGATCGCCGCCTCGAACTCCGACAGCACGGCGTCGCAGATCGCGCCGTTGATCTTCAACAGCTTGATCTCCTCTGCGGTCTTGATCTCCCTCGCCGCCTCGGCGGTCGTGCCGGCCTCGGTGACATGCAGGCCGGCGTCCCGCGAGTGCCAGGAACCCGAGCGTGTCCAAACGATCGACCGCCACCGGACCGTCGGCGAGGCCCAGCTCGGCGAGCGTGTCACGGAGCTCCTCGGCAAAGGGTCTGACCCGCGCTTGGGCACGGTCGCCGTGAAACTGCCACCAGTGCCCCACTCGGACATCGGCCACCATCTGGGACGACTGGGCGACCGCCAGCTCCTGCTCGAACAGAATCGGAGGTCGATCCGCCGGAACGATGCAGTAGCGGTTAGTCGTCGTGGTGCCCCAGATGTACATCGTGGAGGTCCCGGTGGCGTAACGGATGTTCGCGGGTACGAAGAAGACGCAGACCGGAACCCCGCGCTCGCGCATAACCGTCTGCAGCCGCTCGAGACGCTCGCGGCGCAGCTGGGCGAGATCGACATCGGTCACTGCCGGTACGCGCAGTCCCGACGTCGGCTGAACCTCCACCGTTCCACTGGCACCGGATGGAGCGCCGGTGACTGAACTCATCACGCTTTCACGGCGTTCTGGAGGAACAGATGCCCGATCGCCGTTGGGTACACGCCGGTGACGCCCTTGGCGGTGGCGGTCAGGTAGTTGTAGAAGTAGGCATAGATGATCGGCGTCTGCTCCAGCAGCAGCGTCTCGATCTGCCCGGCCAGGCCTTTCTGCGTGCCCACGTCGACGGCGGCGTTGAACTGCCGGACCAGTTTGTCGTAGGCGGGGTCGCCGAACCGCGCCGCGTTCCACGCGCCGTTGGTCACCAGCGGCGCTCCCAAGAGAACGTTGGGAACACTTCGGTGGCCGTAGTCGACCAGGCTCATGGTGCCGTCGAGCCAATCGGACTTACCGACGATGGACTGACCGTAGTAAGCCGACGACGTCTCGATCGTAGGTCGATGTTGATACCGACCTTGGCGGCGTCGGCTTTGAGCGTCTGAGCGTAGAGCGGTATCTCCTGCAGCTGTTCAGTCCACAGACGGGTATTGAAGCCGTTGGGATGGCCGGCCGCGGTCAGCAACTGCTTGGCCTGGGCGAGGTCTTGGTGGCGCTGCGGGACGCTGGTGTCGGTCGAAGCGAATACGGGCGAGAACGGGCTGTCGTTGCCGATCTGGGCGTTGCCCCGGAACAGGGCGTTGACGAGCCCGGGCCGGTCGATGGTCAAGGCGATCGCCCGGCGCACGCGCGGATCCTTGAACGGCGCCAGATCGGTCCGCATCGATAGCTCGCGGTGGGTGCTGGCCTTGAGGTTGATGACGTTGTAACTCGGGTTGTTCAGGAGCGTCTGACCCCCGGCGACCGAGAACTGGCCGACGACGTCGATCGCTCCGTTCTCGAGTGCGAGCAGAAGTGGCTGCTCGGTCGCGTAGAAGGTCCATGCCGTCTTGGCCGGTAGGGCCTTGGTGCCCCAGTACGACTCGTTGCGGACGAAATTGGCGCCGACGTTCTGGGCGTAGCTCTGCATCATGAACGGACCCGTGCCGATGAACGAGTGCTGCCACTTGCCGGGCGGATAGCCCTTCGGCAGGATGATCATGTTGTAGTTGTCCGAGGAGCACAGGTAGGGGAAGTTGCCGTTGGGGGCCTGCAGGTGAAAGGCCACCGTGTAGTCATCGACCTTGCGCACGCCGGCTGGGACCAGGACGTTGGCGAACGCCGACAGGGCGTTGGACGACCCCTTGGGGTCGCACTGCAGCTGGTAGGTGTACACGACGTCATCGGCGGTCATCGGCTGTCCGTTGTGGAAGTGGACGCCCTTGCGCAACTTGAAGGTCCACACGGTTCCATCGTGGTTTGGCTTCCAGCTCTCGGCGAGCACGGGGCGCAGGCTCAACTGCTGGTCGGCCAGACACAGGTACTCCCCGGTCTGGGCCAGCATGTCCTGGCCGCCCTGATCTGACACCGTGACGGGGTTGATCGCCGAGGTGGGGGCGGTGATCCCGGCCCGGATCGTCGCCCCCGGCTTGCCGGAGGCGCCCGACGCAGATGCCGATGTCGACGCCGACGACGATGAACTCGAGCTGCTGCTGCCGCACGCCGCCAGAATGGCGCCGGCCAGCGGGAGCGAGAGGCCCGTCGCGGTGGCTCGGCGCATGAAATCGCGGCGGGACAGACGGCCCGCAGCGAGCTCATCGATGAGATGGTTCTCAATCTCGCCCTCGTCAGGGCGCAGTAGGTCAAGTCGTTTGCGGTCGACCGTCATATGCGCTGCTCCTATGCACTTGATGGTTCACGGTCCCGCTGGCGAACCGGAGCGGGGATGGACGGCGGGCTGGTCGAGCCACGGCGTTTCATCTCCCCCTTATCGGCGCATCGGTGGGCCCGGAAGGGTAACCCAACCGCCGGCGACTTACCCGAAGCGAGGCACCGGTACTCAATCGTGCTGGAGGACGATCTTCGCGACGACCCCGTGCCGGTCATCCATCAGCCGGACCGCCTCCTCATACTCGCTGGCCGGAAACCGATGGGTGACGATGGGGGCGAGGTCCAGCAAGCGCGCGGACACGAGCCCGACGACACGTGACCACACGGAAGTGGGATAGGCGAGGCTGCCGATCAGCGCCATGTCCTTGCCGACCAGCAGATCCGCTGGCAGAGTGAGCGTCTGTCGCTCGCCGGCGATCCCCAGCAGGACCGCGCGGCCGCCGGGACGACACAACTGAGTCGCGAGCTCGACCGCGGGCGGTACTCCGGCCGTCTCGACGACCAGATCGAGCTCGTCGAGCGGCGCCGGGTCGCCGGCCAGCACCACCTCGTCAGCGCCGAGCTGCAACGCAAGCTCGAGCTCTTCTGGGCGAACTCCGCAGGCGACGATCCGGGCCGGAGAGTGAAGGCGTAGTAGAGAGATGGCAAGCGACCCGAGCGTGCCCACGCCGATGACGCCGACTGACTCGCCGGGCTGTGGGCCGGCCTTCTCGAGCCCATGCAGAACCACCGATGCGGGCTCGATCAGCACCCCGGCGTCGAACGAGACGTGGTCGGGCAGGCGATGGACGATCCGCTCTGGGACCGAGACGAGCTCGGCGTAGCCCCCGGGCCGGGTGAAGCCCAGCGCCTCGATGCGCTCGCACCAGTGAGTCTCGCCGCTGCGGCATGGTGGGCAGCGGGTACACGGGATCATCCCCTCGCATACCACGCGGTCTCCCACCCGCACCGAGGTGACGTTCGCGCCGATCTCAGCCACGGTGCCGGCCCACTCGTGGCCGGGGATCACGGGGTAGTGCACCCATCGCGGGTCGGTGAAGACGCCGGTCATCATCTCGATGTCGGTCCGGCACAGCCCCGCCGCGCGGCTGTGTACGAGCACATCGTTCGGGCCAACCGCAGGGGCGTCGACGTCTCGATAGGAGACCTCGTTGGGCCGCTTCACCACCACCGCCTTCATCGCGAAGCTCTCAGGGGGTGAATCTCGGCTCGACGGAGCTCTTTAAGGCATGAGACCTGCGGCACCAGGTGATTATGTCCGTGACTTCGTCGAGGAGGTCCTGAGGACCGGACTCATGCTGATCGACCTCGTCGACAGACTCTTGGAGAGCCTGCCCGAGGACGCCTTCCCGGGCGAGAATCACACCGAGGTCGTGCTCGAGATGCTGATCGGGACGATCCGGCCGGTGGCGGAAGGGGCGGGCGAACAATCGGTGCGCAGCGCCGCGGCGCTCCTGGCCGACAGCAGCTCCCGGACAATCGCCGACCTGGAGCGCGCCGGGGAGCTGGCCCGGCGGACGCAGTGCGCGGAACGCCGGCGTAATCGCGATCAAGCCCGAGCTGACCTGTGATGGGAGTGAGAACGCGCCGTGTCACCGCCACCCGTCGCCAAGCCAGGCTGGAAGATCGAGTTCACCGCGGAGGCCCGCCGGTGGTACAAGGGCCTGAACGGCGAAGACACCAACCGGATGGCAGCCGCGCTCGACCAGCTGGGCGAAACCGGGCCAGCCCTGGGGCGACCGCGGGTCGACTCGATCAAGGGATCACGGCACCACAACATGAAGGAGCTGCGCTCGAGCGGTGGCAATCTACGGGCGTTGTTTGCGTTCGATCCAAGCCGTCACGCCGTGATACTGATCGGAGGCGACAAGACCGGCAACTGGAGGGGCTGGTATCAGCAAAACATCCCGCGGGCCGACCGGCTATACGACCAATACCTGCGAAACAGGGGAAAGGATGGACCGTGGCCTCCAAATTCACGAGGAGCTGGGAGACCGTCCGGGCCGAGAAGCCGCTGAATGAGAAGCGGGTGGCGACGTACCGGCGGCTGATGGACGCCCAGGAACGGATCGCGCAGGCCCGGTCACGTGGTGGCGAAAGCGACGCGAAGATCGACGCGGCGCTCAGCCTGAGCGAGCTGAACGATTCAGAGATCGAACACGAGGAGGATGTCTATCTCGCGACGTTGACGCGCTACGTTGCCGCCCTGGGCGGCCGCCTTGAGGTCTCAGCGGTGTTTCCGGAGGAGACCATCACGGTGCTGAGCGAGCCGCCGGGCCCAGCGCAGCCGTGATCCCGCGCGCCCCGCGCGGCGCAGCCCGGCCCAGCCCAGCCGTGACCCCGCGCGCCCCGCATGGCGCAGCCCGGCCTTGATCCGCGCGCGGTGTCCACGTAGGGTTGCCCGATGGCGGTGCAATGGGTGCACCTCGGGGCAGACGAAGTTCTCGTGGCCTCCAAGGCGGGCGCGTGGGTACAGCGGCCGGAGCCCGGCACGCTCGGACTCAGCGGCGCGATGCCCGACTCGCTGCCCGCCACCGATCAGACCACGCGCCACCTGCTCGACGGGGCGATCGCGGCAGCGGAACAGCGCGCGACAGTCGCCGCGCAGCGCGCGGCGCCGCGCCGGCGGACTCCACCGCTGACGGCGCGGCGTTGGGCCTGGCACCTGGTCGGCCAGTGGCATTGCGCTCACCACAGCGTGGCGCTGCTGCCCGCCGTGATCGAGCCGCTATGAGGCGCTGGGACGGCCTGACCTCGCCGACTTCGCGCGTCGGAAGCTCGATGAGGAGCAGGGTCACGATCAGTTCTCGTTGGCCGACCTGCGCGCGCTGGGCTATGACGCCGAGATGCTGGTGGAGCAGGTGGCTCCGGCGCCGGAGGTGGCGGCCGGACTCGAGTACGCGCGTCAATGCGTCCGCGGCGAGCACCCGGTCGAGTTCCTGGGCTACGTCTACGCGCTCGAGCGACGTGTGCTCAGACTCTCCCAGCAATGGTTTGCCGATCTGGACGCCGTGCTTCCGGCCGGTGTCGAAGCGGCCTCGGGAGCGCGCGCTCATGCCACGCAGCTCGACGCAGCGCACGTCGCCGAGGCAGTGTCATTCATCGCGGGCCTGCCGGCGGCAGATCGAACCAGGATCGCCCTTGGATGCCATCGCATCACTCGCCTGTACTGCGGTTCTCTGGCGAACCATCATCCATCCGAGGCCGAGCTGGACCGGCTGCTCTCGCGCGCCGGAAACCAGGCCACCACCCGCGCCGGAAACGAGGCCACCACCCGCGCCGCCAACACGGGCGCAACGCCCACCGGCGACCACATCCCCGATCAACAGCAAGGAGAACGACGATGAGCACCGAGTCCGCGGAAAGCAAGGGCTTCGAGATCCTGGACAGCGTCGCCGCCCGGGCGCTGGACGACGAGAAGTACCGCCAGCGGCTGTTCGCCGATCCGGTGAGCGTTCTGCGTGAGGCGAAGCTGGTCGTGCCCGATGGCGTCAAGGTGGTGGTCCACCAGAACTCCTCCGACACGCTTCATCTTGTGCTGCCGGCCGGGCCCAAACGGGGTGGATATCTCGACCTGGACAACGTCGACCTGCGCGAGATCATCAGCTGGATTCACTTCTAGCCCGCGTCGCCGACGATCGGAGTCTCGGCCGGAACCTCTAGCCCGTCTCGGCCGGAACCTCTAGCCCGCCTCTCCGGCGAGGAGCGTCTCAGCCGCATCACGGCCGCGGCGGTCACCCTTGGCCTCAAACAGCGCCAGCGCCGCCCGAGCCTCGGACTGCGACTGCCCGGCGAGACCCTTCGCCGAGAGCACTCGGGCGAGCTCGAGCCGGGTCTCGGCCTGCAGCTGGAGAAAGTCGGTTTCAAGCGCCTTGGCCACGGCACTCCGGGCCCAGCGCTCGGCGGCGTCCCCGTCCCCGTCGGCGAGCGCGAGCCGGGCCCGGACGCAGTGGGTGATGGCGAAGTTGGCGACATCCCCGGGTGCGCTGAGCTCCTCGGCGAGCTCCAGCGCCGCGCGCGCGGCGTCGAGGCAGCTCAGCCGCTCGTGGACGCGAGCCAGCATCGCCTGAGTCGTCGAGCGCATCGCCCGTTCCTCCAGCCGGGCGAGGATCGTCTCTGAGCGCGCCAGCGACTGCGCGGGCAGCGTCGAGGTCTCCGCTGGACAACCGGATCGACGCGGACGTCTGCTCACACGCTGCCGCCATGGAGTCCATCCCCAGCGCCCGGAACCGATCCAGCGCGCTCTCGGCGAGCCGTTGCGCCTCGTCGAATCGTCCCCGGAGCCGCTCCACCTCGGCGCGTCCGAGATCGACGCACGCGACCAGGTAGGGCCCCGGGCGGTCCAGCTCGATCAGATTCAACTCCGCGGCGATCGCCGCCGCGTCGGCGGGTCCGTACATCAGCGTCGCGACGTACCAGCCCAGCGCGCGTGACCACAGGCCGATGTCCCCACCCCGCCGGGCGTGCTCGGCCGCGAGCCGGACATGCTGAGCCGCCAGCGTGGCCTGGCTGCTCGCCCATTGCACGCAGAACGCCAGCCAGTGCGCCTTGGCCAGGCCACGGTCGTCCCCGGCGTCGGCCAGTTCGACGAGCATCCGCGCCTGGACCGATTCGATCACCCGCGTGGCCTCGGCCGGACGCGAGTAGAACAACCACTCGAGGCGGCTCAGCGAGGCCGGGCCGAACTCGTCGGATTGCTGCTCGGCGAGCGACAGCAACTCGTCCGCGCGCGTGAGATCCCCCGCCTCGATCAGCCGCTCGGCCAGCGCCGTGCTGATCTGAACGCTCAGAGGATCGCCGTCCGGCGTCAGTGACAGGGCACGCTCGAGCAGGTTCCGGGCCGCCGCCACGTCGCTGCGGTCTCCCGCCCGCCGGCCCGCCGCGTAGAGATGCTCGGCCGCGCGCTCGGCGACCGCCCCCTGGACGGGGCGGCCCAGGTCCTGCTCGTTGCGTACCGCCTGCTCGAGGTGCCAACCGGCGATCTCGTCGAGCTCGGGGAAAGCGACCGTCGCGGTCTCCAGCCAATGGGCGTAGCGCTCGTGGAGCTCCGCGCGTGAGGCCTTCGGCAACCGCGAGTAGGCGGCATCGCGGATCAGCAGATGGCGAAACCGAAACGCCTTCTCTCCGGGCAGATTGGGCGGATGAGGCCGGATCAGGTCCTTTCGCACCAGGCTGGTCACCTGGGCGTCAAACTCGCCGGCAGAGGCATGGCCGTTCAGTGCCCGGACGGCCGCGAGGTGGAATACCTGCCCCTCGACCGCCCCGCGCTCCAGGAGCTCGCGTTCGTTCGGGGCCAGGCGCTCCAGCCGTGCCGCGAGCAGCGCCTGGATCGTCGGCGGGACCTCGGCGGTGAGCCCATCGCGCGCGAGCGTCGCCATCTCCTCCAGAAACAGCGGATTTCCCTCACTGGTGGTGATCACCCGCGCCCGCGCCTCCGGTGCGAGGCCGGAACCGATCCGGTCCAGCAGGCGCTCACACTCGGCGCCGTCCAGTGGCTCGAGCCCCACCGAGGTGGAGTTGAGCTTCCCGCCGCCCCATCCCGCGTGGTCCTCCAGCAGCTCCGGCCGCGCGGTGCACAGCACCAGGATCGGCGCCCCTCGGGAAAGATCGACGATGTGGTCGAGCAGGTCGATCAACATCGGCTCGGCCCAGTGCAGATCGTCGACGTGAAGGATCACGGGACGCTCGGCGGCCATGGCCTCCAGCAGCTGTCGTACCTCCCAGAAGAGCTCCTCCGCCGACGCGGCGCCGCCGCCGGACAGGCGATCGACGATCGCCTCGCCCTCTCCGGAGGTCGTCAGCGCCTCGATAACCGGCCAGAACGTGATCCCCTCCCCGTAGGGGAGGCAGCGCCCGCTCAGCTTCGTCCCCGTCCCGTTGACGCGCTCGAGCAACTCGGCGACCAGCCGAGACTTTCCCACCCCGGGACCGCCGAGGAGCGTGAACAGGTGACACTCGGAGCGCTCGACCGTTCGTTCCCACACGTCATCGAGGAGTGCGAGCTCGCGCTCGCGGCCCACCAGCGGGATGTCGAGGTGGCGAGCGAGTCCGGGCGCGTACGGATCGACGCTGACCAGTCGAAACGCCGAAACCGGCTCTGACTTGCCCTTTAGCTCGAGCTGGTCGAGGGCCTGCACCTCGACGGCGTCGCGCACCAGCCGCAGGGTCTCGGCGCCCAGCACGATGTCTCCCGGCGTTGCGGCCTGCTCCAGGCGCGCCGCCACGGTGACCGCATCACCCATGGCCAGATTGCGGCCGTCATCGGTGAGCACCAGCCCGGTGTTGAGGCCCAGGCGCACCTGCAGGGGGACGCCGATGTCCGCGGCGAGCACCGGCAGCCGCTCCCGGATCTCCACCGCCGCCCTGACCGCCCGCAGCGCGTCGTCTTCGTGCACGCGCGGCACCCCGAAGATCGCCAGCACGGCATCGCCCGCGAACTTCTGCACGGTGCCGCCGTGGAGCTGGATCGTCGCGCTGATCGCTTCGAAATACCGTCTGAGTACGCCGTGCAGCACCTCGGGATCGAGCTGCTCTCCGAGGGCGGAGAACCCCACCACGTCGCAGAACAGCGCGGTTACGACCTTGCGGGCATCTCGGTGCTCGTCGGTGGCGCCGAGCGGCGCGCCGCAGGCTCCACAGAAGCGAAATCCGTCCGGGCTCTCGGTGGCGCAGCGCTCGCAGGTGACCATTGGGGTGGGCGGGGGCACTGCCGGCGACGCCGATCAGGCCCTGGCTCGTGGCGACGACCGAACTTGCTCACCCGCGCTCCCATTCTCGCAGCCCTGTCCAAGCTAGGCGTAATTAGTCGCCCTCGCCGCAGTGGGTCTGGCGGCCGGGACGGTTAGGGCACCAACTTCTCGATCTTCCGTCCCGAGCGTCAGCTCACCATCGCCACCAGCCCGGCCTCAGCCCCAACCGTGGCGTCGCGCTTGCGCTGGGCGATGCCGGTGAGGGTCTCGTGCACGGTACGAGCGGCCACCAGGGCGGTGATGTCGCTCGAACCCACGCCAGTTGGAATCACCTCCACCACCTCCATGCCGACCAGCTGTAACCGGCGCGAGAGGGCCCGGCAAGCCCACAGGAGGTCGCCGGATGTCATGCCGCCCGGCTCTGGCGTGCCGGTCCCGGGCGCGAAGGCAGGATCAAGCACGTCGACATCGAGCGACAGAAAGCACGGGCGTTCGCCCATTACCTCGATCACCTGGCGCACCACATCGGCGATCCCGCGCTCGCGGATGTCGTGCATGAACACCGAGGTGATGCCCCGCTCGCGCTGCCAGGCGAACGCCTCCTCACCCGGCCAGTAGCCGCGCAGCCCGACCTGGACGTAGCGGCTGGGATCCACGTGACCTGCTTCGACGAGCCGGTACATGGGCGTGCCGTGGGAGCGGGTCACCCCGAACACCGAGCTTCCGGTGTCGGTGTGGGTGTCGAAGTGAACCAGGCCGACCGGCCCGTGCTTGGCCGCGCAGGCGCCGATGTCGGGCTCGGCGATGGAATGATCGCCGCCGAGGACGATCGGGATCGCACCCGCCGCGAGCACCTGGCTGACGGTCTGCTCGATCGCGGCGTGGGAGGCCGGCGCGTCGCCGGGCCGCACCGGCGCGTCGCCGAAGTCGACCACGCGCATCACGGCGAACGGGTCGACACCCGCCTCCAGATGCACGCCGGGCTGGAGGCTGGCGCCGCGAATGGCGCGCGGGCCGAGCCTGGTCCCCGGGTGGTCGGAGACCAGGTCGTCCATCGGAGCTCCCACGATCGCGGCGTCGACCCCGGCCAGCTCGGCCGGGTCCTCGGTGTACGGCAGCGCTGAGTAGGTGAGCAGGCCGGCGTAGTCGGGCTTCTCGCCGTACGCCGCCCAGCGGGACATGGGGTGGATCATCAGGCCCTCCGGAGGGATTCGCGGGTTAGGGATCTAAGGTCGGATTCGCGCGCTGTGAATCCGAGGTCAGGTGGGGCTGATGGACCGGAGCGCGCTCCAGCGCGTCCGCGGCCGCCGCCTCAGGACGCCGCCGGAAATATCCGCCGCGGTAGGCGGCGTAGGACGGGACCAGCAGCAACACCCCCAGCAGCACCGACCCGACCCCGATCACGATCGGGATCTGGACCCCGAGCAAGGGCGGCGAGGCGGCGGCACCGCTCTGGCTGTAGTTCATGTAGGCGCGCACGAACACGAACGCCAGGGCCAGGAATCCGAGCAGCGGCAGGACGCCGGCGAAGAGGAAGTTCTTGATGCTGTGCAGGAGCGTGCGGCGGTAGTAGATCGTGCACGCCAGGCCAGTGAAGCCGTAGTAGAAGGCGATCAGGAATCCCAGCCCCGTGACCGAGTCGACCAGGACGTTCTTGCTGAGGATCTCCAGCGCGACGAACCACACGATCGAGACGGCCCCGAAGGCGATCGTCGACACCCAGGGGGTCTGATAGCGCCGGTGCACCTTGCCGAACGCCGGCGGGATCGCGCCCCAGCGCGCCATCGACAGCGTGGTCCGGGCGGTGGGCAGGATCGTGGTCTGGGTGGAGGCCGAGGCCGAGGTCAGCACGGCCAGGATCAGCAGCCGGTCCCAGCCCGAGCCGAACGTCCGCGACCCGAGGGCGCTGAGCACGTCGGTCGAGTGGTTGATGAGAAGCTGCGGGCCCCCGAACGACTGCGCGGCGTAGGAGACGACCACGAACACCACCACCAGCAGCAGCGTGCTGATGATCGCCGAGCGGCCCGGCCCCGAGGCGGAGTTGCGAGATTCCTCGTTGACGGCGACGCCGGCGTCCCACCCCCAGTAGATGAACAGCCCCAGCAGCACACCGTCGATCAGCGCGCTGAAGGTGGGGATGTGAAAGGGGTTTATCCACGACAGCGAGGGGGCCACGTAGCCGCTCGGATGCGTGGCGGCTCCTTTGACGAAGGCCACGACTGCGAACACGGTCAGGATCGCCACCTCGGCCCCCAGCAGGACCGCCTGGGTCCTGGCGTTCAGCTCCACCCCGATCAGGCAGACCGCCACCATGCCGACGATCCAGACCACCCCCACCGCCGTCACTGCGACAGTCGAACCGGCCAGCGAATGCGCCCCGATGAGCAGGAACGTGTACGTCCCGGCGATCTGGGAGAGGCTCGCCATCACCACGATGTCGGCGGCCACGATCACCCAGCCGTTCAGCCAGCCCAGCTGCGGGCCCATGGCCCGGGTCACCCATGCGAACGTCGTCCCGCAGTCGGGGTCGGCCCGGTTCATGTAGTAGTAGCCGAACGCGATGCAGAGCATCGGCAGGAACGAGACGATCAACACCGCGGGAGCCGAGAGGCCGATCCCCTTGATCGCCACAATCGCGCCCAGCGTGGCGGCGAGACTGTACGCCGGCGCGGTGGAGGACACCCCGATGACGACGTTCGAGACGGCGCCGATCGCGCCGGACTTCAGCCCCTTGCCGGTGGCGGGGACCGGACCGGTGTCTCCCGCCACGGCGGCCGACGGGTCTGGGGCCATCCGCGTTGCGTCATGCTTCGGTGTGCCGAGAAGAGCCATGGCGACGAATATAGTCGTATAGAAGCCCAAATGCAACTAGAATCGCAGCAGAATGTCTGATAAAGACCGAATCCCCGCCGAACAGCCTGCCTCCGCGACGGTTGACGAGATGGACGAGACGATCATCGCGCTGCTCGAGGAGGACGGCCGCCGCTCCTATGGCGACATCGGGCGCGCGGTTGGACTGTCCGAAGCCGCTGCCCGGCAACGGGTCAACCGCCTCCGTGAGTCGGGCCTGATCCGGATCGTCGCGATCAGCGACCCGCTCCGTCTGGGCCGCGCCGTCGTGGCCACCGTCGGCATCCGGGTGGGGGGCGATCCGCGCGTGGTGGCCGAACGCCTGGCTCAGGTGGGGGCGATCGAATGGGTGGTGATCACCGCCGGGTCGTTCGACCTGCTGGTGGAGATCGTGTGCCGCAGCGAAGCCGAGCTGCTGGCGACCATCAGCGAGCAGATCCGGTCGATCGCGGCGGTGAGCCAGACCGAGACGTTCATGCATCTCCACACCGAGAAGAACGTCTTCGCCTGGGGCCAGCGTCTGGCCGGCAGCACGAAGCCGAGATCAGGCCGGAGGGACGTCTAGCGCCGGGTTGCGGTCGAAGAACCCGACCGGCTTGAGCCAGAACGAGACCGTGTCCACCGACATGACCGGCCACTCCTCAGGACGGGTGATGTGATGGATCCCGAAGACGTACCAGAGCACCACGTCGGTGTTCTCGATCGAGCGATTCTGTGCCGTCCAGACCGGAAGCCCACGATCATCGCGGCTCTGGACCACGAACTCGCCGCACGGCCAGCGCTCCTCCTCGGCAAACGGTGTCACCCACAGCGTGTGGCCGATGACCTGGGCGCGCCGGAACACGGGCGAGTCAGGGTCGAACATCGGTGGGAAGCAGCCGTCCGGGACGAGCTTGTAGCCGACCGGCGTGCCGAGGCCGTTGCGGACGTGGTCGTTGACCACGGTCCAGGCGCGCTGCGTTCGCCAGTCGTAGTCCTGCCTACCCTCCTCCTCGGTGCGCAGCGGGGTCCTGCGCTGCACCAGCGCCACACCGTGCGGGTTGTCCGGTCCGGTGGGGAGGGCCTCTGACTCGGTGGCGTACACG
Organism: uncultured Solirubrobacterales bacterium; assembly: GCA_963744195.1. Lineage (GTDB taxonomy): Bacteria > Actinomycetota > Thermoleophilia > Solirubrobacterales > Solirubrobacteraceae > Palsa-465. The sequence goes on from CAVUSY010000020.1 coordinate 47,544, forward strand.
GTGTTGCTCTCGCCGTCGACGTCGAGGTCCAGCCGCGCCACCAGGAAATGCTGATGAAATGGCGCGTAGGTACGCTCGTCCACGAGCGAGCCGTAGGGCGGCTGGCGTCCCGACGCGAAGTGAGTTGTCACCATGATCCCGGTGGCGCGCACCTCGGCCTGGATATTGCCGTCCTGGTACAGGCGCCAGTAGGTGAGGTACTCATAGTTGCCGACGGTGACATGGAAGGACACCACGAGCCGGCGGGCGCGTCGGGTCTCGGCACCGAACTGGGCGTCGACGTGCTTCCACAGGACGCCGTCGTCCTCCTCGTGGATGCAGACCGCGTTGCGAATCCTGTACGGCTCGCCCCTGGTGTCGTGCAGAACCGCGTCGAGGTAGGCGATCTCACCCAGACAGTCACAGTCGCGCTCCAGCGACGTGGTCATGAAGCCCAGCCCCCACTCGCCGATGTCGAATGCGGTACGCCGGTAGTGATCGGGGGTGGGGTCTCGATAGGGAACCACCATCTCGGCAAACGACAGCCGGTGCGCCACCGGCCGGGTGGAGCCACCATCGTCGTAACCCACGGTGTGCAGGACCAGGCCCTCGCGATAGTTGAAGCCGATCCGCAGCGACCACTTCTGCCATCGCAGCAGGTTGCCCTCGAGGCTGAACGAAGCCCCCTCGGGCTGCACGATCTCCAACGGCTTGACATCGTCGCGCAGGCGCAGGCCGGGGACCAGGCGCGGGACGTACTCGCCCATCGTGTCGGGTTCGGGTACGCCGCCGTCGTCCTCCACCTCGAGCAGCTCCATGCGGTTGAGGTCGACGATGAAATGCAGGCCGGACACGGGGTTGGCGTACAGGTTCGAGCCCTCCTGCTTGCGGTACCACACGTCGGCCCAGCCGAGCCGCCGGCCGGTGTAGGCCTCGGGCAGGAGGTGGGCGCCGTAGGCCCAGGCCTCGATCAGCACGCGGTCCATGTCCGTGATCCCGCGCCGGGCCAGCGCCTCGATCACGCGCGGCTCACGCCGCATCGCCCGGTCACACTCGTTGTACTCGTCGACGGTCATGTTCGGCTGCCCGTCGGGCACGTGACGCCAGTCGATGACGCGGTCGTGGCTCACCGACACGAGCGCCTTGTAGGCCCGCCCGTCATCGCGGTTCCAGCACACGATCCGGGCCTCGCGCAAGAACGGCACGCCGGGCCGGTGGCCGCGGAGCGCCGATTTGGAGGGCTCGCGCAGTTCGATCGAGGCGAAGCGCCAGCGGTCGGTGACACCCTGGTCGCGGCGCAGGATCGCCGCCGCCTGGCGGATCTCGTCGGCACCGAGCGGGTCCAGAGGGTGAGGGGTCATGCCCCGCGGATGCTCCTTGATCGTCGCGCCGGAAGCAACCATGGGCGGGCACGGACCGACCACCCTCGACCAGCCGCGCCTCTTAAGAACTTCTCACTAACACCGCCTACCTTGCAGCAAACCGTATGAGTGGACCCAAGCATCTGTGGTCTGGCGACTGGGAAGACGAGTCGGCGGCCTCCTCACGCGAGCGCGCTGACCTGCGGCCCAGGCCGGCGCGTCCGGAACCCACGCCCGCGCCGGTTAGCCGCCCCCGTCGCCTATCGGCCAGCACCAGACGCGCTCTGCCCCTCGCCCTGCTGGCCCTGCTGATCGTCGCCGCCGGAGCCTGGGCCATCACCCGGCTCGGTTCATCGCACCCGCAGCCGGCGAGGAAGACAGCCGGCGGATTCTCCCTGCCCACCACCCCCAACGCTCAATCTGTCCCCACCCCCAACGCTCCATCTGTTCCCACCCCCACGACCCCTGCCGCCCCGCCGGTGACCCCGGCCCCCGCGGTCGCGACCCCACTGCCGCGTCCCGTCTACTGGCTCGGGATGGAGATCCAGACGCTGCCGCCCGGCGCGGCGGTGATTGAGACCGTGACGCCGAGAAGCCCCGCCGGGCTGGGGCCGGGAGACGTGATCGTCGAAATCAACCATCGACCCATCAACGGCACCAGCGATATCGCCCCGGCGATTCGCGGGCTGGCCGCGGGCGACGTGGTCACGATGCAGGTCGCCCACGGTTCCGGGTTCTACGGGACCGAGGCCACCCTGGCGGCGCCGCCGTCCCTGTCACCGTGAGCTTTTCAACACCACTAGTGCTGCTGGGGTTGATCCTGGTCCCCCTGCTGATCGGCTGGTACCTGAGCCAGCAGCGCCGGCGTGTGCGCGCGGCGGCGGCGTTCGCCCGGCCGGCCATGACGCTGTCGGTGACGCCGCGCCGACCAGGCTGGCGCCGTCACGCCCCGATGCTCGTGTTCGCGATCGCGATCGCCGCGCTGATCGTGGCGGCCGCGCGCCCGCAGCGAACCGTGGCCGTGCCGGTCAACAGCGCCGCGATCATGCTCGGCAACGACATCTCAAGCTCGATGATGGCGACCGATGTCCACCCCTCGCGCCTGGCCGCCGCCCAACGAGCGGCGGAGCGATTCCTCGCCGGCGTCCCGAGCACGGCCGAGGTCGGCCAGATGGAGTTCGCCCGCCGGCCGGTCCTGCTTCAGTCACCGACCACGGACCATTCGCTCACGCTGGCCGCGATCCAGCAGCTGCGACCGGGCGGAGGCGGCACCGCGATCGGCGAGACGATCCAGATGGCGCTGCGCGTACTGGCGAGGCTCACGCCGCACGGCGGCAAGCGGCCGCCGAGCGCGATCGTGCTGCTGTCCGACGGCGCCTCCAATTACGGCACCGACCCGCTGGCGGCGGCGCGCCAGGCCAAGACGCAGCACATCCCCATCTACACGATCGCGCTCGGGACGCCGAACGGGACGATTCCGATCAAGCGCGGCGGGCACACGGTCACCACGCCCGTGCCGGTGAGCCCGCAGGAGCTCGGTCAGATCGCCGCCACCTCGGGCGGACGCGCCTTCACGGCCGCCGACAGCGCCAAGGCCAGCGCCGTGTACGCCCATCTCGCCACTGCGCTCAGCCACAAGAAGGTCAAGCGCGAGCTCACCGCGGGCTTCGCCGGCGGGGGTCTGGTGCTGCTGTTACTCGGCAGCCTCCTGTCCCTGCGCTGGTTCGGCCGCCTGATCTAGATACCCACCCATGGAGGAAAGATGACGGACATAGAGGACACCAACCGCCTACGCGCGGAGGCGCGTGACGGCCTGCAGGAGGTGCTTTACGAGATCAAGCGGGTGATCGTCGGGCAGGACGCGATGCTCGAGCGGCTTCTGGTCAGCCTGCTGGCCGGCGGGCACGTACTGCTGGAGGGCGTTCCCGGGCTGGCCAAGACGCTCACGGTCAAGACGTTGGCGGCCGCTCTGGGCGGCACCTACGGTCGCGTCCAGTTCACGCCGGACCTGGTGCCGGCGGATCTCGTCGGCACCCGAGTGTGGCGGCCCGACACCGGCCGCTTCGACACCGAGCTCGGTCCCGTGTTTCACAATTTTCTGCTCGCTGACGAGATCAACCGCGCCCCGGCCAAGGTCCAGTCGGCGCTGCTGGAGGTGATGCAGGAGCAGCAGGTTACGATCGGCGGCACGACCTACAAGGTGCCGCTGCCGTTCATCGTGCTGGCGACGCAGAACCCGATCGAGTCCGAAGGTACCTATCCGCTGCCCGAGGCCCAGGTGGACCGCTTCCTGATGAAGATCCTCGTCGACTATCCCAGCGTGGGAGAGGAGGCGGCCGTGGTAGGGCGCAGCCTCGGCGCGGTGGCCGACGTCAGGGAGTGCCTGTCGCTCGAGGATCTGCGCCGCCACGCCCAGACCACGAAGACGGTGCTGGTCGATCGCGAGGCGATCGGTTATGCGGTCGCGCTGGCCGACGCCACGCGCCATCCGGCCAAGTACGGCCTGGAGGACATGCAGAACCTGATGGAGTTCGGAGCCAGTCCCCGAGGACCGATCGGACTGGTCCAGGCGGCACGCGCGCTCGCGCTCCTGCGCGGACGCGGGCACGTCGAGCTCCAGGACATCCGTGATCTCGCGCCGGATCTGTTGCGACACCGCATCGTGCTGTCCTACGACGCCCTCAGCGACGGTGTGACGGCCGACCAGCTGCTGGAGCGTGTGATGGCCACGGTGACCGAGCCAGGGGCCGGGCGGCTGATGCGAGAGCACGCGACCGAGACCACCGCCGGCGGACTGATGAGCGCGTGACCGAGACGCTGTTGCAGCCTCCGGCTGCGCGCCAGGGTCCCGGCCCTCTGGCGCAGCCGCTGATCGAGGCGCTCGATCTGGCCGTCAACCGGCTGGTCGCGCGGACCCTCCCGGGCGACCGTCGCGCCGCCGGGGTGGGCCTCGGCACCGAGCTTGCCCAGTTGCGTCCGTACGAGCTGGGCGATGACATTCGCCACATCGACGCCTCCGCGACCGCCCGCACCGGCAGCCCCCACGTTCGCCTGCACGTCCCCGAGCGCGCGCTCACGACCTGGATCGTGCTCGATCTCTCGCCCTCGATGGCCTTCGGCACGGCCAGCCGCCTCAAGGCCGATGTGGCTGAGGGAGCAGCGCTGGTGTTCGGGCGCCTCGGCGTGCGCCGCGCGGGCAGCGTCGGCCTGGTCGCTTTCGGCGCCGGCGCGCCGCGGGTGCTGCCACCACGCGGATCCAGGCCGGGCATGGTGGCGTTGCGCCGGGTGCTGACAGCGGGCGTCGCGCCGGACGGGCGCCGGGACCCCGAGGCACTGGCCGACGCACTCCGGCGGGCGGGACGGCTGGCGGCCCAGCCGGGTCTGGTGGTGGCGATATCCGACTTCCGTGATCAGCAGGCGTGGGAGCGGCCGCTCGGGTCGTTGCGCATGCGCCATTCCGTGCTCGCGGTCGAGATCGTCGACCCCCGCGAGGCCGAGCTGCCCGCGGTCGGACATCTGGCGCTGGTCGATCCCGAGACCGGCGAGCGGATCGAGGTCAACACCTCCCGCCGCAGCGTTCGCGACCGGTTCGCCGAGCTCGAGCGCGGTCGCCGCGAGCTGATCGCCCGCGAGCTGAGTCGGCTGCGCGTTCATCACACCACGCTGTCCACCGATGGGGACTGGCTCGTGGACCTGGGGCGTCAACTGCGATGAGCTTCGGCGCGCCCCTCTGGCTGCTGACGCTGGCCCTGATTCCGCTCGCGCTGGTCGCCTACATCAGTGCGCGCCGTCGCGCCAAGCGCTACGCGATCCGCTTCACCGCGGTCTCGACGGTGCGTGAGGCCGTCGCGGCGGCGCCCTCCTGGGAGCGCCATCTCCCGGCCGCGCTCGCGCTGGCCGCCGTCGCCCTCCTGTCCATCGCCCTGGCCCGCCCGCACGTCACCCAACGCGTGCCCACCAACCAGGCCTCGCTGATGCTGGTCACCGATCACTCCGGCTCGATGGCGGCCAACGACGTGCAGCCCAGCCGGCTGGCGGCAGCGGTGTCCGCCGCCAACACCTTCATCGACCAGTTGCCCCGCACCGTCCGTCTGGGCGCGATCGGCTTCTCGACCACACCCGACGCGGTGCAGGGACCGGTCGCCAACCACGCTGCGGCGCGCGCGATCATCGACGCCCAGTCCGCCGGGGGCGGGACCGACACCGGCGACGCGCTCGGGCTCGCGCTTCAGCTCCTGCGCGGCGCCGACCCAAAGCATCCACCGGCGGCGATCGTCCTGCTGTCAGACGGCTCGGCCAACGCCGGGCCGCAGCCGGTCACCGTGGCTCGCCAGGCGGGCCGCGATCGGATCCCGATCTACACGGTCGCGCTGGGTACGCCCGGCGGGGTGCTCAACAACCCCGACCCCCTGGGAGCCCCTCTCTCGGTACCGCCGGATCCGCAGCTCATGCAGCAGATCGCGCAGGTCTCCGGCGCGCGCGCCTTCAACGCCCAGAGCGCAGATGAGCTCAGCTCGATCTATAAGCGCCTCGGCAGCCAGCTCGGGACGGTCAGCCGTCAGCGGGAGATCACGGTTGTGTTCGCGATCGCCGGGCTGGTGGCGCTGCTGGGAGCCGCGGCCGGATCGGTGCGGTGGTCCGGGCGCCTGCCGTGACGTGTTCCGCGCCCCGACACGTGACGATCTCCGCGGCCCGACCGTGACGATTCGCTCGTAGCCCGATAATGGGCCAGTGCCGAATGCTGTCTCACCCGTGCTCACGCCCGGCACGCTTTCGCGCTCAGACCAGCCGGTCCTGAACGCGGCCGAACTCACGTTGCGCCCATGGCAACAGTCCGACGTCGCCGCGGTCGTCAGCGCCTACTCCCAGCCCGACATCCAGCACTGGCACGCGCGGACGATGGATGACGCGGAGGCCAAGGGGTGGATCCGATCGCGCCGGGATGGGTGGCGCAATGAAACTCGTGTCGACTGGGCGGTCACCGAGCGAGACGGGGTGCTGGGACGCATGGGGCTCACGCGCATCGACCTGGCCGAAGGCCTTGGCGAGGTCGTCTACTGGGTGCTGCCCGAAGCCCGCGGTCGCGCGGTGGCCAGCCGAGCCCTGTGTGCGATGAGCGATTGGGCGTTTGACCGAATGGGGTTCAATCGGCTGGAGCTGACCCATTCGACCGAGAATCTCGCGTCGTGCCGGGTGGCGCACGCCGCGCTGTACGGGCTCGAGGGCACCCAGCGCCGGCGCGCCCTGCATCTGGACGGGTGGCACGACATGCATCTTCACGCTCGCTTGGCCGGAGATCCCCGGCCGGATGTCACGAGACAGCGCTGCTGATGGCCGCCCGCCTCTACGCTACCGGCATGCTGTGGCGACGCCAGCCCAGTGGACCCCGCCCATGACCGGCGTCGGCGACGGTCCGTTTGATCGTGTGATCCCGCGCGAGGGCTGATGGGGAGGGCCGGCGACTGGGCCGCAGGGGATGGGCATGGCGGGTCCTGAGGCTGTCCGGGCCGTGGTGCGCGGCGATGTGCGGAGTGCCGGCGTTCTCGACCAGATCGTCGCCAGGGCGCGCGAGCTGAATCTGATGGGCTGGGTGCGGGTGGGCTCCGACCCCCCTGTGGGCCCTGCCCCCCAGGGGCCGGGCGACGACCCCCTGGGCAGGGCGACGACGGCGCTGCGGTGCGGGTTCACGCCGAAGGTGATGGCCGGGCGGTGGCCGAACTCGTGTCGTTCCTGCAGGATGGGACAGGGCTGGGGCGGGTGACCGGCGTCGAGATCGAGCCGGTCGCGATCGAGGGCCACGAGCAGTTCGCCGTCCGCGGGGTGAGCGCCGGCGTTTTCGTCGTCCAGGAGCACGCGGCCACCGCGCGCCATTTCGACCTGCGCCTGGAGGTCGACGGGGTGATGCGCTCGTGGGCGGTGCCCAAGGGCCCCTCGCTGGATCCCGCGGTCAAGCGATTCGCGGTGGAAGTTCCCGATCACGCCAAGGAGCACAACGACGTTCGAGGGCGCGACCGAGGGGGGCGGGGTGATCGTCTGGGATCGGGGCACCTACGAACAGGGCGGACGCGTCCCCTGGCCCGAAGCCCTGGTTCGCGGCCACGCCGTGTTCGTGCTGCACGGCGAGAAGCTGCGCGGCGGGTTTGCCCTCCAGCGCACCCGCCCCGGCGCCAAGGCGCAATGGCTGCTGATCAAACGCCGCGATGACGACGCGCGCGCCGGCTCCGATATCGCCGCCGAGCGACCTGAATCGGTCCTCAGCGGCCACAGCCTGGACGAGCTCCTCGCCGGACAAGAGAATAAAGTCAATTGACTTATTTGCATACGCGCGGCGCCAAGCTCACGGCGCTGACGCCGCGGGGCCCCGGTTGCCGTCGGTGCCGCCACGGTCTCGCGCCGACTGACGCCGGTCCCTTGCCGGAACTTCGCCTTGTAGTGGGCGAAGTCCCAGGTGGCCAGGAAGGCGCGCGCTGCCTCCTGGCCCGAAGCGAACAGCGCCTGGGCGCGCTCCGGAGTGATGTCGAACTCCGTCGTGCGCACGCCGGTGGTGGGAATCGGGATCGTCCGCGCGTAGTTGGCCTGCTCGACGTAGAAGCGGTCGTGGGCCTCCATCATCGTCTCCGCGATCGCTTCGAGGAAGGCGATGTCGGACCCGATCGGCTTCACAGGCGTCCCCGGTGCCGGCTCTGGCAGGAGCGGGGCGGTCTGCCCCGGCGCTACCAGGAGCAGCCCGAACGTCGGGAACTGGGGTTCGGTCCCGGCGGGAGTGTCGAACAGCCAGATGGGGAAATTCGACAGCAGTCCGCCGTCGACGATCTCGTGGCCCGCCAGGCGTGACGGGCTTGAAGAAGATGGGGATCGACATGCTCATCCTCACCGCCTCAGCGATCTCCAGCTCGTCAGGATCGATCCCCAGATCGTCAGCGTCCTGGGGGAGTACGAGCATGCTGCGCCGGGACAGGTCGGACGCGATCACCTGCAGCTTGTAGGCGCGCTTGGGATCGCTGGTGTCGGGGTTGCGCAGGTGACCGAACTTGGTCTTGCCCTTGGCGGCCAGGAGGTCGCGGATCCAGCCCAGGAAGTAGTTTCCGCTGTGCATCCCGCGGGATTTGGCGAACTCGATGATGTCGCCGGGGGTGCCGAAGTGGTGCAGGAAGGTGCCGTCCTCGAACTTGGTGAAGTCCATCTTGTGCAGGACGATGTCCTCCAGCTCGGCGCCGGTGTAGCCGGCCGCCACCAGTGACGCCATGATCGAGCCCGCCGACGTGCCGGCGACACAGCCGGGCTGATACCCGTTGTCACTGAGCTCTCGGTAGGCGCCGGCCAGGCCGATGCCCTTGACCCCGCCACCCTCGAACACGAGATCGGCCAGCAGATTCTCCGCACCGCTGTTCTGTCTCACGCCACTCGCTGGTTGTTCCGGCATCGCTCACGCCCTTGCCATTACCTGCATGTTGCCCCGCGCCGATTCTCTCCCGCGGCGCATGCGACGTCAAGCCCGAGGCCGGCTGGGACGGTCAGTCTCGCTAGCCCGACCCGTTCTAAGCCGTTATATGGCCTGCCATATAAATCCCGCCTGCCCTTGGGGCGCCTCAGGCGCGCCCGCCTGTCCTCGGGGGCGCCTCAGCCGTCCGCCCGCAACCATATGCTCTTATATGGGAGCACATATAAGAGCCGATGAACCGGACCGACAACCCCTACACCCCCGGCGCCGGCTGGAAGCCCCGCAAGTTGGCCGGCCGCGAACCCGAGCTCGAGCAGTTCGCGCTGCTGCTGGGGCGGATGACCCGCGGCGACCACGAGCCGAGCCCGATCTTCACCGGGCTTCGCGGTGTCGGCAAGACCGTGTTGCTGCTCGAATGCGAAGCGCTGGCACGGGAGGCCGGCTGGGCCACGCACGACGTGTACGAGGTCGGCTCCCAGGCCGACTTCCGGGTCACCTTCGCCAAGCTCGCCACCATCCTGCTGCGCTCCATGAGCCTGCGGCAGCGCATGAAGAAGCGCGCCCAGGCGGCGCTGGGGGTGGTGAAGGCGTTTGCGGAGTTTGCTCCGCCGGGCTTCAGGTTCCGTCTCGACGTCGCCCCCGCGGTGGGCAAGGCCGATTCGGGTGATCCGGAGGAGGACCTGGCCGATCTGCTCGACGAGATCGGGCAGGTGGCGCGGGCCGGAGGGACCGGCGCCGTGTTCCTCATCGATGAGTTGCAGAACCTCGACCCTCTTTCGCTGGCGGCGATGTCGGTGGCCTTCCAGCGCATGGTGAAGAAGAGCCTCCCGGTCGCGATCGTCGGTGCCGGATTGCCCACGGTGTCGGACGGGCTGTTCGCGGCCAAGGGTTACTCGGACCGATTGTTCAACCATTTCGAGCTGGGCAAGCTGGCTCGCCCGGCGGCCCGGGCGGCGCTGATCGGACCGGCGGCCGTGCTCGGGGTCGACTATGCGCCGGAGGCGGTGGAGTACATCCTCGATGAGACCGACGGCTACCCGTACTTCATCCAGGAGTACGGCCGGGTGGCCTGGAACGAGTGCGAGCGGTCGCCGATCGGTCCCGACGTCGTCCGGGTGGTCAGAGACACGGTCCGGGAGCGCCTGGCCGACAACTTCTACGGTCGCCGCTTCAATCTGGGCACCGATACCGAACAGCGCTACATGGCGGCGATGGCGGAGATCGGCGACGAGGGGCCGTTCCGCTCGGCCGCGGTCAGCCGCGTCTACGGGCGAAGTCCACCACCGGGACTTCGCTGCAGCGCGACGGATTGATCAAGAAGGGCCTGATCTGGAGCCCGCGACGGGGCCAGGTCGCGTTCACCGTCCCGCGCTTCGCCGAATTCATCCGCGAGTTCTATCCCCTGGACGAGCTCGACTGACGGCGTCGGCGCCCGGATCGAGGCCACTGCCGACCGTGGCGAGCAATCCTCAGGTAGCGTCGCCGGGCCAACGCAAGAAAGGACCCCAGATGGCGACGATGCGCAACAGTGGATACGAGGACGCGAACGGGCGGCGAAGCTCGGACTGGTTCGACCGCAAAGACCTCGACGGGTTTCTGCACCGCTCGTGGTTGAAGTCCACCGGCGTCTCCGACGAGTCCTTCCGCGGCCGGCCGGTGATCGGCATCTGCAACTCGTGGTCGGAGCTGGTCAACTGCAACGTGCATCTGCGCGGTCTGGCCGAGGCGGTCAAGCGCGGGGTGATGCAGGCCGGGGGTTTCCCGCGCGAGTTTCCGGTGATGTCACTCGGCGAGTCGCTGATGAAGCCCACCACGATGCTGTATCGCAACCTGATGGCGATGGATGTGGAGGAGTCGATCCGCTCCTACCCGCTCGATGGGGTGGTGCTGCTGACCGGCTGCGACAAGACCAACCCGGCCTCGATCATGGGCGCCTGCTCGGCGGACATCCCCACCATCGTGGTCACCGGGGGGCCGATGCTCAACGGTCACTGGCGGGGCAAGGAGCTGGGCTCATGCTCGGACTGCTGGCACTACCACGAGGAGTTGCGCGGCGGCCGGATCACCGAGCCCGAGTTCAACGAGATCGAGAACGCGATGTCGCGCTCAAACGGCCATTGCATGACGATGGGGACGGCGTCGACGATGGCCTGCATGACCGAGGCGCTCGGGCTTGACGCTCCCAGGCGGCGCGGCCATACCGGCCGTGGACTCCCGCCGCGCCCACCTCGCCGAGGCGGCGGGACGCCAGATCGTCGCCCTGGTCGACCGCGGCATCAAGCCGTCGGACATCCTCACCATCGAGGCGCTGGAGAACGCGATCCGCGCACTGCACGCCATCTCCGGCTCCACCAACGCGATCCTGCACCTGCTCGCCTACGCCGGCCGGCTGGGAATTGATCTGCCGCTGTCGCGATTCGACGAGCTCGGCGAGTCCACTCCCTGGCTGGTCGATCTCAAGCCCGCGGGCAAGCGCCTGATGGAGGACTTCTACTACGCCGGCGGACTGCCGGCGGTGCTGGAGCAGATTCGCGACCTGCTGCACGGTGAGGCGCTGACCGTCACCGGCCAGACCCTGGCCGAGAACCTGGACGCCGGTCCCACCCAGATCGTCGATGAGACCGTGATCCGCTCCCGCGCCAATCCGCTGGGCGAGCAGGGCTCGCTGGCGGTGCTGCGCGGCAACCTGTGCCCGGATGGCGCGGTGCTGAAGTTCTCGGCGGCCGATCCGCGCCTGCTGACGCACGAGGGGCCGGCGATCGTGTTCGACGACATCGCCGACCTGGCCGCCCGGATCGACGATCCCGACCTCGAGGTCGATGCGGACTCGGTGCTGGTGCTCCGCAATGCCGGTCCCATCGGCGGGCCGGGCATGCCCGAGTGGGGGCAGCTGCCGATCCCGGCCAAGCTGCTCAAGCAGGGCGTGTCTGACCTGTTGCGGATCTCCGACGCCCGCATGAGCGGCACCTCCTACGGCGCCGTGGTCCTCCATGTCGCGCCCGAATCGGCTGTCGGCGGTCCCCTCGCACTGGTCCGCACCGGCGACCGGATCCGGTTGGACGTTCAGGCCCGGACGCTCGACATGCTGGTCGACGCGGCCGAGCTCGAGCGCCGCCGGGGGGCATGGACTGCGCGGGCCCGCGACGATCGGGGCTACCGGCGCCTGCACGCCGAGCATGTCCTGCAGGCCGATCAGGGCTGCGACCTCGATTTCCTGCGGGGCCGCTCGCCGGTCATGACCAGTGCCGCCACGTACCACTGACTCCCACGCACCGATCCGATCGGTTCGCCGGGCGCCGCGGTGGGTAGGCGAAGCAGCGTGAGGGACTGCGAGATCACCGGCGTGGACGTGCGTGACGTCCGCTTCCCGACGTCACGGACGCTGGCCGGCTCGGACGCCATGAACCAGGCGCCCGACTACTCCGCCGCCTACGTGAGCCTGGAGACCGACTGCGATCTGTGCGGTTACGGGATGACCTTCACCATCGGTCGCGGCACCGAGATCGTGGTCGCGGCGGTTCACGCCCTGGCGCCGCTGGTCAAGGGTCGGCGCCTGTCCGACATCGCCGCCGACCCGGGCGGGTTCTGGCGCTCTGTCACCGGCGACTCGCAGCTGCGCTGGCTCGGCCCGGAGAAGGGCGTCATCCACCTCGCCACGGCGGCGGTGGTCAACGCCGTATGGGACCTGTGGGCGAGGGCCGAGGGCAAGCCGCTGTGGAAGCTCGTGACCGACATGACCCCGCAGCAGGTGGTCGGTTGTGTCGACTTCCGCTACATCACCGACGTAATCACGCCCTCGCAGGCGCTGGAGCTGCTGGAGTCGCGAGCCGCCGGCAAGCCCGAGCGCGAAGCCAGGATCCGCCGCGATGGCCTACCCGCCTACACCACCTCGGTGGGCTGGCTCGGATTCTCCGATGAGGAGGTGCGCCGGCGTTGCCGGGCCGCGGTGCAGCAGGGCTGGACCCACGTCAAGATGAAGGTCGGCGGGAGCGTCGACGACGACGTCCACCGCGCCGCGTTGATTCGCGAGGAGATCGGGCCCGAGCGATTCCTGATGATGGACGCCAACCAGGTGTGGGACGTCGATGAGGCGATCACGGCGACCCGGCGCCTGGCCGAGTTTCACCCCTGGTGGATGGAGGAGCCGACCAGCCCCGACGACATCCTCGGCCATGCCCACATCGCTCGGGAGGTGGCGCCGGTTCGGATCGCCACCGGGGAGCAATGCCAGAACCGCACCATGTTCAAGCAGTTCATGCAGGCCGGCGCGTTGCATTTCTGCCAGCTCGACGCGTGCCGTCTGGGCGGGGTCAACGAGGCTCTGGCCGTGCTGCTGCTGGCCGCGCGCTTTGAGCTACCGGTGTGCCCCCACGCCGGCGGGGTGGGCCTCTCGGAGTACGTCCAGCACCTGTCGGTGATCGACTGCATCGCGGTCGGCGGCGAGCGCGAGGACCGGGTGATCGAGTACGTCGATGAGCTGCACGAGCACTTCGTGGCGCCCGTCCGCGTCCGCGACGGCCACTACCTCGTGCCCGAGACTCCCGGTTACAGCATCGAGATGTATCCCGACTCGCTGGCCGAGCACGCCTTTCCCCACGGCGCCGCCTGGGCCGGCATCCCGGCGAGGTCGCCGTCATGACCCCGCGGGTTTCAAGGAAGCCGCCTGGCTCGGGTCAGAGACGATCACGGCCAGGTCCGCGTCGGCCTGGTGGCGGGAGAAGAGCTGCAATTGCTGGCCGGCGACGACATGGTGGCGATCCTCGCGAGCGGAGAGCTGCCGGCCGTGGTGGACCGGGTGGCGATCCTGGACACCGAGACGCTGGCGCTCCCGGAGCCGTGGACCGTGCTGGTGCCGGTGGTGGCACCGGAGACCTGGGCGGCCGGGGTCACCTATGAGCGCAGCCGCGAGGCGCGCCGGGCCGAGAGCCAGGGCCGCGACGTCTATGACCTCGTCTACGACGCGCCGCGGCCCGAGCTGTTCCTCAAGGATGCGGGAGGACGGCGCACCGTCGGTCCCGGCGAGCCGATCGCGGCCCGCAGCGACGCATCCTGGACGGTTCCGGAGCCCGAGCTGGCCGTGGTGCTGGGAGCCGGCGCCAATCCGCTGGCGGTGACGATCGGCAACGACGTCTCCTCGCGCGATATCGAGGGCGCCAATCCCCTCTACCTGCCGCAGGCCAAGATCTATGCGCGGGCCTGCGCGCTCGGCCCGGCGCTGCTCATCCCCCCCGACTGGGACGCCACCTATGACATCGAGCTGCGCATCCTCGACAGCGCGGGCCAGCCGGTGTTCGAGGATCGGACCTCGACGGCGAGCATGTGCCGGTCACTGTCAGAGCTGACCGAGTACCTGCGTCGCGATAATCCGGTTCCGGCCGGCAGTGTGCTGCTGACCGGTACCGGCCTCGTCCCCACCGACGAGGTGACCCTGCAACCGGGGCTATCGGTCGAGATCCGCATCCCCGGTATCGGCACGCTGCGAAACCCGGTGGCCGGGACTGCCCGTTTGAACCACGCACAGGAGGCCAACGCCCATGTCTGAGACCGCCGCCGAACTGCGCCCGGCGAACTTCATCGCCGGCCAGTGGACTCCGAGCCGCGACGGGGCGACCTACGAGCGTCGCAATCCGTGGCGACCGTCGGAGATCGTGGGGGAGTTCCCCAGCTCCAGCGCCGCTGACGTCCGGGACGCCACCGAGGCCGCCGAGCGCGCCTGGCCCGAGTGGTCCGGGATGGCAGCGGCCGCGCGGGGCGCCGTCCTGCGTCGCGCCGCCGACGTGATCGAGGATCGCGTGGAGGAGATCGCGCAGGACATGACCCGGGAGATGGGCAAGCCGCTGCGCGAGTCCCGGATGGAGGCCGCGCGGGCGGCGGCGATCTTCCGCTTCTTCTCCGGCGAGGGCTGGCGGCCGCTGGGGCAGGTCTATGAGCAGTCGGTCAAGCGGTCCATGGTCTACACCCGGCGCCGCCCGGTGGGGGTGGTCGGCCTGATCACCCCATGGAACTTCCCCGCCGCCATCCCCACCTGGAAGATGGCCCCGGCGCTGGCTTACGGCAACACCGTGGTGATCAAGCTCGCCCAGGACAGTCCCCTCACCGGGCTGCATCTCGCGCGCGCGCTGGAGGAGGCGGAGCTGCCCAGCGGCGTGCTGAACGTGGTGATCGGCACCGGCGCCAACGTCGGGGAACCGCTCGTCACCGACCCCCGCGTGCGGGCGATCTCCTTCACCGGCTCGATGCCGGTCGGGCACGGAGTCCGCGAGCAAGCGGCCAACCTGGGCAAGCGGGTACAGCTCGAGCTCGGCGGCCAGAACCCCCTGATCGTCGCCGCCGACGCCAAGCTCGACGCGGCGGTGGAGGGCGCCTACATGGGAGCGTTCTGGTCGGCGGGGCAGAAGTGCACCTCCACGCGCCGGATGTATGTCGAGGCTGCGGTGTACGACGAGTTTCGCGAGCGCCTGCTGGCACGGATCGCGGACGGGAAGGTGGGCGACCCGACCGATCCCGACACCGAGGTCGGCCCGCTGGTCAACGAGCGCCAGTGCGAGGACGTGCTCGCCGGAATCGCCCGCGGCAGGGAGGAGGGGGGCACCGTGATCGCCGGCGGCGAGCGCGCCGATCCCGACGCCTATCTGATCGCGCCGACGGTGTTCGAGGATGTCGGTGACGGTGACTTCCTCTCCTGCGAGGAGGTGTTCGGACCGGTTGCCACGCTCTATCGCTTCAACACCATGGACGAGGCGATCAAGCGGGCCAACAGCGTGCCCTTCGGCCTGTCGGCGGCGGTGTTCACGACCAACCTGGTCACCGCCCAGCGCTGCCTGGACGAGTT
The DNA here is from genome assembly GCA_963744195.1 of uncultured Solirubrobacterales bacterium. GTDB lineage: Bacteria > Actinomycetota > Thermoleophilia > Solirubrobacterales > Solirubrobacteraceae > Palsa-465. The sequence continues at coordinate 63,157 of CAVUSY010000020.1, forward strand.
GCAGGCAGGGATCCTGCACGTCAACTCCCAGACCGCCGGCGCCGACGTCCACGTGCCGTTTGGCGGGTCCAAGGAGTCCGGCTATGGTCCCCACGAGCAGGGCCGCGCCGCGATCGAGTTCTACACGGAGGAGATCACGGTCTACCAGGACGTTTAGGAGGACACATGACGCACATCAGCTACGTCGATCCGACCACGGTGCAGGACCCCGAGCTGCAGGCGATCATGGAACGCGCGCGTTTGTACGGTACGCCGCGACCGGAGAGTCAGGCCATCCGTCTGCACCATCCCGAGGTGATGAAGGCGTTCAACCAGGCCTGGGAGGTGTTCTTCCGCCAGGGCGTCACCGACCACGCGATCAAGGAGCTGTGTCGCCTCTACATCGCCAAGTCGGTGCAGTGCGAATACTGTGGCGGCCAGCGGTCGGTGCTGGCCCAGGAGCAGGGTGCCAGCGAGCACCAGGTCGACGAGATCCTCGACTTCGAGCGCTCAGACCGCTTCGACGCCCGCGAGCGGGCGGCGCTGGAATGGGCCATGGCGATCGCCTGGGACCCCTCGCTGGCCGCCGACGATCTGTGGGATCGCCTGCATCAGCACTTCACCGAGCCCCAGTTGATCGAGCTCGGTCACTTCATCGCGCTCACGCTGGGCCAGCAGCGTTTCCTGAAGACCGTCGGCGTGCTGCACGGCGAGGTGCTGGCCGACACCGACGCCGGCCTGGCCCCGCAGGAGGCCGAGCGACTAGGCCGGCGCCGCGGCGACGCCGAGACGGGACCTGACGCTCTGCGCGATCGCGTCGGCCTGCGGTAGGAAGGCGTCCTCCAAGGTGGGGCTGTAGGGGATCGGCGTCTCCGCCGTCGTCAGCAGCCACACGTCATCAAGGTCGTGCAGCCCCTCTGCGGCCACCGCGCCGAGCAGACCGGAGGCCCAGCCGCCGGTTTGCGGCCCCTCCTCCACCGCCAGCAGCCGGTTGGTCCGCGCCACCGATGCCAGCACCGTGTCGAGATCGAGCGGGCGCAGCATGCGCAGGTCGATGACCTCGGCCGAGATGCCCTCCTCGGCCAGCGCGCCGGCGGCGGCGAGCGCGTCGGCCACGCCCTTGCCCACCGAGGCGATGGTGAGGTCATCCCCCGAGCGCGGGATCCCGGCGCGGCCGAGCGGGATGATCTCCTGGTCGGGCGCCGGCGGTGGCCCCTTGACCGAGTAGAGCCGCTTGTGCTCGAGGAAGATGACCGGATTGTCGTCCCGGATCGACGCCTTGAGCAGCCCCTTGGCCTCGGCCGGTGAGGACGGGAAGACGATCTTCAGCCCCGGGATGCCCTGGTACCAGGTGCCGTGGGTCTGCGAGTGGATCGCGCCGAAGCGCCCGCCCGCGCCGACGGCGGACCGGACCACCAGCGGCACGGTTCCCTGCTCGTTTGAGATGTACCAGAACTTCGCCGCCTGGTTGACCAGGCTGTCCATGGCCAGCGCCATGAAGTCCCCGAACATGACCTCGAACACCGGTCGCAGCCCGGTGACCGCCGCGCCGTAGGCCGCGCCGGCCAGCGCCAGCTCGGAGATCGGGGTGTCGAACACCCGCTCCGGCCCGAAGCGCTTGAACAGGTCCGGGGTGGCCTTGAACACGCCACCGGCCACGGCCACGTCCTCCCCGAAGAACACCACCGAGGGGTCGCGCTCGAGCTCCTCGGCCAGCGCGTCGCGGATCGCCGCCCTGAACTCGAGCGTGCTCATGCGCTGTACTCCGTGGCCGCGTCGAGCTCGGGATCGGGGTAGGGGGCGGCCAGGGCGTTCTCGATCGCGTGATCGAGCAGGGCCGTGGTGGCCTCCTCGGCGGCAGTGATCTGCTCCTCGGTCACGCCCTCCTGGAGCAGCCGGGGGCGAGCGAGCTTGAGCGGGTCGCGGGCGAACCACTCCTCGACCTCCTCCTTGGTCCGGTACGGCGCCGGGTCGCTCTTGGAGTGGCCGTAGTGACGGTAGGTCTTGCACTCCAGCAGCGTGGGACCGTCGCCGCTGCGCGCCCGGTCGACGGCCTGCGCGGCCGCGGCGTGCACCGCCCACAGGTCGTTTCCGTCCACCACGGCCGACGGCACCCCGTAGCCCTTGGCCCGCCCGGCGATGTCGGCGCCGGCGGTCGCGTCGGCCAGCGGCGTGAACTCGGCGTAGAGGTTGTTCTCGCACACGAACACGACCGGGAGGCGCAGGATCGCGGCCATGTTCAGGCACTCGTGGAAGTAGCCCTGGTTGGCGGCACCGTCGCCGAAGAAGCAGACCGACACGCGGTCCTGGCGCTTGGCCGACAGCCCGGCTCCCAGGGCCGCGGCGATGGAGCCGCCGACGATGCCGTAGCAGCCGACCAGGCCGTGCTCGAGGTCGATCACGTTCATCGAGCCGGCGCGGCCGCCGCAGACCCCGGTGGCGCGGCCGAGCATCTCGGCGATCAGCGGCTCGGGCTCGGTGCCCTTGGCCAGGGCGTGCCCATGCCCGCGGTAGGTGCCGGTCGCGTAGTCCTCGGGTTCCAGGGCCATGCAGACGCCGACCGCGACCGCTTCCTGACCCGCGTAGAGATGGGTCGTTCCGTGAACCTCACCCTTGAGAAACAGGCGGTGCATCGCGGTCTCGAACTGCCTGATCAACAGCATGCGGGCGTATGCCTCGAGGTACACGCCGGTCGCCACCTGCTGCTCCGGGGATTGGAGCCTGGCCATCCCGTCTCCTTCCCGACTCGATTCCAACGCTTTCGGTACGATCGTATCGCAAACGTTTGCAAGCAGCTCGTTCCGGGAGAGAATCGTGGCCGTCGAAATCGTCATGCCCCGCCTGTCGGACTCGATGGAGGAGGGCACGATCCTGCAGTGGTTCGTCGCCGAAGGCGACCAGGTCGCGGAGGGCGAGCCGCTGCTCGAGGTCGAGACCGACAAGGCCTCGGTCACCTACGAGTCAGAGCACGACGGCGTCCTCCTGGCCGTCAACGCGCAGACCGGCGACAGCGTCGCGGTGGGGGCGGTGATCGCGGTCATCGGCGAGGCGGGCGAAAGCGAAACGTCCCCGAGCGCCGAGGCTGTGGCCGTGACGAGCGGGTCCGCTGGCGCCCATGGCCGGCCGCGTCAGGGCGTCGCCGCTGGCGCGACGGATCGCGGCGAAGCTGGGCGTCGATCTCGCCACGCTCGCCGGTTCTGGCCCGCAGGGCCGGGTGATCCGGGCCGATGTGGAGCGCTCGGCCGCCGGCGGGACCGCTCCGGCGGGCAACGGAGATGAGGGCCCCGAGACCCCGGTTCCCGCCCCGCCCGCGGGCCGGACGGGCACGGCCAGGGGCGAGGCGACCGGGCAGCCGCTCAGCCGCCTGCAGCAGACCGTGGCCCGGCGGATGGCCGAGTCCCGCGCCACCGTGCCCGACTTCGAGCTGCGCTGCGAGGTGGACATGAGCCGCGCCGTGGCTCTGCGCGAGCAGCTGCGGGAGATATCCGATCCGCCCCCGTCCTACAACGATTTCATCGTCAAGGCCGCCGCGCTCGCTCTGCGCGAGTTCCCGCGGGTCAACGGCGCCTACGTCGACGCCAGGTTTGAGACCTACTCGCGGGTGAACGTCGGGATCGCCGTCGCCGCCGAGGACGCGCTGGTGGTGCCGACGATCTTCGACGCCGACACCAAGTCCCTGGCCGAGATTGCCGCCCGCGCCCGGGAGCTCGCGGCGCGAGTCCGGGACGGCTCGATCTCGCCGTCGGACCTCGGCGGCGGCACCTTCTCGATCTCCAATCTGGGGATGTACGGCCTGGACAGCTTCTCGGCGGTGATCAACCCGCCGCAGGCCTCGATCCTCGCCGTGGGCTCGCTGAAGCCACGACCGGTGGTCGACGACACCGGCGCGGTGGTGGCGCGGCCGACGATCAACCTCACCCTGGCCTGCGACCACCGGATCCTCTACGGCGCCGACGGCGCGCGGTTTCTGGCCCGGCTGCGGGACCTGCTGCAGACGCCGCTGGCGCTGCTGGTGTGAGAGACGGATAGGGAGGAGGGCGGGCCTGGCGGCCCGCTTTGGTTTGCGCGGTCTAACCCTGAGTCGGGGCGGCGGCGCGGCTGGGGTTGTCTCCGTTGGGGCTGGGGTCAGCGGGCTGAGGCCGTCGTCGATCTCGACGTCCTCGGGCACGAGCTCGAGCCCGGCCGAGCGGGCACTGAGCTCCAGCAACGCCGCGAAGTCGACCTCGTTGCCGCAGATCCCGACCATCCCCTGGACGATCTGCTCCGCCGCCGCCGCCAGCGGCATCGCCACGTTGGTCGCCTTGGCCGCTTCGAAGCCGAGGTGGAAGTCCTTGAGCAGCAGCGCCGGCGTGAAGGTGGGCGTGAAGTCCAGGTTGACGTAGGCGGGGGTCTTGTAGCGCGTGAACGTCGACCCCATCACGCTGTCGTTGAGGAACTCCAGGAAGTCGGCGCGGGTGACGCCGCCCTTCTCGGCCAGGACGGTGATCTCGGCCATGCACTGCGCCACCACGCCGAGCATCAGGTTGTGGCAGATCTTCACCAGCCGGGCCCGTTCGCCCTCGCCCACATAGGTGACGCGACGGCCCAGCAACTCGAGGTAGGGGCGGGCCTGCTCCCAGGCGTCGGCGGGTCCGGACGCGACGATCGTCAGCCGCCCGCTCTCGGCCACCCGGGGATTCCCACTCACCGGGGCGGCCAGCATCGCCGTGCCGCGCTCCAGCGCGTAGGCGCGGATGTGCTCGGCGGCGTCGGGTGAGATCGTGGTCGAGTCGACGATCAGGCCGGGGTGGACCCCGTCTCGGGACAGCAGCCCGGAGACGACCTCCTCCACGTCGGCCGAGCTGGCCACCATGGTGAACACGATGTCGCGGTCGGCGAGCTCGGAGGGCGAATCGACGATCGTCGCGCCGAGCCCCTCCAGGTCCGCGGCCTTCTCCCGCGTGCGGTTGTAGACGCTCACGTCGTGGCCGGCTTCGAGCAATCTCGTGACCAGCGCTCGACCCATGCGCCCGACGCCAACCCAGCCGAGGCGGGTCACCTGATCGCCACTCATTCGCTACTCCTCCCTTTGCAATCGATTGCAGAAATGTAGCCGAGCGGTCGGAGGCCAGTCAAGGACGAGGTATGCTTCCTGCAATCGTTTGCAAGCGCGAGAAGGGTGGAGATCGTGGGTTTGCACAGCTATGGCGTCATGGGCGTCGACTGGGAGGAGAGGGTTCGCTACGACCGGCTGCGGGAGGAGCGGCTGGCCCGGGTCAATGCCCTGCTGGCGGAGTCAGAGCTCGGCGCTCTGTTGTGCTTCGACATGTCGAACATCCGCTACATCACCGCCACTCACATCGGGACCTGGGCCGCCGACAAGCTCAACCGCTTCTGCCTGCTGCCCCAGGGCGACGAGCCGATCATGTGGGACTTCGGCTCCGCCGCGCGCCACCACCAGCTCTACAACCCGTGGTTGGGCGACGGCCGCTCGCGGGCGGGGATCTCGACGATGCGCGGCGCCATGTCGCCGCAGTCCGGCCGCGCCGAGGACGTCGCCCACAAGATCCGGGTGGAGCTCGAGCAGCGCGACCTGCTCGGCGAGCCGGTGGGGATCGACGCGATCGAGCCGCCGGTGCTGTTCGCGCTGCAGCGTGAGGGCATCGAGGTCGTCGATGGCCAGCAGCTCATGCAGCAGGCGCGGATGATCAAGACCCGCGACGAGATCACCCTGCTCAACATGGCCTGCGCGATGGTCGACGCCGCCTATGAGGAGCTGTACCGCACCATGCGGGCGGGGATCCGGGAGAACGATTGCGTGGCGCTGGTCAACCGCGTGCTCTACGAGATGGGCTCGGAGTTCGTGGAGGGTGTCAACGCGATCTCCGGCGAGCGCTGCAGCCCGCACCCGCACGTGTTCACCGACCGTGCCCTGCGTCCGGGCGATCCCGCCTACTTCGACATCCTGCACAGCTACATGGGCTACCGGACCTGTTACTACCGCACCTTCGCGGTGGCCAGCGCCTCGCGTTCGCTGGTCGACGCCTACAAGCGCTGTCGTTACTACCTCGACGCCGCCATCGCCTTGATCCGTCCGGGCGTCACCACCGGTGAAGTGGTGTCGGTGTGGCCCAAGGCCCAGGAGTTCGGCTTCCCCGACGAGGAGGCGGCCTTCGCGCTGCAGTTCGGGCACGGGGTGGGGCTGACCATCTGGGAGAAGCCGATCTTCAGCCGCCTGGTCTCACTCGACCATCCCGAGGAGATCAAGGAAGGGATGGTGTTCGCGCTGGAGACCTTCTGGCCCGCCAGCGACGGCTGGTCGGCGGCCCGGATAGAGGAGCAGCTGGTCGTCACCAGCGACGGGTGCGAGATCATCACCCGCTTCCCGGCCGAGGACCTGGTGATCGCCGGCAAGCCCTACTACACCACCGGCGGAAGTCTGGCCCTCGAGCGCGAGCCCCAGTCAAACCTCAACACCGTGCTCAACGCCGACGCCAAGGAGGCGGTGCCCAAGGGCGCCGCCTAGCGCCAGCTCGTGGATGCGTCAGCTCCGCGGCGAAGCCCCGCCACCCGCCCGTGTGGGAGAAACTCCGAATACCGGACAAGATCGCCCAAACGCCAGCGCCCCGGGCGTCACCCGAGCGGGCCCTGAGCCGCTTCCCGGCCGGCCTCCACCGCCACCGCCCTGACCGCGGCGACGATGCCCTCATAGCCGGTGCAGCGGCACAGGTTGCCGGCCAGTTCCTCGCGGATCTGGGCTTCCCCGGCGTCCGGGTGACGGCGCAGCAGCGCCTCGGCGGTGAGCAGAAACCCGGCGGTGCAGAAGCCGCACTGCAGCGCATGGTGCTCGGTGAACGCGCGCTGCAGCGCGGTCAGCTCACCGCCGGGGCCGGCCAGGCCCTCGACGGTCAGGATCGCGCGACCGCCGGCCTGCACGGCCAGCATCAGGCACGAGCGCACCGGCTCGCCGTCGAGCTGCACCGTGCAGGCGCCGCAGACGCCGTGCTCGCAGCCCACGTGGGTCCCGGTCAGCCCGGCCTGGTGGCGGATGAAGTCAGATAGCAGCGTGCGGGACTCGACCTCGGCCTCGTACGGTGAGCCGTTGATCTCAACCGCGATCCTCACCCGCTCACCTGCCCCAGAGCGCGCCTGACCAGCTCGGTGAGCAGCGCGCGCCGGTACTCGTCGCGAACCTCGGCTGCGGCCAGCGCAGCCGCTTCCGGCGGCGCCGCGCCGCGCAGCACCGCGTCCTCGGCCGCAGCGGCGCGGACCGGAGTGGGCCCGGCCCCGAGCAGGGCGATCGCGGCGGACTCGACCCGGCGCCAGGACCACGGCCGCGCCGGCGAGCGCGAAGTCTCCGTGGGTGCGCGCGTGCTCGACGAAAGCCATCCGGGCCCCCGCCGGCGGTGCTGGAACCTCGATCTCGGTCAGCAGCTCGTCGGCTTCGATCGCCGTCATCATCGGGCCGCGAAACAGCTCGGACGCACCGACCGTGCGCTCACCGCGAGGCGAGCGCAGGTGAAAGCGGGCATCCAGCGCCGCCAGCGCCACCGGCAGCTCGGCGCTCGGATCGGCATGGGCGACCGAGCCCCCGACGGTTCCCCGGCTGCGGATGGCGGGATGTCCGACCATGGTCACGGCCTGACGCAGCAGCGGCCAGTACCGCGCCACCAGCCCCGAGCGCTCGAGCGACGCCTGGCGCGTGAGTGCGCCGATCCGCAGCACCCCGCCCGAGCGCCGCAGATAGGCCAGCGCGGCGATCGGGTTCAGATCGACCAGCAGCGACGGCCGCGCGAGGCGGAAGTTCAGCAGCGGCACCAGGCTCTGGCCGCCGGCCAATGCCTTGGCGTCCGCTTCGGCCAGCAGCCGCAGCGCGCCGTCGAGCGTGCGGGCTGCCTCGTAGCGAAACGGGGCCGGCTTCATCGCCGCCACACCACGCGACCCAGCGCCAATCCGGCGACGACGCCGGTGAGCAGGATCGCCGTGCGCTCCAGCAGCGGCCGGTAGACCGCCGCCCCGGCGTCGAACACCTCGTCGCCGCTGTCCCCGCCCGTCCCCGGCGCACCGTCCGGCGCGCCGACGATCGCCCGCTCCAGCCGCGAGGCGAATTCGCTCAGCACCGCGGAGGCGACCTCCTCCATGATCCCGCGCCCGAGCTGGGCCTGGCGACCGGTAACGGCGAGCTCGGTGTCAACCCGCAGCTGCGTCCCGCTGCCGTCCTCACGGGCGCGGACGGTGATTGTCGCCTCCGCCGTACCCTGTCCCCGGGCCTCGCGACCCTGGACGCGATAGGTGGCCACGTGCTCGTCTTCGTCGACCTCCTGCAGCGCCGCCACGCCGCCGTACTCCGCCGTCACCGGCCCGAGCTTGACCTTCATCCGGCCGCGGTGCTCGCCCTGGACGGGCTCGGGCTCGATCGAAGCCCCGGGGAGAGCTCGCGCGACCCGCGGCACGTCCAGCAGCATCGTCCAGGCACTCTGCAGCGGGGCGTCGACCCGCAGCTCGTCGGTCAGTCTCATCGCGTCTCCCGCATCGGTTTCACCGCCAGGGTGGGCCCGCCGCCGTCTCCTGGGCGTCGGATTCGATCGGCAACGCCCGCAACGCCCGCCACAGCTTCTCGTCGCCGTAGGGTGGGTCGAGGTGGCGCCCGCCCAGCGCGTCGACCACCGCGTTGGCGATCGCCGGGAGGGTGCCCACCGCGCCGCCCTCGCCGGCGCCCTTGGCGCCCAGCGGGTTCAGCGGCGTCGGGCTTGACACCTCGCCGGTGACGATCTCAGGGATCTCGGCGGTGGTGAGCAGGCTGTAGTCCATGAACGAGCCGCTGCGGTTCTGCCCGCTGTCGTCGTAGATCGCCTCCTCGGTCAGGCACTCTCCGAGCGCCTGAACCGCGCCGCCGAGGACCTGACCGTGGACGAGCAGCGGATTGATCACCGTGCCGGTGTCATCGACGGCGGCGATCCGGAGCACCCGCAGACGCCCGGTCGCCCGCTCGATCTCCACCACCGCGGCGTAGGCGCCTGAGGAGAACACCAGCGGCGACTGGAACCGGGCCGAGACCCTCAATCCCACCTCCCGGCCGGACGGCAGGCGCTCGGGCTGGTACGCCGCGCGCGCCAGCTCGGTCCAGGAGATCGCCCGGCCGCCGGCGCCCGCGGCGAACCCGGCGGCGCTGAGGGCGACCGCCTCGGGCTCGACCTGGAGCAGCTGCGCCGCCAGCGCAGTCGCCGCCTCGATCAGCTTCTCGATCGCCACCACGATCGCCGACCCGGCCATCGCCACCGAGCGGCTGCCGAACGTGCCGACTCCGCGGGGCACCGTGTCGCTGTCGCCGAAGCGCATCGCGATCTGGTCGATCCCGCACCCCAGCCGGTCGGCCGCGATCTGCGCGAAGGTGGTCTCGTGACCCTGCCCGTGCGGGGAGGAGCTGCTGGCGATGACGAAGCGACCGCCGGGCTCGAGCTCGATCTCCGCGGCCTCCCACTGCCCGCCGGCGCGCTCGACGTAAAGGGCCACGCCGGTCCCGGTGACCGTCTCATCGTCACCGGCGCCGCCGCGCTGCGCCACCTGCCCCAGCGATACCGCCACGTCGAGGCAGCGCGCATAGTCGCCCGAGTCGTAGTCAAACCCCAACGGGGTGCGGTGGGGAAAACGGCGGATGACGTTGCGCCGGCGCAGCTCGACACGGTCGATTCCAAGCTCGCCCGCCGCCTGGTCCACGAGTCGCTCCAGCATGTAGGCGGCATCGGGCCGGCCGGCGCCGCGGTAGGGGCCGGTGGGCACCTTGTGGGTGCGCGCGCCGATCACCTGCACCGACGCCGCGCCGATGTCGTAGCAGCCGGTCATCAGCATCGCCGCGGTATGCGGCGGGATTGCGGTGGTGGAGAGCAGGTAGCCGCCGAGGTCGGCCCACAGCCGGGCCCGGACGGCGAGCATGCGTCCGTCGCCGCTCAGCGCCAGCTCGAGGTCACCCTCGATCCCGCGCCCCTGGGACGCCGAGAGGAAGTTCTCGAGGCGATCCTCGGTCCACTTCAGCGGCCGCCCGAGCTTGATCGCCGCCGCCGCCACGGCGGCCACCTCGGCCCCGATCACCCCCTTGCTCCCGAACGCGCCGCCGACATCGGGGACGATCACCCGGACGGTGTCGTCGGGTCGCTGGAGGATGTGGGCGAGCTGGGCGCGGGGCCGGTGCGGATCCTGGGCGGAGCACCACACGGTGAGACGGTCGAGACCGGCGTCGTACTCGGCCACGGCGCCCCGCGTCTCGATCGGCGCCGCCACCAGCCGCGGCAGCGCGTAGCTGCCGGTGACCACGTGGTCGGCGGCGGCGAAGGCGGCCTCGACGTCACCGCCCTGGCGCGACCACCGCATCAGGGCGAGGTCGGAGTCACGGGCGCTGACCACCGCTTGATGCGGCTCGTATTGCACCTCCACCAGCTCGGCGGCGTCCTCGGCCAGCGCCCGGGTCCGCGCGATCACCGCCGCGACCGCCTGCCCCGCGTAGCGCACCTCGGAGTGGGGGAGGACGGGGTGCGGCTCGGGCGCCAGCTCGGCGCCGTCGAGCGGCGGCACCGGAAACGGCGCCACCAGGCCCTCGAGATCGGCGGCGGTGACCACCGTCACCAGGCCGTCGGCGGCGGCGGGCACGTCGATCGCCGTGATCGTGGCGTGGGCGTGGGGGCTGCGGACGAAAGCGACATGGGCCAGTCCGGCGCGTTCGATGTCGTCGAGATAGGTCGTCTGGCCCAACAGGACGCGAGCGTCCTCACGCCGCCGCAGCGATTGGCCGATCATCCTCTAGAGGTGCTCCCGCATCCAGTCCGAGACGAGCGGGCGGTACTTGAACGGGATGTTGTTGCAGACGTGGGTGCCGTCCTCGTAGAGCACCCACTCCGAGTTCGGGGCCTCGTCGGCGATCCGCTTGGTCTGCTCCCACGGGATCACCCGGTCCAGCGTCCCGGTGACCACCAGGCACGGTTGGCCGCACCCGCTCGGCCACCCCCGCCAGGTTCACCCGGTGAGCGCGCTCGCGGGCCTCGGCGTCACTGCCGGCACCGGTGTGGTGGGCGATCGTCTCGCGCGTCAGCGACGGTATCGACTCCCAGCTGGGCGGCGAGGTCGTAGGGGCCGCTGATGCCGGCCAGCGCCTTGATCCGCGGCTCGAACGCCGCGGCGCGAACGACGTAGTGCCCGCCCAGGCTGACCCCGACGGCGCCGATCCGCTCGGGATCGAGCTCCGGGTGAGCGGCGACCGCATCCAGGATCGCCGCCACGGCGATCTCGTAGTCGGGCCGGATGTCCATTTGCAACCCGGTCTCGCCCTGGCCCGGGCCATCGAGCGAGAGGGTGGCCATACCGCGAGCCAGGAACACCGACTCCCAGGCGAAGAACTCCTCCTTGGTGGAGTCCAGCCCCGGGATCAGCACCACCAGCGGTGCCCGCTCCTCACCGGCGGGTCGCCGCAGATTGGCCACCACGGTGCCGCCGTCGACGGCCGCCTCGATTCGCTCCGCGGTCGGGTCGAGCAGCTCGTGCGCGATCGACATGGCGCGCACCGCCGCCTCGGTGTTGCGGCGATTGAGCGCCGGATCGAGCACCCAGACGAACTTCGAGAAGTGGTAGCTGACCGCGGCCCGGACATACGCCTCGCCGGCGCTGCGGCGGTGGCCCTCGGCCAGCCACCGCTCGCCCAATCCGGCGTGGACCTCGGCCGTGGCGGTCCAGGCGTCCAGCCACTCGCCCCAGTCGGCGATCGCGGCGGTGGTGCGGACGAAGTCGTTGTAGTCGATGCCGTTGGCGATGAAGCGCGACGCCCAGTGCTTGATCGCCGTCTGGACCCGTTCGTCGGCCATAACCTCCTCCTCGCTCAATCCGCGATGACACGCGCCGCCGCCGCGCGCACCTTACTGCAATCGTTTGCGGCCTGGTCGTCCAAACGCCTCACGGCGGCGGCGCGGTCGACGCCCGCACCACCAGCGTCGGCTCGAGCAGGATCTCGCGCGCGGTCTGCCCGCCATCGCTGAGCTGCTGGAGCAACAGGTCGGCCGCGACGGTGCCGATCTCGCGCTGGGGCACCCGCACCGTGGTCAGCGGCGGGTCGCAGCCGGGAGACGAACGGCATGTCGTTGAAGCCAACCACCGAGACATCGTCAGGGACGTTGAGACCCTGGGCCTCGAGCGCGTCGTAGCAGCCGATCGCCAGGCGGTCGTTGGCAGCGACGATCGCGGTGACCCGCGGCTGTCCGGCCAGCACCTCGGCGCACGCGCGGGCGCCCTCATCCTCGGTGAACGCGTCGGCGAAGCTGATGTGCGCGGACGGAGCCTCCAGGCCGAAGTTGCGCATCGACTCCAGGAACCCCAGGTAGCGCCGGTGCCCGGTGGAGACGTTCTGCGGGCCCGCGACGTGGCCGATGCGCTGGTGGCCCAGCGTTGCCACGTGCTCCACCGCCAGGTGGATGCCCCGGCGGTCGTTGATCGTGACCGCCGGCAGCGAGCCGTCCTCGAGGCTGCGGTTGACCAGGACCATCGGGGCGCCCCCGGCGGCGGCGTCGGCCAGCAGCTCGCTGTCCAGCCGGGCCGTGGCGGCGATGAAGCCGTCGATCTGGCGGGCGCGCATCGCCTCCATGTGGCTGCGCTCGCGCTCGGGATCGTTGTCGGTGTTGACGATCAGCAGGGTGTAGCCGGCGTCGGCCAGCCGGTCCTCGATGCCGCGCATGATCGGCGGAAACAGCGGGTTGGTCAGGTCGGGGATCAGCACGCCGACGGTGTAGGAGCGGTTGGTCTTCAGTCCGCGGGCGATCGGATTGGGCCGGTATCCGAGCGTCGCGGCGGCGCGCAGCACGCGCTCGGCCGTCTCCTCGTTGACCAGGGCTCGGGTCTGCTCGTTCAGCGCGCGGGAGACCGTGCCGGGGTGGACCTCGGCCAGCCGAGCGACGTCCCGGATCGTCACCGATGTCCGCATCGAGCGAATTATGCGGTCGGGTGCGGGGTCAACTCGCGAGCCCGGCTCGCCGCCGCGCGACTCGCCGCCGCGGCGTGGCTCGGCGGCCGGCGCCCATGACCTCGGCCGGGTCGTGCCCGAGATCGGTGAGCATCACGATCGCGGCGTTGCGGCCGGGCCCCCCGGTGACCGATCCGCCCGGGTGCGTGGTGCCGCCGGTCTGGTACAGGCCGGGGATCGGCATGCGGTGCTGCGCCCAGCCCGGCGCCGGACGCAGGGCGCCGCTGTTGGCCAGCGAGCGGTCGCCGCCGTGGAAGGTGCCGTGCCACATATGGGGGTTTGAGCGCTCGAGGTCGACGGGGGAGACGATCAGCTCGGCGAGGATCGTGGCGTCGACGAGATTGGGCGCGGCGCGGCGCAGATGGCCCAGATGCACGGCCGCGATCTCCTCGCGCAGCTCCGTCCAGCGCTCCGGACCGCCGCCCGGGTCATACGGCTGCATGCCCAGGATCTTGACGGTGTGGTGGCCGTCCGGCGCGCGCGTGGGATCGGCCACGGTGGGGGTGGGGAACAGCAACCAGGCGCCGTCGCGCACCAGCTTTCCCTCGCGCACGTCCCGGCCCATCCTGAGGATGTCCTCGGGCCAGCCGGCCACGCCCGCGGATACGACCTCGATCTCGCCCCCGTCGCGCGTCGGGTAACGCGGCGCCTGGCTGGTGGCGTAGTGGGTGGCGAACGCCGCCACACCCTCGTCGTAGGTGTCGATCGCGTAGCGGAAGTCCTCCCCCCACGCCTGCGGCGTGGCCATGCCGACCAGGTCCTTGACGTGGATCGTCGAGAGCACCGCCACGCCCGCGAGGTGGCGCTCGCCGTCCTCGGTGAGGACCCCGACGCAGCGGCCGTCTGCCATCACCAGGTCCACCACCCGACGGTCGCAGAGGACCTCCCCGCCATCCTGTTCGATCACCTCCACCAGCGCCCGCGCCAGCTCGCCCGAACCGCCGCGGGGCAGCGTCCAACTGCGGCGCTGGCGTCCGAACACGATCGAGTAGGCGAGCGGTGCCGAGCCCGCCGAACCGACCGGCTGCCCGGTCTGGAACGCCATCCAGAGCATGAACGACCGCACGTGGCGGCTCTCGAATTCGTGACGTACGACATCCCACGCGCTCATCGGGGCCCGGCGTCGCCAGCGGTCCGCGCCCGAGCGTCCCTCCAGCAGCGCGTCGAAGCTCGGCCCGAATCCGACCGGGGTGAAGCGCTGACGGTTGAAAACGTCCTTGACGGCGTCGTACTCCGCCAGCAGCCGCCGGTAGGCCTGCTCATCGGCGCGAGAGAACCGCGCTATCTCCTGGCAGGTGCGTTCGAGGTCGCGCCACATGGTCAGCGACTTCCCGTCGGGGAATACGACGTGGGCAACCGGATCGGGATGCAGATAGGTGAGCCCGTGCTCGGAGATCAGGCCGAGCTCGTCGTCGGCCAGCACCGGGTTGGTCTGGATCAGCGTGTGACCCGTCGAGCACGAGTCGACCGAGAAACCGGGCAGCATCAGCTCCTCGGAGGCGACCCCGCCGCCGGGACTGGCGCGAGCGTCGAGCACACGGCAGCGATAGCCCGCCCGCGTGAGGTAGGCGGCGGTGATCAGGCTGTTGTGGCCGGCCCCGGCGACCACCACGTCCGCATGCGCGCTCACGGCGCAGCGGATGCGGTCGTGACCACCCCTCCGAGATACAGCGCGCCGATCTCTGGATGCTCGAGCACCTCGCGCCCTGACCCGGTCAGGCGGACGACGCCGTTTTCGAGCACCACCCCGTGGGAGCTCAGCTTCAACCCCGCGCGGGCGTTCTGCTCGACCAGCAGGATGGTCTTGCCCTGCCGGTTCATCAGCTCGATCATCTCGAACACCATCTGCCGCGTGGTGGGGTCCAGTCCCATGGAGGGCTCGTCGAGCATGATCAGGGCAGGATCGAGCATCAGGCAGCGGGCGAACTCCACCAGCCGCTGCTGCCCTCCGGACAGGCTCCCGGCCTTCTCGTCAGCGCGCTCGCGCACGATCGGATACAGCTCCTGCACCGCCTCCAGACGCTGACGTACCAGCGTCCGGTCCTTGATCGTGAAGGCGCCCATCTCGACGTTCTCCTGCACCGTCATCTCCGGGAACAGGCTGTGCGCCTGGGGGATCTGTGCGACGCCACGCAGCAGGATCTGCTTCGGCGTCAGCCCCGAGATGACCTGATCGTCGAAGCGGATCTCGCCCAGGCGCGGGCGCAGCAGGCCACTGATCGTCGCCATCAGCGTCGACTTGCCGGCGCCATTGGGTCCGACCACGCAGGTGATGCCGCCGCGGGGGACGTCGAGCGAGACCTGCTTGAGGATGTCGCCGCCGCCGTACCCGGCGGTGATCCCGCGCACGCTGAGCAACGTCGGGGAATCGCCCAGCCGCTCCCGTGGGACGGTGTGCCCGGCCGTCACCGAGGCCCGACTCGGGCCCGCATGATGGGCGACATCCTCGGCGATCTCCAGTTGCGTCTCCGCGTCGTCGGCACCGCCGAGGTAGGCATCCAGCACCGCCGGATCGGTCCGCACCACGTCGGGAGCACCCGAGACGAGTGCCTTCCCTTGGCTGAGCACCGTCACGCGATCGCAGATGCTCATCACGAACTCCATGTTGTGCTCGACGATGAGCATCGTCTTGCCGGCCTTGTTCAGCTCCTTGATGCGGTCCGCCAGGTGGGTGATCAAGGTGGGGTTGATTCCGCCGGCCGGTTCGTCGAGCAGCAGCACAGCGGGGTCGGAGACGAGCAGCGACGCAAGTTCGAGCAGCTTTCGCTGGCCGTAGGACAAATTGCCAGCCGGCTCGTGCGCGAGCCGGGAGATGCCGACGAAGTCCAACAGGTCCAAGGCGCGGCGCTTCTCGCTGGCCGAGCCCGCCAGCCGCATCACGCCGCGCAGCCAGCCCTCCTTTCGCTGCGTGGCGACCAGCATGTTCTCGAGCACGGACAGGCGCATGAACAGGCGCGTGAGCTGGAACGTGCGTCCGATCCCGAGCTTGAACACACGGTCAGGCGGCGCGTTGGTGATCTCGGCGCCGTTGAAGTGAACTCGTCCCTGCTGGATGCGCTCGTATCCGGTGATCACGTTGAACAGCGTCGTCTTGCCCGAGCCGTTGGGCCCGATCAACCCGTTGATCTCGCCCTCGCGGACCTGGAGATCGCACAATGACAGCGCCTTGACGCCGCCATAGGACTTCGACACCTCGGTGACCTCGATGAGGTTGCTCATCGAGCCGCCCCTTGGAGCCCGCCTCGGACCTTCGACCCCGGCTCTCCGTCGCCGTCTCGCGCTCCGTCGCCGTCTCGCTCCGCTGCTCGTATGCGGCGGCGTTCGAGCAGCCCGGCCAGGCTCGGGACGACGCCCCGCGGTAGCAGCAGGATGACGACGAGGAACAGGATTCCGTAGGCGATCAGGTAGACCCCGGGCTTGGAGAAGGTGAGGGTGAACCACTGCTGCAGCGATTCGAGCACGAGCGCGCCGAGCAACGGGCCGATCAGGGTGCCGAGGCCGCCGAGGAAGGCCATCAGCGCGATCGAGACGTCAAACAGGGCGTCGTAGGCGAACTGGGGATAGATCTGCCCGAGGAAGTAGAAGTACAGCCCGCCGACCATCCCGACCGGGAACGCCGACAGCATGAACGCCGTCAGCTTGACCCTCCGCGTTCTCACGCCGAGGCCGAGGGCACGGTCCTCGTCGTCACGGATCGCCAGCAGCTGCAATCCGAACCGTGACCGGCGCACGATCCACGACAGCGTGACGGTCAAGATCAGGATCAGCAGCGCCACGTAATAGAACGGCTGGTTGTAGTTGGCGGCCGAGAACGGCGCGATCGGGAGCAGGATCCCGGAGGTGCCACCGGTGAAGTTGAGGTTGAACGCCGCCAGCTGGAAGACGAAGAAGATCGCGATCGTGATCACGACGAAGGTGTGACGGCGGGTTCGCAGTGCGATCAGTCCCACCGGGACCGCGATCGCGGCCGCAACCAGGCCGCCGAACGGCAACAGCGCGAAGACCCCCCACCCTCCCGCGACGTGCCAGTCGCGCGCGGCCAGCGCGACCGCATACCCGCCGCTGCCGAAGAACACGGCATGGCCCAGGGCCAGGTAGCCGGAATAGCCGCTGAAGATGTTCCAGGCCGTCGCGGCGACCATGAACACGAGCGCGAAGACCGCGATCGAGGTGGCCGTGGGATCGGTGATCAGGAGCGGAAACAGGCCGAAGACCGCGAGCGCGACGGCGATGGCCGCGATCACCGGCCCGCGCCGCTGGGCCCGTCCGCCTTCAACCGTGGTGTCGGCGCCGGCCTCGATCCGCGCTTGATCGGTGGCGCTCACTGCGCTCGCACCGCGGCTTGGCCGAACAGGCCCTGGGGCCGGATCGAGAGCACGACGACCAGCGCCGCGAAGTAGACCAGCGGCGCCCAGGTCGGCGACCACGCGACAGACACGACGTCATTGATCACGAGCAGGAACACCGCGGCGATCATCGCGCCTCCGATGCTGCCGAGACCGCCGAGGATGACGATCGCCAGCAGCCGCGAGATCAGGTCATAGCCGCTGTTGGAGTTGAACGCGTTGGTGGCTCCGAATACCATCCCACCCACGGCGGTGAGCGAAATCCCGATACCCACCGAGATCGTTCGCACGCGGTCGACGTTGATCCCGATCAGATCGGCAGCGGTGCGGTTCTGCAGCGAAGCGCGAACCGCACGTCCGAACTGCGTGCGGTAGAGCAGGTAGTACAGCCCGGCCAGCAGCGCGACCGCGAGCGCGAAGCCGATCAGGTAGATGTAGGGCAGATAGAAGCCGAACACGTGCAGCGACTGATCGACGTAGGAGGCGTGCAACTGCACGTAGTCGATCCCGAAGATCGCGCTCAGGGCGCCCTCGATCAGGATCGCCACCGCGAACGTGATCAGGATCGACATCGACGTTCGGTCGGCTTCCCGGAGGCGGCGCATGAAGCAGAACTCCATCGCGACGCCTAGCGCGAACATGGCGGGAACGGTGATCACCAGCCCCAGCAGCGGGTCGATACCGAGGTGCACCGAGAGCACGTAGCTCAGGTAGCCCGCCAGGATGACCATCACCCCCTGGGCGATGTTGATGATGTCCATGACGCCGAAGATCAGGCTCAGACCGGCGGCCATCAGCGCGTAGACGCCGCCGGTCAGGATCCCGTCGACGACGGCCTGGAGCAGGTCCGTTCCCGACATCGATGCCCTACTTCCAGGCGGGCTTCGGAATCAGCGGAGGGCTGGAGCCGGCCACCGAGGTGGGGAGCGTCTGGGTCAGGACCCCGTTCTGCCACTGGAACGTCAGCGGCTTCTGGGCCGTGTTCTCACCGTCGGAGGCGAAGTGCACCGGGCCCTGGACGCTGTCGAAGGTCTTCCCGCTGTGCAGATAGGCGGTGATCTTCGCGTTGTCCAGGCTGTGGGTCCCTGCGACCGCCTGCGCCATCACCTGACCAACCGAGTACGCCTCGGCGACATCGGAGCTGATCGTGGACGCGGTGCCGCCGTACTTGGCGAGGTACTCCTTGACCATCTGCTGGCTGTCGGCCTTCTTGAAGCCCGGGTACCAGCCGTTGGGCACGAAGATCCCATTCTCGTTGCCGGTCCCCACCGCCTTGACGAACGCGGCGCCCTGGTCGGGTCCACCGGTGGCGATGAACTCGCGAGGGTTGTAATGCTGCTGGATGAACGTGTGGACGAACGCGGACACGGTCGGCACGTCGACCGAGCCGAGCACGACCGCGTCGGGGTTGGCGCTTGCCACCTGCCCCGCGATCGGGGTGTAGTCGGTGACCTCGGCCGGGAACACCTTCGAGACCACGGTCTTGACGCCCGCCGCCTGCATGATCTGCTGCGCAACGGGAAGCTGGGGCTGGGTGAACTGCTCGTTGACGGTCACGAAGGCGGCAGTCTTGGGACGCTGGCCCGCGGGCAGCGAAGCGATCCACTGGGCGAACGTCACCAGGTTGTTCTTGACCGGCACCGAGACGTCGAAGAGGTTCTTCAGACCGTTGCCGAACACCGCCGGGCCGCCGCCGGCGCCTTCCACGAAGGCGTAGCCGTAGCGCGCCGCCACCCGCGCCGACGGGATCGTGAGCAGCGTCGAGAACGGACCGAACACCAGCGGATCCTTGTCGGAGCCGATCAGCTTCTGGTAGTTGGTGGCCACCTGTGCCGGGCTCGACGAGTCGGAGATGACGTTGATCTTGACCTGATGTCCGAGCAGGCCGCCCTTCTTGTTCTGATCGGTGGCCCACAGCTCATAACCCTTCTGGAAGGCCTGCCCGTCGGCGGCGAAGTCGCCCGACAGCGACAGGGAGGTGCCGATCGTGATCGGCCCGGATCCGGATCCGGATCCGGATCCTCCGCCGCTTGACGAGCCCCCACAGGCCGCCACCACCGTGACCGCCGCCACCGCCAGCCCCAGTACCACGCACTTTCGAAGGAACGTCATCTCTCTCGCTACCTCCACTCTCTTGCCTCACACCCGCAGCCTCGGGCCTGGTCCTGCAATCGATTGCAAGCAACCTATCGAGGAAGGCTAACTCTGTCAACGGCAATCGTGTGCAGTGATCCCGTTAGGGCGCTCGGTCGTATCAGGCGGTCATGCGGGAGCCGCGCAGGAACCGAGCGATCGCGTCGGCGACGAGCTCGTCGAGCCGTTCGGGGGCCACCATGCCGCCGGTCACCAGCGCCGCGATCCCCTGGATGGTGGCGAACAGGACCATCCCGACCCGCTCGGGCTCGCCCGGTTCCAGCGCGCCTTCGGCCTGGCCCTGCTGGATCAGCTCGAGCAAGACCGAGAAGGCTCGTTCGGCCGCCTCGTGCAGCGTTCCCGAGTCTGCGCCGTGGTCGCCACCGGCTTCCTCCCGGTGCTTGCCGGCGAACATCAGCTCGAGCAGGGCAGGATCGGCGGTGGCAAAGCGAATGTAGGCGGCGCCGGTGGCCCGCAGGCGGGCCGGGAAATCTTCGCCGGCCCCGTCCACGGCCTCGCGCAGCTCCGTGCCCAGACGCTCGAAGCCGGTCTCGGCCAGGGCGTCGAGCAGCGCCTGGCGGTCGGGGAAGTGCCGGCGGGGGGCAGCGTGGCTGACGCCCACCTCACGGGCCAGCTCGCGCAGCGACAGATCCTGGACACCGCGTTCGCGGACCGTCCGCGCGGCCTGCTCCAGCAGGGCGATGCGCAGGTTCCCGTGGTGGTAGCGGCGTTCGCTGACGCTCATCGTGTTGTGCAGCCTAGCGGACAAGTTGTCGTTGACAGCATTGTTGTCATCAGCTACATTGTTGTCCATGACTACTTCATGGAGCACCTCAGATATTCCCGACCAGTCCGGTCGTACCGCGGTCATCACCGGAGCCAACAGCGGTATCGGCCGGGCGGCCGCCAATGCGCTCGCCGCCAAGGGCGCCCGCGTCGTCCTCGCCGTCCGCAACCTGGACAAGGGGCAGGCCGCGGCGGCGACCAT
Source organism: uncultured Solirubrobacterales bacterium (assembly GCA_963744195.1). GTDB lineage: Bacteria > Actinomycetota > Thermoleophilia > Solirubrobacterales > Solirubrobacteraceae > Palsa-465. Next base: position 83,579 of record CAVUSY010000020.1, read on the forward strand.
GCCGGGCCAGACCGAAGTCCGCCGGCTCGATCTCTCCGACCTCACTTCGGTGCGTGAATTCGCCGCCGACTGGGAAGGCGACATCGACCTGCTGATCAACAACGCCGGGGTCATGATCCCGCCGCTGACCCGGACCAGCGAAGGCTTCGAGCTGCAGTTCGGCACCAACCATCTGGGCCATTTCGCGCTCACCAACCTGCTGCTGGAGCACGTCACCGGCCGCGTCGTGACCGTGTCCTCGACCGGACACCGGATCGGCATGATCGATTTCGACGATCTCAACTGGGAGCGCAAGCCCTACAAGGCGTGGCGCGCCTACGGGCAGTCCAAGCTGGCCAACCTCTTGTTCACCAGCGAGCTGCAGCGACGGCTGACCGCGGCCGGCTCCCCGGTCCTGGCCAACGCCGCACATCCCGGCTACGCGGCCACCAACCTGCAGTTCCACAGCCACAACCGCTGGATGGACGTCATCAGTAAGGCCGGCAACCGGCTCGTGGCCCAGGACGAGGACGGCGGCGCGCTGCCCACCCTGTACGCCGCGGTCGCCGACATTCCCGGCGACAGCTTCGCCGGACCCAGCGGCTTCATGGAGCAGCGCGGGGCGCCCAAGCTGGTCGGTCGCACCGCTGCCGCCAAGGACGCCGATGTGGCCCGTCGCCTGTGGGTCGTCTCCGAGCAGCTGACCGGTGTCAGCTTCCCGCTGGGCGCCACCGAGGCGGCGGCCGCCTAGCGGACGCTGACGGACGCCCCCGTACTTCAACCACGGCCCGTGGAGCACCTGCGTTTCATGACAAACCGCGCAGGTGCTCCACGGTTTGCCACAGACTGGCGGCTATGCGTGCGGTCGGTGGCAAAACAGCCCGGCGCGATCCGATTTACCACAAAATGCAGGCGAGCCGGCTCGCGCGCGATGAGGCGACCCCGTGCGGCGCGACAAAGGCGGGCCCGTGGATTTGGGCCGTCCTGCGGGTAGGCATTCCCGGTGGCCGCCACCGGCAAACTGGTTCGCTACCGCTTCGTCTCCCGGCTCGGCGCCGGCGGGATGGCGACGGTGGTGCTGGCCGAGGACACGCTGCTCGGCCGCCAGGTCGCGCTCAAGCGCCTGAGCGCGGCGGCGGATCCGCGGGGAATGCTGCGCCTGCGCCGGGAGGCTCTGGCGGGGGCGTCGATCAGCCATCACAACCTGGTCTCGATCTATGACGTGATCGACGACGAGGCCGGCGACCTGGTCATCGTCATGGAGTACGTCGAGGGCCAGACGCTGCGCCAGGCTCTGGACACCCGGGGCCGGCTGCCGGTTCCCGAGGCGCTGCGGATCCTCGAGGGCGTGGCCGCCGGCCTGGACTCGATTCACCGGCAGGGGATCGTGCACCGCGACGTCAAACCCTCCAACATCCTCCTCGGAGCCGACGGCGCGGTGAAGGTGGCCGACCTGGGGATCGCCTCGGTCCCGGACCGGACTCGGATCACCACCACCGGCTCGGTGCTCGGGTCGCTCAGCTACATGTCACCGGAGCAGCTGGCCGATCGCCCCTCGACCCCGGCCATCGACGTCTACGCGCTGGCGGCCGTCAGCTTCGAGATCCTGTCGGGACGCAAGGCGCGACGCGCGCCCAATGCCATGGCGCTGGCTCACGCCATCGCGACGCAGCCACCGCCCGATCTGCGTGACGCGTGGGCGGCGGCGCCGCCTGAGGTGGCGGAGCTGCTGAAGCGGGGCATGGCCCGCGACCCGGAGGCCCGCCCGCGCTCGGCCGGTGAGCTGTTCGGTCGTCTGCGAGCTGGGCTTGACCCCTCTGCCACCGCCAACGTGCCCCTACCGCAACCGACTCGCGAGCTTTCACCGGGATCTGAGGCGCCGCCGACGAAACCCTCGGGAACGTCGCGGCGGCTGCGCCCGATCCCGCTCGCCCCAGCCACGCAGCCGACCGCCGCTCCCCCAAAGGCCCAGCCGACCGCGGCTCCCCCAGAGGCCCAGCCGACCGCGGCTCGCCCAAAGGCCCAGCCGACCGCGGCTCCCCGAAAGGCCCGGTCGACGGCCGCTACCCCAGATGCCCGGCGGGCTGCTGCTACGACGTCCCGCCGTCACGACCCGGACACTCGGGTCGAGAACGCGGCCGGCCGTCCGCCCTGGCGCCGGTGGACTCCTGCCGCGGCGCTCCTGGCACTGGTGGCGGCAGCGGCGATCGTGGTGCTGGTGAGCAGCGCCGGCTCGGGGCCGAGCGGCCAGACCCGCGCATCGACCGGGCGCGGCAGTGCGCTCGCGGGCTCGCGCTCCAAGCGTCGCACGGACTTCCGGAACCACCACGGCTGCGGCCGCGGGTTCGACCTCCGCCACAACGGGCGGCGCCAGCTCCACCACGGGCGGCGGAGGCTCCACCACCGGCGGCGGGAGCTCCACCACGGGCGGCGGGGGCTCCACCACCGGCGCTGCGGCCTCCTCGCCCGGCGGCTCCTCCGCCGCGGCTACGCCGCCGGCGGGTGGTCCGGTTGCGGCCGTCGAGTCCTTCTACACCCTGGCCGCCGCGCACCAGTACCCGGCCGCTTGGGCGCTGGCCGATCCCACCTTCCGCGCTCAGCTCGGGGGCTATGACAGCTTCCAGGGCGGCCAGTCCGGAGACCGGTCGATCACCTTCCACACCGCTCAGATCGTCAGCCGGTCAAGCACCAGCACGACCGTCTCGGTCAGGACCACCTCGGTGCGCACCGACGGCACGCACCAGTGCTCCGGCACGGTCGACGTCAGCCCGGACGGCCCCGGCGGGCGCTGGCTGGTGCACATGATCCAGATCAACTGCAGCTGAGCGCTTCCCGCGCCGCCCGCGCTGGGCGCCCGGGCACGGATCGCGTCGTCAGATGCTGGTCCCGGCCCGGCGCCGAACCACGGCGTCGAGGGTGACCGCGGCGATCAGCACGATCGCGGTGGCGATGAACTGGACCGCGTCGCTGACTCCCATCAGCCCGAGGCCGTTGAAGACCGTGGCGATGATGATCCCGCCCAGCAGCGCGTGGAGCGGCTTGCCGCGGCCGCCGAACAGGCTGGTGCCGCCGATCACCGCCGCCGCCACGGCATACAGGACCAGGTTGCCGCCCTGGACGCTGGTCGATATCGAGCCCAGCCGCGACTCGTAGGCCAGCCCGGCGAGGCCGGCGGTCATCGCGCACAGCGCAAAGCCGATGGTGCGGATCCGCGCCACGTTGATGCCGGCGCGACGCGCGCCCTCGGGATTGGCGCCGATGGCGTAGATGTAGCGACCGAGCCGGGTCCGGCTGAGCAGCCAGGTGGCGCCGACCAGGATCAGGATCACGAATGGGACCACCCACGGCACGCCCTGCAGCGTGGTCAGCGCGCCCCGGTTGAGGTTGCAGATGAAGACGACCACGACGCCACCCAAGGCCGTCGCGGCGATCGTCAGCAGCGTGATCCCGATCGGCGGAGCGCTCAGTCCCTGGGACCTCCGGCGGGCGGCGCGGGACAGCGATACCCCCGCGAACAGGGCCAGGCCGACGACGAGCACCAGCCAGCTCAGGACCGGGCTCATGTTGGTGTTGACGAGCTTGGCGATCGGGCTGTTGGGATCGATGTTGATCACGCCGCCGACCGCAGACTTGTCGATGTTGGCGAGCTCGAGCATCACGCCGTTCATGAACAGCAACCCGCCCAGGGTGACCACGAACGAGGGCAGACCCAGCCGGGTGATCAGCGTTCCCTGCAGCACGCCGAACGCCCCGGTCGCGACGAGCATCCCCAGGATTGCGATCCACCACGGCAGATTGACCGGAGGGGCGATCAGCTCAGCGATGATGAAGGCGCCGACCGCGGCCGTGTAACCGACCGAGAGGTCGATCTCGGACAGCAGCAGCGCGAAGATCTCGGCCACGCCGAACAGGATGTACTCGGCCGCCTGGACGAACAGGTTGACGATGTTGGTGGCGGTCAGAAATGACGATTGCTCGATCTGAAAGAAGATCACGAGCGCAATCAGACCGGCGATGATCGGCAGCGCACCGCTGCCGCCGCCGCGGATCCGCACGATCCAGGCGCGCAGGTACTCCTGCAGCGAATCGGCCAGAACCTCCGGCGCGGCGACCGTCAGGGCCGCATCGTCCGCTGCTCCCGTGTCATCGGGTGCAGCGACGGCGGAGCCGGCTGCCGTGCGGGTGCCGGACGGGTCGGTGCTGTCTGCGGGATCGGCCACCTGTTAGTCCCTCCTCCTAGGAAACCGTACGGGCGGCGCCCGGGGCCCCGGGGGCGGACCCTGCGGTTCCAGTCGTCATGTATTCGACCACACTCTGCCGGTCGAAGTCAGATGCCGGTCCACTCACGACCAGGCGCCCGAGATACAGCACGGCGATCCGGTCGGCGACCTCGAAGACGTCGACGAGGTTGTGGGAGATGACGAGTACCGCCACCCCGCGGCCCGACAGCGTCTTGATCAGGTTCAGCACCATCGCGGTCTGTGCGACCCCGAGGGCGGCCGTGGGCTCATCCATGATCACCAGCTTGGCCTGCGACATCACCGCTTTGGCCACCGCCACCGACTGCCGCTGCCCCCCGGAAAGGGAGGCCACCGGCTGGCGGATCGAGCGGACCGTGGTGACGGACAGTTCCTCCAATGTCTTGCGGGCCGCCAGTTCCATCTTCGCCTCGTCGAGCATCCGATTGCGCAGAGGCTCATGGCCCAGGAACATGTTGGCGACGATGTCCAGGTTGTCGGCGAGCGCCAGGTCCTGGTAGATCGTCGTGATCCCCAGAGCCTCGGCGTCCCGGGGACCGTGAAGCGCGACCGGTTTGCCTTCCCACAGGATCTGCCCGGCGTCGGGCGCCCAGAGGCCGGAGACGGTCTTGATCAGCGACGACTTCCCGGCGCCGTTGTCACCGACCAGCGCGGTGACCTTGCCCGGAGGGACGTCGAGGTCCACACCGGTCAGGGCCCTGACCGGGCCGAAGGTCTTGGTGATTCCCTGCAGTTGTAGAAGCGGCGCCGTGCCGTCAGCCGGCGCGCCGTTGGCGGTGCCGCTCGTAGGCGGCATGTCTGAAGCGCTCATTGTGTAGATGTCCGTTGCCGCCGTGCCCGTCCGCCGAGGCGGACGGGCACGCTGCGACTTGGCTTCGCCGTGGATTCTCGGCTCAGGTTATCCCCGCCTTCTTGCAGGACGCCGCGTAGGCGCCGGCGCAGAGCTGCGGAGTGGGCACGAAGTTGTCCTTGACAATCGTGTCCTTCATGTTGGCGGATGTGACCCACTGCGGAGCGAGCAGGACCGAGGGCACCGTGGTGTGTGACTTGGTGTCCATCGTGCTGCCGTTGGCCAGTGAGGCCGGGGGGGTCTTACTGGCACGGAGGTACAGCGCCAACGCAACCGCGGCCTGGGCCTCCTTGTACACGGCCTTGTAGACCGTCCCGCACTGATAACCCGACAGCACGTTCTGAAGGCCGGTCAAGGTCGCGTCCTGCCCGGTGGTCGGGAAGGTCTGCGGCTTGACACCCTTGGTCTTCAGGTAGGTGATGATCGGCGCGCCGTTCTCGTCGTTGGGGATCAGCGCGGAGTTGATGTTCGGATGCGCGGTGTAGGCCTGCTGGAAGCTGGTCAGCGCCGTCGGCGGATCCCAGGTTCCAGGCGGATTGACGACATCCTTGTACTTGCCGGCAGTGAACAGCGGCTTCAGCACGCCGTCGTAATAGCCCTGGTAGAACAGTGTCGCGTTGTTGTCGGTGGGATCACCGTGCATGACGATCACGTTGGGCTTGGCGACCTTCCAGGCCGCGACGCAGGACACCAGGCCCTGTCCCATGACCTTGCCGACCTGGACGTTGTCGAAGCTGACGTAGTAGGACCGGCTTCCACCCAGCGTCAGGCGGTCGTAGTCGATGACCTTGACGCCGTGGGCCTTGGCGTAGTTCTCGATCTGGGTGCCGACGCCGGAATCGATCGGATCGACCAACAGCACCGTGGCGCCGTTGGTGATGTCGCTCTGCGCATCGGTCAGCATCGTCGAGTCGCTGCCTCCGGCGTTCTGGACGATGACGTCAGAACTGGCCACGCCGGCCGCGGCCAGCGCCTTCTTGATGTCAGGCTGGTCGAACTCCACGTAGCGGGTCGAGCTCGTCGTGTCGGGCAGGATCGCCGCGACCTTTCCCTTACCGCTCGCGGCCAGCGACTTCAGCGCCGCCATCGCCGAGAAGTCGTTCGTAAACGACGACGCGGAGATGCTCGGCGTCGGGGCGGCGGCAGCACTGCTGCTGGAGCTCGGCGCCGACGAGCTTGCGCTGGAGCTCGAGCTCGACGATGAACTGCCACAGGCAGAGACACCCACGCTTGCGGTCACCAGGATCGCAGCGACAAACGTCTTGCTTTTCAGCAAGGGCACATTGACCTCCTCCTCATTACAGAGACAACGCTACCGGGCACGCAGCCGTCACGCGCAACAGTGAAGCGATTGTCACAATGACTGAATCTGAGCGGGACAGTAGGCCGCTGGGCGTGAACGAGGCGTTAATATCCGTGGGGCGCGCGTAAACATGCGGTAAACACCCGCGGACGAGACTCGTGATAACGCCCCGTCCACCGGAAGGGTTTACGCAAAACCTCGCGGCACGGCGATATTCGCGCACCGCAGGAGGGTCATTCAGCGACGAAGCGATAGCCCGCGCGCGGTGACGTGACGATCAGCGGCGCCGCCTCGTCGCCTTCGAGCTTGGCCCGCAGGCGGCGGACGTAGACGCGGACATACTCGGTCTCGGTCTGGTAGCCAGGACCCCATACTCGCCGCAGGAGATGGGCGTGACTGAGCAGCTTGCCGCGGTTGGTGACGAGCTCGCGGAGCAGCGCGAACTCGGTCGGCGTAAGGTGCACCGGCTCGCCGCGCCTGGTCACGTGCTGGCGGGCCAGATCGATGACGATGTCGCCGGCGGTGACGATCGGGGGGCCCGGCTCGGCGGCGCCGGCGGTCCGGGTGCGGCGCAGCGTCGCGGTTATACGGGCCAGCAGCTCCTCGACGCTGAAGGGCTTGGTCATGTAGTCGTCGGCGCCCATATTGAGCGCCGTGACCTTGTCTCGCTCGCCGCCCCGAGCCGACACCACGATCACCGCGACCGAGGAGCGCTCGCGGATCTGACGGCAGAGGTCAAAGCCATCGGCCCCGGGGAGCATCAGGTCGAGCAGGACGATATCCGGCTCCTCGGTCTCCAGCAGCTGGAGCGCTCGCAACCCGTCGGTGGAGACGACAGTGTCGAAGCTACGCACGGCGAGATTTGACCGGATCAGGTCGACGATGTTCGGATCGTCCTCGACGAGGAGCGCCCGGGTGGTCGCCACCTGCTCAGGCATCGCTGTGGGGTCGGCCCGTCGGTGCGACCGCGAGGACGTCGTCGACCTCGGCCAGAGCGGCATAGGCCGGGTCCTGAGCCTCGCCGGCTCCCGGCCCGCCGGCTGCCTCGACCGGGAGCCGGATCTGGAACGCGGTCCCGAGGGGGGCCGGGTCCAGCTCGATACGGCCGCCGTGGGCCTCGACGATCCCCCGCGCGATCGAGAGGCCAAGGCCCGCACCTGCGCTGTGGGAGCGCTGGCGCCGCGCCGAGTCAAACGGCGAGACCGAGAGTTCATCGGGAAATCCCGGCCCATCGTCGATCACGCTGATCTGGACCTCGGCGCAGGCGGGCTCCCCGTCATGCGGAGCGGGCGCGGTCAGGCCGGTGAGGTCGGTGGCGATCACGCTGACGCGGGTGCCGGGAGGGTTGTGCTGGAACGCATTGTTCAAGAGGTTCACGAAGACCTGCTCGAGGCGGTCATGGTCGGCCCACACGACAGGAAGTCCAGCATCGCAGGTGATCGAGACGGCTGCGGATTGTTCGTTGGTTAGGCATGAGACGGCCGCTTCGATAACGAGCCGTATGTCGCACCAGTCGCGCTGGAGGCGCATCACGCCCGACTCGATGGCCGAGAAGTCGAGCAGGTCGTCGACGAGCCGTCCAAGCCGCGCGGACTCGGCTGCGATCCGGTCGAGGAAGCGCTGCTGGGAGGCTCCGTCCCAGGTGACGTCGGACTGCATCAGGCTCGACGCGTATCCCCTGATCGCGGTCAGCGGTGTACGCAGCTCGTGGCTCAGGCGGGACAGGAACCCGCGCTGCAGCTGACGCGAGCGACGGAGGGCGGCGGCTTCCTGATGCGCCAGCCCGGCTTCCTCGCGTTCCAGCGCCAGGCGCAGGGAATGACTGGCGTCCTCGATCAGCGCGGTCTCCTGCTCGGCCATCCGGGGCCCGCTCCAGGTGGCCAGCAGAGCGGCCGGGCCGCCCGGCGCCATGAATGCGACGGCCAGCACCCGTCGCCCGCCGCTGGCGAAGCCTTGAGCGCAACCGTCGCGGCGGCCCTCGGCCAGAGCTCGCTGCGACGCTTCGCGCAGCGACCGTGACATCGTCGCCGGCTCGGTGCCGAGCGGCCCGCTGTAGGCGCGCCAGCCGATATCGGCGCCGGCGCGCCCGGTGACCAGCGCCACCTCGTCGGCCTGGAGCCCGCGGCGCAGCGACTGCAGCGCGATCACCAGCCCCTCAGCGACCGTCACCGGGCCGGCCAGTGTCTCGAGCATCTCGCGAATCGTCTCCAGCACGCGGTTACGGGCGGTCACCTGATCGAGCAGCCGGTCTCGCTCCACGGCGCTCGCCGCATACCCGGCGTAGAGGGTCAGCAGATCGAGCTCGTCGCGCTGCGGGGCCCCCGGCTCGGGCCGGAACACGGTGATGACCGCGTTGACTCCGTCCGGCCCCATCACGGGAACCGAGCACGAGCTGGACATTCCCGCAAAGGCGGTGGTCTCGCCGAATTGCGCCCACGCGCCGGTCTGCAGATCCTCCTCGATGATGCGCGTCTGCGCGGCTGCGGCCCGGCCGACCGGCCCGCCCCCGGCACCGAACGGGAGCCCTGACCACGGAGCGATCTGGCCCGAGGCAAATCCCAGCGTGGCCGCGCAGACGAGCGACTGGCCACTCACCACGTGTATGCAGACCTTGTCCGTGCCCAGCGCCGCGCCGAGCGCGGACAGGATCAACGGCAGGCTGGATTGAGGGTCGGCCGAGACGAGGCGGTCCGCCAGGCCGTGAAGCCGGGTGAGCTGGCGGCGCGCGGAGGAGTCGACCTCCTGGCCCGACAGCAGCGCGGCGAGATCGTCCGGATGAGTGCTGTGGGGGTCCAGCTCCGCCACGACCCTGCCGTGGCGCAGGACCACGATCCGGTCAGCCAGCCGGAACATCTGCTCGATGTCGCGCCCGGCCAGCAGGATCGTGGTGCCCTGCGCGCGCAGGCCGATGATCAGATCCTCCACCTGTCCGGCCTCCAGCACGCCCAGCGACGCCGTGGGCTCGTCGAGGACGAGAAGCCGGGGCCGCTGGACGATCGCCTTCGCCACCGCCACCAGCTGCCGTTGCCCCCCGGACAGCGAGCCGACGAGCCGCGTCGTGTCGCGGATCGGGATCCGCAGATCCGCGAGCAACGATGCCGCGGCCGTGTGGAGCCGGGTCTCGGAGAACGTCAGTCCCCTGGACTCCTGTCCGAGCAGGACATTGCCGGCCACATCGAGGTTGTCGCACAGCTCGTGGTCCTGCCAGACGAGCGTGATCCCCTGGCGACCCGCGCCGCCGGGACGAATCGGAACCGGCCGGCCCGCCAGCCGGATCTCGCCGCCGGCAGGAGCGATGTCTCCGGCGATACACCGGACCAGCGTCGTCTTGCCCGCGCCGGGCTCGCCGGCCAGCGCGACCAGTTCGCCGGCGCCGATGTTCAGGTCGACGTCGGTGAGCGCACGCCCGGGTCCAAAGCTGGCGCTGAGCCGGGACACGCGCAGCAGCGGGGGCGGCGGTTCTGTGTCAGCGTGCGGGAAAGCAGCGTTCATGACCAGCGATGGGCGGCCGCGCGGAGGAGCCTGGCTATAGGTGGGCACGGTCAGACGTGCGGTTCCCCAGGTGACGGCAGCCGAATTCTAGGCTGTCGTGCCAAAGTGAGCATCTCGCTACTCGCGGGTAGTAACCATCAGCGCAAGCGCCGGGTCACGACCAGGGCCGAAAGGACAAACGAAATGGAAGCAGCGTCGGCGGAGCCGGACATCGCGGCCCCGGACAGTCAAGCGGCGAAGCCGCCGTTCTCGCTCGAGCTCAGCCAGGAACAGAAGGACATTCGCGACTGGGTCCACGGATTCGCCGAGCAGACCGTCAGGCCGGCCGCGTCGGAGTGGGACGAACGCGAGGAGACCCCCTGGCCGGTGATCCAGGAGGCGGCCAAGATCGGGCTCTACGGCCTGGAGGGACTGGCGCAGTTCTGGTACGACCAGAGCGGGATCATGTTCCCGATCGTCAACGAGGAGCTGTTCTGGGGCGACGCCGGTATCGGGATGGCGATCATGGGGACCACCCTGGCCGTGGCGGCGATCCAGGCCAACGGCACCCCGGAGCAGTGGGGCGAGTGGATGCCCCAGTGCTTCGGCACCGAGAATGACCCGAAGGTGGCGGCCTTCTGCGTGTCGGAACCGGACGCCGGATCCGACGTGTCCTCGCTGCGCACGCGCGCGAAGTACGACGAGTCCGCCGACGAGTGGGTTCTCAACGGCCAGAAGGCGTGGGCCACCAACGGCGGGATCGCCGATATCCACGTGGTGGTGGCCCAGGTCGACCCCGAGCTCAAGGCGCGGGGCCACGCCTCGTTCGTCATCCCGCCGGGCACCAAGGGGCTGGAGATGGGGACCAAGGTCAAGAAGCACGGGCTCCGCGCCTCCCACACCGCCGACGTGTTCCTCGACGATGTCCGCGTTCCCGGTGCCTGCCTCCTCGGCGGCAAGGAGAAGCTCGACCAGCGCCTGGCGCGGGCGCGGGAGGGCGGGCGCTCGCGGGGGCAGGCGGCGCTGCGCACGTTCGAGATCAGTCGTCCCACGGTCGGCGCTCAGGCGCTGGGGATCGCGCGGGCGGCGTACGAGTACGCCCTGGATTACGCCAAGGAGCGCTCTCAGTTCGGGCGTCCGATCATCGACAACCAGGCGATCGCGTTCACCCTGGCCGACATGAAGATGGAGATCGACGCCGCGCGGTTGCTGGTGTGGCGGGCGGCCTGGATGGGCCGCAACGATCACGAGTTCGCCAACGCCGAAGGTTCGATGAGCAAGCTCAAGGCCGGCGAGGTCGCCGTGTGGGCCACCGAACGGGCCATCCAGATCCTGGGCGGCAACGGCTACACGCGGGAGTTCCCCGTGGAGCGGATGCATCGCGACGCGAAGATCTACACGATCTTCGAGGGCACCTCGGAGATCCAGCGCCTGGTCATCTCCCGCGCGATCTCGGGCATGCAGATCCGTTAGCCGCGTCAGGTCGGGCGCGTGAGTGAGCTCTACGGCGGGGTCGAGACCGGGGGCACGTGGTGCGTGTGCGCGGTCGGGACCGGGCCCGATGACGTGGTCGACCACGAGCAGTTCCGCACCGAAGCGCCGGAGCCGACGCTGGAGCGGATCGTGCGGTTCTTCACGGGCCGGGCGGTGGCCGCGATCGGGGTCGGCTCGTTCGGCCCCGTCGACGTCGATCCCGCATCCCCGACCTGGGGCCACGTCACCACCACCCCGAAGCCGGGCTGGCAGGACGTCGCCGTCGCGCCGGTGCTGCGCGATCGTCTCGGCGTCCCGGTCGCGTTTGACACCGATGTGCACGCCGCCGCGCTGGGCGAGTACCGCTGGGGTGCCGGGCGCGGCGCCGCCAGCCTGTGTTACCTGACGGTGGGAACCGGTGTGGGGGCGGGGGTGCTGATCGGCGCGACGCCGTGGCACGGCCTGGTGCACCCCGAGGTGGGCCATCTGCGCATCCCTCACGACTGGCAGCGTGATCCCTTCGCCGGGGCGTGTCCGGTGCACGGAGATTGCTGGGAGGGGCTGGCCTCGGGCCGGGCGATGGCCGAGCGCTGGCAGATGGCGCCCGAGGAGCTACCCGACGAGCATCCCGCCTGGGCGCTCGAGGCGGAATACCTGGCGCTCGGAATCCTGAGCATCGTCTGCATCCTCTCCCCCCACCGGATCATCGTGGGCGGTGGCGTGATGGAGCACCCGCCGCTGCTGGCCCTGATCAGGAGCCGGCTGCAGGCGCTGCTGGCCGGCTATCTCCGCACGCCCTGGCTGGGGCCGCGGATAGACGAGTACCTGGTCGCGCCGGAGCTCGGCGACCGGGCCGGAGTGCTGGGCGCGATCGCGCTGGCGGCAGGATCAGCGGCCTGATTCGGTCATCGCCCGCCACACCCGCTCGGGCGTCATCGGCAGCCGGCGCATGCGCACCCCGCCGGTGGCTGCGGCGATAGCGTTGGCCACCGCGCCGGGCACGCCGACCACGGGGGCCTCGCCGACTCCCTTGGCGCCGTAGGGCCCCTCCGGCGCCGGGACCTCGACGATCTCGGTGTCGATCAACGGCACCAGGCTCGCGGTCGGCAGGGCGTAGTCCACGAACGTACCGGTCACCAGCTGGCCGTGGTCATCGTGGGCGATCTCCTCGAGGAGCGCCCAGCCCAGCCCCTGGGTGGCGCCGCCCCGCATCTGGCCCTCGACCAGGGCCGGGTTCAGAGCCCGACCCACGTCCTGCGCGGTGACGTGGGCGAGCACCGTGACCGCGCCGGTGTCGGGATCGACGCGGACATGGGAGAGGTGGGCGGCGGCCTGGGGCGCCTGGGGCTGCGCCGAGCGGCCGTGGCCCTCGACCGGCAGGTGGCGGCTGCCGAAGCTGAGGATCTTGGGGGCCAGCTCGTCGATCGCCAACGCCTTGGCCGGGACGCCCTTGGGTCGCACCGCGCCGTCGACGATCTCCAGGTCGTCGGGTCCGATCTCGAGCTCCTCGGCCGCCACCTCGAGCAGCCGGTCGCGCGCCTCGATCGCGGCGCGCTCGACCGCCCGGCCCACCGTATAGGTGACCTTGCTGCCGCCGCTGACGCCGGCGTAGGGCGCGGTGGAGGTGTCGGCGTTGACGACGCGCACGCGGGACGGGTCGACGCCGAACGCGTCGGCGGCGATCGCCGCGAAGGTGGTCTCCACGCCGGTCAGGTCGGCTGCGCCGGTGATGATCGTGAGATGGCCGTCGGCGTCGAGGCGGCACGCCGCGGAGGCGGGCTCGTAACCGCCGGGCCACCATCCGATGGCCAAGCCGATGCCCTCGCCGGCGGGCAAATCGGCCCGCCTGGCCCACAGCGGATGCTCGCCTACCCGCTCCAGGCATTGGCGCGCCCCGAATACCGGGAACGGCTGACCCGACGGTGCCGGGTCGCCCTCCCCGGCGACGTTGCGCAGGCGTAGCCGCAGCGGGTCGAGTCCGAGCTGCTGGGCCAGCTCGTCAAGCAGCGACTCGACCGCGAACGCGGCCGGCGGCGCCGCCGGCGCGCGGTAGGCGCCGAAGGTCATCCGATTGGTCGCGATGCCGAGGGCGGTCAGCTCGTGGGCGCGCCAGCGATAGGGGCCGGAGGCCAGCATCGCGGCGATCGTCTCCACTCCGAACTCGTCGGTGGCGCCGCGGTCGACGAACGCGCGTGAGCGAACCCCGGTCAGCTGCCCGTCAGCATCGGCGCCGAGCTCCAGATAGAGCACCTCGGCCCCCGCCGGGTTGCTGGCGGCGAGGTCCTCGCTGCGGGTCATGGCCAGGCGCACCGGCCGGTGCAGGACCAGCGCCGCGGCGGCGACCACCGGCTCGATGATCATCATCTTGCCGCCGAAGGCGCCCCCCGGCGGCGCCCCACGGACGCGGATGCGATCGACGGGCAGGCCGAACAGCTTGGCCAGCGCGTCACGCGTGGCGAACGCCGCCTGCGTCGAGGTGTGGACCACCAGCTCGCCGTCGGGCTCGAGCCAGGCTGTGGCGGTCTGCGGCTCGATGTATCCCTGATACATCCACGGCGTGGTGAAGCGACCGCGGACCACGACATGACTGGCGGCCAGCTCCGCCGTGACGTCGCCATGCTCGAGCCTTGCCGTGTCGAGCACGTTCTCAGACAGCTCCTCGTCCACGATCCCGCCGGCCGACACCGAGGCGTGGGCGTCGCCGAGATCGGAGTCGGCACCCCCGGCGCGCGAGATCACGCGAGCTCGGGGGGCCCCGGGCCGCGCCGCCGCTTCCAGATCGAGCACCGGCGGCAGCGGCTCGAGCTCGACCTCGACCAGCTGCGCCCCGTCCTCCGCCTGCGCCTCGCTCTCGGCCACCACCAGCGCGACCGGCTGGCCGGCGTAGACGACCTCCTCGCGGGCGAGGGGCTCGTTCAGGCGTCCCGGGCCCGTGCCGACCAGCGGCAGGTCCCCGGCGGTCAGGACCGCGACCACGCCCGGGGTCGCCCGCGCTGCCTCGGTGTCGATGCCGGAGATCGTTGCGTGGGCCTCGTGCGCCAGCACCAGCCGCGCGTGAAGCAGTCCCACCACCGGCACGTCGGCGGCGAACCGCAGCGTGCCGCGTACCTTGGACTCGGAATCGCGACGGGGTAGGGAAGCGCCGATCACGGCCATCACGGCAACCTAGCATCGTGGGGGATCCGGTCCCGCCCGGGGGTTCGCCGCGCCATCGTGCTCGCCCGGGTCCGCGCCCCGTACCGTTACAGCTGCTGATGCCCGTCCCTGACCACCTCCTGGGAGACCCACTGGTGCCCACCGGGCGGCCGTTCACCGGTATGGCCCTGGACCGCGGGACCGCGGAACGCAAGGATCCGGTCCGAATCCGCCAGCGGCTGAGCGATCCGGCGACGCGAGCCGTGGCGGCGGGACGCAACGGCGTGCTGGTCCGCGACGGCAGCAACGGGCGCCCGCCGTCGCTGGCTCGCCTGGAGCTGTCGCGCCTGCCCGAACAGGAGCCGATCCTGCTCGGCTTGGAGAATGGCCGCGCGCTGTTTGCCATCGACCTCGACGCCCTCCCTCCCGATGCGGACGTCGAGCACATCAGCGGCGGACGGGTGATCTCGCTGCGCGACGCCGGCGCCGTGCTTCCGCACGCCGAGGCCGGTCTCGCGGCCTACGTGACAGCTCTGCTGAACTGGCATCGCCGCAACCACTTCTGCGGCAATTGCGGGACACGCACGATCGTGGCGGAGGCGGGCTATACGCGCCGCTGCCCCCACTGCGGGAGCGTGCACTTCCCCCGCACCGATCCGGTGGTGATCATGACCGTGGAGCACGAGGGCCGGCTGCTGCTGGGCCGTCGCTCCGGCTGGCCACGGGGGCGGCTGTCGGTCCTGGCCGGGTTCATCTCGCCGGGCGAGTCAGCCGAGGAGGCCGTTGTCCGCGAGGTCCAGGAGGAGTCCGGGATAGTCGCCCGGGACCCCGTGTTCGTGACATCGCAGCCGTGGCCGTTTCCGGCCTCGCTGATGTTCGGATTCAACGCCTGGTCGGACGGAGGCGATCCGCGGCCCGCCGACGGAGAGCTCGAGGAGGTGCACTGGTTCGAGCTCGCCGCCGTCCGCGCGGCTCTGAACGGTTCCAACCCGGACTTCCAGCTGCCGCCAAGCGTGTCGATCGCGCGGTACCTGATCGAGCGCTGGGTCGCCGAGCACGATGCGGTGGACGCGTGACCGCGCGACTGGTCCGTCGTGCACGCGTTCTCGTGACCATGGCGCCGGAGGATTTTAGGATTGGTCGCCGCCGGGTTATCTTCTCTCCTCGAGGAGTCGGGAGATGATCGGACTTAGTCGCTGGTGCATCGCTCACCGTCGGTGGGTGGTGGCGGGCTGGATCGCCATCGCCATCGGCACCACCGCCTTCGCCTCTGCGGTGGGGCGTCAGTACGCCAACAACTTCAGCCTGCCGGGCACCGAGGCGCAGCGGGTCACGAACCTTCTGAACAGCCAGTTCAAGGCGCAGAGCGGCGATAGCGACACGATCGTCTTTCACAGCTCGCGAGGGAGCATCGACGCGCCCGGGGTGCGAGCCGCGGTCGAGCCGGTGCTGGCCCGGGTCAGCACGATGCCGCACGTGGTCAGCGTGATCAGCCCGTACTCGGGCGCCGGTGCGCTGGAGATCTCCCGTGATCGCCGCACCGCGTTTGCGACCGTCAACTACGACAAGCGCGCAAATCTGCTGCCCGACAAGACCGGTCAGCCGCTGCTGGACGCGATCAACGCCGTCAAGGTGCCCGGCCTGGAGCTCGCCGCGGGCGGTCAGGTGATCGAGCAGGCGGAGGGCTTCAACATCGGCCCCGCCACCGGCGTCGGCGTGGTGGCGGCGATGGTGATCCTGCTGCTGACGTTCGGGTCGGTGGTGGCGGCCGGCATGCCGCTGGTCACGGCGGGGCTGGGGCTGATCACCGGCATCGCCCTGGTCGGACTGGCCACCCACCTCACCAGCATGTCCAATGTCGCCCCCGAACTCGCGATCATGATCGGACTGGGCGTGGGCGTCGACTACGCGTTGTTCATCGTGACGCGCTTCCGGGAGAACTACGACCGGGTCGGCGATGTCTCCGAGTCGATCATCCAGGCCATGGACACCTCGGGCCGGGCGATCCTGCTGGCGGGGACCACGGTGATCATCGCCCTGCTCGGCATGTTCGCCACCTCGGTGACCTTCCTCTACGGGCTGTCGATCGCCTCGGTGCTGGCGGTGCTGATGACCCTGCTGGCGTCGCTGACGGTGCTGCCGGCGCTGCTGTCGGCGTTCGGACACCGGCTGGTGCGCCCCACGCGCAAGCAGCGACGGCGTGCGGCCGCCGGCGCGGCGCCGCCGCCCTCGACCTGGCGCCGCTGGAGCCTGACCGTCCAGGCCCACCCCCGGCCGCTGGCGCTGGCCGCGCTGCTGGTGATGGTGCTGTTCCTGGTGCCGACGTTCGGGCTGCGGCTGGACTCGAGCGACGCCGGCAACGACCCGCCGGGAACGAGCACCCAGCGGGCCTTCAACCTTCTCTCGCACGGTTTCGGGGCCGGCTTCAACGGTCCGCTGCTGATCGCCGCTGAACTTCACCGCCCCGGCGCGGGCAGTTCGCTCGAGGCCCTCCGTACGGCCATCGCCCACGCGCCTGGCGTGGTCACGGTGACGCCCCCGCGGGTGGCGCCCTCGGGCCGCGTCGCCGTGATGGAGGCCTATCCGACACTCGGCTCCCCAGGATCAGGCGACCACGGACCTGGTCAACCGGTTGCGCCAACAGGTTCTGCCACCGTTCAAGCGCCAGCTCGGCGTCAGGCCGGAGGTCGGCGGGTTCACCGCCGGCTCGATCGACTTCTCCAACGTGCTGTCGGGCAAGCTGCCGCTGTTCATCGGAATCGTGGTCGTGCTCTCGGCGCTGCTGCTGTTCGTGATCTTCCGGTCGCTGGTGATTCCACTGCAGGCGGGGTTGATGAACCTGCTCAGCATCGGCGGAGCGCTCGGCGCCACCACTCTGGTGTTCCAGGACGGATGGCTGGCGGGCTTGCTGGGGGTCTCGCCAGGTCCGGTCGAACCATGGATTCCGGTGCTCATGTTCGCGGTCGTGTTCGGACTGTCGATGGATTACGAGGTGTTCCTGATCAGCCGCGTGCGCGAGGAGTGGGTGCGCCACCGCGACGCCTCTGAAGCCGTGGCCGACGGGATCGCGTTCACCGGCCGGGTGATCAGCGCGGCGGCGGCGATCATGGTCTGCGTGTTCCTGTCGTTCATGCTGGGAGACGAGCGCTCGATCAAGGAGTTCGGCTTCGGCTTGGCCGCGGCCGTGTTCCTCGATGCGCTGGTGGTGCGCTGCGTACTGCTGCCGGCGGTCCTGGAGCTGCTCGGGCCGGTCACCTGGCGCCTGCCGCACGGGCTCGACGCGCGGCTGCCGCGGATCACCATCGAGGGCAGCACGGCGGCCGCGCAGTCCGAGCAGGTCAGCGCCGGTGGCGCGCCCGCCCCGGGCGCACACCGGCCAAGACCTGACCTGGCCAACCGGCGGCGATGTCGCACCGCAAAATGGTGCTTCGAGGTCGCCTCGCGCGACGTATTTTTCGGTGAAGGCTCAGCGAATCGGGTAGAAGTGCGCTGTGTTCATCTTGTCGGTGCAGTTCGGAGGCGCGCGGCTTCACCCGGGTGATCCCGACCTGCTTGCGCCGGTCAGCCTGCTCGGATTCGCGGTCGTATTCGCCGTGGTCGTGTTGCCGCTCTGCGAAGCGCTGGCCGAGTCCTCGCGGATCCGCCTGCGCGCCCGGCGCGCCCAGCGCAATCAGGACCGTGTCGCCGCGGCCGCCGAGCAACGAGCCCGGGCGCTGATGGGTGAGCTGTGTCCGCACGGCTGGCAGGCGCAGATCACCATGGTCGCGGCCGACGACGTGCCGGCTGCGGTCCTGCCCAGCGCCGCGAGCGCTCGCGTCGCGCTCGACTGGGTGGCGCTCGAAGCCGACCGCGCGCGGGCCGCGGTGGTGCGCAGAGTTTGGGCTCCCACGATCGCCGACGCGCTCGATGCGATGGTGGCCGACCGGCGCACCGACGAGACACTCGAGCAGATCGAGCAGCGGGCCTTCACCGACGGCGCTCCCTGGCCCGACTGATCAGGTCAGGACCGGCGCCTCCGGGAGCTGGGCCAGCGCCGCGTCCAGGTCGGCGTCGGAGAACTCTGGATCCTCGAGCCTGCCGCCGAGGTAGGCATCGTACGCGCTGAGGTCGAAATGGCCGTGGCCGCACAGCCCGAACAGGATCACGCGCGCCTCGCCGGCCTCACGTGCCGCCTGCGCCTCGTCGATCACCGCGCGGATGGCGTGGGCCGGCTCGGGGGCGGGGATGATCCCCTCCGCGCGCGCGAACCGGACGGCCGCCTCGAAGGTGTCGTTCTGAAGGAAGGCGCGCGCCTGGACCAGACCCGCCTTGACCAGCGCGCACACCAGCGGTGAATCGCCGTGGTAACGCAGGCCGCCGGCGTGCACCGGCGGTGGCACGAAGTCGTGGCCCAGGGTGTACATCGGCATCAGCGGCGTCAGCCCGACGGTGTCGCCGAAGTCGTAGGCGTATACGCCGCGGGTGAGCGTCGGGCACGCCGCGGGCTCGGCGGCAACGAAGCGGGTTTTGGCGCCCTCGGCGATCACGCGCCGCAGGAACGGGAAGGCCAGCCCGCCGAAGTTCGACCCGCCGCCCACGCAGGCGACCACCACGTCGGGCTCCTCGCCGGCCATCTCCATCTGCGCCAGCGCCTCCTGCCCGATCACGGTCTGGTGCAGCAGCACGTGGTTGAGCACCGAGCCGAGCGCATAATTCGTGTCGGGGCTCTGGGCGGCCACTTCCACCGCCTCGGAGATCGCGATTCCCAGCGATCCGGTGGGATGAGCGCGCTGTGACCGGCCGGCCTCGGTCAGATCCGACGGCGAGCGGTGCACGGTCGCTCCCCACGTCTGCATCATCGAGCGACGGTAGGGCTTCTGGTCATAGCTCGAGCCCACCATCCACACCTCGCACTCCAGTCCAAACAGGCGGCAGGCGAACGACAGCGCCGACCCCCACTGGCCCGCGCCCGTCTCGGTGGTCAGCTTCCGGATTCCGGCGGCGGCGTTCTCGTAGGCCTGCGCCACGGCGGTGTTGGGCTTGTGCGAACCGGCGGGCGAGCCGCCCTCGTACTTGTAGTAGATGTGAGCCGGGGTATCGAGCTCGCGCTCGAGCCGATGGGCCCGGTACAGCGGAGTGGGCCGCCACAGCTTGTAGGCGTCGCGGACCGGTTCGGGGATCTCGATCTCCGGCTCGGCCGAAACCTCCTGCAGGATCAGCGACATCGGGAACAGCGGTGACAGGTCGTCGGGTCCGGCCGGCTGCTTGGTCCCGGGATGAAGCGGCGGCGGGCCATCGCCGGGAAGGTCGGCCATCAGATTGACCCAGTGAGTGGGGATGTCGCGCTCCGGCAGGATGAACTTGACCGTCTCCTCGCTCATATCCCTCTCCTGGCTGCTCTGGCTGACACGCTGGCGCGCCGATTCTATGGGAGTCCGCGCGCTAGACACCGCGCGGGCCGGGCCTATTTAGACTCGTGCGATGGACTTCGGAATCGGATACTTCCCCACGCACGACGCGGTCGGCCCCGGTGCCGTGGCGCGTCTGGTCGAGGAGCACGGCTTCGAGTCGCTGTTCTTCGCCGAGCACACCCACATCCCGGCCAGCCGCGCGACCCCCACGCCCGGCGGCGGCGATCTGGCACGCAAGTACTGGCATACCTACGACCTGTTCGTCGCGCTGACCGCTGCCGCGGCGGCGACCTCCAAGCTGCGTGTCGGGAGTGGCATCTGCCTGGTCGTGGAGCGCGACCCGATCGTCACCGCCAAGGAGGTCGCGTCGATCGATCATCTCTCCGGCGGGCGGTTCGAGTTCGGAGTGGGTGCCGGCTGGAACCGGGAGGAGATGGCCAATCACGGCACCGACCCACGGACGCGGATGCGTCTGCTGCAGGAGCGGATCGAGGCGATGAAGGCGATTTGGACTGAGGACGAGGCCAGCTACTCAGGCGAGTTTGTGAGCTTCGATCGGATCTGGTCATGGCCCAAGCCGGCCCAGCGACCGCATCCCCCCGTGCTGGTGGGCGGCAACGGGCCCACGGTGATCGATCGGGTGCTCGCTTTCGGCGACGCCTGGTTTCCGAACTATGCCGGCGGGGATGTCCTCGACCGGGTGGACGAGCTGCGCTCCCGGGCGGACCGGCCGATCGATGTGATGGTGATGGGCGTCCCGCCCGACGCGGCGGTGCTCGAGCGCTTGGAGGCGGCCGGTTGCCGCCGGGTCGTGCACTGGCTCCCGTCGTCCGGCAGGTCTGGCCTCGAGGCGGCGCTGGAGCGCTGGGAGTCGGCGATCGCCGAGCTGACCGGCGAGGCGTGAGCCCCGGCGAGGCGCGCGAGCGCTTCGCGGCGGCGCGGGTGGCGCGGCTGGCCACCGCCGACGCCCGTGGCCGGCCGCATCTGGTCCCGGTGGTCTTCGCGGTCGACGGCGACCACATCTACAGCGCCGTCGACGCCAAGCCCAAGCGCACCCTCGCGCTCCGGCGGCTGGCTAACGTGCGGGAGAATCCCGCCGTGACCCTGCTGGTCGATCAGTACGACGACACGGACTGGGACGCGCTGTGGTGGGTCCGCGCGGACGGCCGGGGACGGGTGCTGGCACCCGACGACGAGGAGGCGCGACGAGCGGTGGAGCTGCTGCGCGAGCGCTACCCGCAGCAACGCGCCGCGGGCGCGGTGCTCGCCGTCGACGTGGAGCAGTGGCGAGGCTGGACGGCCCAGCGGTGACCGGCGGCGGCCCGGCTCATGACGCCGCCGCCTCGACCCGGACTCGCAACTCGTCGAGCAGGTGGCCGAGTACCGCGTCGCGGGCGCGTTCATACATCCCGCCCCGGAGCAGCAGCCCCAGGCGCCGGCTCGGCTTGACCTCGAGTGTGCAGGTGGCGCGGGTGCGCCCCCGCTGCGTGCTGCGAAAGGCCCAACTGCCCCGCACCGCCGCCAGCTCGCCATCCTCCTGCACGAAGAGCACCCGGTTGGAGGAGGGGAAGCTGTATGCCGCCGTGAACTCGAACGCCCGCTCGGCGACCTCGGCGCGGGTCCTCACGCGGACGCCGCGACCGTGCCGGTCGCGCTCGTCCACGCGCACGGCGATCACATAGGCCTGCCACTCCGGGTAGCGCTCGAACGCCAGCAGTGTGGCCAGGCAATCGGCGGGTCGGGCGCGAATCGTCTGTGAGTGCTCCGCGCGCAGCCAGCCCGCCTCCGCGGGCACGGATGTGATCTCGCGCTTGACGGCTGGATCGCCGGCGACCAGGGCGAGCAGGCGGGGCTCGTCGATGACGGTGTGGTCGAACTCGATCAGCAGGTTCTGCGTGATCGGACTCAGCTGAACGCTGCGCACGCCGCCAGCCGCCCCGATCCGCTCGACGCCGGCCGGTCCGGCGGCGCTGAGGGCCGGGGCGTGCACGCGCAGCCGTCCGGGGCTACTCCGAACCACGCGGATGGCGCCGGGCTCAGTCATGGCGCGCCGTTGCCACGCCGGGCGCGGCCGGGTGCAGGCCACGCGGACGGTCAGAGCAGGGCGCCAAGGAGCGCCACGGCGACCGACGGGATTCCCAGGGCCGCTGCCGTCGCGGCGAGGAATTGGCTGGCGATGGCGAACGCTGCCAGCGCCAGCAGGAACTCGAGCATGCCGCCGAAGGTAGAGCCGGCCCACAGCGGACTGGTTGCAAAGGAGTCACAAAGCTGTGAACCAGTTGTTACCGATCTCGTCAGGCATGGCCGTCGGCCGACAGGCTGAGCCGCGGTGCCGGCAGGCCCAGGGGCGGAGCCGAAAGCTGCCGCGGCACGTTCTCCTCACGCGCCGAGGCCCAGGCGAGCGAGGCGATGGTGGCGACGCCGATGAGCGCGAAGCCCGGGAGCGTCGGCAGACCGAGGCCGAAGAAGCGACTCAGCGAAGGCGCGACCATGGCCGCCAGCGCGAATCCGCCCGAGCCGGCGATCGCGCCGATCACCGGACGCGTCAGGCTGCCCTCGGCGCGCCCCAGGCTGAAGGTCTGAGCCAGCTGGGTGGCGACGATTGCGCCGAAGGCGACCGATCGCGCCTGGGCGGGGGTACCGAGACGCGTCGCCAGCGCGTAGGCGGCCAGCGTCGGCCCGGCCGTGGCTCCGCCGCGGCGCAGCACGTCTTCGCGCAGGAGGCGGTCCTGATCGGGGCCGCCCTCGCGGCGCAGCAGGCCGAGCTCGCGATGCTCGGGTGGCTGGGCCGCCACCGCAAGAGCCGGCAGGACATCGGTGATGAGGTTGACCGCCAGGATCTGGCGCGTGCTGAGCGGGGCCGGGAGCCCGATCACGCTGGCTCCGACGATCAAGCCGAGCTCGCCCAGATTGCCCCCCATCAGCAGGCCCAGCGAGCGACGCAGGTTGCGCCAGAAGCTGCGTCCCTCGACCAGCGTCTCCACCAGCGTGGCGAAGTCGTCGTCGGCCAGCACCACGTCACTGGCCTGACGCGCGACCTCCGTCCCGTTGAGTCCCATCGCCACCCCCACATCGGCGAGGCGCAGCGCCGGGGCGTCGTTGACCCCGTCGCCGGTCATCGCCACGACGTGGCCCTGGCTGCTGCAGGCGCTCGACGATGCGCACCTTGTCCAGCGGCGTGATCCGCGCCACCACCGAAGCCGCCCGCAGCCGCCGATCGAGCTCGTCGTCGTCGAGCGAGGAGACCTCGCTGCCGATCAGGACGTCGCCGGCGGAGACCCGTAGGCCGGCCTGCTCGGCTACCGCCTGCGCGGTGGCGGGGTGATCGCCGGTCAGCACGATCACGCGCACCCCGGCCTCCTGACAGCGCGCCACCGCAGCGGGGACTCCCTCGCGCAGCGGGTCGGAGATTCCCACCAGGCCGAGTGCCACCAGCTCACTTGGGCTCTCCGCCGACCCGCCGCCGGGGCCGTCCGCCGCCATCAGCACGCGCAGCCCCCGGCGCGCCAGTCGTTCGGCCTGGTCGAGCAGGGCTTGGCGATCGGGTTCGGTCAGCGCGACCGGCTCACCGTTGCGGCGGACCGCGGTGCAGCGCTCGAGCACCGCTTCGGCGGCTCCCTTGACCACCAGACGGCCGTCGACCGCCGTGGCATGGAACGAGCGCGCGGGGTCAAACGGCACCTCGGCCCGGCGCGGCACGCGAATCTCATCGCCCAGGCCCTCCCGCTCGGCCCCTGCGATCACCGCCAGATCGGTGGGGTGCGAGCCGGCATCCTGGGCGTCGGGATGAGGGCTGGCCAGCGCGGCGGTGAGCAGGACCTCGCGCCGGAGCGCGCGGCGGTCTCGCGGCCGTCGTCCTGGGCGCGGAAGGTCTCCACGGCGGTGAGCTCGAGTCGGCCGGCCGTCAGCGTGCCGGTCTTGTCG
This sequence comes from uncultured Solirubrobacterales bacterium, assembly GCA_963744195.1. Classification (GTDB taxonomy): domain Bacteria; phylum Actinomycetota; class Thermoleophilia; order Solirubrobacterales; family Solirubrobacteraceae; genus Palsa-465. The sequence goes on from CAVUSY010000020.1 coordinate 107,363, forward strand.
GTACAGGCGACGTCGACGCGCCCCAATGCCTCGACGGCTGACAGCCGGCGGACCAGCGCGTTGCGTCCGGCCAGCCGGCGGGCCACGGCGGCCTGCGACACGCCGGCGAGCAGCGGCAGGCCCTCGGGCACGACCGCGGTGGCGATGCTGGCGGCCAGGGCCAGCTGCGACGCGAGGGGGCGGCGCCAGACCAACCCCGACACGGCGATCAACCCCGCCCCGCCGGCGATCACCGGGACGCTCTGGCGGACCAGGCGATTGAGGCGACGATCCAGCCCTCCGCGCGCCGGCTCGATCTTGGCCAGGGCGGCGGCCGTGGCCCCCATGCGCGTCTGCTCGCCGACGGCGAATACGACTGCGGTGGCGCTGCCCACCGTCACGTCGCTGCCCTCCAGGATCACCCGCCCGGCGTCACTGCGAGTCATCGGCGGACTTGGCCACCGGCAGTGACTCGCCGGTCAGCGCGGCCTCATCGACCTCGAGCGCATCGGAGTCGATCAGCCGCGCATCGGCGGGCACGCGGTCGCCGGAGCCGAGCACGATCACATCGCCCAGCACGAGCTCGTGGGCCGCGACGTCGATCAGCTCACCGGAGCGCCGGACGGCGACCCGCGCTGACGCCTCCCGGGCGAGCAGCTCGCCGGCGCGGACCGCTTGGTGCTCCTGCCAGACACCGATCGCGGTGTTGGCGAGGATCACCGCGGCGATCAGGCCCACGTCGGCGACGGCGCCGAACATCAACGAGATGCCCGCGCCGGCGGCCAGCGCGCCGTTCAGCGGTGAGCGCAGCTGATCGCCGAACGCCGCGGCGATCGGGTTGGGGCGATGGATCTCCGGGCGTGAGACAGCCCGTTGCTCGGCCTCGGACGCACTGAGACCCGACCGGCGAGGTGCCGAGCCGGCGGAACACCTCGGCCAGGGGAGGACTTCCCCACCGCTCCGGTTCGGGATCGGCCAAGCGGCTGGCGGCACCAGCCGAGCTGCCTCCTCCGGCCAGCCGAACGCTGGCCAGTCCGATCCCGGCCAGGGCCGCGATGTAGGTCGGGTGCGAGCCTCGCTCGAGGCCGACGTTCGAGCGCAATCCGATGAACGCGCCGGCGAGGTTGGAGAGCACCGACAGCGTGATCGCATCGTCGACCGCGGCACGACGGCGGGCGCCGGCCTGGACGATCGCGCTGACCGCGCCGAGATCCGGTGCCAGGAGGTCGGCGCGGGCGGCAAAGCGTCCGCTCAGGCCGCTGGTCAGGGCGATGGCCATGTCGGCGGCGGTGAACGCCGGCGCGGCATGCGGGCTGTCGGATAGGACGGCCACGAAATGCCCGGCGCGCTGAGCGTCGAGAACAGCGCGGCACCGCATCGCCCGAGACGACACTCAGCTCGGCGTGCTGGCCCAGGAGCTGCGCAACCGGCGGCGCCGCTGGGCGCCAGCAACTCGCACCGCGACGCCGCGCGTTGCGCACACCTCGAGCAGATCCAACGCGCCGTCCGCCAGGCGGGGTCGCAGCGCCACCATGCCCAGTGGCCGCGTTTCGCCTTCCCGGGTCAGCACCAGCAGCCGGTGGCCGCGATCCTGCAGCTGCAAGGCGCCGGGGATGTCGTGGCTGGGCTGGGCCTCGGCCAGCCTCAACCGGGACCGGCCGACCACGGCGGTCACCGAGTCCGTCTCCACCCGCGCCGCGCGGGCCGCGGCGCGGTCAGAGGGCGGGAACGCGGGTCCCCACGGCGAACCACTCGCGGCGGCGATGCCCGAAGCGATCGAGAGGATCTCCGGCTCGTCCAGATCAGCCCTCAGGCTGAGGACCTGACCCACCTCCAGCCGGCGGTCGGTGAGCACGCGGGTACCGTCGATCAGCAGCAAGGTGGGCAGGCGCACGCTGCGCCCATAGCGGTCCCCGACGACGGTGACGCCGGAGCGCAGCACGCGAGCGGCGGCGGCCGAGTCGGCGGCGTCGGCGCCGATCAGCGCGGGGCGGGCATTGACCAGCAGCAGTGAGCTGAGCACGCGCGTGGGGGAGCGCGTGAACACCGCCACCAGCGCGGCGTACCCAAGTGATGCCGGGCTGAGCAACCCGAGGTAGTGATCCAGCCGTGACCTGGGCGGCGGAACCGGTCGCGGTTGCCCGCTGAAGCTCGGGTCGGCGTGGAGCTCGACGACGAACGATCCTCCGTACAGACGCGCCCCGCCAGTGACCGAATCGCCGGCGCAGAGCCGGTGCGGCAACCCGTCGCGCCCGATCATCGTTCCGGCGCCTTCGACGACCCGCCCGGCCAGGGGACAGCGCTCACCGGCGTTGATCCGCACCGTCTCACCGGGGATCGGCTCCGGATCGGCGCTCAGGCGTTGCTCATAGCTCGCGCCAGGCGGCGCGGCGGGCGCGGACCTCGGTCAGCAGTCTGCAGGGCGCCGGCCCCGTTGACGGCCAGCCCCAGCGGGCTGCCGGCGAAGGTCAGGCTGACCGCGTGAACCGCACCGAAGGCAAGCTGCGCCCGGTCGCGTCCGAGCAAGTTGCGCAGACCATTGCGCAGCGGCGGCAGGCCTTCCAGAATCCCGATCGCGGTGGCCACCCCGATCGGACCGGCGGAGCTGTTGGGTGGCCCCTGCGCTCCGGTCAGCCGGCGGATACCGAGCAGGCGTCAGCCCCAGGGCGGCGCCGGTGGTCCGGGCCGCGGACTGGATCAGGGGCGCCGGGTCAAGGGGATGGGTGGGACAGTCGCTGCCGGGTAGGTCGGGAAGCTCGAGGCCCGCCACCTGCGCGACCAGGTCCTCCAGATCGGTCTTGTGATCGTCGAACTCGATCAACACCCGGCCGGTCAGGCGGCTGACGCTGACCCTCGACACCCCAGGATGGGCGCGCAGCCGGTCGACGAGCCGCCGCGCCAGGTCACCGTCGCGGTCAAGGCCCCGCACCGCCACGCGGGCCCGGCTGAGGATGCCGGCCCGCTCCTGGACCACCCGCCCACTGCCCATCACGCTCTGCGACCTCGCGGGATGGACACCAGCCGCTGCGAAAGACGGTTGCGCCGCGGAGATACGCGTCACCGCGGCGAGCAGGGAATCGCTGTCCAGCCGATCCTGGTCGTACTCGATCAGGACATTGCCCGTGACCGGGTTGGCTCGCGCCCGGCGCACGCCGGGAATCCTCTGCAGTGCGGCCTCGAGCGCCGCGGGACTGCACTCGTCCCAGCGGGGCAGGCGAATGCGGGCGCGACCGGCGCTCGCTCGGAGCACTCGCGGCGCAGTCTCGCTGCTCAGGCTAGGGCTCTCCGTCACGGTCCGCCACGGCACGCCGTATGGGCAGGGCGGTTCATGCCCGCCCTACTTGCGTGAGCGGCTGATGCTCTGGGCCTCGGCCCAGACGTCCTCCACCTCTTCGCGTGCGCGCGCGAGAAGCCTGATCATGAAGCCGCCGGCGCGCGTGGCCGCCTCCTTGGCGATCCGCTCGGCGTCCTGGATGGCTTCCTCGGCACGCTGCTGATCGGTGGGCATGGGAGACCTAGGAGCTGGTCGAAGCCGGCGAGCCGGAGGACCCGGCGTTGCTGTTGGTGCGACGTCCGCCGCGCGCACCGGACGACTTCGTCGCAGGCTTGGAGCGAGCGGTGGTGGAGCGGGGACGACGGCCACTGGCGCTCGAGCGGCTGCTGGAGGGCTTGGACGCTGCGGCGCTGGGCGCCGACCGCCCAGACGGCATGGCAGTACTGACGCTTCGTCCGGCGCCGCGGGCAACCCCCACCGCGGCCCGGCCGGCGGTGAGCACGCCGGCCACGCTGTAGACGGCGCCCTTGCGCACCACCTCGCGCACCCGGGGCGAGAGGACGGCAGCGGTCGCGGCTGCGGCGAGCGCCACCTCGGATTCGATGAAGTCGTCTGCTGCCATCGGTCGCTCCTATGTCGGGACCTGACCTGATTAGTCAGAGCAATACCCGGAGCGACCACGAGTAACGCGAAGGGTCGGCGAATGTGTGGCAGAGACCGGTACTCAACCTGGGTCAGCTGGGGGAGTAGATTGTAGGCCGAATGGCCGAGCCCGAGAAATCCGACCGGCGTCGGGTTCCCGAGACCGAGATCCAGGTCGCGGCGGCAGCGATAACCGCGGCCATTTCTCCTCCGCTGGGAATTGCCGTCGCCGCCGGCTCAGTGTTGCGCTCGTCGCGGGTTCGCGCCGCCTTGCGCAAGGGCACCGTCAACGTTCTCGCCGATGCGATGCAGCTCAGCGACCGACTCACCCACGCCGCGGGCCGGGCTGCCGAGTCGGAGGCTGACTCGCCTCAGGCGGACTCGGCCGGGCGAACAGCGGTAGCCGATCACTCGGCCTAACCCGCCAGCGCGCGACCGGCGATTCGGCCTGAGAACAGGCAGCCGCCCAGGAAGGTCCCCTCCAGCGAGCGGTAGCCGTGCATCCCGCCGCCGCCGAACCCGGCCGCCTCTCCCGCCGCCCACAGGCCGGGCAGCGGCTCGCCGGCCTCGGTCAGCACGCGTCCCGACAGATCGGTGTGCAGGCCGCCGAGCGTCTTGCGGGTGAGGATGTTCAGCCGCACGGCGATCAGGGGGCCGGCCTTGGGGTCCAGCAGCCGGTGCGGCGCCGCGACCCGGGTGAAGCGGTCGGCGAGATACCGGCGGGCGCCGTGGATGGCGGTGACCTGGGAGTCCTTGGAGTAGGGGTTGGCCATCTCGCGGTCGCGGGCGATCACCTCGCGCTGGACCTGGTCGGGGTCCAGCAGCGGCTCGTCGGTGATGCGATTCATGCCCGCGATCAGCGCCGGCAGGTCGGACTCGACGACGAAGTCCGGACCATCGCGCATGAACGCCGCGATCGGTCCCGGAACGCCCGGCGCAACGCGCTCGCGCAGCACGCGGCGGATGCTCTTGCCGGTCAGATCGGGGTTCTGCTCGGAGCCGGAGAGGGCGAACTCGCGCTCGATGATCTTCCGGGTGAGCACGAACCAGGTGTGGTCATGGCCGGTCTGGCCGATGTGAGCCAGCGTTCCCAGCGTGTCGAAGCCGGGGAACAGGGGCACCGGCAGCCGGTGGCCCAGCGCGTCGAGCCACAGCGAGGACGGCGCCGGCAGGATCCTGATGCCGTGGTGCGCCCAGATCGGCGCCCAGTTCTGAATTCCCTCGGTGTAGTGCCACATCCGGTCGCTGCCGATCAGCTGTCCGCCTGCCGCCGCGGCGATGCCCAGCATCCGGCCGTCGACGTGCGCGGGCACGCCGGAGATCAGCCGCTTCGGCGGCGGCCCGAGCCGTTGGGGCCAGTTGGCCCTGACCAGGTCGAAGTTGGCTCCGATGCCGCCCGAGGTCACCAGCACCGCGGGCGCCCTGGCGGTGAACTCGCTCACCGTCACCCGCGAGCTGCCCTCGCCCCGGGCGGCGGAGCTGGGCTCGAGGATGGCTCCGCGGGCCCCGTCCACCGCGCCCGCGGTCACGGTCAGCTCGTCGACGCGGTGGCGGCACAGCAGCCGGACCAGGCCGCGGGCACGAGCCTCGGCGAGTCGCTGGACGAATGGCGCCAGCACTCCCGGGCCGGTACCCCAGGTGAGGTGAAAGCGGGGAACCGAATTGCCGTGGCCGATGGCCCCGTAGCCTCCGCGCTCGGCCCAGCCGGGGTTGGGTAACCACCGCAACCCCTGGGCGTGCAGCCAGGCCCGCTTCTCCCCGCCCGCGAACTCCACGTAGGCCTGCGCCCACCGCCGGGGCCACGCGTCCTCCGGACGGTCAAACCCGGCGCTGCCCTCCCAGTCCTGCCACGCCAGCTCAGGTGAATCCTTGATCCCGACCCGGCGCTGCTCGGGCGTGTCGACCATGAACAGGCCTCCGAGCGACCAGAACGCCTGGCCTCCCAGCGACGCCTCGGGCTCCTGCTCGAGCAACAACACGCGGCGCCCCGCCGCGGCGAGCTCAGCCGTGGCCACCAGCCCGGCCAGGCCGGCGCCGATCACCACCGCGTCGGCTTCGTAGGCGGCCTCGGGCATCGCGGCATCCTACGAGACCCGCGACGCTCCTCCGCTCGACGCGGTGGCGAGGCCCGGTGGCCGGCGCGCCGCGGCTAGCGGTCTTCGGCCCCTTGGCCGCTCTCACGCGTGCCTGAGGCACGATCCTGCTCGTCGTCCGGCGTCGGCTTGCGATACGGGTCGGAATCGGCCTCCGGGTCGGGCTCGCCCACCGGGGTGTTCAGCGCGTGGTGAGGATCTCGCTCGCCGGCGTCCGGCTCGTGCGGCTCATCGGTGGGCGAGAGCTCGCTCCGAGCTCGATTTCGGCTCCAGCGGGACGGTCCGCTGCCTCGGCGGGGTCGGCCGCCCGCTCGTAGATACGCTCGGGTTCGTGTCGCGGTCCGGTTCGGGGTGGATCCTCGGGCCATTGGCGCTCCTTGTCGCGGGCTTGCCCTCACGTCGTCGGCCGAGCGAGAGCGGACTCAGCAAACGATAACCGGGTCGACGCCGCACGCGCCCGGACGCGCCATCCGTGCAGATGGTGCTAGGATGGCGTACGGATGGCCAGGACCGACGAGCGAAGCGAGAAGATCACCATCAACCTGGGTCTGATCGATCTGGGTCAGATCGACCTGCTCGTCGACGAGGGATTCTTCGCCAACCGCACGGACTTCATTCGCACCGCGATCCGGCGCCAGCTGGAGAGCCGGGCGGGCGCGGTGGACAACACCGTGGCGCGGCGCGAGCTGACTCTGGGCAGCGAGCACTACACCCGCCGCGACCTCGAGCAGCTGCGCGACGCCGGTCAGATGCTGGAGCTGCGCGTCCTCGGGCTGGCCAGCCTGGCCGATGACGTGTCGCCCGAGCTCGCGATGGCGACGATTGCCGGCGTGCACGTCCTGGGCGCCTTCCGCGCCCCCCCGGCGGTCAAGGCGGCGCTGGCCGGGCGGACCACATGATCGACCCCGAGACCACCATGGGGCAGGCGCTGCGGCTCACCCGGGCCGGACGATTGACCGAAGCCACCGCGCTCTTGCAGCGGGGTCTTGACCGGGGCGGCGCGGCGGCATCGCGGAGCACCGCGGCTCCCCGCTCCGGCACCCGCGGCGAGACCCGGCGCCTCACGCATACCGCCGCCGCCGGGACGCGCCGTTACGACGTCTACGTTCCGGCCGGACACGGCGGTGACGCGCTACCGCTGGTGGTGATGCTCCACGGCGGCAGTCAGAGCGCCTCGGACTTCGCGGTGGGCACGGGCATGAACGCGGTGGCCGAGGAGCACGGCTTCGTGGTGGCCTACCCCGAGCAATCCACCCAGGCCAACCAGGGGCGCTATTGGAACTGGTTCTCGCCGGCTGATCAGCGCGCCGGGGCGGGCGAGCCGGCGCTCATCGCCGGCATCACCCGGGAGGTCATGGCCGACGTTAGCGTCGACCCGGATCGCATCTACGTCGCCGGGCTGTCGGCCGGCGGTGCCATGGCCGCTGTCATGGCCGCAACCTATCCCGACCTCTACGCCGCGGTCGGCGTGCATTCGGGCCTCGCCTATCGCGCCGCCCGCGACGTCGGCTCGGCGTTCACCGCGATGCGAACCGGGGGCAGGCCCGCGCCCACCAGTGCGGTGCCGCTGATCGTCGTTCACGGTGACCGCGACACGACCGTGGCTCCCGTCAACGCGGACAAGCTGGTCGCCTCCCGGCTGGCCGTCGGCGACGTGGCGAGCCGGGACGGACCGATTCGGAGCCGGGGCGACGGCGGCCGCGCCTACACCCGCACGATTCACCGCAACCGCGACGGGGCCGCTGTGATCGAGTCGTGGATCGTCCACGGCGGCGGCCACGCCTGGTACGGCGGCAATCCGGCCGGCTCCTACGCCGACCCGCAGGGTCCCGACGCGTCGGCTGAGATGATCCGGTTCTTCCTGGCTACTCGGTAGCCAGCGAGACCTCGGCCGCGGGCGCGCGAACGGCAATCTTGGCGGGAAGCACGACCAGCGCCACCAGCAGCCCCACGGCGAAGATCGCCGCGGCCCACCAGAACGCCGTCGTGTAGCCATGGATCGCCGCCGCGCTGGCCAGCCCGGCCAGGTGCACGTGGGCGGCGGCATAGCTTGCGGCCGCGCTGGCGAACAGCGTGCTCAGCAGGGCGGTGCCGACCGAGCCGCCGACCTGCTGGGAGGTGTTGACCATCGCCGAGGCGACGCCGGCGTCCTGGGGATCGACCCCGAGCGTCGCGGTGGAGAACGCGGGGGCGAAGATGCACCCCATCCCCAGCCCGATGACGATCAGCCCCGGAAGGACGTCGCTGGCGTACGAGCCGCCCGGAGTCAGCCGCGTGAACAGGATCATCGCGATGATCCCCAGTGTCATCCCGGCGACCACCAGCGGCTTGGCTCCGGTGCGGTACAGGACCCGGGTCTGCACCGTGGTGGCGGTGAGGACGATCGTTCCCGTCATCGGCAGGAACGCCACGCCCGTGGTGAGAGGGGAGAAGCCGAGGTTCTGCTGCAGGTAGTAGGTGAGAAACAGGAATACGCCGAACACTCCGGAGCCGGCCAGCGCGATCGACGCGTAGGCACCCCCGCGCGCCCTGTCGCGCACCACGTGCAGGGGCAGCAGCGGGTGGCTGGCCCGGCGTTCGACGGCCACGAACAGGGCCAGGAGTACCGGGCTGGCGATCAGCGCCACGATCGTCGCCGGGGCCGACCACGAGTGCGTCTCGGCGTTGGAGAACCCGTACACCAGCGCGAACAGACCGGCCGAAGCGAGCAGGACACCGGGGACATCGATCCGAGGCCGCTGGGGGTGGGTTTGATTGACGAGCAGGCGCAGCGCCACCATCGTGGCGGGCACGGCGATGGCGAGATTCACGTACAGGCACCAGCGCCACGAGAGGGCCTGGGTCAGCGCGCCGCCGAGAATCAGTCCCACCGAGGCCCCTCCGCCGGCGATCGCGCCGAAGATGCCGAACGCCTTGGCGCGATCGGGGGAGTCGGCGAACGTGACGGTCAGCAGCGACAGCGCCGAAGGAGCCAGTAGCGCCCCGAACGTCCCCTGCAAGGCGCGGGCGGCCACGAGCATGCCGAAGGACTGCGCCAGTCCGCCGATCGCGGACGCCAGCGAGAAGCCGGTCAGGCCGGCGATGAAGGTCCATTTACGTCCGAACAGGTCGCCGAGCTTGCCGCCCAGCAGCAGCAGGCTGCCGAACGCGAGGGCGTAGGCGGTGATGATCCACTGTCGGTTGTCGGTCGAGAAGTGGAGTGCCTTCTGGGCCGACGGGAGCGCGATATTCACGATCGTGGCATCGAGAATGACCATCAGCTGCGCGACGCCCAGCAGCGCCAGCACGGCCCAGCGATTGGGTACGGAAGGGGATCGGGTATTCGGCACGAACAGTCGCTCTCGGTTGTATAGTGGGCGCGGTAAGAACAGTTCGGTTAACGAAACAGTTCTAAGAGAGAAAGCATAAGGGCAGTCTGATGTCTGTCAAGGCCGCAGCCTCGGCTCACCCCTCAGAGGTCGATACCGACCTCGCGCACCTGGTCACGACGATGGATTGTCAGACCCTGCGGGCCCTGACCGCGGGCGTCGCGGCGCCGGCCGCGATGGTCAACGCCCGCGAGAGCGGCGTGCTCAACAAACGCCACCTCCCCGCGCTGCTGGTGATCACCTTTGCCGGGCCCCTCAGCGTGTCGGATCTCGCCATGCGCCTGGGTCACGGTCTGCCGACCACCAGCACGCTGGTCGGGGAGCTCAGCCGAGCCGGGCTGCTGAAACGTTCGGAGTGCCCCACCGACCGCCGGCGCACCATGGTCCGCCTCGACGATGAGCATCAAGACGAGATCGCGGCGTGGGCGCTGGGGGCGCTGGCCCCGCTGCGGCGGACGCTCGAGCGCCTGACTCCGGTCGCTCGGGCTCACTTCATCGACGGCTGGCAGATCTTTCATCAGGAGGCACGCGACATTCGCTGTGCCGCCACCGATCCGCCGGGGATCTAGATCAACTGGGCCCCGCTCTCGGCCAGCTCGGCCAGGGCGGCGGCCGAGTCATCGGCGTCGATGCCTCGCACCGCTGCGGTCGGGATCGTGACGAGCAGGCCTTCGCGCAGCGCGTCGCGGGCGGTGTGCAGGACGCAGACGTCGGTGGCCAGGCCCGCGACGGTCACCGCGACAACGTGCTCCTCACGCAGCAGTTGCCGGAGCTCTTCGCTCTCGAACGCGGAGTAGCCGTCATCCTCGCGTCCGATCCCCGTGTCGATCACGGCGTCGATCGCGTCGCGGTCCAGGCCCGGAGCGAGCTCGGCCCCGGGGCTGTTCTGGACGCAATGTGTCGGCCACGGACCGCCTTGGCTCTGAAACGAAGCGTGATCGGGCGGATGCCAGTCGCGGGTGGCGAGGACCAGACCGAAGCGATCTTCCGTCGACAGCTCATTGATCGGCTCGATCACGCTGTCACCTTCGTCGACCGCCAGGGCCCCGCCGGGGAGGAAGTCGTTCTGCACGTCGATGATCAGCAGCGCTTCGGCCATGGCGCTTGCCTACCCGCCGCCGGCGGCGTCTATCGGAGCATTGCCGGGGTTTGTCGGGCCGGCCCCGGGGACACCCGGATCCGCCAGGTCGTTGCGCTCATCACGCTGCGCCCACTCCAGCAGCGGCTCGAGCGAGAACGCCACGTCGTCGATGCCCGCGTGCAGATCGCCGAGCTTGGCGAAACGCTCGGGCACCGTGGCGATCGTCAGCTCTCGCGGGTCCACGGCATCGACCTCATCCCAGCCGATCGGCGTCGAGACGGTGCCCTCCCTGACCCCGCGGACGGAATAGGCGCTGGCGATGGTGTGGTCTCGGGCGTTCTGGTTGTAGTCCACGAACGCCTTGTCGGGCTCGCGGTCCTTGCGCCACCAGGTGGTGGTCGCGTCGGCGGGCGCGCGGCGCTCCACCTCGCGGGCGAACGCCAGCGCCGCGCGGCGCACGTCGCCGAAGCTCCAGCGCGGCTCGATGCGCACGTAGATGTGCAGCCCCGACCCGCCCGAGGTCTTCGGCCAGCCGGTGATCGAAAGCTCGTCGAGCACCTCGTGCGCGACGTGGGCCACCCGCCGCACGGTGGCAAACGAGCACTCCGGCATCGGGTCGATGTCGATGCGCCACTCGTCGGGGTGCTCGACGTCGGGCCGCCGCGAGTTCCACGGATGGAACTCCACCGTGGACATCTGCACCGCCCAGATCACGCTGGCCAGCTCGGTCACGCACAGCTCGTCGGCGTGGCGGCCGGACGGGAAGTCGACGCGCACCGTCTCCAGCCACGGTGGAGCGCCCGACGGCACCCGCTTCTGGTGGACCTTCTTGGCGTCGACGCCGCCCGGGAAGCGGTGAAGCATGCAGGGCCGATCGCGGAGCGCCCGTACGATCCCGTCGCCGACGTCGACGTAGTAGCGGGCCAGATCAAGCTTGGTCTCCCCCCGGGCCGAGAAGTACACGCGGTCAGGGCTGGAGATGCGAACCGTCCGCTCACCGATCGAGAGATCCACCGCTTCGCTCTTGCCGGCGGTAGGTGCCATCCCGTCCTAGGGTAGATGCGACGCGACAAGCAAAGTGAATTGGAGCCGCAATGAACAAGCGCAAGCTCGCTTCGCTCGAGGTTTCCGCCATCGGGCTCGGATGCATGGGGATGTCGGCCTTCTACGGCACGGCTGACGAGGAAGAGGCGATCGCGACGATCCAGCGGGCGCGGGAGCTGGGGATCAATTTCCTGGACACCGCTCAGCTGTACGGGCCGATGACCAACGAGGAACTGGTCGGCCGCGCGATCAGGGGCCATCGCGACGAGTACGTGATCGCCACCAAGTTCGCCCGCCGGATCGAGCCCTCGACCCAGCCGGGTGACCTCTCCACGCTGGGCCCGCTGGACGGGTCGGCCGAGCACGTCCGGCACTCCATCGACGGGTCACTGCAGCGGCTGGGCACCGACTACGTGGATCTCTACTACCAGCACCGCGTCGACCCCGCGGTGCCGATAGAGGAGACCGTGGGAGCGATGGCGGAGCTGGTGCGACAGGGGAAGATCCGCCACATCGGGCTGAGCGAGGCGGCGCCCGAGACGATCCGCCGCGCCCACGCCGTGCATCCCATCACCGCCGTGCAGACCGAGTACTCGATGTGGACGCGTGACCCCGAGGCCGAGGTGCTGCCGACCTGCCGCGAGCTGGGCATCGGTTTCGTGGCCTACTCGCCGCTCGGACGCGGCTTTCTCTCCGGCCGTTTCAAGTCACCCGACGACCTCGACGAGAACGACTTCCGTCGCCACGGCCCCCGCTTCAGCGGGGAGAACCTCGATGCCAACCTCGAGCTGGCGGCCAAGGTCGCGGAGATAGCGAAGGAGAAGGGCGTCACGCCGGCCCAGCTGGCACTGGCGTGGGTCCTGGCCCAGGGCGAGGACATCGTCCCGATCCCGGGCACCAAGCGCCGCAAGTACCTGGAGGAGAACGCCGCCGCGGTCGACGTCAAGCTCAGCGATGAGGACCTCGTCCGAATCGACGCCGAGCTGCCCCGGGCCGCCGGCGACCGCTACGACGAGGCCGGGATGGCCTCGATCAACCTGTAGCCGCCGGCGCTCGCTCCCGCCGGGGGCGACGTCGGTCAACCTGTGGCCGCCCGGTCGCGCTCTCGGTCGAGCGCGGCCGGGCGCATCCCCACCAGTCCGCCCAGGGTGTTGACCGCATCGACGAGTTCGTCGAGCTCGGCGAGCATGATCGCCCCGGCCCGCGGCCCGTCGGGACCGTCGACAAAGCGCGTGTGGAGCGCGCGCAGCGGCGGGAGGGTCTCACCGGGCAGCGCACCGCCGTTGCGCACGCTCTGCGCGATTCTCTCCAGGGCGGTCTGCAGCCCTTCGGCGAGCGGCGCGAGCGTGGGCAGTGCCACGCGCTCCTCCTCTTCCTGCGCGACTCTGATCACGTGCAGGGCCTCCACCAGCCGGCGCATCGCGGCCAGCGCCGCCTGGGCCCTGTCGCGGTCGATCCGGCGCGTGGCCGGCTCCGACAGCGACCGGGCCACCGCCTCCTCGGCGTTGATCCGCGCGAGGCGGGCGGCGCGGGCCAGGGGCCGAATCTCGGCTTCGTCGAGTCGCCGGCCCTCGATGCTCGCCTGGAGCACAGCGGCCAGGTAGCGGCACTGCGCTTCGATGACGTCGGCGATCGCCTGGCGAGCCGGTTTGCGTGACCAGGTCGGCCACACCAGGTAGGCCAACAGCCCGATCGCGCCCCCGACCAGCGTGTCGACGAGCCGGTCGGTCGCGGTCGCCAGCGTGCCCGCGCTGACGACGTCGAGCAGGAACACCACGAGCGCGGTGATGAACGAGAATCCGACCGCAAAGCTCGCCGGAAACACGGCGTAGGCGGCGAAGGCGAGCAGGGCGATGATCACGATCGTCGCGTCCAGGCTCGGGTGCAGGGTCACCGCGATAAGCCCGGCGAGCGCCACTCCGGCACAGGTACCGGCGATCCGTTCGGCCCCTCGGGTGAAGGTGGCGCCGAACTCGGGACGCAGGGCGGTGGCCGCCGCGACGACCATCCAGTAGCTGCGCTGAAGTGGCAGATGCTGCGCCAGCAGAGCCGTCCCGACGACGATCACCGCCAGGCGCACCGCGTGGCGTCCAGCCGGTGACTCGAGCGAGAGGTTGTCCCGCATCACCGCGAGATCCGAGCGCAGGCGCGCACCCGGCCGGCCGGCGCCACGGCGCGGGCGCCGGTCCAGCAGGCTCCCGGCCCGGCCCGCGGCGGACACCAGCCCGGTGACCGCGCGCAGCTGGCCGGCCAGAGCCGAGAACCGACGCGTCACCTCGTCGGCGATCAGGTCTGGCTCCCCGGTCGCCGTCCGCGCTTCGGCTCTGGCCTCGGTGCTGTCCCCCGAGCCGGCCCCCGCCGTCCGCAGCGATTGCACTGCGGCGCTGAGCTCGGATACGGCTTGCCCGAACCGCGCCGCCGCTTCGTGGTCGCCCTCGATCGCGGCCGCGGCAAGGTCCAGCGCCGCCGCGGTCTGCTCGAGCAGCGGCTCGGCCACGACCGGCTCGTCGCTGCCGGCCGCCGACGCGGCAGATCGCTGGCGCAACAGGATGCGGATCGCGTTGAGCTCGAGGCGGAGCCGGCGCCCCTCATCGACCAGGCTGCGCAGGCGCAGGAACGCCTCGTCGCCGAACAGGGTGGGGGAGGCCACCGCTTGCTCGGCTTGATCGAACTCGGTCGCGGCCGGGATCGCCGATGCGTCGCGCGGGGAGCGCGCCAGCTCGGCCAGCTTGCGGTAGGCCTGCGCGACGGCCTGGCGCTGGACTCGCAGCTGGGGCGGCCAGCGCACCACCGTCTGAAACAGCGCCTGGGCGAGCCCTCCGGCCAGCACCAGCGCCGCCAACCCCAGGGCACCACCGAGCGGCTGGGCGTAGCGCCCGAACACCACGAACGCGATCACCGCCTGCGTGCCCATCACCGCCCCCCGCCGACCCACCGCGACGACCAGTCCGGCGGCCAGCGACCACATCGCCAGCACGGGGAGGTGCACCCACTGGGTCGAGCCGGTCCAGGAGCCCAGAAACGTGGCCAGGGCCATCACGCCCGCATCGGTCACCATCAGCGCTCGGGGGGGACGTCCGCCGCCCACTCGCCAGGCGATCCCGACCAGCATCGCACCCGCGCCCATGGTCGCCGCGGCGACCGGGTCCGAGGCGATCACCCCGCCGGCGAACACCGCCACCACGGGGATCGTCGCCAGCAGTCCGGCCGACCACGAAACGGCGGAGCGGTCAAATCGCGCGGCCTCGCGTACCGCGAGGCCGATCGCCCCTCCGCGCGGGATGCGATCGTCGCTCATGACGGTTCGGACGTTAGCCGGGAAACGGTAGGCCGCTACCCGCCGGCCGGCAATCCAGCCTGCGGTTACCCGGTGCTCGCCAGCGTGGGGCCTGCGTCCTGGGCGTCGGCCGACGGCTCGGCCGGGACACTGCGGCGTGCGAGCAGGAAGTACACCGCCCCGCCGAACAGGGCACCCATGAAGACGCTGAAGTCCGCGCCGCTGGTCGCCGTCGACAGCGGGCCCTTCCAGACGGTGGTGTCAAGCCAGGAGGCCGCTGCGAGCATGCCGATCACCTGGGCCACCACTCCCGGCATGTGAACACCGCCGTGTCGCCAGTAGATGCCGGCCCGGCCGCTCAGCAGCGAGCGGGAGTCATAGCGGCCGCGGCGCAGTGACCAGTCGACCAGGAAGATTGCCACCCACGGCGCGATCCAGATGATCATGAACAGCAAGAAGTCGGTCAGAAAGGTATTGAACGAGTTGGAGAAGACGGCGATCGCGGTCAGTACGCCGGCCACCGTGGTGTCGATCAGGACGCATTGCCAGCGCTTGATCCTGGGCACGATCGCCTGCAGCGTGAGGCCGGAGGAGTAGAGATCGACGCTGTTGATCGCGAATAGCTGCACGATCACGAAGATCAGGTACGGCACCAGAAACCAGGCCGAGAAGACGTGCGGAAGGCCTGAGATCGGGTCAGTGGCGGAGGACACCGCGGTGGCCACCGCGGCGCCCAGCAGGCACAGCAGCGTGGCGGGGATGTAACCGCCCAGCGTGACCGCCCAGACGATGCGCGACCGGCTGGTGTCAGGCGGCAGATAGCGCGAGTAGTCGTTGGCGTTCATCACCCAGCCGTAGCCACCCGAGGACAGGATCAGGGCGAGGGCGATCATTACGGTCTCGAAGCTGGCGTTGGACCCGGCGCCGAGGTGGGCCTTGGGCAGCGCGAAGATCGCCAGCAGGATGAACAGGACCACGAACGGCACCACCAGCAGGCGCAGGATGCGCAGCATCGCGCGGTGCCCCAGCAGCGGCAGGATGAGCTGCACACCGGCCGCCACGACGATCAGCGCCACCTTCAGCCCCGTCGAGGCGCCCAGGCCGGCCTGGTTGGACAGCGCCAGACCGGCGAGCACGACCAGGGCCAGCCCCTCGGTCTCGTAGCCGACCTGGGTGATCCAGTTGAACACCGACACGCCCCGGGCCCCATTGCCTCCGAACGGCGCTCGCGTGATTGCGAACACCGACGTGCCCGCGGCGGGCCCCTGAAGGCTGCCGATGCCCGCCACCAGGTAGGACAGGTTGCCGATCAGGATCACCAGCGCGGCCTGCCAGAACGACAGCCCGAACGAGATGATGAGCGCGCCGTAGACGACATACTCGACGTTGAACAGGGCACCCGCCCACATCCAGAACAGATCGATCGGCTTGCCCCGGCGCTCGGCCAGCGGGATGTAGTCGATGCCGCGCTGCTCGAACGCCGGCTCGTCGGTGACCGAACCGCCGGGCGCGTGGCCGGACGCGCCGACGGGCGCGGTCAGGGTCCTATCCAGGGTGGCGTTCAAAGTACCTCCAGGGTTGCTCGGCGCGTTGGCGTCCCCCGGCGTACGCAGGGCCAATTCTGTGAAAGCGGCAACCTGCGATCTATGGCCCTGGGGCCAAACCGGGTACCTCAATCCTAGTTAGCCGCTCAGGTGACTTCGACCGGCACGTAGGCGAACCGTTCGACGTCGACCAGGCCGCCGTCAGTCAGCCGCAGCTCGGGGATGACCGAGAGCGCGACGAACGACAGCTGCATGAACGGCTCTTGCACGGTGGCGCCGAGATGGTCCGCGGCGGCAGCACCGAGCGCTCCGATCTGATCGGCCACCTCGCCGGCGCCGCGGTCGCTCATCAGTCCCGCCAGCGGCAACGGCACCTCGGCCAGGACGGCGCCATCGAGCACCGCCACCTGCCCACCGCCGATCTCGGCCAGCCGTGCCACCGCTGCGGCCATGTCGTCGCCACCGATCCCGACGACGACGACGTTGTGGGCGTCGTGCGCGACGGTGGAGGCGATCGCGCCACGCTTGAGCCCAAACCCGGTCACGTAGCCCCGGCCGATGCGGCCGGTGGCACGATGGCGCTCGACCACCGCGGCATGAGCGATGTCGGCGCCGGGGCCGATCTCAACCTCGCGGCGGCGCGTGGTCAAGCTGCGGCTCTCCACCCCGACCGCGCGAACGCGGGTGCCGGGACGCGCCGGCAGCACCAGCGCGTCGGCCGCGGGCAGCGGACCGATGTTGACGGTGCCGCGCAGCAACTCCGGGGGCGTCGACGGTGGCACCGTGCCGGCGATGATGCGCCCGTCGGCTGCCACGAGCCGGCCGGCTTGCCACACCCGCGCCGGTATCCAGGACTCGAAGTCGGCGAAGGCCAGGATGTCGGCCTGATGACCGGGCCCGAGGCTGCCCAGGTGCGTGAAGCCGTGATAGCGCGCTGGGTTGGTGCTGGCCAGCAGGATCGCCTCGATCTCCGAGATGCCGCAGGTCACGGCCAGGCGCGCGCAGTCGTTGATGTGACCGAGCCGGCGCAGGGTGTCGGGTTCACGGTCGTCGGTGCAGAAGGCCGCCAGGTCGGTGCCGTGGGCGACGATGCTCGGCGCCAGGTCGACCAGGTTCTGGCTGGCCGATCCCTGGCGCAGGAACACCCACATGCCCTTGCGGCGCTTCTCCTCGGCCTCGCCGAGGCGGGTCGCCTCGTGGTCTGACTCCACGCCGGCCGCGATGTAGGCGTCGAGCCTTCGCCCCGACACGCCGGGGCTGTGCCCGTCGACGCGCAGCGAACCGGCCGCCGCGATGCGCGCGAGCATCTCGGGCTCACCCGCGATCACGCCGGGGAAGTTCATGACCTCGGCGACGCCCAGCGCGCCATGGCTCTCGATCAGCGCGCGGATGTCCTGGGCGTCGAGGCTGGCCCCCGCGCACTCGAACGAGGAGGCGGGGACGCAGCTGGAGGCGTACACGGCGAAGGTGAACGGCAACGGCGCGGCCGCCGCCATCAGCGCCAGGATGCCGGGCAACCCGAGAACATTGGCGAGCTCGTGCGGGTCGGCCGCCACCGCGGTGGTACCGAGTGGCAGCACGGTGGCCACGAACTCGCCGATCCACAGCTTGGTCGACTCCAGGTGCATGTGGGCATCCACGAATCCGGGGGTCAGCGCCACCCCGTCGACGTCGACCACCTCGAGCGCGTCGCGCTCACCCCAACCGGCGATCACCCCGTCGGCGAGCGCCAGCGGTGTGTCGATCCACTCGCGGGTGGCGTCACTGAATACGCGGCCACCGGTGATCAGCGTGTCAGCGGGCTCGTCGCCGCGCGCCACGGCCAGCGCGCGCCGGCTCACCTGGGGTCTGCCCACGCCGAGACTCTGGCAGATCGAGGTGCTAAGGCTGGCCGGTGAAGATCGACAGCGGCATGGTCATCCCCACGTTCCACATGCCGGCGTCGACGATTTCGTGGATCTTCAGGTCGCCGACGAGGCTGCAGAGAATGTAGGCGTCCTCCCGGCTGAGGCCGCGATTGTCCACGAGCCAATCGATCATCGCCCGCACCGCACGGCGCGCGCCCTCCATCAGATCGTCGGCGATCCCCATCGTGCCGTGGTAGCCGCCGGCGTCGGTGCGCGGCGTCAGCCCGCCCGGCACGCGGTAGCTGGGGACCGGCATCACGTGGCGCAGCAGGGTGAAGCGCAGTGACGCCTGCATCGAGCACTCGATCGCGCTGACGCAGACCTCCCCGTCGCCCTGCGCCGCGTGCGGATCTCCGACCGAGAACAGCGCTCCGCCGCACAGCACGGGCAGCCACAGGGTGCTGCCGACCGTGAGATGGCGGCAATCCATGTTCCCGCCGCCGGCGTGGGGCGGGAAGGGGAGATGGACGCCGGGGACGTCGGGGGTATTGCCCATCGTTCCGAAGAACGGGACGATCGGAATCTCAACTCCCGCGACAACCGTCGCGGTATCCCCCTGCGTCAGGTCGAACGTGCGCAGGTACCCCTCGGGGAAGTCGTCCGGCAGGAGGCCGAGCTCCGGCAGGATCGTCGTCCACCCCCACGGGCCGGGCTCCAGGCGCACGATCTCGACCTGGAGCGTGTCGCCGGGGCTCGCGGACTCGATCGCCAGCGGTCCGGCCAGGTTGTAGAGCGTCTCGAAGTCAAAGCTCGTGTCCGCGTAGCCGCCGCCCTGGACCACCTGCCCCGCGCCGGCCATGGGAATGTCGTAGTGAACGGTGTCCCCCGACGCGATCGTCAGCGCCGGCTCCAGCTCGCGGTCCCAGGCATGGTGGATGCGATCAGTGGGCATCTGGTGTTCGGCCATCTCGTCCTCCTCAGGTCACGGTTCGCAGGCGGTCAGATCACGCGCCGGCTCAGCGGTCGAGCGCCGGCCGGTGGTGGCTCCACGGTGCGATTCTCTCCCATGCCGCGGCCGCGGCGAGCAGCGTCACCTCGTCGAAGCGACGCGCCATGATCTGCAGCCCGATCGGCAGCCCGTCGTCTCCGAACCCGTTGGGCAGTGAGATCGCCGGCTGACCGGTCAGGTTGGCCGGGTAGCAGAGCTGGCACCAGTCGTCGAAGAAGGGGTCGACGAGAACTCCGTCGATCTCAGCCGGGCCCGCGATACCGACGGGGAACGCCGTCATCTGCATCATCGGGGTGATGAGCAGGTCGAACTCCTCGAAGAACTGAAGCCACTCCCGGGTGTACAGGGAGCGCTCGTGCTGCGCGTCCAGGTAATCCCGCGCCGTGAAGCGCTCGCCGGCGCGGATGATCTCCGCCGACTCCGGTTGCACCAGCGACGGCAGGCGCTCCAGCAGCGGACCCTCGGAGGCAAGACCTTCGATCGTGGCGATGGTGTTCCATAGCGCCACCGGGTTGCGGGGCGGAGGGTGACTCTCGACGAGCTCGACACCGGTCCGGGCAAAGCCCTCCAGCGCCTGGCGGAAGCGGTCACGGACATCGCGCTCCACCGGCGCGAAGCCGAGGTTGGTCGACCAGGCCACGCGGAGGTGCGATAGGTCGCGCGCCTGCGTCGCGGCGGCGACGTATCCGCGCTCGGGGGACGGATAGGAGAGATCGTCGGCGGGGTGAGGACCCGCCATCACCTCGAGCAGCATCGCGACATCACGCACGCTTCGCGCCAGCGGGCCGTCGATCGACAGCGTCGGCCAGCCGCGGAATCCCGGGAGCTTGGGCACCAGCCCGAAGGTGGTCTTGAGCCCGACAATCCCGCAGAAGGCCGCCGGGATCCTGACCGAGCCACCACCGTCGGTGCCGAGCGCCAGCGGAGCCATCTCGGCCGCCACGCAGGCGGCGGCCCCGCCGCTCGATCCGCCCGGCGTCCGCTCGAGATTCCACGGATTCCGGGTCACCCCGAACAGCTCGTTGGCCGTATAGCCCCGGTAGCAGAACTCGGGGTTGTTGGTCTTTCCCACGATCACCGCGCCGCTGGCCTTGATCCGCGCCACCGGAGCGGCATCATGCTGGGGCCGAAAGCCGGCCAGCGCGCGAGACCCATTGGTGGCGAGCTCGCCCTGCAGCCAGATGTGGTCCTTGACCGCGACCGGAACGCCGGCCAGCGCGCCCACCGCCTTACCGGCGGCGAGCTCTCGCTCGACCTGGCGAGCGGCCTCCCGGGCCGACTCAGCCAGGACCACGGTGAAGGCGTTGATCTCGCCGTCAAGTCGTTGCACCCGCTCCAGCGCAGCCTCGACCAGCTGCACCGCAGACAGCTCGCCCTGCCGGATTGCGGCCGCTGCCGCGTAGGCGTCGTCAACCATCATCGGGCGCTGGGGCGTTCCGTCACGCTCGGACCAGCGCCGCGCTGCGCAGCTTGGCCGGGAACAGCAGCCGCTCGCGGAACGCAGTCGGATCGGCCATGGTCCGGCGCATGCCCGCGATGACCTCCTCGCCGGCCCGGCGGTCGGACTCGTAGACGGTGCGCTTCATCTGGGTGGCGGCGGGTGAGGCGATGTCGAGGAACACTCGGCGGCGCTCCTGCGCCCAGGCGTCGACCAGGTCGTCGGGGGCCCCCTCGAGCATCACCGCCACCAGCGTGTCGATGAGGGCGAACGCGTCAAACAGCCCGCAGGCCAGCCCGAACCCACCGGTGGGGTTGGTGGCGTGGGCGGCGTCACCGGCGAGCAGCACCTGACCGACCCGCATCCGGTCGGCGGCCCGTTGATGGAGTCGGTAGCCGACCAGCCGCTGCACCTCGTAGGACCCGTCGTCGGGGAGGATCGCCGCGTAGTGCTCGCCGACCCGGTCGGCGATCCCCTCCTCGGGCAGCGACTGATCCTCGGAGTAGGTAACGCGCCACAGATCCTCGGTGATCTTGGCGATGACCGCGCCGTGGATGTCGTCGAGCAGGAACACCGAGCGCGCGTAGCCATGCGCCTCGAAGTCGTAGAAGACGTTGGTGGCGACGAATCGCTGCGGCCAGGTAGTGCCCTCGAACGGCACGTCGAGCAGGCGGCGGACGGTGCTGCGAGCTCCGTCGGCCCCGATCACCCACGCGCCGGCGTGCTCCTGCACGTCGCCCTCGGCCGCGGTGGTGGTGACGCACGCCCCGGTCACGTCCTGGGTCAGGCCGGTCACCGGCGACTCCCAGTAGACGGTCGCGCCGGGGAGATGAGTCAGCTGCTCGAGCACGATCGCGCACAGCTCATCCTGGCCGAGGTGGATGTTGTAGGGGAAGGCGGTCATGCCGGTCAGCGGATCGAGCGTGTAGGTGAGCGTCTCGCCGGTGGCGTGGACGCGATAGCCGTAATCGTCCTTGCGAAATCCCCGCCGGTCGATCTCCTCCAGCAGCCCGAGCCGATCGAGATCCTCCAGCAGCGCCCAGTGGTAGACCATCGCCCGCGGCGAATCGACGACGTGGCGGTCGGCCTCCAGCACGGTGACCGGAACGCCGGCGCGGGCGAGCCCGTAGGCGGTGACGAGGCCCACCGGCCCGGCCCCAACGATGATCACGCCGTCGGCAGGCACGGCGCACAAAGTACCAGGGGCAATCGCGCCGACCACGCAGTTCAAGGTGGCGGTGGGAGGGAACACTGACCCCTGTGCCCGAGCTTCCCGACATCGAGGGTTATCGCCGCTATCTCGCCCGCCACGCCGAGGGTCACCGCATCGACCACGTCGCGGTGCCCGACCCGCCGATCATCCGCAATAGCAGCCCCCAGGCGTTGGGGCGGGCACTGAAGGGCCGTCGCTTCGCGACGCCGGGGCGACACGGAAAGTGGCTCTTGGTGCCGCTGAGCCGGGGCCCGGGGAGACGAGCTGACCCTCCTGCTGCACTTCGGGATGACCGGCCACCTGACCTGGGCCGATGACGCCGAGCACCGAGACCGCCATGACCGAGCGATCTTCGTGGCCGACGGCGGCGAGCTGCGTTATAACAACATGCGCCGCTTCGGCGGTATCTGGCTGGCGCGTGACGAAGGGGAACGCGCCGAAGTGACCGGGCCGCTGGGCCCCGATGCCGCCAGCGTCGATCGCGACGAGTTCGAGCGGCGGCTGGCCGGCCGCCGCGGGGCGCTCAAGCCCTGGCTGATGGACCAGCGGCATCTGGCCGGCATCGGCAACCTGCTCTCCGACGAGATCCTGTGGCGGGCTCGGATCCACCCCGCCGCGCCGGTGGCCAAGCTCGGCCGGGCCCGCCGCGATCGCCTCTACGCCGCGTTGAACGATGCGGTCAGCGACTCGATCCCGTTCGGGCTGATCCCCCGTCAGCCGGGGTGGCTGACCGCCGTGCGCGACGACCCCGACGGTGTCTGCCCCCGGTGCGGGGCGCGCCTGCGCCACGGCACCATCGGCGGGCGCACGGCGTGCTGGTGCCCGCGTGAGCAGCGCCGGTGAACTGCTCCCGGCAGCGGTGCCGTCCGATGCTGGCTGACTAACCGGAACATATGGCCGGTTACTCGCCCCACATCGGCGGCGACGCCGCGCTCACTCCGGCTCGCCGGACAGGGCCGCCAGCACCAGCGCCAGCCGGCGGTCGCGGTCGCCCGCTGCGTCGCTGCCCGGCGGGTAGCGGTAAAACCCCTCGCCGCTGGCGGCGCCGAGGCGGCCCTGCTCAGCCAGCCCGGTCAGTACCGTGGGCGGAGCGGTGGCAGCCGAAAGTGTCGGGTAGAGCTGGGTCGCCACCGCGATCGCGGTCTCCAGTCCGGCCAGGTCGGTGCTGCGCATCGGTCCGATGACCGCCCAGCGCGGCCCGAGGCAGCCGGTCATCACCGCGTCGATCTGCTCGGGCGTGACATGGCCCGCCTCGATCAGCGCCAGGGCTTCGCGGATCAGCGCGTACTGGAGCCGGTTGGCCACGAAGCCGTCGATCGCCGGCACGACGATGGGTCGCTTGCCGACCTGCTCGAGCAGCGACAGCGACCATTTCACCACCGCCGGATCGGTCGCTTCGGTCGCGATCACCTCCACCAGCGGGATCAGGTGCGCGGGGTTGATCCAATGCAGCCCCAGGAAGCGGTCGGGCCGCTCGAGCCGCAGAGCGAGCTGGCCCAGCGGGAGCGAGGAGGTGTTGCTGGCGATCACCGCGTCAACCGGAGCCGCGGCTTGCGCCTCGGCGAGCACCGACTGCTTCAGCGCGACGTCCTCGGGCACGGACTCCATCACCAGCTCCGCTCCGTCCGCGGCATCGCTGACCGAGTTGACGTAGGCCACGGGCTCGATCTCGGCGGCGGCCAAGACGGCGCGGGCCTCGTCGAGGGTGCGCCGGCTGCGGGAGTACACCACGACCTCAGCCCCACCCGCGCCGAACACCCGCGCGATGTTGCGCCCCATCACCCCGGCCCCGAGCAGCGCGACCCTCATGACGCCGTGACCCTGGTCACCGCGACCCTCATCGCCGCGCGCTCCCCACTGCCCTGAGCGCCGCCGCGTCCCAACGCGAGCTGACGTCGCCGTCGGTGATCACCACGCCGCGGTCAAACGCCGCCCATCCCGCCGCATCGGTCACCACCCCGAGCGCGGCACCGGCCTCAGTCCATCCCGTAACCGAGCCCGCGGCCTCACAGAGGCCGAGCACCGGGCGGCCAAACAGCTTCCCCAGCCGCGCCGCCCGCTCGACGCCGCCGGTGACCTCGCCGGCGTCCTGGCCCACCACCGCGAGCGCGTCGGCGCCCGCCTCCAGGTAGCCGGAGGCCAGATCGGTGAATGCGTCCTGGGCCGGCTCGGGCTCATCTCCCGCCAGCGCTCGCGACAGCGCCGGGGGCGGGGCGAGGGCGGCGATCACCGCGTGCTCGGCCACCTCCCTCAGGCAGGCCACCAGCTCGGTTCCCGCCACCGCGGCGGGGCCGCGGGCGAGCGCATCGATGGCATCGTCGCCGATCTCACCCGCGTTGGCAGCGCAGCGCATCGCCTCGTCGGCGACGAACACGAACATGGCGTCGGCCATCGCCAGCGCCGCCGCGTCCGCGATCAGTCGCTGTCCGACCCCGGGGTTGCGCCACCAGTCCGCCTGCTGCTGGTGCACCAGCTCCGGTAGCCGCGCCCACACGATCGGCGCAAACGCGACGGCCTCGCCGGCCAGCGCTCGCCGGAAGCGCTCACGTCCACTCAAATCCGGACGACCTGGCGGTTGGGCTGCGCCGACGGCCACTGGCCGAAGTACTTGAGCACCTCGTCCGGTGGACGGCGCTGCTCCCAGTCGGCCACGAACTCGGCGTAGGGGCGCCCCTGGGCCAGACGTCGCGCCCGATGGCGGTCGCGAAGCTCGCGCGTCGCCGCCGCGTCGACCAGCAGCGTCTCGCCGTCGTAGGCCACCCCGTAGAGCTCGCGTGCGGTCCAGTCGCTGATCAGGTCGGCGCGCACGTCGGCGACCACGGCTTCCGGGTCGCGGTCCAGGACGTCGCCGTAGCCGCCGCTGCCCTGGGTGCTGGCCGCCAGCACGTCGCCCTCCTGCAGGACGGTGATGCCGCGGGTCTGATGCTCGACGATCACCTCGCCGCCGAGCGCGGTGTCTCCGCTCGCGAGCTCGTAGTCGTCGGTGGGCAGCCGCGGCTCACCCGCCGCCATCAGCCCCAGCAGGTCGGCCCCCAGCACCCGGATCCCCGGTAGCACGGTCATCGAGTAACCGCCGAACAGGCCGTTGTGGGCCGGGAACTTGGATTCCTTCTGACTCGAGGTGAAAGCCAGGTGCGGGGTTCCGTACACCACGTAGCCGACCGCCGCTCCCACTCCGCCGCGGTACTTGCCGGCACCGCCGGTGTCGCGCTGGCGCTTCTGGTAGAGGTGCAGGAGCGGGAACTCGGCCTCGATGTCCTCCACGTCCGGCGCCTTGCCCCAGGGCCCGTGCGGAAAGCCCCACACGTCGATGCCGTCCCGGTCGCTGCGCGCCGCCAGCCCGTAGGCGTTGAGTGGATAGCCCATGAAGTCCGTCACCCTGACCCCGTGCTGATTGACTCCGGCCACCATCACCGCCGAGGCGCTGGAGGAGGTGAAGCCGCACACCAGCGATCGCTGCTCGGTCGGGTACATCACCTTCGAGAACGCCACCCCCAGCAGCGGGAACACCATCGCTCCCACCAGCGGCGAACAGCTGATCGCGGCTTCCGGGTCGGCATCGAAGAACGAGCCCGACGGGACGCGGATATCGATGTGGTCGAACATGCCCGAGGAGATCGGGAAATCGTGGAAGGGAAACTGGTACAGGCCGACGGCGCAGTGACCGCGGATCACGTTGGTGAACGCGTTGTAGGAGCCCTCGTGCTCGGGCGAGGTGCCGGCGAAATCCACGGTCACCCGATCTCCCTTCACCTCCACCGCCACCGAGGCGCGCAGCAGCCCGGCCTCGTGACCGGTGGTGTCCATGAACACGTTGTGGCGGTAGATCCCGTCCGGCCACTGCTCGATCCGGTTGCGCACGCCGGCCGAGGTGTGCTGGATCATGCGGCGAAACACGCCGCGCACCAATTCGTCTCCCCGCCGCTGCGCCAGCGCCTGCAGGCGGACTCGCACCCGGTCGCAGGCGGCCACCCGCGCCTTGACGTCGGTCACCTGCATCCGGGGCGCGCGGGAGATGAAGTTCTCCATCATCAGCAGCAGGTCGTTGCGGAGCCGGTAGCGATCGCCGATCTTGATCGGCGTCAGCTTCATGCCCTCGTCGTGGCGGGTGTGGGCCTGGGTGATCTCACCGCCGGGCTCGCTGCCGCCGGTCTCGGACTGGTGCGCGCCGGAGACCACCCAGGCCAGCAGCTCGCCGTGGCTGAACACCGGCATGATCGAGAACTGGTCGGGGTTGTGGATGCCCCCGTACAACGCCTCGTTGCAGTAGTAGATGTCGCCCTCGGCGACCCCCACGGAGGGGTCGTCGCGGAACTGGCGCCAGGATGAACTTGATCGGCACCTGGCCGGTGACGGAATGCAGGTAGGTGCCCAGCACGGCGGAGACCAGGTCTCCGGCCGCGGTGTAGATCGCCACCAGGGTGTCACCGGAGTGCAGCATGCTCGAGATCCCCATCTTGGTCATCACCTCCTTGCCCTCCTGGAGCATGAGGTTGAGGTTCTCGGAGTAGATCTCGTAGTCACCCGGCGCCAGCGAGCGGGCGTCGGCGAGCTCCTGCGCGGTGGGTTCCTCCAGCGTCATCGCGCGCGTGACCATGTCGGCGTCAAACACCGGCGGCCTCCGTATCGTGGGACAGGACGATGCCCGACTTGTCGTCGACGGCACACGACCATCCTGGCTCCACCACCACCGTGGTGTCGTCGGAATCGATCAGCGCCGGGCCGCTGAACCGGTGCCCCGGCCGCAACTGGTCCATCTCGTACACCGGCGTCATCTGCGCCGCGCTCTGGCCTGAGAACAGCGCGTCGCGGCTTCCGGTCAACGCAGCGGCCGGATCGGAGCCTCCCGCGGCAACCTGCGGGCGGTCGCGCACCGGCTGCCCCAGCGACGCTTTGAGGATGAACGCCTCGATCTCGACGCCGGCCTCCGGATTGAGGCCGAGCGGGCTGTAGGCCTCGCTGAACTCTCGCTCAAACGCCGCGTAGACGCGCTCCATGTCCTCCCGCGACCCCACCGCCAGCATCGGCGCGGCGACGCGCTTGACGTTGAGCTGGCCGCCGAACTTCATGTCGAGCTCGAGCGCGTAGGTGATCTGCTCAGGGTCGAACCCCTCGCCGGCGAAATCTCGCCGCGCCAGCTCGCGCAGCGCAGCGACCACCGAGTTGAAGGCCTCGTAGTCGTCAAACCACTCCCGGCGGCCGGGCGTCAGCAGCGCCAACCGGCGCGAGCGCTCGTAAACGTGCAGCACGTCCATGGTCGAGGAGCCGTAGGCGCAGAAGGCGGAGGCAAACGGGAAGATCACCACCTTGTTCATGCCGGCCGCCTCGGCGTAGCCGCAGCAGTGCACCGGTCCCGCTCCGCCGGCAGCGAAGATCACGAAATCGCGGGGGTCATAGCCCTTGAGCACCGTCTGCTTGTAGATCTCCGCGCCCATCTTGGCGTCGATGATCCGCTTGATCAGCAGCGCGGCCTCGGGCACCTCGATCGCCAGCGGCTTGGCCACGTGCTCGCGGATGGCCCGCTCGGCGCGCCGGTGGCTGAGGGTGAGCTGACCGCCGTGGAAGCGCTCCGCGCTGAGGTATCCGAGGACCAGGTCGGCGTCGGTGACGGTCGGGCGCCGGCCTCCCTGGTCATAGGCGGCCGGACCGGGGATCGAGCCGGCGCTCTCAGGCCCCACATCCAAGCGGTTGCCGAGCAGGGGGTCCACGCTCGCGATCGAGCCGCCGCCGGAGCCGATCGAGCGCGTGTCGAGGATCGTGGCGTCCACCGTCCAGCGATCGATGGTGGGCGCGAACTGGTAGAAGCGCGTGCTCCCCTCGACCACCATGGCGATGTCGAAGCTGGTGCCGCCCATGTCGGTGACCACGACGTTGCTGTAGCCGTAGGAGCGCCCCAGTGCCGCGCTGCCCATCAGCCCGGCCACCGGGCCGCCGTTGTAGGTGTGGACCGCGGCGGAGCGGAACACGCTGGCCATCCCCCCGGTGTTGTGGACCATCATCAGCGGGTTGCGGTATCCGCCCCGGCGCAGTCCCTGGCCGATGCCGATCAGCTCCTCGTACATCGACTGGTGCAGGTAGGCGTTGAGAATCGTCATGGTCGTGCGCGTGTACTCGAACTTGCGCGCCGACACCTCGCTGGACAGGAATACCGGCATGCTGCCGAGGTAGGTCTCGTTGTACTCGCGCTCGATCAGCTCGCGGATGCGCTGCTCGTGGACCGGGTTCATGAACGACCACAGCAGTGAGACGACGAAGCCACGCACGCCGGCGTCGACCAGCGCGTCGAGCTGGGCCAGCAGCTGCGCCTCGTCGAGCGGCCGCAGCACCCGGCCCCGGTGGTCGACGCGCTCCTTGACCGCCACCGTCAGGTGCTTGGGGATCAGCGGCTCCGGCTTGTCGGCCCCGGCGATGTTGCGCTGCTCCTTGAACGGGATTCCGTCTGACCACTGGCTGGCGCGGCCGATCAGGACGGTGTCCTCGAAGCCCTCGGTCATGATCAGGCCCAGGCGCGGACCCTTGCGCTCGATCAGCTTGTTCATCGCCAGCGTCGTCGAGTAGCGGATGATCTCGGTGTCGGCCAGCAGGCCGTCGGTGCTCAGGCCCAGCCGCTGCGCGGCGTCGTCGATCGCCTGCGACATCCCCTGGGAGAGGTCGAACGGCGTCGTGCGCGCCTTGCACCAGACCTCGCGCTGCGCTTGGCGCACGTAGCAGTCGGTGAACGTGCCGCCGATGTCGATCTCGATCGCGGCGCTCATGCCGACGCTCCCGGCGGGGGCGGATCGCTGTTCGCCTTGAGCGCGTCGACGTCGAGCTCGATGTCGTGCGTGACCGGGTGACCCGGCGGCAGGTACTCGACCTCGATCAGCGTCGCGCAGCTGGGACAGATGAACTCCAGGACCCGGCACCACGACGGGTCGGGGGAGAAGGTGTACTCGGTGTCGACCATGGGGCGATGGATCTCGCCGGGGTCGCGCTCCCACACCAGGCATCCCTCCTTGTAGTTGCGCCGCGCGTCGCCGAGATCGTGGCCGCAGCGCGCGCACCGCCAGCGCTCGGTGTCGAGCTCGATCTCGAGGTACTCGGTGATCCGCCGCTTCACGCCGGCCTCCCCTCCCGCACATCCTTGACCAGGATTCCGTAGCCGTGCCGGGTGAACGTGGCCGACCAGCCGGTGGGCACCAGGATCGTGGTATCGGGCGCCTCCAGGAAGGCCGGCCCGGCGACGGCGTCAGCACCCGCCACACCGAGGCCGTCGAGGACCGGGACCGAAACGGTGGCATCGCCGGTCTGCACCCGCCGGGAGCGAGCCGCGGTGGGTGCGCCCGGATCCATGATCATCTCCACCACCGGCTCGTGGGCGACCGCGACGGCGAGGCGGCAACGGGTGGGCTCAGCGACCGAGCGGGCGGCGAGGAGGTCCGCGCCCGGATCGGAGAGCAGCCGCGCCAGACTGCCCTGCCGCGGCTCGCCGGCGCCGATCTGCAGCTTCGCGCTGACCCGCTCCAGATCGGTGACGCCCTCGGCCCGCAGATCCCGGCGCGCGTTCTCGGCCAGCCGGGTCACCGCATCGGCCGCCACGTCCGCGGCGGCATTCGCCGGCAGCACGCTCTCATACGAATGGGCCACCGGCAGCAGTCCGGCTCCGAAGGCGGAGAACACCGAGCTGTGCGGGAACACCACCACTCGACCGATGTCCAGCGCCTCGGCGGCTTGTACGCACAGCAGACCGCCACCGCCGCCGTAGGAGAACAGCCAGCGGTCGGAGGCCGGGGAGGAGGTCAGTTGCGGATGCCGGGCCGCCCAGCGGGCCAGGTGGAGCGACAGCTCGGAATGAATCGCGGCGCGGGCCTGCAGCAGCGCCGCGTCGGGATTGGCCGCCCCGAGGCGTGCGGCGAGCTCGGCGGCGGCCGCCGCCGCGGGTTCCGGATCCAGTTGGCGCCGGCCGCCCAGAAACTCGCCCGGCTCCAGGTAGCCCAGCAGCAGCCACACGTCGGTGGGGGTGAGATCCCGTCCGCCCAACCCGTAGCAGGCCGGGCCGGGGGAGGCACCGGCGCTGTCGGGCCCCACGCGGATCGCCCCGTCGCTGCCCACCGAGATGATCGACCCGCCTCCGAGTCCGAATGACGCCAGCGCCACCGACGGGTGCGGGATCACCACCGGCCCCACCTCGGTGACCTCCTGCACCGGCACCTGGGCGTCGCTCAGCAACGCCACGTCGGTCGTGGTTCCTCCGACGTCAAAGGTGCAGACGTGACGCGCGCTCAGCTCCCCGGCGACGTAACCGGCCCCCAGTACCCCGGCGCTCGGTCCGGAGTCGTAGGTGTCGATCGCCCGGGTCTTGGCGACGCGGCTGGTGGAGCCGTCGGTGTTGACGATCAGCAGCGGCCGCCTCAGCCCGCGGTCGCGCACCCCGTCCTCGGCGTGATACAGCGTGCGGGCCAGGCGAGGATGCAGGTAGGCGTTGATCACGGCGGTGGCGGTGCGACCGAAGTCGTCGGGGGCCAATGACACCCGCGAGGCGACCAGCAGCGGTACGGCACCCAGGTAGTGACGCGGATACGAGCGGTCGATCACGTCGCGTGCCAGCTGCTCGTTGGCCGGATTGAGATGGGCGTTGGCGAAGCTGAGCACGAGCAGCCGCACGCCCCGCTCGAGCAGGTCCCGGACCGCGGTCTCGATCTCGGCGGGGGCCGGCGGCGCGGTCACCGTGCCCGCTGAGTCCACCTGCTCGGACACGCCGCGGACGAGCTCGGGATCCAGGAACTCGCCGAGCCCCCGGGCCTGCTCGTCGGATCCGTACAGACCGCGCTGCGCGCCTTCGGTGACGATCAGCCCGACGGCGGCCCCGCGGTGCTGGACGATGGTGTTGGTGGCGACGGTGGAGCTGAAGTGGAGCCGGCGCAGCGAGCTGAGAAACACCCCGAGCTCCTCGCCGACGGCAGCGGCGGCCGCTTCGATGCAGGCCGCGAAGCCGATCGTCAGATCGTGGGGGGTGGTATCGACCTTGACCTGGGCGGTGTGCTCGCCGTCGGAGACGAAGCCGTCGGTGAACGTCCCACCGGTGTCGATGCTGAGTGTGAACGCGCGGTGTGGCCCCGGATCGTGGGCGGTCGTGGTCTGCACGCGTTCGGCCGTTATCGCCGTCATCTCAGCTCGCTCCCTTGGAGGCTCGGGATCTGCAATCGGCTGACCCGCGCCTGCTCGATCGCGGTCTCGTAGCCGGCGTCGGCGTAGCGGGCCACTCCCAGTGCCGGGTCACTCCAGAACGTTCGCGCCAGTTTGCGCTGCGCCAGCTCGCTTCCGTCCGCGACGACGACCATCCCGCTGTGGATGCTCTGGCCGATGCCGACGCCGCCGCCGTTGCCGACCGCGACCCAGCTGGCACCCTGCGCCGCGTTGAGCAGGGCGCACAGAATCGGCCAGTCGGCGATCGCGTCGCTGCCGTCCTGGAGGCCCTCGGTCTCCCGCGAGGGCGAGGCCACCGAGGCCGGATCCATGTGGTCGCGACCGAGCGCGACGGGACCGATGTCTCCCGCTCGCACCAGCTCGTTGAGTCGCAGGGCGACCAAGTCGCGCTGGCCGAGACCGAGCCAGCAGATCCGGGCCGGTAGCCCCTGCTGGCGCACCCGGCGCCGCGCCAGCGAAAACCACCGCTCGATCGTCGCGGTCCCCACCACCTCGCTGACCGCGTCTTCGCAGCGGCGCAGGTCCTCCGGGTCTCCGGACAGGTTGATCCAGCGGAAGGGACCGACGCCGCGGGCCAGGATCGGGCGCACATAGGCCGACACGAAGCCGGGTATCTGCATCGCCTCGGGCACACCGGCGTCACGCGCCTGCGCGCGCAGGTTGTTGCCGTACTCGAACGCCACCGCGCCGCGGTCGCGCAGCGCCAGCAGTCCCGTGACGTGGCGCGGCCAGGACGCCCGCACGTCGTTCAGGTACCGGCCGGTGGTGGCGCTGGCGCGCTCGGCTTCCGCGACGGTGTAGCCGGCGGGGACATAGCCGCGCAGGAGATCGTGGGCAGCGGTCTGATCGGTGACCACGTCGAAGGCCACGCGTTCGCGCACCAGCCGCGGCACGACCTCGGACGCGTTGCCCACCAGCCCGATCGAGGCTGGGCCGGCGGGGTCGTCGAGCGCCGCGATCGCGTGGCGGTAGTCGTCGGTGACGAGATCGATCCAGCCGCCCTCAGCGCGTCGGCGGGCACGGTCGGGGTCCACCTCGACGATCAGGGCGCGGCCTCCGTTGAGCGCCACCGCCAGGCCCTGGGCACCGCCCATGCCACCGAGCCCCGCGCTCAGCACGCGCCGGCCGGCGAGGTCGCCGCCGAAATGGGCGCGCCCCACCGCCGCGAACGTCTCGTAGGTGAAGCCCAGCACGCCCTGGGTGCCGATGTAGAACCACCCCCCGGCGGTCATCTGTCCGTACATGGTCAGCCCGGCCGCCTCCAGCGCCCAGAAGTCCTCGGCGGTGGACCACGCCGGCACCAGCATCGCGCTGGAGATCAGCACCCGGGGCGCGTCGGGGTGGGAGGGGAGCACGGCAACCGGTTTGCCCGATTGCACGATCAGCGTCTCATCGCCACCGAGGCCGCGCAGCGCGGCGACGATCGCCTCGAAAGCTGCTCCAGTTGCGCGCCGCCTTTCCCTGACCGCCGTAGACCACCAGGTCGGCGGGCCGCTCGGCCACCTCCGGATCGAGGTTGTTCATCAGGCAGCGCAGCGCGCCCTCCTGCTCCCAGCCGCGGCAGCTCAGCGTCGATCCCCGCGCCGCTCGGACGCTGCGGGCCGCTGGCTGGCCGGGCTCCGGCCGCGTCGGCGGCCTACCGGCTGTGGTCTGCCCGCCGCTCACGCACTGGGATGGCGTTCGACCGCCACGCCGCCGTCGGGCGTCGGCTCGATCTCGTCGGACACGCGGGCGCCGACATCGTCGAGCAGATCCTTCTCCTCGATGGCGCCCATCTCCTCGTGGGCTTCCGCCTCGGTCTCGAGCAGCTCCCGCTGGCTGTCGGCCACGGCGGCCTCGGCCGCCACGTCGATGTCGCGGCTGAGCAGGTAGTAGATGATCGCCGCGACCGGGAAGCCGATGAACGGCGAGATGTCGCCGCCTGAGAGCGACTTGGCCACGGGACCCTCGTAGATCGTGGTGCTCATGAACGGGATCATCACCACGAAACCGATCCCGTAGGCGACCAGGCCGCGCCATGACCATGCCCCGTACATGCCGTGGGGCTTGAACAGCTCGCGGACGGCGTAGTTGCCCTTGCGGACGAAGAAGTAGTCGATCAGGTTGACCGCCGTCCAGGGGATCATGAAGTAGAGGACGATCAGCAGGAAGTTGTTGAAGTTGGTGAGGAAGTTCGACGGCAGCGCCAGCGCCAGCACCGTGCCCACCACCGTGATGAAGCCGATGCTGATCCAGCGCGCGGTGAACGTGGGGCGGATCCGCTTGACCGTGTCGACCGTGGTCAGCGTGGACAGGCCGCCGCTGTAGAGGTTCATCGCGGTGACGGCGATCAGCCCCGGAATCGAGCAGATCAGGACGATGTCCCCGAAGCCCCCGAAGATCTTCTCGCCCGAGGCGTGAACTGCCGCCACCGGCGCCAGCGTCGGGTTGGGCGCCAGGATGAAGGCTCCCAGCAGCATGATCAGGGCCCCCGCGGCCGAGCCACCGTAGGTCCACCAGAACACGGCCGAGGTCTTGGTGTTCTCGGGCAGGTAGCGGGAGTACTCCGACACGTAGGGAGCCCAGGTGAGCTGGTAGCTGACAACGGCACCGAACTGCACCAGGAACAGTCCGATGTCGAATCCGCTGAACTGGAATGCGTGCGCGGGCAGCGAGGTATTGAACAGCGCGCCGATCGTGAACACCGCGTACACGACGATGAACAGCCAGGTCGCCCAGCGAAGTCCGATGTGGATGTAGTGGTAACCGATCACGGTCAGGGCCAGGGCCACGAGCACCACCGGCAGGACCGAGACGAACGTGCCCCAGGAGGGGAACAGCTCCTTGAAGGTGTCGCCGCCGAGGATCGTGTTGAAGACGTTGAAGCCGATGAACAGCATCACGGCGACGATGACCGGGAGCAGCGAGCCGTAGTAGCCGAACTGCGCGCGGGACTGGATCATCTGCGGCAGCCCGAGCTTCGGGCCCTGCGCCGAGTGAAACGCCATGAACAGGGTCCCGATCAGGGTCCCCAGGATGATCGCGATGCAGGACCACATGAAGTTCAGGCCGAGTGACACGCCGAGCAGGCCCACGGCCAGCGTCGACAGCTGGGCGTTGCCCTGAAACCACACCGGCCCCAGATGCCACGGCTTGCCGTGGCGCTCGCTGACGGGCACGTAATCGATCGAACGGATCTCGACCGTACCCCCGGCCTGCTCATTTCCCGACTGGGTCGTCGTCACTTCAGCTCTCCCCACGGTTCAGCTGCCGTTGCCGAGTATGCGTTGTATACAAGATGTGGCGAAGTATTGCAACGGCCAAGCGGCCTGCAGCGGCCCTGTGGACAGGATTCACGCCGCCGGTGGGTATCCCAGCGTCCAAACCTCGGCCCATCGGAGGAGGCCGGCGGCCACGGCTCAACCCCGGCGCAGGACGCTCAGCGGGAGCGTGAAGCCGACGTTCCAGACGCCTCCGTCGACCACCTCGAGCAGCTTCAGATCGCCCGCCAGGCTGCAGGTGACATAGGCATCCTCCCGCGTCAGCCCGTGCTCCTGCACCAGCCACGCGATCGTGTCCCGCACCGCGTTGCGGGCGCCCTCCATGAGGTCAGGGCCGAGCCCCATGGTGCCGTGATGGCCCGCACCCTCCACCAACGGCGTGAGGGGCCCGGCGGTCTGAAACCGCGGTGCGGGAATCGTGCGGTGCTCGACGGTGAAGCGCAGCACCGCATGCATGTCGCATTCGACCGCCGCCAGGCACACCTCGCCGTCGCCCTGCGCGGCGTGCGGATCCCCGCAGGAGAACAGCGCCCCCGGGCTCCACACCGGCAGCCACAGCGTGCTCCCCGCCGTGAGGTGCCGGGTGTCGATGTTGCCGCCGCCGCGGTGGGGCGGAAACGACGGTGCCGTCGCCGGCTCGCGGGGGTGGTTGCCCATCGTGCCCAGGAACGGCGCCAACGGGACGGTGACCTGGGGGCACACCGTCACCGTCGCTCCCCCGCGCAGGTCAAAGGTGCGCACGAACGGCTCCGGGAAGTCCTGCGCCAGCAGCCCGAGATCCGGCTCGGTCCCGCACCATCCCCACTCCCCCGGCGTGAGGGACAGGATCTCCACCCGCAGCGTGTCACCCGGCTGGGCCTGGTCCACGAACACCGGACCGAGCAGGCGGTAGATGGTGGCGAAGTCGAAATTGGTGTCGGCGTAGCTGTCGCCCTCGTGAATCTGGCCGGATCCCGCCATCTGCAGCTCGAAGATGACGGTGTCGCCCGAGGCGATCGACAGAGTGGGCTCGCGGTGGACGTCCCAGTCGTGGTGAAAGCGGGTCGGGTCTATCCGGTGCTCCATGTGGTCCTCTCCTCGTGGCCAGGCGTGGTGGTGATCCAGCTTCGGTCGAGGTCGCGCACCGACGCGCACCCCATCAGGGTCATGGTCAGGGCCAGCTCATCGAGGAGCAGCTCGATCGCGCGCGCCGCCCCCGCCTGCCCCCCGGCCGCCAGCCCGTAGAGCAGCGCCCGGCCCGACAGGCAGGCGCGGGCTCCCAGGGCCAGGGCGGAGACGATGTCCACTCCGCGACGCACGCCTCCGTCGAAGTACACCTCGACCTCTGAGCCGACCGCGTCAACGATCGCCGGCAGCACGCTGATCGTGGAGGGGGCACGGTCGAGCTGTCGCCCGCCGTGATTGGACACGATCAGGCCGGCCACGCCGAGGCGGGCGGCCTGCTCCGCGTCCTCGCTGCGCAGCACACCCTTGAGCACCAGTGGCCCGTCCCACTGCTCCTGCAGCCACCCGATGTCCTCCCAGCTCAGCGCGGGGTCGAACTGGCGGTTGATCAGCTCCGACAGGCTCGCGCTGGGTCCGCCGGCCGCGCTGGCACTGAGTGCGGCCTCGGACAGGATCCGGGGACGGCGGATGAAGTTCGCGCTCCAGCGGGGGCGCAGCAGCCCTTGGGCCAGCGAGCGCGCGGTGACCCGCGGGGGCACGGTGAAGCCATTGCGGCGGTCACGCTCGCGAGCGCCGGCCCGCTGGACATCCACGGTGACCACCAAGGCGCGGTAGCCGCTGGCCCGGGCCCGCTCGAGCAGCGAGGCGACCAGCGCACGGTCGCGCCCCATGTAGAGCTGAAACCAGCGCGGGCCGGGACTGTGCTGCGCGATCTCCTCGATCGTCCGTGAGCCCACGGAGGACAGCACGTACACGCCACCGGAGGCGTGGACGGCGCGGGCCACGGCCAGCTCGCCCGCGTGGTGCACCAGCCCGGTCATGCCCGTCGGCGCACCCAGCAGGGGTGCCGCCACCGGTTGCCCGAGGACCGTGGTGGAGAGGTCGAGCTCGGCCGCGCCGGCCAGCACGCGTCCCCGCAGCACGATCCGCCGCAGGTCACTCTCGTTGCGCCGGGCCGTGAGCTCATCCCCGGCGGCGCCGTCGACGTAATCGAACACCGTGGAGGGGATGCGGCGGCGAGCCAGTGTCCGCAGCTCGGCGACGTTGACGCAGCGCTCCGCGCGACCGGCTTCCGAGAACCGGCGCCGGAGGGCAGCTGGGGCGCCGGCGATGTCAGCGCGGAGCTGGCCGTGCAGGAGATCGAAGAAGCTCTCCTGGCTCATTGCGCGGCTTCGGTCGCGCGCGCGCTCACCGGGACATCGGCTCCCTGCGCCAGGCGATCGGCCAGGGTTGCCGAGACGCTGGCGGTCTGCGCGACGGCCGCCTCGTCGACGCGCTCGCGGCGGTCCCCGCTCGAGTGGTAGTAGGGAAAGTCCGGCCGCCAGATCAGGCACGACGGGACCCCGGCATCGCCGAACGGGGCGTGATCGCCGAACGTGCTGCGCTGGTTCATGATCCGGTCGGGCTTCCAGCCGAGGCCTTCGGCGGTTTGCGCCGCCAGCCCGATCAACCCGGGGTCGGCCGACCAGATCTCGCGGTGGGAGGGGTATGCGCTGGCGATCCCGTCGAGGTTGACCATCGCGACCGCGTCGCGGAGCTCCGCGGCATGGGCGTGCGCGTACGCGGTCGCCCCCCACACGCCGACCTCCTCGGCGGCCGAAGCGAGGAACACGATCCGCCGGCGCGGCTTTGACTCGAGCAGCCGGCGGGCGGTCTCCAGCAGGCTGGCCAGTCCGCCGCCGTTGTCGAAGATGCCCGAGCCCTCGGCCTGGCTGTCGTAGTGCGCCGACAGGATCACCTCGCCGTCCCGCGAGCCGGGGATCACTCCGACCACGTTCCCGGTGCTGCGCTCGCGGTAGCTCCCCTGGTGGCCGATCCGGATCTCCACCGGCGCCCCGCAGGTCAGCGTCGAGATCAGCGCGCGACCCTCGGCGTGGCCCACGGTGACGCCGCAGTAGGAGGTCGGCCGCTCCGGCCACGGCGGGCTCAACGGCGGTGGGTACAGGGCGCCGGCGAAGGTCCCCACGATCTCGTCGGGGGTCTCGCAGATATGCACCAGGCCCGCAATCCCGCGCTCCTGCAGCTGTGCGCTGAGGTCGAACGGGAACACGGTATGGACGAGCACGACCCTGCCGCGCAGATCCACCCCCTGCCGGTCCACCCTCTCGAAATCTGCCGCTGTGGCCTCGCCGAGGTAGATCGCCTCGCCGCCGGTCTCCGCCGCCGCCGTGTACTGGAGGGGATTGCAGCGAAGCTGCCTTGGGCTCGATCCCATGACCGAACAGGTGGCCGGGCCGGGGTCGAAGGCCAGGTAGTCAAACGGTTCCAGCCTCACCTCGCTGAGGCCGAGGCTGGCGAAGGCCGCGAGCAGGTAGTCGCGGCAGGCGGACTCTCCCGGCGAGCCGGCAAACCGGTTGCCGATCGCCGCCAGGTCATCGAGCGTCCGGCCCATGGCCACAGGGTCCAGCGTCACGGGGCTTGCGTTCATATCGGCTCCTGGGATGGATTGAGCAGCGGTGAGACGGTGGCGTCGACGACGACCTCGACCAGCCACGGGCTGTCGTCGCTGACCGCTGCCATGAGCACGCCGCGCAGCTCATGCGGGTCAGCGACCCGCGTCGCGTGGCAGCCGAACGAACGCGCCAGCGCCACGAAATCGACGCCGGGCACCTCCAGGCTGGGCAGGCCACCGAGACCGGAGAACTCCGCCACCGACTCGAGGATCGCGTAGCGGGCGTTGTTCACGACCACGAAGGTGACCGCGGTGCCGAGCTGGACCGCACTCCACAGCGCCTGCGGGGCGTACAGCGCCGAACCGTCTCCGATCACGCCGACCACCGGGCGCGAGCCGTCGGCGAGCTTGATCCCGACCGCCGCCGGCATCGCGAAGCCCAGCCCGCCGCTGGCGGTGGCGTAGAAGCTGGCCGGCCGGCGGATCCGGACGTGGCGGCGAAAATCGTTGCGGTGCGAGGGCGCCTCCTCGACGATCACCGCGTCGGCGGGAAGGATCTCGGCCAGCGTGGCCATCAGAAAGGCGGGAGTGATCGGGTCGCTCGGTTCGGGCTTCGGCGCGCCCGGAGCTGGGCTCGCGGTGGGCTGTGGGTGAACCCCGGGCCCCAGCCGGGCCAGCAGATCCTCGACCACGGCGCGCACGCCGGCCACCACGCCGAGGCTGGTCGGTGCCCGGGCGGCTTCCTCGGCGTCGTCGGTGACCTGGACCAGCCGGGGCAGGTCGGGGGGACCGGGCTGGTAGGGGAGAAACGCGAACACCGGCGCGCCCAGCACCAGCACCAGGTCGGCGCCCGCGAGCTGCGCGGCGGCGGTGGCGTAACCCGGAGCCAGGTGGCCGCGGAACTGAGGATGGTCCTCCGGGAAGCCGGCCCGAGGCGACTGCGGCGCCGCCCACACCGGCGCTCGGAGCCGCTCCGCCAGGCGGGTGGTGGCGACCCAGGCGCTGGACCGATCGACCCCCGCCCCGGCCACGATCGCCGGGTGCCGGCTCGATTCGATCAGCGCGGCGAGCTCGTCCAGGGTCTCGTCGTCGGCGCGCTCGGCGTCCCGGACCCATCCCGCGCCGACCCCACTCGCCGCGCCGCCGCCCGGGGCCTCGGCGTCCCAGTCGTCCATCGGGATCGAGATGAACACGGGCCCCGCCGGCGCGCTCTGCGCGAGGTGCCAGGCGCGGTCCAGCGCCGCCGGCACGTCCTGGGCGCGAGCCGGCTCGTGGCTGCGCTTCACGTAGGGCGCCATCAGCGCCGTGGAGCGCGCGAACAGGTACGGCTCGAGCTCCAGCTGACGGCGATCCTGGTTGCCGGCGGTGATCACCAGCGGGGCCCGGTTATGAAACGCATTGACCACCGCCCCCATCGCGTTGCCCACTCCGCACGCGCTGTGGAGGTTGACCAGCGCGGGCTTTCCGCTGACCTGGGCGAAGCCGTCGGCCATCGCCACCACCGCCCCCTCGTGCAGGCCGAGCACATAGCGGAAGTCAGGGGGGAAGTCGCGCAGGAACCCGAGCTCGGTCGAGCCGGGGTTGCCGAACACGGTGGTCATGCCGCGGGCCCGCAACAGCTCGACGGTGGCCGCGCGGACCGTGCGCCTGCCCGCAGCGTCATTCACTGCGCGGTCAGGCGCCGGTAGGCCTCGGGATCGGTCGCGCCCTCGGTGCACAGCAGCAGCACGCTGCGGCTGGGCCCGAGGTCCAGGGCGGCTCGCGCCGGCGCAAGGGCCGAGTCGTCTGTCAGGGCGAGCATCCCCGCCAGTCCGCCCGCCCCGGTCTCGCCGGCGATGATGTGGTCTCGCGCGAGCAGGCGCATCGCCTCCGCCACGCGCACATCGGGCACGGCGACGTACAGGTCCATCCCGGCGGCGATGAGCGGCCACGCCACCAGGGAGGGGGTGGCGCAGTTCAGGCCGGCCATGATCGACTCCTGCGGGTGGGTCAGGGTGACGATCTGCCCGGCGGCGACCGACTCGAGCAGGCACGCCGCCGAGGTCGGCTCGACACTGACGATCATCGGCCGCGGCATCGAGGATCCCCAGTAGTGACGCACCACCGCTGCCGCCAGCGCGCCGACCCCGACCGGCACCAGAACCACGTCGGGACGTCGCAGCGACTCTCGCTCCAGCACCTCTTCTATCTCTTCGAACACCGTCGAGTAGCCCTCGATAACCCAGGCCGGCACATCCTCATAGCCGTCCCACGAGGTGTCGGAGATGACCAGGCACCGGTCGCCGGCGTCCTGCGCCGAGCGGCGTACCGCGTCGTCATAGCCGCCGTCGAGCACCGTCACGGCGGCACGCTCGCCGGCGATGGCGTCGATCCGGGCCTGGGCGGTGCCGGCGGGTACGTAGATCCGGGCCTCGAGTCCGAGCAGCGCGGCCATCCGAGCCACCGCCCGGCCGTGGTTGCCGTCGGTCGCCGCGCTGAGGGTGAACGGCCGCAGCGGCTCCATCGCGCGTCGCAGCGCCTCGATGGTCCCAACCTCCTCCGGCGAGCGTCCGAGATGGGCCAGCAGCGCCCGGTACACCGCCCACGACGCGCCCAGCACCTTGAACGAGGGCAGCCCCAGCCGGCTGGACTCGTCCTTGACCAGCACCTCGCCGACGCCGAGGCGCTGTGCGGCCTGGGGCGCGCGGCGCAGCGGAGTCGGCTCGTAGCCGGGCATGGTGGCGTGAAAGCGCCGCGGCGCTCCGTCGAACGGCGCCACGCCGGGGTCCACCGCGCCGGTGGGAGCCAGCATCGCCACCGCGGGACCGTCGGCGGCGACCCGCGTCTGCCGTGCGCCGGTCACGCCGGCGCTACGGGGTGCTGGGCGGCGCTGCGCAGCGCGGTGTACAGGCGTTCCGGGGTCATCGGCAGCTCGTGCAGGCGGATGCCGGTGGCGTCCTGGATCGCGCTGGCCAGCGTCGCCGCCGGCGGTCCGATCGGCGGCTCGCCGATCCCCCGCGCTCCGAACGGCCCCTTGCCGGGGTAGAGCTCGAGCCCGATCGCCGTGATGTCGGGGAGCTCGAGCGAGGTGGGGATGAGATAGTCGGCGAACAGGGTCGAGGTGACCATGCCGTCCCGCACCTCCACGTCCTCGCTGAGCGCGTAGCCGATGCCCTGGGCCACGGCGCCCTGGATCTGTCCCACCACTCGCTCCATGTCGATCGCGCGGCCGACGTCGTGGCAGGCCACGTACTTGAGCACCCTGACCTCACCGGTCTCCTCGTCGACCTCCACCTCGGCGGCGTGGGCGCCGTAGCTGTAATCGGGGAAGGTGCGGCCGCGGCCGGTCACCGGATCGAACTCGCCGGTCTCGGCTTCGAAGGTGTCATGGCAGAACGGCATCACGCCGCGCTCCTCAGCGGTGCGCGAGAGCTCGGCGATGGAGATCCACCGTGACGGATCCGTCCGCACCGTTACACGGTTCTCAGCGAACTGAAGCTCCTCCGGCGCGGCGCCGAGCAGCTCGGCCGCCACCGGCGCGAGCTTGTCCCGCAGCACGGTTGCCACCTTCGCGGTCGCGTTGCCCGACATGTAGAGCTGGCGCGTGGCGAACGTTCCGCCGGTGAGCGGCGTCAGCGCGGTGTCGCCGATGTGCACGCTGGTGCAATCGGCGGTGACGCCGAGCACCTCGCCGGCGATGTCGGCGAGAGAGGCGGCCTGCCCGGCGCCGAGGTCGGTGACCCCGGCGCGTACCACCATGGTGCCGTCGCGCTCCAGGCCGATCCAGCACGACGCGCGGTCGGCGAAGAACACCGAACGCCCGTAGGGCTGCATGCTGCAGGCGAACCCGCGGCCGATGCGGCGGCTCGGCCCCGGGCGCGCGGGCGGGGCGGGCGGGGCCGGCGGGGCGGGCGGGCCGATCATCTCGCGCACGCGCGCCAGGCACTCGCGAATGCCCGGCTCGGTGTCGATCTCCTCACCGGTCACGCGCCGGTCGCCCCGCACGACGAAGTTACGCTCGCGCACCGCGGCGGGGTCGAGGCGCAGTCGCTTGGCCACGGCGTCGACCTGCGACTCGTAGGCGAACACCACCTGCATCGCGCCGAAGCCGCGCATTGCGCTGGTGGGGACGGTGTTGGTGAACACCGCCACGCTCTCGACGCGGGCGTCGGCGACGCGGTAGGGGCCGGTGGCGTTGACTGCCGCGGCGAACAGGACCCGGGAGCTCAGCAGCGGATAGGCGCCGGCATCTCCGATGATCCGGATGTCCTGCGCGACGATCGTGCCGTCGTTCATCGCGCCGGTGCGGTAGTGCATCTCAAACGGGTGGCGCTTCTGGCGCGCCAGCAGCGACTCCTGGCGCTCCCACACCATCCGCACCGGCCGCCGCGTCTTGAACACCAGCGCCGCGATGTAGGGCTCGACGGTCATGTCCTCCTTGCCGCCGAAGCCGCCGCCCATGTAGGCGGCGATCACCCGCACCCGGCTGTGGGGCAGCTTGAGGATCTCGGCGATCTGGCGCTGATGCTCGATGACCTGCGTGGACACCCGCAGGGTCAGCACGCCGTCGCTGTCGATCCAGCCGATTCCGGCCTCCGGCTCGAGGTAGGCGTGGTCCACCCGCTGGCTGCGATAGGTCTCCTCCACCACCACGTCGGCGCGGTCGATGGCGGCGTCGACGTCGCCCAGAGCCGAGCGCCATGTCACGTAGCGATTGCCGCCCGGATGCACCGCGGGCGCGTCGTCCTGCAGTGCCGCTGCGGTGTCGAACACCCCGGGGGCGTCCTCGAGCTCGACCTCCACCAGCGCCGCCGCCTCGATCGCCGCCCCCGGCGTCTCGGCCGCCACGATCGCCACCGGCTCACCGTCGTAGCGGACGCGGTCGGCGGCCAGGACGGGCTGCACTATCGCGTCGATGCCCAGCCCGCTGGCCTCCTCGGCGATCACGTTGTGGGGGATGTCGGCCGCGGTCAGCACCGCGTGCACGCCCGGCAGCTCGCGCGCCGCACTGGTGTCGATGGAGACGATCCG
Organism: uncultured Solirubrobacterales bacterium; assembly: GCA_963744195.1. Lineage (GTDB taxonomy): Bacteria > Actinomycetota > Thermoleophilia > Solirubrobacterales > Solirubrobacteraceae > Palsa-465. The sequence goes on from CAVUSY010000020.1 coordinate 150,184, forward strand.
CGCCGAGGGCGCCTGGGCGCGGACCACCACCCCGTGCAGCATTCCCGGCAGCGCCCAGTCGTCGGCGTAGGACAGCGTGCCGGAGACCTTCTCGACGAAATCGCGGTGGGAGGCCCGGCGGGTCCGCGGCGGCGGCTGCGGCGGCGGCTCGGGGACCTCGGTGGCCTCCTCGGGTTCGGCGGTCTCAATCGACAACCGGCACCGCCTCGCGGCCGTCGCGGTAGGCCTCGATCGCGTCGAGGATCTTGGTGTAGCCGGTGCAGCGGCACAGGTTCCCCGCCAGCGCCGCCCGCAGTGCTTCGCGGTCTGCGTCGGGGCGGCGCTCCAGGTACCAGTGCGAGGTCAGGAGCATCCCCGGCGTGCAGAAGCCGCACTGCGAGCCGCCGTGGTCGAGGAAGCTCTGCTGCAGGGGGTGCAGCGCGCCGTTGGCGAGTCCGCGCACAGTGGTGACGGTGCCGCCGTCGGCCTGCACGGCGAAAACCAGGCAGGCGTTGACCGGCTCATCGTCGAGCAGGACGGTGCAGGTGCCGCACACCCCCTCGCCACAGCCGAGCTTGACCTCGGTCGCGCCGGCCGCGGTCCGGAGCAGCTCGAGCAGTGACAGGCTGGGGCTGACGACGGCCTCCAGCGGCCGTCCGTTGACGCGGAGGTGAATGGGGGAATTTGGCTGCGCCGGATTCCCTGGGGGAATTCGCCGGGGGCGAATCCCCTGGGCTCGCCGTCCGTCCCCGGGCGGGTCGATCGCCGTTCCGGGTTCCTCGGCGGCCCGGGCGCGGGCGGCTGCCTTCAGCAGCGCGCGCTTGACCAGCACCGCCACCATCCCGCGGCGGTACTCGGCGCCGGCGTGGGTGCTGGGCCCGACCTCCACCTGCTCGGCGATGGCCCGTCCCGCGTCGCCGGCGCTCTGCTCGCTGGGCGCCTCGCCGTGCAGCGCCTGAGCCGGCTCGGAGTGATCGGCGGGACGCTCTCCGGTGGCGCCGATCACCACCCGCGCGTCCGTGCAGGCGCCGCTCGCGTCGAGCGTGACCAGCGCCGCCACCTCGACCATCGCGAAGTCCCCCGCCCGGCGAGCCAGCTCCAGAAAGCAGGAGCCCTGTCCCTCGGTCAGAGCCGGGAACTGCACCGAGGTGATCACCTCGCCGGGCTGCAGGGTGGTGGTGAGGTGGGTGAGGAACAGGTCCTGCGCCGCGATGGTGCGCTCGCCCGACGGTCCCAGCACGTGCACGGCGGCGCGGTGGGCGACCGCGACGCAGGGCAGTTCCGCGGTCGCCTCGCCGTGGGCCAGCGAGCCGCCGATGGTCCCCCGCTGGCGTACGCGCACGTTGCCGATCATTCGCGCGGCCTCGGTCAGCATCGGACAGGCGTCTCGAACCGCGCCCGAATGCTCGAGCTCGACGTGGCGGGTCAGCGCCGACAGGGTCAGCGTTTCGTCGCGCACCTCGATCTGGCGCGGCTCGATACCACCGAGGTCGATCAGCGCGCTCGGCGCCGCCAGTCTCAGCATCATCATCGGGACCAGGCTCTGGCCACCCGCGATCACGCGGGCGTCCTCACCGGCCTCGCCCAGTCGGGCCACCGCGTCTTCCCAGGTGCTGACGCGGGTGTAGTCGAAGGCTGCCGCGTACACCGGTGCCTAGACCACGCTCGGGGCGCCGATCTGATCGAGCACGACCAGGAGCGCGGCGTGGTTGCTGGTGACCACCGGCACTCCCAGCGCCTCCTGGATCTCCTCGCGCGCGTCGAGCGCGCGGAAGTTCGTGCACGACGCGAACAGCAGATCGATGTCACTGCCCTCGAAGCACTCCTGCGCGAACGAGACGATGCGTGCGGGTTGCACCTCGGCGATGGCGAAGTTGTCGGTGATCCCCAGCCCGTGGATCGCCTCCACCCCGACTCCGTCGGCCTCGAGGCTCTGCCGGATCTTCTCGTTGAGGCTGTCCACGTAGGGAGTGATCACCCCCACCCGGCGGCTGGCGCGGGACAGGATCGTCCGCCGGACCGCGGCGGCGACGCTGAACGTCTCGGCGCCGGTGGCCGCGGCGATCCGGGCGATCAGCTCGGCTTCGTAGGTGTTGCCGCGCAGCGCGCCCGCGCTCGTGCACCCGAACACCATCACCTCGGGCCGCGTCGTGGCCAGGTCGGAGATCGCGGTGGGGAGGTGGTGGTCGAGCATCTCGGCTTCGCCCTCGGGCGTGGTCTCCTCGAGATACATGCGCGCGGTGTGCAGCGTGCAGCCGGGGGGCAGGCGCCGGTAGAAGTCGACCTCGGCCACCGTGTTGGAGGAGGGGACGATCAGCCCCACGCGGGTGCTCACCGCGTTGACCCCGCGGCTGCGCCGGCCACCGGAATGCGGTGCCCATCGGCGGCGCCGGCGTCCGCGCCGGCCCCGTTGGCGGCCGCGGCCGGCACCGGGGGTGGGGGCGGGAGCTCGAGCAGATCGAGCGGGTTGTGCCTGATCATCCGCTGCACCCCCTCCTCGCTGACTCCCGACTCGTACACCGACTGCGCGAACACCCGCAGGCACTCGGCCGGCATGGGGTTGTGACGCTGCCCGCCGTCACTCATGAGGATGCACCGCTCGGGCCCGATCGCCTTGATCGCCTCGACCACCCGGGTCAGCGGCGCGTGGTTCCACATCGGTGACACGGTGCAGTAGCCGAACTCGGCGTAGGCGCCCTGCGCGACGAGTCGCTGCAGGCGGTCGAGGTCCAGGCTGGGGACCTTGAAGAACGGATGCGTGATCATGATCTTCTCGACGCCGCGATCCCGCGCGGTGGCCACCAGCAGTTCGATCTCCCGCACCGATAGGTGACACGTGCTGAGGATCGCCCGGTGCTCGGCGATCAGGTCCAGGACGTCGATCAGCCCCTCGATCGGCTGGTCCTCGCCGTCGAACACCTCGATGCCGAGGTCGCTCGTGTCGGCCACGGTGCTGGCCTGCTTGTCGTAGACGCCGGTGGAGCCGAACGTGCGGGCGTGGTTGGCGGCATCGACGGTCGGCATCCACACGTGCCGGGCGCCGAGCTGCAGGGCCGCTTGGACCGCGGCGGGGTTGATGCCTCCGACCGCGCGATTGAGCACGATGCCGCCGACCACCTGGATGCCGGGGACGAGCTGCTGGGTCAGGTAGGCGCGGCTGGTGGTCCGCTCGGAGTGGCATTTGAGCGAGATCGCGCGGAGTCCGAGCGATGCGGCGTGGCGGGCCACGCCCACGTCGTCGGCGATACGCGGAAACAGGTCCGGTTCGGAGTGGACGTGCACGTCCACCGCGCCCTTGATGTCGATGAACGGCCCGATCATGGGGTTCTGGTCACCTCTCTCGTGTCCGACACTGGGGTGGGTGTGCCGTCGCGCAGCCAGCGCAGCTCGGCAAGCTCGGGGTCGGTCGGCGCGGCGAGCTCGGCCAGGCTGTCGGAGACGAGCAGGTCAAACCCCGTGTTGGCGTGCACGTCGGCCTCGCTGACCCCCGGCTGCAGAGCGTCGAGTCGCAGCCTTCCGCTGGCCTCGTCGAACCCAAGCAGGGCCAGATCGGTGACCACCGCCACCGGCCGGTTGCGGATCAGGCCGGCCCGGCGCCGGGACTCGGGGCCGCTCAGGTAGCCGGGGCTGGTGATGAAGTCCACGCGCTCGACGAACCGCCGCAGCTCGTGCCGGGTCATGATCAGGACCTCGCGGCAGCTGGACACGATGTCGTTGGCGCCCCCGCTGCCGGGGAGGCGGACCTTGGGCCGATCCGGATCCCCGATGTAGCTGGTGTTGACGTTGCCGAACTGGTCGAGCTGGCCCGCGCCGATGAAGCCGTAGTCGTAGCAGCCACGCTGCCCGTAGAGGAACAGGTCGTTGATCGAGGTCAGCATGAAGGCGTCGTGGGCGGCGCGCATTTCGTTGGTGGATACCGGCAGGCGGCCGGGCAGCATCCGGGGGCCGATCGAGCCCCCCTCGAGCACGATTGTGAGGGACGGCGCGTGCAGTCGCTTGGCCAGCACGCTGGCCTCCAGCGGCGCCCCCACCCCGGCGAACACCACGCGGCCATCCCGGAGCAGGCGGCTGCCGGCGATCGTCATCAGCTCCACCGGCGTGGGAGTGGCGGTCATGCCGCCACCAGCTCCCGCGCCAGGCGGCGCTGCTCGAGCAGCCGCGACGCGCCGACCTGATCCAGAAAGCCGGCGAAGCTGCCGGGCAACTCCAGGTGCTCGCGCAGGTAGCTCTCCACCCCCGCCGCTCCGTCGGCGTTGACCTGCTCGACGTAGGCGTCGAAGTGCGCGAAGTCGGCCTCGTACAGGCCGTGGCACTCGTGCGGATAGGCGCCGTAGGGCACCTCCACGACGGCGTCGACGACGAAACCGGGGATCAGGGTGCGGTCGGCGTGGCGGACGATCGCCTCGGAGGGGACCACCTCCTCGGCAGTGATGATCACCGTGTTGGCGGCGCGGGCGTACTCCACGTCCATGTAGGCCGGGCCGAGGACCTGGGCGTTGCCGCTGGCGTCGACGGTATGGACGTGGATGATCGCGACGTCGGGCACCAGCGCCGGAACCGCCACCAGCAGCTCGCCGGTGAACGGACAGCGCATCTGGAGGGCCGGGGTGCGCGCCAGCAGATCGGAGCCCAGCAGCGACGCGGTGGGCAGGAACGGCATCCCCATCGACGCGGCGAGGAACCGTAGCCCGTAGGACAGATGGCTCCACTCCTCGTAGATCGAAGGATCGGCCTCGACGTATTCGCGAAACACCTTGGGGATGCCCCACCGCAGCCCGATGCCGACCCAGCTGGCGATCAGCCGGTTGGCGGCGCCGGTGGCCAGAAACAGCTCGGCCTCGAAACACATCAGGTTGCGTGCCAGCGTCAGGTCGCACCGTCCCGCCCGCAGCAGCTCAAGCAGCATCGCCCACGGGGTCCGCGAGTAGCAGCAGCCACCCGCCGCCACCGTGTCGCCGTCGTGCACCAGCGCCGCCGCCTGCGCCAGCGACATGCGCTTGTCGGCGGCGGTGGTCATGGCGTGGCGGGCACCGCGATGTCGGCCACCAGCGGCATGACCTCGGCGGCGAAGCGCTCCACCTGCTCCTGCTCGTAGCGGTGGGGCACCAGGCAGATGTGCTGGACTCCGACGTTGGCGTAGTTGGCGATCTGCTCGGCGCATTGCTCCGCGGTACCGCGAATCGCGCTCTCGGCGGTGGACTCGCTCCACGCCGGCAGATCGAAGTAGTCATCGATGTAGCGACGCACCTGGCGGTCGGCGGTCTCAAAGGAGTCTCCGATGCAGAACGCCAGCTGGGCCACGTTGTCCAGCGCGTCGGGATCACGTCCGGCCTGCTGGGCGTACTCGCGGATCCGGTGCCAGGCACCGCTGAACGCCTCGGGGGCATAGAAGTAGGTCAGCCAGCCATCGGACTGCTCGGCCACGCGCTTGAGCACCTTGTCGACGTAGCCGCCGACCAGCAGTCGCGGCCGGGGGCGGCGGGCCGGAGGGGGCAGCATGAGGGCGTTGCGGAACGGGATCCCGCGGGCCTCACCGCTGACCGGCTCGCCCGTCCAGAAGCGCTTGATCAGCTCCAAATTCTCCTCGAAGATGCGCCCGCGCTGCTTGAACGGCACCCCGCAGGCGTCGAATTCTCGCTCGTACCAGCCCACCGCCATGGCCAGGGTGAGCCGCCCCCGCGAGACGATGTCGAGCGTCGCGGCGGTCTTGGCCAGCACCGCGGCGTTGCGCAGCGGCAGCACCAGGATCCCGGTGCCGAGCTCCACTCGTTCGGTCTCGCGGGCGAGTAGCAGCAGCGTCGACAGCGACTCCAGGAAGGGAAACGGACGCTGGGTGCCCAGGAACATGTGGTCCCACGCCCATAGCGACTCGAATCCCAGCTCCTCCGCCCGCCGTCCGTAGGCGAGGATCGCCTCGACATCGGGCTCCTTCGGAGCCGGGGTGAAGTTCTCCACCGCGAGTCCGAGCTTCAGCCGGCTCACCGCGCGGGACCCTTTTCCCGGGCGCGGTCCTGCGCCGCCGCCGCTCGCAGTCCCTTCTCCAGCGCGGTGCGACCGTGCTCGATGTGGGAGCGCATGCGGTCCTGCGCGAGCGTGGAGTTTCCCCGCCGCAGCGCGTCATAGATGCCCTGATGCTCCTTGAGGAAGCGGCGCGGCAGCTCGGTGTTGTACACCCGCTCGGACAGCTCCAGCTGCAGCCGCGTCCAGTAACCGCGCAGCACGCTGAGCAGCTCGCTGCCACTCGCCTCATAGATGGTGAGGTGGAAGTCCGCGTCGAGCTGACCGGCCTCACGCGGGTCGGCCGCGCCCAGGGCCTCGACGAAGCGCTCGAGAACGTCCCCGATCACGGCCAGGGCCTCGGGCGTCATGCGCTCGGCGGCGATCGCGGTGAGATGGGGCTCAAGCACCAGGCGCACGTCGTAGAGGAGCATGGCCTCCTCGGGCGTGAGGCGATAGGTGACAAACGTGCCCCGGCTGCGGTAGGCGATCACCAGTCCCTCGCCCTCCAGGCTCCGCAGCCCCTCGCGGACGGGGGTGCGGCTGACGCCGGTGCGTTCCATCACCATCGCCTCGGTGAGGCGGGCGCCGGCGGGCTGCCGGCCGGTCAGGATGTCGTCGCGGATCACCCGGCGAACGTGCTCGGCCAGCGAGGGGGGGCGCTCCGGCCGCACGGCCAGGCCAGCGTCACGGCGCCGCAGTCCAGATCGCTCCGGGCGCCGTCCGCTACGGCCTTTAGACGTGGGCATCAGACAGCCTCTCCAGGATGGACTCGCGGGTGTACAGAGTATACAAATCCGCTGCTCGGGTTCAGAAACTGTCGATCAGCGCAAAGCCGACCGTGTCGAAGCTGGTCATTCGCTCCAGCACGTTCTGGGCCTGCTCCAGGGGCACGCGCTCGGTCACCAGTCCGGCCGGATCGAGCCGCCCGTCGGCGACCAGGCGCAACAACGCGGGCAGGTGGATGTGGGGATTGCCGACGCTGCCGACGATCGTCAGCTCGGCCTCGATCAGCTCATCGAGGGGGATGCCGACGATGCCCTGCTCCTCATGGCTGGTCAGGCCCACCTGCACCAGGCGCCCGCCCTTGCAGAGGCTCATCAGCGCGGCCCGGACCAGCTCGGCCGCGCCGAGGCCGCCGAGCGCCACGTCGGCGCCTGCGCCGGTGGCCGCCTTGACCGTGTCGGCCACCGGCTGCACCCGGGCGTCGATCGTGAGCGCGGCCCCTTGGGCCCGGGCGGCTTCGAGCTTGCGCTCGTCGATGTCGACCGCGATCACTCTGGCGCCGAGCGCGACGCCGATCTGGACGGCCGAGAGGCCGATCCCCCCGACGCCGTGCACCGCCAGCCACTCGCCGCCACGCAGGCCGGCCTGATGCTGGAGCGCGTGCCAGGCGGTCATGAAGCGGCAGCCCAGGGCAGCGGCAGCGTCGAAGGAGACCTCGTCGGGGAGGCGGACGCAGTTCAGATCGGCGTTGACCACGCGGGCGTACTCGGCGTAGCCACCGTCGTGTGTCATGCCGAGAAACTCCATCGCGTCACAAAGGTTGGTGCGGCCCGCGCGGCAGTAGCCGCACACGCCACAGGCCTCGTGGAACGGGACCGCCACTCGGTCGCCGACGGCGATGCTGTGAACATCGGCGCCGATGGCGCTGACGGTGCCGGCGAACTCGTGCCCCATGGTGATCGGCAGCGGGGGAGCCAGACCGACCCACGACCAGTCGCCCATCCAGGTGTGCCAGTCGGTGCGACAGATACCCTCGACGGCCACCTTCACCACCGCTTCCCGCGGACCGGGCTCGGGGGCGGCGACGTCCTCGATCACCAGCGGTTGCGCGATCTCCACCAGCCGTGCCGCCTTCAACGGTCGCTCCTCCCCCGGGGTTGTCGATTACGCATTGTATACAGTTGGGTCTGGGAGCTAGTCGTTGGCGGCGTCGACGAGCTTGCGGGCCAGTTCGGCCGGGCGGGTGAACATGACCTCGTGGCTGCCGCCCATCTCCACCAGCTTGAAGCGGCCCAGCCGCGACGACATGTGCGGGTGCCAGGTACCCGGCGGCAGGGCCCGGTCGTCGGCCACCGCGATGAAGCTCCGCGGCAGCTCGCCGCGGTGAAACTCGCGCAGGTCGAGTCTCTGCTCCCAGGGCGTGAACGGCTGGGGCACCAGCCGCTCCCACACCGAGCGGGCGGCCTGCGGCGCGGCGTCCTGGATGAAGTGGTCGCGGAACACATCCCAGGCGCAGGCCACGGTGTTATCGGGACTGGAGTGGGCCGCTCGCGCAAACAGCGCGGTCTGCTCGGCGGGGAGGTTGTCGTTGACACTGGCGCCGTCGTCGACCACGAACGCGGTGTGGAACACCAGCCGCTTGAGCCGCTCGGGGATCACCTGCGAGGCGCGGCTGACCACCGATCCCCCGAAGCTGTGCCCGACCAGGACCACGTCGCGCAGGTCATGGCCTTCGATGAACCCGACCACGGCGTCGACGTAGTCGGCGTGGCGGATGCCGGCCCGGCTGGCGCCGGGGAGATGGCCCGGGTAGGTGGGGGCGTAGGCGCAGTGGCCAAGCTCGCGCAGGCACCAAGCGGTCGGCTCCCAGGCCCACCCGCCGTGCCAGGACCCGTGCAGCAGGACGAAGGTCTCAGCCATGCTGTCTGGGCCGCGCCGATCCGGGACTCCGCACTGGGTATACAGTACGCAAAGCGAGCCCAAGGGCGCAAGGGTGGCGGCCTTTGAAAACCACGACCGGCCCAGCTCAAGAGGGGGAAGCGATGACGACGATTCCATCCACCACCGCCGACGCCGAGCGCCTGGCGGAGCTCGATCGGCGCCTGCTCATCCACCCCTACCTGTCCGGCGCGGTGGAGGAGCGGGTGGTGATGACCGAGGGCAGCGGCTGCCGCCTGCGTGACGCGGCCGGGCGGGAGTACCTTGACGCCACCGGCGGGCTGTGGCTGGCCCAGGTGGGGCACGGCCGGTCCGAGATCGCCGAGGTGGCCGCGCGCCAGATGCAGCGGCTGGAGTACTTCACGAGCTTCTGGGAGTTCTCCAACGACCGCGCGATCGAGCTGGCCCAGCGACTGGTGGAGCTCTCGCCGGAGTCCGTCTCACGGGTTTACTTCACCAGCGGCGGCTCGGAGGGCAACGAGGCCGCGTTGCGGATGGTGCGCTACTACCACTACCGGCGCGGCGACCATGAGCGCAACTGGATCCTCGCCCGGCGCAGCGCCTATCACGGCATCGGCTATGGCTCGGGATCGGCCAGCGGCATGGAGATCTACCGCGAGGGCTTCGGTCCGATGCTCCCCCACATCCACCATCTGACGCCGCCGTGGCCGTACCGAGCCGAGCTGTTCGCCGACCGCGATCCGACCGACTTCTGCCTGGACGAGCTGGAGCGCACGATCGAGACGATCGGACCGGACCGCATCGCGGCGATGATCGGTGAGCCGGTGATGGGCGTCGCCGGCATGATCGTGCCGCCCGACGACTACTGGCCGCGCGTTCGCGAGCTGCTCCAAAGCCACGGCATCCTGCTGATCCTCGACGAGGTGGTGACCGCGTTCGGACGTACCGGGCGCTGGTTCGGGGCACAGCATTTCGGCGTCGAGCCCGATCTGATCGTGACCGCCAAGGGCATCACCAGCGGGTACGTCCCGCTCGGCGCGGTGCTGGTGTCCGGCGAGGTCGCCGAGGTGCTCGGCCGCGACCACGGCTTCCCGGCCGGCTTCACCTACAACGGACATCCCACCGCGTGCGCGGTGGCGATGGAGAACCTCGACATCATCGAGCGGGAGGATCTGCTCGATCGCGCCCGTGAGGTCGGAGCCTTCCTGCTGGCGGCCCTGCAGGCGGAGCTGACCGAGCTGCCGGTCGTCGGGGAGGTGCGGGGCCTGGGGATGATGCTGGGGATCGAGCTGGTCAGCGACAAGACCACCCGGACGCCGATCGCCATGGACGCCGCGCCCCACGATGTCATCCGCCGCGAGACCGGGGTTCTGGTGCGCGACTGCGGACACAGCCTGGTCCTGTCGCCGCCGCTGGTGATGAGCGAGGACGAGGCGATGGAGGTGGTGGAGGCAGTGCGATCGGTGCTCGCGCGGATGGCCCCGGACGGCAGCATCGCGCCGCTCTGAGATCCTGCCGTGAGCGACTCGGAGCTTTCGGCCGTGCTTCGCGCCCGGGAGGGCCTGGCGGTACCGCTCCGCGCCGGCCAGCGGCTGCGGATCATCAACCGGCACGGGGGCCAGGTGGTCGACACGTGGGCGGTCAACCCGGCCGATCCCGGCGAGCACCTGTCGATGGAGCACACCCGGACCGCGCTCACCAAGCTGGTCCCGGCGATCGGTGACGAGCTGTACAGCAACCGGCGCCGGGCGCTGCTCACGGTTGAGCAGGACACCAGCCCGGGAGTCCACGACACCCTGATCGCGGCGTGCGACCCCGAGCGCTACCGGCAGCTCGGCGGCGGCGAGGACCACGCCAGCTGTGCCGTGAACTACCGTCGCGCACTGGCCGAGCGCGGGATCGAGGTGGAGGGCGTGCCCGCGCCGCTGAACCTGTTCATGAACATCCCGTGGACGCCCGATGGCCGGTTGGAGTTCCTGCCCTCCCCGGCTCAGCCCGGGGATTACGTGACGCTGCGGGCCGTGGTCGAGGTGATCGTGGTGCTGTCGGCGTGCCCCATGGACCTGAACCCGATCAACGCCCACGGGCCGGCCGACGTGGGGCTGGAGCTGCTCTAGCCCTGGCACGGACGCTCCGTGGGATATCTGACGCGACTGTCGCGTCAAATATCCCACTGAAGGTCAGCCCGCCAGGGCGGGCAGCAGCGCCTCGAGCTGGCGGCAGCCGAGCGACAGCGAGCGCACGTCGATGCGCTCGTTGACGGTGTGCATGGCGCTTCCGCGGGCGCACCCGATCGCCACGGCGGGAATCCCCAGGGCGGCGGCGGCGTTGGCGTCGGTTGACCCCGCGCTGCAGCGGTCGCCGAGGCCGACCGCCTGGCGCACTCCGAGGACGGCCGCCAGCAGGGGATGGCCGGGCTCGATCCGTCCGGCCGGACGCTCGCCCACGACCTCGCATGTGAGCGCCAGCGGCGGTTGGACGCGCAACCCGTCGAGGCGGCGGCCGAACCCCGCCAGCTCCGACGGATCCAGTGAGCGCAGCTCGACCAGCATCTCGGCGTGGGCGGCGATCGCGTTGACCGCCCGGCCGCCCGCGATCGTGCCCACGTTGGCGCCGGTCCCGGCCAGCTGATCGGCGATCGACACCAGCGCGTGGATCGCGCTGGGGGTGCCGCGGTCTGACCACGAGTGGCCGCCCGGCCCGGTGACCGTGACCCGCGCGCGGAGGCTGCCCACGTGCTCGGTGATCACCTCGTCGAGCCCGTGGCCCTCGACGGCGACCGCGACCTCGGGCCGGAGCTCGGCGCAGACGTGCCGTGCCCCGCGGAGGTTTCCCAGCCCCTCCTCGCCGACGGTGAATGCCACCGCCAGCTGCGGCGGGAACGCCGGCAACCGTTCCAGCGTCCAGGTCAGCGCCATCACGGCGGTGGCGTTGTCCCCGATCCCCGGCCCCACCAGGTCGTCGCCGTCACGGGTGATGACCAGGGGGGTGTCCGCAGCGAACACGGTGTCCACGTGCGCCATCACCAGCACCGTGCTCTGGCCGCCCGGCGCGCGCCAGATCAGGTTGCCCGCGGCGTCGCGGTAGCGCTCGCCGGGCCGGCCGGCGAGCCGCCGCTCCAGCCAGCCCAGACGCTCCTCCTCGGCCCCGGTGGGGCCCGGGATGGCGGCGAACTCCGCCAGCGAGTCGAGCTCGAGACCGGGCGTGGCGCTCCTCACGCGGTCGGGCCGCCGCCGGCGATCACGGCGGTGGCGTCGATCTCGACCAGCCACTCGGGTCGAGCCAGTGCGCTGACCACCAGCCCGGTCGAGCAGGGATGCACCCCGCGCAGCCACCGCCCGATCACGGTGTAGACAGGCTCGCGGTGGCGGATGTCGGTGAGGTAGACGACGATCTTGCAGATCTCGTGCAGGCCCGAGCCGGCCTCGCGCAGCAGTGTCTCGATGTTGCGCATGGCCTGCTCGGCCTGCGCCGCCGGATCGCCGATGCCAACCGACTGCGAGGTCTCGAGGTCCTGGCCCACCTGACCGCGCAGGAACACCGTGTCACCCGCCACCACCGCCTGGCAGAGATCGTTGTCGAGCACCTGGTCGGGATAGGTGTCCCTGGTGTTGAACGGGCGGATCCGCGTGTGTGTCATAGAGCTTTCCTCACGATTAGAGAGCCGGGATGCCGCGCACGACCTGGCCGGCGATGATCACCTCAGAGACCACGTCCTGGCCCACGGCCAGGCACAGCTCGGCGGGATGATCGACCGAGAGCACGGTCAGGTCGCCCCGCTTGCCCGGGTCGATCGAGCCCCGGTCGTGGTGGCGGCACAGCGCGTAGGCGGCGTTCAGGGTGCCCGCCACGACCGCCTCGGACGGCGTCAGGCGAAACCACGGCGCCGCCAGCCCGATCGTGGTGGCGATCGAGGTGGCGTGGATGGAGGAGCAGTAGTCGGTCGCGACCGCGACCGGGACCTCGTGCTCGATCAACAGCCGGGCGTTGGCGCGCCGGTCGGTCATGTAGATCAGCTCCGCCTGGGGCAGCAGCACCGCAACCGTGTCGGTGTGGCCCACCGCCCGAATCTCCTCATCGGGCGTGTAGGTCAGGTGCTCGGCCGACACCGCGCCACCGGCCACGGCGGTCCGCCACCCTTCCGAGGGCTGCCAGGCGTCGGAGTGGGCCCGGGTGGGGATCCCCAGCTCGCGCGAGCGCGCGAACAGGGTCAGCGCCTGCTCCGGGGTGAACAGCCCCCGCTCGCAGGTGATGTCGTGGAAGTCGGCCACCCCCTGCTCGATCACCGCCGGCAGCATCTCCAGCACGTCGGCGGTGTAGGCGTCGGCGTCGAGCCCGGCTGGCACCACGTGGGCGCCCAGGAACGAGATCGTCAGGTCCATCGGGGTCATGCTGCGGCTCTGATCGAGCAGGGCCAGTTCGCGCAGCTCCTGCTCGGCGGTCAGGCCATAGCCGGACTTGACCTCGAGCGTGGTGGCGCCGCCGGCGAGGATCCGCTGGTAGGCGGCACCCAGTCGCTCCAGCAGCTCGGCGTCCGGCGCGGCCCGGGTTTCCAGCACGCTGGCCCAGATCCCGCCGCCCCGGGCGGCGATCTCCGCCAGCGTCGCCCCGCCCAGGCGCTCGGCGTACTCGGCGTGCCGGCTGCCGGCGAACAGCGGATGGGAGTGACACTCGATCAACCCGGGCAGCACCGCGCGGCCCGACGCGTCGAGCGTGGGCACCTCGTCGGGCCAGGCCGCGAGCACCTGGTCGGTCGGGCCGACCGCGACGATCACGCCGTCGCGGATCGCCACCGCGCCGTCGGGTACCAGGTCGAGCTCGCCCTGCTGCTCGCCGCGCCGGGGTACGCCGTGGTCGCTGACCCGAGCCACCTGCGCGGCGTGGACCAGGTTGAGGTCGTTCACGCTGCCGCCGCCTCGCCGAGCCCGTTGTCGTCCAGGCCGGCATAGCGGCGGACCAGATCGGCGGGCCCCTCGAAGTCGTAGTTGTTGTACACCGCCAGCAGGTGGGCGAAGGCCGGCGACTGGGCGAACAGCTGGAAGGTCAGCCGGTGCCCGGCGTAGTCGGAGTTGAGCAGGTCCCGGGCGAAGGCGAACAGCCGCCGGCGCTGCTCGGCCGAGACGTCCCCCACGGCGAGGTACTTGGCCAGCCACGGCCCCGCCTCGGGATCCTGGAAGGTGTCGGCGCTGGGGGTGACGCACAGCTGGCCGCCGCACAGGTCGCGGGCCAGGTGCATCATCGCCGGCAGCTGGGAGCAGGCCAGGACCCGGCCGGAGTAGAGCAGGGCCTGGTTGGGCATCTTCAGCCCGCCCGGGCTGTCCTGGGCCAGCTCGATCGACGCGGTCAGATGGGCGTGGATCGACTCCCGGTAGCAGGCCAGCTCGGCGAGCTTCTCGCGCACCGCCTGGTGCATCTTGACCCCGGTCTGAACCGCGTTGAGGTAGCTGACGCCGAGCAGCAGGTCCGCGAAGCGCAGGTGGCGCTGGACGAACGGGAACATGCTGTAGCGGTGCAGGGTGGCGCGGATGAACGCCGCCGCGCGGGTGCTGCGGTAGAAGAGGACGTTCTCCCATGGCACCTCGACGTCGTCGAACACGATCATGGTGTCGATCTCGTCGAAGCGGCCCGAGAGCGGGTAGTCGGCGGCGGGCCGCCCGCCCCCGAACGGCGAGCGGCAGATGTGCTTGATGCCCGGCGCACCCATGTCGATCACGAACCCGACGGCGTAGTCGGACAGCTCGCTGCCACCCCAGTCGCCGATGGTTGGCTTGACGAAGGCCTGATTGGCGTATGCCGCGGCGGTCTCGAACTTGGCCCCCCGCACGATGATTCCCCGGCTGGTCCGGCCGGCCACGTGCAGGAGCACGTCGGGATCCTGGTCCTGGGGCTTGCGGGAGCGGTCGCCCTTGGGGTCGGTGTTGGCCGAGACATGAAACGGATCGGCCACCGCCGCGTGGCGCACGTGGTGGCGGATGTGCTCGGAGAAGGCCGGGTCGATCTCGTCGAGCACGTCCTGGCCGTCGTAGAGCGACCACATCTCGCCGACGGTCTCGTCGCCCACGCGAGTGACGATGCCGCCGAGGTCATCGAGCACGCAGTCCACAGCGGCGCGCTTGGCGCGCCAGTCGTCCTGGCTCAACGGCCGCTTGGCCCCGGTGGCGCACCGCTCACCGATATCGGCGTCCGCGTATGACATGACCTCGGCGGTGGCCGGTTCGTGGGCGAGGTCGTAGATCCGCGCCCGGGCGTCGACGATCGGCCGGAACGCGGGATGGGTCGGCACGTCCTGCACCCGTTCCCCGTCGATCCACACCGAGCGGCCGTCGCGGATGGACTCGCGGTATTCGTCGCCGGTTCTGATCATCGTGTAGGGTTTCCCATATAGTGGAATATGTTTCCCAGAAATGGCAACGCTATCAGTTCCCGGGCGATGGCGCGACCGAGAACTGACGCCGGGCCGGACACCCCCAAGGTGCTGGAGAAGGCATTGCGCATCCTGGAGTCGTTCGGCGGGGAGTCCACCGGCTGGACCGAAGGCGCGCTGCGAGCCCATCTGGCGATGCCGTCCACGACGCTCAATCGCCTGCTGCGCAGCCTGGAGAGCGCCGGCTACGTGTTGCGAGACGAGGACGGCCGCTATCGCCTGGGGATCGCGGCGGTGAGGCTGGGCCTGCGCGCCAGCGCTTCGCTGAATCTCCCCGCGGTGCTGGACACCGAGCTGCGCCGGCTCGCGACGGGCACCGAGGAGCTGGTGATCCTGGCCATGCCCGAGTTCTCCAGCGGACTGGCGCGCTACGTCGCCACGGTCGACTCCCGCAAGCGGCTGCGCGTCACCGCCGAGGTCGGGACCGGGGTGCCGCTGACCGCCGGGGCGACGGCCAAGACGCTGCTGGCGTTCCAGCCCCCGCCCCAGATCGACGCCGTATTGACGCAGCCGCGTGAGCGGCTGGCCGCCGGCACGGTGACTGGCGCCAAGGCGATCCGCGAGCAGCTCGACCGCGATTCACCGGCAGGGGTGGGGACTGAGCTGGGAGGAGACCTACGACGGGGCGTGGGCGCTGGCGGCGCCGGTGCTCGACGACGACGGCCATGCCTTCGCGTCGATCGGGGTCGCGGCCCCGATCAGCCGCCACAGCAGCACGACCGAGGCCAGGACCCGCCGGGCGGTGATCGACGCCGCCGCCCGCGCGGGGGAGAAGCTCGGCGCTCCGAGGGCAGAAGCAGTTGGCCGCGCCGGAGGAGAAGCTCGGCGCGGCTCTAGGCTGGAGCTGACCGATGCCGGAACTACCCGAGGCGGAGCGAGCCCGCCAGACGCTCGAATCCGTCCTGGGCCGGCGGATCTCCGACGTCGACGACCGCGACTCCTACGTGTGCCGACCCCACGCCCCCGGCGAGATCGCCGAGGCGCTGATCGGCCACGAGCTGGCCAGCGCCCACCGCCGGGGAAAGTTCCTGTGGCTGGAGACGGTCGACGGACCGGCGCTGGGTCTGCACCTCGGCATGGCCGGCCACATCGTCCTCGAAGGCCCCGGCCAGACCCCCCGCTGGGACCGCTTCGCCGTCGAGTTCGACGACGGCACGCGGTTTGCCCTGCGGGACAAGCGCCGCCTCGGCCGGGCCGTGCTCAACCCCGACTTGCGCCACGTCGGCCCCGATGCGGCTGACGTGGGCCGGGAGGCGTTTCGCCGCCGGGTCGGCGCCGGGCACACCACGGTCAAGGCGCGGCTGCTCGATCAGGGGGCCATCGCCGGGGTCGGCAACCTGCTCGCCGACCAAGCGCTGTGGCAGGCCCGCCTCGCCCCGGGGCGGTCGGTCTCGGAGCTGTCGGAGGCCGACCTGGACCGGCTCCGCCGTGAGCTGCGGTCCGCGGTGCGCTCGGCCATACGCCAGGGCGGCGTGCACACCGGCAGGTTCGTCGCGCGCCCGGGGTCGCGAGGGAGTGTGCCCGCGTGACGGCCACGCGCTGGAGCGGGCCACGATCGGCGGGCGGACCACCTACTGGTGCCCGGTCTGTCAGACCTGACCAGGGGACTCGTCCGCTGTTAGGGTGCGCGGCATGTCGTTGACCGACGCCGAGCGCGGGGTGTGCGACGCGATCGAACAGGGCCGTGACCAGCTGGTGGCCCTGGCCGGTGATCTGATCGAGTTCGATACCACCGCGCGGGACGTCGGGGAGCCGGCGCGGCAGGAGTCGGCGCTGCAGGAGTACCTCGAGCGCCGCCTGCGCGGCGCCGGCGCCGAGTCGGATCTGTGGGAGCCCGACGCGGAGTCGATGCGAGGCCGGCCGCTGGTACCACCGGGGCTGGACTTCGCCGGCCGCCCGCAGCTGATCGCCACTCGGCCCGGGCGGGGACAGGGACGGTCGCTGCTGTTCAACGGTCACATCGATGTCGTCTCGGCTGAGCCGCGGGTCGCCTGGACCAGCGATCCATTCGTACCCGAGGTGCGCGACGGGCGGCTCTACGGGCGGGGGTCGTGCGACATGAAGGGCGGGATCGCGTCGATGGTGTTCGCGGTGGAGGCGCTCGCCGCGCTCGGCGTGGAGCTCGACGGCGACCTGCTGGTCGCCACCAACACCGACGAGGAGTCATCCGGCGCGGGCGCGACGGCGCTGGTGGAGCGCGGGCTGAAGGCCGACGCCGGCATCGTCACCGAACCGACCGGCTTTCAGGTCTGGGTAGCCTGCCGCGGCGGGGAGTACGGCGTGGTGAAGGTGCCCGGACGACCCGGCCACGCCGAGATGCGGCAGCCCGACTGGCGCGCCGGGGGCGCGGTCAACGCGATCGAGAAGGCCGTGGTGGTCCTGGAGGCGATCGCTTCTCTGCGCCGGGAGTGGGCCGAGGGTGACGGCCTCGAGCACCCGTTCCTCTCGCGTCCCACGCTACTGCCGACGATGGCTCGCAGCGGTGAGTGGCCCGTGACCTACCCCGCCGAGTGCGGCCTGACGATCGCGGTCCTGTACCTGCCCGCCCAAGCCGACGCGCGCGGGTGGGGCAGCGGGGTGCGCCGCGAGGTGGAGTCGTGGATCGCCCGGGAGAGCGCCCGCGACGACTGGCTGGCCGAACACCCGCCGGTGATCGAGTGGTGGCCCAACGCGGTGATGCCGTTCGAGATCTCCCCGTCCGAGCCGGTCGTCGACATCCTGCTCGCCGCCACCGCCGACGTGGGGCGCCCCGGCGCGGTCGGGGGACTGGACTCCTGGTATGACGGCGCCACCCTGACCAAGCTGGGTGGGATTCCCTCGATCGGCTACGGACCCCCCGGCTTTGACCCCGACGGGATCAGCATGGCGCACATGGTCGACGAGTACGTCCCGATCGACGGGCTGGTCGGCTGCGCACAGGGCCTCGCGGTGGCTGCGATGCGCTACTGCGGCGTGGCCTGAACCCGGACGCCGCCTCGACGGGCGGCGTGGCCGGGCGCCGGGCTCAGCCCTCGACGCGCTGGGCGAGGTCGATCCCCTTGCGCCCCACGTCGACCAGGTAGCCGCGCAGGATGCCGTGGTTGGCCTCGCTGCCGGGGTTGAGGCACAGCGTCTTACCGATCTTGCGCTCGCCGCCGGACTCATGGATGTGCCCGTGGATCGCCAGCAGCGGCTGATACTCCTCGATGATCCGGCGCACCGCGGTGGAGCCAACCGGGCCGCGCAGCACGTCGCCCGCCGAGACGGTGGGGCGCAGGTTCTCGTCGAGCAACGGCGCGGTGTCCAGTCCCGAGTCGTGCGGCGGGACGTGGATCATGAACACCGCCCGCCGCGGATCGCCCACCTGGCGCGCCAGCGCGTCAAGGCGCGCGTAGAGCTCGTCCTCGGACTCCTCCCGCGGCGTCTTCCACGGCGTGTGGTTGGACCACCCGCACGACAGCAGCTGCAGGCCGCCGGGGATCTCGAGCACCTTGCCGTCGCCGTTGACCGGCGCGTACTGCGGCCGTTCGAGGATCGGGTCGATGACGAAGTCGTCGTCGTTGCCGGGGATCAGGTACAGCGGCACCTGGCCGTCGGACAGCCGCTCGGTGGCCAGCGCCATCCATGCCTCCACGCGCTCGTTCATCAACCGGTGCAGCAGAGTGTCGCGGTCGGCCTCGGCGCTGGCCAGCCGCTCCGCCTCCGCCGCGGTGGTCACGAACGAGTAGTAGCCGACGTCGGCGATGTCACGTTCGAGCTGGGCGAGCTCCTGTTGCCCCCGGGCGGAGCGATGGACCCCGAACAGGTGGGTCTCGTAGCGGTCGTCGTGGCCGACGATGGGGACGATCGCCTTGCCGGTCAGATCCCCGGCCAGCAGCGCCACCTGGGCCTTGTAGACGTTCAGCGAGATCGCGTTGACGAATTTGCGCCAGGCCTTCTCGGCGGCGTGGAGATCGCTCGCGATGTAGAGCCGGGTGGCCAACGATCAGTCCGGCGGCAGCTCGGTGAACAGCATCTTGGAGTCCACGCCCGCCGCCCGGGAGCGGAACCTCATCACGAAGTAGATCACCAGCCCCAGGAGGTAGAACAGGGCGGCGTCGAGGATCCCGTTGGTCTCCAGATACTTCAGCGTGCCCGTTCCCGACAGGGCGTTGGCGATCGGCTTGACCACCGCGAAGATGTAGATCCAGATCGGAAACAGCAGCCACACCAGCCCGATCCAGGGCAGCGCCTTGCCAAACGGCGCGTTGCGCACCAGGTCGGGGCGGCGCACGCGCACCAGCAGCGCGTTGATCCCCGGCAGCGACCAGGTCAGGAACGCCATCACGATCGAGAACCAAGCCGTACCCGCCAGGTTGAGCTTGTGGCCGGTGGTGGCCAGCACCGTGGGCAGGTCGTTGTAGCTCTGAAAGAACAGGAACAGCGCGGTCAGTCCGAGCGTCGCGAGGATCGCGTTGAGCGGCGCCCGGAGACGGACGTTGACCTCGCCGAACCAGGCCGGGAGCTGACGGTCGAGGCTCCAGGCGAGCTGCATGCGGCTGATGAAGTTGATGTAGACGGGACAGAGCAGGAACGGGAACACCACCCCGCCGAGGCTGATCAGCGCCCACAGCGGCCACAGGCCGTTGTTGGCCACCACGGCCAGGAGCGGCATCGCGTTGGGCTGCCCCAGCGGCAGCGCCGTGAGGGCGGGATTGAAGCCCCAGTAGCCGGCGCCCCAGCTCACGTTGGTGCCGAACCCGAAATGGCTGGAGATCGCGTCGACGTAGACCGAGTTGGCCAGCACCCCGATGAGCAGCGCTCCGAGCAGCGCCACCATCACGCCGCGACGCACGTTGCCCCGGACCTCGCCCGCGATATAGGCCGAGTACTGAAAGCCGATGAACTGAAACAGCAGCACCGACAGCATCAACGGGAACACCGACGTCGAGAAGATGTCTGAGAGGAAGTTGTGGCTGGTGCCGGGGACAAAGGCCGCCCTGCCGGTCGCGGCGATCTTGGCCGCGGTCAGACCGTGCGTGTAGTGGGGCAGGTTGGCGTCGAAGCTGTGGCGGCTGGTGGCGAGCAGTCCGAAGATGAACATGGCGGCAAAGCAGGCCACTCCGAACGCGGCCAGCGCCGTGACCACGCGGTGAAACGAGCGCGTCGGCAGGACCACCACGGCCGCGATCCCGAGCAGCACCACGAGCGATCCAATGAAGCCCGGCGTGCCGGTGATCGTGCCGGTCGCGTCGGTGAACCAGGAGTTGGCGCCGGTGAAGAAGCTCCCGCCCGCCCCGATCCCGATGATCCGGGCCGTGATCTGCAGGTTGCGCAGCACCAGCGGCACCTCGAAGGCGATGATCAGGACCGAGGCGATGACCAGCGTCCAGGACTCCATCCAGCCCAGGAACGGGTGCAGGATACGGCTGGTGAACACGTAGTCGCCGCCCGAGCGCGGCATCACCGACGTCAGCGAGGCGAAGATCAGCGCCAGCAGGACGCAGAACAGACCGGCGATGATGGCAGCCCAGCCGTACTCCGAGAACGGGCCCCACCGCCACACCGGCACTCCCGCCAGCGAGTAGAAGATCGGATACAGGGTCAGACCGACGCCCACGAAGGCGGCGACGTTGAAGAACAGCGCGTTGGTGACGCTGACGTTGCGCACCAGTCCCGATGACTGGCGGACGAACAGCTTCGGCGTCGTGCTCGCCGCAGCGGCAGAGGGCTCAGGGGGCGATTCGGCCACGTTCTACCTCCAAGCTAAGTCGTGCGCCGCTGTCTCAAAGCGACGCGTGGCGCGACGCTACCACTCGGCGCAGCGCCTTGCGGTCGATCTTGCCCACCGGTGTGAGCGGGACCGTGTCGACGATCTGAAGCTCGCGGGGATACTTGTAGCCGCCGATGCGCTGTCGCGCCCACCCGATCAGCTCCTCGGGCTCGAGCGACGCTCCCCGCGTGCAGCGAGACGAACGCCACCACCTCCTCACCGTGGTCGCGGTCGGGCCGCCCGACCACGCCGGCCAGCGCGACGGCGGGGTGCTCCAGGAGCGCGTCCTCCACATCACGGGGATAGACGTTGAAGCCGCCGCGGATGATCAGGTCCTTCTTGCGGTCGACGATGAACAGGTAGCCCTGTTCGTCGAGGTAGCCGATGTCGCCGGTGTGCAACCGCCCGTCGCGCAGGGCCTCCGCGGTGGCCTCGGGCGAGCGCCAGTAGCCGCGCATGACCCCCGGCGAGCGGGCGCAGATCTCACCGGCCTGCCCGGCCGGCAGTCGGTGGCCCTCGTCGTCGACGATCTCCACGGTGCAGCCGGGCACCGGCCGGCCCACCGAGCCGGACCGCTCGCGCCCGACCGGATTGCTCGAGATCAGCGCCGCGGTCTCGGTCAACCCATAGCCCTGGCGGATCGAGACCGACGGGACCCGCCGGCAGAACTCGGCTTCGATCTCCGGCGCCAGCGGCGCCCCGCCGGAGGTGACGAACCGCAGCGACGAGAGATCGTGATCCTCCAGCGGCGCTGACAGCAGCAGCTGCAGCATCG
The DNA here is from genome assembly GCA_963744195.1 of uncultured Solirubrobacterales bacterium. Classification (GTDB taxonomy): domain Bacteria; phylum Actinomycetota; class Thermoleophilia; order Solirubrobacterales; family Solirubrobacteraceae; genus Palsa-465. The sequence continues at coordinate 171,715 of CAVUSY010000020.1, forward strand.
ACGGCACCATCGCCGCGACCTGGAGGCGGTGCTCGGCGATCAGGGCCAGGCATGCCTCGACGCTGAACCACCGCAGCAGCACCGCGATTCCGGGCTCCGGATTCTGCATGGCGGCGATCGTGGTCAGGATCCCGTAGGAGTGAGACAGCGGCAGGGTCGCGAGCGCTCGGTTGACCCCGGGCACATGGGCGGCGTCGTAGGCCGAGCGTCCGGCGAAATGCAGGTTGGCGTGGGAGAGCATTACGCCCTTGGCCCGGCCGGTGGTCCCGCCGGTATAGAGCAGCGCGGCGAGATCGTCATCGCCGCGATCGACGATCCCGGCCGCCCCCGCCGTCTCCAGCGACCGGAGCGAGAGCACCTCGCCGTCGTCGTGCTCCTCGGTCGAGATCACGAAGCGGACGCTCTCGATCCCGGCGACCGCCGCTCTGACCTTCTCCAGGAACTCCGGCGTGGTCACGACGCCGCACGCCTCGGCGTCGGCGATCACATGGCGCAGCTCCTCGGTCGGCAGCAGGAACATGGCGGGGGTGACGACCGCGCCGGCCCGCCACAGCGCGTTGTAGACGATCCCGACCTCGGGGCAGTTGGCCATCGTCACGACGACGCGGTCGTCGGGCCTGACCCCGAGCTCGAGCAGTCCACCCGCCACCCGGCGGGCCCGCGCCAGGAGCTCGGCCGAGCCGTGCCAGTGGCCCTCGAACAGCAACGATGGGTAGTCGCCCTTGCGCTCCAGGGCCAGCTCGGCCAGACGAGCCAGATGGCGGCTATCCGGTGGACTCATGGCCGGCAACGATATCCGCCTCCCGCCGACCTGAGGACCGGCCACCCGATCCGTCCGGCCGGGCGGCACTGACGCCGTCGGTCAGTGATGCACGCCGAGTACGGGTGGCGAGATCGACTCGGTCTGCACCACGCACCCGCCGGTGGTGGGGCCGGCCCCGGCCGGGAACGCGCCCGCCAGCGCGTCGGCGATCAGGTGTGCGCGCGCCGCGTAACCCGGGGAGTAATAGTGGATGCCATCGGGAATGAACCACCTGTCCTTGACCACCGCCGCCCAGTCGTAGACGCGCACGTTCGGGTAGGCGGAGCAGGTCTGGACCAGAGCCTGATTCCACTGCTGCATGTTGGACTCGGCGTAGGGGCCGCTGGAGACCAACGTCTTGGTGTTGACCCACATCACCGGCTGAGAGCCGATCACCGACATCATGCGTTTGATCCGCTGACTCAGCGAGATCGAGGAGCCGACGTAGAGATCGGCGGTGTCATTGGTTCCGAGGGCGATCACCCAGCATCCGTGGTATCCGGCTCGGCGCAGGTCGCGGGCGACCCTGTAGGCGTTGATGCCGCCTGGCAGGGTCTCGACGATCGAGGTGGCGCCGGTTATCTCCAGCTGTACGTGTTTGACGCCCCACGCGGGCGTACTGCGCCACCAGCCGCTGTGAGCGGGCGGGCAGGTAGTCACGGGAGATCAGGCCCTCCGAAGTGGAGTCGCCGATGTGCACGACCGAGCGACAGGACGTCCGGGCGGACCGCGCTGCGCCGGTGTCCACTGTGACCGGTGCCGTCTCGGCCGGCCTCGAGTGCCGGCGGCGGGGCTTCGCACCGTGGTTCGCCGGGGGAGGCGGGAGGGCGGTCCCCGTCGACGGCAGCGTGTGGGGCTGGGGATTGATGCTCGCCATGGCCGCGGTGACGGGCGCCGGCGGACCGATCCCGGCCAGCGCGACGCCGGCCAGCACGAGCGCCACGGCGGCGGCGCCGAGGCTCACGCGCGTGCCCGCGGGGAGTCGCCGCGGACGCCAGGCCGCGGCCCGGGCCTGCGCCCGCAGACGCCCCAGAGCGCCGTGACGCACCGGCTCCTCGATGTAGCGCCAGGACAGCGCGGCGACGCCGACACTGGCCCCCACCTGCAGCACGGCGCGAACCGGATTCACCCCCTGGTTGAAGTTCGGCGTGGTCAGCACGATGATCGGCGCGTGCCAGAGGTAGATGCCGTAGGAGCGCACGCCGAGCCACCGCAGAGGACCCCACCCGAGGACGTGACCGAAGCGGGAGGCGGGATGCACGAGCACGGCCACCACCAGGACGGTGGCCAGTGACAGCACCACCAGCCCGCCGTGGTACAGAAACGGCGAGTACTGGTTGGTCTGCCACACCAGCACCGCGATCAGCAGCAGGCCGGCGACTCCGACCGCGTCGAGGATGTTGCGGGCGGCGGCCGTCACCCGAGGGGTCAGCTCGCGGCTGGGCCACACCATCGCCAGGGCGGCCCCGAGCAGGAGGCCGAAGGCGCGGGTGTCGGTTGCCGTCGTAGAGCCGCGAGGGATCGAAGCTGGGGTGAAACATGACCGCCATCTCGATCGCCGAAGCGGCTGACACGACCAGGGTCACGGCGGCGAGCCGGGGGCGCAGACCGGAAGCGCTGCCGGCCCTCCTTCACGAAGTGCACGCCGAGCAGCAGCAGCCACGGCCAGAAGATGTAGAACTGCTCCTCCACCGACAGCGACCACAGATGGTTCAGCGGCGACGGGGGCCCGAAGCGCGCGAAGTACGACACGTGCTGGGAGATCTGCCACCAGTTGTTGAAGTAGAAGACCGCCGAGGCGAGCTGGCCACGCAGGGCGGCCAGCTGGGAGCGGTCGGCGACCCACACCCATACCGTGACGATGACCAGCATCACGAACAGGCCGGGCAGCAGACGCCGGGCGCGTCGCAGCCAGAACTCGGTCAGCCGCAGCCGGCGGTCGGCCAGCTGCCCCAGCAGTAGATCGGTGATCAGGTAGCCGCTCAGCGTGAAGAACACCCCCACCCCGAGCAGGCCTCCCGAGGCCCATCCGAACCCCAGGTGATAGGCGATTACCGCCGCGACGGCCAGTGCGCGGAGCCCGTCCAGGCCCGGCATGTACCGCTGGCCTGGTCGCAGCGGCTCAGGCAAGGCGAACCCGGATCGCCGGCACGCTCAAGATTTCCACACCAATCAGCACGAAAGACTAGTTCTGCAAGCGTGTCACCGGTTCCTGTCGTTGGCCGGAACGGGCCCGCCGTTGCACGAGGCGGGACTGCTGAGGCGCCGAGCCGGGCGCGGCGGAGTCAGTCGAACACCCAGGTGTCCTTGCCGCCCCCGTTCTGGGAGGAGTTGACGACCAGCGCATCCGCTTCGAAGGCGACGCGGGTGAGGCCGCCCGGGAGCAGCTTGGCCTCCTCGGCGCAGAAGGCGAACGGACGCAGGTCGATGTGGCGCGGCTCAAAGCGGCCATCGATCAGGGTGGGGTGGCGGGAGATCGGCACCACGGGCTGGACGATGAAGCGCTCCGGGCTGCGCTGCAGCTCGGCGGCGACGCGCTCGAGCTCCGCCGGCTGGGCCTCGGCCCCGATCACCACCCCCCGGCCGCCGTGACCATGCCGCGGCTTGACCACCAGCTCTCTGAGCCGGCCGATCGCCGCGTGGACCTCCGTGCCGGTTCGCAGGGTTCGGGTGGGCACCGAGCGCACGAGCGGCTCTTCGCCGAGGTAGAAGCGGATGAAGTCCTCCACGTAACCGTGGGCGCACTTGTCGTCGGCCAGCCCGTTGCCGAACGCGTTGACCAGGCCGACGCGGCCCTCCAGCCACGCCGGCACGATCAGCTCGGCGACCGCCGTCATCCGCCCCTGCTCGTCGCGGATCCGGTCCTCGTCGGTGCGCCGGTAGATGACATCGACGTGACGCCGCGTGCCGTCGGGCAGCCGCGCGTTGACCCCGTCGTCATCGCGCCGGAGGTCGGCCGGAGTGAGCAACGGCAGGCCGAGGGTGCGCGCGGCCAGGGCGTGCTCGTAGTGGGCCACGTTGCCGGGGCCGTCGGTGAGCACCACGATCAAGAGCTCGGGGTCCACGCGACGCTCCGGGCGCGCCGCCGCCCGCAGGACGGCGCCGAGCAGGTCCCACAGCACGGGCTCGATCGGACGCGGCGTGGGCAGGCCGGCCGGGAGCACGTGGAGCAGCGCCCGCCGCGCCGCCACCGCATACGAATACCCCGATGGCGTGCGGAGGTTGTCCTCCAGCACCATGAACTCGCCCTCGGGGTCGCGCACCAGGTCAAAGCCGATCACCGCCGCCGGCGCGGCGGCGGATTCCGGCAGGCACCCCACCAGCTCGGGCTCAAACCCCTCGGCGTCGTCGATCACGTCGGCCGGGATGACGCCCTCGGTGACGATCCGGCGCTGGCCGTAGGCGTCGCGCAGGAAGTCGTTGAGGGCCCGCGCCCGCTGGGCCAGCCCGGTTGCCAGCACATCCCACGCCGGCCCCGGGATCAGGCGGGGCATGGGGTCGACGACGAAGGGATCTGAGCCGAAGCCCACGCCGTTGCGGCGCAGGTGCTCGGTCACCGCGCGGCCCAGCTCGCCCAGATCCACACGGGCCAGCGCCGCGGAGGCCGCGGCATAGCCAGGGCGGTAGGCGCCGTCGGAGTCGCGGTCCTCGTCGATGGCCCGGTGCGTGACCGGAGGCGGGTCAGATTCCATGGCGCTCAAGCCACAGCTCCAGCAGCGCCACCTGCCAGAGCTTGGAGCCCTCCAGGCGGGTCAGATGCTCGGCGGGCGCGGTGAGCAGGCGCTCGATGTGATCCTCGCGGAAGATCCCACGCGAGCGGGCTCGGTCGCTTTCCATGGTCTGTCGGATCAGCTCCAGCGTGGCGCCCTCGATCGTTGACAGAGCCGGGACCGGAAAATAGCCCTTGGGCCGATCGATGACGGCGTCCGGGAGAACGGCGCGGGCGGCGTCCTTCAGTACGCCCTTCCCGCCAGAGGCCAGCTTCAGCTCAGCGGGGCAGGCGGCGGCGAGCTCCACCAGCTCGTGGTCCAGAAACGGCGTGCGGGCCTCCAGGCCCCAGGCCATCGTCATGTTGTCGACTCGCTTGACCGGATCGTCCACCAGCATGATCTCGGTATCGAGGCGCAGCGCGCGGTCGACGGGCTCCTGGGCGCCGGCGGCGGCGAAGTGACGGTCCAGGAACTCGCGGCTGGGGTCGCCGTCCAGCCGATAGGCCGCCTGCAGAGTCTCGGCCATCTCCTCGTTGGGGCGGTCAAAGAAGGCGTCCTGATACTCATCCGCTCCGCTGCCGGGGGCATCGCGCACCGGCGGGTACCAGGAGTAGCCGGCGAACACCTCGTCGGCGCCCTGGCCGGACTGGACGACCTTGTAGGTCTTGGCGACCTCCTGGGAGAGAAGGTAGAACGCCACGGCGTCGTGGGAGACCATCGGCTCGCTCATCGCGGCGATCGCGCCGTCGAGGGCCGGCAGCATGCGTTCGGTGGGGACGTGGATCTTGTGATGGTCGGTATCGAACTCGGCGGCGACCAGATCCGAGTAGCGAAACTCGTTGCCCTCGCGCTCGCCCACATCGTCGAAGCCGATGCTGAACGTCGCCAGTTTGTCCTGGCCCGAGCCCGCCAGCAGGGCCACGATCAGACTCGAGTCGATACCGCCCGACAGCAGCACGCCGACCGGTACGTCGGCGACCATGCGGCGCTTGACCGCTGTCCGCAACGCCTCCAGGACCGCTTCGGCCCACCGCTGGGCGTCCCAGCCGGCCTCGGCCGCCCGGCGGGAGAAGTCTGCCCGCCAGTAGGTCTCGGTGCTCTCACCGCCGTCGGACTCGATCAGCATGGTGGTGGCGGGTGCCAGCTTGCGCACCCCTCTGAGGATCGTGCGCGGCGCCGGCACCACGGCGTGCCAGCTCAGGTAGTGGTGCAGGGCGACCGGATCGAGGTCGGTGTTGACTCCCCCGCCGGCCAGGAGCGCGGGGAGGGTGGAGGCGAAGCGCAGCGCACCGTCTTGGCGGGCCAGGTAGAGGGGCTTGATCCCGAGCCGGTCGCGCGCCAGCATCACACGGCCGCTGTCGTGCTCGCAGATCGCGAAGGCGAACATGCCGGCGAAGCGCCTGACGCAATCGCGCCCCCACCGGGCGTAGGCCTTGAGGATCACCTCGGTGTCGCTGGTGGAGAAAAAGCGATCTCCGCCTTGCTCCAGCTCGCGGCGCAGCTCGCGGTGGTTGTAGATGCAGCCGTTGAAGACGATCGTCAGCCCGCACTCGGAGTCGGTCATCGGCTGGTCGCCGGCGCTCGACAGGTCGATGATCTTCAGGCGCCGGTGCCCCAGCGCCACGCGGTCCTGCGCCCACGAGCCCGAGCCGTCGGGACCGCGAGCGCTCATCGTCGCGGCCATCCGCTCCACCGCCTTCCGATCGGCCCGTCGGTTGACCGCTACCTCTCCGGCGAAGCCGCACATCAGGCAGGGTCCGGTGTCAGGCCACGCGGGTCAGGCGGGCGGTGGCGTCCTGAGGCCGGGCCGCGTCGACGAACGACTTGAACAGGGCAGCCTGCCCGGGGCGCCCGACCAGCGTCTCGGCGTGCCACTGGACGCCGACCACGAAGTCGCGGTCCACCGCCTCGATGCTCTCCACGGTTCCGTCGCTGGCGCGTCCGGTCACGATCAGTCCGGTGCCGAGCGTCGCCACCGCCTGATGGTGGAAGGAGTTGACCTTGGTGCGTTGCCGGCCCAGAATCGCTTCCAGCTTACTCGAGGGGGCGAGCGTGACCCAGTGCGTCGGCAGCGTGCCGGCCTGGGTCTGACGGTGGTTGATCCGCTTGCCGACGTTGTCGGGGAGATGCTGGTAGAGGGTCCCGCCCCGGGCCACGTTGAGCACCTGCAGACCCCGGCACACGGCGAGGATCGGCAGCCCGCGGGCGTCCGCCGCCTTGGCCAGCGCCAGCTCGAACGCATCCAGGCGCAGCTCCGTGGGGCCGGTGTGCTCGTGGCGGCGCTCGCCGTAGGTCACCGGATCCAGGTCGGGCCCGCCGGAGAGGCAGACCCCATCCACGCGGTCGAGCAGCTGCTCGACGTGGTCGGTGTGGAGGGGCGGTACCACCACCGGGAGCGCGCCGGCGGCCTCGAGCGCCTGCAGGTACCGCAGCCCCAGCGCCATCTCATGCTGCGGCGGCTCGCCCTGCGGCGTGAGCGTGATGGCCTCGATCGCACGGACCTCAGAGGTGGACACCGCAATCAGTGGCCGCGTCTCGTTCGGGTCGATCAAGGCCCACAGTCTTGCAAACGGCGCAGACTGCGCCTAGGGGCGAGCCCCTTACGTCTTGGGCTTCTCCTCGGCTCCGAGCCGCTCGCTGAGCGCGTCGTAGAGCTCGGTGACCTGAGCGATAACCCGTGCGGTGGCCGCCAGGTCCGCGTCGGGCACGCCGGCCAGCTTGTCCTCCCAGACCGCGTGCCAGAGGGCCAGCTTGCGTTCCAGCAGCTCCCATCCGCGGGGGGTCAGGGAGACGTTGCAGACCCGCCGGTCCTCGGTGCTGCGGTGCCGTTGCACCACGTTGGCGGCCTCGAGGTGGTCGAGCATGGCGGTGACGCTGGCGGGGTTGAGGTCAGCGCTGCGAGCCAGCTGTCCGGCCGTCATCTCGTTCTCGCGCCCCAGCGCGGCCAGCGCGCGGATCTGGGCGTGAGTCAGCTCGCCGGGGCGACTGTGGTCGCGACCACGCAGCCGGCGCTCGGCGCCCGACATGTGGGTGAGGGCCCGGCGCAGCTCCTCGATCGCAGGCCGCCGGGGCGCCGGATCACCGCCCTTTGACTCCGCGAGGGCGTCTGACCGCAGGGTCGACGCGGTAAGGGCGTCAGCATCGAGGGTCATGCGGCCTCGAGCAGCGATGTCTCGGTGCCGACCTCGTCGATGCCCGCGTGCTCACGGGCTCGACGCTCGATCCGCATCAGCAGCGACGTCGGCACCAGGGCCAGCAGCGTCACGCCCATCACCCACCAGTAGGTATGCCCGAACCCGGAGGCGAGGGCCGCCGCGGAGTGAGCGCCCTTGATCTGACCCTGCAGGACCACCGCGATGATCGCCGTCCCGAGCGACCCTCCCACCCGCTGCAGCACGGTCAGCTGAGGGCTGGCGTCGTTGACCTGCTCCTTGGTCAAGACCGAGAAGGCGGCGGTCATGGCCGGCATGATCGACAGGCCGATGCCGATGCCGCGCACCAGCATGGCGAGCCCGATGACCGCAAACGGCGTCGTCGCGGTGACCAGCACGAACGGGATCGTCGCCACCGCCAGGATCATTCCGCCGATCAGCGAGGTGCGACCGGCGCCGAGGCGCTCGGTGGCCCGACCCGACAGGAACATGCCGATGCCGCCGCCGATGCCCTGCGGGATCAGCAACAGGCCGGTGTGGAGCGCGTCCTCGCCGCGCACGGTCTGGAAGTACAGGGGCATCAGGATCATCGCCCCGAACAGGGCCGCGCCCAGGCAGAAGGTGACGATCGACGCCGCGCGGAAGGCCGGATTGGCGAACAGCCTGAGGTCGAGCAGGGGGTGATCGGTGCGCCGCGAGCGCAACACGAACAGCGCCAGGAGGACCAGCCCGGCGGCGACCGGGATCAGCACCGAGGAAGCGACCAGGCTGCCGGCCGCCTCGCTCTTGGAAAGGCCGTAGGTGATGCCCACCACGCCGGTGGCGGCGAGCAGCAGGCCGGCGATGTCCAGGCGCCCGGCCTGAGTGGTGCCGGCCTCGTCATGGGGCAGCAGCCGCAGCGCGAGCACGAGCGCGATCGCGCCAACGGGGGCGTTGATGAGGAAGATCCACTGCCAGCCGACGGTCTGCAGGAGCAGGCCGCCGAGGGTGGGGCCGAAGACCGGGGCGAGCACGATCGGGACGCCGATGAAGCTCATCACCTTGGGGAGGTTGCGCGGACCCGCGGCCTTGACCAGGATCATCTGGCCGATCGGCGTGATCATGCCGCCGCCGACGCCCTGGACGACGCGGAAGGCGATCAATTCGGTGCTGTTGGTGGCCAGCGCGCACAGTGCCGAGCCGGCCGTGAACACCACCAGCGCGATCAGATACAGACGACGCGCGCTGTAACGGCGGACCGCCCAGCCGGTCACCGGGATCACCGCGGCGAGCGACAGCAGATAGCCGGTGATGACCCACTGGATGCTGCTCAGCGGGGCGTGCAGGTCACGCGTCAGGTCGTGCAGCGCGACGTTGACGATCGTCGTGTCGAGCACGGACATGATCGCGCCCATGATCACCACGATCGCGATCCGCATCACCTGGGGCTCGATCCGTGTCGGCTGGTGAAGAGTGGAGGGGTTGGACTCGGTCGATGAACTCATTTGATGACAAAATATTAGCTGCCGAACCTTTTACTGTCAAGGGAGTCTCGAACCGGTTTTGCGGGTACGAGAGCGTGATGCCGGATTTGCCGAAATCGGGGGCGGGCACCACGATTGCCGCCGCCGGGGCCGCACTGCGGATCGGGGCGGCGTTCGCCCAGGACGCGCTGGCGGCGATCGATCGGCTCCACGTGACGGGCGCCACCGGAGTCCCCAGCGATCCGTTCGCCGCCCGCGACGAGGACTACATCCGCCGCACGCTACCGGCGCTGCGGGTGCTGTCGGAGGTCTATTTCCGCGCCGACGTGTCGGGTCTGGAGCGAATTCCCGAGCATGGGCCGGTACTGCTGGTGGGCAACCACTCCGGGGGCACGATGATCGCCGACACGTTCGTGTTCGGCCAGGCGTTCTATGACCGCTTCGGGCCCGAGCGGCGCTTTCACCAGCTGGCTCACGACCTGGTGTTCAAGGTTCCGGGCCTGCGGGCGCTGGTGGCCCCGTACGGAACCGTGCCGGCCTCGCCGTCGAACATGCAGCGGGCCCTCGACTACGGCGCCGCGCTCCTGGTCTACCCCGGCGGCGATGAGGAGAGCTTCCGGCCCTCGTGGGAGTCCGCCGACGTGAACTTCGCGGGCCGCACCGGGTTCGTCGAGCTGGCCCTGAAGGCCGATGTCCCGGTGGTGCCGGTGGTGTCGATCGGGGGACAGGAGACCGGGCTGTTCCTGGGCCGCGGCAAGTGGCTCGCCCGGGCCCTGTCGCTGAACCGCCTGGCTCGTCTGAAGGTGGTCCCGCCGGTCCTCGGGCCGCCCTTCGGGCTCACCGTGCTCGACTTCCCCGGCCGCCTGCCCCTGCCGGCCAAGATCACCATCCGCGTGATGCCGCCGATCGATCTGCGCAAGGAGCTCGGACCCGAGCGCGACGTGGAGAAGGGCTATCGCCTGGTGACCGGTCGGATGCAGCGGACCCTGACGCGTCTGTCGCGCCAGCGCGGACTGCCGATCGTCGGTTAGGGATCGGGCGGCGGCGCCGAGACGGACGACTCCCGCTCGGGCCCATTAACTAAGCTCCCGCGTGGGAGCCGCGGGGCACCACGAAACCGGAGGGGAGCTGATGCGCAGAACGGGCTGGCTGGGCGCTCTGGTGCTGACGTGTGCGCTGCTGGGCGGGTCAGCGTCCGGTCTGGCGGTCCCGGCCCGGACGGCCTGTGCGCTCGGTCGGCTGTCGGCCTACGACGCCGCGGCCGAGACCGCGACGCTGGCGCAGGCGCGCGCGCGGTTCGAGCGCACCCTGTCCGGGGTGCCCCGTCGGGCCCGCCACGCCGCCGGCGCGAAGTTCGTCACGGCCCTGGCCGCCTATCTCTACGGCTATCCGATCGTGATCGTGCGCCGGACGATGCTCACTTTCCCCCGCAACGCGATGGTCTCGATCGGGAGGCTCGCCGACACCAACACGCAGAGCATCGTCGCGCCCAACCACGACACGCTCTACTCGGTGGCGCAGATCGATCTGTCGGGCGGCCCGATCGTGATCCAGACGCCGCCGACCGGAGGACGCTACTCGGTGATCCAGCTGACCGACGGGTTCACCAATGTCGCCGCCTACCTGGGGGACGGCGCCGCGGCGCGAACCGGCGAGGCCGCGGCCGTGGTCGCGCCGGGTTGGCACGGCCGGCTGCCCGCGGGCCTGCGGGTGGTGCGGCCCGCCACCAAGCTGGTGTGGCTGCTCGGTCGCACGCTGGCCACCGGCGCGGCCGACACGGCCGCGGCCACCGCGCTCCTGGCCCGGTACTCGCTCACGCCATTGGCGGCCTATCTCGCCGGGACCCGCGCCGGCCCCTTGGTCCTGTCTGACTTTCCGCACCGGACGCCGGTCACGGTGCCGACCGGCGCGGCGTTCTTTGACGAGCTGGGGAGCGATCTCAGGGCCGATCCTCCGCCGGCCCGGGACACCTGCGCCGTCCGGGCGTTCGCCCGCGTCGGGATCGGCCCGGGCCGGGTCCCGTCTCGGACGCTCAAGGGACTCAGTGCCAGGGCGCTGGCGGCGGCCGCGCGCGCGGGCAGACCGGTCCTGGCCGCGATCGTCGCGCGCGTCCGCCACGAACCGTCGCGGGTGGTCAACGGATGGGTCACCACGCCACCGGACACGGCTCGCTTCGGGCGGGACTACATCGGGCGCGCGGTGGTCGCGGCGATCGGCCTGGGCGCCAACACCAACGCCAAGGCGCTGTACCTCACCGAAGACCGAGACTCGGCCGGGCGCCCGCTCAACGGCCGGTTCGCGTACCGGGTGCGCTTCGGGCCCGGGCGGCTGCCGCCGGTGTCGGCGTTCTGGTCGCTGACGCTTTACAACCGGCACATCCTCTTCTATCCCAACGCGCTGAACCGCTACGCGATCGGCGACCGCACCGCCGGCTTGAAGCGCGGTGGTGACGGGGGACTGACGATCGTCGTATCCCATCGAGCGCCCGGTGCGGCTGGGCGCTCCAACTGGCTTCCGGCCCCCGCGGGCCCGTTCTCGCTGTACCTGCGGCTCTACGAGCCCAGGCCGGCCGCCCGCGAGCGCACGTGGCGCCCGCCTTTGATCCAGCGTCTGCGGGCTCCGGGCTAGCCCTCCTGGCCCGCCCGCGGCGCAACCCCAAACCCAGCCAACGTGAGCGTCTCAGCCGCGATAACCGTCTCCCCCGAGACGTTCCTGGCCATCGTGGCGGCGTCCGCGCTCGCGGGAACGCTGGCGGCGACGATCAGGGTCAAGGGCCTGGGGGCTCCCTCGGTGGTGATCGAGCTGCTGCTGGGGGTGGTGATCGGCCCCCATCTGCTCGGCTTCCACGTCAGTCAGTTCATCGCGTTCTTCTCCGATCTCGGTCTCGGCCTGCTGTTCTACTTCGCTGGATACGAGATCGATCTGCAGCGGATCCGGGGAGAGCCGCTGCGCCTGGCGCTGGCCGGCTGGGCGGTCTCTTTGGCGATCGCCTATGCCGTCGGTGGGGCGCTGGCGACGGCCGGCGTGGTGCTGTCGTTGCTCTATACGGGATCCGCGCTGGGGACCACGGCGATCGGCACGCTGATCCCGATTCTCGGCGACGCGGGGCAGATGCGGACGAGACTCGGTACGTACCTGCTGGCCGCCGGAGCAGTGGGCGAGTTCGGTCCGATCCTGCTGATCACACTGATCCTGTCGGCCGACAGCACGGCCCACAACGCGCTGATCCTGGTCGCGTTCGTGGTCGTGGTGGTCGCGGTGGGGCTGCTGGCCCAGCGTTCGTCGGCTCGGACCATGCCGGTGCTGGAGCGGACGCTGGAGAGCAGCTCGCAGCTGGCGGTGCGCTGGATCGTGGTGCTGGTGTTCGCGCTCGCGCTGTTGGCCTTTCAGCTTGGACTCGATCTCCTGCTGGGCGGCTTCGCGGCCGGCGTGATCACGCGCCAGCTGCTCAAGGAGCGCGAGGTCCCGGTGTTCGAGTCCAAGCTCAGCGCGGTCGGCTTCGGCGTCTTCGTCCCGTTCTTCTTCATCGTCAGCGGGATGAGGCTGGACGTGGCCACCCTATTCTCGAGCGTGGCGAGCGTGGCCAAGATGTTCCTGTTCCTGGCGCTGTTCCTGGTCGTGCGCGGGGTCCCGGCGCTGACGCTGTACCGGCGCCGGCTGGACCGGCGTCAGCGGGTGGCGCTGGCGCTGCTCTGCTCCACCCAGCTTCCGTTGGTCGTCGCGATCACCGAGCTGGCGACCAACGACGGCCACATGCGGGCCTCGACCGCCGCGGCGCTGGTCGGCGCCGCTGCGCTGTCGACGCTGGTGTTCCCGGTCATCGGGCTGCGGGTCGCGGCCGGTGACCATCTCCACCCGCCCACCGCGCCGGAGCCGGGCCCGCTCTCCGGGTCACTGGCGGTGGAAGCGCAGCCGGGGCTCAGTCGTCCCGCGGAGCCGGACGGAACACGATCCGCTTGAGCTCCGTGAGCGCGCCGCCGGCCAGGCGCAGCGCGGTGTGAAAGCCCTCGGCGCCGAGCTCACCGGCATCCAGCGTACGGCGCAGCTCGTCCAGGCCGGGGCGCTCCTCGTCCAGCACGTCGTCGCGCACGGTCTCGATCAGGAGCAGATGCCGCGGGCGGCGGTGGGCGTGAGCAAGCTGGACGTAGTGACGCCGCTGGTCGGGGTCAAAGCCATTCAGCGCCAGTGCCACCGATTGGCTCGCGCCCATGCGCTTGGATACGGCGGCGTCAAGCAGCTCCTGGGCTCGGGCGTCGAGCTCGTCGGCGGGTACGCGGCCCGCGAGCAACGTGCGAACCTTGGCCAGCGAGAAGGCCACGCCGCGCTCCTCCAGGGTGCGCTCGAGCAGGGCGTCAGGCGCGGAGGCCTTGGCGCCGACGACCAGCAGCAGGCTTCCCGGGGAATAGCGCAGACGGTCCGAGGGGCGCAGGACGCGCGAGCGAACCGATACGTCGACGGGCCGGGGCGGGGCGCCCTCGCGGCGGGGGCGTTCCGACGACCAGCCGGTCCGCTCGTCGGCGCCGATCTTGACGCTGCGCGATGAAGGTAATGACGACATGTCCCTCCATCATAGGTCGGCCGGACGCGGCGCCGGGGACCGCGTGCTCACGCTCAGGGCGTGGCGAACGATTCGACGTCCTGCGGGCGCAGCGAAAAGGCGCCGCGGGCCACGATCACCACGTGGCCCCCGACGTGGACGCTGAGATCATCGGTGCCCTCGAGCCTCGCGCGCAACAGCGAGGGGCGGCCCACCTCGGCGCCCTGCTCGATCTCGATCGTCTCACCGACCGGCAAGCGACCGTCCTGGTGCAGATGCACGGCCAGCGGACCGGCCGCGGAGCCGGTCGCGGGGTCCTCGGCGATGCCGAGCGCGGGCGCGAACATCCGCGCCTTCCAGCTCAGGCCCGCCCCGGCGAACACCAGCACGCCGTGGCCCAGGCGTGCGAGGGCCGTCAGGTCCGGCGTCACCGCCGCCACGTCCGCGCGGTCGCCCAGCTCCAACAGGGCGTAGCGGGCGCCGTTGTCGTATCCGGCGACGAGTGCGCCGGCCCCTGCGCCCAGCGCCGACCGAACCCGATCGGCCTCGACCGCCACCACCTCGGGCCACGGTTGGGCCATCCACACCTCCGCGCGCTGCGCGCCGGCGCCGTGAACCTGCACCGTGACCGGGCCGATCTGCGTCTCCAACACCAGCGTCCGATCGGCGGCGGCCGCCAGCACCGCGGCGGCGCCGAGCACTGGGTGTCCCGCGAACGGGATCTCGCTCGCCGGCGTGTAGATGGCCAGCCGGGCGTCGGCAGCACCGGCCGGCTGGGTGACGAACACCGACTCGGAGTAGTTCATCTCCCTGGTCAGGGCGCCCCGCATGCCGTCACCGAGTGTCGCCGCATCCGCGAACACGGCCAGCTGGTTTCCGGCCAGTCCCCGGGGCGTGAAAACGTCGCAGACGACGTAATCGATCTCCTGCGTGTCGCCACCATCGGCGCGGTTGCGCTCCAGGCCAGCGGCTTGACGATTTGCGGACATTGGACCATGATGGCGTACGGTGGATCACTTGACCAGGGCCAATGGAGGCCTGATCTCGATCCAATCGCCGGAAATTGCCGCTGTGATCGGCGATTGGATTGCTCGTCGCGGCCCGCTCTACGCGCGCGTGGCCGACGCCATCGCCGAGGCCGTGGCCCACGGCCTGCTCCCGGCGTGGGTGGGGCTTCCCCACGGCAGCGCGGACGAGTTCGCCCAGCTGGCGCTGCGCCACGGGGTGGCGGTGGCATCGGGCACGTCTGCGGCTCCCGATGATCGCTTCTCGGGCCATCTCCGGGTGTGCGCCGGGCCAGCGCCTGACCTGATCCGCGAAGGGGTGCAGAAGCTCGCGCTGGCCTGGAGCGAGATGCGCGCGCGGCCGCTGGCGGCTCCCCTGGAGACGGCGCTCCCGGTCTAGGGTTCGGCGAGTGCGGCTGCGGAGCGGGAGGATCCTCACCCCGGACGGGGTTCTCGCCGGGGAGGTGTTGATCGACGCCGGGCGGATCGTCGCCGTGAATGCGGCCGAGGGCTCCGGGGGGACCGGGCGCGTGACGGGCCCGGGGCCGGCCGGCGAGGCCGGGGACGCGTTGGATCTGGGCCGCGACTGGATCGTGCCCGGCCTGATCGACCTGCACGTACACGGCGGCGGGGGCGCACAGTTCAACACCACCGACCCGGACGAGATCACCGCGGCCGCTCGCTTTCACGCCCGTCATGGCGCCACCGGCCTGCTGGCCACCACGGTGTCCGCCCCACTGGCGGACCTGGCCGGAGCACTGGGGGCCTTCGCCCGCGCCCGCGCCGGACCCGCGGGCAGGCTGCTGCTCGGCGTCCATCTGGAGGGCCCGTTTGTCAGCGTCAGCCGCCCGGGGGCCATGGACCCTGCCACGTTTCTCGATCCCGGCGACGCGAGCGTCGAGAGTCTGCTCGCGGCCGGTGGCGACAACGTGACGATGATGACGGTCGCCCCGGAGCTGCCCGGAGGGCTTGCGCTGATCCAGCGACTCACGCGGGCAGGGATCATCGCCTCGGTGGGCCACAGCGACGCCAGCTATGAGCAGACCGTGGCCGCGGTGTCGGCCGGCGTCCGGGCGGCCACCCATACCTTCAACGCGATGGCGCCGTTTCATCACCGGCGCCCGGGTCTGCTCGGCGCGGTGCTCGACCTTCCCGAGGTCAGCTGCGAGCTGATCTGCGATGGGGTCCACGCCGACCCGGCGGCGCTGCGCCTGGCTTACCGGGCCAAGGGCCCGGCGGCAATCAGGCTGGTCACCGACGCGATCTCGGCCACCGGCATGGCCGACGGCGACTACCGCCTCGGCGGCGTCGCGGTACGGGCCCACGCCGGCCGGGCCACAGTGGCGTCCGGAGACTCGATCGCGGGCAGCACGCTGACGATCGACGCCGCGGTCCGCAACGCCGTCCGGTTTCTCGGGGTCGAGCTCTCCGAAGCCGTGGCGATGGCGTCGGCCAATCCCGCGAGGCTGTTGGGGCTCGAGCACCGCAAGGGCGCGATCGCGCCGGGGATGGATGCCGACCTGACCGTGCTCGACGACGATCTGAACGCCCGTGCCACGCTGGTGGGGGGAATGTGGTCCCACCCGCCCCACCCGCCCCACCCGCCCGACCCGGTCCGGGGCTAAAGCGGGGCTTACGCCAGCGGTTCTGCGGTATCTATTCCGAGTGGTGTCCGTGCCGATCAAGCCTCCGCCGTCGCTCGAGCAACTGATCGGCCGCTATGACCCCTCGGTGTTCGAGCTCGGCCGGCCCTCGGCGCGGGTACGGCTCACCGGCGCTGGGCCCGAGTCGATCGACGTGCTGCTCTCGGGACGCAGCGCGAGGCTGGTGGCGGCCGACGGCGAGCGACCCGACGCGGTGCTGCGAGCCGACGAGGCCACCTGGGCGGAGATCGCGCGGGATGTCCGCGGAGGCATGAGCGCGTTTCGCGCCGGGCGGCTCAGCGTGCGCCACGACCTGCACCTCGGGGTCGGCTTCCTCGCCGCGACCGCTCCGCCGGGGCCGGGGCAGCTGCGCTTCCGGTGCATCGAAACCCTCGAGGGCCCGCTGTCGGTTACCGAGGCCGGAGCCGGTGAGCCGGTGCTGATGCTGCACGGGCTGGGGGCGACCAAGGTCTCGTTTCTGCCCACCGTGGCGGCCCTGGCGGCTGACCATCGGGCGATCGCCGTCGACCTGCCCGGCTTCGGCGACTCGGTCAAGCCGATCGGGGCGCGTTATGACCCGCCGTATTTCGCCAGGGTGATCCTGGCGCTGCTCGACGCACTCGAGCTCGAGCGGGCGCATCTGGTCGGCAACAGCATGGGCGGAAGGGTGGCGATCGAGGTCGGACTCCAAGCTCCCGATCGCGTGGGACGGCTGGCGTTGCTGGCTCCGTCGCTGGCGTGGCTGCGCGACCGGCCGTGGGCGCCGCTGCTGCGGCTGGTCGCGCCGCAGCTGGGGCTGATTCAACCCGCCCCCCGCGCCGTGGTGGAGGCGATCGTCCGCCGCGTGGTTCCCGCCTCCGACGACGAGTGGACTGCCGCCGGGATCGACGAATTCCTGCGCTCCTACCTGACGCCGCGGGGCCGCGCCGCCTTCTACGCCTCCGCCCGGAACATCTACCTGGAGGAGCCTCACGGCCCGCGCGGACTGTGGACCCGCCTTCCCGGCCTGGAGCCGAGAAGCCTGTTCGTATGGGGAAGGCGCGACACCCTGGTGCCGTTGGGCTTTGAGGAGCACGTGCGCCGGGCCCTCCCGGGCTCAGAGCACCTGGAGCTCGATTGCGGCCACGTGCCCCAGCTCGAGCGCCCCAAGCCGACCCACGCCGCGCTGCTGGAGTTCTTCGCGCGGTCCGGGGACTGACGCTCTCAGCGCGATCGGTGGTCTGGTCGCCCGCCGGGCGTGGGGCCGGCCCGGAGCGCGACGTTTATCGTCAAGGGCATCGAGCCAGGAATACCGGATGAGAGGATCGAGCGTGAGGGGTAGATCGACATGAGCGAGCTCGGCGACGCTCAGCGCGAGGTGCTGGTCAGCTTCTGCGACACCGTCGTGCCGCCGGTGGCGCGGGAGCCCGACCCCGACGGCTTCTTCGCCCGCACGGCGAGCGAGGTATTCGTCCCTGAGGTGATCGAGCTGATGCTGACCGGCATGCCGGAAGATCAGCGGGCGGGGCTGGTGATGCTGCTGGAAGCCCTCGGCGATCAGGGATTCCCGCGGGCCTCACTGCGCTCCCGCGAGCAGATCATGCGCAACGTGACCCTGATGGGCCCCGAGGCGGCCGCCGGCATCGGCGCGCTGATCAGCCTGACGCTGTTTCTCTATTACGGCCTGCCGGATGAGAACGGCCAGAACCCGAACTGGCAAACCTTCGGCTATCCCGGCCCGGTCGATGCGCCCGGCCCGGCGCAGCGACCGCTCAAGCCGCTGGCCCCGGCCGGGGATCTGATCCTCGATGCCGACGTCTGCGTGGTCGGCTCGGGTGCCGGCGGCGGGGTCATGGCCGGAGTGCTGGCGCAGCGCGGGCTGAAGGTGGTGGTGCTCGAAGCCGGCGGCTACTTCGACGACGCCGACTTCACCCAGCTCGAGCTTCCCGCCTATCAGAACCTCTACTGGCGCGGGGGCCCCAGCCCCACCGCGGACCTGAACATCTCGCTGCAGGCCGGCTCCTGCCTGGGCGGCGGCACGGTGGTGAACTGGACCAACTCGCTGCGCACCACCCCCTGGGTACGGGAGCAGTGGGAGCGCGAATTCGGCCTGGAGGGGCTGGCGGGCGAGGAATTCGACCGGCACCTCGACGCGGTGTGCGAGCGCCTATCGGTCAACGATCGCTGCTCGGAGCTCAACGGCCCCCAGCAGCGCATGCAGGCCGGCGCCCAGCAGCTCGGCTGGAGGTTCAAGCTCGCCCAGCGCAACAGCGACGAGCAGCGCTACTCGTTCGAGACCGCCGGCTACATGGGATTCGGCGACCGCAGCGGCGCCAAGCAGTCGACGGCCAAGACCTATCTCCGTGACGCCTATGACAACGGCGCTGTACTGGTCACCCGCTGCTGGGCACAGCGGATCGTGACCGAGCGGGGACGAGCCGGTGGCGTCCAGGCGACCTGGTCGGATCCGCAGACGGGTCGCTCGGCGGCCGTCACGGTCCGCGCGCCGCAGGTGGTGGTCGCCTGCGGGGCGCTGGAGTCCCCGGCGCTGCTGCTGCGCTCGGGGATCGGAGGTCCGGCGGCGGGCGAGCACCTGCGCCTGCATCCCTGCACCGCGACGATCGGCTACTACGAGAGCGACCTGCAGGCCTGGAAGGGTGCCCCGCACGCCGGCCTGGTGCATGAGTTCGAGAACCTCGGGGACGGGTACGGGTTCCTGCTCGAGGGCGCGCAGTACACCACGGCGCTCGGTGCCACCGCGGCCCCCTACACGACCGGCGCCGCCCACAAGGAGCTGATGTGCAACTACCGCCACGGCGGCTCCGTGATCGCGCTGCTGCGCGACCGCGGCCACGGCCGGGTGACGATCGACGAGACCGGGATGGCGGTTCCGTGGTACTCCATCACCGACGAGGTCGACGTGCGCAATGCGCGCGAGGGAATCGCCGCACAGGCCCGGCTGCACGAGGCCGCCGGGGCCGAGCAGATCCTCGCCGCCGCGACCGGCGCTCCGATGTGGCGCCGGGGGGAGGACCTCGATGCGTTCATCGCGCGGATCCAGCGGATCCCGCTTCGGGCCGGAGGCTGGAAGCTGTTCGCCGCCCATCAGATGGGGACCTGCCGGATGGGAGTCGACCCACGCACCAGCGTCGCGGGGCCGTGGGGCGAGCTGCACGACACCGCCGGGGTGTGGGTCGGGGACGGAAGCGCCTTTCCCACCGCGTCGGGCACCAATCCGATGATCACGATCATGGCCCTGGCGCACCGCAACGCGGAGGCCGTCGCCGCTGCCGCCAGCAGTCCCGCGGGCGCCGCGGCGGCGTCATAGTCTCGAGACACTGACCACTACGAGAACCGAGAACCCGAGGAACTGAAATGGCGAGCACCACCGAGCAGCAGCAGCTTGTCCGCGACAAGATCTACGTCGGCGGGGAGTGGGTGCAGTCCAGCGGCTCCGGCAGGCTCGAAGTGATCAACTCGACCACCGAGGAGGTCATGGGCAGCGTCCCCGACGGCACGCCGGAGGACGTCGACCTCGCGGTCAGCGCCGCCCGGGATGCGTTTGCGACCTGGTCGCAGACCAGCGTGGAGGATCGCTCGGACTGGATGCAGCGGATCAGCGAGGCGCTCGGCGCCCGGGGCGAGGAGATCGCCACGCTGATCGCCCAGGAGGTGGGAATGCCGATCAAGCTGTCCCGGATGATCCAGGCCGGGCTGCCGACGATGGATTTCGGCTCGATGCCACAGGTGATGGCCGAGACGGCCTGGGAGCAGGAGGTCGGCAACTCCCTGATCGTGCGCGAGCCGGTCGGGGTGGTGGGAGCGATCGCGCCCTGGAACTACCCGCTGCACCAGATCTCGGCCAAGGTGGCGGCGGCGCTGGCGGCGGGCTGCACGATCGTTGTCAAGCCCTCGGAGGTGGCGCCACTGAACGCGTTCGTGCTCGCCGACGTGCTGGACGAGCTCGGGCTGCCGCCCGGCGTCTTCAATCTCGTCAGCGGGCTCGGATCGGTGGTGGGCGAAGCGATGTCGGCCCATCCCGGGATCGACATGATCTCGTTCACGGGCTCGACCGCGGCGGGACGCCGGGTCAGCCAGGCGGCCGCGGAGACCGTCAAGCGGGTGGCGCTGGAGCTCGGCGGCAAGTCGCCCAACGTGATCCTCGATGACGCCGACCTGCAGGCGGCCATCACCGACGGCGTCTCGAAGTGCTTTCTGAACTCGGGTCAGACCTGCAGCGCGCTGACCCGCATGCTGGTCCCGCGGGCGCGGCTGGCCGAGGCCGAGCAGATCGCCGCCACGGTGGCCGAGCACTTCACGCCCGGGGACCCGTTCGCGACGGGCACCAGGCTCGGGCCGCTGGTGTCCGAGACACAGCGCCAACGCGTGCGCGGCTACATCGAGAAGGGCAGCGCCGAGGGGGCCAAGCTGCTGACCGGCGGGGCGCAGGCTCCCGAGAACCTGCCCAGCGGTTACTTCGTAAAGCCCACGGTGTTCTCTGAGGTCACTCCCGAGATGACCATCGCCCAGGAGGAGATCTTCGGCCCGGTGCTGGCGATCATGCCCTACGAGGACGAGGAGGACGCGGTGCGGATCGCCAACGACAGCGTCTATGGGCTCGCCGGCGGCGTGTGGTCGGGTGACGAGGAGCGCGCCAAGCGCGTCGCTCGCCGCATCCGCACCGGGCAGGTGGAGATCAACGGCGGCGCGTTCAATCCGCTGGCGCCGTTCGGGGGCTATAAGCAGTCCGGTCACGGCCGCGAGCTCGGTCACTTCGGGCTCGAGGAGTTCCTCCAGGTCAAGTCGCTGCAGCTCTAGTCAGGGAGGTTTCACAGTGCAGACCATGAGCCCGCTCGATGCGTCGTTCTTGCACGTCGAGGATTCGGTCACCCACATGCACATTGGCTCGGTGGGGATCTTCGAGGGACCCGCGCCGGGGCCCGGAGAGGTGAAGGCGGCGATCGCGGCGCGGTTGCCGCTGGTGCCCCGTTACCGCCAGAAGGTCCGCTTCGTGCCGCTGGCGCTGGGGCGTCCGGCCTGGGTCGACGACCCCCATTTCAATCTCGACTACCACGTCCGTCGTACCGCCCTGCCGCGTCCCGGCGGCGACGAGGAGCTGCAGAACCTGGTGGGGCGGGTGATGTCCCAGCAGCTTGACCGCGCCAAGCCGCTGTGGGAGCTGTGGGTGGCCGAAGGGCTCGACGACGGGCGGTGGGCGCTGATCTCCAAGTCGCATCACTGCATGGTCGACGGCGTCTCGGCCACCGACCTGCTGAGCGTGATCCTCAGCACCGACCGCGAATCGACGCCGCAGGCGCCGGACGCGTGGAAGGCCGGCCCCGAGCCCAATCCGGCCGAGCTGGTGGCCCATTCACTGGCGCTGCGCGCGGCCAGCCCGTACGAGGCGGTGCGCACCCTGCTGTCCGCGGCGCGCGGTCCTCGCCGCGTGGCCCGGCAGGCCGCCGGCGTCGCGCGCGGCCTGGCGAACCTGCGACCGCTGCTCAGTCCGACTGCATCGACGTCCCTGAACGGACCGATCGGGCCGCATCGCCGCTGGGACTGGGCGCACGCCCGCCTGTCGGACGTCAAGCAGATCCGCCAGGCCCACGGCGGAACGGTCAACGACGTGGTGCTGGCCGCGATCACCGGAGGCTTCCGCGAGCTGCTGCTGTCCCGGGACGAGAGCGTTGAGGGCCGCGTCGTGCGCACGCTGGTCCCGGTCTCGGTGCGCGCCGAGGAGGAACGCGGCACCTACAACAACAAGGTCTCGGCGATGTTCGCCGAGCTGCCGGTCAGTCTCGACGACCCAGTGGAGCGGCTCAACGCGCTGCACGAGCAGATGCAGGAGCTGAAAGCGTCCGGCCAGGCGGTGGCGGCCGAACGGCTGACCGCGCTGGGCGGCTTTGCCCCGGCGATGCTGCTGGCACTGGCCGGGCGAGTCGGCAGCCGCCTGCCGCAGTCGAGCATCAACACGGTCACCACCAACGTGCCGGGTCCCCAGCAGCCGCTGTATCTGGTCGGCCGCCGGATGCTCGAGGCGTTTCCCTTCGTCCCTCTGGGCGGCCAGGTCAGGGTCGGGGTGGCGATCTTCTCCTACGACGGCGGGATCAACTTTGGCGTCACCGGGGACCGCGACAGCGCGCCTGACATCGGGGTCCTGTGTGCGGGCATCGAGCACGGAATCGCCGAGCTGCTGCCGCCGGGGGCGTCAAAATCGCCGTCCCCGTTGCCCGCCGCCGCGGACCAGCCATCGGACAGGGTGAAGGCGTGATGGCGGCGTCGTCGCCGCAAGCCGAGACCAGCAGCCCGGAGCAGTTCGCTCGCACGGGCGAGATCACCCTCTGCTATCAGACCTTCGGCGCGGCCGAGGCGCGACCGCTGCTGCTGGTGATGGGACTGGGCGCGCAGATGGTCCTGTGGGACGACCCGTTCTGCGAGCTCCTGGCCGAGCAGGGGTTCTGGGTGATCCGGTTCGACAACCGTGACATCGGGCGTTCGACGATCCTGCACGACGCCCCGGTTCCGTCGGTGCTCCAGCTCGCCCTGCGCGACCGCCGCGCCGCGGCCTACTCGCTGTCGGACATGGCCGGCGATGGCGCTGGGCTGCTCGACCACCTGGGCGTGGAAGCCGCGCACGTCGCGGGCATCTCGATGGGGGGGATGATCGCCCAGACCCTGGCGATCGAACACCCCGCGCGGGTCCAGTCGCTGGTCTCGATCATGTCGAGCACCGGCAACCGCCGGGTGGGCCAGCCCCATCCCCGCATGTATCCCCGCCTGCTCAAGCGCTCGCGCCGCGACCACGACGGCTACGTGGAGGACTTCGTCTCGACTCACACCGCGATCGGCTCTCGCACCTACCCGCGCGACCCCGCCGCTCTGGCGGCGCTGGGGGAACGTTGCTACGCCCGCGGCGTGCACCCCGCCGGGGCCGCCCGCCAGCTCGCCGCCATCATCGCGGCGCCCGACCGCACGCCGCGCCTGCGCGAGCTGCGGGTCCCGACGACCGTCGTCCACGGCGACGCCGACCAGCTCGTCAGGCCCTCCGGCGGTCGAGCCACCGCGGCGGCGATCCCCGGCGCCCGGCTGGTCATGGTCGCGGGAATGGCCCACGACCTCCCGCCGCAGCTGTGGCCGCAGGTCACCGAGGCGATGGCCCAGACCGCGGCTGCGGCGCCGGCCGGGCGATGATGGCATCCCAGCGCGCCACGATCCCGGGCAGCGAGCGCCAGCTCGATCCGACTCACGCGCGGGTCGGTGACGTCGACCCACAGCAGGAGCTGGAGGTGACCCTGTACCTGCGCTGCCCGGGATCGCTGGACTGGGTCGACGCGGCGGCGGCGGGTCCGCCCACGCAGCAGCCACGACTGACCCGCGAGGATTGGGCTACGAAGTACGGCGCTGCGCCCGCGGACGTCGCCGCGGTCAAATCTTTTGCCTCCGAGTACGGCCTGACCGTGGTCGACGTCGACGTGGCTCGACGTGCGGTGCGGCTGAGCGGGAAGGTTCAGGACCTGGTCCGTGCGTTCGAGGCGCAGATCGCAGGCCTGTTCGAGCCGGCGGCCGGAGCCCCGCGCTACCGCGGGCGGACCGGACCCCTGACGGTCCCGGCCGAACTGGCCGGGGTGGTCCAGGGTGCGTTCGGGATCGACGATCGGCCCCAGGCCCGGACGCACCTGCGCGTCACCGCCAATGCCGTCAGCTCGTTCACGCCGGTGCAGGTCGCGGAGGCGTACGCGTTCCCGTCGGGGTTCACCGGCCAGGGCGAGACGGTGGGCATCCTCGAGCTCGGGGGTGGGTATAACAGCGCCGATCTCGCCACCTACTTCAGTGGCCTTGGGCTCGCGACTCCCGCGGTTACGGCCATCGGCGTCGACGGCGGGACGAACTCCCCCGGGACCGACACCAACGCCGACGGCGAGGTGATGCTCGACATCGAGGTGGTGGGTGCGGTGGCGCCGGGGGCCGGCATCGCCGTGTACTTCGCCCCCAACACCGACCAGGGCTTCATCGACGGGCTCTCGACCGCGGTTCACGACACCACCCACAAGCCGTCGGTGGTCTCGATCAGCTGGGGGCAGTCCGAGGACTCGTGGACGGCCCAGGCGCGAAGCCAGCTCGAGCAGATCCTCACCGAAGCGGCGGCGCTCGCCGTCACCGTGACGGTCGCGGCGGGGGACAACGGATCGACCGACAACGTGACGGACGGCCAGCAGCACGTCGACTTTCCCGCCTCCGCCCCGCACGCATTGGGCTGCGGAGGCACCAGCCTGCAGGCGTCGGGAGCGCAGATCACCAGCGAGACGGTGTGGGACAACGCCGGCGGTGGCGCCACCGGGGGCGGGGTCAGCCGGCAGTTCCCGCTGCCCAGCTATCAGTCCGCCGCCAAGGTGCCCGCCAACGTCGATACCCAGGCCTCGGGCCGAGGCGTCCCGGACGTGTCCGGCGATGCGGATCCCAGCACCGGCTACCGGATCCGCGTCGACGGCAACGATCAGGTGTTTGGCGGCACCAGCGCGGTGGCGCCGCTCTGGGCGGGCCTGATCGCGCGGGTAAATCAGGCCCTGGGCGCCCCGGTCGGCTTCCTGGCGCCGCGGCTCTACCCGCTGCTGGGGACGGCCGCCTTCAACGACATCACCAGCGGTGCCAACGGCTCCTACAGCGCCGGCCCCGGCTGGGATGCCTGTACCGGGCTGGGCTCGCCCAACGGGACCCAGCTGCTCAGCGAGCTGCGCGCCGCACCGGCCCGGGGCCCTGCGTCCCCCGGCTGAGGGGGCGCGGTCCCGGCGGCGCGGACGAGTGCCCAGGCGACGGGGGTGTCGCCCGCGCGCGATCAGGATTCGGCCGGCGGCCCGGCCGGCACCGGAACCGGCTCGGGAGCCACGGCCGCCAGCCGGTCGCGCTGCTCGAAGAACTCCGCGCCCTCGATGCTCAGGTGCGGTACGACGCGGTCAAGCCAGCGCGGGATGTACCAGTTCAGCTTGCCCATCAGCACCATCAGCGCCGGTACCAGCAGGCAGCGCACCACGGTGGCGTCGAGAATCACGGCGACCGCGAGCCCGATGCCGAACTGCTTGATCGTCGGATCGCCGTTGAGCAGGAAGCTGCCGAATACGAACACCATGATCAGAGCGGCAGCGGTGATCACGCGCGCGCTGGTGACCAGACCCGACACGACGGAGCTGGTGTTGTCCTCGCCGGCGTGAACATGCTCCTCGATCTGGCTGACCAGGAACACCTCGTAGTCCATCGACAGACCGAACAGGATCGCGAACATGAACAGCGGCACGTAGGACACGATCGGCACCGGTCCGCTCAGCCCGATCAGGCCGCTCAGCCAGCCGTACTGGAAGATCGCCGTCAGCACGCCATAGGAGGCGGCGATTGAGAGCAGGTTCATGACCGCGGCCTGGGCCGGTATCACCACCGTGCGGAAGGCCAGGATCAGCAGGGCAAAGCTGAGGACGATGACGACGAGGATCTGGAGCGGAAGCTTGCTCGAGATGCCGGAGGCCAGATCGTCATAGGCGGCGGTGCTTCCACCCACGTAGGCCTTCAGGTCCGTTCCCTTCTCGGCACTCGGCATCACCGTGGAGCGCAGGTGATCGACCACGTTGGTGGTGGCACTCTCCGCGGGACCGTTCTTGGAGATCGCGTTGAAGTACGCGGTGGTTCCGGCCTTGTCGAGCTGGATCGGCGTGACCGCCGCCACGCCCGGTGTCGTGGCGACATCCTTCTGCAGCGTCGCCAGCCGTGGATCGGTGGTGCGGGGGTCGCTCTGGGAACCGCCGGCCGAGGACGAACTCGAGCTCCCGGACGACGAGCTGGAACTGCCCGACGGCGCGGGCGTGGCCGGCGTCTTCAGCGAGACGGCGATCAGCAGCGGTCCGTTGACTCCCGGTCCGAAGTACTTCGAGATCAGGTCGTAGGCGCGGCGGGCGGTGGTAGAGGTCGAGAGCGCGGCGACGTCCTGCTGGCCCAGCGTCAGCGATCCCAGCGGGATCATCAGGGGAATCAGGATCACCAGCGCGGCCAGTCCGGCGACCACCGGGAACTTGGCGATGTCGGCCGCCCACTTCGCCCACAGGCCCTGCTTGGCCTGTGCCTCGGTGGGAGGCGTGCGAACCCGCAGGGAGTTGATGCGCGGCCCGACGATCGCCAGCAGCGCGGGCAGCAGCGTCAGCGCCGCGATCACCGCCACGACCACCGAGATGCCCGCCATCAGGCCCAATGTCGTCACGAGGGGGATACCGGCCACCGCGAGTGACACCAGCGCGATCGTCACCGTGCACCCGGCGAAGAACACCGCGCCGCCCGACGTCGCGGCGGCCCGCGCGATCGACTCGGGGAGGTCGAGCCCGTCGTGCAGGCCGCGCAGGTGGCGGGTCACGATGAACAGCGCATAGTCGATGCCCACGCCGAGTCCGATCATCGTGGCCAGGGTCGGCGCCACGGTCGGGACTGTCGCCACATGGCCAAGCATGCGGATGATCGCCAGTGTCGCGAGCAGGGCGAAGATCGCGTTGAGGATCGGCAGCAGCATCGCCACGATGGTCCCGAAGGTGAGAGTGAGGATCACCATCGCCGCGATGATCCCGATCACCTCGCTGGACTCGGTGGAGGTTTTTGACACCTTCTGCCCGAGCTGTCCTCCGGTCTCCACTTCCAGGCCGGCGGCTTTGGCGGGGTTTGCCGCATCGACGATCTTCTGCACATCCTCGACCGACAGCGATCCCGGGCTGGCTGACAGTGTGACTGACAGATAGCCCGTCGACTGGTCCTTACTCAGTGACGTGGCACCCTGGGGCGTGAGCGGGTTGACCACCGCCGCCACGTGGGGAGCCTTGGCGACATCGGCCGCCGCCTGATTGACCGCGGTGGCGTACTTGGAGTCGGTCAGCTTCCCGCTGCGGGCATGCAGCACGATCGGACTGGTGCCGTTGGCCTGAGCCGGGAAGGACTTGGTGAGGGTGTTGGTGGCGTGCTGGCTGTCGGTTCCCGGCAGCGACAGGTTGTCGTTGGTGTTGTCACCGAGGCCGTGTGACACCGCCACCAGCGCGACCGTCAGGACGAGCCAGATGCCGACGACCAGAAAGCGCCGCCGGATGCAGAACTGAGCCAGCCGGTACAGGACCCCGGTCATCGGCGGTGTCGCAGGCGTGAAAGCTCGTCCGCGCTGGTCAGACGATCATGTTCGCCACGACACATCGGTAGACCCCCCTCATCGTGCGGCTGCACGCATACCACCATCGGTTTCCGGCCGCCGATGGTATCGAAAATCACTTATGCGGCCAAGGCCGCGGTAGCCGGCGTTCAGCCGGTAACAGGTGCAACCGGGTCGCCTCCCCACAGCCGCCATCGCAGTCCGGAGGCCCGCGCCACCGGCCTCGTCACGGCCCCCCTGACCGCCTCCTCGGTGCCGACGAGGATCAGCCGCTGTCGCGCTCGCGTGGCGGCGGTGTAGAGCAGTTCCCGGGTGAGAATTCGCGAACCGGGATCGGGGAGCAGCACTGCGGCGGCGCCGAACTGCGAGCCCTGACTCTTGTGAATGGTCATGGCGTAGACGGTGTCGATCGCCCCCAAGCGGGACGGGCTGTACTCCACGGTCTCGCCCGCGCGCTCAAAGGCCGCGGCGAGACGATCCGAGCCGCGGGTCACGACCACGCCCGTGTCGCCGTTGTTGAGCCGCAGCTCGTAGTCGTTCTCGGTCACCAGCAGCGGCCGCCCGGCATACCACCGCTCGCCCGCGGTGAACCCCTCCACCTCGGCCTCGAGCCAGCTCTCGATCATCGCCGTCCACGTCGCCACCCCGTAGGGGCCGCGGCGATGGGCGCACAGGATCCGGAAGCGGCCGAGCGCGTCCAGCGCCTCGGTCGCCGCGCCGGCGCGGGCGGCGTCGAGCACCGCCCGCGCCGCGGTCAGGGCACCGTCGCGAACGGGCGCCAGCCGGTCGGAGGCGTCCTCGTCGCCGACGTCGGCCTCGATCCACTGCACTCCGCTGGGCGCCCGGCGAAGCAGCGCCACCACCTCGTCAGGGTCGCCGCCGCGGATCGCGCCGGCGAGCTCAGCGATCCCGCCCCCGAAGCGGTGGACCTGATCGAGGACCACGATCCCCGAGGCGATTCCCGTGCGGCCGGGGCTGGATTCTCCCTCAGCCACCGATCCTCTGTCGGCCACCGATCCTCTGCCGGCCACCGATCCTCTGTCGGCGGCCGATCCTCCGTCGGCGGCGGGTCCGACGATGTCGCCGAGCACCGCTCCCGCCTCGATTGAGGCCAGCTGGCCAGGATCGCCCACCAGCACCAGGCGCGCGTCGGACCGCAGCGCCTCGATCACCCGCGCGATCAGCGTCAGCGACACCATCGAGGTCTCGTCGATGATCACCACATCGTGGGCCAGCCGCTGGTTGCGATCGTGGCGGAAGCGGCTCTCGCTCCCGGGTCGCCGGCCCAACAGCCGGTGAAGCGTCGAGGCGTGCAGCGCCAGCAGGTGCTCGCGAACCGGTCCGTCCACGGGCAGCGCCGCGGCCTCAGCGTGCACCGCCTCCTCCAGCCGGGCTGCCGCCTTTCCGGTCGGCGCCGCCAGCGCGATCAGCGGGAACGGCAGTCCGGCCGCCGAGGCCTGGTCGCACAGCAGCGCCACGATCCGCGCCACCGTGGTGGTCTTGCCGGTGCCGGGCCCGCCGGCAACGACGGCCAGGCGTCGCCGTACCGCCGCGGCGGCAGCCAGGGCCTGACGGCTCCCGGCCTCATCTCCGTACAGCCGCTCGAGCTCAGTGCTCAGGCGGTCGCCGTCGACGCCCGGCGCCGGGTCGGCGCCCATCGTCAACAGCGACGCGGCGACCTGGACCTCCTCGGCCCAGTAGCGGTCCAGGTACAACCACGTGCCGGTCAGCTGCAGCGGCCGGATCCCGGGAGCGGTGGCAGCGTCGCCGCGCGCGCCCACCGATGAGACGGCCGGGTCCGTGGCCCCGTCGCCGGCGGCCACCAGCGGGCTCTGCGCCACCAGCGCGACCCAGGCCGACGTCTCCGGCCAGGGGAGGGCGCCGAGGTCCACCGGCTCGTCGGCGTCGACCGCGGCGGTGTCACGGATCCGCGCCAGGTCGACGAGAACGTGTCCCAGCCGCGGGGCTCGCACGGCGAGAGCGACGGCGAGCAGGACGGCCTCGTCGCGGACTCCCGCCAGGGCGGCCAGACGCCGGGCCACATGCACGTCGGCAGCGACCAGGACGCCGGCCTGGTTGAACTGGCGCAGCAGCCCGGAGGCGTGGGCCACCCGCTCCGGGTGCAGCGGATCACGATCGATCAGCCCCGAGCTCACCCGGTGACCCCCTGGTCCAGGGCATCGCTGAGCGCCCTCACCAGACCGGGCGGCGGGCGCCAGCCGAAGATGCCGCACGGCGTGCCGTCGAAGACGGGGGTCTCGGGGCCGGCCATCCCGCGCAGGAACAGGTACACGACGCCGGCCAGATCGCGCTCCGGGTCATAGCCGCGCAGTCGCCAGCGCAGGTAGCGGTGCAGCGCGACGGTGTAGAGCAGCGCCTGCAGCGCATAGTGATGGCGCTGCATCTCGGCCGCGATCGCGGCGTGGCGATAGTGAACCGTGGTGAGCGGCTCGCCAGGGGCACCGAGCCAGTTGGTCTTGTAGTCGAGCACGGCGAAGCGCGGCCCCGTGGCGCCGGCCAGCCTGACCACGAGGTCAAGGCTCCCGGTCAGATAGCCGCGCACGCTCTGGCGCAGCCGCGGATCCTCGAGCCGGTCGGCGTAGCCCGCCAGGGGGTCGTCGGGACCGAGATGGTCGCGCAGCAGCCCGGCGATCCGGGTCAGGTCGACCCAGCCCGCCGGCGTGTCCCCGCCGGCCAGCGGCAGCTCGAACCCCAGCTCGTCGAGGCGATCGCGGCGCGTGAAGTCACACAGGCGCAGACCATCGAGCACCGGTCCCAGCGGCGTCCGGAGGACCGCCTGCAGGCCGGCGACCGCCGCCGCCGGGTCGCCGATCTCGGCGGCTCGGCGGCCTTGTGCCTCAGCCAACCGGGACGCAAGCTCGGCCTCGAGATCGGGGGCCGCGAAGTCGACCGCCTCGAGCAGCCGGTGCACGACCGTCCCCACGCGCACCCCCACCGGCATCGCGGCGAGCGGGGAGGCCAGCGCAGCCGCAGCGGTGGCGGCGCGGTCATGTCCGTCGCCGAGGGGGGCGCCCGCGACCGTGACCGGGGTCGCCTCTCCCGGCTCATCGAAGACCAGCGGCTGCTCCGGTTCGCTGGCCACCCAGCCGTCGTGACTGGCCGCGGTGATGTCCGTATAGGAGGTCCGCCGCCAGC
The DNA here is from genome assembly GCA_963744195.1 of uncultured Solirubrobacterales bacterium. Classification (GTDB taxonomy): domain Bacteria; phylum Actinomycetota; class Thermoleophilia; order Solirubrobacterales; family Solirubrobacteraceae; genus Palsa-465. The sequence continues at coordinate 202,325 of CAVUSY010000020.1, forward strand.
GCAGATCGAGCCGGCGGGAGAACGCCGACGCGCTGAGCGACGCCGCGGCGGGAGGCGGTGGACTCCACCGGGAGGGTGAGGCCGGCCGGGATTCCTCGACGCTGACACACCCGGGCGCGCGCGCCGCCACCGTCTGGAGGCGAGCGACGACGTTATCGTCGCCCGGCGTGGACGATCCGGTGGATGCGATGTTGCCGTGCTCGTCGCGGCAGAACAGCAGCCGACCCAGGGGCGAATTGCGGCTGTCCCACGAGCCCGCCCACCACACGATGGCCTGATGGCGGGCACGGGTCAGCGCGACGTACGCCAGCCGCAGATCCTCTCCCCGTTGTTCACTGACGAACTGGTTGCGGTGGCGCTGATAGTCGCCGCCCTCCAGCGCGACATCGATCGTACGCGCATCGCCGGCCGCGGGGTCGTGGAAGAACACCGGCCGCGGATCGTCGGGGATGTATCCGTCCTCCCACAGGAACGGGAGGTAGACGATCGGGAACTCAAGGCCCTTGCTGCGGTGGATGGTCAGGACCTGAACCGCCTCGGCGTCGGATTCGAGCCGCCGGCTGCGCTCCTCATCGGCCGTGTCCAGGGCTGCCTCGGCGATGCGGGTGCGCAGCCAGGCGGTCAGGGTGCTGGCTCCCATCTGCTCCGCCGATGCCGCGGCGTGCAGCAACTGGCCGACGTGGCGCAGGTCGGTCAGGCGGCGCTCCCCGTCCTGCTGCGAGAGCAGCCGCGCCGGCAGGCCTTCGGTCATGGCGATCGTCTCGAGCATTGCGGCGACGCCCCGCACCCGCAGCACCCGGGCCCAGTCGTGCAACCGCATGTGAACCGCCTCCCAGGCCCAGGTGTCGTCCTCGGCCGCGAGCCGGGCCGCGGTCCAGCCGAGAAACGGCGTCAGCGCGGCGGAGCGGGCCCGGGCCATCGACGCGGGCCGCTCCAGTGCCTCCAGCAGTCGTAGCCAGGCCCGGGCCGGCTCGGTCGCGAACACGCTGCCGGCGCCGTTGATGACGGCCGGGACGCCGGCCTGGTCGAGCGCGTCGCGGATCATCGCGGCCTGACGGTTGGTGCGTACCAGGACAGCCAGATGCCCGGGCGCGACGGTCTCGGCGCCCGTGGGCTCCCCCGCCTCGGAGCGATGCTCCAGCTGGGCGCCGGAGTCGAGCAGGGTGACCACGTCGGCGGCCAGGTCCTGGCAGACGTGTTCGCGAGCGCTGGCCTTCTGCGCGAACCCCCCCCGGGTGAGGGAGATCGCCCGGTCCTCGCGCATCGTCACGCGGAAGCGCAGCGGAGCGGAGACCGGCGCGCCGGACAGCCGCGGGGCCCGATGGGCCGCGGCAGCCCGCACGGGTCGGTAGACGATTCCCTCGTGACCGAGCCTGACCCCCAGCAGCAGCGCGTCGTGCGCGTCGATCAGACCCTGGTCGCTGCGCCAGTTGACGCCCAGCGTGGCACGCGATCCGGCGCTGCGCGCCGCCTCCAGATAGGCGTACACGTCGGCGCCGCGGAAGGCGTAGATGGCCTGCTTGGGATCGGCGATCAGGACGAGCGTCACCGGGTGGGCGGGTCCGGTGCCGAAGGCGCACCGCATGATGTCCCACTGCGCCGGGTCGGTGTCCTGGAACTCGTCGACCAGCACGACCGCGTAGCGCTGGCGCAGTGTCGCCGCGGTCGCGGCCCCGCCGGGGCCGGCCAGCGCGGTACGCAGTCGGGTGACGAGATCGTCGTAGGTCATCACCGACAGCCGGCGCTTGCGCTGCTCGAATTCGCGCCGCACCGCTTCGGCGAGTCGACGGCGCATCTGCGGGGCCTCTCCCTCGGCGGTGACGATGAGCGCGCTCGGGTTCTCGATCGCCACGCGCGCGATCTCGGCCGCCTCGGAGCGCCCGAAGGCCGGCGCCTCGCCGCGGTTGAAACGGCGCACGTAGAGGTCGTCGACGACGTCGTCGACCAGATCGCTGAGATCCTCGACGAAGCTGACATCGGGCTCCAGGTCGCCGGCGATCCCCAGGCCGCCCAGCACCTCCTGGCAGAACCCGTGGGTGGTGGCGATCGTCGCGGAGTCGAAGCTGGCCACCGCCCGCTCGAGCCGCTCGCGCCGCGCCGTCACCGCCAGCCCGGGACCCGCCGCCAGCAGTCCCACCACCGGGTCACTGCCGTGGGGCACCCCGGCGAGGGCGCGGGCCAGACCCTGCTCCACGCTGACCAGCCGCTCGCGCACCCGCTCGCGCAGCTCGCCAGTGGCCATCCGCGTGAAGGTGACCAGCAGCAGGCGCTCCAGCGGTATGCCCTCCGCCACGTAGCGCGCCGTCAGCGCGGCGATGGTGTACGTCTTACCGGTCCCGGCGCTGGCCTCGAGCACGGTCACCCCGTTGGGCAGCGGTCCGCAGAGGTCAAACTCACGCGGCGCGAGCGGCTCGTTGACCGGGGGGCTGAGCTCGCCGGTTGGCGTCATCGCGCGCTGAGCTCCTCGCGTGTGAGCAGGCCACTCCACAGCCGGCAGGCCAGACGCCCGAGGCGCGAGGTCTGCGCCGGCTCCCAGCCCGGGCCCGACTCGCCGGGCCCCGGACCGATCCGGAGCAGCTCGTCCAGGGGCAGGACCCCGCCGAGCACGAGCTGGTGCTCGAGCTCGCGGTCCTCGCGATCGAACGACCACTCGGTGCGCCATTCGCGTTCGGCCGCCGCGACCGGATCCTGGCCGGCGGCGGCCGCGTCGGCGTAGGCCGCCGACGTGCGGCAGAACAGCGGCAGCGGCTCGCGCATGCCCCGGTCGAACAGGTCGACGACGCTGGCCAGCTCCTGAACCGCGATGGCCCGGCGCTGCGCCGGATCACCCGCCAGCGGACCCACCCGGGCCACGCGGACATCGTCCTGACCCCCGGCGCGTCCCACGGTCGCCGCCGACAGCGGGGGGTCGGGCCGGCTTGCGGTCAAGGCGAGCAGCCTCACCCAGGCCCGCAGACGATGCCGCGGCGACACCTGGGAGAAGGTCGTGCTCAGCAACACTCCGGCGCGCAGTCCCGCCACGGTGCCGCTGAGCACACGGCCATCCTCGAGCGGCACCCGGACGTCGACCGGGTCGGCCGGGACGCCGTCGCCGACCAATGCCGTCGCCGCGGCCACGATCGCGTCGACCACCGGGTAGACGCGGTAGATCACCGGCTTGCCGAGTATCCCCGGAGGCAGGGTGCCGCGGGCGATCTCGGCCCTGATCGCGGTGGTGCCGTCGACGCCCTCGAGCCGCGCCTCGAGCAGCCGCTGTCCGACGCCCCACCGCTGCAGCGGGTCAAGCTCGACCGAAAGCGCATCCTGAATCTCGTCGGCACCGCCCCACAGCCCGATCCCCAGGCGCTGGCGCAGGAACGCGCGCACGGGATGCTCGACGAAGCGAACGAGATCCTCGAGCTCGATCACGCGATCGTCGCGGGCGGGGAGGGGGCGGGCCAGGAAGGGAGGCGGCGCGGAGCGCGGAGCGCCGAGCGCGCGGGCGCCTCGGAGCGTGACGGGATCGAAGCTCCAGGGCGCCTCGGTGCCCAGGCCGCCGGCGGAGAAGTTACGCGGGTCGAACGGCTGCAGGGGGTGGCGAATGATGATCTGCTCCCTGGGGAGGCCACCCTCGGCGCTCACCGTGGCGTCGACGGTGTCGAGCAGCTCTCCCACCGGTACCGCGGCCGGACGCGGGGTATTGGTGCGCTCGTCGTTGCCCGAGTAGGTGATGATCAAGCGCTCGGTGGCGGCGAGCAGGGCGTCGAGCAGCAGCTGGCGATCCTCGCTGCGCGGGTCGCGCTCGCCCACCTGCGGATCCTCGAGCATGAGGTCGTCCCCGTCCCGGGTGGCCTTGCGCGGGAACGCGCCGTCGTCGAGGCCGAGCAGGCAGACCACCCGGTGGGGGACTGACCGCATCGGCATCAGCGTGCAGACGGTGAGGTGGCCGGTGCGGAAATTGGCCCGCGTGGGCCGGCCCTGCAGACGCTCGGCGAGATGAGCGCTCACCTCCGCGGCGGCCAGGTCAGGAGCGCCGGAGCCGGTGGCGCGGCCGGCCGCCTCGTCGACCATCTCATCGAGAATCCGCTGGAGCTCAGCGCGCTGCCAGGCCTCCAGGGGAGCGGTGGCCGTGAGCGCGTCTGCGGCATCGCCGATCGCCTCGGCCCAGGCCGCGAGGGGCTTGGGCTCGCTGAGGGCGTCAACCGCGGCCTGGAGCCGGGCGATCAGCTCGGTCAGGCGGCCGGCCAGGTCGATGGAGCGGCTGTCGACGTCGTCGAGGGGAAGCACGCCCTCGAACAGGCGCTGGCGGTCCTCGGTCATCGTCACCCCCACGAGGAGCCGGTCCAGGCCAGCCCGCCAGGTGCCGCTCGGCACCCCCTCGAGCTTGAAGGGCGCGCGGTGGGCGGCGTCCAGGCCCCACCGGATACCGGACTGCGAGATCCAGTCCTGCATCCGGGCCAGGTCGTCGTCGTCGAACGCAAAGCGCCGCCGCACGGGACCGCGGTCGGCCAGGTCCAGCACCTGGGAGGCGCTGAGGCGCTGATCGGCCAGCTCGAGCAGCAGCGAGACCACCCCGAGCACCGGGTTGGTCTGGCGCAGAGACCGGTCGGCCAGCCTTACGCGCAGATCGATCGGCTGCGCCTGAGCGGAGTCCCCGGGGCGCGCCGGATCGGGGTCGGGGTGACCCCGGTGTACCTGACCAGCGGCGGGTCCCCACCCGGCTTCGTCGTCGGGCAGATCACCGGCACCGAAGGTGGCCTGGATCAGCGGCGCGAAGGTCTCGATGTCCGGACACATCACGATCACGTCGCGGGGCTCCAGTGACCTGTCGTCGGCCAGCGCGTGGAGGATGGCGTCGCGGATGACCTCCACCTGGCGGGCCCGGCCGTGACAGGAGTGGATCTCGATGCTGCGATCGGCGGGGTCGAGGCGGGGCCGGGCGTCGCTCTGGCCCGGGAACGGCGCGCCGGGGGGCGCCCGATCCGCGCGCACGTCGGTCTGGATCCGCTCCAGGAGGGTCGACGCGGGCCGGGAGGAGCCATGGTCGTGGTCGCCGTCGAACCCGACCCGGTCGAGCACCAACTGCATCTCGCGGGCGTCCCGGCCCCACGAGGCGAGCAGGCGATTGGTGGGCAGCTCGGCGGTGGGATCCTCCGCCCGTGGCAGTGAGGGCCGGCGGGCGACCCCAGACTTTGCGACGGCGGCCCACAGCGCCGCCGATGGGTGCAGGAGGAACAGGTGAACGTCGCGCCCGTGGGCCAGCGCCCGCAGGATCTGGAGATGACCGGCGGGGAGGCGGGTCAGCCCGAACAGCGCGATCCGCCCTGGCAACTCCACCAGGGAGGAGTCTGCGGCCAGCCGCTGGCACGCCCGCGCCCGCCGCTCGGCGGGGCCGGGCACCGCGATCCCGGCACGCAGACGGCGCCACAGCTCGGCCTGCCAGCGGACCGCCGCCGGGAGCGCGGCCCCGAGCGCGTCGACGTCCTCCCCGCGTGACCACGCCTCGATCATCTCCGGGCGATGCAGGGCGTAACGGTCGAACAGGCTGGCGAGATGCCGGACCACGCTCAGCCGTCGATCCCGGCGGACCGGATCAGGGGCACCGCCGGCGCCACCGAGGTAGGTGGCGAGGGTGGCCAGCCATGGCTCGTCGAGATGGCGCCGCAGCACCTCGAGCAGGGCCCAGGCCGAGCGCTCGGGTTGCCATGGATCGGTGGCGGGGTCGATCCCCGACGCCGCCGCCACCGCTTCGCTGACCAGCCGGTGGGGGAACGGGAACCGGACGTTGGCACAGACCCCATCGCCGCCGCGGCTCGACACCCCCAGGACGGCCGACATCCGCTGGGTGAGCCAGCGCTCCATTCCGCGCGTCGGCACCGACACCACCTCGGCGGCGAACGGGTCCGGGAGCGGCTCGGCCAGCAGCGCCGCCAGCGCGTCGGTCAGGTCATCCGCTCGGTCTGCGCGATGGACTACGAGCACCGGGGATCAGGCCCGGGCGACGAGATGAAGCCGGCGCCGCGAGTCGTAGGAGATGTCCGCGGACCGTTGTTGCACCACCGAATTATCCCAGGCCGATCGGTCGTAACTGCGGGCGAGCCACGGACCCGGGCGCTGCCGGCGAGGCTGCCAACCGACGGACGGCTTGGCCGGTGTGAGTGACTAATCGACACCAAGGGAATTTCTTGGCGTTCACCCTTGCAAACGACCGAACTGTGGGTTACCCTGCTCAAACACCCGTCCCAGAGTGTCAATCATGCTGCAGACCGCAACCATCAATCCCAACCGCACCGAGGCGACAAAGTTCGCTTCGGCCTTCGTCTGCGCGCACGCGGCACCCGCCGGCATGCGCAACAGCAGAACTGCCCTCGCTGGAGGATGCTCGCCGTAGTTTCAGCGGCGCGCACACCCACACCACGCGAGGGCGACCCCAACGGGTCGCCTTTTTTTGTGCCCGACTTCGATCAAATCAGCCCAGGTGATGATGCTCAACACGAACCAGCCCTGAACCAGGTAGAACGTCCCGCCTGAGGCGGGGAGACAGTCGGACCCTCAGCGATCAAGAGTGACACTCGTGTGAACGAGTGACAGTTGCCCCCGGGCGATTGTGGGTTAACCACCCTCGCTCCGATGAGCCTGGGGGGTGGACCAGGTCACATACCTGGAGTTATCTCCCAACGATGTCCAGCGGCGCCGATCCAGACGCGCCGAATTCACCTCAACCCAATCCCGAAGGGAGCAGTTCCGATGCGATTCAATCGCGATGAATACCTGCTGCTCAGTCGCCGGGGCAGCGTTCCTCGCGCTCGCGAGCCGAGCCCGCCGCCGTGGATCGGCCTCGACTCCCGTCCCCGCCCGGCGGTGCGCGAGCGTTCCCGGCGCGAGCTGGTCAGGCGAGCCCTGGCGACCGCGGTGAGGCCGAGCCAGGACGGCTGGACAGCCGTCGGTGAAGGGAACGACCAGCGGCGTGATGGCTGACCTCATGCCGAGCTCCGGAGGGTCCACGGGCGGGCCCTCCGGAGCAAGCTGACGTTGCTCGGGGGCGCATGTCGTACCGTAGGGTGAAGGTCATGTCCGCCCGCCCCACCCTGATCGAGTTCCCTGCCGACGACCCTGACCGCGCCCGGCGGTTCTGGGGTGAATTTCTCGGTGCAGAGCTGGCCGAGCGCTCCGAGGCCGAAGGCGAGGGGTGGCAGACGCGAGCGTCCGGTCCGGCGGTAGGGGTACATGCCCGCGGCCGGGGACCCGGCGACACCAACTCGCTTCCCTACTTCGCCGTCGACGATCTGCAGGCGGCGCTGGAGCGTGTCGAGGCGCTCGGCGGCAGCGTGGTTCACCCGGGCGAGCGCTGGGCGATCTGCCGAGATTCCGAGGGAAGCCCTTTCGGCATGGGCCGCAGCGGGTAACACCACGCTGTGCCCTACGACGATGAGGACGACTGGGTCGGAGAGCCGCCCGAGGGACGGTATTCCCGCGATCGGGCCAAGCCCGAGTTCTGGATCAGGCCCTGGCCGTGGGCCGGCGCCGGACTGGCGCTGGTGCTGGTCATCCTGGTGATCGTCGTGCTGCTCAAGTGACAGCCGGGGCCGCATGCCAGATGTGATGAGCATCATCGACGCCGACCCTGAACTCGGTGACCTGCTGACCGAGTCGGAGTGCGAGCGAGCGCGGCGGGAGACCCTCACCCGGGTGCGGCATCTGTCGCCCGGGGCCTGGGACGTCGACGGGGCGGTTGAACCCGATGTGCACCATCGCGGCTTCCTGCTGGCTGACGGGCTGCTGAGCCGAGAGGTCGACGTGCTCGGGCGGCGCTGCGTCGAGCTGATCGGCCCGGGCGACGTGATGCGGCCGTGGAGCTGGGATCAGGACGGGTCGCACGTGAAGGCGGAGGTCGGCTGGGCGGTGCTCGAGCCGACCGACCTGGCGGTGCTCGACCACCGGCTGGTGGTGCGGATGAACCCGTGGCCCCAACTTGGCCTGGAGCTGTTCAGCCGCGGGACCCGGCGGGCTCACGCCCTGGCGGTTTCGCTGGCCATCGCCCACCACCAGCGAGTCGACGATCGGCTGCTGTTGACGCTCTGGCATCTGGCGGAGCGATGGGGAAGGGTGGTGCCGGACGGGATCGTGGTGCCGCTGCCGCTTTCACACCAGCGGCTGGCCGAACTGGTCGGCGCCCATCGCCCGGCCGTCACCAGCGCGATGGGTGAGCTGACGCGAGCGGGGGCGATCAGCCGCCGCGATGACCGTAGCTGGCTCCTGCACGGCTCGCCGCCGTCGGAGCTTCGCCACCACCGCCTGGCCGCGGCGATGACGTGAGAGCCCGCGGGAGCCGCGAGCCCTCACGACCCGCTGCCTTCAGATGACTCCGCGCCCTCCGCGGCGGCCGCTGAAGAACATCGCCAGCGCCACGAGCGCGAGGACGAAGAGGAGCGGATGGATGACCACTCCGCCGGCGATCGCCACGATCAACAGGATCACTGCCAGGACGAGCAGCATTGCTCACCTCCGAGTTTGGGTTGTCACGGACCTACCCCCGAAACGACCACCACGAGACCCTGGGTCGTACGAGTGCGGACGTCTGCACGCGAACACAGTGCAGGGATACCCGGAAAGGCTGATCGGCGATCATATGCAGGGTCCTGGCGACTCAGCGCCGAAGCCAACTGATCGGTGCGCTCGGCCGGTGCGATGCCTGGCAAACTCTCTGATCGCCCGACCCGACACATGCCGCTAGCCCCCGACCTCTCAGGCTGCGCCCTCGACGGGCGCTACGAGCTCCACGCCGTGATCGGCGAGGGCGCGTTCGGCCGCGTCTACCGCGGGCTCGATCGCCGCCTCGAACGGCCTGTCGCGGTCAAGATGATCAAGCCATGGTGGGCGGAGGATCCCGAATGGGGACGTAACTTCGAGCGCGAGGCGCAGCTTTTGGCGCGCGTCAGCGATCCCGGGATCGTGCAGATCTTCGACGTCGGCCACGCCGTCGAGGGGCTCTATTACGTTTCGGAGCTGGTTGACGGCGAGAGCCTGGCCAGCCGTCTGCAGCGCGGCGCCCTCGATCCGTGGGAGGCGTGTGGCATCGCCGAGCAGCTGTGCCGCGCGCTCGCCCGGGCGCACGCGCAATCGATCGTGCACCGTGACGTCAAGCCCGCCAACATCCTCATCACGGCCGACGGACAGGTCAAGGTGGGGGACTTCGGCGTCGCGCGGCTGGCGCAGACCAGCAGCGACGGCGGGGGCGGCACGATTGTCGGCACGCCCCGGTACATGGCCCCCGAACAGGCTCGGGGCCGCCGCACCACTGCCGCCACCGACGTGTACAGCGCCGGGATCGTCCTCTACGAGATGCTGGCCGGCCGGCCGCCGTTCACCGAGCGGGCGGCAGTGGAGCTGGCGTTGCGTCACCTCCGGGATCGGCCCGGCCCGCTCCCCGCCCAGACGCCGCGTCCGCTCACGCGGATCGTCGACCGGGCGCTGGCCAAGGATCCCGGCCAGCGCTACCCCAACGGTGGGGAGATGGCTCAGGCGCTGGCCCTGGCCTCCCGCACCGGCGCTCGCGGGCCGGGCCCCGCGGGCCCCGCGGGCCTCCGGCGCCCCCCGGTCCCCCGGCGCCCCCCGGGCCCCCGGCACCCCCCGGTCCCCCGGCGCCCACCGGCCCTCCGGCGCCCCCCGGGCGGCGCCATCGCCGAGCCGACGCGGCCGGCGCCGAAGCTCTCGCCACGGCGCAATTCCAACCCGGCCGGCCGCCGGCGCAGCGCCGCTGCGCTCGGGCTGGCGTTCGCGCTGCTGGGAGCGATGCTGGTCGCCGCGTTCGCGATCGGCTCCACCGGCTCCGTGCGGGTCCCGGCGCTGAGAGGGCTGACGCGGCAGCAGGTCTCAACGCGCGCGCGCAACCTCTCCCTGCAGCCCAGCTTCAGCTCCCGCTACGCCGGCGCGACCCGCGGCACCGTAATCGCCCAGACGCCGGGGCCGGGTCGCACCGTGCGCCAGGGCTCGGCGATCCGGATCCTGCTCAGCGCCGGTCCGCGGCCGGTCAAGGTTCCCGCGCTCGCGGGGGAGACCTCCGCTGACGCCGGAGCGGCGCTGGCGAAGGTTGGGCTGAAAGCGCGCATCACGCAGGTCGTGGCCCCGCTGGACACGGCGGGCACGGTCACCAGCCAGTCCCCCGCCCCGGGCGCCGAGCTGCCGCCGCATTCGAGCGTGAGGCTCAACGTCGCCGAGACGCCGTCATGGCGGCCCATCGCCTCGCTGTCGGGCAGCGCCGGGGCGACGGCGGCCCGTTTCCGCGTGCGCGGCCCGCAGTGGCGGGTGGTCTACACGATGGGCTATCAGGGGACCTGCACGTTCATCTTCTGGTGCTCGGGGCCCAACGCGCAGCTCACCGGTCCCGCCGGCGCCTCAGCCGGTTTCGGGCTGAGCGACGGCGGCAGGCAGGCGCGGATATTCCGCTCCGGGCCCGGCGTATACCGGCTCGCCGTATCACCGGGCTCCGATACCGCGCGCTGGTCGATGTCGGTCGAGGACTACTACTGAGAGACTTCGGCGACGACGAAACGCTCCTGACCGAGGTCCTGCGAGAGGTGATCGCCCGCAGCGAGGGGGCCGCGGCGCTGGAGCTGCTGGACAGCACCGTCGACCTGGGCCGGCGCGCTCGGCTCGGCGACGCCGACGCCGCCGAGGAGCTGGCGGCGCTGGTGAGCGGGCTCGACCTCCCGCGCACCGAGGTTCTGGTCCGCTCGCTGACCCGCTGGTTTCAGCTCGTCAACCTGGCCGAGGACAACGAGCGGATCAGGCGCCTCCGGGCGCGTGACGCGCAGGATGGCGGCAAGCCGCGTCCCGGCTCGATTCGGGAGACGATCGCCCAGCTGGCCGCCTCGGGCGCCAGCGCCAAGGAGCTCCAGCGGATGCTGGAGCATTCCGAGCTGCGCCTGGTGATGACCGCCCATCCCACCGAGGCCCGGCGCCGCACCACGATCGACAAGCTGGCTCGGGTGTTCGGCGTGCTGCGCGAGCTCGACCAGGTGACCACCGCGGACCCCGATGACGCCCGGCGGCGCCTGCTGGCCACGATCCAGGAGCTGTGGGGCTCCGACGAGCTGCGAGCCACATCGCTGACCGTCGTGGACGAGGTGCGCGGTGGCCTGATCCACTTCTCCTCCACCCTGGCCGACACGGTGCCACGCATCTACCGCGACCTCGAGCAGGCGCTGGCCGAGTTCTATCCGGAGGCCAGCTTCGTGGTCGGACCGGTGCTGAACTTCGGCTCGTGGATCGGGGGTGATCGCGACGGCAATCCATTCGTGACGCCGTCGACCACGCTCGAGGCGCTCGAGCTGATGCGCGAGCATTGCCTTCGCCTGCTCGAGGCCCGGATCGAGATGCTGGCGGGACGACTGTCGCTGTCGGAGCGGCTGGTCGGCTCGGCGCCGGGGCTGGCGCCGCTGCTGGACGCCGGCGCCGAGGCCTTTCCCGAGCTGGCGGAGCGCCTCGCCGCGCTCAATCCCGAAGAGCCCTACCGCCGCGCGCTGACCTTCGTGCGCGAACGTGTCCGGGCCACGCAGACGAGGGAGCCGGGCGGCTACGTCGTGCCGTCCGAGCTGCTGGCGGACCTGCGACGGGTGCAGCGCAGCCTGGTGGAGGGGCCGGGCTCATTGACCGCCGCTGGGGACCTGGCCGACGTGATCCGCCAGGTGGAGGTGTTCGGCTTTCATTTCGCGCGCCTGGACATCCGCGAGCACGCGCGCGTGCACCGCCGCGCGCTGAACGAGATCTTCAGCTCGCTGGGCATATGCGAGCGCTACGAGACGATGTCCGAGTCCAGCCGGATCGCGCTGCTGACCGGCCATATCGCCGACCGACGGCCGCTGCTGCCGGCCGACATCGGCGGCTTCTCGGCCGGCACGCGGGAGACGATCGAGACCTTCCGGACCCTGAAGGAGACCTTGTCGGGCGCCCACCGGGGGGCGATCCAGACCTACATCGTCTCGGGTGCGGAGGGCCCGGCCGACCTGCTCGAGGTGCTGCTGCTGATGAAGGAGTCAAGCCTGACGCGAGCCGGTGGCCGGCAGGCCCGGCTGCGGATCGTGCCGCTGTTCGAGGCTGGGGCCACCTTGGCGGCCGCCCCGGAGACGATGGCCCGGCTCCTGTCCGAGCGCGTCTACCGCGAGGCTCTGCGCGCCGTCGGCGACGAGCAGGAGATCATGGTCGGCTACTCGGACTCCAACAAGGACGTCGGCTACGTGGCCTCGGGCTGGGCGGCCTACCGGGCGCAGATGCAGATCGCCGAGGTCCTGCGCGAGCACGGCGTCAGCTGGGTCTTCTTCCACGGCCGCGGGGGCGCGGTCGGACGCGGAGGGGGTCCTACCAACGGCGCCATCCTGGCGCTGCCGCCGGGCACCGTCGAGGGCAGGCTGAAGATGACCGAGCAGGGCGAGGTGCTCACGGCCAAGTACGCCGTCCCCGAGATCGCCCACCGCGAACTCGAGCTGTCGGCCAGTGCCACGCTGGCCACCGGCCGGGACGGTGTGCACGAGCGCCGCGAGCTGTTCGAGGACGTGGTCGGCGAGATGGCGCGTGACTCGGCGCAGGTCTACCGCTCGCTGGTGCACGACGATCCAGAGTTCATCGGCTTCTTCGAGGCCGTCACGCCGGTGCACGAGATCTCCCGGCTGCGCCTGGGCTCGCGGCCGGCCAAGCGCTCGCAGGCCGACGGCATCGACGATCTGCGCGCGATCCCGTGGGTGTTCTCCTGGACGCAGGCGCGGATCGTGCTGCCGGCCTGGCTGGGCCTCGGCACGGCCCTGGTCCGTGCCCGCGAGCGTCACGGCATCGAGGTGCTGCGCGAGATGGCCACCGAATGGCCGTTCTTCACCTCACTGCTGTCCAACGCCGAGATGGCCTGCGCCAAGGCCGACCTCGGGATCGCCCGGCGCTACGCCCAGCTGTGGGAGGACACCGGCGCGCGCGAGCGGATCTGGGATCAGCTGTCCGCCGAGCTCGAGCGTGCCATCACCGAGCTGGTGGCGGTCCGCGGCGGTGAGCGGCTGCTCGACGGCGAGCCGGTCCTGCAGGCGTCGATCGATCGCCGCAACCCGTTCGTCGATCCGCTGTCGTTCGTGCAGGTCGAGCTCCTGCGCCGCCGGCGCGAGCACCCCCAGACCGACTCCGAGGAGCTCGGGCGGGTGAGCCTGCTGACGATCAACGGGATCGCCAGCGGCCTGCGCAACACCGGCTGACGCCGCCTCAGCCTCCCGGGTGCACCGTGTGCTCGATCTGGTCGGCGATCGCCTGCAGCGATTCGCCGTACCGGCTGGGATGCGCATCCGGGGGAAAGGCCTCGAGAATGCGCTGTGACCATTCGGCCAGGCCCGGCGGCGGCCGGCGTCCGGTCACGTAGATGGTGTGGGCCGAGAGCACCGCGAGCACGGCCAGAACCGCCTGCAGGCAGGTGCCGGCGTCCTCGGCCAGGCGCCAGGCCAGCAGCGCCGGGGACGAGGTGTCGCTCGGAGGGCTGCCGCCGAGGGAGATCAGGGTCGGTGACGTGGCCAGCCGGGCTTCTTCGGCCCAGCCCAGTGCCGTCATCGAGAGCAGGCTGACCGCGGGCTGGGCCTCCGCGCCCAGCAGTCCGTCCGGCAGCTCAGCCAGGCGGGTGGCCAGGACCGCCCCCAGGCTGGCCGCCTCGGCCCACCCCAGCGCGAGCGCGTTGAGGGTCGGCGCGGCACGCGGATCGTGATAGCCGGCGTTGGAGAGGATCCGGGCGGGCCGCTCGCCGTCGCCCTCCGCCGCGAACAGCGGATTGTCCCCGGGCGCCGCCAGCGAGACGGTGGCGCTGTCCTGGGCCTGGGCGTGGACCCGGCGCAGCCAGCCGGCGAGCCGCGGCACGTTGCGAAACGCCACCGCGGCCTGGTAGGCGCCGCGGTCTTCATGACCGCCCTCCAGGAGCTGGCGCAGGCGTCGCAGCGAGGTCTGCTCGTAGGGGTCTGACCAGGCCGCCTCGAGGGCCGGATCGAGATGTGCGTGGGGGGCCCGCGCCGCCTCCAGCGCCAGCGCCAGGAGCTCCTCGGCCACGCCGAGACGCTCCCCCGCCGCCAGCGTGCCGTCGGCCAGCGCCGCCGCCGCCGCCGGGGCGCCGTTGATCAGCGCCATGCCCTCCTTGGTCTCGAGCGCCACACGTTCCTCGAGCCGTCCGAACACGGCGCGCAGCACGATGATCTCGCCGGAATCGCCGTGGCCCCGGGCCGGGACCCGCGGCATCGGCTCTTGCAGCATCGCCGCCACCGCCTCGCCGAGAGCCGGCCTGACCGCGCTGGCGCCGCTGAGGAATCCGGCCAGGCGGGCGACGACGATGCCGCGCACGAGCCGCTCGGGCAGGGGCGGCCCGAACGAGGCGGGCGTCGCCGGGATGCGCCGGGCGTACTCCGCCCGGGCCGTCCCCGAGAGCAACGTCCGCGCGCCGCTGTGATGCGCGGTCGTGATGCCATACAGCCGCTCACCCTCGTGAGCGGCCAGAAACGCCTCGAAGGCTCGCCGGCTCTCGCTCATGCGCCTCAGCCCGGCCGCCCCGAGCTCGACATCCTCGCCGTCCCAGGCGACGCGCCTGAACGCAGCCAGGGTGAGGTCCCGCGAATCGGAGAGCGCGAGGGTCAACGGACCGATGGGGAGTGCTTCGGGCTCGTGGCCCCGAGCATAAAGCGGCAGCTGTGCAGCGGCGCGGAGTCAGGTCCGCTCGTCGCCGCGTCGCGGCGCGGCCCCGGGCGTCAGGCCAGCTCGTCGAGGGTGACCGCGACCGTCCGCTGCGCGCCGCCGCGGAGCACCCGCGCCGGGACCTTGCGGCCGATCCGCTCATGGACCATCAGGCGCTGCAGGTCGGTCGCGTCGGCCACCGGCTCACCATCGAGCTCGACGAGCAGGTCGCCGTCCTGGAGCCCCGCACGTGAGGCCGCACTTCCCTCCAGTACCTGCATGATCTGCACCCCGCCGCGCCGGCCGAGCCGCTCGGCCACGGCCGGGGGGAGGGCACGGGGCGCGACCGCGGCGCCGAGCTGGGCCCGGCGGACGCGCCCGTCGCGGATCAAGGCGGAGATGATCGTCCGGGTGGCGTCGTTGATCGGCACCGCCAGGCCCAGGCCGATCCCGGCCAGCGCCGTGTTGATGCCGACCACGTGACCGGCGCTGTCCACCAGCGCCCCGCCCGAGTTGCCGGGATTGAGCGCCGCGTCGGTCTGGATCACGTTCTCGACCAGCCGCCGAGGGCCACCGGGAGCCCCGACCGGCAGGGAGCGGCCGAGACCGGAGACGACCCCGGCGGTCACCGAGCTGGCGTAGCCCTGGGGGTTGCCGATCGCGACCACCAACTGCCCCACCTGGAGCTCCGCGGCGTCGCCGAGCGGCGCCGGCTGGAGGTCGCCGCCGTCGGCGCGCAGCACCGCCAGATCCGACAGGGGGTCGGTGCCCACCAGCGATACGGCGGTCTCGCGGCCGTCGCTGAAGCTGGCCACGCCGCGGCCGGCTCCCGCCACCACGTGCGCCGAGGTGATGAGAAATCCGTCGGGCGAGATGACCACGCCGCTACCTGCTCCGACCGCGCCGCCGCGGCGGGTGCGTCGCCGGACCTGAAGGTTGGCCACGCTGGGGCTGAGCGCCTGGGCCACCCCGACCACGGTCTGGGAATAGGCATCGAGGGCCGCGGCGGAGCGCTCGGCGGCCAGGTTGTGATCGCTGCGCATTTCGGTCTGCATATACTCATCGTACTAAACGTTTCGATTCAAGCATTTGGAGCAGCTATGTCTTCTGATTTGAACTACGCCGAACTCGCGGACACCGCGATCAGCGTCGCGGCCCATCTCGAGGCCGAGCTCGAGGAGGCGCTCGCCGAGCACCGCCTGACCCGGGCGAGCTTCCTCGTCCTCGACGCGCTGGAACGGGCACCCGGCCGGACCATGAATCAGCGCGACCTCGTCACCCGCGTCCGCCGCACCTCGGGAACGCTCTCGGTACGGCTGGGACGGCTGGAGCGGGCCCGCCTGATCGAGCGCGAGCCCGACCCTGAGAACCGGCGCAGCGTCACCGTCACGCTGACCGAGCGCGGCGCCGCCATGGTGGCGATCGCGCGGCCCATCTACGCGGAGCGGGCAGAGCGACTCGCGGCCGGACTGCCGGATGGCGCGGCTGCGGCGCTGGCCGAGAACCTCCGGGCGTGGCTGGCGTTCTTCGAGCCCGACGAGCGAGCGACGCCGCGGCTCGGCGTGGCCGTGGCGACCGCGGCGGTGGCCACCCGGATGCGCCGGGCGGTGGGACTGCCCGATGAGCCGGGCGTGCTGATCATGCGGGTCGGCCGCGACAGCCCGGCGGCCTCGGCGGGACTCGCGCGCGGCGACCTGGTGACCGGGGCGGCCGGAACCTCGGTGCGGTCGATCGGCGACCTCGACCGAGCGGTGCGCGCCGCCAACGGCACCCTGACGCTCGAAGTCCTGCGCGGTGCCGAGCCGCACACGCTGGAGGTGGCGCTGGAGCAGTCCTGAGCCGCCGGCGCAGGTCTGGGGCGCTTTCGGGAGGCCCACTAGTGCAGCAGCACGCGGAGCGCGATGACCATCAGTCCGAGCAGCACGCCGACAGCGGTCTGCCGGACCAGCTCCCGCCCGCTCAGATCAGCCCGCACACCGATGCTCAGCTCGGTTCCGATCACGATCGCGACCGAGGTCCATATGGCGGCTGACACGGCCGTGACGAGCGCGGCGCCGGTGGCCCAGAAGATCAGGACGACGAGGAACGGAATGGCCGCGCCGAGCAGGACGGTGACCTCCCGGGCCGCGCTACGCGCGAAGGCGGCATAGCTGAACGGGTCGCCCCGGTTCAGCCGTTCGCCGGTGAACTCCGAATACGAGTGGGCCAGCCAGTAGAGGAGCAGGGTGATCGCCACCGCTCCGGCCGTGCGCGGATAGGTCTCCTGGCGCGCGCTCTCCGCGGCCAGCAGGGCGGCGACGGCGATGGTCCCGTAGATCAGCCCGGCGGGATTGTTCGGCATCCCGTGATTTTCGACGTCAGGTCGGCGGACCTTGAGTCATACTCTGACGATGCCGCTCAGATCCGTGCTGGAGCGGGAGGTTCCGCCGTCGCGGGAGTCCGAGGTGCAGCTGGAAGCGCTGCGGGCGCAATCGCGCGACTACGCGGTGGGCGCGCTGGTGGGGATCGTCGGGGCTCCGGTGGTGATCGCGGTGCAGCCGCAGCTCGGTGTCGCGATTGCGGTGGCGGCGGTGGCGGCGGTCGTGCTGGGCCTGCGGTCGGTGATGCGGCGTCGCGAGCTGCTCAGGCTGCTGTTGCGCGATCGCGGCGCGTACGAGATCGCGGCGGTGCGCAGCGAGGGCGAGCGATTCGCCAACCCGGCGCGGCGCCACCGTTTGGGGTCGTGGCTGCGCAGCCTGGTCCAGGTCGCCGACGACGAAGGGGTGCCGGCCTCGCTGAACCTGCGGGCGATCGACGAGCGGGTCCGGCCCCGGCGGGAGCGCATCCTGCGCATCGCCGACGCGCTCGAGGCCGACGAACGTCCGATGCACCCGGCCAGCGTGGCGCTGCTGCACCAACTGCTGACCCGGCCGCCGGTGAGCCCGCTCTACAACCACCGGCTCGACGAGGACCTGCTGGACCTGGTGCTGCACCGGGTCGAGGCGGGGCTGGACTACTACGTC
Source organism: uncultured Solirubrobacterales bacterium (assembly GCA_963744195.1). Lineage (GTDB taxonomy): Bacteria > Actinomycetota > Thermoleophilia > Solirubrobacterales > Solirubrobacteraceae > Palsa-465. The sequence goes on from CAVUSY010000020.1 coordinate 219,985, forward strand.
TGAGCCCGCGGGTGTCGCCCTGAGCCACGGGCGGGCCATGTCTCCGAGGCCGATTCAGATGACCCCGTAGGTACGGAATGCGTCCCACACGGGCATTCCCGCGGCCAGCTTTTCGCGGACGAGATCTTCGCCGGCGACCTTCTCCTCGGCTCGGGTGAGTGTCTCGTCGGCCACCTCGGAGGGGATCACCACCACGCCGTCGTAGTCGGCCAGCACCAGATCGTTCTGGCGGACGGTGACGCCGCCGCACTCGATCGGGCCGCCGACCTGGTCGACCTCGATGCGGCCGAGTGAATCGACCGACGAGATCCCCGCGATGAACGTCGGAAACTGCATCTCGATCAACTTGAGCGTGTCCCGGGAGTTCGTGTCGGCCACAAGGCCGACGGCACCGCGATATCGCGACGCGGTGGCCAGCAGCTCACCCCAGTAGGAGCCGCCGCAGGTGGACACGACCATCACGTCGCCCTCTCGCAGAGCGTCCACCGCCTGCAGCTCGCCCTTGTAGAACTGATCGGGGTCCGACGGCATCTCCTCGACATCGACGCAATGCACCGTCGAGGCGAAGCCGGCGATGCGCGCCTGCGCAAACAGCGGGCGGATGTGGGGGGCCATCACCTGCTGGCGGTAGCCCAGCCGGTCCAGGCAGTCGGACACGACGGCAGGGTAGAGCCGCCCCAACCGATCGAGAACGGCGAGATCGCGCGACCCAAGCTGCTCTGTATGCACTGGCTCTCTCCTGACTTGATCGTTCAAGTACGACCGGGCCTGGAATGTACGCTCGCGCCCGCCCCGGGTCAAGGCGCGGCCCGCCGGGGTCGGCGGGTCTGCCCAGTCGGGTCCGGGCCCCGACTCCATGCAAACGTTCCGCGACGAAACCTCCGCTTGCCGCCCATGCAAATCGCGACAAACCTCCGCTTGCCGCCCCGATTTGGCGCGAACTTGGGGCCAGGGCTGCACTTGGTGACAAAGCTCGGGCGGCCGGCGCGATCTGTCACGGATGGCATGTCTGTCCGGTGGACCGGCCTGTGGCTAGCGGACGGGCCTGTGGCGAGCGGACGGGCCTGTCGCTAGCGGACCAGCCCGCGACCGAGCACCGGCCACCAGTCGACCACGCCGCCGTCCCGAGTCACCGCCACCCAGTCGTGCAGGTTCAGCGCCCCGCAGGCGTGGTTGGGGATGACCTCGACCACGGTCCCGATCGGCGGATCGTCACCGGGGGGGAGATCGATCAGGCCGTGCTCCTCGTACAGGGCCGACAGCCGCCGGTCCGGATGGCCCTTGATCACGCCGCAGCCGGTGGCGTTGCTGGCCTGATCGGAGCTGAGCGTCTTGGTCCCCGCGTCGATCACCGCGCGGCCGGGAGCGGGGCGGCTGACCACGGTGGCCAGGGCGGTGAGGGCGCAATCCTCCAGCGTTCCCCAGCCCAGTGCGGCCTGATCGCGGTCGGAGAACACATAGGTGCCCGGGCGGTATTCGGTCACCCCCTCCAGCTCGCCGAGGCTGGCCGCCAGTGGGGTGCTGCCAACGCTGATCTCCTCCACCCGGAAGCCGCCCGCCCGCAGGGTGGCAGCGACCTCCAGTAGCTGGGCCGCGTCCGCGGCGGCGATCTGGCGGCGCTGGTCCGGGCCGGCGTGGTAGCTCTGGCCCGCGAAGCTCATCACCCCGATCAGCTCGACGCCCGCAAGCCGTGACAGGCGCTCGGCGAGCGATCGCGCCGCTGCAGCGGTGGGGACTCCGCAGCGGGCCAGGCCGGTATCGACCTCGATCAGCACCGGGATCTTCAACCCGCGGCGGGAGGCCACGCCGGATATTCCCTCGAACACCTCGAACGAGTCGGCGGCGACGCGGATGCGGGCGTGCTCGGCCAGGCGGCACAGGCGCTCCCACTTGGCCGTGCCCCACAGCGGGAAGGCGATCATGAGGTCAGCGACGCCGTCTGGGGCAACCACCCGGAGGCGGCAGGCCGCCTGACGGGGCAGGCCGCCCGGAGGTGGCCGGCCGCTGGGATCCCGCGAACAGCTCGGCCTCGCCCAGCTTGGCGACCGTGAGCCCGGCCGCACCGGCCGCCAGCTGGCGCTCGGCCACCTCGATCAGCTTGTGGGTCTTGGCGTGCGGGCGCAGTTTGACCCCGGCCGCTCGCGCCAGCTCCGCCATCCGCGCCACGTTTCGCTCGAGCTGGTCGGCGTCGAGCAGCAGGCACGGCGTATCGAGCTCGCGCGCGGCGATCCCGATGGGCGCCAGAGGGTGGACGGTCATCGCCGCAACGCTAGACGCCAACGCTGCCGCTTGCTATAAGCCTGGGCCTTCATGACCGCCCAGCCCTCAGCCGTCGAGATCGCGGTCCCCGGTGGCGCCGAGCTCGGCGAGGGCGCGACGTGGGACCCGGCCACGGCGAGGCTGATCTGGGTCGACATCTACGGCGGCGCGGTGCACTTCTTCGATCCGGCCACCGGCGAGGATTCCGTGGTCACGGTGAGCGGTACTCCGGGCGTCGCGATACCGCGCCGCGGCGGGGGCCTGATCCTCGCCGCCGGCCACGGCTTCAGCGTCCTCGATCCGGACGGCTCCCAGCACCAGATCGTCGAGCTGGAGCAGCGCCAGATCGCCGCGCGCATGAACGACGGAAACTGCGACTCGGCCGGCCGCTTCTGGGTCGGAACCACGGGCATCAACGAGGAGGAGGGGGCCGGGGCGCTGTATCGCTTCGATCCCGACCTGAGCGTGACCACGGTGCTCGAGCCGGTCACCTGCTCCAACGGGATCGACTGGAGCCTCGATGAGCGCCTCATGTACTACATCGATACCGGGGAACGGCGGATCGACGTGTTCGACTTCGACCTCGACGGGGCCACGATCACCAACCGCCGCCCGTTCGCCGCCGTGGACGACGGCGAGGCGTACCCGGACGGGCTGACCGTCGACGCCGAGGGCGGCGTGTGGGTGGCCTGCTGGGGCGGCGCGGCGGTGCGCCGGTTCACCCCCGACGGCGCGCTGGACCGGACCGTCTCGCTGCCGACCACCAACATCACCAGCTGCGCGTTCGGAGGACCGGAACTGGCCCAGCTGTACATCACCTCGGCTCGCGAAGGGCTGAGCGCGGAGCAGCTCGAAGCCGAGCCCGACGCGGGCGCGCTGTTCGTCTGCACTCCGGGAGTTACGGGACGGCCCCAGCGTCCCTTCGGGGGATAGCCGGGCTCGTGGCCGATCCGCCCCGCGCCGGCCGCGGCTTGACAGCCCGACGGCAAAGCGACAATACTTTGCCTTGAACGATCAAGAAGACGACAGCGAGGGCCGTCGACCGACGTCACCTGAAGAGGTCGCGGTGCAGGGCGAAGAGCACGGGCACATCACCGATCGGGAATCCAACATGAGGGAGTCGGCATGAGTGACGTGGGAGCTGCACAGCCTCATTTTGCACGCCGCGCGACGGGCTTCGTGCGGGACATCAAGGTTCGCGACGCGGTCATCTTCAACGTGCTCCCGGCCTGCCCCGGGCTGGTCATGGCCGTGTCGATGTTCTGGGTGCTGTCGACGTTCACGGGCGTCAACCTGTACGTCGCCGTCCTGATCACGGTGGTCTGCGCGTTCCTGATCTCGGGCGCGTTCGGACTGCTGTCGCAGATCATGCCGCGCTCGGGCGCCGACTACGTGTTGATCTCACGATCGCTGCACCCCGCGCTGGCGGTTGGCTCGAGCATTCTGATCGGCACCTCGTCAATGCTGGCGATGGGCTACTGGGGCGTGTTCACGGCCAACATCTGCATCGGCCCGATGATGACGATGCTCGGGGTCTCGACCGGCTCGCACTGGCTGCAACAGGCCGGGGTGACGGTGACCCACACCCCCTGGAACATGATCATCGGGTTCGTCGAGGTGGCGATCCTGGTGGGGATCATGATGATCGGCACGCGGTTGATGATGCGCTTCCAGCTGTGGCTGTTCGCGCTGGCGATGACCGGGTTCGTGGTCGCCGGCATCACGCTGCTGGTCACCTCCCACGGCGGTTTCGTCAACGCCTACAACAACTACGCGCGACCCTTCACGCACCACGCCAACACCTACAACTACTTCCTGGCTCAAGCCAAGGCGGGCGGCACCAGCCTGCATTCCGGGACCAACTGGAGCAATACGATCATCGCCTCGGGGGCGTTCATCGCGTTCGGGGTATGGACGTGGTTCTCCACCAACATCGCCGGAGAGATACGGGCGGCCGGCACGCGCCGGAACTGGTACTCGATGCTGGGCGGCCTCGCGCTCACGTTCATCCCGATCCTGATCATGGTCGCGCTGCTGGAGAAGACGGTCGGCCTGTCGTTCCTGACCGCGGTCAACTCGGTCTCCAGCAACGCCAAGGTCTACACGCTGCCCAACGCCCCGTGGTGGATCACGCTCGTCTCCTCGATCGAGACCAACGGGATCTTCGTCGCCTTCCTGGGAATCGCGTTCATCGCCTGGGCGCCGCTGATCGTCTACATCCAGATCGTGCAGCCCGTGCGGGCCCTGTTCGCGTGGTCGTTTGACCAGGTGATCCCCGAGAAGATCGCCAGCATCAACGAGCGCACTCACACGCCGGTGTTCTCGCTCGGCCTGATCGGGGCGGCGTCGATCATCTTCCTGTACGCGGCGGCGTATTCGTCGAGCTTCCTCAAATACGTGGCGCTGTCGACGATCGTGGGCTTCCCGACGTTCATCCTGGTCGGCATCTCGGCGATCGTGTTCCCGTTCCGGCGCAAGTCCGCCTACCAGGCGTCGGTGTCGAACATCAGCTTCCTGGGCCTGCCGCTGCTGGTCTACTTCGGGGTCGGGTCGGTGCTCGCGGGGGGCTTTGGGGCCTACCTGTGGCTGTCGTATCCGAACCTGGGACTCCCCAGCGCCGGCAAGAGCATCATCGACCAGCTGTTCACCTCGCCGACCAACGGAGGGCTCGCCCTGGTGGCCTGCGGGCTGATCGCCGGTGCGCTGATCTACTTCGTCGGCCGCGCCTGGCGCCGCACCCAGGGCATCGACATCTCGCTGAACTATCTAGAGATCCCGCCTGAATGAAGTGAAGCTGTTCGGTCGTTCCAAGCAAGATGACGGCGGCCCCATGCTGCGCGTCTACTACGCCTCCGATATCCATGGCACCGAGGTGCTGTGGAAGAAGTTCCTCAACGCGCCGAAGGTCTATAACGCCCAGGTGCTGGTGATGGGGGGCGACATCACCGGCAAGGTGGTGGTCCCGATCGTCCGCGGCGAGGATGACGGCTGGACCGCGCAGCTGTTCGGGCGCCGGGAGCGGATGAGCACCGAGAACGAAGTGCAACAGCTCGAGCAGCGGATCCGTGGCAACGGCATGTACCCCTACCGGACCACCGCCGAGGAGGTGGCACGGATCTCAGCCCTGGCCGAGGTCGACCAGGAGCGGTGGTTTGAGGGGGTGATGCTCGAGACCTTCCGTGGCTGGCTGGCGCTCGCCGACGAGCGGCTGGCCGGCAGCGACGTGCGCTGCTTCGTGATGCCCGGCAACGACGACCCCACCAGCATCGAGGCGGTGATCGGCTCGGCGACGTATGTCGAGAGCTGCGACGAGAAGGTGGTGGAGTTCGACCACTACCCGATGCTGTCGCTGGGCTACTCCAATCGCACGCCCTGGGACTCCCCGCGGGAGCTCGACGAGAGCGATCTCTACGAGCGGATCGTGGCGATGGCCGAGCAGATCGAGGACCACACCAGCGCGGTGTGGAACATCCACGTGCCGCCGCACGATTCCCAGCTCGACACCGCGGCCGAGCTCGACGACGACTTCAACATGGTGTTGATCGGGCGCCAGCCGCACATGATCCCGGTGGGGTCCTCGGCGGTGCGCGAGGCGATCGAGCGCTATCAGCCGCTGGCGACCCTGCACGGTCACATCCACGAGTCGGCCGGGGCCACGCGGATCGGCCGCACCCTGTGCATCAACCCGGGCAGCGATTACCACACCGGGCGAATCGCGGGATGCCTGGTCAACCTGCGCGGCGACCGCGTCAACCATCAATTCGTCACCGGCTAGCCGGTGCCGCTGTGTCCCCGCCGCGAGAACCGAGCGCCGGTCACGATGAGATAGCCGGCTGGCTGCGCTCGCTGGGGCTGGAGCCCCCGGCCCGGTCCTGGCCCGAGTCGCCGCACCGGTTCGGTGACGGCCGGCGCTATCACTTCGAGATCCCCAGCGTCGAAGGCCCGGTGGTGCTGCGGGCCGTGCTCGAGGAGGCGGACCGGCTCGGGGTCGCAATCGACCGCGTCTCGCAGGGCTCGGGGATCATGCTGCTGTCCGACGACGAGCTCGACGAGCTGGCCGAGATCGATCGTGAGCGTGGCGTCGAGGTGTGCCTGTTCCTGGGACCGCGGGGCGCCTGGGACGCCGGCGGCCAGGCCCTGGCCACGGCGGCCGCGGCCGCGGTGGCGCGCGGGGCCGAGGCGATCGAGGCGTGCGTGGCCGAAGCCCGCCGCGCCTGTGCCCACGGGATCCGCAGCATCCTGGTCGGCGACATCGGCGCGCTGGACGTGCTGGCGCGTCTGCGCGAGCAGGGCGCGCTCCCCGCCGAGTTGATCCTCAAGACCTCCGCGATCCTGTGCGCGGCCAACCCGGCCACCGCGGCTCTGCTGGACCGGCTCGGCGCCGACACCATCAACGTGGCCACCGACCTCGAGGTGGGCATGCTGGCCGACATGCGCGCCGTGACCGAGAAGCCCCTCGATGTCTACGTCGAGGCGCCCGACGACATGGGCGGATTCGTGCGCAGCTACCTGGTGCCGGACATGATCCGGGTGGCGGCGCCGATCCACGTCAAGCTGGGTCTGCGAAATGCCGCCGGGGTGTACCCGAGCGGGCTGCACCTCGAGCCGGTGGCGACGATCCAGGCGCGGGAGAAGGTCCGCCGCGCGGCACTGGTCCAGCGCCTGATCAGAGAGCTGGCGCCGGAGCTCGACAGCTAGCGCTCGAGCCGCCCGCCGCGACAGGGCGCGCCGGGGCAGGGCGCGCCGGGGCAGGGCGCGCCGGGGCAAGGGCGCGCCGGGGCGCGAAGCCTAATTCGCGGGCAAACCCGCCGTCAGCCCGCCATCGACGATGAACGGCTGCGCGGTGCAGAACGACGACTCGTCAGAGCACAGGAACAGCGCCATGGCCGCGACCTCCTCCGGCCGTCCGATGCGCCCCAGCGCGTGCAGCCGCCCCGCCTGCTCGCGCGCCGCCGCCGGATCCTCCTGCACCGCGAAGTAGCGCTCGGCCATCCCGGTGTCGATGTAGCCGGGGCAGATGCAGTTGCAGCGGATTCCGTCCTTGCCGAAGTCCAGCGCGATTGAGCGGGTCAGTGTGATCACGCCGCCCTTGGCGGCACAATAGGCGCCCAGCTGGGGCTCGACCCAGAACCCGTTGACCGAGGCCATGTTGACGATCGATCCCCCCCCGAGGCGGCGCATGCGCGGAATCGCCGCCCGGGCACAGAGGTACGCGCCCTTCAGGTTGATGCCCAGCACCTGGTCCCAGTCCTCCGGCGGGGTGTCCTCGATCGTCCGCTCGTACTGGATCGCGGCGTTGCAGACCATGGCGTGGGGGCCGCCGTGGCGCTCGGCGGCGTCGATCAGGCGCTCCACGTCATCGGGACTCGAGACATCGCAGCGATACGCCTCGGCCGTGGCGCCGGACTGGCCGATTCCGTCGACGACCTCGCCTAGCGCCTCGAAGTCGACGTCGGCGCACAGCGTCGTGGCGCCCGCTTCGGCGAGTCGCTCCGCCACAGCCCGGCCGATGCCGCGCGCGGCTCCCGTCACCACGACCGTCTTACCCGCCATGCGCACGATGAGCTCCTCGCGGATTGAGAGATTCCCGCGGGAAACCGCGGCGCTGGTACTTTATCGATCAAGTATGAGGATGCCCGCTGAGATGAGTCCCAGACGGCGCCGTTCGACCATGCGTGACGTGGCGGCGCGGGCGGAGGTCTCGGTCCAGACCGTCTCCAACATCGTCAACGCCCGTTATCACCTGATGAGCGACGAGACCCGAGCACGGGTCGAGGCGGCCATGCGCGAGCTCGGCTTCACCCCCAACATCGCCGGGCGCGCGTTGCGCTCAGCCCGCTCGGAGACCCTGTGCTTCATGCTGCTCGACGAGGGCAGCCACTTCCTGGCCGACCCGATGACCGACCTGGTGATCGCCGGAATCGGCAACATCGCGCGGGATCGCGGCTACGGCCTGCTGATCCGGGCCTCGCTGCCCGACGAGCCGGACCCCAGCCTGCTCCGGCCGATGCTGGAGAACCGGGCCGACGGAGCGTTTCTGTTCCTCTCCGGCGAGCCCGCGCTGCGGCACTGGTACTCCGACGAGCTGGCTCGGCTGGGCGTGCCGTTCATCTTGCTCGAGCCCTCAGAGGACCCCAATATGCTCAGCGTGACCGCCGCCGACCGGGAGGGAGCCCGGCGCCTGACCGAGCACCTGCTCGAGGCCGGACACGAGCAGATCGCGTTCGTGATGGCGGCGGTGCCATGGCCGATGCTCGAGCAGCGTCTGCTCGGCTACCGGGATGCGCTCGACGTGGCGGGAATGAAGCCGCGCGTTTACTCCTCCGGCGGATGGAACCCGTCTCCGGCGCCGCGCACGCCGAGCGGATGCTGTCGGGCCGGCGGCCCCCCACCGCGATCATGTGCGGCAACGATCTGCTCGCCCTGGGCGCCATTCGTGCCGTCAGGCAACGCGGATTGCGGGTGCCCGAGGACATCGCGGTGACCGGCTTCGACGACTTCGAGTTCGCCGAGTACGCCGAGCCGGCGCTGACCACGGTGCGGATACCGGGCTACGAGATCGGCCGCACCGCCGGCGAGCTGCTGGTCGACGTCCTGGAGGGCCAGGCCCCGGCGCAACGGCAGGTCACCCTGCCGGTGGAGCTCATGTTGCGGGAGTCCGCGTGAGCGTCGGCGATCGCCTCATCCAGCCCGACGTGCACCAGGAGGCGGTCCGCCTCCTGGCGGCGGCCGAAGCGTCGGACCTGTGCGTGCGCGCGCTGGGCGGGATCGGGATCGCCCTGCACGTGGGGGAGCAGATGCACCCCGCGTTCCGGCGCAAGATCGGAGATATCGACCTCGCCACGCCCAAGCGCGACGGGCGCAAGGTGGCGGACTTCCTGGCCGTCCAGGGCTATGAGCCCAACAAGACTTTCAACGCCATGCACGGGGCCCGGCGCCTGCTGTTCTACGACGAGCCCAACGACCGCCAGATCGATGTCTTCGTCGGCACCTTCGAGATGTGCCATCAGCTGCCGTTGCAGGAGCGTCTGAAGGTGGATCGGCCGACCCTGCCGCTGGCCGACCTGGTCCTGACCAAGCTGCAGATCGTCAAGCTCAACCGCAAGGACGCCTACGACCTGTATTCGCTGTTTCTCAGCCACCCGGTTGAAGGCCACGATGACGATGCCATCAACAGCGAGTGGATCGCCGGCCTGTGCGCCCGCGATTGGGGGCTCTACCGCACGATCGAGATCAACCTCGAGTGGCTCACCACGGGCGTCGAGGTGCCCGAGCTCAGCGCGGAGGAGATGGCCACGATCAGGGAGCGTCTGAACGCCCTCGCAGACGCCGTGCAGCAGGCGCCCAAGAGCGGCAAATGGCGGATGCGGGCGCGGGTGGGCGATCGTATGCGCTGGTACGAGGATCCCGAAGAGGTCGACAAGGGGGCGTATTGAGCGGTCGTCTGGAGGGCCGCGCGACGGTGGTCACTGGTGTCGGATCGGGGTTGGGGCGAGAGATTGCGCGCACCTTCGCCGCCGAGGGAGCCAGGGTGCTGGGATGCGACGTCGATGACGCGGCGGGGGCGGCGACGATGGATGGGATCGGGCTGTACCGCTCCGCGGACGTCTCGCGCGAAGCCGCGGTGGCGAACCTGGTCGCCGAGGCCGTGGAGCGCTTCGGGCGACTGGACGTGATGGTCAACAACGCAGCGATCCAGATCGAGGAGGAGCTGGTGGAGACGACCGAGGAGCAGCTGGACCGGATCCTCGCCGTAAACCTCAAGGGCGTGTTCTTCGGCTGCAAGCACGCGGTCCGGGCGATGCGCGTCGGCGAGGGCGGCGCGATCGTGAACATCGCCTCGATCCTGGCCCTGGTCGGAGACGGGATCCTGGCCGCCTACTGTGCCGCCAAGGGCGGGGTGCTGGGGATCACGCGGGCCACGGCGGTTCGCTACGGCGCCGCCGGGATCCGCTGCAACGCGGTGTGCCCGGCTGACATCGATACGCCGCTGGTGGCGGCCTACTTCGCCACCTCCGACGATCCCGCCGGGCTCCGCGCCGAAGTCGAGCGCGAGTATCCCCTGGGGCGGATCGCGCAGCCGCAGGAGATCGCCCGCGGGGTGGTGTTCCTGGCCTGCGAGGACTCGTCGTTCATGAACGGTCAGTCCCTGATCCTCGACGGCGGCCTGCTGGCCGATTGCTACTGATGACCTGCCGGTTTGACCCCCACTGGCGCTACCGCGGACTGGAGTGCCTGCGGATCGAGAACGAGCACCTGGCGGTGGAGGTGCTGCCGCAGCTGGGCGCCAAGATCCACCGGCTGATCGACAAGGCCCGCGACCATGACGTGCTGTGGCATTCGCCGCGGGTGGCGCCCCACCAGACGCCGCTGCACTCCAACTTCGACGACCACTGGGCCGGCGGCTGGGACGAGGTGTTCCCCACCGGAGTGACCTGCCTCAATCGCTACGGCGACGAGCTCCCGCACATGGGCGAGCTGTGGACCCAGACCGCGGACTGGCGGCTGGAGGAGTGCGGTCCTGAGCAGGTGGTTCTCATCTGCTCGATCACCACCCCGATCACCCCAGCACGCTGGGAGCGCCGCTTGACGGTGACGGCGGGGTCGGCGGTGGTCGGTCTGGCGTATCGGATCGAGAACCTCGACTGGCGGCCGTTTGACTTCAACTGGGGGCTGCATCCGGTGCAGGCGATCAGCCCGGCCCACCGGTTCGACGCCCCGGCGCTGCAGGCGGAGGTCGACGAGCACGGCGGCGGGATCCTGGGACGAAAGGGCGAGCGTTACGAATGGCCCCGCTTCGGCGGGCTCGACGTCCGCCGGGCGCTGGGCCCCGAAACTGGCGACTTCGCGCTTCATTACCTGACCGAGCTGCAGGACGGATGGGTCGCGTGCACCGACACCGCCGCCCGGCGCGGGTTCGGGCTGGTGTTCGATCGCCAGGTGTTCTCGGTGGTGTGGCTATGGCTCGTGTACGGGGGGTGGCGCGGGTACTACCAGGCGATCATGGAGCCCTGGACCGGCTATCCCAGCCCGCTCGATGAAGCCGTGAGACAGGGCCGGGCGCTGAGCTTGGAGCCCGGGCAGGTGCTCGAGACCGAACTGAGCGCGGTCATCTACGGGGGCGTGGAATCGGTCTCGGCCCTCGCCGCCGACGGGGCGGTCACGCGATGAAGATCGCCGAGATCGAGTTTCACAAGGTGAACATCCCGTTCGAGGCGCCGCTGCGGTGGTCCGGCGGGGTCGAGGCGGGCTGGACGCGGTGCATCATCAAGATGCGCACCGACGATGGCCTGGAGGGGATCGGCGAGACCCAGGGCGGCACCCCCACTCTGGTCCAGCTGGAGGCGATCAAGGAGTACTTCCTGGGCGAGGACCCGTTCGACCTCGAGCGGATCCTCAAGAAGACCTGGTGGGTGCCGTTCTACCACGGGACCACCGGTCGTCTGGCCATCTCGGGGCTGGAGATGTGCTGCTGGGATCTGATGGGCAAGGCCGCCGGTCGTCCGCTGTGCCAACTGCTCGGCGGCCGGCTGCGCACCGAGATCCCGTTCGCGGCCTACGTCTTCTACCGCCATCGCTCGCCCGACGGCGTGGGCGGCGAGACCACGCCCGACGAGCTGGTCGCGCACACCCGCGATCTGATCGACCGCCATGGGTTTCAGACGATCAAGCTCAAAGGCGGAGTCCTCCCCCCGAGCAGGAGTACGAGGCCACCGCCGCTCTGCGCGAGGCGTTCCCCGATCACGGGCTGCGCTTTGACCCCAACGGGCTGTGGTCGGTGGAGACCGCCGTGCGCCTGGGGGCCAAGTTCGAGCAGCTCGAGCTGGAGTACTACGAGGATCCGGTGTGGGGGATCGAGGGCATGAGCCGCGCCCGCCGCGACGTGCGGATCCCGTTCGCCACCAACATGTGCGTCACCAACTTCGATCAGCTTCCGGTGGGGATCCGCTCGGGCGCGATCGACGTGCTGCTCGGCGACTGCCAGGAGTGGGGCGGGATTCTCGCCACCAAGAAGGCCGCGCACACCTGCCAGGCGTTCTCGATCGGATTCAACCTTCATTCCGGCGGCGAATGCGGGGTCTCCACGGCCGCCTACCTGCACATCGCCGCCAGCCTGCCGGTGCTGCCCTACGCACTCGACTCCCACTACCACCACCAGACCGCCGACGTGATCACGGCGCCGCACCGATACGTCGACGGCTGCTTCGCCCTCCCGGACGGACCCGGCCTTGGGGTGGATCTGGACGAGGAGCGGCTGGCCGCGCTGGAGGAGGTCAATCGACGCGACGGCGACATCCTGATCTACGCCCACGACGAGGACCAGCGGCGCGAGGCGCCGTTTCAGGGGCAGTGGTAGGACCGGCGCCCGGTGGTTGAGACGCGCCCGATGGCGCCCCAGGCATGGCTGGCGGCCCATCGGCAGGATCTACTCGAGCTGGTGCGCCGTCTGGTCTCGTTTCGCAGCGAGAACCGCCCGCCGCACGGTCAGGAGGGCCCGTGCCAGGAATTCGTCGCCGGCTACCTAGGCGAGCTCGGTCTCGATCCCGACGTTTTCACCCCCGACGAGGTGAGCGGTGCCGAGGCTCACCCGGCGTGGTGGCCGGGGCGGGACTATGTGGGTCGCCCCAACGTCGTAGCCCGCCTGCCCGGTCGCGGCGGAGGGCGCTCACTGCTGTTCTCCGGGCACGTCGACGTCGTGCCCGCGCTGGGTGAAGGAACGCACGACTACTGGGCGGGGGAGATCGACGACGGCCGTCTCTACGGGCGCGGGTCGCTGGACATGAAGGGCGGGGTGGCGTGTTACCTGCACGCGCTGCGGTGCGTGATCGAATGCAGCGTGCCACTGGCGGGTGACCTGCTGGTCGAGACGACCGTCGACGAGGAGTTCGGAGGGGCCAACGGAACGCTGGCCTGCCGGCTGCGCGGTTATCACGCCGACGGGGCGGTTCTGGCCGAACCGACCGGGTTGCGCGTCTGCCATGCCACCCGCGGCGGAATCCAGTACCGGCTGCAGGCCCAGGGCGCGCAGGGCGGGATGGACTTCGGGAGCGGCGCCCAGACCAGCCCGCTGACCGCTCTGGCTCGGGTCGCGGTGGCGCTGGCCGACGCCGAGCCGAGTCGGGGCGCGCCGATCTATCAGTATCTCCTGCGCAGCGGCGAGGAGCTCGAGTGGGGCACCGAGGAGGGCACACCGACCGCCGGGGTGCTCGAGTTCTGGGCCGAGATCCTGCCGGGGACCTCCCGCGATCAGCTCGAGGCCGAGCTCCGGCAGCTGGTCGAGCCGGCCGGGGGCAACGGGGTGGCCCTGCGGTGGCAGCAGCAGACGCGGTTCCTCCCCGCGCTGGCCGGCGATCCCCAAGCGCCGATCGTGGCGGCCATGCGCGCCGCGCTGGGTCAGCCGGAGGCGGCGCCCGAGACGGCGCCGTTCGCGTGCGACGCGTTCATGTTCGCGCTGGACGGTGAGACCTCGACACCGGTCGTGATCTGTGGTCCCGGCGGCGCGAATCCGCACGCTTGCGACGAGCACGTGCGGGTGGACGACCTGCAAGCGCTCGCCGCTGCCTACGTCCGGCTGGCGCTCGACTGGTGCGCAACCGGGTGAGCGCCGGCGGTCACCAGTCCGCCACCGAGCCGTCGTCGTGGAAGTAGCGCATCAGCGGCTCCTGCTGGAAGGGGTGCTTGGCCGCCTCGCGTTCGTTGACCTCCACCCCCAGGCCCGGCCGCGTCGGGAGCTTGGCCACGTTGCCAACCAGCTCGGGTGACTCCGAGAGCACCTCGAACCGCCACGGTACGTCTGCCCGCCAGGTTTCCTGGATGAGGAAGTTCGGGGTGGCGAAGCCGACCTGGAGAGAGGCGGCGTGACCGATCGGGCCGGTGGAGGAGTGAGGGGCGACGGTGGCGCCGTAGAGCTCGCCGAGCGCCGCGATCCGACGTGCCTCGCCGATGCCGCCGCAGTGAACGAGGTCGGGCTGGAGCACTGACACCGCTCCCAGCTCGAGCAGCTCGTAGAACGGCTGGCGCAGCGTCAACCTCTCACCGGCTGCCAGCGGCACCGGCGTGCGCCGGGCCAGCTCGGCCATGGCCCGGGGATGCTGGGCCGGACACGCCTCCTCGAAGAACCAAGGGCGGTAGGGCTCGAGCACCTTGAAGTACTGCGCCGCCATCTGCGGCGACGAGCGGCCGTGCATGTCGACCATGAGCTCGACCTCGTCGCCCACCGCGTCACGGACGGCGGCCATGGTGGCGTCGGCGTGACGCAGAGCGGCGCTGCCGTCCAGCGGCGCGGTCCGTGGGATCACCACCTCGAGCTTGATCGCATCGAACCCCAACTGCACCGACTGCTGCGCCTTCGCGGCCGCCGCTTCGGGGGAGAGCGTGTGGTAGACCGACTCCATCTCGCCCCCGCCGAGATGGTCATAGAGCCGCACCGTGTCGCGGACATTGCCGCCGAGCAGCTGCCAGACCGGGACCCCCAGCGACTTGCCCAGGATGTCCCAGCAGGCCTGCTCGATGCCGGAGATCGCCGAGCCCTCGACCATCCCGGGACGGAAGAAGTGCTGGCGCACCATCATCTGGAACAGATGCTCGACGCGACGGGGATCCTCGCCGACCAGCAGCGATTCGAAATCCTGGACGCACGCCGAGACGGCGCGGGTCTTCCATTCCACGGTCGCCTCGCCCCACCCGACCAGGCCCTCGTCGGTCTGGATCTTGACGAACACCCAGTTGCGCATCTCGGCGCTGACCACCACGGTGGAGAGGGCTTGGATCCGCATCGAGGTCAGATGGTGACGGCTGAGAACGAGCGGCGCAGCGGCGGCTGGCGGCGCTCCAGCGCGCGGCGGGCCAGCGCCGGTGCCGCGTACCAGCTGCCGACGACGAAGCGCATGATCGGACCGAAGCTGAACGCCGCCGGCGCGCCGAGGAAATGCAGGCCGGTCAGCGACGACTCCAGTCCGGGACCGAGGATCGGGTAACCACCGGCTCGCCGGACCTCGGCGATCAGCTCGGGACCGAGGAACGGATAGTCGGCCACATCGATGCTGTAGCCGGTGGCGAGCAGGACGTGGTCGGCGCGCCGTTCGCTTCCGTCGTCGAGACGCAGCTGGACCGCGCCCTCGTGCTCGCGCGCCAGGACCGCCGTCACGCCGAGGGAGATCGGGACTTCGGCCAACCGGGGGCGCAGCCAGCCCGAGCCGGCGGGACGCAGGCAGCGCGCGGCGATCTCGGTCCGGGCGCGGGCGGGGACGTGGCGGTACACGTCAGGGAGCGCCGCGGCCCAGCCCGAGACGCGTCCGCCCACGCCGGTGGGCGGCGGCGAGACGGCGAAGCGCCGCCGCACCGGCGCCGGGGGGGTCGGGAGGTCGTCGTCGCGCAGCCAGTAGATCGCCGGGGCCCGGGCCAGCACCTCCACGGTGGCGCCGGTCTCGTGCAGCAGGGCAGCCGACTCCAGCGCGCTCTGACCGCCACCGACCACCAGCACGCGCCGGTCCGACAGAGCCCCGAGGTCGGCGTGCTCGCCGGCGTGGGAAACCAGCGCAGCCGGGAGGCCCGAGTAGGGCGGCGGGTAGTCGCCAATCGAGGGCAGGCCGGCCGCGACCACCACGCGCCCGGCTGCGAGCTCGGTGCCGTCGGAGAGCTCCACGGCGAACCCGCCGCCGTAGCGGCGGACGGCGATGATCCGGCGCTCGTCGAGATCGGGCACGGCGTGGCGCTGAAACCAGCGGCCGTAGTCGACGAACTCCTCCAGGCGCAGTGACGGGGCCCGCACCCTCACACCGTTGGCCTGCTCGTAGCGACTGATGGTCAGCTGGCGGTCGGGGTCGGCGATGTGGCTGCTGCGCCTGAGCGAGCGAAGGATCATTCCGGCCGGCATGCTGCGCCGCCATGCCTCCATCGGCTTGCCGAACGAGAGCGTGGGGACCCCGGCGGCGCGCAGATGGGCGGCGGCCGAGAGTCCCTGGGGACCGGCGCCGATGATCACCACCGGCTCACGGCGCCGGCGGGCGGCGCGGCGGCGAGGGGAGGGGGGCGCAACCGGCTTGCCGTTCTCCGCGCCGGGCTGTAGCTGCGCGCCGGGCTGGAGCTGTCGCGCCGGGCTGGATCGTCGTGCCGGGCTGGAGCTTCGCCCCGTCGAGGGGTGCGCGGCGTCGCAGCGCCGCGAGCGCCAACGTCAACAGGCGCGCCGCGAACGGCCCCGGATCGCTCGGCGTGAAGTACGGATGCACCACCTTGCGCCGGATCGCGAACACTCCCGCCGCCGCGGATGGCCGGCCATTGCGAGCCTGCCAGAGGGCGTGGCGCAAGTCTGCGTCGGTCCAGCGGTAGAAGACACCGGACCGGGCCTGCACCGGGTCGGGGCGGCGTCCGAGCACGTGGTCGCACCACACCGCCGGGAGATTCGCCCCCGCCGCGATGGCCAGCGCGACCGATCCGTAGGGGCGGGGATTCATGTCGATCGCGGCGCAGCTGCCGTCCGGACGCTGGATCAGCTCGAGCTCGAACAGGCCCTCCCAGTGCAGGTCCGCCAGCAGCGCCGCGACCTTGGCGCTGAGGCCACTGGGGGCATCGATGGTCTCGGAGTACGAGGCGCTGCCGGCGTCGGGGCGCCAGGTGCGGTGATATCGGGACGTGGCCTGGGCCAGCATCTCCCCGTCGGCGAATACCCCCGCCACGGAGACGACCGCACCCAGCTCGTGCTGCTGGATGAGATAGGAGCCGCCGCAACGGCTCACGGCGTTCCCGAGGGCGTCCTCGTCGACCGCCACGAAGCTGCCCGTCCGCTGCGGAATGCTGCCGACCTCGAACACCGAGGCGGAGGGCTTGACCAGCACCGGGTAGCCGAACCGGCCGGCGGCAACGCGCGCCTCGCCGGCGCTGTGGCAGGCAACTGTCGCGGGCGAATCCAGTCCGTGCCGCCCGGCCGCCGCGAGCAGGGCCAGCTTGTCGAGACTGCGCTCGATCACCTCGTGCGGAGGCAGGGCGACGAGGGCATGACCCTCCAGGCGCTCGCGCCCGCGCGAAATGGCCAGCAGCGAGGCGTCGCTACCGGGCAGCAGCACCGAGTAGCGCCCGCCGGAGAGCTTGCGTTCCAGCTCGCCGATGAAGGCGGTCTCGTCGGTGAGTGGATGTGGCAGCAGCAACCGCTCGTCGACCGACCAGGACCAGTGGGCCGCGACCGGGCGGGCGCTCTGCGCGCCGGCGGCCGAGACCTCGAATCCGCCTTGGTGCAGGCCACGGGCAAGGCCGACCACGGCGCGCGTCTCGCCGTCGGTGACCAGCACACGGCTTCTCGTGGTTGCTGCGAGCATGCTCCTGGCGGCAGATGGGGTTGCGGGGGCTTCGGGCACGGTTACCGAGCCGCGCCGAAAGTCCCCACTTTCAGCCGCTCAGCGCGCCACGCCGTGCTGCGATGCTAATCCAGCCGGCGGTCTGATGGTCGGCCGGCCCCTCGTGAGCCTCAGCGCGGAGCTGCCTGCAGCAGAGCCGCACCCGGGCGAGCCCGCGCGAACACCCACGTCCGCAGCGCCACATACCGGGTGGCGGTCGCAACGGCGCTGGCCAGCACCAGCACAGTGACCTCCAGCAGCCGCGCCGGATGCGGGTCGAGGCCGCGGAGCAGCTGCAGGGCGCCGGCGGTCAGCGCGAGCGCGAGCAGGTACACCACCGCGCCGGCCAGGTGCTGACGGGCCAGCCCCTCCCGGCCGCGGAGCCGGAAGGTGAAGCGCCGGTTGGCCGCCGTGTTGGCGACTGCGGTCAGCGCGAGCGCCAGCGCGTTGGCCCCGGAGGCGCCCAGCGCGCCGCGCAGCATCAGGTACAGCGCCGCGTAGGCCAAGGTGGACACGGCTCCGATCAGCAGGAAGCGCGCGACGGGAGTGGCGAGCCGCAGCCGGGCCACACCGCGCAGGTCGGTGAGGGCCGTGCTCACGATGTCCACACGGGAGTCGGGATCGTCGCTCCAGTCGACCGCCACCTCGTGGATGCGCAGGCCGTGTCGCTGGGCGAGGATCAGCAGCTCGGTGTCGAAGAACCAGCCCTGGTCCTGGATCTCCGGGAGCAACCGCGCCGCCGCATCGGCTCGGATCGCCTTGAAGCCGCACTGCGCATCGGAGAACCGAGCGCCCAGCGCGACCCGCAGGATCCGGTTGTAGGAACGCGAGATGAACTCCCGCTTGGGTCCGCGGTCGACCCTGGATCCCGGTGCCAGGCGCGTGCCGATCGCGACCTCGCTGTGTCCCGACTGGAGCGCGGAGACCAGCGGCAGCAGCCCCCGCAGGTCGGTCGACAGGTCGACGTCCATGTAGCACAGGATGTCGGCGTGGCTGGTTGACCAGGCCTCACGCAGGGCACGGCCGCGGCCCTTGGCATCGAGGTGAAGCACGGTGACGCCGCGGAGCTCGACCGCGAGCGTGCGCGCGATCGCCAGCGTGGCATCGGTGCTGGCGTTGTCGGCGATCACGATTCGCCACGGCAGCGCCAGGCTGGTGGTGAGGTAGTCGTGCAGCCGGCGGATGGAGCGCTCCAGGCCGCCCTGCTCGTTGTAGACCGGCACCACGATGTCGACCCGCGGGAGGAGTTTTGCGGTGTCGATCGCGCCCGCGGAAGGGTGGGCGACATTTGGGCTGTCGATCGCGCTCATGGAGGGGCTCGCAGTCGTGGGGGAAAACCGTGGACTGCAGCATCGCCGCGGTGCTGAAGTCGCCGCTATGAACGAACTAAGAGCGGCGTGTTAACCGGGCTCAGCCGGTGACGCTCAGCTCTTCCAGCAGCGGTGGCCGCTTGGCCGGGGCCGAGGCGATCCGCACCCGGACAAATCGGGCCGCCACCGGCGCGAAGTCCAGCGTGTCGGTGGTGCCCGTGGCGCGGCTGACCGCCGCGATCCGGCGCCAGCGGCGACCGTCAGGCGAGACCAGGAGCGAATAGCTGGTGGGGCGGCGGACGATCACCGGACCGGGGGGCGGCGGGACGTTGGGCTTCTTCGGCGGCGGCGGCCACTGCAGGCCCCAGATCACCACGGCCCGGCGGATCGATCGCGACCCGTGCACCGGTGCCGTCAGGGTGGCGGGGACCGACGCGGGCTCCCAGGGCGTGGCGGAGCTGCCGTCGACGGCGGCCAGGGCGGGAGCGCCGGGGGCGAAGCTCGAGGCGGCCGCCGAACCGCACCTGACCCGGTCGCCGGTGGCGATCAGGTCGGGCCTGGCGGTGGCGATCCGCAGCGGGCGCCCGGCCGTGACCAGGTGACGACCACCGCGCGTGCTGATCGGCAGCGGGGCCCCGCTGGTCAGCGTGACCGTGGTAGAGCTGCGGCCGATCGAGACCTTGAACACCCGTCCGTGCCAGGCGACATCGTTGAGCACTATCCCGCTGAGCTGGCCGGTGAGGCTCGGCCCGATGAAGACGGAATCCGAGCGCAGCCGCATCCCGGAGTAGCCGTAGAGGAACTCCTGCAGGAAACCGCCGATCCCGGTCATGAACGTGAATGCGCCGCCGCTGCTGGTCTCCGAGAACTGGTCGAACCCGTCACGGATGAACGGCTGGTAGCTGCGCTGGGTGTAGACGAAGCTCGCGCAGCCTGCGGCGTGCAGGGCGGAGGTGTCGATGGAGTTGACGGCGTCGCTCATCGAGGGCCCCCCCGGGTCGGTGCGCGGCACGTAGTAGGCGAGGTCGTTCCGGGCCAGGCGACGGGACATCGGGGCCGCCCACGGATACTGCAGGAGTGTCACGTCGGCCTGCTTGACCAGCTGGCCGCGGTAGCCGGAGAACTCGGTGTGGATGCCCTTCGCGGCGTTCACCAGGGGCAGGAGCCCCGCCGCTATCTGCGACCACCGCGCGGGGTGACCGATGCCCAGGACCCGGGCTGCCCTGATGGCGTCGATGAGCGTGGTCCTGGCCGCGACGATCGTGTACGCCTCCTGATTGACGTTCGGATTCTCCTCGTCGGGCCCTGTGACATGGTCGATGCGGTAGCGACCGTGGCGGCCCCTGACCGCCTTGGAGGCCCAGAAGGTGGCCGCGCCCGAGAGCACCGGCCAGCCACGCTGCGCCAGCCAGCCGCGGTCGCCGGTGGTGACGAAGTACTGCCACTGCGCCAGCGCGATGTCCGCGGTGATGTGCTGCTCGTAGAGCCCTTCACTGTTGGTCGAGACGGGCGGCGGGATCTGCTCGGTGCCGTCGAGCGCGCTCTCCCATGGAAACCGGGCGCCGCGGTAGCCGGTCGCGGTGGCATGCTGCTCGGCGGCGCCGAGCCGGTCGTAGCGATAGGCCTCCATGGCGGCGGCCAGGGTGGGGTGCTGGGCGAGCAGCGAGGGAAACATCCACGTCTCGGCGTCCCAGAAGATGTGTCCGTCGTAACCGTTGGAAGAGAGGCCCGCCGGCGAGACGCTCCAGTTGACCCCGTCACGAGTGCTGGACCAGAGATAGAACTCGCTGGCGTTGACGTCGGAGGCCAGCGTGCGGTCGCCGAGCACGTCGATTCGCCCCTGCCACAGCTGGGCCCAGGCGGAGTCGTTGGCGGCCAGGAGGGCGTCGTAGCCGGTGGCGGCGGCTTGGGCGGCGGTGGCCTGGGCGGCGGCAACCGTATCGGCGGACTGCTGAGAGTCGCCCACGCCGACGTACTTGGTGATCGTGTAGGTGCTCCCGGCCGTGACCGGGAAGCTGATCTGCTGGCCCACGCTCTGATCGACGGTCTGATCGACCGCAGTGTTCGACGCCGTCACGTTTGAGCTGGTGGCGAGCTGGCTGGCCAGGGTCGCGGTGATGCCGGTGCCCTGGGTCTGGATGGTGACCCAATCCTGGCTGTGGGACGCGTCATAGCCCTTGCCGACCTGATTGGTGAGCTCGGCGGCGCTGGAGCCGTGCTTCTTCGGCAGCGCGGTGAGCGCATCCGGTGAGCCGTCGATCAGGTCGGCGACGCTGGCCGTGCCGGTCCACTGGGGCGTCAGCTGGAGCTGGACCACACCCACGGCCGGGGCGGCTCGGTCGGTGAACACCTGGTAGGCGAGCTTGGTCACGTGACCGTCGGGCGCCGTCCAGGTGGCTGAGGTGGCGATGACGCCGGTTCGGAAGTCGATCGATTGCCGCCAGCCGGTGGTGTGACCGGTGTTCAGCGAGAACGCCTGCCCGCCGTCGGCATAGGTCAGGGTCGACCAGGTGGGAATGGCGGCGCGCTGCTGCACGGCGTCGGAGATCTTCCGCGGCTTGGCCGGCTTGGCGTAGAACCCGGCCAGCTCTGACTGCGCCGGCACCGTGCCGCCGGCGAAGCCCTGGCCCTGCGCCGGGACGCGGACACCGAGCACCCCGTTGCCGGTGAAGGTGGGGGCGTAGGGCGGCTTGGCACTGGTGGCGGTGAGCACGTAGGCACCGGTGCCCGACCCACCCTGTCCCGATGAGCTGGCCAGTGCCGCCGGGGTCAGAACCGCAGGCGCCGCTGCCGGCACCACAATTAATGCCACCGCGGCGCAGGCAAACCTTGACCGACGCATCCTCATCCTCCTTCGCAGGCTCCTGGCCCGAGCCTTCCCGGCGGCAAGATTGATCAAACCCGTGGCGTCGGCGCGACTCGAGTTCGCTAGCGTGCCACTTCGATGCGCCTGATCCGCCCACTCGCCGGCCCGGGTTTCGTCCTCGCCGGGGCGCTTCATTTCGTGATCCCCAAGGCCTACCGCCGGATGATGCCGCCGTACGTTCCCGCCCCCGAGGCCATGGTCTACGCCAGCGGCGTGGCCGAGATCGCCGGTGGAGTGGGACTGATGGCGAAACGGACGCGGCGGCCGGCGGGCTGGTGGCTGATCGCCACCCTCATCGCCGTGTTTCCGGCCAACGTGCACATGGCGCTCAATCCCGAGCAGTTCCGGAGCGTGCCGGGGGGCGCCCGGGCACTGTGGGCGCGGTTGCCGCTGCAGGGCGCGTTTGTGGCCTGGGTGGTCGCCGCGATGCGGCGATAGTCCCTCTGCGCTCCGTGTCGCGCGAGTTCAATGAGCTCCTGCCGCAGACGGAGGGCGTGCGTGCGTTCACGCAGGTGTGCCAGCCCGGCTTCGCTGACTGCGCCCCTTCCGGCCGCCTCCGTCTCGACGCGATCGCGTGCTGGCTGCAGGACGTCGCCTACGCCGATGTCGAGGACGCCGGGTTGGCGCAGGCCGCGGTGTGGGTGGTGCGACGGACCCGGATACGCGTCGATCGCTTCCCCCGCTTCGGCGAGCGCTTCGCGGTGACCACCTTCTGCAGCGGACTCGGCCGGATGTGGGCCGAACGCCGAACCGACATCACTCGCGTCGGCGCGGAGGTGCCCGATGTCGAGGCAGTGTCGCTGTGGGTCCATCTCGACGTCGAGCATTGGCGCCCGGCGCCGCTGACGCCGGAGGAGATCGCCACCTATGGTGGGGCCCCGCCCGAGCGCCGCGTCAGCGCGCGCCTGCGCCACCGCCCCCCGTCCCCGGATGCCGATGCGACCTTCGTCTGGACCTTTCGCGCGACCGAATGCGACATCGCCGATCACGTCAACAACGCCGCCTACTGGCAGCCGCTCGAGGAGGAGCTGCTCGCGGCGCCTGACCCCGAGCGGCTCGACGTAGAGCTCGAGTACCGCACGCCGGCGCAGCCGGGCGAGAAGCGCGTGCTACGCGAAGCCGACCGCCGCTGGATCGTCAGCGCGGAAGGCGAGTTGCATGCCTCGATCGTGCTCGGGGACGATCATGGCGAACGCCGGGGAGATCGTCGTGCCGCGTGACGCGGAGCAGATCCTGCGCGCCGCCCGCCGCCCGCTGGTGATTGGGATGGGTGGTGGGGGAGACGTGGTCGGGGCGCTCGCCAGCGCTGAGTACGCGCGGCGCTATGACGACGCCGAGCCGACCGTCGGCGGCCTGGCGTGGGAGCGCCGGCCGATCGACCCGGTGCCCGGACCCCGGCTCGAAGCGGAGATCGACGGTGCCGAGGTCCTGGCCCCGGGGGTCATGCTGGCGGGACCGCGGACTCGGGTGCGCGGGCGGGAGGTGTACTTCGCCGAATCTCGCATGGCGGCGTACCTGGACCGCCCCACGCTGCTGATCGCCATCGACCGCGGGCCGGCCACGATCGCCGCGGGGCTGGCGCTGGCGCTGGCCGAGCTGCGCGGAGACCTGCTGCTGTTCATCGACGTCGGCGGCGATGTGCTGGCCCAGGGCGATGAGCCCGGGCTGCGCAGCCCGCTCTGTGACGCGATCATGCTGGCCGCGGCGCAGCGCCTCGGCGCGGCGGGTCATCCGGTCCTGCTCGGGATCTTCGGGGTCGGCTGCGACGCCGAGCTGACCACCGAGGAGGTGCTCGCGCAGGTGGGCGCGGTGGCGGAGGCGGGCGGACTGCTGGGTGCCCGCGGGCTGACCGAACCGGTGGCGGAGCGGCTGGAGGGCGCCATGGAGCTGGTGCCGACCGAGGCCAGCGCCCAAGCCGTCCGCGCCTTTCGCGGCGTGCGCGGACCGGTGACGATCCGGGGCGGGGCGCGCACCTTCGAGCTCAGCGCGGTGGCGGCTCTGACCTACTACCTGGACGTCGAGCTCACCTACCGGACGGCCGGGCGGCTGGCCCGCGCCGTCAGCGACGCCGAGACCCTGGTGCAGGCAAACGATCGGCTGCGCGCGATGGGCGTCCCGACCGAGCTCGATCTGGAGCGGGACGCCGCCGCGCGCACGCCTAGGGATTGAAGACGATCTTGCCGACGACGTCGCCGTCGAGCAGGGCCTGAAAGCCGTCCCGCGCCTGAGCCAGGGACATGGTGGCGTGGACGTTGGGCCGGATGTCGCGCTCCAGGCAGAAGCGGATCAGCCGCTCGAGCTCGTCGCGCGTCCCCATCGTCGATCCGACCACCGAGAGCTGCAGGAAGAACACACGCGTAAGCTCGGCCGACGGCGCGTCACCGGAGGTCGCGCCGGTGACGACGAGCGTCCCGCCCGGCTTGAGCGAGCGGATCGAATGACCCCAGGTCGCCTGACCGACTGTCTCCATCACCGCATCGACGCGCTCGGGGAGGCGGGCGCCCGACTCAAACGCCGCCTCGGCGCCCAGCTTCAAGGCCTCGGCGCGCTTGTCCTCGGATCGGCTGGTGACCCACACCCGCGCGCCGGCGGCGCTGGCCAGGACCGTGAGCGCGGTGGCGACACCGCCGGCCGCACCCTGGACCAGGACGGTCATGCCCGGGGTCACGTGCCCGCGGGTGAACAGCATGCGGTAGGCGGTCAGCCAGGCGGTGGGAAGACAGGCGGCGTGCTCGAAGGACAGCTCCGGTGGCTTGGGCACCAGGTTTCGCTTCGGCACCGCGACCCGCTGCGCCAGCGTCCCCGGGAAGCGCTCGGAGAGCAGCGAGCGCCGCGGGTCAAGGGTCTCGTCGCCGCGCCAGGAGTCGTCGGTGAGCACCGCGTGGACCACCACCTCGTTGCCGTCCTCGTCGAGCCCGGCGGCATCGCATCCGAGGATCATCGGCAGCTTGTCCTCGCTCAGGCCGACGCCGCGCAATGACCACAGATCGTGGTGGTTGAGCGCGGCGGCTTTGACCTCGACGGTGGTCCAACCCGCGGGGGCCTCGGGCTCGGGGCGTTCGCCGATCTCGAGTCCGCTCAGCGGGTCGTCGGGGTTGATGGCGGCGGCGTAGACGGCGAGCACGGTTCCTCGCTGCGGGACGGTACCCCGTTCGCGGGCGGACGACGCCGCCGCCGGGATCCCGACCTGCAATTCGTGTCAAACCGCAGGCCGGTCAGGCGGATTGCCACAAAGCGACAGCTATGCGTGCGCCTGGTGACAAATCACCCCGGCCCGCGGCGTTTTGTCGCGGATTGCAGGGGCTTGGGTCGGATCGGAGCGCGCCGGTCGCCTCACCATCCGCCCCGCGGATGCGCGATCGCGGCCTGTGCAGCCGCGATCCGCGCGATCGGGACCCGGAACGGGGAGCACGACACATAGTCCAGGCCGGCGTCGTGGAAGAACTCGATCGACTCCGGGTCGCCGCCGTGCTCGCCGCAGATGCCGAGCTTGAGACCCGGATGCGCCTCACGACCGACCCAGGCGCCGAGGCGGACCAGCCAGCCGACGCCGGGCTTGTCGATCGTCTCGAACGGGCTGCGGTCGATGATCTTGCGCTCCAGGTAGGCCGGGACGAACTTCGACTCCACGTCGTCCCGTGAGAAGCCCAGCGCCGTCTGGGTGAGGTCGTTGGTGCCGAACGAGAAGAAGTCGGCGAAGCGGGCGATCCGATCGGCCACGAAGCACGCCCGGGGCAGCTCGATCATCGTGCCGACGGTGTAGTCGTCGCCGGCCTTGAGCCCCTCCTCCTCACCGATCCGCACGACCAGCTCGCGCATCAGCTCGATCTCGTGCTCGTAGTCGACCAGCGGGATCATGATCTCCGGATGGGGCGGCTCGGCGGCTGCCTTGGCGGCGCGGAGGATCGCGTGCACCTGCATCTCATAGATCTCCGGATACAGGATCCCGAGCCGGCAGCCCCGGGTGCCGAGCATCGGATTCTCCTCCGAGATCTCCTCGGTCCGGGCGAGCAGACGCTCGAGCCCGGGCAGGTCGTCTGACTGCTCGATCCGAGCGCGCTCCACCTGTGCCGCCAGGTCCGGGAGGTTGGGCAGGAACTCGTGCAGCGGCGGGTCCAGCAGGCGAACGGTGACCGGCAGCCCCGCCATCGCCTCGAACAACCCCTCGAAGTCATCCTGCTGCAGCGGCAGCAGCTCCGCCAGCGCGTCGCGCCGGGACTCCTGCGTGTCAGCCATCACCATCGCGCGCATCTTGGGCTGGCGGTCCTCGGCCATGAACATGTGCTCGGTGCGGCACAGCCCAATGCCCTCGGCGCCGAGCTCGCGGGCGCGGCGGGCGTCTTCGGGGGTGTCGGCGTTGGCCCTGACCCCCAGGTCGCGCAGCTCGTCGGCCCAGCCCAGGACCGTTTCGAAGTTCTCATCGACGAGTGCGTCGACCAGGGGAACATCCTCCGCGGTGACCCACCCCTTGGTGCCGTCGATCGCGATCAGATCCCCCTCGTGCAGCTCGGTCCCGTTGACGGTGATCGTCTTGGTGGCGAGGTCGATCAACAGCGCGTCGACGCCGACCACCGCCGGCAAGCCCATGCCGCGGGCCACCAGCGCGGCGTGCGAGGCCTTTCCGCCCTCGGTGGTGACGATGCCCTTGGCGGCCTGAAAGCCATGCACGTCCCCGGCATCCGTGAACGGCCGCACCAGGATGACGTCGCGTCCATCCTCCGCGGCCGCCACGGCATCGGCGGCGCTGAACACGACCGTCCCCTTGGCCGCACCCGGGGAGGCGCTGACGCCTCTGGCCAGAACGTCGAAATCCGCCTTGGGGTCGAAGGTGGGGTGCAGCAGCGCGTCGAGCGAGCTCGGGTCGATCGTGTTGATCGCCTCCTCGCGGCTCAGCAGCTCCTCCTGCACGGCGTCGACGGCGAACCGGACGGCCGCCTGGGCGGGACGCTTGGCGTTGCGGGTCTGGAGCATGTAGAGGCGGCCCTCTTCAACCGTGAACTCGGTGTCCTGCATGTCCTTGTAGTGGCCCTCGAGGGTGCCGAGGATCTCCATCAGCTCGGCGTGTACATCCGGCAGCCATTCCTTCATCTCGGCGATGTCCCGCGGGGTGCGGACCCCCGAGACGACGTCCTCGCCCTGGGCGTTGGGCAGGAAGTCACCACTCGGCTCCGGGGCACCGGTGACCTCGTCGCGGGAGAACGCCACCCCCGAGCCCGAGGTGTCGCCCTTGTTGCCGAACACCATCTCCTGGACGTTGACCGCCGTGCCCCAGTCGTCGGGGATGTGGTTCTGGCGGCGGTACTCGACCGCGCGATCACCGAGCCACGAGTCGAACACGGCCCGGATGGCCAGCCGCAGCTGGTCCTGGGGCTCCTGCGGAAACTCCTCGTTGGTGTGCTCGCGGTAGATGTCCTTGAAGGTCTCGGTCAGCTCTTTGAGCGCGTCGACGTCGAGCTCGGTGTCGTGCTTGACGCTGCGCTGGGATTTGGCCGACTTGATCGCTTCTTCGAAGCGCTCGCCCGGAATTGCGCGGGAGACGTTGCCGAACATCTGCACGAAGCGCCGGTAGGAGTCCCAGGCGAAGCGCTCGTTCTCGGTCGCTCGCGCCAGCCCCGCCACCGACTCGTCGTTGAGCCCGAGGTTCAAGACCGTGTCGAGCATCCCGGGCATCGATTCGCGAGCGCCGGAGCGCACCGAGACCAGCAGCGGATCGTGCTGATCGCCCAGGCGCTTGCCGGACTGCGCCTCGAGCTGCTCGAGCGCTTGGGCCACCTGCTCGGACATTCCCTCGGGCTCCTCACGGTCGGCGCGCATGTACTCCACGCAGGCCTCGGTGGTGATCGTGAATCCGGCCGGGACCCGTTTCACCCCCAGCACCCGCGTCATCTCGGCGACGTTGGCGCCCTTGCCGCCGAGCAGCTCTCGCATGTCCCGGGAGCCTTCTTCGAAGGCGTAGACCCACTTCGGCATCAGCGTCTCACCAGGGCCGATCCTACCCTGGATTTCGGCGGTGACACGGTTTCGCACCGGATGCAACGGTATCCGGTGTGACGCCGTTTGTGCCGGGCGCAGCGAGGGTAGGCGGACTTGAGACGAGGGAGGTCGCGAGCCGTGCCGCAGCCACAACAGATCCGGTCGCAGCGGGATCAGCGCGCCAAACGCGACGCACCCGATCAGCCCGGCCCGCTGGCGCGACTGGACCGTATTCCGGTCTGGCCCTACGAGCGCAAGCTCCTGTGGGTCGTCGGCGCCGGTTACTTCTTCGCCTTCTTCGACATCGTCACGATCTCGTTCGCCGTCCCGGTGATCACCAAGCAGTTCCACGTCTCGACGGCGACCGTGACGCTGTCGGTCACCAGCAGCCTGATCGGCTACATCATCGGGGCGTTTGCCGACAGCACGATCGCCGACAAATGGGGGCGCCGGCTCAGTCTGGAGATCTCGGTGGCCGTGTTCTCGATCGGCACCGTACTGGCGGCGCTGAGCGCCAATGTCGGGGAGCTGATCGTGTTTCGGTTCATCTCCGGCCTCGGCATCGGCGCCGAGATCGCCTCCGTGACGACCTACATCGGGGAGATCTCGCCGGCGCCGCTGCGCGGCCGGTACACCAGTTGGGCCACCACCGCCGCGTACGCGGGATTCGCGGCGGTGCCGTTCATCGCCCGCGCGCTGGTGCCGACCTTCGCGGACGGATGGCGGGTTCTGTTCGCGATCGGAGCGCTCGGCGGGGTCACGATCCTGTTTCTGCGCCGTGGCCTGCCACCGTCTCCGCGCTGGCTGATGACGCAGGGGCGGGCCGAGGAAGCGCGCGCGGTGGTGGCCGAAGCCGAGCAGACCGCGCGCGACAACATGGACGGCGATCTGCCCGAGCCTGAGCCCGTTCCAGACGAAGCGATGGCCGAGCGCTTTCCGATCAAGGCACTGCTGCGCCCACCCATGCTCCGGCGCGTCGCACTGTTCGTCGGGATCTGGTTCGTCTACTACGTCGGCAACTACGGTTGGCTGACACTCGCTCCGACGCTGTTCACCGACAAGGGCTACAGCCTCGCCGCCAGCACCACCTACCTGATCGTCTCGGGCCTGGGCTTCCTCGCCGGCGCATACGCCACGACTCATTTCAGCGATCGGCTGGAGCGCAAGCACACCACCGCGATCATCACTGTGGTGTGGGCCATCTCGCTGTTCTGCATCGGCTTCTTCGTCTCGGCGACGGTCATCATCGTGTTCGGGTTCGTGGCCTCCATGACGATCGGCCTGCTCGTGCCGATGCTCTACACCTACACGGCCGAGCACTTCTCCACCAACGCCCGGGCCACCGGCGTCGCGCTGACCGACGGGCTCGGCCACATCGGCGGGGCGCTGGCGCCGCTGATCGTCCTCGGCGCCAACTCGGCCTGGGGCTTCTCCAGCGCATTCGTGGTGATGGGGGTCACCGGCCTGCTGGCCGGGGCGCTGATCCTGCTCGGGATCGAGGCGACAGGCCGCTCGCTGGAGACGGTTACGGCCGGCTGACCGAGCGGCTCAGGCCGGCGCGGCGGCCAACGCGCGCGGCGGCAAATCCATGGCCGCGGCCAGCAACTCGTAGGAGCGGCGCCGCACCTGATGGTCGTGGGTGATCGTGACCACGATCACCTCATCGGCCTGGTACTCCGAGGCCAGCGTCTCGATCCCGGCGCGGACCCGGTCGGGGGAGCCGATGATCGCCCGACGTCCGGGAATGCCGTCCGACGGCCACTTGCCCTCGGACTTGAGAAACTCGACCGCCTTCTCCGGCGTCGGCACGGCGATCAGCTGGCCGCGACGCAGCATCGTGAAGGTCATGCGGCTGCTGGTGGCCGCGAATTGGGCCTCCTCGTCGGTGGGCGCGCACAGGACCCAGGCCGCGACGGCCGTTCGGGCTGCCGGCAGGTCGCGCGCCGGAACAAAGCGCTCGCGGTAGAGCTTGGCGATCTGGCTCCCATCGGAGTTGATGAAGTCCGCGAAGGCGTAGCGCAGGCCCATCTCCCCGGCCCAGATCGCGCTCTGCGGCGACGACCCCAGCAACCACGGCTCCGGCAGCTCGGGCCGTCCGGGCAGCGTGGCGGCGAGATGCCGGAAGGGGTGATCCTCGGGCAGGTTGTCTTCGAAGTAGGCGAGCAGCTCGGCCAGCTGCTGGGGAAAGTCGTCCGGCGCCGCCTGGCGGCGGTCGCGCTGGAGCGCGAAGGTGGTCAGCGGATCGGTCCCGGCGGCGCGGCCGAGACCGAGGTCGATCCGTCCCGGGAACAGGGCGGCGAGGATCGTGAAGGACTCGGCGACCTTCAAGGGGCTGTAATGCGGGAGCATCACGCCGCCGCTGCCGACCCGGATGCCCTCGGTTGCCGCGGCGATCGGCCCGATCAGCACCTCGGGACTCGGCCCCGCGAGCATCGGGCCGCCGTGGTGCTCTGCGACCCAGTAGCGGTTGTAGCCGAGCTCATCTGTGAGCCGCGCCAGGTCGAGCGTGTTGCGCAGTGCGTCGGCCCCGGTGGAGCCTTCGGCGATCGGTGACTGATCGAGGACGGAGAGAAGCATGTAGTTGATGGTAGAAAGGCGAGCATGTCCGTCTCCGTGGGGCTTGCATCGGTCGTCGCGACGCGCTATGTGACGGCGCTGCGCGAGGGCGGCTCGCTGCCCGGGCTGGTGGAGGCCGATGACGACGGCCTGTACGTGACCAAGTTCCGGGGCGCCGGCCAGGGCCTGCGGGCGCTGGTGGCCGAGGTGATCGTGGGCGAGCTGGCCCGCCGGCTCGAACTACTGGTGCCCGAGCTGGTGACCGTCGAGATCGATCCTCGCCTCGGGGCCGCGGAGCCCGATCCCGAGATCCAGGAGCTCATCGCCGCCAGCGAAGGCACCAACCTCGGAGTGGACTTCCTGCCCGGCGCGCTGGCCTACACCCCCGGGGGCGCGTGGACTCCCGATCCGCGTCTCGCCGCCGAGGTGGTGTGGCTCGACGCGTTCGCCACCAACGTCGACCGGACCGCTCGCAATCCCAACCTGCTGCTGTGGCACGAGCGGCTGTGGCTGATCGACCACGGGGCGGCGCTCTACCTTCAACACGGCGGTCTGGTTCCGGCCGAGCAGGCGGACCGGCCGTTTCCGATGATCGCCGAGCACGTGCTGCTGCCGCACGCGGACTCGATCCTCGAGGCCGACCAGCGGCTGCGCGCGCGGTTCTCCAGTGACGCGATCGAGCAGGTCGTGGCGCTGGTGCCCGCCGACTGGTGGGGCGTCGATGCCGCCAGTACCTACGTTGAGTATCTGACCCGGCGGCTGGCCGGTGGCGTATTCGCGCAGGAGGCCGAGCGTGCCCGAACCAGGGCTTAAGCCGTTCAGCTACGCGATCCTCCGGGTGGTCCCGAGCGTCGAGCGGGGTGAGCGGTTCAACGTCGGCGTGGTGCTGTTCTGCCGCCAGCGCGACTATCTGGATGCGCGCATCTGGCTCGACGAGCCGCGTCTGGCGCTACTGGCTCCGGGCGTGCCCGCCCGGGAGGTCACGGCGCACCTCGAGGCGACTGGTCCGCGTCGCCCAGGGTGTCGACGGCGCCGGAGCGATCGCCGCCCTGCCACCGTCGGAGCGCTTCGGCTGGCTGGCGGCGCCATCGAGCACGATCGTGCAGCCCTCCGAGGTTCACACCGGGCTGTCGGCCGACCCGGCTACGACCCTGGAGGGCTTGTTCGCCCGTCTGGTCAAGCCGTCGTAGTGGCGACCGCGGCCTGGGGCTGGGGACTTGACGCGTCGGAGCTGTGGATGATCAGCACCGGCACCGTGCTGTGGTTGAGTGCGTAATGGCTGACGCTGCCGAGCAGCGATGAGGTCAGCATCCCGCGGCCCCGCGACCCCATCACCACGAGGTCGTACTCACCGGTGCCAAGGCGGTGCATCAGGGCGTCGCGAATCGGCTCCTGGCTGAGGATCTTGGTCAACGGCACCGAGTGCGGGACTCGCTCGGCCGCCGCGGAGAGAACCTGCTTGTACTCCTGGACGAGGCCTTCGGTCAGTGGTTCGACCGCTGCCAGGCCGGCCGGTGAGCAGGCCCAGGACGGGGGCCGGGGAATCGCGGTGAGGATCGTCAGTCGGCCGCGGCCGGCTTCGGCCAGGTCGATGGCTTCGTCAAGGGCGCGCTCGGCATGAACCGAGCCGTCGACGCAAACAATGATGTTGTGGAACATCGTCGCCGTCCCTTAGGGAGGATTTATTGGCATGCCAAAGATTAGCATGCCAAGCGCTGCTACGCTCGGCGGCGTGGAGGCCTCCGACCCCGTCGCGCACCCAAGTCCGGCCGAAGACTTTCTGGCCTCCTTCGACACCTTCGTCCAAGCCGTGCGCCGGGCGCGTGGGGCCAGCTCGCCGGACCGCTCCGAGGTCCTCACGCTGTCGCAGTACGCGATCCTGCAGGCGTTGTCTCATCGCCACGCGGCGCGCGTCCGCGATCTCGCTGTCGAGGCGGGGATCGCACCGTCGACCGCGACGCGGATCCTCGACGCGCTGGAACGCCGGGCGGTCGTCCGGCGCACGCGCTCGCCCGAGGATCGTCGGGGCGTGACCGTCACGCTGACCGACTTCGGGCGTGAGGCGCTGCGGACCCGGGATGCCTGGCTTCGCGGCTGTCAGCGGGCCTTCTTCGAGGGGCTGCCCCCAGACGAGAGGGCGCTGGCGCCCGACCTGCTGGTCCGCCTGGCCGGGCTGATCGACGAGCTCGCGGCCGGGCCGGAGCGCTGAGCGACATCGCTTGGCGCGCCGCCTCGTTTACACGACGTCAACATCGGCCCGCGCCCGGCTCCATATAAACCCGGGCGGCGCTCGCCGGGCGCCTCCCTCCTCGGGCGTTTCGGCGAGCTTCCTTCTACGGCAAGGGAGCCTGAACATGCGTTACCGCAAGAGCCTCGGCGCGTTCGCCGCCACCGTCTCGGTCGCCCTGGCGGCGGGGCTGCCCGCCGCGACGGGCTCGGCCGCCCCGGCCCGGAGCAACGCGGGCACCTCGAGCTCGATCAAGCACGTGCTGCTGATCTCGGTCGACGGTATGCACCAGTCCGACCTTGCCTGGTATGTCCACCACTATCCGCAGTCCGAGCTGGCGAGCCTGGCGGGCCGCGGCTCCCAGTACACCGACGCCCACACCCAGGTCCCGTCCGACTCCTTCCCCGGCATGGTGGGACAGCTCACCGGGGGCACCCCGGCGGTGACCGGCGTGTACTACGACGATGAGTACAACCATGCTCTGCTGCCGCCCGGGACGACCAACTGCGCCAAGGGCCAGCCGTTGGGAGCCCAGGTCATCTACGACTCCCCGATCGACAAGGATCCCACCCGGCTCGACGCCGGACAGGGGCTCCCGAACCTCCCGGCGGACATCCTCCAGATGACCGGGGCTCCGCAGTCACTGCTCGTGCGGTCGGGCCTTCCCGTCGATCCGACCACCTGCCAGCCCGTGTATCCGAACCAGTACCTGAAGGTCAACACGGTATTCGGAGTGGTGCACGCCCACGGGCCTGCGCACCGCCTGGTCAGACAAGCATCCGGCCTACTCGATCCTCAACGGACCGACGGGCAACTCGATCGACGATCTCTTCACCCCCGAGATCGACAGCAACGCGATCGGCTATGCCGCCGGCGACAACTGGACCAGCGACAACCAGGCGACCATGCAGTACGACTCCTACAAGGTTCAAGCGGTTTTGAACGAGATCGGCGGCTATGACCACAGCGGCACTCGCAAGGTCGGAGTCCCGGCGATCTTCGGGATGAACTTCCAGACGGTCTCCACGGCCGAGAAGCTCCCGAGCTCCAACGGCCTGCAGGGCGGGTACGTGCCGGGCACGAACACGCCAGGGCCGCTGCTGCGACGTGGCCTGGGCTACATCAACCAGCAGCTGGCCGCGATGGTCGCCGAAGCTGCGCGCCCAGGGGTTGCTCGACAGCACGGCGATCATCCTCTCGGCCAAGCACGGCCAGTCACCGCAGGATCCCAAGCTGCTGACGAGGATCGACGACGGGCCGATCATCGCCGGTGTCGACGCCGGCTGGGCCAAGCTGCATCCCAAGGCGCCCGCACTGGTGGCCATGGCGACCGACGACGACGCGATCGAATGGTGGCTATCGGACCGCTCGCCGGCGGCGGCGGCGTACGCAAGGCACTACCTGCTCACGCACTCCGCCACCGGCAACACCGCAACGGGCGGATCGCGCACGCTGGCGGCTTCAGGCCTCAAGCAGGTGTACGCCGGGGCCGCCTCGGCGCAGTACTTCGGCGTGCCGGTCAGCGATCCCAACCACCCCGATGTGTGGGGAGTGGTTCAGGTGGGCGTCGTCTACACCGGCGGCAAGGGCAAGATCGCCGAGCACGGCGGCGCCAACCCGGACGACCGCGCCGTGCCGCTGGTCGTGTACGCACCGGGCCGGGTGAGCGCCGGGACGCATCGGCGACTCGGTTTCGACGCCGGAGATCGCGCCGACGATTCTGCAGCTCCTGGGATTCGATCCGAACGCGCTGAAGGCCGTGCAGATCCTGCACACGGCGGTCCTGCCGGGGATCCACTAGGGGACACGACCCCCCGGGTGTCGGGTCTTGCGCCGTCCGGCGTAGGCATCGGGCGCGATTTGCCCGAACGTGTCGGGTGTGAGCTCATTACTCAGCAGCGATCCGGTGGCCAAACCCAGGTTCCCGGCGCGATCCCTTCCCGGCGTGATCGCGGCTTCGGTGGGCGTCAGCGTCCCTGCCACGGTCGTCTCCAGCGCCGAGATCGGGGCCCGGCTGGGCGTCGGCGAGGAGTGGATCGAGCGCCGGACCGGGATCCGCTCCCGGCGGATCGCGGATCCGGCCGAACGGCTCGCCGACCACGCCAGTGAGGCGGCGCGACAGGCTCTGGCCGGAGCGGGGATCGATCCGCTCGACGTCGACCTGGTGATCATCGCCACCGCCACGGCGGATGAGCTGATGCCCGGCGCCGCCCCGCTGGTGGCGCACGCGCTTGGGGCCACCCGAGCCGGCGCCTTCGACGTCAATTCCGCCTGCACGGGCTTCCTGTCGGCGCTGGCGATCGGCGCGGCGCAGATCGAGGCCGGCCGGGCCCGCTGTGCGGTCGTGGTGGGTGCCGATCTGATGTCGCGCATGGTCGATCCCCAGGACCGCGCCACCGCTGCCGTATTCGCCGACGGCGCCGGAGCCGTGGTGCTGGAGGCAACGGCGAGCGAGGGACGGATCGGGCCGGTCATCCTCGGTGCCGACGGCGCGGGCGCCGATCACATCCGGGCCGACCGGGCCGACGGGATGATCCGGATGCGCGGTCACGAGACCTTCCGCGAGGCGGTGGCCCGCCTCACCCTGGCCACCCTTCAGGCCACCAAGGCCGCTGGTGTGGGCCTCGATGACATCGACCTGTTCGTCTATCACCAGGCCAACGGGCGGATCCTGGCGGCGGTGGGTGAGCGGCTGGGCCTCCCGGCGGGCCGGGTCGTCGACTGCATCGGCGAGTACGGCAACACCTGCGCGGCGACCTTGCCACTGGCGCTGGCGTTCAGCGAGCGCGAGGGCCTGCTGGCCGCGGGCGACAGGGTCCTGCTGGGCGCCTTCGGCGCCGGCTTCACCTGGGGCGCGACGGTGATCGAATGGGGGCGGGCATGAGCGTCGCCGTCGCCACCGCACCCGACGCGCCGGTCACGCCGCTGGAGCGCCTGGAGTTCCTCTGTGATCCTGGCAGCCTGCATCTGATCCGCTCCGAGGTGATCTCGACGGCGATGGGCGACCGCGCGCGCACCGGCGACGGAGTGCTCGGAGGTGCCGGGCGGGTCGAGGGGCGCCCGGTGTTCTGTTACGCGCAGGATTCGAGTTTCGCCGGCGGTTCGCTGGGCCAGGAGCACGCCAACACGATCGCGCGCGTGCTGGAGCTCGCCGACCGGGGCCGTGCCCCCGTGGTGGGGTTCGTGTCCTCCGGCGGCGCCCGCATGCAGGAGGGCATCGCCGCCCTGGGTGGCTACGGCCGCATCTTCCGGCGCACCGTGGCGCTGTCGGGTCGGGTGCCGCAGATCTCGATCGTCAGCGGGCTGTCGGCCGGGGGTGGCGCGTATTCGCCGGCCCTGACCGACTGGGTGGTGATGACGGAGGACTCGAGCATGTTCCTGACCGGCCCCGGGGTGGTTCGCGAGGCGCTCGGCGAGGACGTCGACGCCGAGCAGCTCGGCGGCACCCGGGTCCACCAGCGCAACGGCGTCTGTCACTTCGTGGCGCGCGACGACTTCGACTCCGCCCAGCTCACCCGTGAGCTGCTCAGCTACCTGCCCAGTCACCGCGACGCCTCGGCACCGATCACGCCATCGGTCGCGGGCGGCGCGCTGGATCCGTCCGTGACGGTCCCCGCCGAGCCCCGCCGCGTCTACGACGTGCGCACCGTGATCGGGGCGCTGGTCGATGGTGGCGATCTGCTCGAGGTGTCCGCCGGCTGGGCCCGCAACCTGGTCACGGCGATGGCCCGGATCGACGGCCGCCCGGTCGGTGTGATCGCCAACCAGCCGCGATATCTCGGCGGCGTGCTCGACGCCGCCAGCTCAGAAAAGGGGGCGCGGTTCGTCAGCAAGTGCGATTCCTTTGGAATCCCGCTGCTGGTGCTGGTCGACACACCCGGGTACATGCCCGGCACGCGCCAGGAGGCGGCCGGCGTGATCCGCCACGGCGCCACCCTGGTGCACGCCTTCGCGCAGGCGACGGTGCCGCGGGTCACGTTGATCCTGCGCAAGGCGTTCGGCGGTGCCTACATCGCGATGAACTCCAAGGATCTCGGCGCGGACTACGTGTTCGCGTGGCCGCAGGCCGAAATCGGCGTGATGGGGGCCAGGCCGGCCGTGGGCGTGATCCACCGCCGGGAGCTCGCCGTGGCCGAGAATCCCGAGGCCGAACGCGACCGGCTGGCCAGCCAGTACGCCGAGGCGCAGCTGCGACCGCAGGTGGCCGCCGCCGCCGGGTACGTCGACGAGCTCATCGCCCCGACCGACACCCGCAGCCGGCTGGTGTGGGCGCTGCAATCACTGGCGGCCGGGTCATGAGCACCCGCGCGCGGTGACGTGCTGCTGACCGGCACCACCGGCTTCGTGGGTATGGAGCTGCTGGCTCGCTACCTGGAGCGAAGTGACCGGAGGATCGTCGCGCTGGTGCGCGCCCAGAGCGACGAGGCGGCGGGCGCGCGCCTGGAGGCGGTGCTGGACAACCTGCTGGGTTCCCGCGCGGTGAGCCACCGCCCTCGTGTGCAGGCCTTCGCCGCCGACCTGACCGCATCTGGCCTGGGGCTGGATCCCGACCTGCGCGAGCGTCTCGCCTGCCGCGTCTCGACGATCATCCACAGCGCCGCCTCGGTGTCGTTCACGCTGCCGATCGAGGAGGCGCGCGCCATCAACGTCGAGGGCACGCGGCGCGTGCTCGAGTTCGCGCACGACGCCCAGCAGTGCGGCGGCCTGGAGCGCTACGGCCATATCTCGACCGCCTATGTGGCCGGGACCCACGCGGGCTGCTTCGCCGAGCGTGACCTCGATCTCGGCCAGACATTCCACAACTCCTACGAGCGCTCGAAGTTCGAATCGGAGCAGCTGGTCCGCGCCCAGCCCGGGCTGCCGTTCACGATCATGCGGCCGAGCATCGTGGTCGGTGACCGTCGCAGCGGCTGGACGTCGGCCTTCAACGTGCTCTACTGGCCGCTGCGCGCGTTCGCGCGGGGACTGTTCACCGCCGTCCCGGCGATACCGTCGGCCCCGGTCGATGTCGTCTCGGTCGACTACGTCGCCGACGCGATCCACGAGCTGTGCGAATCCGGCGGCGGCATCGGCGCGACCTATCACCTGACCGCCGGCCCGGACGCGAGCACTATGGGGGAGATCGCCCAGCTGGCCAGCCGCTACTTCCGCCGGCCGCTGCCCCGGGTGCTGCCTCCGGCCGAGTTCGCGGCACTTCGGCGCGGCGCGGCCGAGGAGTCGGCACTCGACGCCAGCAGCGCCTACTTCCCGTACTTCGCGCTCGGCGCCGTGTTCGAGCAGGCCGCCACGCGCGCCCGGCTGGAGCCCCGGGGGATCAGCGTCACGCCGCTGGGGGATTACCTGGAACGTCTGCTGGACTTCGCGACCCGCAGCCGGTGGGGCAAACGGCCGATCGCGCGCTCCGACGCGGTCGCCACCTGAGCCGCGACGAGAGCGACGCGACCGCCCTGAGGCCGCAACTCGGGTAACGCAACCCCCCACCCGGGGGGTTGACCCGGCGGCTTGTTTGCCGCTCGGCGCGCTGGGGTGCATCCTCGAATCATGGCCCCACTCGCCGATACCGCGCGCTTCCGGCCTGACGATCCCGACGAGCTGGTGACAGCGTCGCTGGCATGCCCGATCTGCCTGGGCAGCGACGACGTGCGCTGGGAGGCGGCGCTCGAGGGTTACGATCCGTCAGTCGAATGCCGGTGCCCAGCCTGCCAGACGAGGTGGAGGGTGTACCTGGCGCCACAGCAGGCGCTCCGCTTCGGGCTGCTCGGAGCACACGCCGGTTAGTGCCGCACCCGCCGGGGCGCCCTGAGCTTCCCGGGACGGGGGCGTGGCGGCGGTGAGCTCCACCAGCTCGACGGACGGGCGCGCCGACGTCGAGGCGCTCGAGCTGTTCGTCGAGGTGCTCTCGCACTCCGAGCCGGGATCCTCGACCTCGGACGGCTTCTATGACCGTCTGTGCGAGGCGGTGTGTCGCCTGGCCCGAATGCGCCGGGCGCTGATCTTCCGCTACGACAGCACCCTGCGCCGCGTGCGGGCTGCCGGGGCCCATGGGATGGATCTGGCCCAGTTCGCCCAGGCCCACGTGACCGTGGAGTCGGCGCCGATCGCGGCGCGGGCGCTGCGCGAGGACAAGGTGATCGAGGCCGTGGGAGATCTCAGCGGGCAGGTGCCCGAGGAGTTCTCGGCCCTGGTGTCCGAGCCGGCGCGGCTGGTGTGCGCGCCGATGGTCGCCGCCGGACGGCCGATCGGCGTGATCCTCACCGACCGCCTGATGTCCAGCCCGTCGCTCGACGAGGCCGACCGCAGCCTGCTGTGGTCATTGGGCAAGGCGGCCGCGCTCGCCTCGGTGGCGAGGATCTTCGCCAACCAGTACGAGACCGCACGTCAGCTCGAGCAACGGATCGATCTGGCCCGCGAGATCCACGAAGGTGTGATCCAGCGGCTGTTCGGTGTCTCGATGGCGCTCGACGGCGACGGCGAGCTGCCGGCGGCGGCGCGCCGGCGCTGCGCCAGCGAGACTCAGGCCGCGCTGACCGACCTGCGCACGGCACTGCAGCGGCCGCTGGGCCGGACCCCACGCGCGACGCAGACCACGTTGGCGGCCGAAGTCGAGCGGCTCGCCCTGGCGCACCCCAGCCTCGGGCTATCGCTCCAGGCAACCGGTCAGGTGCCCGCCGGGCTCGAGCCGCTGGCCCAGTCGGTGCTGCGCGAGGCGGTGCGCAATGCCAACAAGCACGCCGCCCCGACCGCGGTCAGCGTGCGAATCGGCGATCTCGATGGAGCGTTCGTGCTGGAGATCGTCAACGACGGGGTCAAGGGCGGCAGCCGGCGGGCCGGAATGGGCCTGCGCCTGGCGGCGCTGGAGGCGCTTCAGAGTGGGGGCGTGGTCGAGTTCGGCGAACGCGAGCCGGGCATCTGGCAGGTGCGCCTGGTGGTTTTACCCGACGACGACGGCGACGGCGACAGCGATGGCTGAGGCCGAGCGCAGTCCCGGAGCGCCTCAGCGTGCTCGTGGTCGACGATCACGACGTGGTGCATTGGGGGTTTCGGCTGATGCTGACCCAGCAGCCGTGGGTTCAGCGCTGTCTGAGCGCGCACTCGGGTCGTGAAGCCCTTTCGCTGGCGGCCCGCTACCGGCCCCACGTGGCGCTCGTGGACCTGTTCATCGGCGAGGAGTCCGGCGCCGAGGTGTGCGAGCTGATACGGGAGCGGGAACCCAACACGCGCGTGCTGCTGTTCTCCGGCGCGGGGGAGATCTCGCCCCGGGCGGCGCGGGCGGCCGGGGCATCGGGGTTCGCCTACAAGGACTGGCCGGCCCCACGCATCGCCAGCGCGGTGCACTCGGTCGGCTTGGGCAAGACCGTGTTCGAGCCCCACGACCGCCAGGGCGCGCTGGGCCTGTCCGATCGCGAGCGGGCGGTGCTCGAGCTGATGGCCTCGGGCGCGACCAACCCGGAGATCGGCGACGCACTGCATCTGTCCCGGCACACCGTCAAGGAGCACTCCAGCGCCGTCTATCGCAAGCTCGGCGTGCGCAACCGCACCGAGGCGGTGCAGCGAGCCCAGCGCCTCGGACTGCTCACGTGACGCTCGACGCGGGTCTGAGCGAGGTCGCCCGCTTTCTGGCCCAGCGACCGCCGTTCGACACCCTCGCCGCCGACGAGCTCGCCGAGGTCGCCACCCAGGCGGCGATCGAGTTCCATCTGCGCGGGGCGGTGATCCTCTCGGAGGACGGCGGGCCGGTGACGTTCTTGAGGGTGATTCACAGCGGCGCCGTCGACATAACCCACGAGGGTCGTCTGCTGGACCTGCTCGGTCCCGGCGACACCTTCGGACACGCGGCGATGCTCGCCGGTCTGCCGCCCGGGTTCGAGGCCCGCGCCGCCGAGGATACGCTCTGCTACCGCATCCCGGTCGCCGTGGCCCGGCCCCTGCTTGATCGCGCCCGCCGCCGCGAGCTGGCCGTAGGGGGCTCTGACGACCACAAGCCGGTATCGAAATTGATCCGCACGCCGACCGTGACGTGCCGGCCGAGCGAGAACATCGGCGTCGTGGCGGGGCGGATGACCGCGGCGGGAGCCAGTTCGGCGATCGTCGAGCTCGGCGACGGGTCGGATCGGGATCGTGACCGACCGGGACCTGCGAACGCGCGTACTCGCAGCCGGCCGGTCGGGAGGCACGCGGATCGACGCCGCCATGACCGTGCCGGTGTTCACCGTCGCGCCGGATCGGCTCGGCGCCGAGGTTCTCTACGAGATGCTCGAGCGGGGGATCCGTCACGCGCCGGTGGTCAGCGAGCGCGGAAAGCTGGTCGGCGTGCTCGAGGACGCTGACCTGTTCGCCGCCCAGCCGCGGTCATGGTTCGGGATCAGGCGGCTCATCGACCGGGCCCGGAACGTCGACGCGCTGGCCGAGGTGGGGGAGCGGTTGCCGGGTCTGATGCTGGACCTGCACCGCTCCAGCGTGGCGCCGCTGGAGCTCGCGCGCGTGCTGTCGGCGCTCGTCGACGCGCTCACCCGCCGCGCGCTCGAGGTGGCGCTGCCCCGGGCTGAGCTCCCCACCGAGGGCATCGTCTGGGTCGCGGTGGGAAGCCAGGCTCGTCGTGAGCTGACGCTGGCCTCGAGCCGGCGCGGGGCGCTGGTGTGCAGCCGGCCACCGCCGGCGCCGTGGCTGGCGGCGCTGGAGCCGGCCCTGGCCCGCTGCGGCA
Organism: uncultured Solirubrobacterales bacterium; assembly: GCA_963744195.1. GTDB lineage: Bacteria > Actinomycetota > Thermoleophilia > Solirubrobacterales > Solirubrobacteraceae > Palsa-465. The sequence continues at coordinate 261,206 of CAVUSY010000020.1, forward strand.
TCGACGGTCCGGTCACCGCCCGCGACGTCGACGGCTGGACCCGGGCCGCCGCCGGCGACGAGCTGGCGCTGTCGGTGCTGGCCGATCGCCGGGCGCTGTGGGGCACTCCCACCGAGCCGCTGCCGACGGCCGATGGGGTCTCCCGGGCCCGGCTGCTCGACGCGCTGGCCGTGCACGCGTTCACCCACAGTCCTCCCACGGGATTCGAAGCCGACACCGTGCTGCGGCTGGACGGACGGCGCAGCGACCGGCTCAACATCCGCCTGGCCGCGGTCGTGCCGATCGCCGCGCTGGGGCGCTGGGCGGCGGCGGTGGCCGGCAGCGAGGAGGTATCGACACCGGAGCGGCTGCGGGCGGCGGCCGACGCCGGCGTGCTCGGCGCGGAGCAGGCGATGACCCTGGCCGAGGCGTTCGAGCTCGCGCTCGAGCTACAGGATCGTGCATCACCTCGAGTGCCTGGCGGCCGGCCGCGAGCCCGACGACCTGCTCGACCCGGCGGCGATGAGCCCGCTGACCCGAGGGCACCTGCGGGACGTCTTCCGGGCCGTCAGCACGGTCGCGCGGGAGCTACGCCCTTGAGGATGCCGGCGCGCCGTCACGGCGCGGCTCAGCGCTATCACGCCGCGCGCTGGCCGGCAGCGCAGACCCCGTGGCGCGAGGCGGAGTGGTGCGCGGTCGATCTGGAGCTGACCGGGCTCGATCGCGCCGACGAGATCATCGCCATCGGCGCGGTGCCGGTGAAGGATGGTCGGTTGATCCTCGGCGAGGCGATGTACACGCTGGCCCGCCCTCGGCAGGCTCCCAAGCACGCGGCGGTGCTGATCCACAAGCTGCGCTCGGCCGACCTCGCCGCCGCGCCGGCCCCGGACGAGGCGATCGATCTCCTGCTCGGCGTGCTGGCCGGCCGGGTGCCGGTGTTCCACACCGCGATGGTGGAGCGCAGCTTCCTCGGCCGCGAGCTTCGCCGTCGGCGGGTGCGCCTGCCCGCCGACGCCGATACCGAGGCGCTGGGCCGGCTGTGGCTGCGCGAGCGCGACGGGGTGGCTCCGGCCGGCCTGTCGCTGGCCGGGCTGGCGCGGGTGCTCGGGCAGCCGGCCGAGCCGCCTCATCACGCCCTCGGCGACGCGCTGACCACTGCGGCGGCGTTCATCGCGCTGGCCAGCCATCTTGACGCTGTCACGCCCCAGACGGTCGGCTCGCTGCAGCAGGCCGAGCGGGCGCTTGGCGGGGCGCGACGGTTCGGTCCCGGTTAGGAGTCAGAACAGCTGCAGGTAGCGGTCGAGCTCCCACTGGGTGATCTGCTCGTGCGCCGCCTGTACCTCGCGCTGCTTGACCTCCACGAAGTAGTCGACGTAATCGCCGTCGGGGGTCCGGCCGAGCCCGGCGCGGAGGGCCTGATTGCGCTGCAACTCGCGGGTGGCGTCGAGCAGGTTGGCGGGGAGGACCTCGATCCCGTTCGTCTCACGGTCGGCCGCACTCATCGTGTAGAGGTTGGCCGAGTTGGGCTCCCCGGGATCCAGCCCGCGCTCGATCCCGTCAAAGCCGGCCGCGAGCATCGCCGTGGCCGCCAGGTAGGGGTTGCAGGAGCCGTCCACGGTGCGGTCCTCGATCCGGCCCGCCGCCGGGATGCGGAGCATCTGGCTGCGGTTGTTGTAGCCGTAGCTGATGTATGCCGGCGCCCAGGTGGCGCCGCTGGTCGGCGCGCCCACGACCAGCCGCTTGTAGGAGTTGACGGTCGGCGCGGTGACCGCGATGTAGGCCTTGGCGTTGGCCTTCAGGCCGCCGATGAACTGGTAGCCGAGCTCGGACAGCCCCAGCCCGCGGGGATCCTCGGACGCGGCTCGATCGAACACGTTCTCGCCGTCCTTCCACAGGCTGACGTGGAAGTGGCAGCCGTTGCCGGTCAGGTGAGCGAACGGCTTGGGCATGAACGTGGCGATCAGGCCACGCTGCTGGGCCAGTGACTCCACCATGTAGCGAAAGAACACAGCACGGTCGCAGGTGGTCAGGGCGTCGGCGTACTGGAAGTTCTGCTCGAACTGGCCGTTGGCGTCCTCGTGGTCGGTGGCGTAGTTGTCCCAGCCCAGACCCGTCACGGCGTTGGAGACCTCCGAGACGAAATCCAGATTGCGGGTCAGCGCCCGCATGTCGTAACAGGGCTGGTCGAGCGTGTCGAGCGGATCGGCCAGCTCGAGTCCGCCGTCGGCGCCGCGGCGCAGCAGGAAGTACTCGAGCTCGGCCCCTACCTTCAGCTGGTAGCCGCTGGTCGCCGATCCGCTTCAGCGCGTGGCGCAGGATCGTGCGGGGGCAGTAGGGCCACTCCTCACCCTCGACGGTTACATCGCAGGCGAACCGCGCCACCGTGGGGCGCCAGGGCAGGATCGTCAGCGTGGTGGGGTCGGGCATCGCGATCATGTCCGGGTCGTCGGGACCCTGGCCGATGTCACCCGCCGCGAACCCCGCGAAGCCCGCGCCGTCGGTGAGCAGATCGTCGAGATGGTGGGCGGGCACCAGCTTGGCGCTCGGCTTGCCGTGCATGTCGACGAACTGCGCGAACAGGAACTCGATCCCGTTGTCCTTGACGATTCGCCGTACGTCGTCTTCGTTCTGGGGTTGATCGATCATCCGCGAGGTATATCCGCACCGGTGGGTGGCGCACAATGGTCAGCAGCCCCCGTTGACGCTGGCTAGCATGTGCACCCCGCACATAGGAGGTGTGTTACCGAGTGGCCATCAGGGCCGACCTGCCGGCTCCGTCCTCAGCCGAGCTCCACGGGCTCCGGGAGGAGAACCGGACCCTGTACGGGGTCATCAAGCTCGTCTCCTCGTCGCTCGAGCTGGCGCCGATGCTGCAGGGGGTGGTCGAGCTCGCCACCGAGGCGACCGGCTGCCACGCGTGCTTCATCTATCTGCTGCGGGACGGGAGGCTGACCATCCGCGCAGCCTCGCCGGTGTTCCGGGAGGCCGTCGACAATGTCCAGTTCTCGGTCCAGGAAGGCCTGACGGGTTGGGTGGCGCGCCATCGCACCCCCGAGTTCATCCGCGATCAGGCCATGCGCGACCCACGCATGAAGTACGTGCCACTGCTGGAGGAGGAGCGCTTCCAGTCGATGGCGGCGGTGCCGATCCTGTCTCGTGCCGGCGACACGATCGGGGTGATCGTGCTTCACACCAAAGCCCCGCACGAATTCGGGGAGGACACCCCGAAGCTGCTCGTGCACATCGCCTCGCTGGTGAGCGGAGCGATCGAGAACGCCCAGCTCTACGACTCCGAGCGCCACCGGGTGAACACGCTGACCGGCCTGTCCGAGCTCGCCCAGCGGGTTGCCGCCGCCACCAGTACCGCCGAGCTCGGTCCCGTGCTCGTGCGCGGCACGCACGAGCTGCTGGGGGCGCAGGTGTGCCAGCTGTTCCGGCTCGAGGCCGATGGCACCGGCCTGCACCTGCTGGCTTCGGTCCCGGAGGGGCTGGGCGCGGCGTCGACTGCATCGGCCGACGGCCTGATGCTGGCGGCGCTGGAGGGGCGTGGCGCCCGGCCTCCGGCGCGAGCCCTGTGGCCATCGCTGGAGGTGGCCGACCTGCTGGTGTCGCCGCTCTCGGCGGGCGGGGAGCGGGTGGGCCTGCTGTGCGCCGGCTCCGCCGCCGGGCGTGCGTTCGGCGAGCAGGATGCGGACATTGCGCGGGCCGTCGCCCACCTCGCGGCGGTCGCGATCCGCCGCGCCGAGCTGATCGAGGGATTGACCAACGCCAACATCATCAAGGACCTGTTCGAGGCGCTGGCCGCCGGCGCCACAGCGTTTGCCGCGGCCAAGGCGGCCGAAGTCCGGTGTGAGCTGACCGATCCCTACATCCTGGTCTGCGCGGAGCCCGGCGCACCGACCCAATCGGCGTCGGGCGAGTGGCGTGAGGCCGCCGAAGCGCTGGGGCGGGGCCTGGCCGAACTCGCGCCCCGCTCAGCGATCGAGGCCGGCCCGGGTCCAGTCCGCGCGCTGCTGGCATTCGGGTCGGCGCGCGGTCACAGTCCCGAGGCGGTGCTGCGGGAGTGCCGCGAGCTGGGGCGGCGCAACGGTGCGGCGATCGGCGTCAGCGATTTGCGCCAGACGCCGGCCGAGGCCGCCGGGGCGTATCGCGAGGCGCGCCATGCCGCCACCATTGCCCGCGCGCTGGTCGGTGACGGAGGCGCGATCGCCTACTCGCAGGTGGGTGCCTATCGCTATCTGGTCCAGATCGCCGCCGAGGACGCGCCGCGGGATCGCATGCGAGTCGCGGTCGACCTGCTGATCGACTATGACCGCAAACGCCGCACCGTCCTGCTCGACACCCTGGAGCGCTACCTGTCAGAGCGGCGCAGTGTGATCGAGAGCGCCCGCGCGCTGTACATCCATCCCAACACGCTGCGCCAGCGGCTGGGGCGGATCGAGGAGCTGACCGGGCTCCGGCTCGACGAGGATGATCTGCTGTCGCTGGAGCTGGCGATCAAGCTCGCCCGGCTGCACGGGCGTCCGGACGCCGCCCGCTGAAGATCTACAAACCGCGCAACCTTGTGGCGGCCGGCACGTTGCATGGAGGTCGGCGGAAACGAGCTTGGTCAGGGCGCGGTTCCAACGGCGGGCATGGCGGTGAGACGTGATCTGACGCGGCGCCAGTCGATCCTTGTCGTTTACCGTCGTGCCCGCCGCTCGGGTCTCGGGTCGCCGCCCGGGTGTCGGGCCGCCGCTCGGGTGTCGGGCGATCAGCCGGTCACCAGGATCACCGGGAGCTTGGCGCGCCGGCGCACACGCTGGGGCTCCTGGGACCACAGCAGGTCTCCGACGAGCCGGTTGCGGTCTGGATCGGCGGCCATCACGATCACATCGCACCCCTCCTTGGCGGCCTCGTCGAGGATCCGCCGGGTCGACTTGCGGGTCCCCAGCACCTGACCGTCGGCCTTGATTCCCTTTCGCCGCAGCCGCTTGACCGCCTTGTCGACCAGGGCCCGCTGCTCTTCCCATTCGCGCTTGGTCGGGAGTAGACCCGGAGTGGGCAGTCCAAACGACACGCCGTGCACGCGGGCGATCGAGAACACGTGCACGCTGGCCGCTGACGAGGACGCGAGCTCGACCACGCGCGCGATTGCCGCGTCCGGGATCGGCCGGCCCTCCGACGCGAGCAGGATACGGTTGATCTCACCGGCCTCGGACTGGGTTCGCCTGCGCACCGGCGCGAGGGCGGTCATGAGGGGCCGGCGGTCATGAGACCGTGGCGTCCGGAGCCGGCACGGTCTCGGTCACCCCACTCGCCGGGAGGTCGCGGTCGCCGTGTTTGCGCCAGTAGTACAGCGGCAGATAGGCCAGCAGCACGGCAATGCCGATGAAGTAGTACGGCAGCGTCGAATGGCCGGCCTGCGAGCACGAGCAGGAGGCGTAAACCGGCCCGCCCCAGAAGTAGATCACCGCGTACAGCACCGCCAGGCCCAATGCCACGTACTTCATGAACTCGGGTAGCTTGAACGGGCGCCGCAGGTTCGGGCGTTGGCGCCGCAACAGGTAGTAGCCGATCAGGACCGGGATGAACGACGCCAGGTAGCCGACGTTGGAGAAGGTGTAGATCTCGACCGCGCCGCCGAAGAACACCACGATGATCGAGCAGACCACGTTGAAGATCATCGAACGGTCGGGAACGCCGTGCCGGTTGACGTGCTGGAAGAAGCGCGGGAACTGGCCGTCGGTCGACATCTGGTGAAGCGAGCGCGCGGTTCCGGTGATCGCGTTCAGGGCCGACAGGATCAACGCCAGGATCAGCATGATCGCGATCAGCCAGTTGAGCAGGCTTGATCCGGCGCCGGTCCCGAACACCTTGGATGCGAAGTGGACGAAGATCGTCTTGGGATCGACCAGCGCGGTGTTGCTGAGCGCGGTGCTGCCGAGCACGATCACGAAGGCCAGCGGGATCATCGTGTAGATGAACACGCCATAGCCCCCCTCGAGGTTCATGGCGATCTTGGCGTCGCGGTCGGGGTTCCGGGTCTCGCCGATGTAGCACGCCGCGGCCTCCATCGCGATCACGTTCCAGGTCAACAGGAACGAGAACGCCACCGAGATCGTCAGCCAGCCGTGGTGAAACACGCTGGAGAAGAAGCCGGAGCCGTCGAGGTGGTGGAACCCCGACAGCTGGCTGAAGTGGGCCACCGAGGGATGGAAGATCCAGGAGATGGCCAGGAATGTCAGCGGGATCATCGACAGCAGCGCCAGCGTCGTCGCGAACACCGTGCCGAACCGGAGGCCGAGCAGCGCCGGGATGAACAGCAACAGGATTCCGACGACCGAGATCGCCAGCGTCCAGTAGGCGATCGGAGTGTGGATCGGGGTGAAGCCGGAGGTCGAGAGGCCGAAGCGGTCGACGATGTAGAACGACGCCAGGATCATGTTCAGCGGCGCGACCGGAAACCATCCCAGCCAGTACGCCCACGCCGTGAAGCCGTTGATGTGTTCCGCCAGGCGCGGCCAGCGATCCTTGTAGGCCGGGTAGGCGTACGCCGGTGAGCCGCCGGAGCGGTCGGGCATCATCGCCGACAGCTCGGCCAAAAACAGGCACAGCAGGTAGCCGCTGAGCGTGATCACCACGATGATCGGGATCGACGCGGCACCGAGGGTGGTGACCATCGTCGGCGCGATCCCGGTGACCAGGATCGTCCCGGCCAGGCCGATCACGAACGCTCCCCACCAGTTGGTGGTCTTCGGAAGGCCGGAGCCCTCGTAGGCGAGCTCGTCCTCGAATGGTCCGGGCGCGGTCAATTCGTCCGGCATGTGCCCTCCAGGTCCGCTGATCAGTGCCGGGCACTACCCTGACACGTCGCAGGAGGCTCACAAGGCGCGATACGAACACAATTGCGGGGTCCGACATGGAGCACCTGGACACATTCCTCGCCCGCCACCCACCCTTCGACGGCATCGACCCGGCCGAGCTGAGCCGGTTAGCCGCCCAGGCGGTGCAACTGGGTCAGGAAGCGGGAGAAGTGGTGTTGGTGGAAGACGGCACGCCGTCCGGCGGCTTGTGGGTGATCCTGTCCGGCTCGATGGATCTGGTCCACCAGGGCGAGGTGATCCAGGTGCTCGCGCCCGGGGAGTGCTTCGGCCATCCGTCGCTGCTCACGGGAATGTCACCGGCGTTCACAGTGCGGGCCCGGGAACCGTCGAGCTGTGCCCTGTTCGAAGCCCGCGCCGGGCGGCGGCTGCTGGGGACCGAAGCGGGGGCCGCCTACGTCGCCGCCACCATGCGCGGGCGGCTGACCCGGACCGGTCAGACCGTTCACGGCCTGTCCGATGTCGGCACCACCCCGGTCTCGGCGATCATGCGGCCGGCGATCTTCTGCGACCCGGCGGAGCCGGTCCGGGAAGCCGCCGCTCGGCTCGGCTCGGCGGTCGACTCGGCTCTTTTGGTGGTGCTGGGACCAGGGCAGCTCGGGATCGTCACCGACGCCGAGGTCCGCCAGCTCGTGGTGAGCGGCGACATCGCTCCCGACGCCCCCGTGAGCGCGATCGCACGCTCCCCCGTCGCCGCCGTACCGGTGGGGCAGCTGGCCATCGAGGCCACCGTCGACATGCTCGCGGCCGGTGCCGACCACATGGTGGTACTAGATGGCGAACGGGTGTGCGGCACGATTTCGGCCGCCGACCTGCTCGGTCTCGACGCGCACGGCCCGATCGGGCTGCGTCACACGATCCTCGGTGCGGCGAACGAGGAGGCACTAATCCGCGCGGTCTCGCATCTCCCGCAGCTGTTCCTGACGCTGGTTCGGGCCGGTGTCCGGTCGCGTGACCTCGGCCGCGTGCTGAGCCTGCAGCACGACGCGGTGGCGGCGAGGCTGATCGACTTCTCGATCTCGCGGCACGGTCCGGCACCGCTGCCGTGGGCCTGGCTGGATCTCGGCAGCGCCGCCCGGCGTGAGTTCACGCTTGCCTCCGACCAGGACAATGCCCTGGCCTACGGCAACCCCACGGCCGCGGAGGCCGACGAGGCCGACCGCTACTTCGCGCGCCTGGGCGCCGACGTCAACGCCGGGCTGGCGCGATGCGGGATCGGGAGAGACAACAACGGCGTCCTGGCCGGCAACCGCCGGTGGCGGATGTCCAAGGCGGCGTGGCTGGCGGCGTTCGACGAGTGCCTGGAGCAGCCCGACGAGTCACACCTGATCCGCGCCACCGTAGCGTTCGACTTCCGTTCCGCCGCGGGCGGCCTGGCGATCAGCGCCGAGCTCAACGCCAGGATCCGCGCTGCCCGCGAGCATTCCCAGTTCATGCAGCTGATCGCGCGCGCGGCCGCCGGCTACCCGGTCGCGCTGGGCTTCCGCGGACAGCTTGCCACCGGGCGCGACGGCGACCCCGCCGGTCACCTCGACATCAAGCGGGGCGGGATCATCCCGCTGGTCAACCTGGTCCGCTATCACGCGCTCGCCACCGGGGTGACGATCTCGCCGACGCTGGACCGGATCGAGGCGGTCGCGGCGGCCGGCGGGGTCGACCGCGCCACCGGCGAGGCGCTCCGGGAGGCGTGCGAGGTGATCGCGCGGGTGCGGTTCGCGCACCACGCCGAGCTGATCGCCGCGGGGAGGCCGGCTGACAACCTGATCGATCCGGATGTCCTTCCGCCGATCGCCCGCGCCGAGCTGCGCGAGGCACTTCAGACGGTCAGGCGGGCGCAGAAGCGCCTGCCGGTGTGACGGGCCCTGGGGACCGAGCGCCGCTGGAGCGGCGGGGTGAACCTGTGGCGCCAAGCGCCACAATCGCGCGCCAAACTGTGCTCCCGGGAGCCATTGGAGCGGACAGACGCACGCTCTACGCTAATTCTCATGTGTGGCATCGCGGGTCTGTACACGAAGACCGACGCTCTTCGCATGGAGCTCGGGGGGCGCTTGGCCGAGATGCTCGAGCAGCTCAGCTTCCGCGGTCCTGACAGCGCCGGTGTCGCGTTCTACCGTGATCCCGTGCGCCGCCGGGCTCCTGCAAGGTGTCCCTGCACTCGGCGGCCCCCGATCCGGGCTGGGCGGCGGTGGGTGCCGGTCTGGAGCGCGAGTTCGGTCAGGCTTCGGCGCCGGCCGTCCGCGCCACGCACGCGGTGTTCGTGGTCGCGGGCGATCGCCGCCGAGGTTCAGGCCTGGCTGCTCGAGCACCACCCCGAGCTGACGTTGATGAGCGCCGGTCAGACGATCGAGATCTACAAGGAGGCGGGGCCGCCCACGGATTTCGTGTCGTCGCTTCGGCCTGTCGGAGATCTCGGGCAGCCACGCTCTCGGCCATACCCGGATGGCGACCGAGAGCCGGGTCACCACCGAGCACTCGCATCCGTTCTCGACCGGGCTGGATCTGTGCCTGGTCCACAACGGCTCGCTGTCCAATCACAACCGCCTGCGCCGGGTCCTGCAGCGCGAGGGAATCCGCTTTCAGACCGACAACGACTCCGAGGTCGCCGCCGGCTACCTGACCTGGCGGATGCGCGAGGGCGCGACGCTGGAACAGGCGCTGGAGGGATGCCTGGAGGACCTCGACGGCTTCTACACCTTCGCGGTCGGAACCGCCGACGGCTTCGCGGTCCTGCGCGACCCGATCGCGTGCAAGCCGGCGGTGATGGCCGAGACCGACGAGTGGGTGGCGATGGCCTCCGAGTATCGCGCCATCGCGGTGCTCCCCGGCGCCAAGGACGCGGCCATGTGGGAGCCCGAGCCGGGCCGCGTCTACAGCTGGGGCACCGCGCTGGTGGCGTGATGGCGGCGCCCGATGCCACGCGGGACGCCGTCCTGACCTTCGATCTGGCCACTGACAGCGTCCGGGAGCTCAACCGCCGCCTGCACGAGGACGACCCGGTGGGGCGGGTCCTGATCACCGCCCCGGGGGGCAAGCACAGCATCGCGGTCGGCCTCGATGCCCCGTACGAGGTCGAGATCGACGGCCATGTCGGCTACTACTGCGCCGGGATGAACCAGCACGCCTCGGTGCGGGTGCGGGGCAACTGCGGCGTCGGGGTGGCGGAGAACATGATGTCGGGCTCGGTGGTGGTGGAGGGCAGCGCCAGCCAGTCGGCCGGCGCGACCGCCCGCGGGGGCCTGCTGGTGATCCACGGCGACGCTTCGGCCCGCTGCGCGATCTCGCTCAAGGGCGCCGACGTGGTAGTCCGGGGGTCGATCGGTCACATGGGGGCGTTCATGGCCCAGACGGGGTGTCTGGTCGTGTGCGGCGACGCCGGCGAGGCGCTCGGCGACTCGCTCTACGAGGCGCGGTGCTACGTGCGCGGTTCGGTGGCGGCGCTCGGCGCCGACTGCATCGAGAAGGAGATGCGCGACGAGCATCGCGCCCAGCTGGGCGCCCTGCTCGCGCGGGCTGAGCTCGACGCCGACCCGGCTGACTTCCGTCGCTACGGCTCCGCCCGCGAGCTCTACAACTTCAGCGTCGACCACCTCGGGAGCTACTGACGATGAGCGCTTCGCCCGCGCGCGCCTGGCACCCGGGTCTGCGCGAGTCCGCCACCTTCGACCGCGGCACCATCGCCGAGATCCAGCGCGCGGCGCGCGAGGGGATCTACGACATCCGCGGCTTCGGCGCCAAGCGCCACGTCCCGCACTTCGACGATCTGCTGTTCCTGGGGGCGAGCGTCTCCCGCTACCCGCTGGAGGGCTACCGCGAGCGGTGCGCCACCGACGTGGTGATCGGCAGCCGCTACGCCAGCGAGCCGGTCAAGCTCGACATCCCCATCACCATCGCCGGGATGAGCTTCGGAGCGCTGTCGGGCAACGCCAAGGAGGCGCTCGGACGCGGCGCCACCGCGGTGGGAACCTCGACCACCACCGGCGACGGCGGCATGACCGCCGGAGGAGCGCGAGCACTCGCGCACGCTGGTCTACCAGCTCCTGCCCTCCCGCTACGGCATGAATCCCGACGATCTGCGTCGCGCCGATGCGATCGAGGTGGTGATCGGCCAGGGCGCCAAGCCCGGCGGGGGCGGCATGCTGCTGGGGCACAAGATCTCTGATCGGGTCGCCGAGATGCGGGACCTGCCGAAGGGGATCGATCAGCGCAGCGCCTGCCGCCATCCCGACTGGACCGGCCCCGACGACCTGGAGATCAAGATCGAGGAGCTGCGCGAGATCACCGACTGGCGCATCCCCATCTACGTCAAGATCGGCGCCAGCCGCACCTTCTACGACGTCGCGCTGGCGGTCAAGGCCGGCGCCGACGCGATCGTGCTCGACGGCATGCAGGGCGGCACCGCAGCCACGCAGGAGGTGTTCATCGAGCACGTGGGGATCCCGATCCTGGCCGCGCATTCCCCAGGCGGTCGAGTCGCTGGTGGAGCTGGGGATGCACCGCGAGGTGCAGCTGATCGTCTCGGGCGGGATCCGCACCGGCGCCGACGTCGCCAAGGCGCTGGCGCTCGGGGCCGACGCCGTCTCGATCGGGGTGGCAGCGCTGATCGCCCTGGGCGACAACGCGCCCGAGCACGAGGACGGCTATGAGGCGGTCGGCTCCGCCGCCGGCTACTACGACGACTGGCAGGCCGGGCTGGACCCGGCCGGGATCTCCACCCAGGACCCCGAGCTGGCGGCGCGCCTTGACCCGGTCGAGGGGGGACGGCGGCTGGCCAACTACCTGCGCACTCTGACCCTGGAGACCCAGACGCTGGCCCGGGCGTGCGGCAAGTCCCACGTCCACAACCTCGAGCCCGAGGACCTGGTCGCGCTGACGATCGAGGCGGCGGCGATGGCGCGGGTGCCGCTGGCCGGGACGACCTGGATCCCGGGTCTGTCCGGGTAGGGCCCGGCCGGGGCTCGCCGCGGGTCAGCCGGCGCGACGTCGCTAGGAGATCTGGACCTCGCTGGCGTCCTCGCCGGGTGGGGGGGACCAGATCACATGGAAGGTGCCCTCGCGGTCGACCCGCTGGTAGGTGTGGGCGCCGAACAGGTCGCGCAGCCCCTGGATCAGGCTGGCGGGACCCCGGGCGCGGCGATAGCCGTCGTAGTAGGCCAAGGACGACGAGAAGGCCGGCGTGGGGATCCCCAGTTCGGCCGCCTTGGCGACCACGCGCCGCCACGGATCCTGGGCCTCGGCCAGCGCCGAGGCGAAGAAGTCGGCCAGCATCAGGTTCGACAACGACGGCTCGTCATCGTAGGCCTCGCGGATGCGGTCCAGGAAGCGGGCGCGGATGATGCATCCGCCCCGCCAGATCGTGGCCATCGCCCCGAGGTCGATCTGCCACCCCTCGGCGTCGGCGGCGGCGGCCATCTGCGCGAACCCCTGGGCGTAGGAGACGATCTTGGAGGCGTAGAGGGCGTGCTCGAGGTCGTCGACCAGCGAGTCGTCGCCGGTGCCGTGCTCGCTGCTGGGTCCCGTCAGCCGTTCGGCGGCCCGCGACCCGCTCGGCCTTGAGCGCGCTCAGCGACCGCGCGAACACCGCCTCGGTGATCCCGGTCAGCGGGACGCCGAGCTCCAGTGCGTTCTGCGCCGTCCAGCGGCCGGTGCCCTTCTGCTCGGCGGCGTCGAGGATCACGTCGACCAGGGGCTTGCCCGTCGCCTCGTCGGACGTGCGAGAGCACCCGGGCGGAGATCTCGATCAGGAACGACTCGAGCTCGGACTTGTTCCACTGCGTCGAACCGGTCGGCGATCTCGGGACACCTCCAGACCGACGCCGTTGCGCAGCAGGTCATAGCTCTCGGCGATCAGCTGCATGTCGGCGTACTCGATGCCGTTGTGCACCATCTTGACGAAGTGCCCGGCGCCGTCGGGTCCGACGTAGGTGCAGCACGGCGTCCCGTCGACCTTGGCGGCGATCGCCTCGAAGATCGGTTTGACCGACTGGTCGTAGGGCTCCCGGTCGCCGCCGGGCATGATGCTCGGGCCCCTCCAGCGCGCCCTCCTCACCGCCGGACACGCCGACACCGAGGAAGTGGATCCCCTGCTCGGCCAGGGCGCTGTGGCGCCGCTGCGTGTCACGGAAGTGGGCGTTGCCGCCGTCGATCAGGATGTCGCCGCGGTCCAGGTGCGGGGCGATCTCGTCGATCACGGCGTCGGTGGCCTCGCCCGGCTTGGACCATGATCATCAGCACACGCGGTGGGGCCAGCGCTGCGACCCAATCCTCCACCGACTCGTAGCCGCTGATCGGCCCCTCGTCGCCGTGCTCCTGGAGGAACTTGTGCATGCGGCTGGCGGTCCGGTTGTGCACGGCGACCGGGATGTCGTGATGGGCGACGTTGCGCGCCAGGTTCGCGCCCATCGTCGCGAGGCCGGTGAGTCCAAAGTGGGTTTCGGGAGTCATCGCTGCAACGTTACCGTTCCGCGCGAACCAGCCCGCCGCCGCCGAACCGGCCGAGCAGCATCAGCACCCCGTATACGCCGGGCACGGCGCCGGCGGCGGTGCCGAACGCCTGCGTCGCGAGGGCAGCGGCAACGGCGAAGTCGCGCATCGCGATCGCCAGCGCGCCGGGGACGGCCGTCTCCGGGCTCGCGCGCCGGCGCCACAGCTCGCCCAGAGCGGCCGACACCGCCAGGAAGGCGGCGCTCGCCAGCAGCGCCGCCGCCAGGTGATGGGCCCCGCTGGTGCCACTCAGTGCGGCGTAGACCAGCACCGCGACGGTGATCGCGGCCACGCCGTCGCGCGGCTCGTCCTGTCGTTGCAGCCACGGACGCAGGCGGGCGGCGCTGCGCAGCGCCACGCCCACGGCGAGCGGGACGATCACCACGAGCGCAAAGCGGACCAGCAGGTGGCTGCCGCCCCCGCGGCCGGCGCCGCCGGCCAGCAGCCCGATCGCCAATGGACCGATCAGCGCCGCCAGCACCAGCGAGCCGGTCACGGCGCCGAGCGCGATCGTCGCGTCGGCGCCGGCCAGGGCGACCAGCCCCACGGTGGCCACCTCCGAGCTCGACAGTCCCACGCCCAGCAGCCCGTCGCGCACCGGGGTCGCGAACGGCCGGCCGATCACCCACGCCAGCGCCCCGAGGACCACCAGGGGGGCCAGCGACAGGATCCCCACCTCCACCGCGTGGTCGCGCAGCCCGGTCAGGTCGGCGAACGAGATCCCCAACGCGGTGGCCAGCACCAGCAGCGCCAGCAGCAGGTCCGAGCGATTGGCGAGCGCCTGGGAGGGCAGCACGATGGCCAGCGCCGCCGCGACGAGGGCCAGCGGGGTCAGGGCGCGGGGTGCGGCTGCCAGCGGACGCCGGAGGACCTCGAGGCTCAAGGTCGGCGATGGGGGATGAGTAGGGTCTTGGGCATGAACTACCGCACGCTAGGTCACACAGGAACGAAGGTGAGTCCGCTCTGCCTCGGGGCGATGATGTTCGGAGATTGGGGCAACAAGGATCACGACGACAGCATCCGCATCATCCACCGTGCGCTGGACGCCGGGATCAACTTCATCGACACCGCCGACGTGTACTCGCGGGGGGAGTCCGAGGAGATCGTCGGCAAGGCGCTGGCCGGCGGCAGGCGTGAGCACGTGGTGCTCGCGACCAAGTTGCACGGGAAGATGGGCGACGATCCCAACGAGTTCGGCAACTCCCGCCGCTGGATCATCCGCGAGGTCGAGAACAGCCTACGTCGGCTCGGCACCGACTGGATCGACCTGTACCAGATCCACCGGCCCGAGGTCGACACCGACATCGACGAGACGCTCGGCGCGCTGACCGACCTGGTGCGCTCCGGCAAGGTCCGGTACATCGGCTCCTCCACGTTCCCGGCCAGTCAGATCGTCGAGGCGCAATGGGTGGCGGAGCGCAGAAGCCGGGAGCGCTTCGTGTGCGAGCAGCCCCCGTACTCGATCCTCGTCCGAGAGGTCGAGAATGACGTGCTGCCGACCTGCCAGCGCCACCACATGGGCGTGATCCCCTGGAGCCCGCTCGCGGGGGGCTGGCTGTCGGGTCGTTACCGCAAGGGCGCCGAGGTGCCCCAGAGCCATCGCGCCGCGATGACTCCCGGCCGCTACGACATGTCGTTGCCCGGCAACCAGCGCAAGCTCGAGGCCGCCGAGAACCTCGCCCGCCTGGCCGAGGAGGCCGGCATGACGCTGATCGAGATGGCGCTCGCGTTCGTGCTCCGCCATCCGGCGGTGACGGCGGCGATCATCGGCCCGCGCACCATGGAGCAGCTCGAGTCCCAGCTCACGGCAGCCGACGTGACCCTGTCCGACGACGCTGCTCGACAGGATCGATGCGATCGTCGCACCGGGTACCAACCTCAACGTGGGCGACGCCGGGTGGGAGAACCCGGCCCTGGCCCCGGAGGCCCGCCGCCGGTAGCTGCCTCGAGTGCGTGCGGGTCAATCCGTGCGGGCGAGGAACTCGTCGAGGCCCGCGCGCGCCTGGCTCCGCACCTTCCGGCGCAGCAGCGGAGTCCAGCCCAGCGCCGCTCCGGCCGGGCCGAGGGCCTGGCGCGCCCAGGCGTAGAACGAGAACGAGTCGTCGTGCTCGGCGATGAGCCCGTTCTCGAAGCGGAACTCGGCCCGGACGTCATTGTGGACCCGGCGCCCGGTCGCGGAGAAGGTGTAATCGGCGAGCCAGTGGGCGGTTCCTCGGTCCACGGACGCCCGGTGCTCGACCAGCGTGACCACCAGGTCCGGGGCGCGACCGGTCAGCATCCGCCACATCGCCCCCGGCTCGCCGTCGCGCAGCGTCGCCGAACACTGGATCGGAGAAACGGGCGTCCGGCGTGTAGCAAGCCGCCATGGCGTCACCGTCGCGCGCCGCGAACGCCGAGTAGAAGCGCTCGATCAGGTGAACGTGATCACGCTCCGGATCCCATCCTGGCGCTCCATCAGCTCGAACCCGTCATTGACATCGTCCAGGCTGATCCGGTGTGAGATGAACGGGTCGAGATCCAGGCGGCCGTCGAGATACAGCCCGACCAGCTCGGGGACCTGATCGCGGCCCTTGACCCCGCCGAACGAGGATCCGCACACTCGGCGGCCGGTGATCAGCAGGCGCGGGATGATGTCGAGCGTCTCGCCCTTGCCGGCCACGCCGGCCACCGTGCATAGACCCCAGCCCATTCGAGCCGCCTCGACCGCCTGGCGCATCACCGCCACCAGCCCGGTGGCCTCGAAGGTGTAGTCGGCGCCAAAGCCGCCGGTCGCCTCGAGCACGCGCGCCACCACCTCCGGCCCGCCGGGCCACAGATCGGTGGCTCCCTGGCCGCGGGCCAGCTCCAGCCGCTCCGGGGACATGTCGACGCAGATGATGCGCTCGGCGCGCTGTAGCCGACAGCCCGCCACCGCCCCCAGGCCGACCATGCCCGCCCCGAACACCACGCAGGTCGAGCCCGCCTGCACCTTGGCGGTGTTCATCGCAGCCCCCAGCCCGGTGGACAGGCCGCAGGCGAACAGGCACGAGTGGTCGGGCTCGGCGTCGGGCGACACCTTGGCGAGCGCGATCTCCGGCATCACGGTGTACTCGGCGAACGTGCTGGTGCCCATGAAGTGCCGGATCGGCTCGCCGTCACGGGAGAGCCGCGTGGTCCCGTCGGGCAGGTACCCGAGATTCTGCTGCTCGCGGATCGCCAGACACAGGTTGGTGTGCGGGCTGCGGCAATGGATGCACTCGCGGCATTGGGGCGAGAACAGGGTGACGACCTTGTCGCCGGGGGCGACGCTGGTCACGCCCTCCCCGACCCGCTCGACGACGCCGGCGCCCTCGTGGCCGAGCACCGTGGGCGCGTAGCCCGAGGGATCGACGCCCGAGGCGGTGTACATATCGGTGTGGCAGACGCCGCACGCCTCCAGGCGCACCAGCACCTCACCCCCCCGCGGCTCGGCGAGGTCGACCTCGGTGACCTTGAGCGGTCGGGCGAATTCCTCCAGGACCGCGGCCCTGATCTTCACGGTCGAGCTCCTCTCTGATCTCAGTGCGCGTGCAGCTTATTAGTCGCCGACGGCGATGAGCCGGATGAGCACAACCAGTCAGTCCGCGCCGGCGCGGACTGCGGCGCGGCGCGGTGTGGCGTCTGACTCAGTTCGTGCGGGGGAGCGAATCGAGCGAGTCGATCAGCAGCTCCAGCATCCGCGGCCACTGCTCGGGCTCGGTCCGCTTGGCGGCGCGCGTGGCGGCGAACAGCAGCCGCAGGTCGAGCGTGGTGGCGTCGCGGCGCAGCCGGCCCTCGTCGCGCGCCTGGGCCATCAGCCGCTCCAGCGCGCTGGTGGCGCGGTCGGTCGCATCGATCACATCGTGGTCGGCGGCGACGGCGACGCGGGCCTCGCCGAGGAAGTCATCGGCCGCCTGGCGCTCGACGATGCTCCTCAGCATGTCGGTCAGAGCCGACCACCGGTTGCCCTGGCTGCGCTCGGCGCTGGCCGCCGCGTCGGCAATCTGGTCCAGCCGGGCCGCCACCAGAGCCGCCAGCAGCTCCTGCTTGGAGGCAAAGCGACGGTAGATGCTGGCCACCCCGGCGCCGGCGACATCGGCGACTTCGCTCATCGGAGCGTCGAGACCCTGATGCGAGAACACCTCGCCGGCCGCGCTGAGCAGCCGCTCGCGCTTGCCCGCCTCGTCGAGTCTCGTCCACTCGCACCGAGTGGCCTGGGTGCCGGGAGCCGAGGGGACCGGAATGACCATTCCGCTAGAGTACTCGCGATGTCGTCGGGCGTCGCCAGCCACCGAGACCACGGAGTCAATCCAAACCTGATTCTCGCCGTCACGGCGCTGGCGGGTCTCGCCTACTCGATGCTGAGCTCGGCGGTGATCCCCGCGCTGACCTCGCTCGAGCACAGCCTGCACACCAACGAGACGGGCGTGACCTGGCTGCTGACCGGCTACCTGCTGTCGGCATCGGTCGGGACGTCGATCCTCGGCCGGCTTGGCGACATGTACGGCAAGGAGCGGTTGCTGCTGGTGACCCTGGGCATTCTGGGCGTGGGGACCTTCATCTCGGCGGTCTCGACGGCGCTGATACCGATGATCGTGGGTCGCGTCATCCAGGGCGCCGGTGGCGGCATCTTCCCGCTCGCGTTCGGGATCGTGCGGGACGAGTTCCCACGGGATCGCGTCGCCGGGAGCATCGGGTTGCTGTCGTCGATTCTCGGGGTCGGCGGCGGCATCGGGATCATTCTCGGCGGGCTGATCATCGAGCATCTGAACTATCACTGGCTGTTCTGGATCCCGCTCGTGGTCACGGTGATCGCCGCCGTCTGCACCTGGCGCTTCGTCCCGGAGTCGCCGGTCCGGGTGCCGGGGCGGGTCAACTGGTTGGCCGCGGCGCTGATGTCCGCGGGATTCATCTGCGTGCTGATCGCCATCTCCGAGACGATCACCTGGGGCTGGGGCTCGGCCAAGACCCTGGGGCTGCTGGCGGCCGGACTGTTGGGATGCCTGGCCTGGATCGCGGTCGAGGTGCGCAGTGAAGAGCCGCTGATCGACATGACGATGATGCGGATCCGCGGTGTCTGGACGACCAATCTGGTCGCCTTCCTGCTCGGCGCCGGGATGTATGCGTCGTTCCTGGTGTTTCCCCAGTTCGCCCAGCTCCCCAAGAGCACCGGCTTCGGTTTCGGCGCTTCGATCGTGACCTCTGGCCTGTACCTGTTGCCGGCCGCGCTGCTGATGAGCGTCCTCGGCACGGTCGCCGGCCGCGTCGCGCGCCGCTTTGGCTCCAAGCTCGCGGTGATCGTGGGCAGCGCGGTGACGGCACTGGCGTTCGGCTGGCTCGCGGTGGCCCACGCGCACCCCTACGACATGCTGATCAGCGCGGCACTGCTGGGGATCGGGATCGGACTGGCGTTCTCCGCGCTGGGCAACCTGATCGTCCAGGCGGTGCCCCAGGAGCAGACCGGCGTCGCGACCGGGATGAACACCGTCATGCGCACCCTCGGCGGCGCGCTCGGTGGGCAGATCGTCGCCACCTTCCTGGCCAACAACGTGCTCCACGGGCAGCCGACGGTGACGGGGTTCACCGAATCGTTCACGCTCGAAGCGGGGTTCCTCGTCGTCGCCGTGCTGGCCGGCCTGTTGATCCCCGGTGTGAAGCAGCCGCGGCGGGCGCCCATGCTCGACCGCGAGCTCGCGCAGGCCCAGGAAGCCGGCTGAGCCGCGCACCGCGTGGCTCCGCAATCCGGTAGTCTGCCCGCGTTGGGGTGTTGCGAGGGCGCGGGCGACGTTCAGCGCCTCCCGCCATAAACGACGGGAGGGCTTACGCATGCGTAGAGATTCGAGACGATTCGGGCTGGCCGACGTGGCCAGACGCGGCGTCGTGGCACTCGCCTTCGGCCTGCTCTTGGCGGCCGCAGTCGGTGCGACAGCGCAGGCGAGGATCGTGTTCCACCACGGGAAGGCCTACGGCGAGCTTCCCAAGCCCGGGACCGTTGCGCCGCAGTCGCCGTTTACGGCGTCCCCGTTCACCGTGGGCGGCAACCAGCCTCCGCTCACCTATGGCGGCGGTCCGGTGATGCTGTCCTCCAAGATCTACCTGATCTTCTGGGGTCCGAAGGGCAGCTTCGCGCCGAGCTACTCCGCCCCGATCATCCAGTACGCCAAGGATCTGGCCACCGACCGCGCCAAGACCACCAACGAGTTCTCGGTCGGGCGCCTGTACTACGAGGGCACGGCCACGAAGCACTACATCACCACCAACACGACCTTCGGCGGTTCGGCGTTCGACACCACGCCCTATCCGGCGCTTGACACAGCCAATGGCTGCACCGTGGCGGCGAGGCCGTGCGTGACCGACCCGCAGATCCAGAACGAGATCCTCAACGAGATCAACAAGTTCAACTGGCCCACCGATCCGGCCGGCGCGCCGGAGGCCCAGTACCTGCTGTTCACGCCCAACGGCGCCAACAGTTGCGACGGCCCCGGCGACTGCACGTTCTCGGCCAACAACGGCTACTGCGCCTACCACGCCCAGATCACCGGGATCACCCCCGGCAACCAGGTGGCCACCTACAGCAACATGCCCTACGAGTCAGGGTGCGACTCCGGACAGGCTCCCGCAGGGACCGACGGCAACGCTGACACCGACGGCACGCTCGATTCCGCGATCCACGAGCTGGTGGAGTCAGCCACCGATCCGGCCGGGGCACGCGTGGCTGGACAACACCGGCAACGAAATCGGCGACAAGTGCACCTATCCCGGTGGTCACCACCCAGCCGGCCACATACGGCACGCCGCTGGGCGGCAGCCTGAGCGCCTTCACCGCGTACAACCAGCTGATCGGCGGCCACACCTACTACACCCAGCAGCTGTGGTCTGACAGCCCGACCAAGACGCCGGCCACGACGGCCCAGGCCGGGTGCGTGCAGCGGATCGGACCTAGCCCATCGTTCACCGGTCCGGCGACGGCGCATCACGGCGTCAGCGTCACATTCAACGACACGCCGTCGGAGGTCCAGCGCCGATCACCAAGTACATCTGGAACTACGGTGATGGGTCGGCCACGACCGCGGGCGTCAACGGCGTCCACACCTACACCAAGGCGGGCACCTACACCGTCACCCTGACGGTGCGAGGACGCGACCGGCTCGGTGAACGCGTCGAGCGAGCGCCGCACGATCGCGGTCTCCTAGCACTGGCACAACTTCGGGTCGGGCTGGCCAGCCACCAGTATCATCGCGGCTGGTTAGCCCGGCAGCCCGAGGAGGAGCACGTGACATCAACCGGGAGCGATCTCGACCAGATCCTCGTCACCGAGCGTGAGCAATGGCTGCAGGGCCCGCCCCACGCGCTGTTTCGGCGCCTGCGTCACGAGTGCCCGGTGCACTGGACCTCGCATGTGAGCGAATATCCCGACGAGGCCGGTTACTGGTCGGTCACCCGGGCGCAGGACATACATACCGTGAGCCGGGATTGGCGCACCTACTCCTCTGAGCTGGGGGGCGTCACCGCCATGACCGACGTCTTCCCGCTCGAGCTGATGCGGGCGATGTTCATCGGTATGGACCCGCCCAAGCACGACCGCCTCAAGGTCCTCTTCCAGGGCGGGTTCACGCCGCGGCGCATCGCCGCCCACGAGCCCGCCATCCGGGCGATCGCCCGGGACGTGCTGGCGCGACTGGAGGGCCGGGACAGCTGCGATCTGGTGGGCGACGTCGCACAGCCGATCGTCTCCCGGGTGATCGGAAGCTTCATGGGGATCCCCGCCCAGGACGATGCGGTGTGGGCGCGACTGATGAACACGGCCCTGGGGGTGGGGGATCCCGATCTCAACCCGGAAGGCATGCAGAGCGTCCTGGCCAACGAGATCCCCGAGATCTTCGCCCGCTGCTCACAGATGATCGCGGAGCGGCGCGAGCATCCCACCGACGATCTCACCAGCGTGCTGGTGCACGCGGAGGTCGACGGCCAGAAGCTCGAGGAGCACGAGATCGTGATGGGCTTCTTCCTGCTCGTCGCCGCCGGCAACGACAGCACCAAGGCCACGTACTGCAGCGCCATGCGCGCGCTGATCGAGCAGCCAGAGCAGCGCCGTGCGCTGCTGGAGGATCCCGCCCTGATCCCGGGCGCGGTCGAGGAGGCGCTGCGGATGTTTCCCGCCTTCGCCCACTTCCGCCGGACCGCGACGCGGGACACCGAGCTCGCCGGCCAGCCGATCCGCGAGGGCGAGAAGGTCGTCATGTGGTACGTCTCCTCCAACCGCGACGAGGACGTCTACGAGGACCCGGACCGCTTCGACGTGCGCCGCAACCCCGAGCACCAGGCGTTCGGCGCCGGGGGACGCCACTTCTGCCTCGGCGCGGCGCTGGCGCGACTGGAGCTGCGGGTGATGCTCGAGGAGACGCTCGCCCGCTACCCCGCGATGGAGCTGGCGGGCGGCGCCACGGTGGTCGAGTCGGCGTTCATCAACCAGCTCAAGACGCTGCCGGTCACGCTCACGCCGCAGTAAGCACGCTGGAGAAATCTTCGATTTCTCCCCAGGCAATGGCCGCTAGGCCATTGCCCTTGGCCGTCAGGCCATTGCCCTAGCGCCACTCCGCCCAGGGCGACTGACGCTCGGCGGCCTCTTCGTCAGCGCGGATGACGTGCATCACGGCGTTGATCAGCGCCAGGTGGGTGAACGCCTGGGGGAAGTTGCCGAGGTGGCGCCCGGTGTCGGGATCGATCTCCTCGGCGTACAGCCCCAGCGGGCTGGCATACCCGAGCAGGCGCTCGCACAGCGATCGCGCCCGATCCAGTTCACCGATCTCGCACAGCGCCGAGACCAGCCAGAACGAGCAGATCAGGAACGTCCCCTCCTTGCCCTGCAGACCGTCGTCGGTCTCCTCGGTGCGGTAGCGGAGCACCAGCCCGTGCTCGGTGAGCTCGTCGGCGATCGCGAACACGGTGTTCCGGATGCGCTCGTCGTCCGGCGGTAGGAAGCGCATCAACGGCAGCAGCAGCAGCGCGGCATCGAGGGCCTCGGTGTCGTAGTGCTGAACGAACACGCCGCGCTCATCGACCCCGTGCTCGAGCACGTCGGCCTTGATCTCGTCGGCCGCCGACCGCCAGCGCTCGGCGCGTTCGTAGTCCTCGCGCAGCTCAGCCAGACGCGCGCCGCGATCGCAGGCGACCCAGCAGAAGACCTTGGAGGAGGTGAAATGCTTGGGCTCGCCGCGGATCTCCCAGATGCCGCGGTCGGGATCGCGCCAGTTCTCGATCGCCTTCTCCACCTGGCGCGAGAGGATCTTCCACACCCGATCGTCCAGTGAGTCACGCGAGCGGGTGTGCAGGTAGACGGAGTCCAGCAGGGCGCCCCAGACGTCGTGCTGCTCCTGCTTGTAGGCGGCGTTGCCAACCCGCACCGGGGTGGCGCGTTCGTAGCCCTCGAGGTGTTCGAGCAGGTGCTCCTCGAGCTCGCGCTCGCCGTCGAGGCCGTACATCACCTGCAGCTTCTCCTCTCCCGCCGCCACGTCGGCGATGAAGTAGAAGAAGTCGTTGGCCTCCCAGTCGAAACCCAGTGACAGCAGGGCCCACAGCATGAAGGTCGAATCGCGAATCCAGCTGTAGCGGTAGTCCCAATTGCGCTCGCCCTGCGGCGTCTCGGGCAGCGACGTGGTGGCGGCGGCCAGCAGCGCGCCGCTGGGCGCGTAGGTGAGTCCCTTGAGGGTCAACGCGCTTCGCTGCAGGAACGTGCGCCAGGGGTGATCGGGAAAGTGGCCGCGGTCGAGCCAGTGCTGCCAGTGATGGGCGGTCCAGGTGAGGCGCTCGTAGGCCTCCTCCATGCTCCGGGGCGGTGCGTGCTCACTCCACGACAGCGCGCAGTAGACGGTCTCGCCCTCCTTCATGAGATGCCGTGCGGTGGCGCGTGAACCTTCGAAGCCCAGCATCAGATCGGTGGTCAGGCGTAGCGTGACGCTGCCGTCCGAGCTCGTCGTCGATACCTTCGTGGTAGCTGTCGCCGCTGTAGATCCACTCCGCCGGATCTCGGCCGTAGTCGAACTTGGGCTCGCAGTCGAGCAGCAACTGGACCGTGCCGTTGACGCACCTCACGGTGCGCAGCAGGACGTGATCAGCGTCGTAGTCGGTCGGGGCGCGCCGGTGCGTGTGTGAGCGGTCGTGCTGGTGATGCCAGTTGCCGATCAGCAGTACGTCGCGGACGATGATCCAGCCCGAGCCGGTTCCCCAGCTCGTCTCCAGCACCATCGTCCCCGGCAGATAGCGCCGCGCCGCGGGAACGGTTATCCGCGTCCGGTCCCAGCCTGAACCAGCCGGCGTCGCGATCGAGCAGCGCGCCGAACACGCTCGGCGAATCGACCCGAGGCAGGCACAGCCATTCCACGGCCCCGCTGGGGGCGACCAGCGCCACCGCCTCACAGTCCGACAGGAAGGCGTACTCCGCGATCGGCGGGAACGCGCTGGTGCCGAGCCTGGCGTCGGGCTCGCGCTCGCGGGCCGGGGCAGCCGGAGCCGGGGCCGGGGCCGGTCGTTGGTCGGTGTCCTGGTTTGCGTTTTGCTCGCGCAAGCGGGCAAGTATCGCGGTTTGGCGCCCGATCATCCAGCGTTGCACCGTCAGTCGGCAGATGGGTCGCGGCGCCTCGCCGGGCCGGCCGCGCCGTGGGCGGGCCTGAAACGCTGAGCGCGGTCAGCCGGCGAGGCCGCCGAGGACCGAAAACGGACGCCAGGGGCGCTCGTCGTACACGGCTCGGAGGTTGCCCTCGACGGTCACCGCGCTGCCGGCCGGCGCCTCGGCGCGCAGCCTCTCCGCCAGCGCGGCGGCGCTGTCCTCGTCCAGCGCTCCCACCAACACGTAGCTCCAGCGGTGCACGATCGGGATGCCCTCGTGCTCGAGCCGCTCGGCGAGGTCGGCGGCGTCGGCCCGCGTGGCGCATTGCACCCGCACCTCGAACTCCGGATAGCCCTGAGCCAGCGAGTCCGCGCGCTCCTGGGCCACGCGTTCGCGCCGCTCACGGTCGACGTCCTCATCGCTCTCGGGCAGTGGCTCGTCCGGGTCCTCCCACTGCTCGGCGGTGGGATGCCAGTGCGAGAGCTCGAACTCGGGCTCCCAATCGCGGCCGCCCGTCAGTCGCCTGACCACCTGCTCGGCGAGCTGGGCCTGCTCGCGCGTGCCGGCATAGCAGAACACCTCGGGTCCGTCCACCGACACCACGACGCGGTCGTGGAAGGCCTGCTGGAGGTCGTCCTCGACCTCGTGACTGCGCAGCAACTCGGTGAGCTCACGGGCCTGCTCGTGGTCGTGGAGATCGATCCGCAGGCGCCAGTCGTCGTTCATGCGCTTTGCAGACTAGAGAATGCTTCAATCCCAGGAGCATGTCGGCCACCGCCACCCGCCTACTCGAGAACTACGTGGGAGGTCGATGGACCCCCGCGGTCGATCCCTCGGAGGTGCTGGACGTAACCAACCCGGCCAGCGGCGAGGTGCTCGCCCGCGTTCCGATGTCGGGGACGGCCGATCTCGACGCGGCGGTGCAGGCGGCGCGGGCCGCGCTGCCGGCATGGCGTGAAGTCTCCACGATCGGGCGAGCCCGCAAGCTGTTCGAGCTCCGGGCGCGCCTGGATGCCCGCACCGAGGACCTGGCCCGTTCGGTCACGATCGAGATGGGCAAGACGATCGGCGACGCTCGGGCCGAGGTGGCGCGGATGATCGAGATGGTCGAAGCGGCATGCGCCATCCCCACCACCATGCAGGGAAGGGTGCTGGAGGACGTCGCGCGCAACGTCGACGCCGAGACGGTTCGTCAGCCCGTGGGAGTCTGCGCCGCGATCGTGCCGTTCAACTTCCCCGCCATGGTCCCGTTCTGGTTTCTCCCGTTCGCGATCGCGTGCGGCAACACCTTCGTGCTCAAGCCGTCCGAGCAGGTCCCACTCACCCAGCAGATCGCCTTCGAGGAGATCGATGCGCTCGGTCTCCCGCCCGGGGTGGTCAATCTGGTCAACGGTGGCCGGGCGGTCGTGGAGGGAATCCTCGAGCACCCGGGAATCGACGCGGTCTCGTTCGTCGGTTCAGCTCCGGTGGCGCGGATCGTCTACGAGCGCGCGGCCAAGGCCGGCAAGCGGGTGCAGGCGCTGGGGGGAGCGAAGAACCACATGGTGGTGATGCCCGACGCGGTGATCGATCGGACCATCGACGGCATCATCGGCTCGGCCTTCGGGGCCGCCGGCCAGCGCTGCATGGCGGGGTCGGTGGTGGTCGCCGTCGGCGATGCCCACGGGCAGCTGATGCCGGCGCTGATCGACGCCACCCGAGCGCTACGCGTCGGCGACGGGCTTGATGAGCGCACCGACGTGGGACCGGTGGTCTCGCCGCCGGCGCGCGACCGGATCCGCGACTGGATCGAGCGGGGAGTGTCCGAGGGAGCGAAGCTCGTCGTAGACGGGCGCGAGGCCGGCGGCGACAGCGGCGGCTCGTTCGTGGGACCGACCATCCTCGATGCGGTCACGGCGGAGATGGAGATCGCCCGTGAGGAGGTCTTCGGCCCCGTGTTGTGCGTGATCCACGCTCCCACGCTGGACCGGGCCATCGAGATCGTCAACGCCAGCCGGTTCGGCAACGGCACCTCGATCTTCACCGAATCGGGCGCCTCGGTCCGCCGGTACCGGCACGAGGTGCAAGCCGGGATGATCGGGGTCAACATCGGCGTGGCGGCGCCGGTGGCGTTCTTCCCGTTCTCGGGCTGGAAGGACTCGTTCCTGGGCGACCTCCACGCCCACGGCCCCGACGCGGTCGACTTCTACACCCGCAAGAAGACGGTGACCAGCCGCTACTTCTCGAGCGGTCAGGGCAGCGGCTCCTACTTCGTGGAGCGCTGAGCCGAGCTGCGGTCGGGTCCGCGTTCGGCGCACGTCCGCACACCTGTTCATGCGACAATGCGGCATGGGTCACCTCGGCCTGGTCGTGGGCGAGCGCTACGGCCGTCAGGTGATCTATGCGCTGTACGACGATCACGTCCGTGCTCTGCTCAGTGAGGCCGTTCCGCACACCGAGCACCTGAGAATCGGTCTGTCCGCGCGCCCGGCCGCAGAGGAGGCCTGGCTGCGGTGAGCGCCACCACACCAGCGCTGCTCGCGGCAGCGGCCGGCGTCGGTTTCGGTCACGCCATCCTTCCCGATCATTGGGTTCCCCTCGCGGTGCTCGGACGGACTCGGCGCTACCCGCTGTCGAAGGTCGCACGGCTCTCGGGGCTGGCCGGCGCAGCCCACGTCGTGCTGTCGATCGCGTTGGGCGGGGTCATCATCGCGGTCGGCCTGCAGTTCCGTTCCGCCGTCGAATCCGCCCAGAACACGATCATCGGGGGTCTGCTGGTCGCGACCGGCCTCGGCTTCATCGTCCTCGAGCTGACCGGTCACGGCCATGGCCACCGCCACGATCACGACCACGGCGATCACAACCATGATCACCACGCTCGTCAGCGCGAAGAGGGTGGTGACGATGGTCAAACCCACGCGCACGAGCAACGCGGGATCCGCGGGCTGGCTGCGGTGATGGTGCCGTTCGGTGCGGCCGCCTCGCCCGATCTCACGATCCTGCCGGTGTTCCTGGCCGCCACGACGGCGGGGGTGGCCACGGCGGTCGGCTCGCTGGTGATCTTCGCCGCGGTCACGATCGGGACGATCGTCACCCTCACGCTGACGGCCGCCCGGGGCGGCTATCAGATCCAAGGCGAGTGGCTGGACCGCTGGGGCAACGCGCTCACCGCCGCCGTGCTCCTGGTCATCGGCGGCTTGGTGCTCGCCGGCGTGATCTAGAGAGTGGGCCCGACCCGCTGGCCCGGTAGCCGCCGCAACAGCGGCTGCCGGTGACACGCCGCGGGGATGTCAGCTCGCGAGTTACTTCTGCGGGTGCGTCATCATGAATGAAGACATGAGCTCAGGCGGACGAGGATTTTCGGCTTCGCACGGTGCAGCGGCGCCGGGCTCGAGGCGTGCCATGGGCGGGGGTGACGCCAAGAAGCCGCCGCCGCTGATGGACCCAACCCGCCAGCGCGACGGCCACCGGATCCTGCGGCTGTTCCGGCCGTACCGGTTGAGGCTCGCCGTCGTGCTGGTGATGATCGTATTCAGCGCCGGGCTCGGCATGGTGTCGCCGTTCCTGTTGCGAGGGGTGCTCGACAAGGGCATCTTCAAGCACCAGACCACGCTGCTGAGCGAGCTGGTCGGGGCGATGATCGCCATCGCGATCGCCACCGCCGCGTTCAACGTCTGGCAGACCTATCTCTCCAACCAGATCGGCCAGCGCGTGATGCACGATCTCCGTGCCGCGGTCTATGCGCACCTGCAGCGGATGTCGCTGGCGTTCTTCACTCGGACTCGGACCGGGGAGGTGCAATCGCGGATCGCCAACGACATCGGCGGGCTTGACAACGTCGTGACCACCACCGCCACGTCGATCGCCTCGAATGCCACCACCGTCCTCGCGGCGCTGGTGGCGATGATTCTGCTCGATTGGCGCTTGGCGGCGATCTCGGTGGTGTTCGTGCCGCTGTTCGTATGGCTGACCCGACGGGTCGGCAAGGTGCGGCGCAAGATCACCACCGAGCAGCAGCGACGGCTGGCTGACCTGTCCGCCCTGGTCGCCGAGTCGCTCTCGGTGTCGGGAATCATGCTCGGCAAGACGATGGGCCGGGGCGGCGACCTGGCCAATCGGTTCACGAGCGAGTCTCATGGCATAGCCGATCTCGAGGTCCGCTCGCGGATGGCCGGACGCTGGGTC
Source organism: uncultured Solirubrobacterales bacterium (assembly GCA_963744195.1). Taxonomy (GTDB): domain Bacteria; phylum Actinomycetota; class Thermoleophilia; order Solirubrobacterales; family Solirubrobacteraceae; genus Palsa-465. Next base: position 289,295 of record CAVUSY010000020.1, read on the forward strand.
ATGTCGACGATCCAGATGACCTTCGCGATCCAGCCGGCGATCATCTACTGGCTGGCGGGGCAGAGCTTCATCGGTCACATCTCGATCGGCACCGTGGTGGCGTTCACCACCCTGCAGACCCGGCTCCTGTTTCCGATCCAGTCGCTGCTCGGCGTCGGTGCCGACATGGAGGCGTCGCTGGCGCTGTTTGATCGGATCTTCGAGTACATCGACCTCCCGGTCGACATCGTCGAGGCCGAGAACCCGGTTGAGCTTCGGCCCGATGAGGTGCTCGGCGAGGTCCGGCTGGAGAACGTGTGGTTCCGCTACGAAGGCCCGGAATCGGCCCCGTGGACATTGCAGAACGTCGAGCTGATCGTCCCGGCCGGCACCAGGACGGCGATCGTGGGGGAGACCGGCTCGGGCAAGACCACGCTCGGCTACCTGGTGGCCAGGTTGTACGAGCCTCAGAAGGGGCGTGTGACGATCGACGGGGTCGACGTCCGCGAGGCCTCACTGGCCTCGCTGGCCGCCACCGTGGGCGTGGTGTCCCAGGAGACCTACCTATTCCACGCCAGCGTGCGGGAGAACCTCCGTTTCGCGCGGCCCGAGGCGACCGACGAGGAGATCGAGGACGCGGCACGCACGGCGCGCATCCACGACCTGATCGCGTCGCTGCCCGACGGGCTACGACACGGTGGTCGGCGAGCGCGGATATCGCTTCTCGGGCGGGGAGAAGCAGCGCATGGCGATCGCTCGCACGGTCCTGCGCAATCCTCCGGTGCTCGTCCTCGACGAGGCCACCAGCTCGCTCGACACCCAGACCGAGTACGCGGTCCAGGCCGAGCTCGAGCGGCTGGCGCAGGGCCGCACCACGATCACCATCGCCCACCGCCTGTCCACGATTCGCGATGCCGACCAGATCGTGGTGCTCGACCACGGGCGAATCGTCGAGCGCGGCAGCCACGAGGAGCTGCTCGATCGCGGCGGCGCCTACGCCGCGCTGGTGGCGCGCGATGTCAGCGAGGAGCCGGTCGAGGGCTAACGCCCGCAGATATTTCTGTTCTGCGGGGAAGGCTTTGCCCCGTTCGGGGTCATGACCGGTGACTGGCCTGGCACGCCAACGACGCGCGGAAGCGCGGTGCGACGGTGCGCTGTGTCACGCCCAAAACATCGAGGGACACCGGTAGGGCAACCGAGAGGAGCACGTAGTGACTACACGATCGTCTGGGCCTGACCGTTTGTCTGGCACCAACCGTCGCACCTTCCTGGCCGGGGCGGGAACCACCGCGCTCGGATTGGGGATGGTCGGAACTGTCTCGGCAGCCGCCGGCGCGGCCAGCGACCTCTCAAAGGGAGACGCCGCCATCCTGCGCTTCCTCTCCGCCGCGGAGATTCTGGAAACCGATCTGTGGCAGCAGTACAACGAGCTCTGCGGAATTCAGGACAGCGAGGTCCCGGGCGGCACTGGGAATCCGGCGTTCACCGCCGCGGTGAGCAAGCTCGACGCAGACATGGCGCAATACGTGCATGACAACACGGAGGATGAGTTCACACATTTCACGTTCATCAATGCCTATCTGATGTCTCGCGGCGCCCAGCCGGTGAACCTCGACGCTTTCCGCACGCTCCCCAGCAGTACCGCCGCGGGAGCGCAGCAGATCGGCCGCCTCACCAACCTGATGCAGCTCACCGTGGACACCAGCTGGTGGACGCGCTACCGCGCCCGGGCCAAGAACCCCGATCTCGGTGACCGCTTCCCACCCGCGGTGCCGGGTTTGCTGAAGGGTGAGTTCCCGGCCATCCCCAGATCAAACCAGGACCTCAAACCCGCCAAGCACCTTCAGGCGATTGCCAACACCGCGGGGTTTCACTTCGCGACGATCGAACAGGGCGGCACCAGCCTGTATCCGTCGCTGGCGCAGCGGGTCAAGGACCCCGAGGTCCTGCGAGTCCTGCTCAGCATCGGTCCGACCGAGACGATGCACTTTCAGACCTGGATGGACAAGGCGGGCAACGCGCCGCCGCTGACCGACCCCACCAACGGACTCGTGTTCCCGGATCTCAACAAGCCCCCGTTCGGTGGCCAGACCTACCAGACCAACCTGATCATGCCCGAGCCGACGAGGTTCCTGAACCGGAAGTTCCCGGTCGTCTCGATCATCCGCCCGACCAAGACCCAGGGGGCGGCCATGGGCGCCGCCAAGGCCCTCACCGACAGTGGCCTGTTCAAGGGCCAGTCTCCGGCCTTCTTCACTGCCCTGACCACGCTGGCGCAAAAGGCCGACGCCGCGTAGACGCGTCGCGAAGGGGAGAGACCCGAGCTGCTGCGCTGAGCCTCAGCGCAGCAGCTCTCGGGAGATGATCAGTCGCTGGATGTCCGAGGTGCCCTCCTCGATCTCCTCCAGCTTGGCGTCGCGCATCCACTTCTCGACGGGGTACTCGCGCGAGTAGCCCCATCCTCCCAGGGTCTGCACTGCAGCCCAGGTGCACCACATCGCGGTCTCGGAGGCGTTGAGCTTGGCCATCGCCGCCTCGGTGGTCGCGCGTTCGCCGCGATCGAGCATCTGGGCGGCGCGCCAGGTCAACAGCCGTGCGGCGTCGACTCGGAGCGCCATGTCGGCGAGGCGAAACGCCACCGCCTGGTGCTGGCCGATCGGCTTGCCGAACTGGGTGCGCTCCTTGGCGTACTGGACCGCGAACTCCAGGGCGGCCCGGGCCAGTCCGGTGGCCGAGGCGGCCAGCGTCACGCGGGAGCGGTCGAAGGTCCGCATCAGGCCGGAGAACCCCTGGCCCTCGGAGCCGAGGCGGCGGTCGTCGGAGACGAAGACGTCGTCAAGGAATAGCTCGGCATTGGGGATCGCGCGCTGGCCCATCTTGCGGATCGGCGGCCCGCAGCGAAAGCCCTCGTCGCTGCTCTCCACCACGAAGGCGGTGATCCCGCGGTAACCGCTGCCGGGCTCGACGGTCGCGAACACCACGTAGTAGCGCGCCACGCCGCCGCCGGAGATCCACGCCTTCTGCCCCGACAGCACGTACCCGCCGTCGACCCGACGGGCCTGGGTGCGAATCGAGGCCGCGTCGGATCCGCTCTGGGGCTCGGTGATCGCCAGCGCCGTCAGCGGCGGATCCTCCCCGACCAGCGGTGCCAGCCAGCGCCGCTGCTGCGCCTCGTCGCCGAGCACGAGCAGCGGCTCGGCGAAGAAGCCGTTGGAGGTGATGAGGTTGCCGATACCCGAGCAGCCGTGCGAGAGCTCCTCCTGCACCAGGCACGAGGTCAGGCAGTCGGTCATGCCCGCTGCGCCGTAGCGCTCGGGCAGCATGAACGAGGTGAGGCCGAGCTCGGACGCCTTGCGCCAGACCTCCCACGGCACCTCGCCGTCGGCCTCGTCCACCACCAGCGAGATCGGCCGGATCTCCCTGGCGGCGAACTCGCGGCACACCCGCCGGATCGCGCTCTGCTCGTCGGTGAGGTCGATCATGTCCCGGCCAGGCTGCCCCGCTGTATCGGTGAACCGCAACGCTCTCGCTCCTGTGTCGTGGTGGGGGCGCGGACGAACCGCGCGTCGAGGGCCAGTGCCCCTCCCGGCGTGACCAGCAGGGGATTGACTTCGAGCTCCGCGAGCTCCGGATGGGCGGCTGCCACGCGCGACAGGGCAGCCAGGGCGGCGGCGGCCGCAGCCAGGTCCAGCGCGACCCGCCCCCGGGCCCCCAACAGCATCGGCGCCGCGTGCAGCGACCCCAGCATCGCCGCGGCCTCGGACTCGGTGACCGGGGCCAGCGCGACAGCCGTGTCTCGGAGGATCTCCGCGTACACGCCACCGCTGCCCGCCAGCACCACCGGCCCGAAGCGGGCGTCCCAGCGCGCGCCGATCAGCAGCTCGAGGCCTTCGGCCAGTGGCGCCATCCGCTCCACCGAGAAGCTCGGCGGGTCCAGACGGCGTGCCATATCGGCGAGCCCGTGCTCCAGCGCCGCGTCGTCGGACAGCCCCAGCATGACCCCGCCGGCGTCTGACTTGTGCAGCTGGCCCAGCGCCTTGAGCACGACCGGATAGCCGAGCTCCCGCGCCGCAGCGACGGCCTCTCCGGCGCTCCTCACCGACCGTTGCGCGACGAACGCCAGGCCGGCGTCGGCCAGCAGCGCGCGCGCCGCCGCATATCCATCACCGGACGCTGCGGGCGCGGGGTCTCCGATCTCAGGCACGCCGGAGGGGCGCCGGTCGGCGACGGTCGCCAGGAGGCCCAGCGCCTCGACGGCCGGCTGCACCGCTTCGTAAACGGGCACGCCCGCCGCGCGGAGCGCCGCCGCCACCGGACCGCGCGCGTACATGGTGTGGACAACCACCGGCCGGCCCGACGCCATCGCCGCGGCGGCGAGCAGGGTCGCGGCACGCAATTCCTGCACCTCGACCGCGGGGCCGTACTCGGCATAGCCGCCGAAGTAGCCGGTGACCAGGAGGGCGTCGACCTCGCCCGAATCCAGCAGCCGGCGGCCGATCCGGTCGAAGACGTGCACGTCGCGCTCGCCGCCTCCGGCCAGATCGACCGGATTGGAGACCGCGGCGCCGGGCGGCAGCTGTGATCGCAGCGACGCGGCGGTGGCGGGCGAGAGCTCGGGCAGCTCCAGGCCGCCGCGGGCGGCGAGCGCCGCGGCGATGCTGCCGTGCCCGCCGCCGTCGGCCAGCACCGCGATCCGGCGCCCGCGGGCCGGCGCGCAGCGCAGCAGGGCCTGGGCGGCGTCGATGAGTTCCCGGGGGGAGGCCACGCGCACGATCCCGGCGGCCCGGCAGGCGGCGTCGATGGCGGCGCCGTGGCTGGCCAGCGCGCCGGTGTGCGAACGAACCGCCCGCGTGGTCGCAGCGCCGCGCTCAATCGCCAGCGCCAGCACCGGCTTGCCGGCGGCGACCGCCGCCGCGGCCGCACGGGCGAAGGCACGGCCATCGCGAAAGTCCTCGATGTAGAGGGCGACGAGCTCGGTGGCATCGTGGGTGGCGAACTCGCGCACGAGCTCGGCGGCGTCGACGTCGGCCTGATTTCCCAGGGAGGCGAAGCGCGAGAAACCCAGGCCCTCGGGCGCCGCCAGCCGCCCGAGCTCGAGCGCCAGGTTGCCGCTCTGGGAGATCAGCCCGATCGATCCCGCCGGCAGCGGGTTGGGGATCAGCTCGAGCTCCTCGCCGGAGTCGAGCACCCCCAGGCAGTTGGGCCCCAGCAGCACCGCGCCGGCAGCGCGGACCGCGGCGCCCAGCTCGGCGTCGATGACCGCCCCGGGGCCCTGCTCGCCCCCGCCGGCGCTGATCACCACGATCGCTCGCGCGCCGGCGCGCAGTGCGGCGGCCACGGTCGACGCCAGCGCTTGCGCCGGCACCGCGATCACCACCAGGTCGGGCCGCTGCGGAAGCTCATCGAGCGACGCGTAGGCTCGGCGTCCCAGCAGCTCGTCGGTCCGGTGGTTGACCAGATACGCGGGCCGCCGCGCCTCGCCTCGCAGAGCGCCCCGGGCCAGCCAGTTGCCCCACTTGCGCGGGTCCTCCGAGGCACCGACCACGGCCACCGAGCTGGGAGCAAACAGGGCGTCGATCGGGCGCGCGGTCATTGCTCCCAAGCTCTCACGGCCCGGGTGCCGACGTGCCGGCGTTCACTCCGGGCGCCCCGGTTCACGCCGGGTGCGCCAGCGCGCCGTGCGGCTCGCGGCCCTCCAGCACCGCCGCCACGGCCTCACCGGCGAGGCGGTACGGCGCGGTGGCCGACTGCGGTGAGTAATAGGCCGCGTGCGGGTTCAGCAACGTCCGCGGCCACACCAGGGCCGGCTCGTCGCCGGCCGGCGGCTCGATCGGGAGCACGTCGAGCGCGCAGCCGCCCAGGGCTCCGCAGCGAACCGCAGCACCGAGCGCGGCGTGATCGACCAGACCGGCCCGGGCGCAGTTGACCAGGAACGCGCCTGGGCGCATCCGCGCCAGCTCGGCTGCGCCGATCATCTCCCGGGAGCCATCCATCAGCCGCGCGTGCAGGGTGACCACGTCGGCCGCCTCCAGCAGGTCGGTGAGGGCCATCAGCTCCACCGCCCCCGCGTCCTGCGCGGTGATGAGGGGATCAGCGGCGATCACGCGCATTCCCAGCGCCGCGCCCCGCCGCGCGACCTCGCGTCCGATTCGCCCCAACCCGACGATGCCGAGCACCGCTCCGGCCACCCGCTGCGGCCTGACCTCGAGCTGATCCCACGCTCCGCCCCGCACCGAGCGGTCGAGCAGCGTTATCCCGCGCAGCAGATCCAGCGCGAAGGCGATCGCATGCTCGGCCACCTCCTCGTCGCAATAGCCGGGGCAGTGGGTGGCCCAGGCGCCGGCGGCGGCGATGGCCTCCAGGTCGAGGTGATCGAAGCCGGTGGCGGTGGCGGCCACGATCCGCACGCCCGGCAGCGTGTTCAGCTCGGCGGCACCGATCGGGGTCTCGGGACCGACCAACAGCGCGATCACATCTGCCCCCGCCGGGAGTTGGCCGGACTGCTGCACCTCGATGTGCGGGTGGGCCGCCAGCGCCTCCCGCACCGGTTCGGTGCCGCCGGCCGGGTCAAGCAACACGGCGCGGCTCATCCGAGCCCCCGGACCTTCATCTTCAGGACGTCGTCGGCAGCCGTCATGTCGTCGGCAGCGCGGCGGCGATCCGCGTCCGTAGCACCACCGCGGCCGGACCCGGCTGGGCCAGCGCCCAGGCCAGGTGCTCGCCGAGATCATCGGGGCCGGCGGTCCGGACCGGGACTCCGAACCCGGCCGCCACGGCGGCGAGGTCGGCCCCGGGCAGCTCGACCGAGGTCGTCTCGCCGAAGGCGTCGCGCTGGTACTCGCGCAGGATCCCGTAGCCGCCATCGTCGACCACCAGGAGCTTGGCCCCCAGTTGGTGCTGGTTCGCGGTGCCGAGCTCGCCCAGTGCGTACTGCAGCCCGCCGTCGCCGACCACCGCCAGTACCGGTCGATCCGGGTGGGCGACGCTCGCGCCCAGAGCGGCCGGCCAGGCGTAGCCGAGCGTTCCCGATCCGAGCGGGTACAGGAACCGCTGGGCGGCGCCGAGCCGCAGGTGGGGGGCGGCCCAGTAGCTGAGGATGGTCATGTCCCAGGCGGTGATGGCGTCGGCCGGCAGCCGGCGCTCGAGCGTCTCCAGCAGCCCCAGCTCGATCTCGCGCCCCTGCGCTTGCAGTCCCGCGCGGATGCGCCGGCGCATCGCCTCTACGCGTGCCGCAGCGTCAGAACGCGGCCGGCGCGAAAGCAGGGGGATCAACGCCTGCAGGGTCAGCTTGGCATCGCCGACCAGCGCCAGCGCACGGTAGGTGGCGCCGACCCGCTCCGAGGCGGCGTCGAGGTGGATCACCTGGCCGCTGAAGCGCAGCGCGTACTGGCCGGTGGTCTCGGCGCCGAGCTCGGTGCCGATGCACAGAACCACGTCGGCCTCGGTCAGCAACTCCTGTAGCGCGGCCTCGTCGCAGCCGCAGCCCGCCGCCAGGGGGTGGTCATCGGGAAGGGCGCCCTTTCCCATGTAGGTGGTGGCGACGGGCGCGTCCAGGCGCTCGGCGAGCTCGCGCAGCTGCGGTTGGGCCTCGGAGCGCAGGACTCCTCCGCCGGCCCAGATCACGGGGCGCTGAGCCCGTTCGAGGGCGCCGGCGGCGGCCAGCAGCGCTTCTCGGCCGGCGGCGTGCCGAGTCGCCGGGGCGCTGAGCGCCGTGACCGCCGCCCCCTCGGCGGGCGCGAGCAGCAGGTCGACGGGGATCTCCACGTACACCGGACCGCTCGGCGCAGCCAGGGCCACCCGCCACGCCTGTGCGAGCAAGCCAGGGATCGACTCGGTGCTGTTGGCCCGCACGGCGTGCTTGACCAGCGGCGCAAACGAGGCGCGCTGGTCGGCGAGCTCGTGCAGATAGCCGCGGCCGCGACCGATCACGCCGGTGGGAATCTGGCTGGAGATCGCCACCACCGGCACGTGGGAGCTGGCCGCCTCCATCACGGCGGTGAGCGAGTTCAGCGCCCCCGGACCGGTCGACAGCAGCAGCGGCGCCGGTCGTCCGGAGCTGCGGGCGTAGCCGTCGGCGGCAAACCCGGCGCACAGCTCGGTGCGGGTGCCATAGACCTCGATCGGGCTGGTTCGCAGCGCCTCCCAGATCGCCAGGGAGTGGATGCCGGGGACGCCGAAGGCGACCTCGGCGCCGAGGGCTGCGAGCGTCTCGGCGACAACGTGACCGCCGATCCGCGCCGTCGCGCTCGGAGTCACGCTCATCCGTCCAGGATCGCGTTGCCGGCGTCAGCGATCGAACGCGTGCCCTCGAGTACCGCCTCCTCCAGCGTGCGCGGGCTGAGCACGTCCCCGGCCCGGACGGACCCGGGTTGGGCTTCGAGCTGTTCCCACAGTTCGTCGGCGGGGACGCGCCCCTGGGCCAGTACCAGCGTGCCGATCGCGGGGAGCGGCCGTTGCCGACCCGAGAACACATGGGCCAGCACCACCTCGCCGTTCGCCGCCGACAGCTCGTGATGGTGCAGGATCGTCACCCCGAGCGCATCGAGGCGGGCGAGATACAGGTTGCGCTGATACTGGTGCAGCGTCTCGCCCGGGATCAGCCCGGCGCACGCCAGCGTGACCGGTACTCCGGCGCCGGCCAGACGCTCGGTGGCATCGAGGCCCTCCCAGCCGCCGCCCCAGTCGGCCACCAGGGCGGGGCCGAGGACACCGGCGGGCTCACGGATGACCTCCCAGGCCTGACGCACGGTCACCGCCCCCGAGGTCTGGTGCGCGGTGACTTCGGTCGGTGCCAGGTTCGGTGCGTAGGGCCGCGCACCGGTGGCCAGCACCACCACATCGCAGCCGTCGGCGTCGGCCCTCGACCCCTCCACGCCGAGCTCCAGATTGACGCCGGCCGATCGCAGGCGGGCCAGGGTCGAGCGCCGGTAGCGCTCCCACAGCTCGGCGTGGGCGGGGGCGTGGCCGGCGAGACGGAGCTGGCCCCCCAGCGCCGGCTCGCGCTCGAGCACCGTGACCGAATCGCCGGTCGCTGCCGCCTCCAGCGCGGCAGCCACTCCCGCCGGGCCGGCGCCGATCACCAGCACCGACCGGCCCCGGCGGCGGGGGCGAGCCGGAACCAGGGTCAGCTCGCGTCCGGTCCGGGGGTTCACCGCGCATCCGATCGGCACGCCGGCGTGGTAATGCCCGATGCAGGACTGGTTGCAGCCAACGCACTCGATCGTCTCCCCAGCGCGGCCGTCCAGCGCCTTGGCGACCAGCTCGGGATCGGCGATCAGCGCCCGGGTCAGCCCCACCAGATCCGCCGTGGCGCCGGCGACCAGTGCCTCCGCCTCGGGCAGGGCGACTACCCCCGTGGTGACCAGCAGGGTCGCGTCGGGGACGGCGGCGCGGATCGCCGCGGCGGGAGCGGTGATCGCGCCGGCTGGGGCCGGCGGCGGCGGCGCGATCCAGGTGGAGGCGGCGGGATGCGCCGAGTGGCCCAGGACCAGCGAGATGAAGTCCACCATGCCGCTGAGCTGCAGCCGCGCGGCGATCTCCGCGCACAGCTCGGGACCGAGGCCACCGGGTACCAGCTCGTCGGCCGATAGCCGTACCCCCACCGCCATGTCTCGGTCCGCGGCCGTGCGGACGGCCTCCAGCACCTCGAGGGCGAAGCGCATCCGGGCGTCCAGCCCGCCGTCGTAGTCGTCGCCGCGGCGGTTGGAGAGTGGTGAGAAGAACTGGGCCGGCAGGTAGCCGTGGGACATCGAGACCTCAATCCCGTCCACACCACCCTCGCAGGCGTGACGGGCGGCGAGGCCATACCCGTCGACCAGCTCGCCGATCTCACGGCGGGTCAGGGCCCGCGGCTCGCTCTTGAAGCGCAGGCTGGGGACCGCCGAGGGAGCGACGGCGGGTGGTTTCGGGGCACTGGAGATCTGCTCTCGGCCGCCGTGGAACAGTTGCACCAGGAGGCGGGCGCCGTGCGCGCGCAAGGTCTCCCCCAGGCGGCGATAGGCGGGGACGATGGCGGGCAGGAAGCCGCCGATGGTGTGGGGGGTCAGGAGCCCGCTCGCGTGGACCGCGGTCGCCTCCAGGAAGATCGCGCCGGTCCCGCCGCGGGCACGCGCCTCGTGGTAGGCGACCAGGTCGTCGGTGGGCAGGTGGTCGTGGACGAGGCTGGTCTGGTGCGAGGTCGAGACCACCCGGTTGCGCAAGCTGAGCGGGCCCACCGCGATCGGCGAAAGCAGGTTCGGGTAGGCGCCGAGGCTCATCGGCTCCAGACCGGGACGCGCTCCGATCCGGTGGACTCGTGCCCGGGCTCGCCGTCGGTGGGTGGCGTCTGAGGCTCGGCCGGGCCGGGCGATGGCGCATCGGGGGTGGGCGGCTTTGCCGCGGGTGCCGTCAGGCGCGCCCTGAGCACCGGAACCAGCGTGACCACCATCACCGCCGCCAGCACCAGCAGCGGCACCGCGTCACTGGTGGCCTGAGAGAGCCCGGCGGCCGCGGGGGCACCGATCGTCTCGCCCGTCGCCCAGGCCAGGTTGAGCAGCATCGTCGCCACCACCAGTGTGATCCCGGAGCGCTCGGAGGACTCCGTGATGATCGACATCGCGGGGATGGTGTAAGCGGTGAGGGGCCCGCCGAGCATGATCACGCTGATCACGGCTAGGAGGAGCGCGGATTGCGGCAACGGAACCAGGGCCAGCAGGACCGCGGTGATGCTGAGGCCGAGGCACAACGGCAGTCCGGCTCCGCGCCGGTCGACCACACGGCCGATCCAGGGGGCGAGCACCGTGCTCAGCAGCGATGACAGCAGGAACGCGGCGCCGATCGCCACCCCGGAGGCGCCGAACCGGGAGAGACGCAGCGGCAGCAGCGTGCCGGTGGCCCCGAGCGCACACGCCTCGAGCAGGATCAGCCAGAACCCGAGCAGGATCCGCGGGCTCCGGATCAGAGCCCGAAATGGCGTCCGCGTCCCCGGCTCCGGTTTCGGCGGCTCGGGATGATCGAACGTCCACGCTGCCAGCACCAGCGAGAGCGCCCCGACGAGCGAGAACATGATCTGCGTGCCCACCGCGACGGCCAACGTTCCCAGAACCGGACCGAGCAGGGTGCCGAAGATCGCGGCGGCGATCACGGTGCCGAGCACCTCGCCGCGGCGGTCACGGGGGGAGATCGCGATCACCCAGGCCAGGCCGCCGCCCCAGATCAGCCCGCAGGCGGCGCCCTGTATGAAGCGCAGCAGGTCGAGCATGACGATGTCGGTGCCGAAGCCGAAGCCGGCGGCCGCGATCGCGAACACGAGCAATCCGACCAGGGTGGTCCGGCGTACGCCGGCCCGGCTCGCGATCCACCCTCCGATCAGCGCGCCCGGGATCATCCCCGCCGGATAGGACGCGGCCAGGACGCCGACGGCAGGCTTGGACGCGTGCAGCAGGTGGGCGTAGTGCGGTAGCACCGGGGCGACCGCCGAGTACAGCGAGGCCTCGAACAGCAGTAGGGCGCAGATAAGCAGCACCACGCGCTGCTCCGGATCGCGGTCGCGCCGGGCCACCGCGGACAGGCGGCTGCGGAGCGCGCTCATGGGGCCGCCACCAGGGCGTCGGCCAGGCGTCGTAGACGCGGGCGCAGGTCGCTGGCCTCGCCCGAGGCCAGCTGCTCGATCAACAGGCCGTCGGCGGCACCCAGCAGCAGCTCGGCGTCCTCACGCGGACGGTTTGAACCGCCGCGCTCCAACAGCTCCCCCAGGGTTCTGAGATACACCTCGGTCCAACGCCGGGCGACCTCCTGCAGGACGGGACGGCGCGCGGCTTCGAGCAGCAGTGCATAGGTCGCCATCAGCGATCCGCGGCTGGCCTTCAGGCCCTCGTCGAGGGGTTGTGCGATCGCCGCCACAGCGGCGTCGAGCGCGTCAGAGCCGGCGGCGGCGGTCAGCTGCGCGGCGTCCGCGAGCAGGCGCGCCGTGTCGCGCTCGGCCGCCAGCTCGATGGCCGCGGTGAGCAGATGATCCTTGGAGTCAAACCAGTACGTGGTCGACGCCAGCGGCAGCTGGGCGACCTCGGCCACCCGCCGGTGCGTGACCGCGTCGGCGCCGACGTCGGCGACGATCCGCAGGACCGCCTCGAGCAGGGCCTCGCGCCGCGCAGGGCCGCGGCGGACGGGAGGGGATCTCCGGCGGGGCCTTGGTACGAGTGGTGGCGCTCATCGGTACAAATGTACCAGTATTGGTACGGGCGTACCGATCGCCTCCGCAGGTGGCAATCGTCACTTTCTTGGAGTGTCTCTGTTAGGGTCGCCTCGGGCCGGAAGTGCCGGAGGTTCGTGTAACGGGAGAAGGTGGTCGTGGTGCGTAGTCGATCGACGGTTGCAGTTGTCATCTGCGGATTGGCGTTTCTGGCTCTCGAGTGGGTCGGCCCTGGCGGCGCCGGTTTCGGTGGGTCATTCCGGCTGGAACTGGGGAAATCCTGTGCCCCAGGGCCAGGGACTGAAGGCGGTCGCGTTCAGCGGAGCCACCGGTTATGCCGTCGGAGATTTCGGGACGGTCCTGACTTCGGGCGACGGCGGTCAGCACCTGGTCCGGCCTGCCCAGCGGCACGTTTCAAGACCTCACGGTGGTGCAGGAGCTCAGCCCCAGCGTCGTCATCGTCGGCGGCGGCTGCAGTGTGCGTGAATCGACCAACGGTGGGGCGAACTTCGTGGACGTTCCGATCAACGCCTCTGAGAGCTCGTGTTCAACGAACGTCGCGTCACTGTCGTTCCTGGACCAGAACAACGGCTACGTCGAGCTTCAGGACGGTTCGATCCTGTTCACCAGCAACGCCGGCCAGACCGTCCAGGCCAAGACGACGGCTCCGGTCGGCGGTGGCGAGGGTCACGATCTCGCCTTCGTATCTCCGACGACCGGTTTCGCACTCAGCGGTGGCGCCGGCGCGGGCGTGATCGCGCGGACCACCGACGGAGCGAATTCGTGGACCCAGGTCGGCTCCTCGTCGCACGGCCTCAACGCCCTCACCTTCGTCAATCCCACCACCGCCTTTGCCGTGGGAGACAGCAACACCCTGCTCGAGTCGACCGATGGCGGCGCCAGCTGGGCACCCCAGCCGCTGGCTCTTCCCCCCGGCGCGGGCCCGTTCAACCTGGAGCACATCTCGTGCAGCAGCGCCACCACCTGCGTGATCTCAACATCCGATGGCAAGGAGCTGCTGCGGACCGCCGATGGGGCACAGACGGCGACGATCGTCAACCCGTCCAGTCAGGTGCTGAGGGACGTGGCGTTCTCCACCGGCAACAGCGTGATCGCCGTCGGTGACAACGGCGCCACCGTGCTGTCTGCCGACGCGGGCCAGACCTTCTCGTCGGTGGTCTCGAGTCGGCTCCCGTTCTCGTGGTCTAACAACGGGTACGGGCTGCGGCCCGGCGGCGTCCCCGGATACGCCTACGCCACGGGGTCACAGGGACAGATCGCGGTCACCACCAACTCCGGCGCGAGCTGGAGCACGCTGCGGGTCCCGGGGTCGGTCGACATCGACGACGTTGCCTTCCCCACCGCGACCACGGGGTATGCGCTGGACGATGCCGGCTTCTTGCACAAGACCAATGACGGCGGCGTCACCTGGGCCTCGCTGAACACCGGGGTGGCAAATCCGTCGCTGGTCGCCACGCCGGGTGGCAACACGGTCCTGTTGATCAACGGAGGCAGCGGGGGGGTGGCCCGCTCCACCGACGGCGGGAACAACTTCCACAATGTGGGCGGCAAGGTTGTGATCTCCACCCATCCCAGGCGGACGATCAAACTTTCCAAGCTGGCCTTGAACGGTTCCCAGACGATCCGCGGGGCGGTGCTGGCGTGGCAGAAGCGGTTGATCGAGTCCACCAACTCCGGCCGGACCTGGCAGTCGATTCCGCTGGCGCTCCCAGGGCGATCGATCGGCGACGTCAGCTTTGTCAATGCGACGACCGGCTACATCCTCCAGAAGGGCAACCGGGTCTTCTTCACGCGCAATCGCGGTCGCAAGTGGACCGAGATCGACAGCATGGGCGTGGCCGGCCTGGGCGGGATCAGCTTCTCGAGCGCCCGGACCGGTTATGTGGACGTGACCGGCCCGTTGAACGGCGACTTCAACAACATCGATCTCCTGCGCACCACCAACGGGGGTAGGAGCTGGCAGCCACAGGTCATCAGCGGGCAGGGAGGCATTCCCGCGGCCACCCCCAGTGCCGACTATTTCATCAGCCAGATGACATTCTCGGGCGAGCCGGGCTTCACGGGGCTCTTCAGCACGACGAACGGCGGCTCCAGCCCGCAGGGCTCATCGCTGTCGATCTCCATTGGGGCCAAGACGCTCACCGCCGCCAAGCTGCGCAAGGCGGGGCGCAAAGTCAAGGTGAAGGGCAAGCTGCAGCCGGTCACCAGCGTGGGCGAGATGGTCCAGATCTCCCACCGAACGATCGGCGGATCGTGGTCCTACGCCCAGGTCAGGGTTGCCTCCAACGGCGCCTTCTCGTTCACCATCCATGGTGTCAAGAAGACCACCGATGTAGTAGCTCTGGCCCTCGGCAACGGCGTCAACAGCGGCGCTGGCACCTCGGTGCGTCTGACCGTCCGGCACTGAAGCCGCCCGGCGACGGGGCGCGGCGCTCGGATTCGCTCCGGGTGCCGCGTCTCGGTCGCGGCCTGACTCAGCCGTGGAGCAACTGGGCCAGTTTCGCCGGGGTATCGCTTCCGGACAGCGGCGAGTAGAGGATCAGTCGCTGCTCCGGGGCCTCCTGGGGGTGGAACACCGCGTGCTCGAACCGCAGCAGGCCCGCCACCGGGTGGCGGATCTCCTTTCGACCCTCCCCGGTCCGCGCGACTTCGTGCTTCTTCCAGGCCTGGCAGAACTCGGGGCTTGACTTACGCAGCGTGCCGATCAGCTCGGCGAACGACGGATCGCCGATGTGGCGGGCGCAATCGGCGCGGAACTTGGCCACCAGCAGGCGCGAGGAACGCTCCCAGTCGGGGAACATCTCGCGCCGCGCCGGATCCATGAAGTACATCCAGACGTGGTTACGGGCGGCCCGCGGGACCGCGTCGAGATCTCCGAACACCGCGCACGCCGCGCGGTTGTAGGCCAGATAATCCCACCGGCGGCCGAGCACGAAGGCCGGGTTCGGTCCCAGATTCTCGATCAGCCGTCTCACGGTGGCCGAGACGCGCTCGTCGGACTTACACGGGGGCGGTTCCTCGCCACGACCGAGCAGCACCAGGTGCGTGCGCTCGGCCGGGGTGAGCCGGAGCGCCCGTGAGAGCGCCTCGAGCACGTCTAGCGAAGCGCGGACCTCGCGGCCCTGCTCGAGCCACGTGTACCAGGTGGTGCCGACCCCCGCGATGTGCGCCACCTCCTCGCGGCGCAGCCCGGGAGTACGGCGGCGTCCGCCACTGGGCAGCCCCACGTCCTCCGGTTGCAATCGCCCGCGCCGCTTGCGCAGGAAGTCCGCCAGCTCGGCCCGGCGCAACTCTCCGTTGGCGCCGACCAGTGGGGCCGGGGAAGACGGGGATGATGTCTCGGCTGGCGTGGGGGGAAGCTGGACTACCAGGATAACTCCTTCTCTTGTACCTGGATAAGCATGATCGCACACTACTGTCAATGAACGCAACCAGGGCCTTTCCCACCGCTCGTCCCAAGAGCTCCACCGTGCTGCTGGTCGTGGTCTGCCTCGCCCAGTTCATGGTCATCCTCGACGTGTCGGTCGTCAACGTCGCCCTCCCGTCGATCCGCGACGGACTCGGCTTCTCCACGACCGGGCTGCAGTGGGTGGTCAACGCCTACACGCTGACCTTCGCCGGCCTGTTGATGCTCGGCGGCCGCTCGGCTGACCTGCTCGGACGCCGCCGGGTGTTCCTGGTGGGAACCGCGATGTTCGCGCTGAGCTCGCTGGCCTGCGCGCTGGCCAACTCTCGCGGCCTGCTGATCGGCGCGCGAGCGGTCCAGGGTGTCGCCGGCGCGGTGACCTCACCCGCGACGCTGGCGATCATCACCGGCACTCTGCCCGAGGGGCCCGAGCGCAACCGCGGCCTCGGGCTGTGGGGCGCGATGGGTGCTCTGGGGGCCTCCTCGGGTGCGCTGCTCGGCGGGGTGCTGACGCAGTCGCTGGGCTGGCCGGCGATCTTCGCGGTCAATGTCCCGCTCGGCGCCATCGTCGTCGTGCTCGGGCTGCGGGCGATCCCGAAGGTCGCGCCGCTGGCCGGCCCGCGCCACTTCGACGCGCTCGGAGCGACGCTGGTGACCGCCGGGCTGACCGGGATCACCTTCGGGATCGTGCGCACCGACACCCTGGGATGGACCTCGCTGGGCGTGCTCGTGCCGCTGGTCATCGGCGTGCTGCTGCTGGCGGGCTTCGTGCTGGTGGAGGCGAAGGTGGCATTGGCGCCGCTCGTCCCGCTGTCGATCTTCCGCCACCGCCAGTTGCGCGCCGCCAACCTGGTGGTGCTGCTGATGTACGCGGCGAACTTCCCCGCATGGTTCTTCATCACGCTATATCTGCAGCAGGTGCTGCACTACGACGCGATCGAGGCGGGTCTCAGCTTCCTGCCGATGACCCTCTCGATCTTCGCCGGATCGACCCTGGCGCCACGGGCCGTCGCGCGCTTCGGCCCGCGGCGGGTGATCACCACCGGCATGCTCTCGATGTCCGTCGGGATGCTGCTACTGACCGGCGTGTCGCCCGGCGGCAGCTACGTCGGGAGCGTGCTGCTGGGCTCGGTGCTCACGGCGCTGGGGATGGGCTTCTCGCTGGTGCCGGCCACGATCGTGGCGATGCAGGACGTCGCCGGCGCCCAGACCGGGCTCGGTTCGGGGCTCCTGAACACCTCCCGCCTGATGGGCGGAGCGCTGGGGTTGGCGATCCTCAGCACGATCGCGAGCACCCAGACGCGCGGCGACGTCGGGGTCGGGGCAGCCCGGGCCTTGACCGATGGCTTTGACCTCGCGTTCGCCATCGCCAGCGTGTTCGCACTGACCGCGGTGGTGATCGCGGTCACCAAGCTACGCCCCCGGGCGGCGCCTGAGGCGGTGGCGTTGGCCGAGGCAGATGCTGAGGTCGAGGAGCCCGGGGTGCTGGCCGCCTGAGGGGATCGTCGAGGCGAGCCGCCGGCTACTGGCGGCTGGTCGGGGTTCCCTCGCGGGTCGCCACGGGCTCATCCCGGGTGGCCACGGGCTCGTCGCGGCGGATGGCTTCCTCGTGGTGCGTGCTCATCGGTTCGGTTCCGCGTTCGGCGACCGGTTCGGTTCCGCGGTCGGCGACCGGTTCGGTGCGGCGTGCAGCGACCGGTTCGGTTCCGCGTGCAGCGACCGGTTCGGTCTGCCGCGTGGGTGCCTCGGCGCCATCCCGGCGCACACGCGTCGGCTCATCCGCCGTGGTGGCAGGCCCGGAGTAGCCCGAATAGCCGGTCGTCACGGTCCTGCGCCGGCGCGGGATCATGGCGTTGAGCAGCAGGATGGCCGCCACAGCGCCCCAGGCAAGCTCGGTCCAGCCGTTGGCGGCGGCCAGGCCCAGGACGTTGCCGCTGGTGAGCGCGATGATCGCGGCGGCACCGAGGGCGACGCCGACGATCAAGCTCATGGCCTTGGCCAGCAGGTGCTGGGCGGCGCCGAACAGCAGCAGCCCCCCGGCGATCGCGGTCAGCATTCCGGTCCAGCCGTTGGCGCCGAATATCCCCAGGAACACCTTGCCCTGGACCGGCGCATTGCCGTTGGGAAAGCTGGCCAGCTTCGGGAACGTGTGCTGCTTGTAGATGAAGTACAGGCCGGCGGCGAGCAGGATGGTCCCGAGGATCAGGGCCGGCCCTCGGGCCAGGCTGGCTCCCTTCTCGGTGCGGGTCTCGGTGGTGTCGGTGGTGTTCATCTGGTCAGCGCTCCTGACAAGGCTTGTGGACGGGCAAGCAGCGCGCGGGGTCCCCCTCCTCCTCCGGGCACAACTGAGTCTTAGCTCGGTGTTACCCGTCGCTGCGCCTCTCACGCATCGCACGTCCGCGTGCGGACGTATTGCGCCGGCCTCGATTTCAGCCGGCTCCCGCGACTCCGGGGGCCGGCTGATGCGACTGCGGCGTCAGCCGGTGACTGGATCCGGAACCGGCGGACGGGACGGGGGCAGGGGGCTCGGCGGGCCGGTCGGCGCTTCCCTCCACGTTGAAGTGGGGCAGCAGGCGATCAAGCGCCGACGGTATCCACCAGTTGCGATCCCCGATCAGCATCATCAGCGCGGGCACCAGGACCGAGCGGACGATCAACGCGTCGAGCAGCACGGCACTGGCCAGCCCGACCCCGAACAGCTCGATGATCCGCTCCCCGCCCAGCACGAAGGCGCCGAACACCAGGACCATGATCGCCGCGGCGGCGGTGATCGTGCGGCCGGTGGCCGAGAGCCCGTGGACGACCGCCTCCCGGTTATCTCGACGGCGGTGCCACTCCTCGTAGACGCGGCTGATCAGGAACACCTCGTAGTCCATCGAGAGCCCGAACAGGATCGGGAACATGAGCACCGGGAGGAACGCCTCGATCGGCCCGGTCTTGTCGATCCCGAGCAGCGAGGCCCCCCAGCCGTTCTGGAACACGGCCGTGACGACCCCGAACGCCGCCCCCGCCGAGAGCATGTTCATGGCCGCCGCGGTCAGCGGGATCAGCAGGCTCCGGAACACCATCATCAGCAGCAGGAAGCTGAGCAGAACGACGATCCCGATGAACAGCGGCAGCTTGCGTGACAGCACCTGGCTGAAGTCCTCGAAGATCGCCGTGGTGCCGCCGACGAGGACGTTCAGCCCGCTGCCGCGGGAGGCCGCCGGGACCACCGTCCCGCGGACACGACTGAGCAGATCGGATGTCGATGCGTCCTGGGGCGAGCCCTTGGGATAGACGCTCGCCACCGCGATCGTCGCGCGGCCCGCGACGCCGGGAATGAAGTGGGGCGCGGTGGCACCCACCACCCCGGGCGTGTGGGCGACCGCCTGATCGACGCGGATGAACGCCTGCCGTTGAGCCGCCGATTTGACCTCTGCGACCAGTTCGAGCGGGCCGTTGTACCCGGGGCCGAAGCCCTTGGCCAGTAGGTCGTAGGCCTTGCGGGTGGTGGTACTGGCGGGATCGCTACCCGCATCGGCCGAGCCGAGCCGCATCGAGAAGAACGGGATCGCCAGGATGATCATCACCAGGGCCGCGACGGCGGCGAACGTCCCCGGGCGCTTCTCCATCGCGCCGGTCCACCGAACCCAGGCCGGGGACTCGTCGGTGACCGTCAGCCTGCCCTCCTTGAGCGCGCGGCGTTCGCGCCGGCGGGGGACCTTGCCGCCGAGGAAGCCGATCAGCGCCGGCAGCAGGGTCAAGGCGGCAAGGACGGTGAAGGCGACGGCGATCGCCGCCGCCACGGCGACCCCGTAGAGGAAGCTCACGCCGAGCGCGAACATCCCCAGCATCGCGATGCAGACGATCACCCCGGCGAACAGGACGGCGCGGCCGGAGGTGTCCAGCGAGTCAACCGTGGCCTGCTCGCGGCTGAGCCCGCGCAGCAGGCCCTGCCGGTATCGGGTGACGATGAACAGGGCATAGTCGACCCCGACCCCGAGCCCGATCAACAGCGCCAGCTGGCTCGAGAAATCCGCCATCGTCACGACGTGGGAGAGCAGCCCGATCACGGCGATCCCGGTACCAAGCGAGAGGCCGGCGGTGATCAGCGGCAGCAGCGTCGCCGTCAGCGAGCCGAACACCAGGAACAGCACCACCGCGGCGGCCAGGATCCCGAAGATCAGGCCGCTGCTCCCGTTGTTCCGGTTGCCGCTCTGGGCGATGCTCCCTTCGACCTCGAACTCGACTCCGTTGGCGCCCGCGGTCGAGGCCGAGGTGACCGTGTTGACGAATGTCTTGGCCGCCGCGTTGGTGATCGCGTTGTGGTTCGAAGCGCTGTCGAACGAGACGTTGGCAAACGCGACCAGTCCCGACGGCGAGATCTGCCGCGCTCCGCCGGCGGCATACGGAGAGGCGACCGCCGCTACGTGGGGCAGCCGCGCGACGGCGGCGAGCATGGCCTCGGTCCGCGCCCTCACCGCCGGGTCGGTCACCTTGCCCTGCTTGACCGCGATCACGAGCTGATCGGTCTCGCCCGACGCCTTGGGAGCGTTTCGTTCCAGCAGCCTGATCGCGTCGAAGCTCGGAGTGCTGGGAAGCTGGAAGTTGTTGCTGTACGCGCTTCCCACCGAGCTCTGGATCGCGGTCAGGGCGGCGAGCCCCACGACCCACCCGAGGACCGTGGCCAGTCGGTGCCGAAAGCACCAGGTCGCGAGCTTTCTCATGGGCCTACCTCCAGTTCCGTGCCGCGCCGGTCAGCGTCAGACGTCGATTTGCCGCGATCCGGGTCAGCCCCCGGGTCCCGATTCCAGAGACCGATTGAAGCGAATGACCTTGACATTTGGTTGAAAGGTTGAAATTTCTCTGTTGGAATGCCGACTTCGAGGAGCCCACGCGCCCGTCACAGCGCCGGGATAGTGCTGCACCGGGACGCGGGCGGCGCGCCGGAGGTGCTGCTCGTTCATCCCGGCGGCCCGGTGTGGTCCCGTCGCGACGCGGGGGCCTGGTCGATTCCCAAAGGTGAGTACGAGCCCGGCGAGGATCCGCTGGCGGCGGCCCGTCGCGAGTTCGAGGAGGAGCTCGGGACCGCGGCGCCGGGCGGCGAGCCCGTCGATCTGGGCGAGGTCCGCCAGAAGTCCGGCAAGCGGGTGCGCGCCTGGGCGCTGGCCGGCGACCTCGACGCCACCGCGATCCACAGCAACAGCTTCACGATGGAGTGGCCCCCGCGGTCGGGCCGCCAGCAGGAGTTCCCGGAGGTCGATCGGGCCCAGTGGTTCGGGCTGGCGCAGGCGCGCGAGAAGATCAACCCCGCCCAGGCCGAGCTGCTCGACCGCCTGGAGCAGGCTGGTCGCGGATGAGCTCACCTGACTCCATCACCCCGACGGCGCATTACACCGGATACGTCTGGGTTCGAGCCGGGCTTTCGCACCCGGCACTGGCCACCCGCGAGGGCCGGCTCCTGTTCGACTTGCTGCACCCGGTCATGCAGGCCAGCGCCGCACTGGGGCGGCCCTCGCTGGAGTCCTATCTGCTGGCGCGGCACCGCGCCATCGACTCGGTGCTCGAGCGCGCGATCGAGGCGGGCGCCGTGAGCCAGGTGATCGAGGTGGCGGCCGGGCTGTCGCCCCGCGGGTGGCGCTTCGCCCAGCGCTACGGCGACCGGATCGACTACGTCGAGGCCGACCTGCCGGCGATGGCCGCGCGCAAGCGCCGCGCGCTGGAGCGGATGGGGTCACTGGGGCCAGGGCACCGGGTGTGCGACCTCGACGCGCTGCGTGATTCGGGCCCCAACAGCCTGGCGTCGGTGACGGAGTCGCTCGATCCTCGCCGGGGGCTGGCGATCATCACCGAGGGGCTGCTGGGGTACCTGTCGCCCCAGGACCTGCGGGGCCTGTGGCGACGATTCGCCCGGGCCCTGGCGGGGTTCGCGACGGGACGCTACATATCGGATCTGCACCTCGGCAGCGCCCAGCCGATCGAGGTCCGGGCCTTCCGCGTGGTGCTATCGGCGTTCGTGCGCGGTCGGGTGTACCTGCACTTCCGCGACGCCGAGCAGGCCGCCGCGGAGCTGCGACGGGCCGGCTTCGTCACCGCTGAGGTTCGGCCCGCGGTGGACATCGCCGGAGCCGGTGCCGATCGCGGAGGTCGGCTGGCGCATATACTTGAGGCATCAACCTAATCCTCGCCATCCCAACCGCACTCACAGAGCCCACGCATGATCGACACCACCATCTTCAGTGACCCCGCCTGTCCCTGGGCATACTCGGAGAGCCCCGCGCTGCGTGTGCTCGAATGGCGCTATGACGACCAGCTGCGATGGCGGCTGGTGGTGATCGGGCTCACCGAGGACGCCTCCCAGTACGCCGCCCGCGGCTACACCCCGCTGCGGGGCGCGCTCGGGCAGCTCTCCTTCCGGCGCTACGGGATGCCGTTCGCCCCCGCTCCGAAGCCGCGGCTGAGCGCGACGGCGCGCGCCTGCCGCGCGGTGGCCGCGGCGCGGCTGGCCAACCCCGGCAGCGAATGGCGCGTGTTCCGGGCGATCCAGCTGGCCAACTTCACCACGCCGATGGTGCTCGAGGACGACACCCACCTCGCCGCTGCGATCGAGGGGCTCCCCGGAGTCGATGCGCCCGCGGTGATCGCCGCGCTGGACTCACCCGAGGTGACCGAGGCCTACGAGCGTGACCGCGCCGAGACCCGCACCGCCGTCGGGTCGGCCGCCGAGCTCCAGGGCAAGACCGCGACCACCGACGGCCCGGTCCGCTTCACGGCGCCGTCGATCGTGTTCAAGCAGAACGGCACCGAGCTCGTGGCGGGCGGATTTCAGCCGGTCGAGGCCTACGACATCCTGATCGCGAACCTCGACCCGGCGCTCGACCGTCGGCCCGCCCCCGAGACCCCCGAGCCGCTGCTGGGGTACTTCGAGGGCGGTCTCACCACCCAGGAGGTCGCGGCGCTGATGACGCACGGCAACGACGCGCCCGATCGCCAGGCCGCCGAGCGGGCGCTGATCGAGCTGGTGGCGTCCGGGCGGGCCCGGCGCGAGCCGCTGGGCGACGACGCCCTCTGGCTCGCCGCCAACTGAAACCGGCGCCGGCCCTCCCCGGCCGGCCGGATCCACCTGCAGAACGCGACAATCCGCGGTCCGCGCGGCCGCTTTGGCGCACATCGGGGGTGATGCCTGCGTTTGGTGGCAGATCGGACCGGCGGATCCCGGTTTGTCGCGAATGGCATGCCCCAGGCGGAGCTCTCAACCCCCGGCCGGCAGGGCAGCGCTGAAACCCCCCGGCCGGGCAGGCCAGAGCTCAAACCCCCCGGCCGGGGCTAGGCGGCAAAGCGCAGCGGCAGCGACTCGAGCCCGTAGATCCCCGACGGCGTCCCGAACTCCGGGTCCCCATCGGGCGTCACGCTGCTGACCCGCTCGGCGATCGCCGCCAGCCCTTCCTGCATCTCCGCCCGGGCCAGGTTGGCGCCGACGCAGTAGTGGATCCCGGCGCCGAAGGTCAGGACCCGCGCCCCGCCCCGGTCGGCCGTGATGTCGAACTCGTCGGGGTCGACGCCCTCGCGGTTGGCGTGCCAGGCCGAGACCAGCACCACGGTGCCGGGGGGGAAGGTGACCCCGCGGTGCTCCACCTCGGCGATGGTGATCCGCGCCGTGAACGGGGTGATCGGCTCGAACCGGATCGTCTCGTCGACGGCGGCCAGGGCCAGCCCGCGCGGATCGGAGCGCAGCAGCTGCCACTGCTCCGGGCGCGACGCCAGCAGGCGCATGGCGTGCGCCAGCTGGCTCTGGCTGGTGTCCACTCCGCCGACCAGGACGTTGAGCACGAGGTTGCGCAGCTCATCGTGGCTCAGCCGCTCGCCCTGTTCCTCGGCCGCGATCAGGTCGGTGATCAGGTCGGTGCCCGGCGTCCGGCGGCGGTCGGCGATCAGCTCGTCGGCCCATACGTAGAACTCCGACACCGCCTGCTCGATTCGGGCGCGATCCTCCATCAGGCTGGTGGCGTCGAACTGGCGCTGGATCCAGTTCGACCACTCGTGGAGCTTGGGTGCGTAGCGGTGGGGCGCGCCCATCACCTCGGCGATCACCAGCGATGGGTATGGCTTGGCGAAGGCGCCGATGAACTCGCAGCGGCCGTCGGGGGGCAGGTCGTCCAGCAGCTCCGCCAGGAACTGCTGCATCGCGGGCCGGTAGCGGTCCACCGCCCGGGGGGCCAGCGCCGGGTTGACGAGGTTGCGCAGGCGGCGATGGTCGGCGCCGTTGACGTTGATGATGTTCTTGACGATCTCCTCGTGCAGGGGTCCGTCGGCGATCCCGAACAGGTCGGCGATCGTCAGACCGGGGAACACGGCGTCCTTGCTGCGCAGAAAGAACTCGACCGACTCGCGGTCGAGCACGATGAATCCGAACGGACAGCTGGCCAGCCAGCCGTCGTGGCCGCGCAGGGCGGCCATCGCGGCGCGGTAGCGCTCACCGCGCAGCGAGGGATCGGTGTGATCGAACGCCGGCAGCTCGAGCTCGCTGGCCAGCGGCACGGCGGCTACCCCCGCCCGATCCAGGGATTGGAGGCCAGCTCGCGCGCGACCGCTTCGGTGACCGTCAGCGCCTGCAGGACGGTGGTGTAGTCGACGTTCTCCGGGACGTCGCTCATCAGGTGGTAGTTCGACAGCGCCTTGTAGCGGTTCATCGACGCGAGCGTCGCGGTCGGATAGCCGGCGCGACTGGGCACCACGGCGTCGGTGGAGGCGCGGGACGCGCAGGCCGCGCTGCAGAGGCGCGCCGGCGTACTCGGCGGCGCGGGCGACCAGATCACGGAAGCTGCGGTCGTGGTAGTCCTCCATCACCACGGGTCCCTCTCCCTCCAGCAGGATCAGCTTCGGCGAGCCGACCGTCTCCAGGTTCAGGACCCAGGTGCGAGCGCGGTCCAGCGCCGCGAAGTGGCGCCTGGCGAAGCCGTAGATCCCGCCCTGGATCACCTCTTCGGCGCCGCACGAGGCCAGCAGCACGCGCAGCCCGGCCATCGGCTCGTCGCGGAGACGCTCGGCCAGCGCGACCAGGACCGCGACCGCGGTCAGGTTGTCGTTGGCACCCGGGACGATGGGACTGCGGGCGACGTCTGCGAACGTCGCCACGCCGACGACCGAGCCGGCGGTGCCGGCCACGAGCGTGCCGCGCCGGCCGCGGGCCGCGCCCAGCGCCACCAGCGCGGGCATCCCGACCATCAGCCACCACAGCGGCAGCGAAGTGTCGATCCTCTCCAGCAGGCCCGGAAACCGCTCGCCCAGCGCGGCCTGCAGGCGCTGGTCGAAGATCTTGCCGGTCGGCGCGGCATCGTGATGGGCCAGCACCACCAGCGTGCGCGCAGCGTCGGGATCGCCGCAGCTGCCGACGACGTTCCAGGTCGTCTTCCGCTCGGCCGCGGCGCGGCGGAACAGCCGCGGTCCGTTGGAGACGTCATCGGCGATCGCCAGCGTCGCCGCCGCTGCGGCGGCCCCGGCCAGCTTGCGCACGCGCGGGGCCACCAGGGCGGTAACCCCCGCCAGCGCGCTGGCGCTCGCCAGCGAGCCGATCACCCGGGCATAGCCATCGAGGAACTGCTCCTCCTCCACCTGGGCGTCGCAGCCCGCCGCGCGCAGGCGCTGCGCGAGCCACGCGGCGGCCTGCTGCTCGCCGCTGGATCCGGCCCGGCGCTCGATCGGCGCCAGCGCGTCGATCACCTCGCGCAGGGTCTGCTCGGCCTGGTGGCCCGGTGTCACGCCTCGCGCGCGTTCTCGAAGATGGCCGCCAGCCCCTGGCCGCCGCCGATGCACATCGTCTCCAGGCCATAGCGACCGTCGCGGCGACGTAGCTCGCGCAGCAGGGTGGTCAGAATCCTCCCGCCGGTGGCGCCGATCGGATGCCCCAGGGAGATCCCGGAGCCGTTGACGTTGACGCGCTCCAGGCCATCGGGCAGATCCCACTCGCGCAGCACCGCCAGTGCCTGGGCGGCGAACGCCTCGTTGAGCTCGATCAGGTCCATCTGCTCCAGCGACAGTCCGGCGCGCGCCATCGCCTTCGCGGTCGCCGGCACCGGGCCGATGCCCATCGTGCGCGGCGGGACGCCCGCGACGGCCCAGCCGACCAGCCGGGCGATCGGCTGCAGGCCGAGCTCGGCGGCGTGCTCGGCGTGGGTGACGATGCAGACCGCCGCGCCGTCGTTCTGGCCGCTGGCGTTGCCCGCGGTCACCGTCGCCTCCGGATCCTTGCGCCCCATCATCGGTCGCAGCGAGCCGAGGCTCTCGAGGGTGGCGTCCGGCCGCGGATGCTCGTCACGGTCGATCAGCCGGGGGCCGGATTTGCGCTCCTTGACCTCGACCGCGACGATCTCCTCGCCGAACGCCCCGCGCTCGTGGGCGGCGACCGCACGCTGGTGGGATCGCAGCGCGAGCTCGTCCTGTTCCTGGCGCGGGATCGAATACTCGCGCCGGAGGTTCTCGGCGGTCTCGATCATGCCTCCCGGCACCGGATAGTGGGCGCCGCCGGCGGTGACGCGACCCCGGACCAGCCGATCCTCCAGCATCGCCCCGCCGGAGCGGGCTCCCCACCGCAGGGACGGGGAGTAGAGCTCGGTCTGGCTCATGCTCTCGGCGCCCCCCGCCAGCACCAGGTCGGCCGCGCCGGTCTGGACCATCATCGCCGCGTCGATCACGGCCTGCAGCCCCGAGCCGCAGCGGCGGTCGATCTGAAGGCCGGGCACGTCCACGGGCAGCCCGGCGTCGAGCGCCGCCACGCGCCCCAGCGCGGGCGCCTCGCCGTTGGCGTAGGCCTGGCCCAGCAGCACGTCGTCGACCTGCTCGGGCGGCAGGCCGGTGCGCTCCATGATCGCCTTGATCACGGTCGTCGCC
Organism: uncultured Solirubrobacterales bacterium; assembly: GCA_963744195.1. Lineage (GTDB taxonomy): Bacteria > Actinomycetota > Thermoleophilia > Solirubrobacterales > Solirubrobacteraceae > Palsa-465. Next base: position 315,739 of record CAVUSY010000020.1, read on the forward strand.
AGCTCGGTCACGCTGACGTCGCGGAAGATGCCGCCGAAGCGGCCCACCGGGGTGCGTAGCGGCTCGCAGATCAGGGCGTCGCGCATCGGCGGTCAGCTTAGCGGTGGAGGGCCGAACCGCCCTGCCACGGATCACGCTTGACTCTGACCCAACGGGAGGCCCTACCGTGCCGAACATGAGAACCGTAGGCGAGCTTTCCCGGGTGGCGGGCGTCACCGTACGCACGCTGCACCACTACGACGAGATCGGCCTGCTGAGCCCGAGCGGACGCTCCGAGGCGGGCTACCGGCTGTACGACTACGAGGACCTGACCCGGCTGCAGGAGATCCTCGTCTGGCGCCAGCTCGGATTCTCGTTGCAGGAGATCCGACCACTGCTCGACGACCCCGCCCACGATCGCGCCGCCGCGCTGCGCCAGCAGCGTGAGCTGGTGGAGCTCGAGCTGGAGCGTCTGGGCGCAACCGCGCGAGCGCTCGATGCTGCGCTCGACGCCGAGGAGAAAGGAACCGAGATGGAGGTAGGTGACATGTTCAAGGACTTCGATCGCAGCGAGTACGAGGAGGAGGCGCGCGAGCGCTGGGGCCACACCGACGCCTATCAGGGAGTCAGCGCGGCGAGCGGCCGGCTACGGAGAGCGAGAGTGGTCTGAGATCAAGGCCGAGGCCGACCAGGTGGTCCAGGCCTTCGCCGCCGCGATGAAGGAGGGCGAGCCCGCCGACGGCGAGCGCGCGCGGGCGGTTGCCGAGCGCCACCGCCAGCACATCACGCGCTGGTTCTATCCGGTCTCGACCCAGATGCACCGCAACCTGGCCGAGATGTACATCGCCGACCCGCGCTTCGCGGCCACCTACGAGAAGGTGGCCGAGGGGCTGGCGGCGTACGTCCACGACGCCGTCCTGGCCAACGCCGGCGCGCAGGATCGGATCAGTCGGTGATCGCGATGTGCCCGGGCTGGGCGGCGACGCGCGCGATCCATTCCCGCACGGCGGGGTAGGGCTCGAGCGCAAAGCCGCCCTCGGGGGCGACGTGGGTGTAGCCGAACAGGGCGATGTCGGCGATCGAGTAGCGGTCGGCCACGAGGTACTGACGATCGCTCAGGTGCCGCTCCAGCGCCTCGAGCGCCCTCGTCCCGGCCGTCGCGCTTGGCCGCCAGCTGCTCCTCCGGCGCGTGGATCCCGGCCATCGCCCAGAAGCGGGCCACGGCGATGTTGGGCTCGACGTCGTACTGCTCGAAGAACATCCACTGCAGCACCTGCGCCCGCTCGAACGAATCCGCCGGCAGGTAGTCGGTCCCCTCCGCGAAGTGAAACAGGATCGCGCCCGACTCGGCCAGGGTGCGGCCGTCGTCGAACGCCACCGTGGGCACGCGCAGAGCCGGGTTGAGGCCGCCGAGGACCTCGGGGCGGTCGGAGCGATCGAACACGTCGAGCTCGCGGCGCTCGTACTCGATCCCGAGCTGGGCGAACAGCAGCCTGACCTTGTAACAGTTACCCGAGACGGGCGAGTTGTAGAGCAGCATCGAGCGCTCAAGTTACTAACCTTGCCCGATGGGCCAGGCGATCCCGCGCCGCGCAACCAGCGACGTCGGCGGCCGACGGGCCCGGCCCCACTGCCGCCGGGCCCGGCCTCGCCGCCGCCCCGCCGGCGCACCCGGCTCTGCTGCGGCTGATCGTGTTCGTGGTCGGATCGGCCAGCCTCGGCGCCGAGATCGCCGCCGCGCGCCTCCTCGCGCCGTACTTCGGCGCCTCGACGATCATCTGGGCCAACACCATCGCCACGGTGCTGGTGGCCCTGTCGGCGGGCTACGCGGTCGGAGGACGGCTGGCCGACCGGCGCGCCGATCTCCGCGGCCTGTGTGCGATCGTCCTGCTGGCCTCGGTGCTGCTCGCCGCGGTGCCGTTCGTCGCCGACCCGTTCCTGAAGCTGTCGGTGAACGCGCTGGGATCCCTATCGGTGGGGGGCTTTCTGGGGTCGCTGGCCGCGGTGCTGGTCCTGGTCGCGGTTCCGGTGATGCTGCTGGGGGCGGTGGCCCCGTACGCCAACCGCCTGACCGTGGTGACGCTGGCCGACACCGGGAAGGTGACCGGCGGGCTGTACGCGATCTCCACCGCCGGCTCGCTGGTGGGAACGTTTCTCGTCCGCGCTGCTGCTGATCCCGCTGATCGGCACCCACCGGACGTTCATCGTGTTCGCGCTGGCGCTGGCCCTGGTCGCCGCGCCGGGACTGCGCTCCTGGCGCTGGCTGATCGATTCCGCTCGCGGTGGCGGCGACGCTGCTGATCCCGCCGGCGGCGATCGGGGCGGACGTGAACGGGGGCCGGGTGATCTATGAGACCGAGACCCCGTACCAGTACGCGCGGGTGGTCCAGTTCCGCGACGGGGTGCGCTGGCTGCAGCTCAACGAGGGCGTGGCGATCCACTCCCTGTACCGGCCGGGCAGCTTCCTCACCGACGGCTACTGGGATGACTTCCTGGTGCTCCCGTTCGCCGGCGGCGCGGCGGCGCCGCCGCACCGGATCGCGATCCTCGGTGACGCTGCCGGCACCGTCGCCCGCGCCTACGGGCACTACTTCCCCTCCACGCGCGTCGACGCGGTCGAGCTCGACGGCGAGCTGTCCACGATCGGCCGGCGCTATTTCCACCTCGGGGGCCCGAACCTGCACCTGTACACCGCCGACGCCCGCCCGTGGCTGCAGGCCATCCAGGCGTCCGCTACGACTCGATCTTCCTGGACGCCTACCGCCAGCCCTACATCCCGTTCTACCTGGTCACGCACGAGTTCTTCGCATCCGTCAAGGCCCACCTGAGCCCCAACGGGGTGTTCATCGTCAACGTCGGCCAGCTGCCGAACTCCGATGCGCTGGAGCAGGTGGTCGTCGCCACGTTGCGCTCGGTCTTCCCGGTCGTGATCCGTGACCGCTTCAGCGACACCAACTCGCTGGTGCTGGCCAGCCGGCGCCCGCTCTCGGCGGCGCGGATGATCGCCGCCCACCCGTCCGTTCCCGCGGGTCTGCAGGGGCTGCTGGCCGCCGTGGCCGGCCGGCTCGGCGCCCGGGCTGCGCGGCGGTCAGGTCTACACCGACGACGTGGCCCCGGTGGAGTGGCTCACCGACCTGTCGATCCTGCGCTACGCCACCGGCAGCCGCTGATCGCCCCGCGCCCGCGCTCGAGCCGTCGACCGCCGCGTTCAGGACCGCAGGCGACCGCCGCCGGTGGGCGCCTGGATGGACCACGCGCACCCCGCCCTTGGGCGCCAGCGTGATGGCGCGGAACTGCGCCTTGGCCACGCGCGGCTGCCACCGGCGCCAGCTGCGTGCGCTCGAGCACCCGCGAGAGCACGATCCGCATCTCGGTCAGCGCGAAGCTGGCGCCCAGGCAGCGGCGGGTGCCGCCGCCGAACGGGACCCAGGTGTAGGTGTCGGGGGCGTCCGGGCCCGAGGAACCGCTCGGGCCTGAACTCGGCCGGGCTCGGGATACAGGTCGGCGCGGCGATGGATGGTCCGGATCGAGGGGTTGATCTCGATCCCGGGCGGCACCTCATAGCCGTTGAGCGCGAACGGCGCTCGCGCACCACCCGGCCCACCCCGGGGATCACGGGCCGGATCCGCAGCGCCTCCTTGACCACGGCGTCGAGGTAGCGATCGTCTCGCCGCGAGCGCCTCCCGCAGCACCCGGGGGGTGTGCAGCAGCAGGTCGAACGTCCAGGCCAACCCGGTCGCGGTGGTCTCGTGGCCGGCCAGCAGCAGGGTCAGCAGCTCGTCGCGCACCTCGCGGTCGGTGAGCCGTCCGCCCTGCTCGTCGCGGGCCAGCAGCAGCGCGGAGAACACGTCGTCGCGCTCGGCCGAGGTCGGGCTGCCCGCGCCGGCGGGCGATCTCGGCGTAGAGGATCTCGTCGACCGCCCGCTTGCGGGCCTCGAACTCCTGCGCCGCGCGGCGGTCCCCGCGACCCCGCAGCAGCGCCGACGACCATCAGCAGCCCGCGCGGCCGCGGGCGAGGGGCTCGACCATCGCCCGCAGCCGGCCGCGGAGCTCCTCCTCGGCCGCTCCGGGCTCGTAGCCGAACACGGCGCGCAGGATCACCCGCAGGGTGAGCGACTGCAGGCGTGGCCAGCAGCGCGAACGGCTCGCCCACCGGCCAGCGATCGATCTCCTCGTCGGTGCAGGCGCGCATCGTCTCGGTGTGGGCGAGCATCCGCTCGCCGTGAAACGGCGGCAGCAGCAGGCGGCGGTGACGCAGATGCTCGTCGCCGTCGAGCAGCAGCACCGAGCGCTCGCCGAGGATCGGCCCCAGCAGCGCGTTCGCCTCGCCGGCGTGCAGCTGCGCGCCCGAGCCGCGGAACACCTCCTTGACCAGATCTGGGTCGAACACCATCACGAAGCGCTCGTCGAACAGGGTCCCGAACGTGACCGCGTCGCCGTAGCGCCGCCGGCAGGCCTCCAGGAATCGGGCTCCGCCGAACAGGAAGCCGGCGGTCTGAAGCGCGCGCGGCAGCGGCGGACCCGGGGGGAGCGGGCGCGAGGGGACGGGCGGCGATGCGGACGGGGCACGCGTCATCAGGTGACCCAGATCGTGGCACACGCGCTCCTAACCCGATTCCCGTAGGGCGTTTACGGCCGGCTTATTACGCTCTGGACGCTGTTGGCACGCGGCCGCAGCGCACGGGCGGTCACGCAGGCGATCGCTCGCGGTCCCCGAACAGGGCCGCCGAGCGGGCAGACATGAGAGAGACCTTTCTGATCTTCGGGAGTCCGATGATCGGCGATCAGGAGATCGCCGAGGTCGTCGACTCCCTGCGCTCGGGGTGGGTCGGGACCGGGCCCAAGGTCAATCGCTTCGAGGCGATGCTGTCCGAGTACGTCGGCGCGCCCTACACCCGCTGCGTGTCCTCCTGCACGGCGGCGCTGATCCTGTCGATGGACGTGCTCGGCATCGGCGCCGGCGACGAGGTGCTGGTCCCGGCGATGACGTTCGTCGCCTCCGCCAACGCGGTCGAGCACGCCGGCGCCAAGCCGGTCCTGGTCGACAGCGACCCGGTGACCGGCAAACATCGACCTCGATGCCGCCGAGGCCGCGATCACCCCGCGCACCCGGGCGATCATGCCCGTGCACCTGGCCGGCCGGCCGGTCAACATGGACCGGCTGACCGAGCTGCGCGATCGCCACGGGCTGCACGTGATCGAGGACGCGGCGCACGCGATCGGGGCCGAGTGGCAGGGGCGGCGGATCGGCTCGTTCGGCAACCTCACCGCGTTCTCGTTCTACGTGACCAAGAACATCACCACGATCGAGGGCGGGGCGCTGATGACCGACTCCGAGGCGATCGCCGAGGAGGTCGAGCGGCTCGCGCTGCACGGCCTCAGCGTCGGCGCCTGGCAGCGGTTCTCCGACGCCGGCTTTCGCCACTACGAGGTCGTCAGGCCCGGCTACAAGTACAACATGACCGACGTCCAGGCGGCCGTCGGTCTGCGCCAGCTGCCGCACCTCGATCAGTGGATCGACCGCCGCGCCGAGCTGTGGGATCGCTACGACGCGCTGCTGGAGGGGCTGCCGGTCCGGACGCCCCCGCCGCCGGAGCCCGGTACCCGCCACGCCCGCCACCTCTACCAGGTGCGGGTCGAGCCCGAGGCGCCGCTGCCCCGCGACGAGCTGCTGGAGGCGCTCGAACGAGCGCAAGATCGGCACCGGCGTGCACTACCGCGGCGTCCACCTGCACCCTTACTACCGCGATACCTACGACCTGGTGCCGGGCGACTTCCCGGTGGCCACCGCGATCTCCGACACCACGCTCAGCCTGCCGCTCAGCCCGAAGGTCACCGAAGCCGACCAGGACGACGTGGTCGCGGCGATGCGGGAGCTGCTGTCCCGGTGAGCACCTCGCAGTATCCCGCGCGCAGCGTGGTGCCCCGCCGGCCGCCGTTTCTCGATCGCGCCGCGGCGGTGAGCGGCGAGGCCTGGATCCTGGTGGGCCTGATCGTCGTCGCGGCGGCGATCCGGATCATCACGCTGGACAACCAGAGCTTCTGGGCCGACGAGGCGCTGACCGCCTACGAGGCGCGCTCCTCGTTGACCGGGATGCTCCACACGGTCGCGAGCATCGAGACGACGCCGCCGCTGTACTTCATCCTGATCTGGGTGTGGGCGAAGCTGTTCGGCACCGGCGAAGTGGCGCTGCGGTCGATCTCGGCGCATCGCCGGCGTGGCCATCGTGCCCGTCGCCTATCTGTGCGCGCGCGATCTCCTGGACCGGCGCGCGGGCCTGCTGGCCGCCGCGTTCATGGTCGTGAATCCGTTCATGATCTGGTACTCGCAGGAGGCGCGCAGCTACATGCTGGTCGCGCTGTTCTCGGGCCTCTCGTTCCTGTGGTTCATTCGCGCCCGGCGCGAACCCTCGACGCGCAACCTGGCCTGGTGGGCGGTGTTCTCCGCCGCCGCGCTGATGACCCATTTCTTCGCCGGTTTCGTGGTCGCGCCGGAGGCGGTGTGGCTGCTGTGGGTGGCGCGAAAACGGGCTACGGTGATCGCGGTGGGGGCCGTGGCGGCGGTTCAGATCGCGATGCTCCCGTTCGCCGTGGCGGGGACCGCGACATCGCGGGGCGCCGGCTGGATCGGGTCGATCTCACGCACCACCCGGATCGCCCAGACCGTGATCGAGTGGGGCGCCAGCAACCTCTACCGTCGCACCACCACGCTCGAGGGCCTGATCGCGGGCGCCGGGCTGCTGGTGATCGTGGTGCTCCTGCTGGGCCCCGGAGCGGATCGGCGCACGCGGCAGGCCGCCAAGGTGGCGCTGGTGGTGGCGGGCTGTGCTTCCTGCTGCCGCTCGGCCTCGGGCTGCTGGGCCAGGACTACTTCCTCCCGCGCAACGAGATCCCGGCCGCCGTGCCGGTCGCCACGCTGCTGGCCGCCGCCTGCTGCGCCCCGCGAGCGCGGGTCGCCGGCGCGGCGCTGGCGATCGCGCTGCTGGCCGTGTTCTGCGTCACCGCGATCGACGTCCAGACGCATCCGTATCTGCAGCGTCCCGATTGGCGCGACTGTCGCGCGCGCCCTCGGTCCCGGCGACCTGCCCCGGGCGATTCTGGCCGCCGACGGGACCACCGCCGACGCGCTCAAGATCTACCTGCCGGGGGTGAGCTGGACGCAGGTCCCGGGTCGCCGCGTGCTGATCCGGGAGGTCGACGTCGTGGGCGCGACCAAGAAGCTGCACCTGCGTCGGTGACGGCCGCGCAGGAGCGACGCGAGATCGCCGCCAATGACCTCGGCGGAGTGCCCTACGGCTCCCCGGTTCCGCGCAGCATCTCCGTACCAGGAGCGAGGCTGGTGGCGCGCTTCAAGGTCGCCAACTGGATCGTGGCCCGGTTCGTGCTGACCCGTCCCCAGCGTCTCAGTGCCAACCAGCTGACGCGCCTGGCCCCCCGCTACTTCCGGCGCACGCCGATCAAGCTGCTGGTGTTCGTCCAGCCCCCGGCGCGCTGAGAGCACGGCGCCGGCTCGGCGGGAGGCCGCTGGCAAGCGGCCCGGGACGCCGCTCGCGCCGATACTTTCGTGACTTCGTGGAGTTATGGATGCATATGTTGAGACGAGGAACCTGGGCGATCGCACTGCTGCTGGGCGTGATGCTGATGCCGGCGGTCGCGGTCCCGGTTGCCGGCGCCCGTTCACGCGTCACCAGGCCGGTGCCGGCGCCTGACCGTCTGAGGCGCGCCAACAACACGCCGTTTCCGGCCAGCACGGTGATCACGGGCGCCACTTGGACCAGCCCTCGCTACGCGCCGCCATCGAACCAGTGGGGCGACATCCTGCCGACGATCTGGGGCGATGACGGCAACCAGTACACGATCATGGACGACGGCGGCACCGGCGCACCGCGCGGCAAGCTGTGGAAGCAGTCGCTCGCACAGATCACCGGCACGCCACCCCGGATCCGCTTCAGCTACGTCGGCAACCCTTCGGCGCCCCCGCCGTACGGCTTCGGCCAGATCAGGGTCTACCCTTCGCTCTGGAACGGGCCGCTGGGGCCCTACTACTCCAGCGGGCTGGTGGAGGCCAACAAGGTGCTGTTCGCCACCCAGGAGATGGACTGGACCTGGAACGTCAACGGCCCGTTCGCGGGCCTGGCGGGGATCGCCTACTCGACCGATCTCGGTCAGCAGTGGAACTTCCCGGCCAAGCCGTTTCCGGCTCCGCTCGGCAACCTCAGCTGGGTGATCCGAGGCCAGGGCGGCCACTACGTCGACGGCTACGTGTACGCGATCGCGACCGAGCGGGAGTTCAACGCGACCAGACTTGATCATGGGGCGCAGCCTCCCCGACGTCGCCGATATGACCGACCCGGCGCAGTGGCAATGGGTGTCGGGATGGACGCGGCAGGGCGGCCTGCCGTGGCCGGTCTATTCGAGCTCGCTGGCCGACGCGGTACCGATCGCGAGCTGGCCGGACCACATCACCTATCCGCAGATGGCCTACGACGCTCCGCTGCATCAATACCTGCTCACGTTCACCCACTCCTACGCGCCCGCGCCGCCGGAGATCTGGCGCGCGGGGTCCGAACTGGACATCCTCGCGGCGCCGCATCCCTGGGGTCCGTTCTCGTTTGTCGCCCGCCAGGTCAACTTCGGGCCTTCCAACGGCTACGACGCGGGCTTCCCGCTCAGCTGGATCAGCCGTAACGGCACCGTGCTGTGGATGAAGTGGGCGGCCAACTTCGACGGCTGCGACGCGCACCTCAATTGCTCCGGCGGGTACGGCTTCAACTATCGCCAGCTGCAACTGACGCTCGCCCCGGGCGGCGTTCCGCTGGCGGCGCGCAGCGCCAGGGCCGCGCGCTCCGCTACGGCGATGGCGCACACCATCCGGGCCTCGGTGCGCCCCGCACCCTCCGCGGGGTCCACCGTTCTGGCTCCCGGGCGTGCCGCTCCGGACGCAGCCCGTAACGCTCTGGCCCCCCGGCGCACGCCCCCGCACACCCAAGGCAAACACAACCCACTCGCGTTCTCCGCACCATTAGCGGACAATTCTGTGGGCATGGCCGGCCCTACCCAGCACAACGGCGCGCCCGCGCGGGTGGTGGACCTGAGCGTGGTGATCCCCGTCTACGCGTGCGCCAGCTGCCTGGTGGCGCTGCACGAGCGCCTCACCCGCAGCATCGCCCAGGTCACCGACAGCTATGAGCTGGTGTTCATCGACGACCGCAGCCGCGATGACGGCTGGAGCGTCCTGTCGCAGTTGGCGCGCGCCGACGCTCACGTCCGCGCGTTTCGTCTGAGCCGCAATTTCGGCCAGCACGCCGCCATCACCGCCGGCCTGTCGCAGGCGCGCGGACACCGGGCGGTGGTGATGGACTGTGATCTGCAGGAGGCGCCGGAGGACATCCCGCGGCTGTGGGCCGCCGCCGGCGAGGGCTACGACGTGGTGCGCACCCTGCGCCGCGGCCGCCGCCACCCGCCGCTGAAGCGGTGGGCCAGCCGGGTCTACCGCCGCCTCACGCTGGAGACCGACACGAGCTCGGACTACAGCACGCTGAGCCTGATCTCCCGCCGCGTGATCGACGCCTTCCTGCGCCTGCGCGACCAGGATCGCGAGTACATGATCGCGCTGGACTGGCTCGGCTTCGACGCCACCACGATCGAGATCGACCACGCCGAGCGCCACGATGGAAGCAGCGCCTACACGCTGCGGCGCCTGGTCAAGGTCGCGCTCGACGGCATGTTCTTCCGCAGCACCGTGCTGCTCCGGGTCGTGGTGCTGGTGGGCTTCTTCGTCGCGCTCGTGGGCGTCGTCCTGGCCGGATTCGAGATCATCGACTACCTCGTCGAGCCCGACAAGACCGTGCCGGGCTACACCAGCCTGGCCGTGCTGCTGCTGGTGCTGGCCGGCTTCATCATCGTCAGCGTCGGGGTCGTGGGGCTCTACGTGGGGCGGATCTTCGAGCAGGTCAAGGACCGCCCGCTGTTCCTGATCGACGCCCAGGCCGAGGGGCCCGAGGCGGTCCTGGAGCCGGTGATCAGTCCCGACCCGGATCGAGTACGTACACCTTCTCCCGACCCCCGGGGATCTTGAACGCCTCCACGGTCAACCGTCCGTAGCGGGCCATCAGCCGGTCGAGCGTCAGCTCGGTGAAGCGCTCGCTGTGGCCGTCTGACCCGGCGCCGGGGTTGGCGGCCCGGCGGCCGATCCGTCCCACCAGCGGCACGCCGCTGGTGGCGAGATTGCGGATCGGCTCGGCCACGATCACCCGCTCGCGCGCGGCGGCGACCATCCGGTCCAGCACCGCCTCCGCGCCGGGCAGGAAGTGGTACAGGCTGGCCTGCATGATGACCACGTCGGCGGGCGGCAGCGATTCGGCGCCGTCGCGGAGATCGAGCACCAGCCCCGCGGCGCCGAGGCGCTGCAGCCGCTCGACGAACCCGGCGTTGACGTCGACGCCGGTGTAGGCGCTCGCGCGGTGGCCCAGGTGGCGCTCGTACAGCGCGCCCGGTCCGGGGCAGAGCTCCAACACCGAGGCGCCGGGCCTGACCCGCTGGGCCACGGCGACCAGGCGATCCCCGTAGTGGCGGCCGTAGAGCACCCGCATCAGCAGCTCGTAGCCGCCGGCGCTGCGGTAGATCAGGCTGTGGTGCTCACCGTTGCGCCGGGGCGCTCTGGGAGGCGGCGGCGCGAGGATCGAGCTCGGCCAGCGACAGCGGTCGCGCCGGCGGGGAGGGCAGGATCCGGCGGATGCTGACCTTGAGGTCCGGGTCCACGTGCACGAGATCACCCGATTCGAGCTCTCTCCAGCCCGCGTCCTCGTCCATCCGCTCGGTGGCGATCACCACCGCGGGACGCTGCGCCAGGGGCCCGGACCTGACCCTGATGCTCCCGCGGGCGCTGGCGTGCTCGAGGTGCCGGGCGCCGCTCGGCCCGCCGGGAGCGCGCTCGAGGATGTGCAGCTCGTGGGTGTCGGGATAGCGCAGCGCCCACAGGCCGTCGGGCGTGATCAACACGCAGTTGAGCGCCAGCACCGGGAGGTTGTCGGCGACCCAGCCGGCGGCGGTCTCGATCCCGCGGCCGACGTCGCCGTCGGCGCGATCGATTTCCCGCGTGATCAGCGCGAAGAACCGCTCCGAGTCGGTCTCACCACCGACGAGCGCCATCGCGTCGCCCAGCTCGGCCTCGAGCCGGGGCAGCTCCCCGATCACGCCGTTGTGAGCGAACAGCCGCCGCTGCTGCTCGAACGGATGCGTGTTCTGCATCGTCAGGCCACCGTTGGAGGCGTAGCGGACGTGCGCGACGAACGTCCGCGAGGTGATGGACCGCGCCTCCCGCGCGAACTCCTGATCCTGGTAGGCGGCCAGCGGCTGCTTGTAGACCACCGGCTGCGCCCTCGGCGGTGAACGCTCCCAGCCCGGTGCCGTCGGGCTCGCGCCGGCTCTGCTGCGCGAGCGAATCGGGCGCCTCCAGCAGCCAGAAGGTGGCCTGGACCGGCTCCCGACCCCCACTCATTCCGAACAGACGGCACATGCGTGGCCCCGACGGTAGCGATCGAGCCAGCCCGGAGCCGCACCAGTGCCCGGACGGACGGGGCAGCGCATCTGTCAGAGTAATTTCAAGCTTGTCTGCGATCTTGGACTTCTCACCAGAAAGGCGGAGTCCCCATGAAATTCCTGCGCACTGCATCAACCAGCCGTCTCCTCGCCTCGATCGTCGGTCTGATCGTGGCCGTCGGGGCGGGCACGGCCATCGCCGTCGCCGCGGCGGGACGCGGTCCGGTGCCGGCGCCCAAGCGGCTGTCGGTGGCCCTGCACGACGCAGCGACGGCACCCAAGGTGACGGGGATCACCGCCGACATCACCTTCACCAACAACCTGATCGGATCGACCAACTTCACGGGCGGCGCCAAGGACCCGATCCTGCAGGGCGCCACCGGCCGCCTGTGGCTCTCGGGAGACGGCCGGATGCGGCTGGAGCTCCAGTCCGACAACGGCGACGCCCAGATCGTCCTCAACCACGACGCGTTCTGGATCTCCGATCCGTCGTCGAACACGATCTACGAAGGCAGCCTGCCCGCCCCGTCCGGGCCCGCGCCAAGCGCGACGCCGCCACTCACGGCCTGCCGACCGTGGCGGTGATCCAGTCCGATCTGAACCGGCTGATGGGTCACGCCGACGTCTCGGGCGCGATCCCCAGCGACGTCGCGGGCCAGGCGGCGTACACGGTCACCCTTTCGCCCAAGCACTCCGCCGGCTTGCTCGGGTCGGCCCAGATCGCCTGGGACGCGGTCCGCGGGGTGCCGCTGCGCGTCGCCGTCTACGCCAAGGGCAACCCGACGCCGGTGCTCGAGCTCAGGGCCACCAACATCTCCTACGGCGCGGTGCCGGCGTCTGACTTCGCGATCTCGCCGCCCTCGGGCGCCAAGGTCGTCAAGGTCTCGACCGCCTCGGCCTCCAAGTCGGCCGCTCAGGGTGCCAGCGCCGCCTCGGCCAAGCAACGCCATCACCGCAGCGTCGACGGCGTGGCGGCCGTGGCCAAGGCGCTGCCGTTCAAGCTGGTCGCGCCGAGCACGCTGGTGGGGCTGCCCCGCCAGACCGTCAAGCTGCTCGACTGGGGCGGCAAGCCGGCCGCGCTGGTCACCTACGGCCAGAATCTCGGCGGGATCGTGGTGATCGAGCAGACGGCCGACTCGGCCCGCAGCAACCCGACCGCGGCCAAGGGCGCCAGCGGCCAGAGCTCGGGCGCCCCCGGCGGCCTCAGCCTGCCGACGGTCTCCATCAAGGGCGCCACGGGCCAGGAGCTCGACACCGCGCTGGGCACGGTGGTGCGCTTCAGCCGCGGAGGGGTCGCCTACACGGTGCTCGGATCGGTGCCGGCGGCGGCGGCCGACGCGGCGGCGCGCGGGCTGTGAGCACCAGCCCGGCGCAAGGCCCGCCAGATTCAGGTCCGCCGCCGGTCGAGGTCCGCGGGCTCGTCAAGCGCTACGGCGAGCTCACGGCGGTCGGCGGCGTCGATCTGACCGTCAACACCGGAGACGTATACGGCTACCTGGGGCCCAACGGCGCCGGCAAGACCACGTCGCTGAGGATGATGCTCGGGTTGATCCGGCCCACGGAGGGCAGCGTGCGCCTGTTCGGCCGCGATCCCATGGTGAGCGTCCACGCGCTCGACGGGGTGGCCGGTTTCGTCGAGGCGCCGACGTTCTACCCCTACCTCAACGCCCACCGCAACCTCGAGATGCTGGCCGCGTTCGACGGCGGCGGGGCCTCGGAGCGCATCGAGGCGGCGCTCGACACCGTGGAGCTGTCGAGTCGAGCCCGGGACCGGGTCGGCGGCTACTCGCACGGCATGCGCCAGCGACTCGGCATCGCCGCAGCGCTGCTGCGCCAGCCCAAGCTGTTGCTGCTCGACGAGCCCGCCACCGGCCTTGACCCGGCGGGCATGCGCGACATGCGGCTGCTGATCCGCCGCCTGGCCGACCAGGGCATGACCGTGCTGCTGTCAAGCCATCTGCTGACCGAGGTCGAGGACGTCTGTAACCGGGTGGCGATCGTCCGCACCGGCAAGATCGTCTACGAGGGCGAGATCGCCGCGCTCAAGCGAGGCGCGGGGGGCGCGTCCTACCGCTTGGAGACCACCGCCGACGATCGCGCGCTGGCGGTCTGCCGGGCCCAGCCGGGGATCGCCGACGCGCGCGTTGACGCGCACGGCTGGATCAGCTTCACCGCCGACGAGGCGGCCGTGGCCGAGCTGTCGCAGGCCCTGGTCGAGGCGGGGGCCCTGATCAAGGCGCTGGCTCCCCAGACGGTGACGCTCGAGGATCTCTTCTTCTCATTCACCGAGGGCGACGGCGCCAGCGCCGAGCCGGTGGCCGCCGCGCCGGCGGCGGCGGAGGCACAGACCCGCTGATGCCGGGCGTCGGCACGGTCTACCGCTGGGAGCTGTTCAAGCTCCGCCACCAGAAGCGGACCTATCTCGGCCTCGGCGCAGCGGTCATCGTCCCGATCCTGTTCGTGCTGGCGGTCCACTTCCGCCATCACGACCGTGGCGGCGACTTCGCCTTCGCCGGCTATCTGGACCGCAGCGGGCTCGCCGTCCCGCTGGTGATCCTGCTGTTCGGCGCGGTGTGGATGTTCCCGCTCATCACGGCGCTGGTGGCGGGCGACATCTTCGCCTCCGAAGACCACAACGGCACTCTGAAGACGATCTTCACCCGCTCCCTGGAGCGCTGGCAGATCTTCGGCGGCAAGCTGCTCGCCGCCAGCACCTATGCGGTGGTCGCGATCCTGCTGTGCGGGACCGTGGCGGTGATCGCGGGGAGCCTGCAGTCGGGTTTCAACCCCCTGCAGAGCCTGTCCGGCACGGTCGTGTCCGCGCCCAAGGCGCTGGAGCTCGTGTATGTCAGCCTGCTGATCTATCTGATCCCGATCGCGGCGATCGTGTGCATCGGGCTGCTGCTCTCGACCGTCACCCGCAACAGCGCCGCGGCCGTCGTCGGGACGCTGATGGTGTCGCTGCTGATCCAGCTGATCGGGATCCTGCCCGGCCTATCGGGCCTGCAGCCGTACCTGCTCAGCACGCAGTTCAACGCCTGGCAGGGTCTGCTGCGCACCCCGATCGACTGGGCGCCGATCGTGCAGGCGGTGTGGGTGTGCGCGCTGTACGCGGTGCCCGCGATAGTGGCGTCGTTCCTGGTCTTCATGCGACGCGATGTCGCTGGCGGATGACCTAGAGCTCGCGGAGGACCTTCGCGAGCGGGTGCTGGTGGTGGACGACGATCCGCCGCTGCGGCGGATGCTGGCGCGGACGCTCACCGCGGAGGGCTTCGAGGTGACGGTGGCCGCCGACGGTGGCGCCGCACTGGTGGTCGCCGAGCGGGCGGCGCCGGACGTGATCGTGCTCGATGTCGCGATGCCGGCGATCGACGGGCTCTCGGTCTGCCGGCGCCTGCGCAGCAGGGGCCTGCCCACGCCGATCCTGATGCTCACCGCGCGCGATGCCGTGGCCGACCGGGTCGCCGGACTCGAGGCCGGGGCCGACGACTATCTGGTCAAGCCGTTCGCGATCGAGGAGCTGGTCGCCCGCCTGCGGGCCCTGACCCGGCGCGGGCGCCAAGCTGACGCGGTGCTCTCCTACGCCGACCTGGCCCTGGACATCTCCGCCCGGGTGGCCAGCCGGTCGGGGCGGACCATCGTGCTCACCGGCCGCGAGACGGCGCTGCTGGAGCTGCTGCTGCGCGACCCCGGCCACACGGTCACTCGAGAGCGCGCGATCGACCAGATCTGGAGCGGCGCCGCCGAGGCCAACGTGGTGGACCGCTACGTGACCCGGCTTCGCCGCAAGCTCGGAGACCCGCCCCTGATCCGCACGCTGCGGGGCGCGGGCTTCGTGCTACGGGCGTGAGGTCGGACCCGTCAGCCTGAGCCGAGCAGCGCGTGCACGCCATCCTCGGGTACCGGCCGGCTGAACAGGTAGCCCTGGGCGCCGTCACAGCCAAGGTCGCGCAGCTGGGCGAGCTGCCCATCGGTCTCGACCCCCTCGGCGACGACGTGGAGCCCGAGGGCGTGACCGAGCTCGACCACCGCTCCCACGACCGCCGCCTCGCCCGACTTTCCGCCCAGGCTCGCGACGAAGCTCTGATGGATCTTGAGCGTGTCGACCGGCAGGTGGCGCAGGCTGGCGAGCGACGAATGACCGGTCCCGAAATCGTCGATCGCCAGCTCGACGCCGAGCCGGCGCAGCTCCACCAGCATCCGCGCGCTCAGCTCCGGGTTGTGCTCCACCGTCGCCTCGGCCAGCTCCAGGCACAGGACGCTGGGGTCGGCTCCGCTGGCCTGGATCGCCGCGGCGATGCTCGTGACCAGCCCCGGCTCCTCGAGCTGGCGCTGGGAGAGGTTCACCGACATCGTGACGCCGGGACGCGACCGGCGCCAGCGCTCCACCTGACGCATCGCCTGCTGCAGGACGAACTCTCCGATCGGCACGATCAGCCCGGTGTCCTCGGCGATCTGGATGAACTCGCCCGGCGCGATCAACCCTCGCTGCGGATGCTCCCAGCGCACCAGTGCCTCGAATCCCACCAGTCCGGTCCTGCCGTTGAGCGAAACCCGCGGCTGGTAGTGGACCCGCAGCTCCGAACGCTCCACCGCTCGGCGCAGCGCGTTCTCCATCTCCGGGCGCTGAGCGCTTCGGCTGCGAGAGGTGGCGTCGAACAGCTCAAAGCGCGACCCACCAAGCTCCTTGGCGCGGTACATCGCGGCGTCGGCGTCGCGGATCACGTGGTCGGGCGCGACCGCCGGATCGCTGACGATCGCGATTCCGATGCTGACCGCGACCGTGGTCTCGTCCGAGCCGAGGGTCAGCGGCAGGCCGGCCGCTGCGCTGATCCGCTCGGCGATCCGGATCGCCTCCCGATCGCTGCCGAGCTCCTCGATGAGGAAGGTGAACTCGTCGCCGCCGAACCGGGCCACGGTGTCCATTGGCCGCAGCATCTCGCGGAAGCGGTCGGCCAGCGCCGTGAGCAACCGGTCACCGGCCGCGTGCCCCATCGAATCGTTGATCTGCTTGAAGTTGTCGACGTCGAGGAACAGCACCGCCACCGGCGCCGCGGTCCGCCGCGAGCGATCCAGAGCGACGGTCAGGCGGTCGATGAACAGCGCCCGGTTGGGCAGCGCGGTGAGCGGATCGTGCAGCGCCTGGTGGGCCAGTTCGACCTCGGACCGCTTGCGCTCGATCGCGTAGCGGACCGACCGGGCCAGGAGGGCCGGATTGAGCTCGGACTTGAGCATGAAGTCCTGCGCGCCCGCCTTCACCGCCGCCAGCCCGAACTCCTCGTCGGCCCGGTCGGAGATCACGATGATCGGGACATCCGGGACCGCGCTGCGCAGGTGAGCGAACGAGCCGAGCGGTTCGTCCTCGGCCAGCGGCAGCGCCAGCAGGACGCACGTGGCGCCATGGTCCAGCAGCTCCTGGGTGGCATCGGCGAACCGCTGCGCGTGCGCGATGACCAGCCCCGGCTTCCAGGCCGCCCGGAGCATTTCGCCGATCAGCATCGCGGCCCGTGGATCATCCTCCACCAGCAGCACCCGGGCGGATGCCCCCGCTGGGGACAGGGGATCCTTGTGGACCACGGTCAACCTCCGCGTTTTGTCGTCCATGACTTAGTGAGAGATGGTGCGCATTGGGATGAAAACATAGTTATTGAACCTTTGCGGAGAGGAAATCTGTCTTGCGGTTCCTGAGAACCCTGCGGGCGCGGCTGGCGGCGGCCGCGGCGGCGTCGATCCTGGCGGCCGTGGCGCTGTTCGCGGTCGTCACGGTGGTGATCGTCAACCACGAGCTCCGGGGGTCGCTGGACAGCGCTCTGCGTCAGCGCGCCGAGGACGTGGCGCAGCTGGCCGTCTCCGCGCCCGCGGTGCTCAACTATCCCGGGGCGCTGGAGGCTCCCGCCTCGAGCCGGCAGATCGCGGTCGAGGTGGTGGACGCCCGCGGCCGGATCGTGGCGCGCTCACTGTCGCTCGGGGCGCGGCTGCTGCCGCAGGACCAGCTGGCGCTGGCGGCCCGCCGTCAGGGTCGCAGCGGGATCGAGGATCTCGACCTGGAGGGACGTCCGTTTCGCCTGTTCGTCGCCCCGATCGCGCAGGCCGGCGGCCCCGCCGCGGGTGGTGCGGTGCTGGTGGCCTCCGACACCAGCGACATCGCCCACACCATCTCCAGCCTGGGCGCGGCGGTGGCGCTGGGCGGAGCGGGAGTCGTGCTGCTGGCGGCGATCGCCGCCGCGGCGCTGACCTGGCGCGGGCTGCGCCCGCTGCGCCGGCTGGCGACGGCGGCGGGAGAGATCGAGCGGACCGCCGATCCGTCCCAGCGCCTGCCCGAGCCGGTCACCCTGGACGAGATCGGTCAGCTCACGGGTGTGCTGAACCGGATGCTGGCCTCGCTCGAGGATGCCCGGGCCGGAGAACGGCGCTTTCTGGCCGACGCCTCGCACGAGCTGCGCACCCCGGTCACCGCGCTGCTCGGAAACGTCGAGTACGCCGTTCGCCACGGAGCCGACGCCGAGGTCCTGGGCGATCTGCGCCACGACGCGGAGCGCCTGGCGCGGCTGGTCAACGCGCTCCTGGCGCTGGAGCGGGTGGGAGCGAGCTCGCCGCCGCAGGCGCTGGTCGAGCTCGACGAACTGGTTCGCGGCGTCGTGGGGGAGCACGACCAGGCGCGCGTGCACCTCGGCCAGCTACTCCCGGTGCGCGTCCGCGGCGACGACGAGGCGTTGCGCCGGGCGGTGTGGAATCTGATCGAGAACGGTCTGGTGCACGGGCCGGAGGGCGGGACCGTGACCGTCTCGGTGACGATGGCGGGGGACCGGGCTCGCCTGATCATCAGCGATCAGGGTCCCGGCCCCGATCCGGCCCAGCGGGCTCACCTGTTCGAGCGCTTCTGGCGCGGACCGGGCACCTCTGAGCGGCCCGGGTCGGGCCTGGGCCTCTCGATCGTCGCCGCGATCGTGGCCCGCCACCAGGGCACGATCCTGGTCGAGGGGGCGGCGTTCACGATCGAATTGCCTGCAATCACCGCATCGCCGTGGTCGAACTCTCATACTTCTCTTACTCAAAGCTGATCGAGTTGCGCCAAGCTCAACCCATGGCTGGAAAGACCTATCCAGGACCGCCCTCGGATCGGCGGGCGGCTGTCCACCAGCGCGACGCGGCACTGCTACGTGTGGTGCGGGTTCGCCGGGCCACGATCATCGGAGCCGGGGCCCTGACCGCCGGGCTGGCCGCGCTGGTGTCGGCGCTCGCTCCCGGCCGCACGTTGGGCGCGAAGCTGAAGGTCCACTCTGCCGCGACCACCGCCCGGGTCGCGCCGCGCGCCTCCAGCGTCAAGCCGCGCATGCCCCCCCTGGCCCGGCCCGGACAGCTCGGCCTGCAGGCGCCCGGCAGCGCACCGCAGGCCTCGTCGCCACCAGCGTCGGCTCCCCAGGCCGCCCCAGCACCGGCGCAGCCCGCGCCCTCGCAGGCCGCGCCGTCGCAAGCGGCTGCCCCGCAGCCCAGCGCGGGACCAGCGGTCTCCGGGGGCTCCTAGCCCCAGGCCGTGAGATGACCGGGATGGTGGCCAGCGCCGGGTTTCCGGCGTTCGGTAGCACGGCGCTCGTGGTGACGCGCGAGGAGCAGTCCCTCGCCGCCGCCGTCACGGCCGTGCAGGCGACGGTGCAGGCCTTCGACCTGGCCTGCTCGCGCTTTCGCGAGGACTCCGAGCTGTCGGCGCTGAACCGCGCCGGCGGCCGGACGATCCGCGTCTCGCCGCTGCTGCAGGAGGCGATCGCGGCGGCGCTGCGGGCGGCCGAGGTGACCGGCGGCGATGTCGACCCATCGCTCGGCGCGGCGCTGATCGCGCTCGGTTACGACAGAGATTTTGATTTGGGTTTGGATCGCCGGGACGCGGGCGCGGCCCGTGGTGCGGGTGGGCCGCTCGGGCCCGGGCCGGCTCCGGCCACGGTCTCGCTGCGGTCGGTGCCGGGCTGGAAGACGATCCGCCTTGACCGGCAGGGCGGTACCGTGGGCGTGGCCGCGGGCGTCCAGCTCGACCTCGGCGCCACCGCCAAGGCGCTCGCCGCCGACCACGCCGCCGCCGCGGCATACGTCGCAGCCGGCTGCGGGGTGCTGGTCGGCATCGGTGGCGACTTCGCCGCGGCCGGCCCCGGGCCCGCCGAGGGCTGGCGGATCCGCGTGACCGACGATCACCGTTCCGGCGCGAAGGCCCCGGGTCAGTGGGTCAGCGTGCAGTCCGGCGGTCTGGCCACCTCCAGCACCGCGGTCCGCCGCTGGCGCCGCGGCGACGAGACCGTCCATCACCTGCTGGACCCGGCCAGCGGGAGTCCCGTCAACGCCGGCTGGCGCACGGCCAGCGTCGCCGCCGCCACCTGTCTCGACGCCAATATCGCCAGCACTGCCACGATCATCCGGGGCCGGCCGGCGGTCGAGTGGCTGCAGTCGCTGCGGCTGCCCAGCCGGCTGGTGAGCGATCGCGGCACCGTGGTGCACCTGGCGGGATGGCCCAGCGAGGGCGACGACCTGCCACGCGGTGACGACCTGCCGGCCGACCCGGGGCCGGCCGAGGTGGTGGCGTGAGCCTGCCGCTGGCCTCGATCGGCCCCAGCGCCTACTGGTATCTGGCCCGGGGCACCGGCGCGGTGGCGCTGTTGCTGCTGACCGCGAGCGTGGTCATCGGCGTGCTCGGCGCGCTGCGGGTGTCCGGTGGTCGCTGGCCGCGGTTCGCCGTCGACACCATCCACCGCGACGTCTCGCTGCTGGTGATGGTCGTGCTGGCGGTGCACATCGTCACCAGCGTGCTCGACAGCTTCGCGCCGATCGCCCTGACCGCCGGCGTGATCCCGTTCATCTCGAGCTACCGCCCCCTGTGGCTGGGGCTCGGAACGCTGGCGTTTGACCTGATGATCGCGCTGGTGATCACCAGCCTGGTCCGGCGCCGCCTCGGCTACCAGCGCTGGCGGGCGGTGCACTGGCTGGCCTACGCCAGCTGGCCGGTCGCCGTCCTGCACGGCCTCGGCACCGGCAGCGACACCAAGGCCTGGTGGATGCTGGCGCTGACCGTCGCGTGCGTCGGTGCGGTGGTGGCCGCGGTCGGCGTCCGCCTGGCGCGCGCGGCGTCGCTGCGGCCGGGGCTGCGGATGCCGGCGAGCGCGCTGAGCGTCGCCACCCCCATCGGGCTGGCGATATTCACCATCGCCGGTCCGCTGGCCCCGCACTGGTCGCGCCGCGCCGGCACTCCGGCCAGCCTGCTGCCCAAGACATACGTACCGGTCGCCGCGGTGGTCGGTCATCACCGCTCGCGGACGGCGGCCTCAGCCTCGGCTTCGAGCTTCAACGCGACGCTGGCCGGATCGGTCAAGCAGACGCCCGCGGCCGGTGGCGCGGTCGTCGACATCTCACTCCGTCTCAGCGGGGGGCGGCGCGGGCGGCTCCGGGTCCGGCTGGCCGGTGCGCCGATCGCGGGCGGTGGACTGTCGCTGACCGGCAGCCAGGTCGACCTGATCGTCGATGGCCTGCCCTCGGTGTGGGAGGGACGCATCACCTCGCTGCGGGGCAGCGAGTTCGTGGCCCGCGTGCTCGGGAGCTCGGGCACCGCGCTGGACCTCCACGCCCGGCTCAACATCGATACCAGCACCAACACCGTGTCGGGCCTGCTGGCGGCCACGCCGGCCGGGGGTGGCTGATGAGCTGGGCCACTCCGCGCGGGCCCCGGGGGGCGGCGTCACCGGGTCCGGCCGGCCTGCCGCGGCTCCTGGCCGGGCTGGGCCCGTCGGGGACCACCATGACCCTCGCCGAGCACCGCGCCGAACACGGCCCGCAGCCGGACGTGTCAGGGGCGGACCTGATCGAGGCGGTTGCCCTCAGCGGGCTGCGGGGCCGGGGTGGCGCCGACTTTCCGACCGCCACCAAGCTGCGGGCGGTGGCCGAGCGGCGCGGCGGGGCGGCGCTGGTGGTCAACGGTTCAGAGACCGAGCCGGCCAGCGCCAAGGACCGCCTGCTGCTGGCGCGCCTGCCGCATCTGGTGCTCGACGGCGCCGCGCTGGCCGCTCGCGCCGTCGGCGCCCGCGAGGCGATCGTCAAGATCGGCGACGGCACGCCGGTGGTTCAGCGCGCGCTGGAGGGCGCGGTGGCGGTCCGCGAGGATGAGCCGGTCGCCTTCCACATCGTCGCCGGACCGGAGGGCTACGTCACCGGCGAGGAAACCGCGGTGCTGCAGTTCCTCAGCCGCGGCGTCGCCAAGCCCACCTTCGTTCCGCCCCGGCCCTACGAGCGCGGACTGAGGGGGCGGCCCACGCTGGTCCAGAACCCCGAGACGCTGTGTCAGCTGGCGCTGATCGCCCGCTTTGGCCCGGACTGGTTCCGGGAGCTGGGCAGCGAGTTCGATCCGGGCTCGGCGTTGGTGACGATCTCCGGCGCGGTGGCCAACCCCGGGGTCTACGAGCTCGCCTTCGGGACCCCCATGACCGATCTGCTGGCGGCCGCGGGCGGCGCCAGCGAGCCGCTGCAGGCACTGCTGGTGGGTGGTTACTTCGGCACCTGGGTCGAGTCCTCGCGCGCGCTGCGGCTCCGGCTCTCACGTCAGGATCTGCGCTCGGTCGGCTGTACGCTCGGCTCGGGCGTGCTGGTCGCGCTGGGGGAGAGCTCCTGCGGGCTGCACGAGAGCGCCCGCGTGATCGACTACCTGGCCAACCAGTCGGCCGGTCAGTGCGGGCCCTGCGTCCACGGTCTGGCCGCGATCGCCGACTCGGTCGCCGCGCTCGCCGACGGCGTCGGGCACGAACGCGAGCGTGATCGGCTTCTGCGCTGGACCGCCGAGATCCGCGGCCGGGGCGCCTGCCATCACCCCGACGGCGCGGCACGGTTCGTCGAGAGCGCGCTGACGGTGTTCGCCGCCGAGGTGGACTGGCACCGGCACCAGCGCTGCACCGCCCGGCCGGCCGGGTTGCCGCTGGGGGTCGAGGCGGGGTACGGACAGGAGCGCCCGGTGACGGGCCGCCTGGGCGTGGGGAGGACCCGGTGACGCCCCGCCTGCGGGTCAACCCGATCATGTGCGAGGCGCATGGCCTGTGCGCCGAGCTGCTGCCAGAGCTGATCCGCCTCGACGATTGGGGCTATCCGATCCTCGACGAGTCAGAGGTGCCGCCCGAGCTGTTGGGGCTGGCCCGCCGTGCCGCCGACGCGTGTCCGACGCTGGCGCTGATCCTGGAGGAGCGGGCGGGCTAGAGCGCCACCGGCGGACCGGGCTCCGCCGGCGCCACACCCGGCGGCTGGTCGCGCAGCCGGGTTTGCCACCAGCCGACGTCGCGCCAGGCGCCGTGCTTGAAGCCGACCCCCTCGTAGACGCCCACCGGTTCGAAGCCGAAGGACTCGTGCAATCCCACGCTCCCCTCGTTGGGGAGGGTGATGCCGGCGCAGGCGACGTAGTAGCCCTGGCGCGCGAGCAGCGGCAGCAGCGCCGCGTAGAGCGCACGCCCGACGCCGCGACGGTGGTGCGCGTTGGAGATGTAGACGGTGGTGTCGGCGGCCCAGCGGTAGGACGCCCGGACGCGGTGCTGCGAGGCGTAGGCGTAGCCGATCACCTGGCCGTCGAGCTCCGCCACCAGCCATGGGTAACGGGCGGAGATCTGCTCGATTCGCGTCGCCATCTCAGCCGTGTCGGGGGCCCGGTCCTCGAGCGAGGCCACCCCCTCGATGACGTACGGGGCGTACAGGGCGGCGCAGTCGCCGGCGTCGTCAGGTTCGGCGTGTCGGATCAGCACGAGGCCGCACAGTAGAGCCTGACCGTCAGTGCAGGCCGGAACCGAGTGGCAATCCGTCGCACCTCGGCGTCCGCGGGATGCCACGGCTTGACCGTCACCCCGGAGATCAAGTACCAATCGTGAGGTGAGCGCGAAGCTGATCGACGGCAAGGCCATCGCCCGGGCGGTGCGTGACGAGATCCGGACCGAGATCGAGTCTTGGCGCGCGGCCGGCGGCCGGCGGCCCGGGCTGGCCACCGTGCTGGTCGGTGATGACCCGGCCTCGGCGGTCTACGTCGGCGGCAAGCAGCGCGCCAGCGCCGAGGTGGGGATCGAGGGGTCCGCCCACGACCTTCCGGCGGATGCCTCGCAGGCCGACGTTGAGGCACTGCTGCACGAGCTCAACGCCGACCCGCGCGTGTCGGGGATCCTGCTGCAGCTGCCCACGCCCGCCCACATCGACGGGTCGTACCTGACCACGCTGATCGACCCGGCCAAGGACGTCGACGGGCTCACCCCGATCTCGGCCGGACTGCTGGCCAAGGGGCTGCCGGGCCTGCGGCCGTGCACGCCGGCCGGCGTGATCGAGCTGCTGCGCCGTTACGAGGTCGGGCTGGAGGGCGCCGAGGCGGTGGTCCTGGGCCGCTCGGACCTGGTCGGCAAGCCGGTGAGCGCGCTGTTGCTGGCCGAGAACGCCACCGTCACCACCTGCCACTCGCGGACTCGGAACCTGGGTGAGGTGTGCCGCCGGGCGGACGTGCTGATCGCCGCGGTGGGCCGTCCCGAGATGGTCAAGGGAGATTGGATCAAGCCCGGCGCGACGGTGATCGACGTCGGCATCAACCGCACCGACCATGGCCTGGTCGGGGACGTGGAGTTCGCCTCGGCGTCGGAGGTGGCGGGACTGATCTCCCCGGTCCCGGGCGGAGTCGGACCGATGACGATCGCGATGCTGCTGGGTAACACGCTGCGGGCGGCCCGCGCGCAGGCCGACGCGGCGGCGCTCAAGCGCGGCTGAGCGCGAGCTCGTCCGCGAGGACGGCGTCGAGGGCGGACAGGAGCCGATCGGCGACGTCGATCCGGGCGTTGTGGCCCATCAGCCCGATCCGCCACATCGGCGGCGCGGTCGGCCCCAGGCCACCGCCGATCTCGATCGCGTACTCGCGCAGCAGCCGCGTCTGCACTCGCTTGCCGTCCACGCCCTCGGGCACCCGGACCGCAGTCAGGGGCGCGAGCTGATGGTCGGGCTCGGCCAGCAGCCGGAGGCCGCGCGCCTTGAGCTCCTGCTGGAAGTAGTCGCCGGCGCGGGAATGGCGCTTCCAACGCTGCTCAATTCCCTCCTGCTCCACCTCGCGCAGGGCCTCGTAGAGCGCATAGATGTGCAGCACCGGTGCGGTGTGGTGGTAGGCGGGCGGGCGCTTGACCCAATAGTCCTCGAGCAGTTGCAGGTCAAACGAGTACGGGACCGGGTGGGTGCGAGCGCGGATGCGCTGCAGGGCGCGCTCGGACACGGCCACCGGGGACATCCCGGGAGGCGCTCCGAGGCACTTCTGCGTGCACGAGTACGCGTAGTCGATCCCCCAGCCGTCGAAGTCCAGCTGCACGCCGCCGAGCGACGTGACGCAGTCGGCCATCAGCAGCACGTCGCGACCGCGCAGCTCGGCGCCCAGCTGCGCCAGCGGGTGTTCGGCGCCGGTGGACGTCTCGGCGTGGACGACCGCCATCAGCCGCGCGTCGGGATGGGCCTCGAGCGCCTCGAGCAGCCGCTCGTTGGGCACGTGCTGACCCCAGTCGGCCGGCACCTCCACGACCTCGGCCCCCACCCGGCGCGCGATCTCCACGATCCGGCGTCCGAAGAAACCGTTGACGCCGATGATCGCTACCTCGCCGGGCTCGAGCAGATGGGTCAGACCGGTCTCCATTCCGGACGTGCCGGTGGCCTGGAGAGGGAGCACCAAGCCGGCGGAGGCGGCGTGGTAGGCGTCGCGCAGCATGGAGACGAGGGCGACGAGGATCTCGTGCAGATCGGGATCGAGATGTCCGAGCAGCGGCCGCTGCATGGCGGCCAGGGCGGCGGGTGAGACGTTGCTCGGACCGGGACCGCACAGCAGCCGCTCCGGTGGGGTCAGGGGCACAGTGGGATCTGTCATCGGTGCCAGGCTAGCCCGAAGGCGATCGGACGAAGCAAGAAATTCCCCTCAGTGCCGGCCCGTCCGGTGCTCGCGCACGTCGGCCAGGAACGCCCGCACGAGCGGCGATTCGTCGCGGGCGCGCATCACGGCCAGCAGCTCGGTGTCAGGGGCCCCGCTGAGCGGCCGGTAGGTGACTCCGTCCAGCCCCAGCCCCGCCACCGAGGCCGGCACCGGCGAGACACCGATCCCGGCCGCCACCAGCCCGATGATCGTCAGCATCTCGGGGGCGTACTGAACCACCTGGGGCGAGGTACCGGTGGCGGCCAGGCGGCTGGTCAAGAGGTCGTGGAAGCCGGGCGCCTGCTCGCGCGGGAACAGCACCAGCGGCTCGCTCGCGAGTCGTCGCAGCGGCACCCGGCGCAGCGCGGCGAGCGGGTGGCCCGACGGGATCGCCGCGACCGTGCGCTCGCGCATGACCACCTCGGTGTGCAGGTCCGCGTCGGCGTCGACCGGCGGTCGCACCAGGCCGACATCGACCACACCGGCGCTGAGCGCGCGCAGCTGCTCGACCGTGGAGCGCTCGCGCAGCTCGAGCTCCACCAGGGGGCGGCCGCGGCGGAAGCGCTGCACGATCCCGGGGACGATCGACAGCAGCGCCGAGCCGACGAAGCTCACCCGCAGCACCCCGGCCTGGCCGGTCTCGATGCGTCGCACCGTAGCGACCGCGACCTCCAGCTCGGCCAGCATGGCCCGCGCGTCCCGCAGGAACGCCGCGCCGGCGGCGGTGAGCTCCACCCGGCGGCGGCTGCGGGTCAGCAGGCGACAGCCGAGCTCCTCCTCCAGCCGCCGGATCTGCTGGCTGAGGGGAGGCTGGGAGATGTGCAGCCGCGCCGCGGCGCGGCGGAAGTGCAGCTCCTCGGCCACGGCGACGAAATAGCGTAGTTGTCGAAGTTCCACGGTCCCTCGCTGTGAGACGAACGCCAGATCAATAGAGCTTAATTCGATATTGGACAAGATCAAGGCACTGGCATTAGCGTCTTGACCCGTGTCGTTTGTGCTGACCTGCCCCAACTGTGGGGAGCGCGAAGTGACGGACTTCGGGTTCGGCGGTGAGGTTTCCGCGCGACCTCGGTCGCGCCCCAGCTTCCGTGAGCTCAACGCCTACAACTACTTCCGCCGTAACGTGGCCGGCGTCCAGCGCGAATGGTGGTTTCACCGCTCGGGCTGCCGGGCGTGGTTCATCGCCGAGCGCAACACGGTGACCAACGAGGTCCTGTTCACGGCGCGCCCGTCCGAGGCGCCGGTGCCGTGAGCCGCCTCGCGCCGCAGCCCGGCGAGCGGATCGTCGCGCGACCGCAAGCTGAGTTTCACCTTTGACGGCAAGCGCGTGGAGGCCTACGAGGGCGACACGATCGGCTCGGCTCTGTACGCGGCCGGACGGCGCACCTTCTCGCGCAGCTTCAAGTACCACCGCCGCCGCGGCCTGATGTGCTGCGCCGGCCAGTGCCCCAACTGCATCGTCGCCGTCGACGGCGCTCCCGGGGCCCGGGCCTGCGTGGAGCCGGTCCGCGAGGGCATCAAGGTGGAGCACGTCAACGCCACCCCGTCGCTGGAGTTCGACGTGATGCGGGCCACCGATCTGTTCGGAGGCCCGTTCACCCCGCCGGGGTTCTACTACAAGACGTTCATCCGGCCCAGGCGCCTGTGGCCGCTCTACGAGAAGCTGCTGCGCAACGCGGCCGGGCTGGGCAAGCTCCGCCATGAGCAGCCCGAGCGGGAATGGCGGACCGAGTACCGCCGCCGCCACGCCGACGTGCTGGTGGTGGGGGGCGGAGTGGCCGGCCTGGCCGCCGCCACCGCGGCCGCCGAGCTCGGCGCCGACGTGGTGCTCGCCGACGAGGGTCCCGAGCCGGGGGGGCAGCTGCTGATCGAGTCGGCCGGGGAGCGCATCGCGCAGCTCGTGCAGGCCGCGCGCAGCGCGGGGGTCGAGATCCTCGCTCACGCCGCTGCGCTCGGTTACTTCGACGGCATGGTGCCGGTGTGGCAGGACGACACCCTGCACCAGGTGCGCGCCGCCCGCCACGTCTTCGCCACCGGCGCGATCGAGCAGCCGCTGGTATTCGCCGGCAACGACCTCCCCGGCGTGATGCTCTCGGGCGGCGCCCGCCGGCTGGCGTCGCTGTACTCGGTCAGCCCGGGACGCCGCGCGGTCATCGCCACCACCTCGGACCGCGGCCTGCGCGCGGCGCAGGCGCTGCGCGACGCCGGGGTGCAGATCGTGGCGGTTGCCGACCTGCGTCCGCATGCCGGCGAGGCCGTCTCCGCGCTGCGGCGCTCGGGCGTGCCGGTGTTCACCGGTCACACCGTGATCGAGGCTACCGGGGGCAAGGCGGTCAGCGCAGCCACCATCGCTGCGGTGGGCGGGCCCGATGGCGGTGACGAGCACCGCTTCGAATGCGACCTGGTGGTGGTCTCCGGCGGTGCGATCCCGGCCACCTCGCTGCTGCTGCAGGCCGGCGCGCAGAGCGCCTACGACTCGGTGCGGGGCCACTTCGCGCTCGCGCAGCTCCCCGAAACGGTGTACGCCGCCGGTGAGGTCGCGGGTGACGACAGCGAGGAGTCGGCTGCGCTCACCGGCGAGCTGGCGGGGCGGCGGGCCGCTCATGCCCTGGGACTGGGAACGACCGAGTCAAGCGCCCGGCAGGTCGAGCTCGAGCAGGGCCTGGAGCAGCTGCGCCGGCAGCCCGCCGATGTCGCCGTCCCGCCGCCGGTCAGCGGCAGCGGTCGCGGCAAGTGCTTTGCCTGCCTGTGCGAGGACGTCACCAGCAAGGATGTGCGCCTGTCGATCGAGGAGGGCTATGACTCGATCGAGCTCTCCAAGCGCTACACGACCGTGACGATGGGGCCGTGCCAGGGCCGGATGTGCCAGCTGCCGGCGGTCCGGCTGATGGCGCTCCAGACAGGGCAGAGTCTCGAGCAGGTGGGCACCACCACCGCCCGGCCGCCCTGGATCTCGGTGCCGATGGGGATCCTCGGCGGCGGCGGACGGGGACCGACTGAACCGGCCAAGCGCTCGGCCATCCACGGCCGCCACCGCGAGCTGGGCGCCACGGTCAAGTGGGCCGGCGACTGGCGCCGCGCCTATGACTACGGCGATCCCGAGGGCGAGGCGATGAACGTCAACCGCGCCGCGGGGCTGATCGACGTCTCCACGCTGGGCAAGCTCCTGGTCCGCGGCCCCGATGCCGGCGAGTTCCTCGACCGGCTGTATCCCAACCGCTTCTCCAACCTCAAGCCGGGCCGGATCCGTTACGGCGTGATCAGCTCCGACGCCGGCCGGATCGTCGACGACGGGACGATCTGCCGGCTCGACGAGGAGACCTTCTACGTCACCACCACCTCCAGCGGCGCCGGCGCGGTGGAGGAGTGGTTCTCGTGGTGGCTGGCCGACTGGGGCAACCAGGTCCGGCTCACCGACCTCACCCAGGGGCTCGCGGCGGTCAACCTGGCCGGGCCGAAGGCGCGCGAGATCATGGGCGCGGTGACCGATCTGGACTGCTCCAACGAGGGCTTTGCCTACCTCGACGCCAAGCAGGCCAGGATCGCGGGGGTGCGTTGCCTGATCCTGCGGATCGGGTTCGTCGGTGAGGTCGGCTACGAGATCCATTTTCCGGCCGCCTACGGCGAGCACATCTGGGACGCCCTGATGACCGCCGGCGAGCGGCACGGTCTGCGCCCGTTCGGCCTCGAGCCCCAGCGGATCCTGCGTCTGCAGAAGATGCACATCCTGGTCGGCCAGGACACCGATTCAGAATCGACCCCGTTCAGCGCCGCGATGCCGTGGATCGTCAAGCTCGACAAGGCGCAGGACTTCATCGGCAAGTGGGCGCTGGAGCACTACGCCGATCAGCCCGCGGCGGCGGCACTGGTCGGCTTCACCCTTCCCAATGGCGACGTGCCCACCGAGGGAGCCGTGGTCATCGACGAACGCGGCGAGCCGGCCGGCCAGGTGACCAGCTCGCGTCACTCCCCGGTGCTCGACCGGACCATCGGGATGGCCTGGGTGCCCGAGGCCCTGGCCCACGACGGTGCGCGCATCACCATCTCCGACAAGGGCCGGCAGCTGCGCGCCGAGATCCAGACCAAGCCCTTCTATGACCCCGAAGGCGAGGTGCTGCGCTCGTGAGCGTCGACTTCCTTTCGGTGGACGCCGCCGCCGGCCCCGGCGGGAACGTCCCGGTCGCCCGCTCGCCGATGGAGCGCAGCGCCCGCGCCGCGGGTGCCCGCTTTGCGGTCCGCGACGGCTGGAACGTGGCCATCAACTACGGGAACAGCTCGGCCGAATCCGAGGCCGAGGGCCGAGCCGCCAGGGCAGCCTGCGGCTGGGCCGACGTGTCGCATCTTGGCAAGCTCGAGCTGCAGGGATCGGCCGAGGCGCTGAGCGAGCTGGTCCGCACGGCCGGCGAGGGGGCGGAGTTGCGGTTGGGCACCGCGACCCGGGCCGCCGAGGCATGGTGGTGCCCGCTGACGCCGATGCGCACGCTGGTGATCGCCGAGCCCGCGGTGCTGGCAGCGTTGCGAGCGCGTCTGGCCGAATCGGCCGGGGACGTGAGCATCGTCGATGTCACCACTACGTGGGCGGCGCTGACCCTGATCGGACCGCTGGCGCGCGAGGTGTTTGCCCGTTTCAGCGCGATCGATCTGCGCCCGCGAATCACCCCCGTAACCGCGCTGCGCCCCGGCTCGATCGCCCGGCAACCCGGAATCCTGATCTGCGAGGCCCGGGATCGCTACCTGCTCCTGTTCGGCTGGGCGACGGGCGAATACGTATGGTCGGTGGTCGCCGACGCCGGACATCACCTCGGGGGCCGTGCCGTCGGGCTCGAGATGCTGGCCGAGCTCACGGCCGAGGATCCCCTCGACGGCTCGGGGCGATCGACGGAGGCGGCGAATGCTTGACATCTTCCGCAAGCGCCGCATGTGGCGACGCCAGAAGGAGCTCAAGGACTCCTACGACGTGGTCATCATCGGCGGCGGCTCGCACGGCCTGGCCACCGCCCACTATCTCAAGGAGCACGGGATCACCGACGTGGCCATCCTCGAGAAGCGCTACATCGGCTCGGGGGCGGCCGGGCGCAATACGACGATCCTGCGCTCCAACTACAAGACGCCGGAGGGCGCGCGCTTCTACGACGCCAGCGTGAAGCTCTACGAGGGTCTGTCGCAGGACCTGAACTTCAACCTCCTGTTCTCCCAGTGCGGCCACCTGACCCTGGCTCACGCCGACCGGGCGATGTTCGTGATGGCCAACCGGGCCGAGGTCAATCGACTCCAGGGGATCGACTCCCGGCTGATCTACCCCGAGGAGATCAAGCGCCTGGCGCCGGCGATGCAGGTCGACAACCCGGACGCGGTGTTCCCGATCATGGGCGCGCTGTATCACCCTCCGGGCGGGATCATCCGCCACGACGCGGTGGTGTGGGGGCTGGCCCGCAGTGCCGATCAGGGCGGAGCCGAGATCCACCAGAACACCGAGGTCACGGGTCTCGATCGCTCCAACGGACGCATCACCCACGTGCGCACCAACCGCGGCACGATCAAGGCCGGCCAGGTGCTCAACTGCACCGCGGGCTGGTGCACGCTGATCAACGACATGGCCGGGGTGCCGCTGCCGATCACCACCCACATCCTGCAGGCCTGCGTGACCGAGCCGATGAAGCCGCTGCTCGACGTGGTGATCGTCTCCTCGCAGATGCACGTCTACATCAGCCAGACCGATCGGGGCGAGTTCCTCATGGGCGCCGAGATCGAGCCGTGGACGACCTACCGGATGCAGGGCACGCTCAACTTCCTACAGGATGTCTGCCGCCACTCGATGGAGCTGTTCCCGCAACTGGAGCGGGCTCGGATCCTGCGTAGCTGGGCCGGTCTGTGCGACCTGAGCCCCGACTACAGCCCCATCCTCGGCCAGACCGAGGTCGAGAACTTCCACGTCAGCGCCGGCTGGGGCACCTACGGCTTCAAGGCCGCGCCGATCGTCGGCAAGACCTTGGCGGAGCTGGTCGCCACCGGACGCCAACCGGACCTGATCGCGCCGTTCGCGCTCGAGCGCTTCTACGAGGACAAGCTCGTGTCTGAGCTCGCCGCCGCGGCCGTAAGCCACTGACCCAAAGGGCAGGAGAGGACATGAAGAGCAGCCTGGAGATCGCGCAGGAAGCAGTACTCGAGCCGATCGAGTCGGTCGCCGCGGCGGCCGGGCTGGAGCCGGACGAGATCGAGCCGTACGGCCGACACAAGGCCAAGATCTCGCTGTCGGTCCTCGATCGTCTCAAAGGGAGGCCCGACGGCAAGCTGGTCTGCGTCACCGGCATGACGCCGACCAAGGCCGGCGAGGGCAAGACCACGACGCTGGTGGGACTCACCCAGGGCCTCGGCGTGATCGGCAAGAACCCGGTGGCGTGCCTGCGCGAGGCGTCGCTCGGTCCGGTGTTCGGGATCAAGGGCGGCGCCGCCGGCGGAGGCCTCACCCAGGTGGTCCCGATGGAGGACCTCAACCTGCACTTCACCGGGGATATCCACGCCATCGGCGCGGCCAACAACCTGCTGGCCGCGATGATCGACGCCTCGATCCTGCACGGCAACCCGCACAAGATCGACGCGCTGCGGATCGGCTGGCGCCGAGCCGTCGACATGAACGATCGCGCTCTGCGCCAGATCGTGGTCGGACTCGGCGGTCGCCCCAACGGCTACCCGCGGGAGACCGGTTTCGACATCACCGCCGCCTCCGAGGTGATGGCGATCATGGCCGTGGCCCGAGACCTCCAGGATCTCCGCAAGCGGATCGCGCGGATCACCGCGGCCTATTCGTTCGACGGGGCCAAGGCCATCACCGCCGAGGATCTCGGCGCCGCCGGCGCGATGACCGTGCTGCTCAAGGAGGCGATCAAGCCCAACCTGGTGCAGACCCTCGAGGGACAGCCGGTGCTGATGCACTGCGGTCCGTTCGCCAACATCGCCCACGGCAACAGCTCGCTGATCGCCGACCTGATCGGCATGAAGCTCGGCGACTACGTGGTCACCGAGTCCGGCTTTGGCTCCGACATGGGGATGGAGAAGTTCTTCGACATCGTGTGCCGGTTCGGCAAGCTGACCCCGTCGGCCGCGGTGCTGGTGACGACGGTGCGCGCGATCAAGCACCACAGCGGAATCGAGGACGATCCGCGCGTCGACCGGGCGGCCAGCCTGAACGCGATCGAGGTCGGCTTTGCCAACGTCCGCCGTCATCTCAACACGATCAAGACGTTCGGTGTCCCCGCCGTGGTCGCGGTCAACCGGCGCCCCGGAGACACCAACGAGGAGATCGAGATGGTGAGGCGGCTGGCCATGGCGTCGGGAGCGTTCGCGGCCGAGGCCAACGAGGGCTTCACCAAGGGCGGCGCCGGCGCCGCGGATCTGGCCGAGGCGGTGGTGGAGGCCTGCGAGCAGCCCAACACCTTCCACCAGCTCTATCAGGACGACGAGCCGATCCAGGACAAGATCGAAGCGGTGGCCAAGCAGGTCTACGGCGCCAAGGACATCTACCTGTATCCCGAGGCGGAAGCGAAGATCGGCCAGTTCACCCGTGAGGGGCTCGGCCACTTCCCGATCTGCATGGCCAAGACGCACCTGTCGCTGTCCGCCGATCCCACCCTGCTGGGCGCGCCGGAGAACTTCACGCTCCCGGTGCGCGACATCCGCGCCTACACCGGGGCCGGCTGGCTGGTGCCGCTGTGCGGTGATGTCCAGCAGATGCCGGGACTGGGTAAGTCCCCGGCCGCGCTCAACATCGACATCGACGAGCAAGGTCGCACGGTCGGTCTGTTCTAGGTCACTGCTGCCGATGCCCGGTTCGACCGAGACGCTGGCTGATCTGCCGTTGCGCGAGCTGTTGGAGCGCGTGGCCGATCGTACCCCGGCCCCGGGCGGGGGCAGCACCATCGCGGTGACGTGCGCCCTGGCCGCGAGCCTGGTGGAGATGGCGGCGCAGTTCACGCTGGCGCGCTCTGACCTGGCCGGCCGGCAGGACCGGATGCGGGAGGTGTCGGCCCGCGCCGCCGAGCTGCGACGCGAGGCGCTGGAACTGGCCGACCGGGATCTCGACGCGTACGGCCCCGTGTTGCAGGCGCAGCGGCTGGCATCGTCGGATCCGGAGCGGGCGGCCCGGATCGACGCGGCGCGCGCGCGTGCGGCCGAGCCGCCGCTGGCGCTGACTCGCGTCGGCGCGGAGCTCGCCGAACTGGCCGCGGAGCTGGCCCGCACCGGAACGCCGAACCTGGCCGGCGATGCGATCGCCGGGGCGCTGCTGGCGGAGGCGGCGTGCCGGGGCGCGGCGTGCCTGGTGGGCCTCAACCTGGCCGGTTTCGGCGACGACGCCGCCGGGAAGGGTCTCGACGGCTACGTCCGACAAGCGTGGCAAGCTCGACTCCAGGCGTTGCCGGGGAATGCCGATATGAACTCGAACATCAACTGAAGAACTAGAGGAGGCTGAAATGCCACGACTGTCCTCGCTGTGGCGCCACCAGCCGTCGTCCCCGACCGCTCCGATGGCGTCGTCTTCGCGCCCTGAATCACGTTCCGTGACGGGTGCGACCAGTAGTCCCGTGCCCGCGCCGGTGGCCGGCGCATCGGTCCACGACGGGAATGCCGTCCACAAGCCCCTGGACGGCGGATCGGTCCACAGGCCCCTGGACGGCGGATCGGTCCACAGGCCGCGGGACGGGGATCCCGGTCACGGCCGAGACGCTGGGAAGCCGGCGCGCAAGCGCTGCCTCAACGAGGGCGCTCACAAGCTGGCCGACTAACCGTTCCCGGACTCGGCGAGCGTGCTCGTCAGCTTCCGGCCGACCGGCTCGCGCATCTCCGGATCCTGCGCTCCCGCCAGCCCGATCGCCACACCGGCGAGGAAAGTCGCGACGGGCGCCGCCGGCCGGACCGCGCCGTGCGCCACATCCTTGGCCAGGTCCAGGACCCAGGCGACCGTGTCGCGATCGCCGACCCATTCCGCTCCCGGGGGAAGGTCAAGCCTGGTGGCGGCCTCGGCCGCCCAGTCGTAGAGCGTCGTCTCCATCGGTTCGTCTCCTCGGTCGGCCCTGGATGACAGCCTTCTCCCAACGATAGGCACAGGAGCCGGCAGGACGGCAGCCGGCGCAAGCGTGACCGGCGCTCCGCGTGTGCGCCCATCTACGATCAAAGCCGATGAGCCACTCGGCGGGAATCGTTCTGGCGGGTGGACGCTCGTCGCGGATGGGCACGGCGAAGGCGGCGCTCCCCTGGCATGGCTCCACGCTGCTGCGCCGGGTGACCGGAATCGTCGCGCGGTCCGTCGACGGCCCGGTGGTGGTGGTGCGCGCGCCCGGGCAGGAGCTGCCGCCGCTGGACCCGGCCGTGGAGGTGGTGCAGGACGCCCGCGAGCATCGCGGACCGCTGGAGGGGTTGGCCGCCGGCCTGGCGGCGGTCGCGGACCGGGCCGACGTGGTCTACGTCTCCTCCACCGATCTGCCCCTGCTGCACCCCGCCTTCGTGCGCTACGTGGTCGGTTCGCTGGACGGCGGCGTCGATGTCGTCCTGCCCGAGGTGGCGGGCCACCGTCAGCCACTCGCCGCCGCCTACCGCGCCGAGCTGCTCGGCCCGGTGCGGGAGCTGACCACGGCCGGCCGGCTGCGGCCGGCGTTCCTGTTCGAACGCTGCCGGGTCCTGGCGCTCAGCGAGGCGACCCTGCGGGCGGATCCGGCGCTGCGCGCCTGGACCCCGCGCTGGACTCGGTGCGCAACCTCAACCAGCCGGACGAGTATGAGTCGGCGCACGCACGGCCCGCACCTGAGATCGCCGTGCAGATCATCGGCGCCCGGTCCGGCCCGCGCCGCGTGACGGTTGACGGTTGGATGCTGGGCGGCGTCGCCGCGGCGGTCGGGCTGACCCTGGACGAGCGGATCGTGACGACCCTCAACGGTGTCCCGATCAGCTCAGACCCGCAGCTTCCGCTGGCGACCGGTGACATGGTCGCCTTCATGGCTGCGATCAGTGGGGGCGCTGGATACGAGCGTCTGAGCGGGACATATGGCCGGTCGTAGGCTCCGCCGCCACTCGCGCCGCCCGCGGGAATACGATTGCCGGACTCGAACCCCCTGAAAACGGGGAGAAGTGACTGAGATGCCACGGGGAACGTCAGGAGGGCGAAAGGGGCCGGCGACAGCGAGAAGGGCCACGCCGGTGCCCGCCGGCGCTCGCCCCCCCGGCCCGGCGCTGAGCGCGGCCCGCCCCTCGCTCGTCGACGGTGCCGAGCTGGCGCTGCGCAACTGGCTGGCTCCGGGCCGTTACCGCCAGGGCGACCGCCTGCCCCCCGAGCACGAGGTGGCCGCGATGCTGGGCGTCTCCCGGGGGACGCTGCGCAGCGCCCTGCAGCGCCTGGAGGAGAGCGGCGAGATCGTCCGCCGGCAGGGCAGCGGCACGTTCGTCGGCCGGATGGCGGTCCCCACGGCGTTCGGCGAGCGCCTGGAGCGGCTCGAGCCGTACTCGTCGGTGGCAGCCCGGCGCGGGCTCGTGCTCGCCTCGGTCGAGCTCAAGCTGGTCGGGCGGGCGGTCGGAGGCGAGGTCGGCGAAGCGCTGGGACTCGATCCCGCCACCAAGGCGATGACGATCTCCCGCACCCTGGTGGCGGGCGGCACTCCGGTGGCGGTGATGTTCGACGTGGTGCATCCCGCCATCGAGCTACCCCCGGACGAACGGCTCCGCGCCGAGCTGGCGCGAGGTCGGATGGTGCTCGACGTGCTGATCGAGATCGGCGTGCCGGTCACCTTCGCGCGGACCCGGGTGCAGCCGGCGCTGCTGACCCCGCGCGAGCGGGCCGGAAAGCAGCTGGGCATCCACCGCACCACGGCCGGCCTGGAGCTGGAGGAGCTGATCTTCGCCGGCCGCGACGAACGCGTCGCGTTCTCCCGTGACCTGTTCGCGCCGGGTGCGATCGATGTGATGGTGATGCGCTCGCTGGACTCGCCGCGGCCGGCCCGGGTGGCGACCGTGCGCGCGGGCGCCGATACCGGCGCGGGTGGCGGCGACGCCAAGCGGCCCCGCCCGGGAGCCAACGGCGCGCTCCCGGCCCGCTCGCGGCGCCGGTCGCGCAGCGAGAGTCGCTAGCCCTGCGTGCCAGCCGAGGCCGGTTCTCCGTCTCGTCGCCCGGTGGGCTCGGTGGCCCGGGCGCTGGCGCTGCTGGATGCGCTGGCGGCCAGCGAGTCGGGACTCGGGGTCAACGAGCTGGCGCGCCGGATCGGCGTCAACGCCAGCACGGCCTCGCGGCTGCTGGGGACGCTGGAGAGCGGACGGCTGGTGGAGCGCGTACCAGGAGGCCCGTACCGGCTGGGGCTGAGGTTGGTGGCCCTGTCGGATCGCGTGCTGGCGCACCTCGACGTTCGCCAGCGCGCGCGACCGCTGCTGGCGCGGCTGGTCGCAGAGACCGGGGAGACGGCGACGCTGTCGGTCCCGGGCGGCGGCGAGGCGATCACCGTCGATTTCGTCCCCTCGCCGTCCAGCGTCGTCAGCATGGCGCGGGTCGGCCGGCCCAGCGTCCCCCACGCCACGGCCGCGGGGAAGGTGATGCTGGCATTTGAGCGATGGGATCCCGCGGCGGCTGGCGCGCCGGCGATGGCGGCCTTCACCGAGCGCACCATCACCGACCCCCATGTGCTCGCGGCCGAGCTCGCGACGGTGCGGGAGCGCGGCTACGCCGAGGCGGTCGGCGAGCGCGAGCCCGACCTCGGCGCGCTGGCCGCGCCGGTGTTCGGCCGGGCCGGCGAGCTGGCCGCGATCCTCGGGGTGCAGGGACCGGTGGCCCGACTGCCCGCCGCGACCCGGCGGGCCCTGCGGGCGCCGCTGCTGACGGCAGCGGCCGAGCTCACGGGGCTGATTGGTGGGAAATCGGCGGGACTCGGCGAGCTGCCGATTCCCGGATGTCAGCTCCAGGGGTAGGGGCTGTGCGACACGGGATGCAGGTCTCCGGTGGCGAAGCGGTCGTAGCGGAACGGGTGCAGCAGCGACGAGTGCTCCCCGCCCAGGATCCGCGCGATCTCCCGGCCCACCGCGATCATCTTGTAGCCGTGGTTGGAGTCAGCGGCCACGAACACGTTGGGCCGCATGTAGTCGAACACCGGGAAGTTGTCGACCGTGAACGCGCCGACGCCGCCCGAGCGGGCCTGCCGGTAGCGACCGCGGGCTCCCTCGAAGCGCTCCAGGCAATGCGACAGCGCGGCTGACCACATCCCCGGGAACTCGGGGTCGACGGTGCCGGTGGGGTACGGATCGACCTGGAAGGTGTTGCCGAGCCGCAGCGGCTGCGCGCCGCCCTGCACCGTCTCCCGGTCGGGCTTGAAGTAGACCCCCCACGGTCCGTGGGTGATCAGCTCGCCGTCATCGGCGTACAGCGGCTGGTCGGAATCGACGTGCAGTACGGGCGAGGAGCGGCCGTCGTCGGTGACGAAGCTGCCGGGATCGAAGTCGGCCTCACCCTCCTGCAGGTACCAGTAGGTCCACATCGGCTGATCGGCGACCAGGGTGCCGTCGGGCTGGCGCACGTCGATGCGGTCGGGCAGGCCGAGCATCGACCACAGTGAGGCCACCCACGGGCCGACCGCGACGACCACCTGCTCGACGTCGATCTCGCCCGCGCTGGTGCGGACTCGGTGGCAGGCGCCCGATTCGTCGAGCTCGAAGCCGGTCACCTCCACGCCGGCGACGATCTCGGCGCCGGCCTCGCGCGCCTTGTCGGCGAGGCCCTCCATCGACTCCCGATTGAACGCGTAGCCGCCGGCCTGCTCGTGCAGGCAGACGGTCAACCCCGGCGCGCGCCAGTCGTGGTAGAGCGAGCGCATATGGGCGCTGACCTCCTCCTCGCCGAGGTACAGCTCCGAGGGGTATCCGAGCCGCTGCTGGCGCTGGTAGACCTCGGTGAGGTCGCTCTCCTGCGCGGCCGGCCCCAGCGCGATATAGCCACTGGGGTGATAGTGCAGGGCCGAGGGGTCGGACTCCCACACTTCGACGCACGCGGCCATCAGCTCCGACATGGCGGGCTGAAAGTAGTTGTTGCGGACGATCCCGCAGGCGATTCCCGAGGCGCCGGCGCCGATCCCGGTCTTGTCGACCACGAGCACCTGCTCGCCCTGGCGCGCCAGATGCCAGGCGGTGGAGAGCCCGTGGACGCCGGCGCCGATGACCAGCGTGCGGGTGGAGGAGGGAAGGCGGTCGGGCATCAGCAGCTCCTGGTTATTGCCTATAGCGCAACACAATTGGGGATAACGCAACACATTAGCCGCACCGGCGTGGCGGGGTCAAGCCGCGCTTGCGGTGGGACGGGTCAGTTGGTATAAAACGCGCCGTGTACCAATTTGTCCAGTCCTCTCGGGGGCGCGGCCGGCACAAGAGGAGCGGAGATGGACACAGGAGTGGCAGGCCAGGACGCGGGTAGCGCTCCGGGCAACCAGTTCGGGGGCACCGTCGCGACCGTACTTGCCTCGGCGCGGATCGCGCCGCCCCCGGCGACGCTGGAGCAGGCACGCAACGCCCCCGGCCGCGCCGCCAGGATCGAGGCGCTGGCGCGGCGGATCGAGGACGAGGGGATCAAGTACGTCTACTTCGAGCAGGTGTCGATCACCGGTCGGGTGATGGGCAAGGGCGTGGTGTCCTCGTTCTTCTCCCAGGTGGCCGCGAAGGGCTACCAGCTGGTCTACGGAGCGACCGCGAACCTGTTCACCGACCGCTACGGCAACTACATCGGCTTCGGCCCGGAGGAGTCCGAGCTCGCCGCGATCGCGGACCTCGATACGTTCGCGGTGCTGCCGTGGGACCGGCGCGTCGCGCGCGTGCTGTGCGACTGCTACGACACCGAGACCGGCGAGCTGCTCGACGCCGACCCGCGCCAGAACCTGAAGGCGATCGCCCATGAATTCGAGCAGGAGCTCGGATACCAGTTCCTGATCGGGATCGAGCCGGAGATGATGTGGCTCAAGCGTCCCGAGCCCGGCCAGCCGCCGGAAGGGGTGACCAAGCCCTTCTGCTACCACATCCACCAGTTCGAGGAGCTGCGTCCGGTTCTGCTCGACGTGGTGGAGTACGGCCAGGCGCTGGGGCTCGACATGAGCTACGGCGACCACGAGGACGCGCCCGGTCAGCTGGAGCTGAACTTCCGCTTTGACCGGCCCGTGCGCACGGCCGACAACATCACCACCTACCGCCAGGTCTGTGCCGCCGTGGCGCGCAAGCACGGGCTGCTGGCCAGCTTCATGCCCAAGCCGTTCACCGGCGTGTCCGCCAACGGTCACCACCACCATTTCACGTTGATCGACGATGAGGGCAACAACGTCTTTCACGACCCCGAAGGGCCGGCCCAGCTGTCGCAGTTCGCGCGTCACTTCCTCGGCGGCATGCTGGAGCACTTCC
Organism: uncultured Solirubrobacterales bacterium; assembly: GCA_963744195.1. GTDB lineage: Bacteria > Actinomycetota > Thermoleophilia > Solirubrobacterales > Solirubrobacteraceae > Palsa-465. Next base: position 355,586 of record CAVUSY010000020.1, read on the forward strand.
CGGCGCTGATGTGCATCGGCAACCCGACCGTGAACTCCTACTGCCGCATGTGGGACACCGGCTTCTGGGCGCCGATCTACAAGAACTGGGGCTGGCAGAACCGCACCACCACGGTCCGGGTCGCCTCGGGCGGTCGCTTCGAGTACCGCGGAGTGGACTCCTCGTGTAACCCCTATCTGACCATCGCCACGCTGCTGCGCGCCGGCCTTGACGGTGTCCGGCGTGAACTCGATCCCGGTCCCCCGCAGCAGGGCAACACCTATGACCTGCTGCAGGAGGGCGCGCAGATAGAGAAGGTCCCCGACAGTCTCGGCGCCGCGCTCGAGGCGCTCGCCGCGGACGAGGTCGTCCGCAGCGCGCTGCCGGGCCGTCTCTACAAGGTGTTTCACCACTACAAGCGCGACGAGTGGGAGCGCTACCTCGCCGCGGTGACCGACTGGGAGCGCGACGAGTACCTGGAGGTACTGCCGTAATGGTCCCGCCCCCCGCGGCAAGGAGAACCTGAGATGTGTGGAATCGCCGGCATCATCTATCGCGACGGAAGTGGCAACGGCTCGCACCGGATCGGGCGCGACATGACCAGCATGTTGCAGTCGATGAAGCACCGAGGGCCTGATTCCACCGGATACGCGCTGTATCACGCCCCGACCCAGGAGCTCACCGTCCGCATCAATCTGGCGGAGTCGACCGCACCGCGGGATCTGGACTTCGCCGATGACGTCCGCCGGCGCCGGCGTGACGTGGAGGCGCGGTTGCGGGCCGCCGGCGCGGATATCAAGAGCACCGAGGATGCCAACGACTACACCTTCAGTGCCACGATCGCCTACCACGGCGACCTCAAGACCCTGGCCGACCACATCGAGTCGGTGCCCCACACCGAGGTGTTGTCACTCGGACACTCACTGGAGATCGTCAAGGATCTCGGCGACGCCAAAACCGTCGCCTCGGCCTATGAGCTCGACGGGTACCTCGGCTCGCACGGCATCGGCCACGTGCGCATGGCCACCGAGTCCGACGTCGACATCGCCAACGCCCACCCGTATTGGGCCTACCCGTTCTCCGACGTGGCCGTCGTCCACAACGGACAGTTGACCAACTACCACCAGTGGCGCCGGCGCCTGGAGTCCCACGGTCACCGCTTCGCGTCGATGTGTGACTCTGAGATCATCGCCGTGTACCTGGCCGATCGTATGGCGGGCGGCGACTCGCTCGAGGACGCCATGCACCGCAGCCTGGAGGAACTCGACGGCGTGTTCACCTACATCTGCGTCTCCGAGAATGCCCTGGGCATGGCCAAGGACGAGCTGGCGGCCAAGCCACTGGTGCTCTACGAGGGCGATGACATGGTCGCCCTGGCGTCGGAGGAGATGGCGATCCGAGCGGTGATCGACCACGAGATCGAGACCTACGACCCCTACGAGAGCGCGGTGATGGTATGGACACGATGAATCAGTCCCCGCCGGATCAGTCCGCGGCGGCCCAGCCGCAGTTCGACGCGCGCGGACTGGTCGAGCTCGGCGCTCGGGTCCGGCAGGTGGCGGAGATCGATGGCGACCGCGCCACGCTGGACGCGGGGCCGTTGACGACCCGGCAGATCAACCTGGAGCTGCGCTGGCTGCTCTACGAGCAGGGCATCAGCGAGGTGACGATTCTCAACCCGGGCGCGCGCCACTCGCTCGGCGCCGGCCTGCTGACGCGCTGCCGGCTGACCTTCGAGGGCAGCCTGGGCTACTTCGCGCTCGGCATGATCGATGGCCCCGAGGTCCATATCACCGGACGGGTGGGGTGGTCGGCGTGCGAGAACATGATGTCCGGCGTGGTGGTGATCGACTCCAACGCGGGGTCGCTGACCGGCGCCGCGATCCGTGGGGGGGACCTGGTGATCAAGGGCCGGGTCGGCGCCCGCACCGGGATCGATCAGAAGGGCGGCACGATCATCGCCCTCGGCGACGCGGGCTCGATGACCGGCTTCATGATGCAGCGCGGCCGCCAGATCCTGTGCGGCGACGTCGGACCCGGCCTGGGCGACTCCATGTACGACGGCGAGATCTACGTCGCCGGCAAGGTCAAATCGCTCGGCATCGACTGCGTGCCGGGCGAGTGGACCGACGCCGACACGGAGCTGATCGAGCGCAAGTTCTCGATCTACGGTCTCGGCGCGCCACCGCACTTCGACAAGTTCGTGTGTGGCAAGAAGCTCTACAACTACGACTCGCTCGAGCCCTCCGAGCGCAAGCTCGTCCTCTAGGAGGTGGCCACGATGGCTGACGAAAACGCACCCTCGGCCCGCAACCGGCTCGGCCACAGTCGCATCTTCACGCCGGAGGTGATCGACGACATCCACGTGAAGTCCGAGCTGGGGCGCTACCGCATGCGCGGGTTCTCGATGTTCAAGAAGATCCCCCACTGGGACGAGCTGATGTTCATGCCCGGGACCCTGACCCGGTTCGTGATCGAGGGCTACCGCGAGAAGTGCCTGACCAGAACCGTGCTCGGGTCCCGCTTCGCCGCCAAGCCGATCGAGCTCGACATCCCGATCTACATCACCGGGATGAGCTTCGGTGCCCTCTCGCTCGAGGCCAAGATGGCGCTGGCCAAGGGCGCCTCGATGGCCGGCACCGCCACCTGCTCCGGCGAGGGCGGGATGATCCCGCCCGAGCGCGATCTGTCGACCAAGTGGTACTACCAGGTGATCCAGAGCCGCTACGGCTTCAACCCCCACCATCTGATGCTGGCCGATGCCTGCGAGTTCTTCATCGGCCAGGGCTGCAAGGTCGGGCTCGGCGGCCATCTCATGGGCCAGAAGGTCACCGAGCAGGTGGCCGAGATGCGCTCGCTGCCGGCCGGGATCGACCAGCGCTCGCCGGCTCGCCACCCCGACTGGCTGGGCCCCGACGACCTGTCGCTGAAGATCCAGGAGGTCCGGGAGGCGACCAACTACGAGATCCCGATCCAGCTCAAGCTGGGCGCGGCGCGGGTCTACGACGACGTGCGGATGGCGGCCAAGTGCGGTCCGGACATCATCTACCTCGACGGGGCCGAGGGGGGCACCGGCGCCGGGCCCCATACCGCGGCCGAGGAGACCGGGATCCCGCTGATGGCGGCCATCCCCGAGGCCCGGCGCGCCCTGGAGGACGTGGGCCTCGCCGATGAGATCGACCTCGTCGTGGCGGGCGGGATCCGCAACGGCGGCGACGTCGCCAAGTGCCTGGCGCTCGGAGCCGACGCGATCGCGATCGGCCACTCGGCCCTGATGGCGCTGAATTGCAACAAGGAGATCCCCGGGGTGACCGACTACGAGGGGACGATCGGGGTTCCGGCCGGGCAGTGCTACCACTGCCATACGGGACGGTGCCCGGTGGGGATAACCACCCAGGACCCGGAGCTGCGCAAGCGGCTGGTCGTCGACGAGGCCGCCAACCGCGTGTACAACTTCCTGCACACGTTGACGCTGGAGACCCAGATGCTGGCGCGGGCGTGCGGCAAGACCAACGTCCACAGCCTCGAGCCCGAGGACCTGTGCGCGCTGACGGTCGAGGCCTCGGCGATGGCCCGGGTCCCGCTGGCGGGAACCGATTACATCCCCGGCGTCTCCGAGGAACGGACGCTGGCCCGGATCGAGCGCCTGCTCGAGCGCCACATCGAGAATCCGATCGACTACCTCACGCCGGAGCCGGAGGGCGTGGCGCACGGAGGGCTGAGGCATGACTGAGGTCAGAAGGGCTCCGTCGGAGCCCGAGAAGGTGTTCTCGATCGACGCCGAGTACCTGTCGGGCCGGCGCTTTGCCTACCAGGAGGACATCAGCCTGGTGGCCGACGTCGACCTGATCGCGGCCACGCCGGGGGAGGACATCAACTGGCTGGAGGACGTCACCCTCCTGGCTGAGGACGGCGTCCCGGCGGTGTTCGATCGCTACTCCAACTCGTTCATCAAGATCTACTTCGAGATCCCCGCCGGCCGCGAGGACGAGATCGCGCGCAAGGTGCTGATCACCCACCTGCAGTCGGGCAACTCCTACGGGATCATCCTCAAACAGCGTCACTGCAAGTTCCCGCAGCCCGAGCTCGGCCCGTGGGTGAAGGACTCAAACACGGTCGGGACCGACTACCGGCCGCCGGTGCTCGAGGGCTGGGAGCCCCCGGGGCACTAGTGGGGAGCCGGGCGTGAGCTCGTCGCCGGTACCGGCGTCGGTCCGGCGCGGGCCGCCGATCACCCTCACCTGCGAATGCGGCGAGCGCCGCTACGTGCGCTATGGAGATCGCTGGAAATGCGAGCAGTGCGGGCGCACCTGGAACACGAACCGCATCCCCATGCAGCAGTACGCCGACATCCGCGCCACCCAGCTTCGCTTCCGCCGGGTGCCCATGGCGATCAGCGTGTTGGCGCTGGTGTGCATCGTGGCCTTCATCGTCGTCGGCAAGGCGCTGGGCGGGCTGATCGTGGTTGCTCTGTTCGCCACCACGTGGAGCATGTTCTTCCGGCCGCTGTACCGGCGCCGCTACCGCGCGGCGCTGGCCAAGCTGCCGAGCTGGGAGATCGAGCCCGAATAGCGCGGCGCGGTTGGTGCGTCCGGCGGGTCGCGTCAGTGCACGATCAGCACGTCGCAGCGCGCTCGGTGCGTCACGGCCTCGCTCACGCTCTGCCCGAGCAGGCGCTGGAGCGCCCCGAGTCCGCGCGTCCCCACCACGATCATGTCCGCCGAGCGGTCCTGGGCAGTCGCCACGATCGCATCGCCGGGATGTCCCAGCGCTTCCACGTAGTCGGCCTTCAGCCCCTCGCCCTCCAGGTACGCGCGGGCGTGCGCCAGCTCGCTGAGGTGCTCCTCCGCGCTGTCCACCGGATCGGCGCCGAGCGAGCGCGCCGGCGCCGCCGCGACATCGGACACGCTGGTCACCACCAGCGACGCCTCGAACGCCCGGGCCAGCACCGCCGCGCGCTCGAGCGCACGGCGGGAGGGATCGGTGTCGTCGTAGCCGACGACGATCGTCTTGATCATCGAGCCTCCTTCTCAGACGGCTGTCGGCACCGAGGTGCTGGCCGGCGGCGTGGTGCCCATCAGCGCCGCGCGCTCGGCATCGTCGGGCACCAGCGGCACGTCCTCGCGCATGTGGATCTTCTCGCCGTCCTGGACGATGCGCCGGAACGCGAACAGCAACAGCGACCCGAGCAGCACGGCGATGCCGATCCAGAAGTCGGTCCAGGTGCCGTAGCCGTTGAGCTTGGGTGCCAGCGCCCCGACGACCAGGAACAACAGGTTCAGGACGCACAGGAAGGCCGCGATCGGCACCCATCCGCTGGCGACCTTGATCGGTCGCGGCCAGTTGGGCCGGTCTCGGCGCAGCAGCAAAAAGCCGCTGAGCGCGAACACGTGAGCCAACACGTAGCCGATGTTGCTCAGGTACAGGATCGCCAGGTTGGACTTGATCAGCAGAACCAGGAGGATGTTGACGCCCAGGTCAAGCGTCATCGCCCGCCCCGGGACGTGGAAGCGGTTGAGCACCCCGAACTGCTTGATGGTCATGCCGGCGCGGGAGATTCCGAACAGGGCGCGACCGGCGTCCGCTGTCGAGGATGTCATCGACAGCAGCAGGCTGGCGATGATGCAGACGGTGAACACGCTCGCCGCGCTGTGGCCGACGATCGTCGCCATCGCCGAGGTATAGAACTGGCCTTCGGCGGTGGCCGCCGGAACCGCGCCGGTGACGCCGCCGAGCCCGAGCGGGAGCAGGATGCAGACCAGCAGCATGAACGTCGCCGCGCTGCGCAGCGCCCGATGGGTGTCCTGGATCGACTTGTACTCCGGAGCGAAGGTCGCGCACGCCTCCGTGCCGTAGGCCGACCAGGCGAGGATGAACATGTAGACCAGGGCCAGCTTGATTCCGCTCCACGGCCCCGGGAAGGTGGCGTGGACGTTGGATGAGTGCCAGTCACCGGTGAAGTAGGGCACGATCACGAACAGCACCAGCGGGATCATCAGCAACGCGGCGCACGCGTACGTGAACCAGACCGCGGGGCGCAGGCCGAAGATGTTGAACCCCCACACGAAGATGATGCAACCGATCGCGATGAACGACGACAGCGTCAGGGTGTTGCCGAGAAAGCCGATCGTCCACGTCGAGCCCGGCCACCATTGCGCGGTGGCGAGGTCACCGATGATCTTGCCAAAGATCGACAGCACCACCGACCAGCCGATCCAGTAGCCGAAGGCGGCCAGCGGCCCGACCAGGGTGGTGTAGCGACGCCATCCCTCGTGCGCGTACAGGGCGATGCCGCCGCTGCGATGGCCGAACATCGTCGCCGGCTCGGAGTAGATCCACGCCTGGAGCATCCCGATCGCGGCCGACGCGCCCCACAGGATCATCGATCCGACGACGCCGAACAGTCCGAGCGTGAAGCCGAGACTGCCGAGCAGGAAGCCGGGGTTGCAGAGCGCGATGATGAAGCCGTCCCACCAGCGCAGCGTCTTGAGAAGCTGGACCTCCTCGACAGTGGCAGTCGCCAACCTAGTCCTCCTCGGTGTGGACGCGCCGCCCTCCGGTCAGGTGCGTGCTCCGGCGCGATGTGGGCAGTTTTATACCAGTTGGTACAAACCCGGTCAACCAGCTATGGGGAGGTTTGGCCCGGCGGAGCGTGCGGCAGGCCGAGGGTCGTCCACGGGGAGCGTGCCATCATCTGGTCGTGCCCTCATGACCGCCAGCGGCCGGCTCATCCACGGTGGCCCAACCGCTCCGACGGAGAAGCGCTCGCGTCCCGTCGTGTTGGCGACACTGTCGGTCCGGGTCGATCCCCGGGCGGAGAAGATGGCGATCGACAGCGCGGTTGAGGCCGGCGCGCCGTTGATCGTGGCCAACATGCTGATGCTGCCCCCACACCCGGCCACTCTGATGCTCGCGCGTGAGCACGCCACCCTCCCTCACGAGGAGGACCTGGTGCAAGTGCGGGGCACCGCCCGCCGCGCCGCCGAGCGAGGGGTCCAGACCGAGCTGCTGCGGATCTCCAGCCGCCGTCCGCTGGTGGCGCTGATCGAGCTGATCGAGGAGCGGCGCGCCGGCCTGGTGGTGCTCGGCCCCGATCGCCGCCGTACGCCCCGCTGGTGGGTGTGGCTGGCGGCGCGCCGGCTGCGCCGCCAGGCCGACTGCCTTATCTGGCTGCCCTAGCGCGAGACCAGCCGGGCCGGGCGCGAGAACCTCGCGTCAGCGATTTTGCGCGCGGTCTGAGACCTCGCGCAGCGTCCCGAACCGTCCGGTGTAGAAGAGAAGCGGCTCGCCGTCACGGTGGCGCAGGTGCTCGACCTCGCCGATCCACAGCACGTGGTCCCCGGCGGTATGCACGTCCACCACGCGACATCCGATGTGGGCCAGGGCGCCGTCGAGCAGCGGCAGCTCGTCGTGCCAGATGAACTCCGGGTCGACCGGCGAAACGCGCTGGCCGGCGAAGTGGGCGGCGAACTGCTCCTGGTCTGAGGCCAGCACGCTGACGCCGTAGCGGCCGGTGCGCGGGAGCATCTCGCTCATCCGGCAGCGGCCCAGCGACACCAGCACCAGCGGTGGTCGCAGCGAGACCGACAGGAACGCGTTGGCGGTCATCCCGTGGATGGTCCCGCGGTGGGTCGTCGTGACCACCGTCACGCCGGTGGCGAAGCGGCCCATCACCTGGCGCAGCTCGCGCGCGGCGGCCTCGACGGCGGCGGCCTTGGGCGTCAGCTTGGCGATGCCGGTGGGCGCCTCGATCGATGTCCGCGGCGGCGACGCGGCTGAACCGCTGGTCGCTCGGCCGGGGCGGGGCGGGGGCATCAGCCCGGTGCTGGCCACCGGCGGCGCCACCTTGGCCACCCGCGTCAACCTGGCCACGCCCTCGCGCTCAGGCATTCGGGCCGCCGCGAGAAAGTCCGCCGTCACGACCGCGGGCGCTTCTTCTCCGGGTCATAGAACGGGAATCGTACGACGCGGGCGGGAATGCGCTTCTGGAGCCCGTCGAGCTTGCCCACCTCGACCTCCGTCCCGATCTCGGCGTAGCGGACCGACATCCGGCACAGCGCCAGCGACTTCTTCAGGGTGGGGCTGCGCACACCGCTGGTCACCACGCCTACGCGCTGGCGACCCACGTACACCTCATCGCCGTGGCCCGTCGCCTCGTTGCCGGTCAGCTCGAGCCCGACCAGCCGGCGCTGGGGGTGCTCCTTGCGCTCGATCAGCGCGTCGCGTCCGACGAAATCCTCGTCGTCGAGCGCCACCGCGAAGCCGATCCCGGCTTCGAATGGGTCGACCTGGTCGTCGAACTCGTAGCCGGCGAAGATCAGTCCGGACTCCACGCGCAGCATGTCCAGCGCCTCGAGGCCGAGCGGCTTGATCCCGCGCGGCTCGCCGGCGGCCCAGACCGCGTCCCAGACTGCCTCGCCGTCGGACGGATGGCACCAGATCTCATAGCCGAGCTCGCCGGTGTAGCCGGTCCGCGAGACGACGATCGGGACCCCGTCGTGGGCGCCGATGCGCCCGACCAGGAACCGAAACCACTTCAGCTCCTGAAGGGAAGGCTGCGCCGGCGGCGTCCATACGAAATCGGCCAGCGCCTCCCGGCTCAGCGGCCCCTGGACGGCGAGGTTGTGCAGTTGGTCGGTGGTGGGCTTGAGCCAGACCCGCAACCCCAGACGGTCGGCGAGCTCGCGCAGCCAGATGCCGTCGTACTCATCGCCGCCGACGAAGCGGAAGTTGTCCTGTCCGAGCCGGAACACGGTGGCATCGTCGATCATGCCGCCGTTCTCGTTGCAGAGCGCGGTGTAGACCACCTGGCCGACCGACAGCTTGCGCGCGTTGCGGGTGATCGCACGCTGCATCAGTGTCTCGGCGTCCGGGCCGAGCACCTCCCATTTGCGCAACGGGGAGAGATCCATCGCCGCCAGGCGCTCGCGACAGGCCCAGTACTCGGCGATCGCGCCCTCGTTGTTGAAGCAGTGCGGCAGCCAGTAACCGCGGTACTCGACAAAGCTGCGGGTCAGCTCGGAGGTGCGCGAGTGAAACGCGGTCTCCCGCGTCAGCACCGGCTCGGCGTCGGCGGTCACGCGCCGCGCGATGGCCATCGAGAAGCGATTGCGCGGCGAGTAGACGCGAACGTGGACATCTGTCACCTCCCAGGCGTTGGACGGGTCGATGTCGTCCGGGCAGGCGGACGACGCACACACCAGGTCATCGAGGGCCCGCAGCATCACGTAGTCCCCGGGCCGGGACCACGGCTCGTCGGAGATCAGCTGCATGCTCGAATCGAAGGCGGTGTTGTAGAAGAAGTTCAGCGCCTCCCAGCCCTTGCGGGGGGCGATCTCGAACGAGCGCAGGGCGCCGTTGAAGTTGTCGGTGCAGTTGATGTGGCCCGGGTAGCCGAGATCGTCGTAGTACTTGGCCTGGCACGCCAGCGCGAACGTGTCATGGCGCCCGACGGTGTCCCTCACCACCTCCACCAGCGGGTCCATGTCGAGGTCATAGAACTTGCCGTGCAGGCCCGGCTGCGGATACGCGTTGCCCATCAGGGTCCGCGTCACCGTGGCGTCGAGGCCGCGCTCGAGCCCGGCCTCGAGCTTGGCCCGGTGGAAGGCCAGGAAGTCCGAGCACTGCTTGCCCTTGACGTCGATCACCTGGATGTACTCGCCGGCGCGAACCTCGTAGCTGCTCGCGGAGGCAGGGTCGATCCGGAAGTCCAGCCGGGGTTCGGCCAGCGGGGCCGGCAGCTCGACCTCGGCGCGGGGACGGATGGTCGCGCGCCGGACCTCCACCCGCAGCTCGGTGGCGGGCGTGTCGCCATCGACCACCCGGCCGCCCGGCGCGGCGACGATGAGCGTCGTCTCGCCCTGGGCCACCAGCGACGCCTCGCTTCCGGGCGCTGAGTCGGGCCCGAACAGGCGCACGCAGCGGGCGTCGTGCAGCTCGACGCCGCGCCCCGCGAGGGCCCGCGCGATCCCGTCGGGCCCGCCCGGCGCCTGCGCCAGCTCGCGCAGGACCGTCGCGGGGGCGTCGGGCGAGGGGCCGACCGGCGCGCCGATCGCCGTCACCTCCGCCACCTGGCCGCCGTGGGAGTTGACGATCCGCACGCGATCGTCGCCGAGCAGGGCCACCGCGGTGATCCCGCCGGCGCGCACCGGGTAGGTCTCGAGCGCCGGATCGCGGGGCAGCAGCCCGGCCACCAGAACGGGGGCCACCGGCGGACCGATCAGCGTGGCCATCGTGCGCGGCGACTACGCCGAGGCCGGGGCGGAGGCTTGCTCCACCTGGGCCAGGAGCTCCTCCGCCAGCTTGCGCTTGCCGTCGGCGTCGAGCTTCTTGAGCTCGTTCTCCACCGCCCGCCGGTTGTAGGTCTGGTTCCAGTAGTCGAGACTGTCGAACCCCAACAGGACCGCCTTGCCGACGAACTGGCGCAGGACCTCGTTGGTGGGCCCCATCACCCAGCCGGCCTTGGCGTCGCGCAGGTAGCGCTCCATCTCCATGTCGCGCTTGTAGCCCGATCCGCCGCAGGCATGCAGCATCTTGTCGACGACGTGGGCGGTGTTCTTGGCCGCCACGAACTTGATCTGCCACGCCCAGTGCAGGAAGTTGGCGCGGGCGAACTCCCCGGGCGGCATGGTGCGCGTGTTGTGCTCGGTGGCCTCGTCCATGGCCTGGGCGACCGAGAACACGAACAGGCGCGCCGCGTTGGTGTCCATCACCGCCTCGCCGACGTAGTCCTGGATGGTGGGGTAGTCGGCGACGCGCAGGCCGACATCGACGTGCTTCTTACGGGTGGTCTGGCGCTTGGCGATGTCGATGCCGCCCAGCGCGATCCCGTTCCAGACCGAGGAGGAGCCGATCAGGAACCACGGGTCGACGGACTCGTCGTTGGAGGCGGCGCCGTCGCCCTCGGGACCGACGATCTGGTCGCCGGGGATGGAGACGTCCTCAACCTGGATGGGGCCCGACTGGTTGCCGCGCAGACCGAGCGCGTCCCACGTCGAGGGCTGGGACTTGACGTCCTCGCCGTCGATGACGAATACCGACAGGTCGTCGTAGCCGGTGAAGTCCGGGCTGGTCGTCTGCACCACGTAGAAGTCGGCAAAGCCGCCGCTCGTCGTCCACGAGGCCTTCTTGTTGACCTTGTAGCCGCCGTTGGAGCGCTCGGCACCGGAGGAGATCGGGTACCAGAAGTGTGAGCCGGTCTCGGGATCGGAGTAGGACAGTGTTCCGATCTTGCCGCTGTTGAGCGGTTTGATGTACTTCTCGATCAGCGCCTCGGTGGGCCGCAGCATGATCGTGTTGACCGCCGCCATGTGCATCACGTAACACATGGCGGTGGAGGCGCAGGCGTAGCGGGCGATCGTCTCACACGTCATCGCGAAGCCGACATGGTCCTCGCCCAGGCCGCCGTACTCGGTGGGGACGGTCAGCGCCAGAAAGCCGTGCTCGCCGAGGAGCTCGAGGTTGCGGCGGGGGTACTCGAGGTTGTCATCGGACGTCTTGGCGTTGGCGCGCATCTCCTTCTCGGAGAGCTCGATCAGCAGGTCGCGCAGCTCCCGCTGGCGGTCGGTGAGCACCCAATCGGGGTCCCATTCGTAGCCCAGACCCCAGAAGGGCTCTCCACTCCACATCTTCTCGGACATCTACTCCTCCGGCGTCTTCGCTTTGGCTCTGGCCACTGTGGGCGTAGCCTAGGCGCTCCGCCCCCTCTGCACAAATATGTTCAATGAGGTTTTACCGGAGCCGTTGGCGTCTGTCCAGACGGCCGTCCGGTGTCAGCCGCCCGTCACGGCCCGCCGGCTCTCGATCCGTGAACCGGCCCCATCCGGCCACTCCAGCGAGCTCTGACCGGCCGCGATCGCCGCCAGGGCCGCCAGCACGGCTCCGTCAGCCGGCGCGGTCCTCCCGGCGGCTCGATCCACGTGCAGCAGCATGTGCTCGCCGGTGGCCACCACGGCGCCGTCGGCGGGGCGCTGCACCTGGTGAAAGAGATGCAATCGCTTCTCGTCGTATCCGAGCAGCTGGGTGGCGACGCGCAGCCGCTCACCCTGGCGGGCCTCACCGAGGTGACGGATGTGCGTCTCCACCGTGTAGTAGGAGCGACCGCCGGCGACGTAGGGGGGATCGATGCCGATGCGGAGCAGGAACGCGTCGGTGGTGTCGGCCAGCACCTCCAGGTAGCGGCTCTCGGTCATGTGCCCGTTGTAGTCGATCCAGTCCGGGCCCACCACGGACTCGTGCAGGTGAAGCCGCGCGTCATCCACCGGGGCGGGCAGGGCGCCGTCCGGCCCATGGTCCAACAGCCGCCGCTCGATCTTCGCGACCACCTCCCCGGCGGCGAACCCCTCGGTCTTCAGCCCCTTCAGGACGGCGACCAGGCAGGCATCGCGGATCTCCATCAGCTCGTCGATGGAGCGACCGCCCGCCTGGGCGTCGGACTGCGCCACCAGCTTGTCCAGCAGCGCATCATCGAGCTCGGGCACATCGGTCAGCCGCGTCCACGGCAGCTTCAGGGTGGGGCCGAACTGGGCCATGAAGTGCCGCATTCCGGCCTCCCCGCCGGCCAGGCGATAGGTGAGGAAGGTCCCCATCGCCGACCAGCGCAGGCCGGCGCCGAAGCGGATCGCGTCGTCGACCTCCTCCACCGTCGCCACATCGTCGGCGACCAGCCACAGGGCTTCTCGCCACAGCGCTTCGAGCAACCGGTCGGCGATGAAGCCATCGATCTCATGGCGGACGATCAGCGGCTTCATGCCCAGCGCCCGATACATGGCGGCCGCACGCTGCACCGTCTCGGCGGAGGTCCGGTCCGAGCCGCAGACCTCCACCAGCGGCAGCAGGTAGACGGGGTTGAACGGATGCCCCACCACGAACCGCTCGGGCCCATCCATGTCCAGGCACAGGCGGGAGGGCAGCAGTCCCGAGGTGGAGGTCGCGATCACCGCGTCGGGACCGGCCGCGGCGCCGGCCTGGGCCAGCAGCGATCGCTTGAGCGCTTCGCGCTCGGGAGCGCTCTCCTGGATCAGCTGCGCCCCGCTGACCGCCTCGGCCACGGTGTCGTGCACGGTCAACCTGCCCTCGGCGGGCAGCGGCGCGGGCGTCAGCCGCCGCCACGCCCGCCGGGCGCGCTCCAGCGACGCCGTCACCGTCCGCTCCGCCGCGGGAGCCGGATCGAACAGCCGCACATCGACCCCCGCGATCAGGAGTCGCGCCCCCCAGCCCCCGCCGATCACGCCCGCACCGAGTAGAGCCGCGGTTTGGGGCGAGCTGGCGGCGTCGGTCACGTCAGCCCAGTCGCAGGTGCTCGCGAACCTCGGGGGCGCCGAGGATGCGGACGTTCATCGCCTCCAGGATGCTCTTGGCCCGTGCCACCAGCTCCCCATTGGTGGCCTGCCGGCCCGGGCCCAGCCAGAGGTTGTCCTCGAGCCCGACGCGAACGTTGCCGCCCGCCAGGACCGCCATGGCCACGTAGGGCAGCTGCATCCGCCCGATCGAGAAGGCCGAGAAGATCGTCTGTGCCGGCAGCAGCTCCACCAGGCCCATCAGCGTCCGCGGGTCGTCGGGGGCGCCGTACCGGATGCCCATGCAGAGCTGGATCAGAACCGGATCGTCGATCAGGCCCTCCTCGATCAGGTCCTTGACCATCACCAGCTGGCCGTAATCGAATACCTCGAGCTCGGGACGGACTCCCAGCCGGCGGATCTCAGCGGCCATCGCCCGCAGCATGTCCGGCGTGTTGGTCATCACGTAGTCGCCGCCGGCCGCGAAGTTCATCGTCCCGCAGTCCAGCGTGCAGATCTCCGGGCGCAGCTGGGCGACGTGCGCGAGCCGTTCCTGGGCTCCGACCATGTCGGTGCCCGCGGGGTCGAGCGGGAGGGGATGGTCAGGGCCGCCGAGCACGAGGTCGCCGCCCATGCCCGCGGTGAGGTTGATCACCGCGTCGACGTCGGCCGCGCGGACCAGCTCGACGGCGCGGCGGTAGAGCGCCACGTCGCGTGAGCCCTGCCCCGTGTCCGGGTCGCGGACGTGCAGGTGCACCACGGCCGCTCCCGCCCGCGCCGCTTCGATCGCCGACTCGGCGATCTGCTCGGGGGTTACTGGGACCTTCGCGCTGCGGGCCACGGTGTCACCCGCGCCCGTCACGGCGCAGGTGATGAACGCCTCGGTGTTCACCGGCCCAGGGCCGCTTCGACGGTCGGCGTGTTGGCCAGCAGCTTGCCCGTGTACTCGGCGCTGGGGGAGGTGAACACGTCGAGCGTGTCGCCCGACTCGACGATCCGTCCCTCGGTCATCACGATCACCCGGTCGGCGATGGTGCGGATGAGCGCCAGGTTGTGGGTGATGAACAGCATGCTCAGGCCGGTCTCCGTGCGCAGCTCGCGCAGCAGCTCGACGATCGCCGCCTGGACGGAGACGTCCAGCGCCGAGGTGACCTCGTCGCAGACGAGCAGCGACGGCTCGGCGGCCAGGGCCCGGGCGATGGCCACGCGCTGGCGCTCCCCGCCGGAGAGCTGGTCGGGATAGCGGTTGGCGGCCGCCGACGAGAGCGCCACCCGCTCCAGGCAATCGCCCACCCGCCGGCCCACGTCACTCTTGGCCCCTGGAAAGAACAGCTGGAGCTGGCGCGCGATGGTCTGGCCGACGGTGCGCCGCGGGTTCAGCGACGCGTAGGGGTTCTGGAAGACGTACTGGATCTCCTTACGAGCCTGGTTGGAGCGCTTGCGCGACGATTCCGCGAGCCGCGTGTCGCCCAGCTTGATGTCGCCCGTCCACTGGTGGTGCAGGCCGGCCACGCACCGGGCAAGCGTCGTCTTGCCGCTGCCCGACTCGCCGACCAGAGCCACGCATTCGTTGCGCCGTACATCGAAGTCAAGGTCGAACAGCGTGTCGTGCGAGCCATAGCTGGCGTTGACGTTGACCACCGACATGACGACCTCGCCGGCCTGGGTCGCCGGCGCGAGCTCCCCGGTGGTGGGCAGCACGCCGGGGGCGTCCTCGGCGCGATAGCAGCAGACGAGATGCGAGCCGCCGTCAAACGCCGTCGCATCGGGGAAGGTCTCCCGGCAGACGTCGATCGCCAGATCGCAGCGGGGATGAAAGAAGCATCCCTGCGGGCGCTGTCCCGGCAGCGGCGCCCGCCCCGGGATGCCGACGACCGCGCGTTTGCCCTGGAGGTCGGGGACCGCCCGCAACAGCTTGCGGGTGTAGGGGTGGCGGGGGGCCGAGAAGATGGCGTCGCGGGGACCGCGCTCGACGATCCGTCCCGCATACATCACCGCGACGTGATCAGCGAGCTCGGCGACGACCGCGAGGTCATGGCTGACATACAGCGCCGCCACCTGGTGCTGCTGGCAGAGCTCGCGGATGGTCTGCAGCACGCGCGCCTGGGTGGTGACGTCGAGGCCGGTCGTCGGCTCGTCGCAGACGATCACGTGCGGCCGGTTGGCGAACGCCATGGCGATCGCCACGCGCTGCTGCTGGCCGCCGGAGAGCTGGTGCGGGTAACGTCTGAGGAAGTCGTCGTCGGACGGCAGCGCGACCTCGGTGAGCGCCTCGCGGACGCGAGCGAGCCGCTCCTCGTCGGACTGGTCGGGGATGTGGGCTTCGAGGATCTCGGTCAGCTGGCGCTGGATCCGCAGCGCCGGGTTCAGCGACGTGCCCGGATCCTGGGGAATGTAGGACACGGTGCCGCCGCGCAGACGGCGCAGCTCGCCGCCCCGCAGCCCCTGGAGCGAGCGTCCGTCGATCATCACATCACCGCCCGAGACCTTGCCGCCGGGGCGGCAGTAGCCGAGCAGCGCCATGCCGACCGTGGTCTTGCCCGAGCCCGACTCGCCGACGAGGCCCAGCACCTGGCCGGCGGCGACCTCGAGGGCGATCCCATCGACGATGTCCTCGCCGCCGCGGACGAGCACGATCTTGAGGTCTGAGACGGTGACCGCCGTGCTGGGTGGGTTCTCGGCGACTGCCATGGGAGTCACTCCCCTCGGTCGATGCCGATCGCGGCGCGGGCGAAGGCGTCGGTCAGCAGGTTGGTCCCGATCGTCAGTAGCGCGATCGCGATGATCGGCAGGAGCACACCCCACGGCTGGAAGGTGAGCGCCAGGCGATTCTCGTTGACCATCAGGCCCCAGTCGGACGCCGGGGGCTGCAGGCCGAGGCCGAGGAAGTTGATCCCCGCGATCAGCCCGATCGAGTACGTCAAGCGCAGCCCCACCTCGACCAGCAGCGGGCTCGTGACGTTGGGCAGCAGCTCGCCGAAGATGATCCGCCGCCGCGGCTCGCCGACCGCCTCGGCGGCCTTGACGAAGTCGCGTTCGACGACCTGCACGGCGGCGCCCCGGATCACCCGGGCCACGCGGGGGGCGTGCGAGATGCCGACGGTGAGCACGATCAACCACACCTTGGGCCCGAACGCGGTGACGAGCAGCAGCGTGAGCACGATCTGCGGGAAGGCCATGAACACGTCCGCTATGCGCATCAGGACCTCGTCGAGCCAGCCGCCGCTGTAGGCCGCGGTCAATCCGACGACGAGGCCGACGCCGACCCCCACGAGCGTCGAGGCCAGCGAGAGCCCGAGCACACTGAGCCCGCCGTGCAGGAAGCGGCTCCACACGTCGCGACCGAGCGAATCGGCGCCGAACAGGGTCTGCGAGCTCGGCGGGCTGTTGGGAGCGGCGACGAACGCGGTGGGCGAGTGGGGGGCGATCAGCGGGCCGAACAGCGCGATCGCCACGAGGATGAGGACGATCACCAGCCCGATCCGTCCGCGCCACTGGTGGACGGTCGCCTTCAGCAGGGTCGCCCATTGGCGATTGCGCATCGCCGGCGGGGCGGCGATGGCCTCGTCAACCGTCATCGCCGGGGTGCTCATCGTCCCGCCGTCCTCAGCCGCGGGGTGACGACGATGGTCAACAGATCGGCGACGAGGTTCACGACCACGTACACGGCGGCGATGATGATGACCAGCGCCTGGACGACGGGAATGTCGCGGTTGCCGACGGCGTCGACGAGCGACGAGCCGATGCCGGGGAAGGAGAAGACGAACTCGACGAGCACGACGCCGCCCGCCATGTAGGCGAGCTGCAGCGCGGAGACCTGAATCGCCGGGACGATCGCGTTGGGCACCGCGTGGCGCCAGATCACCGTCCGGTTGGACAGCCCCTTGAGTCGCGCCATCGTGACGTACTCGGACTCCAGCACCTCGACCATCGAGCCGCGCATGATCCGGCTGATGTACGGGGTGACCGCCAGCACCAGCGTCGCCGCCGGCAGCACCACCACATTGGGGATGTTCCACGCGTGTTCTCCCGGCGGGATCAGCGAGACCGCGGGGAACAGGTGAGACACGTTGGTGGCGAACAGGACGATGAGCCCGATGCCGATCACGAACTCGGGCAGTGACGCCAGCGACAGCGTGGCGATGGAGAGGACGTGGTCTGTCGGCCGGTCGCGCTTGACCGCCATCCACACCCCGAGTCCGATCGACATCGGCAGCGCCACCAGTGCCGAGACGAGCACGAGGAACGCCGAGTTGAGGATCCTCGCCGACAGCAGCCCGGAGACCGGCTGCTGGGTGGCCGCCGAGGTGCCGAAGTTGCCGGTCACCACGCCGCCGAGCCAGTGGAGGTACTGCGAGATCGGCGACTCGTTGAGGTGCAGCTGGCGGGTGAGCGCCGCCAGGCGCTCGGGCGTCGCGTTGCGACCGAGGATCGCCCGGGCGGCGTTGCCGGGGAGCGCCTGCGTCGCCGCGAACACGACGATCGACACGAGCAGCAGGATCAGCAGCCCGAGGAGGACGCGGCGCAGCAGGAATCGGCTCATGGCTCTCGGCTCCCTCGATCGACGGCTACGCGGTGAACCCCACGTTCTTGAACCAGTAGTTGCCCAGCGGGAAGCCCGACTTGGCCTCCACGAAGCCGCCCAGCTTGCCGCTGTAGGCATCGATCTGGTTGGAGAAGTACGGGATGATGTAGCCGCCCTGGTCGTATTCCATCTTCTGGGCCTCGTGCAGGATGGTCGCTCGCTTGGTGGCATCGAGCTCGGCGCGCGCCTGGTTGATCAGCTTCTCGAACGCTCCCGCGCCCCAGTGCGTCTCGTTGAACGGCGAGCCGGGGAGGCTGCCCTGGGCGACCTGCGGGAGGTACTCGCGCGTCGCCCAGAAGTCCTGGGCGAACGTCCACTTGAGGTAGTTGGGGCCGTAGAACGTGCCCGTGTCGAGCTTGCGCAGTGACACGTTGACCCCCGCTGCCGTTGCCTGCTGGGCAAATACCTCGGCGGCCTGGACGACGCCGTTGAAGACCGGCGCGGTGACGAGCTGCACTGACAGCCCGGCGTGGCCGGCCGCCTTGAGCAGTGATTTGGCCTGGGCGATGTCCTGGCTACGTTGCGGCAGCGCGGAGTCGTAAGCCGGATCGAACGGCGAGTACAGGTCGTTCGCGACGCGGCCCTGGCCGGAGAGGACCTGCTGGACCATCTGCGGCCGGTTGACGATCAGCCGCATCGCCTGGCGCACGCGGACGTCGGAGAACGGCGGCGTGTCGATGCGCATCGTGATCGGCTGCCACTGTCCCGTGTGCGAGATCAGGACCTTCAGGGACGAGTTGCCCTGCACCTGCTGGATCTGACCCGTGGGCAGGTTGTCGATGGCGTCGACCTGTCCCCCCAGCAGCGCGTTGACGCGCGCGGTGTCGTCGGCGAAGTCGATGATCGTCAGCTGGGCGACGTACGGCCTGCCCGTCTGCCAGTAGTTGGGGAACTTCTTGAACACGCTCTGCTGACCGGGGGTGAAGCTCTCGTACATGAACGCACCGGTGCCGACCGGCTTGGCCGGGTCGTATCCCACGGGCACGATCGAGTTGAAGTACTGGCCGATGTCATCGAGGAAGCCGGCGTTGGCGAACTTCAACGGGATGCGCACCTCGTTGTTGCCCGTTTTCTTGACGCCGGCGATGTCGATGTAGCCGATCGAGGCCGCGCCGACCTTGGGGTTCTTCTTGTCGAGGATGCGCTGCAGCGAGAAGACCACGTCGTCGGCGGTGACCGTCTTGCCGTTGTGGAACTCGATTCCGGGGCGGACCTTGACGATCCACGAGTCGGCCTTGCCCTTCTCGGCCTGGATCGACTCGGCGACCATCATCTCGAGCGGGCCGAAGCTCGGCGGGCGTACCGCGAGTGGCTCGTAGAGGTTCCAGCACCGCATGATGTCCGGGTCCGCGGTGGGTAGATGGGCGTCGATGGTGTCCTTGGCCCCGCCTCCGGTCGCGCCGACCCGGAGGCTGCCGCCGGGCTTGATCGTGCCGGTCGACGCCGGGCTCCCGCTGGCGCTGGCGCTGGACGCGCTCCCGCTGCTCCCGCCGCAGGCGGCCAACAGCCCGCCGGCGCTCAGCACCGCTCCTCCGGCCAGGGCCCCGCGCAACACCTGACGCCGCGTGACGCCCGCCTCGTCAGTCTCCAGTCGGTCTCGATTGATCGCCCGCTCTTCAGTCACCCGCTGCTCCCCTCGTGGTTTTCAGTCGTTGTTGACCAGACTGTCGGCCGTCGCCAGCCGGTCGGCATAGCGTCGTGCCTCCTGCAAGATCAGGTCGCGGCTCAGGCGCAGATGGCTGTGCGTCAACTCGGCCGCGTTCGGATCACGTGACTCGATCGCCCGCAGCACCAGCCGGTGGTCGCCCGCATAGTCGGCGCCCGGGTAGACCGGATGCCAGTTCAAGAGCATCTGCGACTCGGCGGCCAGCGGCTCGTGCGCGCGGCGCAGGCGGGGGCTCCCAGCCAGGCCGACCAGGGCGCGGTGGAAGTCGAGGTCGGCGGCGATCAGCTCAGCCGACGGCGGCGCGGCGGTATCGGCGGGAGAAGCCGCGTCGATCCGGTCCTGGGCGGCGCGCAGCTCGTGCAGTTCGAGCCGGTCCTGGCGCTCGATCGCCTGCTGGACGGCGGCCACCTCGATCGCGGCGCGAGCGTGGTAGACGTCGATCACGTCCTCGGGCAGGATCGCGCGGACGTGGGCGCCCCGGTTGAGCTCGGAGACGACCAGGCCCTCCTGCACGAGCTGGCGCAGCGCCTCGCGGATCGCGCTGCGGCCGGTCCCGAACGTACGCGCGAGCGTGGCCTCGGGTAGCGCCTCACTGGGCTTGATCCGGCCCGCCAATATGGCGGTGCGGATCTCATGCAGCACCTGATCGGTTGTCGAGCGCCGCTCCACGGCACCCAGGCCCCACGACGCATCGGTCGTCACACACCCTCCTTGTCGACAACCTACTCCCGGCTATCGATGATGTCAACCTCGTGTGAAGAAAGCCCGAGCATCCATTCGGGCCGGTCGGTGATCACGGCCGCGACGCGGTGGTCGGCGTGGAGAGCTCGGAGCGCCCGGGTGCCGTTTACCGTCCACACCCAAGTGGCCAGCCCGCGCTGAGCCGCCCAGTTCAGCACCCCGGCCCGCACCAGGCTGGCGTGCGGGGCGAGAAAGTCGACCTGGGCGGTGCGTACGCGGCTGCCGAGGTCGCGTCCCCGTGGGCGCGGACTGAGCAGCAACCCCGTCTGTGAGGCGGGGGCGCAGCGTTTGACGTGGGGCAGCACCGAGTCGCGAAACGAGGTCACCACGTACTGCTCGGGGCTCAGGCGCTCGGCGACCATCGTCATCGCCTGCTCCACGTAGCCGTCCTCCTTGAGCTCGACGTCGACGGCGATCCTCCCCGCGGCCAGCTCCAGCACCTCCTCGAGCGGGGGAGCCTGGCCCGCCTTGAGGCGCGTCTGGAGCTCGTGATGGTCGAGGCGCCCGACCGGCCGGCCCCCGACGCGCGCGTCGTGCACGACCACGATCCGGCCGTCGCGCGTGCGCCGGACATCGAGCTCGATCGCGTCGCAGCCGAGCGTCACGGCATGGGCGAAGGCCTCCAACGAGTTCTGGGCGGCAGCGCCCCAGGCGCCCCGGTGAGCGACGACGAGCGGGGCGGCGTCACCGCCGCGCGGCACGGCGGCTGCGCGCGCTCCGTGCTGCATTCGCGCAGCAGGGTAGCGGCCGCCCCGGCGGATCAGCCGTCGTGGGGCGCAGCGCGACCAGCGCCTATCCTCCGGCGCCCCGAATCTCGTGAGAGGAGGTAGCTCGATGGCCCGCGCGATGTCCCCCTGCTTCCTGGTCCTGATGGCCGACCAGCTGGCGGCCTCGTGGCTGCCGATGTACGGACACCCGCTCGTGCAGACCCCGCACCTGTCGCAGCTCACCGACGGGGCGACGGTGTTCGACAGCGCCTACACCGCTTACCCGCTGTGCGCGCCTTCACGCGCGGCGATGCTCAGCGGGCGCTACGCCTCCGCGGTCGAGGTCTATGACAACGCGGCGGAGCTCCGAGCCGGGGTCCCCACCGCCGTGCACGCCCTCCGTGCCGCCGGATATCACACCGCGGTGGCGGGCAAGATGCACTTCGTCGGACCCGATCAGCTCCACGGCTTCGAGGAGCGGCTGACGACCGACATCTACCCGGCCGACGTCGACTGGACGCCGGACTGGACGCGGCCGCTGGACCAGCCACTGCCCTGGTACCACACCATGGAGAGCGTCCTGGCGCCGGGGATCTGCGCCGCCAGCATGCAGACTGACTACGACCAGGAGGTCTCCTTCCACGCGGTCCGCAAGCTGTTCGAGATCGCCCGTCACCGCGCCGCGCAGCCGTTTCTGCTGTTCGTCTCGTTCACCAACCCGCACGATCCGTGGGAGATCCCGCGGCGCCACTGGGAGCGCTACCGGCGCCAGGACATCGACGACCCGGCGGTGCCGACGATCCCGCTGGAGTCGGCCGATCCGCACAGCCGCCGGTTGCGGGCGATGTGCCAGGTCGATGCCGCCGGCCTGACGCCCGACCAGATCCGCCGGGCCCGTCACGGCTACTACGCGGCGATCAGCTATCTGGACGAGCGGGTCGGCGAGGTTCTCGGAGCGCTCCGCGACGCCGGCCTGAAGGACCGCACCACGGTGCTGTTCACCGCCGACCACGGTGAGATGCTGGGGGAACGGGGGCTCTGGTACAAGATGTCGTTCCTGGAGCAGTCCGCCCGGGTCCCACTGATCGTGCGCCGCCCCGATGACGCGGCGGTTCGCGGGGGCGGGCCGGCCCGCCGGGTCACCGAGCCGGTGTCACTGATCGACGTCGCTCCGACCCTGCTCGAGCTGGCCGGTCTCGACGGGGAGGGCGGGATGGACGGCATCAGCCTGGCGGGCGCGGTCACCGGTGCCGGCCCCGCTCCGAGTCATCCGGTGGTGTCGGAGTACCACGCCGAAGGGGTGCAGGCGCCGTCGGCGATGCTGCGCTCCGGGCGCCACAAGCTGATCGTCTCCGGCGGCGATCCCGACCTGCTCTACGACCTGCGATCCGACCCGCGTGAGCTGCGCAATCTCGCCGGTGCGGGCGGACAGGCGGCGACCGTGGCCGAGCTGCGCGCGGCCCTCGATGCCCGTCTGGACCTACGCGACATCGACCGCCGGGTGCGCGTCAGCCAGCGCGAGCGGCGGCTGGTGTCAGCCGCGCTGCGCCGTGGCCGCTACACGTCGTGGGACTTTCAGCCGTCCGTCGACGCCACCATGCAGTACGTGCGCAACCGCGAGGACCTGTACGAGCTGCAGCGCCGGGCTCGCCTCGACGAGCCCGGCGGCGCCGACTGATCGACCTCCCCTCAGGAGGTCATGCCGGTGAACTGTCCGCCCGTGATGTTCAGGACCTGACCGTGGACGTAGTTGGCCCACGGCGAGCACAGGAAGAACACCCCTCCGGCCGCCTCCTGCGGCGTTCCGGGGCGCCCCAGCGGGATCAGCATGGCCGCCATCCCGCGCATCTGATCGGGGATCCCGAGCTGGATCTTCTGGCCACCGATCTCCATCGTGTTGGACTCGTCCTTGGAGGCGGTGAGACGGGTCTCGATGTACCCGAACGCCACGGCGTTGACGTTGATCTTGAACTGTCCCCACTCCTTGGCCAGCGTCTTGGTGAGCCCGACCACGGCCGACTTGCCCGAGGAGTAGTTCGCCTGGCCGGCGTTGCCCATCGTCCCCGAGATCGATGACACGTTCACGATCTTGCGGAACACCTCGCGGCCCTCGTCACGCTCGCGCTTGGCCGGCTCGCGCATGTGCGGTGCCACCGCCCGGCACATCCGGAACGGCACCACGCTGTGGATGTCCAGCATCCGCTGAAACCACTCGTCGCTCATCTTGTGAATCGGGGCGTCGAGGGTGTAGCCGGCGTTGTTGACGAGGATGTCGACCTGGCCCCACTCGTCGATCACCCTCGCGACCAGCTCGTCGCAGACCCCCGGCTGGGTCAGATCGCCCCCGAACACGAGCGTCTCCCCGTCTATCTCCTGCGAGGTCTGCTCGGCGACGTCTGCGTCGAGGTCGTTGATCAGCACCTTGGCGCCCTGCTGCTACGAACAGCTCGGCCGTGGCGCGTCCGATTCCGCGGGCCGAGCCCGTGACGATCGCGACCTTGCCGTCGAGGACTGTCATCTGCGCTGCCTTTCGTTGAATGGTGGGGTCGCGCCGCGCGCGGCGCGCTGGGATTCTGCCAATGCGGATACGCTGCGGCCCGGATGAGCCCGCGCGAGCACGAGATCGTCATCTTCGGCGCGACAGGTTTCACCGGCGCGCTGACCGCCGAGTATCTGGCCCGCGCCGGCGGCGGGGTCCGCTGGGCGCTGGCGGGGCGCAGCCGGGCCAAGCTCGAGGCGGTGCGGGAACGGCTGGTCGCGATCGACCCCGCCCTGACGGATTTGCCGTTGCTGATGGCCGACACCGGCGATGCCTCGTCGTTGCGGGCGGTTGCCGAATCGACGCAGGTGATGATCAGCACCGTTGGTCCGTACATCCTCTACGGCGAGCCCGTGGTGGCGGCGTGCGCCGCGGCCGGGACCGACTACCTCGATCTCACCGGCGAGCCCGAGTTCGTCGACCGGATGTGGCTCGGCTATCACGCCGAGGCCGAGCGGACCGGATCGCGTCTGGTCCACTCGTGCGGCTTTGACTCCATTCCGTACGACCTCGGCGTGCTCTACACCGTCGGCCAGCTGCCCGAGGGCGTGCCGATCTCGATCGAGGGCTTCGTCCGCGCGGGCGGGACCTTTTCCGGCGGCACCTTCCACTCCGCGGTCCACATCATGGGCCGCCTGCCGCAGGGTGCCGCGGCAGCGCGTCGCCGCGCCAAGCTCGAGCCACGGCCGCCGGATCGCAGGGTGAGGGGCGCGATTGGCAGACCGCACAACGTCCCCGCCGCCGGCGGCTGGGTGGTCCCGTTCCCGACGATCGATCCGCAGACCGTGCTGCGCTCGGCCCGCGCGCTGGACCGCTACGGCCCGGACTTCACCTACAGCCACTACCTCGTGGCCGGAGGGCTCCCGATGGTCGCGGGATTCCTCGGCGGCGCCGCCGCGGTGATCGGGCTGGCGCAGCTGCCGCCGACCCGCAAGCTGCTGCTCAAGCTCAAGGACCCGGGCGACGGGCCCACCCCGGAGCAGCGTGAGAAGGCGTGGTTCCGGGTCCGGTTTTTGGCGCGCGCGGGCGATCGCCGGCTCATGACCGAGGTCTCGGGCGGCGATCCGGGCTACGGCGAGACCTCCAAGATGCTGGCCGAATCCGCGCTGTGCCTGGCCCGGGACCCGCTCCCCGAGCGCGCGGGCCAGCTCACCCCGGCGGTGGCCATGGGCCAGCCCCTGATCGACCGGCTGCAGCGGGCCGGAATCGGTTTTGCCGTCAAGGACTAGGGTGCCGGAGTACCGACAGAGGGCCGGCTAGGGTGGCCATCTCTCCACAGCAGGCGATCGACGATGTGGCCGAAGTGTTCGGGCGACACCAGGGCTACCGTGCGCTGCACGCCAAGGGCGTCGTGCTGTCGGGCACCTTCACGGCGCTGCCGGGACCGGCGGCCCTGAGCCGAGCTCTGTTTCTCAGCCGCGAGCCGGTCCCCGCCACGGTCCGCTTCTCCAACGGCAGCGGCGATCCCGATCGCCCCGACTGGGCACCGGACCCGCGCGGGCTGGCCATCAAGCTCTACCTGCCCGACGATTCGCGCACCGACATCGTCGCGGTGTCCTCGCCGTTGTTCCCCACCCGCACCCCGGAGGGCTTCATCGAGTTGCTCAAGGCCCAGGCGGCGGGACCGGCGGCGGCCTGGAAGCTGCCTCGGTTCCTGGCCCGTCACCCCGAGGCGATCCGGGTCCTGCCGGTGGTGGCACCGACGCTGCTGGCTCCGGTCAGCTACGCCACGATCCCGTACTACGGGCTGCACGCGTTCAGGTGGGTCAACGATTCCGGCGCCGAGCATTACGTCCGCTACACCCTGCGTCCGCATGCCGGCACCGCCCGGCTGCGCCCGTGGGAGGCCCGCCGCCGCGATACCGACTACCTGCAACGAGAGATCCGGGATCGGGTCGGTGCCGGCCCGGTGCGCTTCACGCTTGAGCTGCAGATCGCCGAGCCCGGCGACCCCGTCGACGATCCGAGCGCCGCCTGGCCCAAGGACCGCCGGCGGCTGGACGCCGGCACGCTGGAGGTCGGCGGACTGGACAGCGAGCGCGAACGGGGCGACGATGTGCTGGTGTTCGATCCCTCCCGCGTCACCGACGGAATCGAGTGCTCCGACGATCCGGTGCTGCGCTTTCGCCCGCGCGCCTACTCCGAGTCGATCCGGCGCCGGACGGTGGGCTGATGGCCGGCGGTTGGACGGCCGCGCAGATCCCCGACCAGGCGGGACGCTTGGTCGTGGTCACCGGTGCCAACAGCGGCCTGGGCCTGGTGACCGCCCGGGAGCTGGCGCGGGCCGGCGCCAGCGTGGTCCTGGCCTGCCGCAACACCAGCAAGGGGGGGCAGGCGCTGGCGCACATCCGCTCCGCCGTGCCGGACGCCACGATTGCGCTCCAGGAGCTCGATCTGGCCGACCTGGCATCGGTCCGGGCGTTTGCGCAGCGGCTCTCCGACGCCCAGCCCAGCCTCGATCTGCTGATCAACAACGCCGGCGTGATGGCGCCGCCGCGGCGCTTGACCGCCGACGGCTTCGAGAGCCAGTTCGGCACCAACCATCTCGGTCATTTCGCGCTCACCGGCTTGCTGCTCGATCGGCTCCTGGCCGCCCCGGAGCCGCGCGTGGTGACGCTCTCCAGCCTGGTGCACCGGATGGGGACGATCAAGTTCGACGACCTTCAGCGCGAGCGCCATTACAACAACTGGCTCGCCTACGGGCAGTCCAAGCTCGCCAACCTGATGTTCGCGCTCGACCTCCAGCTCCGCGCCAGCGCCGCGGGAAGCTCGCTGCGCTCCCTGGCCGCTCACCCCGGCTACGCGGAGACCAATCTCCAGTTCGCCGGTCCGAGCCGACTCGAGCAGCCGTTCATGTGGGTCGGCAACAAGCTGTTCGCTCAGAGCGCCGAGATGGGGGCGCTGCCGACCCTGTACGCGGCAACCGTCGACCTGCCCGGCGGGACCTTCGTCGGACCCGACGGATTCAGCGAGAGCCGGGGCCATCCCCGGATCGTCACCGGCGCGGGCAAGGCCTACGACGAGGACAGCCGGCGTCGGCTGTGGGAGGAGTCCGAGCGGCTCACCGGCGTGCACTACGAGTTTCGGGAGCCGGCCGCCGGTTGACCGATCTGCGCGCCGACGGACAGGCGGCACTGGAGTGGGCGGCGGGCTACCTGGAGCGCGTGCAGGACCTCCCGGTGCTGGCCCAGGTCGCGCCCGGCGAGATCCGCTCCCGCCTGCCCGACCATGCCCCCGAGGAGGGCGAGCCATTCGCCGCGGTGCTGCGGGACCTCGATGAGGTGCTGCTGGCCGGCGTCACGCACTGGCAGCATCCCCGGTACTTCGCGTACTTCGCGACCAGCGCCTCCGAGCCGGGGATCCTGGCCGAGCTGCTGGCGGCCACGCTGAACTCGGTGTCGTTTCTGTGGCGCACCGCACCGGCGGCGACCGAGCTCGAGGGTGTGGTGCTCGACTGGACGGCCAAGCTGCTGGGCCTGCCCGACGGCTGGCACGGCCACATCGAGGACAGCGCCTCGACCTCGACCCTGGCGGCGATCATCGCTGCGCGCGAGGCCACCGGGCGCGATCTGGTCGTGTGCTCGGAGCACACCCACTCGGCGGCCGAGAAGGCGGCTCGGATGCTGGGCCTGCGGCTGCGCAAGGTCGGGACCGACGCGTCGTTCCGGCTGCGGGTCGACGAGCTCGGCGATCTGCGCGAGGCGGCGGTGGTGGTGGCCACGGTCGGCACCACCGCCTCACCTCGGTCGATCCGATCCCGGAGATCGCCGAGGCCTGCTCGGCGGCTGGCACCTGGCTGCACGTCGATGCCGCCTACGCCGGCACGGCGATGGTGTGCCCGGAGTTCCGGTGGGCGTTTGCCGGCGTGGAGCGCGCTGACTCGGTGGTGGTCAACGCCCACAAGTGGATGCTGACGCCGATGGACTGCTCGCTGTTGTGGACCCGCCGGCCGGAGGACTTTCGGGCCGCCTTCAGCCTGATCCCCGAGTACCTGCGCACGCCCGATGCCGAGGACGCGCTGTCGCTGAGCGAGTACGGGCCGGCCCTGGGGCGGCGCTTCCGCGCGCTGAAGCTGTGGGCGGTGCTGCGCTGCTACGGGCGCGCCGGGCTGCAGGCCCACGTCCGCAATGGGGTGCAGCTGGCGGCGAAGTTCGAGCGCTGGGTCGCCGACGAGCCCGGGTGGGAGGTGTGCGCGCCGCGGAGGTTCTCGGTGGTGTGCTTCCGGCTGTCGGACGGCGGCGACGAGCGCAACCGCGCCCTGCTGGAGCGCGTCAACGCCAGCGGAGAGATCTTCATCTCACACGCGGTTCTGGGCGGCCGCTATGTCCTGCGGCTGGCCATCGGTCAGGTGACCACGGGTGAGCAGGACGTCCGTCAGGCCTGGGAGGTCCTGCGCCGCGAGTCCACACTTATTTGACGGTTCTGCCACCCACGTGTGACGTTCTGAGTGTCACCCTGGGGGCATGGGCTGACTCTGAGTCAAATCCTTACGCCAGGCGTAAGAATCCGACTCCGAGTGACTTTCAGGTGTCACGGATTGCCGCTCGCCAGTTCGGTGTCATCTCGCTCCTGCAGCTCCTGGCGCTCGGGCTGAGCTACGCACAGGTGTACCGGCGGGTGCAGCGCGGCCTTTTGCATCCGGTGCACCCCGACGTCTTTGCCGTCGGACATACGAATCTGAGTACGCAGGGGCGGCTCATCGCGGCCCTCCTGACCTGCGGGCCAACGTCGTTCCTGAGCCATCGCACGGCAGCCGCGCTGTGGGGCCTGCGCGAGATCGTGACCCGGAGAATCGACGTGACGATCCCGACCGCCAAGTCCCTGGTGCGACCCGGGCTGACCGTTCACCGCACGTCTCGCCGGCCCGACCCCGAAGACCTGGCGGTGCGCAACGGGCTCCGCGTCAGCTCGGTTTCCCGGCTGCTGATCGAGCTCGCCCCCCGCGAGAAGCCGTCCGAGCTCGACCGGCTCATCACCCAGGCGGTGCGCAAGCGGGTGATCGATTTTGAGGCGATCGAGCTCGGCCTGACTCGGCACGCCAGGCGTCCGGGCGTCGGCAGGCTCAAGGCGGCGCTGAAGGGGTACCGCCCCCGGGCAGACCGGAAATCTGAGCTGGAACGAGCGTTCGACCGGCTGATCGCGGGGACCGATATCCCGCCACCGCTGCGCAACGTCACGATCGACGGCTGGGAGATCGACTGCTACTGGCCGCACGCGCGCCTGGCGGTCGAGCTCGACGGCCGGCCGTACCACGTCGCGGTCCGCGACCTGGAGAAGGATCGGATCAAGGACGCCAAGCTTCTGCGCCGGGGGATCAGGGTCCTGCGGATCACCGACCGGCGGCTCTCGCTCGAACCGCAGGGCGTGCTGGACGATGTCCGCGCCCTGGCGGCGTGACTATTTGAGCTCGGCGGAGCTCTTGCCCAACAGCAGCCGGGCGACGATCAGCAGCTGGATCTGCTGGGTGCCCTCGAACAGGTCGAGGATCTTGGCGTCCCTCGCCCACTTCTCCAGCAGCTCCCCCTCGCCGTAGCCGGTGGCGCCGCACAGCGCCACGCACCGCATCGCCACGTCGGTCCCCATTCGGCCGGCCTTGGCCTTGGCCATGGAGGCCTGCAGCGAGTTCGGCTTCTTGTTGTCCGCCATCCAGGCGGCCTGCAGGGTCAGCAGCCGTGCCGCCTCCCAGTCGGCCTCCATCGCGATGAACTCCGCGGCGGCCGCGCTCTGAAGATACCGGCCTCCGCCCACCCCGTCGTAATCGATCTCGATCCCCGCCGCCTCCAGGTGGGCGCGGGTCGCCTCGAGGCAGGCCCGGGCCACTCCGATCGCCATCCCGGCGACCAGCGGACGGGTGTTGTCGAACGTCTGCATGACGCCGGCAAAGCCCTTCTTGGCGTCGATCTCGGGGCTGCCGAGCAGGTTCTCCTGTGGGACCCGGCAGTCGTCGAGCACGAAGTTGGCGGTGTCCGAGGCGCGGATGCCGAGCTTGTGCTCCAGCCGGTCGAGCTTCAGGCCCGGGTTGTCGCGTTCGACCACGAAGGACTTGATCGCGGCGCGGCCCTGATCGCGATCGAGCGACGCCCACACCACGATCAGCTCCGCCCGGTCCCCTGAGGTCACGTAGATCTTCTCGCCGTTGAGGACGTACTCGTCGCCGTCCCGGCGCGCCGTGGTCCGGATCGCGGCGGAGTCCGAGCCGGCCTCGGGCTCGGTGATCGCCATCGCGGCCCACTTGCCGCCGAAGCGCGCGAGTTGCTCCTCGTCGGCGACGGCGGCGATCGCGGCCTGACCGAGACCCTGGCGCGGCATCGCCAGCAGCAGGCCGACATCGCCCCAGCACAGCTCGATCAGCCCGAGCAGGCTGGCCATGTTGCTGCCGTTGCGATTCCCGTTCTCAGCGCTGGACGAGGAGCCGTTGGAGCTGCCGCCGCCGACCGTGCCGGCACCGGCGCCGCCCAGCGCGCCGCTTTCGTTCATGCCGTCGATCAGCGCGGCGAGCATGTCGAGCTCCTTGGGATAGGTGTGCTCGGCGCTGTCGTACTTGCGGGAATTGGGGCGGAAGATCTCCGTCGCGACCTGGTGGGACTGGCGTGATCAGGTTGCCGAACTTCTTGGGAATCTCGAGGTTGATCATGCGAATAGCGGCAGCTCTAGACGAGCAGCGCGCCCTCCATCAGCCCGGCGGCGCGCAGATCCCGATACCAGCGCTCGACCGGATGCTCCTTGACGTAGCCGTGGCCGCCGAGCATCTGCACGCCGTCGGAGCCGATCGCCATGCCGCGGTCGGCGCACAGCCACCGCGCCAGCGCGACCTCACGGGAGAACGGCAGGCCCTGATCGACCCGGGCCGCGGCGCGGTAGGTGGCCAGTCGCAGCCCCTCGAGCTCGATCGCGATGTTGGCGACCGTGAAGGCCACCGCCTGACGGTTGGAGATCGGCTCGCCGAAGGCGCGGCGATCCTTGACGTAGTCGCTGACGTACTCGAGCACGGCCTGACCGGTCCCGACCGCCAGCGCGCACCAGCCGAGCCGGCCGAGTGCGATGCACTGCGCGAAGATGTCGGGCTCGGCGCCGCCGAGCAGCGATTGCGCCGGCACGGCCACGTCCTCCAGGATCAGCCGTCCCGTCGCCGGCGGCGCGGACGCCCATGGCGGGATCCGGCTCCACGGCGATGCCGCGGCTGCCGGACTCCACGATGAACAGCGCGGGACCATGGCCCTGCAGCTCGGCGGCGATCACGAACAGCTCGCTGTCGCCGGCGCGAGGGACCAGCGCCTTGACCCCGTTCAGCACGTAGCCGCCGTTGGCGGGCCGGGCCTTGCTGTCGAGCTCGAACGGAGTTGAACAGCGGTCGTGGCTCCATCACCGCCAGCGCCGCGGCGGGCACGTTGTCACCGACGAACTCGGGCAGGTAGGTCGCCTGCTGCTGGGCGTCGCCCCACAGGCTGATCGCGGTCGACACCGCGGCCGGCGCCAGGCAGGCCAGCGCGATCCCCATGTCGCCCCGGGCGCAGCGCCTCGCTCAACAGCACCGTGGTCGCGGCCGAGCGCTCCGTCGACCGCGCCGCCGAGCTCCTCGGGCACGCCGACCATGGTCAGGCCCAGCTCGTTGGCCTGCGCCAGCAGCGCCTCGGGCACGGCACACGCCTCGTCCGCCTCGGGCGCCAGAGGCCGGATCCGCTCCATCGCGAAGTCGCGAACCGAATCGCGCAGCATCTGCTGCTCGTCCGACGGGGTCAGGTCGAACAGGTCGCTGCGCCGCGCCTTGGGCTGGCGGGCGGGGCGCGACAGCCGCTGCGCGGCGGCGAAGGTCCGTCCGGCGGTGGCGGCGGTCCGGGCCGTGGTCTTGGTCGCGCCATGCAGCAGGCGGACGGCCGGGTCGCGTAGGCCGAGACGATCGATCAGCGCTCGAGGAGGCGATCTTGTTGAGGGCTTGAGGCCCACGGCCATCCCGCGTTCAGCGATGTTGGGCTGCGTCGCCATCCCGGGGAACTATACCACGAAACGTTGTTACGTCGTTCGGTGTAATTCTGAACGACAACGTATATCTAACCACGGGAGCCGAGCGAGCCGCCACGGCGATTGCGCTGCGGCAGGCGGGTTCTTACGCAGGGCTTACGTGCGGCCGCCATGCTAGGTCGTGACCATGCGCGTCCTGATCGCCGAAGACGAGCTTCGACTGGCTGATGCGATCGCGCGCGGGCTCAGGCGGCAGGGGATCGCCGTCGACCTCGCTCCGGACGGCGCCCAGGCGGTGGCCAAGGCGCGTGTGATCCGCTACGACGTGCTGGTGCTCGACCGCGACCTGCCCGAGGTCCACGGCGACGACGTCTGCCGCATGGTCCGGGGCGACGCATCCCGAGACGGGGATCCTGATGCTGACCGCGGCCGGCACCCTCGAGGACGTCGTGGAGGGGCTCTCGCTCGGCGCCGACGACTACCTGGCCAAGCCGTTTCGGTTCGCCGAGCTGGTGGCCCGGATCCACGCGCTGGCGCGTCGCTCCAGCCCCAGCCGGCCGCCCGGTCCTCCAGCACGGCGACCTGGAGCTCGACCCGGCCCGGCGCCGGCTGACGCGCGCCGGCGAGCCGGTCGAGCTCGCCCGCAAGGAGTTCGCGGTGCTCGAGGCGCTGATGGGCGCCGACGGCGCCACGGTCTCCGCCGAGGAGCTGCTCGAGCGGGTCTGGGACGAGCACACCGACCCGTTCACCAACGTCGTGCGGATGACGATCATGACTCTGCGCCGCAAGCTCGGCGAGCCGCCGGTCGTGGAGACGGTGATCGGAGTCGGCTACAGGATGGCCTGATGGGGCGAGCCGCAGCGGGCTCGCGACCGTTCGGCGGCGGCGCCACGGCTGACGCCGGCCAACGTGCGGGGACCCGGTCACACCATCCGGCTGCGCCTGACCGCGCTCTACGGGCGCGGTGTTCCTGATCACGGGCGCCGTGCTGCTGACGATCGGATACCTGCTGGTGCGCAGCAACATCGGCGGACACCACGGGTCGCTCGACCGCTCAGCTTCCTGCAGCGGCTCAAGGCGCTGGGGCTCGCCCCGCCTGCGCCGGTCCCGTTCTTCGGCTCCCGGTTCAGGTTCGGCCCGGGGTCAGCCGCAGCTCGCGTGGCCCGCGCCGTGCGAGCAGCAGATCGTCGGTGACGCGCTGCATCGGCTGCTGCTCGAGTACATCGTCGCGCTGGGGGTGATGACGATGATCGCCGTCGGTGACCGGCTGGCTGCTGGCCGGCCGGGCGCTGCGCGCCGCTGCGCAAGATCACCGCGACGGCGCGCCGCGTGTCGGGCGAGAACCTCGGCGAGCGGATCGCGCTGGACGGACCCGCGGACGAGCTCAAGGAGCTGGCCGACACGTTCGACGGGATGCTCGAGCGCCTGGACGGCGCGTTCGCCAGCCAGCGCCACTTCGTCGCCAACGCCTCGCACGAGCTGCGCACGCCGCTGGCGATCATGCGCACCGAGGTCGACGTGGCGCTCGCCGACCCCGACGCCAGCCGGGCGGAGCTGCGGGGGATGGGAGAGGCGATCCGGGAGACGGTGGACCGCTGCGAGCGGCTGATCGCCAGCCTGCTGCTGCTCGCTCGCAGCGAGGCCGCGCCGACCCACGAGGAGCCGGTCGACCTCGGCGGCCCTGGTCGGCGACTGCATCACCGACCTGCGCGCGCGCGCTCGCGGAGGCGGGGGTCGACGTGCGCGACGACCTCGCAGCCGGCCTGGTGCGCGCGGCGACATGGCGCTGCTGGAGCGGCTGGTCGCCAACCTGCTCGACAACGGGATCCGTCACAACGAGCGCGGCGGCTTTCTCGCCGTCAGCACCCGCGTTCAGGCGGGTCAGGTGGCGCTGCGCGTGTTCAACGGCGGTCCGCCGGATCGACGCCGCCGTCGCCGCTGTCGCTGGCCGAGCCGTTCCGGCGTCTGGATCGCTCGGTGGCGGGATTCGGGTTGGGCCTGTCGATCGTGAGCTCGGTGGCCCAGGCGCACGGCGGGACATTCGAGGTGCAAGCTCGCGACGAGGGCGGCCTCGATGTGCTGGTCAGGCTGCCGGCGCTCCCGCCGACCGAGATTGTTTCTTCGCGACGGCCAGAGGCGCTTACGGAGAGCTGACGGTCGCGGCGCTACAAGTCGCTGCGATGCCTCATCTCGATTGGAGCTGCCCCTGATGCTGTCTGCTGTGACCTGTCCGATCCGCCGGCGTGTGCTCGCGCTGTGTCTGTTTGAGCGGTGCCCTGGTGATCGGGGTCGAGCGGCTGCGGATCCGCGTCATCCTCGACCAGCGCCAGTGCGAGCGCCGGCTCGGCCGGCTCGGGCACCAGCGCGGCCTACCAGGCGCGGCTGAATCTGGCCAAGTGCCTCCGCGCCCACGGCGTCAACGTCCCCGATCCGTCGGCCAACGGCGGGGCGGCCGGTGGTGGCGGCGGCGGCGCGTTTCGCGCCCTGCGCAGCAGCCCGAACTTCCAGTCCGCGCATCACGGCCTGCGCCAAGTACCGCTCGGGAGCGTTCGGGTTCAGACCAATGTCAGCCCGGCCCAGCGAGCCCAGGCCCAGCAGCAGCTGGTCAAGTTCGCGCAGTGCATGCGCTCGCACGGGATCAACATCCCGGACCCCACGCACCAGCGGCGGCGGCGGGTTCGGCATCTTCGGCCAGATCCCGTCCAGCGAGCGCAACAGCCCCGCGTTCCAGACCGCGCTGAAGGCCTGCTCCAGCACGCTGCCGAACTTCGGCCGGCGGCGGCCCGGGCGGCGGTGGGCGCCCGCGGAGGCGGCGGTGCTCCGAGTGCCTAGGCTCGCGTCGCGCCCGGACCGCTGCCGCCGGCTCGATCGCGCTGGTGGCGCTGGTGATCGGCGTCGTTCCTGATCACCGAGCGCCCGGTTCAGTCAGGGGGCCAGCCCCGCCCACGCAGGCTCTGGGTCCTCCACCGTCCAGTACCGAAATCTGGTCGCGACCGATACCGAATCGGGAACCCTCAGCTACGCGGATCCCCAGACGGTGTTCAACCGCGCTCAGCGGCACGGTCACCGCGCTGCCGAGCGTCGGCCAGGTGATCAGGCCCGGGCAGACGCTTTACGACGGTCAGCGGAAATCCCGTGATCCTGTTCAACGGCACCGTACCCGCCTACCGGGACCTGACCTCCGGTGACAGCAACGGCGCCGACATCCTCGAGCTCAATCGCAATCTGCGGCGCGCTGGGCTTCGACACCGGCCACCAGATCGCGCTCAACGACACGTGGCAGGCGGCCACCACCACGGCCGTGGAGTCTTGGCAGGCATCGGCCGGCGAGACCCAGACCGGCACGGTGACGCTCGGCCAGGTCGTGTTCCTGCCCGGAGCTCAGCGGGTCACCACGGTGGATTCCGTGCTGGGATCGACCGGGGGCGCCAGCGGCTCCTCCGCGGCGTCGGGCTCCAGCGCCTCCTACCGCCCGAGCGCGGCACCGCGGCCGCAGTTCGTCAGCCTGACCACGACCCCGGCCGGTCAGAGCGCAGCCTCGGCGGCCTGCCCCACGGTGGGAATGGGGGTCCAGCCGGGTGCAGCGGGCGCCACCCCGACTCCGACGACCACCGCTCCGAGCCCCCGGCCCCGACCTCAGGCACCACGCCGACCTCGGGCACCACGCCGACCTCGAGCACCACGCCGGCCACGACGACGCCCGCTCGCACCTGCTCAGGCTCCGGCCAGGGATCGAAGTCCGGTGGCCGGACGCCGTCGCAGGAGGCGGTGCTGCTGGCCCTGCTCAAGGCCGAGACGCAGGAGCTCAAGAAGGCACTGTCAGGATCGGGCTCCTCGCGCTCGTCCACCGGTGCCACCGGCACCACCCGCCCCAGCACCGGCACGAGCACCCCGAGCCGCGGCAGCTCGAGCAGCGGGGGCAGCGCCGCCGTCAGCGCCGGCACGAGCGCGGGCGCCAGCGGAGGCTCGTCCTCGGGCGCCGGCACCGCCGGCACCGCCGGCAGCGCCGGTAGCGGCTCCGCCGGCTCCGGCAGCTCGGGCACCGCCCAGGCGCTGCTTCAGACCACCTCCAACGAGCTGGTGGTGACCGTCCAGCTCGACGCGACCAAGCAGAGTGAGGCGGTGGTCGGCGAACCGGTGACGGTCCAGCTGCCGAGCAGCAACACGGTAAACGGCAAGATCACAGAGGTCAGCCCGGTGGCTCAGACCAGCAGTGCCAGCAGCAGCAGCTCGTCCGCCGGCTCGGGGGGGACGGGCTCCGGCGGCTCCTCCAGCACCCCGTCGGCGACGATTCCGGTGACCATCAAGGTGACCGGCCGCCATCCGCTGTCGGGCCTGGATCAGGCCGCGGTGAGCGTCAACTTCCAGCAGCAGGTGCAGAACCACGTGCTGTCGGTTCCGGTCACCGCGCTGCTGGCCACCGCCGGCGGTGGCTACGCGGTCCAGCAGGCCGCGGCGCCGCATCGGCTGATTGCCGTCACGCCGGGGCTGTTCGCTGCCGGCTACGTGCAGATCTCGGGTGGGCAGGTGTACCCGGGCCTGCAGGTCACAGATTCCCAGGGATGAGCCCGGAGGCCGGCGGGATCGAGCTGGGTGGCGAGCAGCCGGCCGTGGTCGGAGCCGCGGCGCCGGCGATTGCCGCGGACGGTCCTGCGCTGCGGCTGCGCAACGTGGTGAAGGAGTATCCCGGCGGGGTGTACGCCCTGCGCGAGGTCAGCGTGGACATCGATAGCGGCGATCAGGTCGCGGTGGTGGGCCCATCGGGATCGGGCAAGACCACGATGCTGACGATCCTCGGCACGCTCGAGCGGCCCAGCAGCGGCGAGGTGGCGGTGGCGGGCCGCGACGCCGTGCGGGCGTCGGACGCCGAGCTGTCCGGACTGCGGGCGCACGAGATCGGCTTCGTGTTCCAGGGGTTTCACCTCCAGGACGGGATGACGGCACTGGACAACGTCGCCAACGGGATGCTGTACACGGGAGCGCCCCTGCGCGACCGTCGCGAGGCCGCCGGGATCGCGCTTGAGCGCGTCGGTCTCGGGCACCGCATCACCCACCGGCCGCCGCAGCTGTCCGGCGGGGAGCGCCAGCGCGTGGCGATCGCCCGGGCATTGGCCAAGCGGCCCGTGATCATCCTCGCCGACGAACCGACCGGCAACCTCGACTCGAGGTCCGGCGCCGAGGTGCTCGGCCTCCTGCACCAGCTCGCCGCCGAGGGGGCGACGCTCGTGCTCATCACCCATGACGAGCA
This sequence comes from uncultured Solirubrobacterales bacterium, assembly GCA_963744195.1. Lineage (GTDB taxonomy): Bacteria > Actinomycetota > Thermoleophilia > Solirubrobacterales > Solirubrobacteraceae > Palsa-465. The sequence goes on from CAVUSY010000020.1 coordinate 392,287, forward strand.
CATCGCCGACGGTTTCTCGCGCCGGATCCTGATGCGCGACGGCGAGATCGTCGGGGATGAGCGCCGGTCGGTCCCTCCCGGTACGGGCGCCGCGCCGATCTCAGGGCAACGATGACCGCCGGAGCGCTGAGGCGACCGCTGGGGCCGCGGCGCGGGGCAGGGCCGCGCGACAGCTCGCGGCTGGCCCCCCAGGAGCTCCTCTGGGTGGCGTTTCAGGGCCTCGGCACTCGTCGGCTGCGAGCGGCGCTGTCGGCGCTGGGCATCGCGATCGGCATCGGCGCGATGGTCGCCGTGGTCGGTGTCTCGTCATCGAGCCAGGCCACCCTGCTGGCCCAGATCGACGCGCTCGGCACCAACCTGCTGACGGTGACGCCCGGGACGACGTTTCTGGGGTCCAACGAGGTGCTTCCGAGCACGGCGGTGCCGATGATCAACCACATGAGTGCGGTACAGGAAGCCGCGGCGGTGTACCAGGTCCCCGCAGTCACCATCCTGCGCACCCGGTACGTCCCGGCCGTGCAGACCGGCGGGATCGGGGTCGACGCCGCCGATCCGGGGCTGCTCAGAGCGGTGGGCGGAAAGCTCTCCGACGGGCAGTTCCTCAACGCGGCCAACGACAGGTATCCGACCGTCGTGCTCGGCGCCCAGGCCGCGAACACCCTGCAGATCCAGAACGTGAGCGGGCACATCCAGGTGTTCCTGGGCGGCACCTGGTTCAACGTGATCGGGATCATGAAGCCGGTGGTGCTCGACCCGACGCTCGACAGCACGGCGTTCATCGGTCTGCCCGTGGCCGAGCGCCTGTTCCAGCAGCAGGCCAACCCGTCGGAGATCTACGTCCGCGCCAACGTCAACGACGTCACCCAGGTGTCCAGCCTGCTCGCTCCCACCGCGGACCCGCAGAACGCCGATGGAGTCCAGGTCAGCCGCCCGTCGAACGTGCTGGAGGCCCGGGCCGCCGCCAAGGGGCAGTTCACGACGCTGCTGCTGGGGCTGGGCGCGGTGGCGCTGCTGGTCGGCGCGATCGGGATCGCCAACATCATGGTCATCTCGGTGCTCGAGCGCCGGGGCGAGATCGGGCTGCGCCGCGCGCTGGGCGCCACTCGACGCCACATCAGCACCCAGTTCCTCGCCGAGTCGGCGATCCTGGCCGCGCTCGGCGGCATCGCTGGATTGGCGCTGGGCGCGCTGGCGACACTGATCTACTCACAGTCGCAGAACCAGCCGATGGTCATCCCCGTCTACGCGCTGATCGCCGCACCCGTCGCGGGTTTGGTGATCGGGGCGCTGGCCGGTCTGTACCCCGCCGCCAAGGCCGCTCGCCTGAGCCCCACCGAGGCCCTCCGGGCCACCTGAGCGTCACCGGCCGGCACCAGAGCGATCCGGCGGCCGGGCGAGGTCTTCGAATACTTTTAGGCCTGACCCCGCCCGGCTTACGCAAAGCTGACACGCCGAAGCCATAGGCTCGTGTCATGTCGAGCTGGCGTCGTGGAAACGGAGGCGTCGAAGGACGAGGCATAGGCATCCCCGCGCCGTGTCTCCTCCACCGGCCCCTTTTGACGTCGGACGATTGCGACGAACGTGCGCCTCGTCGCCGGCGGGTGAGATACCTCCCCGCAACTCGGGGTACCGGCGGCGGCCCGGGCAGTGACTCCCGCCCGGGCATGCCCGCCGGTACTCGAGCCCGCCGCCGCCGCTAGCGGTTACCAGGCGTCGATGTTCGGCCGCCGCTTGCCGGGGCGGCTCCACCACGGCGCGACGCGGTCGTCAAACAACGTCGCGACCCAGCGGCGCGTGTCGGCCGGGTCGATCACGTCGTCGATCTCGAAGTAGGAGGCCATCCCGATCCCCTTCCCCCGTTCGTAGGCGCCGGCGACGGCGGCCTGAAACGCGCGCTCTCGTTCCTCGGGATCGTCGATCGCCTCGAGCTCACGCCGCAGCCCCAGCCGCACCGCGCCTTCCAGTCCCATCGCGCCGAACTCAGATGTCGGCCACCCGATGGTGAACAGCGGCGCCTTGAACCCGCCCGCCGCCATCGCCTGCGCGCCGAGCCCGTAGCCCTTGCGCAGGACCACCGTCCCGGTCGGCACCTCGAGGTTGGCGCCGGTCACGAACATCCGCGAGAAATGGCGCACCGTGGCGGTCCGCTCGGCCTCCGGGCCGACCATGAACCCCGGCGTGTCGCACAGGAACAGCAGGGCCAGGCCGAACGCATCGCAGAGCTGCATGAAGCGGGCGGCCTTGTCGGCGCCATCGGCGTCGATCGCGCCGCCCAGGTGGGCGGGGTCGTTGGCCACGACTCCGAGCGGACGCCCGCCGATCCGGGCCAGCGCTGTCACCATGCCGGCGCCGAATCCGCGTCTCAGCTCGAGCACGGAGCCCGTGTCGCACAGGGCATCGATGACCTTGCGGATCTCATAGATCCGCTTGCGGTTGGCGGGCACGATGTCCCGCAGCTGCGACTGGTCGGGGACCTGCGGCGCGGCGGCCGGCTCAGCCCGCGCGAAGTAGCTGAGGTAGCGCTTGGCGGCCGCGACCGCCTGGGCGTCATCGGCCACCCGGAGATCGACCACGCCGTTGCCGTACTGCACGTCGATCGGCCCCACCTCGTCGGGCGCGTAGCTCCCCAGGCCGCCGCCCTCGATCATCGCCGGGCCGCCCATGCCGATGCTGGCGTCCTCGCTCGGCGATGACCACGTCGCAGCATCCCAGCAGGGCCGCGTTACCGGCGAAGCAGTAGCCCGACGCGATTCCGATCAGCGGGACCAGGCCGCTGAGCCGGGCGAAGAGGTGAAAGGCGCGGCAGTCGAGACCGGCCACGATCGGCATGTCGACGTCGCCGGGCCGGCCGCCTCCACCCTCGGCGAACAGGACCACCGGCAGGCGGCGGCGCTCGGCCAGCTCGAACAGCCGGTCCTTCTTGAGGTGGTTGCGCATCCCCTGGGTTCCCGCCAGGACGGTGTAGTCGTAGGACATCGCCACGCACGGCTCGCCGCCTATCTCAGCCACGCCGGCGACCAGACCGTCGGCCGGGGTGCGCTCGATCAGCTCCTGCTGGGGGCGCCGGCGCTCCTGGGCGGCGAACACCAGCGGTCCGTACTCCACCAGCGAGCCGTCGTCGACCAGGTCGGCGAGGTTCTCGCGGGCGGTGCGCCGGCCGCGGTCGTGGCGGCGCTGAACCGCGTCGGGCCGGTTCTCGTCCAGACCGACCGCGTGGCGGGCCCGGACCTCCTGCAGGTCGTCGCGAGCGGCGGCAGGGTCGGCCGGCGCGGATGAGTCGGCCGTCAGCGCCGGCGCGGCGTCGGCGGCCCCCTCTCCCAGCACCGCCAGCAGCTGGCCCTCTCGCACGGCGTCACCGACGGCGACCGTGAGCTGCTCGAGCACGCCGTCGCGTTCGGCCACCAGCTCGTGCTCCATCTTCATCGCCTCGAGCACGATCAGGGTCGTCCCCGCGCTGACCGTGTCATGCGCGGCATGGGGCAGCAGGACGACTGTGCCGGCGAACGGCGCCAGCAGGCTCAGCGCGGCGGGGTCGGGCATTGCGCCATGATCGCGCAGTGAGTCAGGCCGGCGCCGGCTGCTCCCGGACCGCCTCCAGCAGCGCCTGCGGGGCGGTGTTGTCGCCGGCATTGCGCGCGATCTGGCAGAAGAGCACCCGACCGCCGGGCGCGATCACCAAGGCGCCCCCGAGCTGGCCGGGGTGGCCGATGGTTCGGCCCTGGACGACGCGCTGGGAGGCCATCGTGGCGATGCCCTTGGCCACCACGCGCGGGCCGAACAGGCCGCCGACCCCGGCCACCTCCGCGCCGATCGCCTTATAGGTGGCTCGCCGCTCGTCGGCCAGCACCGTCAGCGTGATCCCGAGCCGGCGCCGGAAGTGAGCCGCGTGGCGCGGAGTGGCCTGACCGATCAGCACCAGGCCACAGTCAGCCGACTCGAGATCCGGCGCGGCGCCCTGCAACTGCAGAGCGTGTGAGCGGCAATAGAGTCAGCCGTAGTGGCGCAGCCACACGAGCGCCACCGGCCGCTGACTCCACAGATCGCCGAGCCGGACGTCGTGGCCGTCCTGATCTGGCAGCACGACATCGGCGAGGGCAGCGGCTTGAGTCACGCCCGCGAGTGTAACCGCGCGGGGTCCCGCATCGGAGCTACCGTTGCGTCGATGAGCAAAGACCCCGAGCTCCTGTGGGAGCCCTCCGAAGAACGCGTGGCGCGAGCGACGATGACCCGCTACATGGAGTGGCTCGAACGTGAGCGCGGTCTGAGCTTCGACGGCTACGCCGGGCTGTGGCAGTGGTCGGTGGACGACATCGAGGCGTTCTGGACCTCGATCGTCGCGTTCTTCGGGGTGCGGTTCGCCGAGGGTGGCGACACGGTGCTGGGCGATCGCTCCATGCCCGGCGCGGAGTGGTTCCCGGGCGCGCGGGTCAGCTTCGCCGAGCACATCTTCCGCGACAAGCCCGATGAGGAGATCGCGATCCGCCATGCCTCGGAGCTGCGCTCGCTCGATTCCTGGTCGTGGCGACAGCTGCGTTCCCAGACCGCTGCGATCGCCGCCGGCCTGCGCCGGCACGGCGTCGGCGAGGGTGACCGCGTGGTTGCCTACATGCCCAACATTCCCGAGACCGTGGCCGCGTTTCTGGCCTGCGCGTCGATCGGCGCGGTGTGGTCCTCGGCGGCGCCCGAGTTCGGCGCTCGCAGCGTGATCGACCGCTTCGCCCAGGTGGAGCCCAAGGTGCTGCTCGCGATCGACGGCTACCGGTACGGCGGCAAGGACTTCGACCGCGCCGAGACGGTGGAGCGCATCGCCGCCCAGATCCCGTCGCTGACCGCCACGGTCAAGTTCGGCTACCTCGACGGCAGCGGCTGGGAGAAGGGCTTCCTGGTCGACGACTCCGAGCTGACCTTCGCCCAGCTGCCGTTTGACCACCCCCTGTGGGTGCTCTACAGCTCGGGCACCACCGGCCTGCCGAAGCCGATCGTGCACGGACAGGGCGGAATCCTGGTCGAGCAGGTCAAGAAGATGAACCTGCACCTCGATGCCCAGGCCGGAGACCGGGTGTTCTGGTTCTCCACCACCGGCTGGATGATGTGGAACTTTCTCGTCGGCGTGCTCCTCACCGATGCCTCCATCGTCCTGTTCGACGGCAACCCCGGCTATCCGGATCTGGGCACCCTGTGGGATCTCGCCCAGGACGCCGGAATCACCACCTTCGGTACCAGCGCTGCCTTCATCGCGTCCTGCATGAAGGATGATCTGGCGCCGGCCGAGGGGCGGGATCTGAGCGCGCTCAGCGCGGTCGGCTCCACCGGCTCGCCGCTGTCGCCCGAGGGGTTCAGCTGGGTCTATGACCAGCTGGGGTCGGCCACCTGGCTGTTCTCCACCTCGGGCGGGACGGACATGTGCACGGCGTTCGTCGGCGGCGTGCCGATCCTGCCGGTGTACCTCGGCGAGATGCAGGCGCGGTCGCTGGGGGCCAACGTCCAGGCCTGGGACGAGGACGGCCACGAGTTGGTGGGCGAGGTCGGCGAGCTGGTGATCACCGAGCCGATGCCGTCGATGCCGGTGTTCCTGTGGGGCGACGAGGACGGGTCGCGCCTGCACGACAGCTACTTCTCGATGTATCCCGGGGTGTGGCGCCACGGCGATTGGATCGAGATCACCTCTCGCGGGACCGCGATCATCTCCGGCCGCTCGGACTCGACCATCAACCGCGGCGGGGTGCGGATGGGCACCAGCGAGATCTACCGCGCGGTGCTGGAGGTGCCGGAGGTCATCGACGCGCTGGTCGTCGACCTCCCGCGGGCTGGCACGGATGGGTGGATGCCGCTGTTCGTGGTCCTGCGCGAGGGCGCTTCGCTCGACGACGACCTGGTCGCGACGATCCGCCGGCGGATCCGGGAGGACTGCTCGCCGCGCCACGTCCCCAACGAGATCCGCGAGATCCCGGCGGTGCCGCGCACGCTGTCGGGCAAGGTGCTGGAGGTCCCGGTCAAGCGGATCCTGACCGGCACGCCGGTCGAGCAGGCGGCCAGCCGGGAGTCGCTGGCCAATCCCGAGGCGCTGGACTACTTCGTGGCGCTCGCGGACGAGAGCCAGTCGTAAAGCACCGCCACCGAGCCCTCTTACCAACTTCTTCCCCTGCTCTGAAAGGGTTCTCATCGGGCCGTGGTCTACTGCTATTCATCGTAGACCGGACCGAAAAGTCATATCAGGGAGATAGCAGCACGTTATGAACAAACTCAGCCGATGGATGCCGATCGTCGCCGGCGCAGTTGCGGGGGGAGTCATCGCGCTGGTGATCGCCAGCGGGTCGGGAACGACTCGCACCGTGACCACGACCGTCGTGCGGTCGACGTCCCAGCAAGCGGCGCTGCCCGCCTCGTTCAACAAGGGCAAGGGCATGACCGTCAACCAGATTTACCGCTCCGCCAGCCCCGGCGTGGTCGACATCATCGTCACCAGCCAGAGCTCGTCGGGATCCAACCTGGGGTTCTTCGGCGGCAGTGGCTCGCAGAAGTCCCAGGGTGAGGGCGCCGGTGTCGTGTTCGACGCCAAGGGCGACATACTGACCGACGAGCACGTCGTCGCGGGGGCGATCTCGGTCAAGGTGAACTTCCAGAACGGCATGAGCGTGCCGGCCCGGGTGATCGGAACCGATCCCTCGACCGACGTGGCCGTGATCAGGGTCAACGTCCCGGCGACGGACCTGCATCCGATCCCGCTGGCCGACTCCTCGGCCGCGCAGGTAGGGGACCCGGTGGTGGCGATCGGCAGCCCGTTCAGCCTGCCGGAGACGACCACCGCTGGAATCGTCAGCCAGACCGGGCGCAGCATCACCGCCCCCAACGGCTACACGATCCCGAGCGCGATCCAGACCGACGCGCCGATCAACCCCGGCAACTCCGGGGGTCCGCTGCTTGACGCCAATGGCCACGTCCTCGGGCTCAACGACCAGATCGAGACCAACAACTCCACCGCCACCGGGCAGGGGTCGAGCTCCGGGGTCGGATTTGCCATCCCGTCGAACACGGTCACGCGGATCGCCGACCAGATCATGGGCGGCCGCTCCGTCCGCCACGCCTATGTCGGCGTGCTGCTGTCCCCGCCGTCGTCGGGCGGCGCACAGGTCGCCTCGGTCCAGGCGGGAACGCCCGGCGCGGCGGCCGGATTGAGGGCGGGGGACGTGATCACCGCGATCAACGGCCACGCCATCACCTCGACTGACCAGTTCATCGCGATGGTGGACGACTTCGCGCCCGGCCAGACCATCACCGTGACGGTCAAGCGCGCGGGTCACACCCAGAACATCAAGGTCACGCTCGGCACGCGCCCCGCTTCGGTTCCGAGCGGCGGCTAGACCTCAGTCAGGCGCTCGCGGCCTTCCGCCAGCCGTGGCGGCGGGTCGCGAGCGTCATGACCAGGGCCCCCACCGCGATCAGCGTGATCAGCACCGGCCCCAGCGCGCCGTTCCCGAACGCGGAGGCCAGCGCGTAGGCGGCAGCGCCGAACAGGCCCGCCGTGGGCAGGGTCACGATCCAGGCCACGGCGATGTTGCCGGCCACGCCCCAGCGAACCGCCGAAAGGCGCTTGGCGGCGCCGGCGCCCATCACTCCCCCGGTGATCACATGGGTGGAGGAGAGGGGGTAGCCGAGATGGGAGGAGACCAGGATCACCGCCGCGCCCGACCCCTGGGCGGCGAACCCCTGGGCGCTGTCCATCTTGATGATCCGGGTGCCGACGGTGCGGATGATCCGCCAGCCGCCCGCGTAGGTGCCGAGTGAGATCGCCGAGGCGGCGACGATGACCACCCAGGCGGGGACGCTGGCATGGTGGGGGCTGAGGCTGCCGTGGGCCACCAGCGCCAGCGTGATCACTCCCATCGTCTTCTGGGCGTCGTTGGTGCCGTGGGCGAGGGACAGCAGCGAGCTGGTGACGATCTGGCCGAGCCTGAATCCCCGCGCCACCGGCCCCGGTCGGCGGCGCCCGAACGAGGCATAGATCACGACGATCACCACCCCCGCGACCGCGAACGCGGTGACCGGAGCGACCAGCGCCGGCACCACCACCTTGGTGATGACGGCGCCGCCCTTGACGCCCGAGCCCCCGACGGCGGCGAGCATCGCGCCGATGACGCCACCGATGAGGGCATGGGATGAGCTCGACGGAAGCCCGTAGGCCCAGGTGATGAGGTTCCAGGCGATCGCCCCGACCAGGCCGGCGAAGGCGATCGTCTCGGTCACCTGGCCGGCGTTGATGATCCCGGTGGCCACGGTGGCGGCGACCTTGAGCGAGATGAACGCGCCCACGAAGTTGAGCACCGACGCCAGCGTGATCGCGGTACGCGGGGCCAGCGCCCGGGTGGAGATCGACGACGCCACGACATTTGCGGTGTCATGAAATCCGTTGGTGAAGTCGAACGCGAGCGCGGCGACGACGACGATCACGAGCAGTAGGTCGCTGTTCACGAAGCGTGCACCCTACGTCAGCACGCAGCGGAACGAGCGGACGGCCGGGTCAGGTCGCGAAGCTGGCGGCCCACGCCAGCGTCCGCTCGATGAGCTCGCGGTGCACGCTGCGGGTGCCGCCCCGGCGCCGGGTCCAGGACCCATCGGCACTGAGCGTCCAGGCGAACGTGTCGTCGGCCAGGCAGCGCTCCAGGGTGTCCTCCAGATCCTCCTGGAGCTCCGGCGACTCGATCGGCACCAGCAGCTCGACCCGGGTGTCGAGGTTGCGGGGCATCAGATCGGCCGAGCCGATGTAGTAGTTGTGCTCCTCGCCGCGGTGGAAGGAGTAGATCCGCGAGTGCTCGAGGAAGCGCCCCACCACCGAGATCACATTGATCGTCTCGCTGACGCCCGGCACGCCGGGGATCAGGCAGCAGATGCCCCGCACGTTGAGATCGATCGGCAGGCCGTCCTGGGAGGCCCGGTAGAGCGCTTCGATGATCTGCTGATCGGTGAGCGAGTTCATCTTCATGACGATCCGGCTGGGCTGACCGTCGCGGTGGGCCGCAGCGGTCCGCTCGATCTCCTCGATCAGCGGCCGGCGCAGCCAGGTGGGGGCGACCAGCACCTTGTGCTGTGGTTCCGGATGCCCGTAGCCGGTGAGGGTGTTGAACAGGTTCGCGACCTCCTCGCCGATCTCCCGGTCGGTGGTGAACAGCCCGAAGTCCTCGTACAGGCGGGCGTTCTTGGCATGGAAGTTACCCGTGCCGATCATCACGTAGTGGCGCACCGCGCCCCGCTCGCGGCGGACGATGAGGATCGCCTTGGCGTGGGTCTTGAGCCCGGGGATCCCGTGCACCACGTGGGCGCCCACCTCCTCCAGCGCGCGTGACCAGCGGATGTTCTGACGCTCGTCGAAGCGGGCCTTGAGCTCCACCAGGCAGACCGCCTGCTTGCCCTTCTCGGCCGCCTCGATCAGCGACGGAACCAGGGCGGAATCATCCGAGGTCCGGTACACGGTCATCTTGATCGCCAGCACGTTGGGGTCTTCCACCGCCTGCTTGACGAACCGCTCCACGCTGGACGAGAACGACTGGTAGGGATAGTGGACCAGGATGTCGGCGGCGCGCATGGCGCGGAACATGTCCGGCTGGGAGTCGGCGCCGGCAGGGGCGGGCGCCAGTCCGGTCTGGGTGATCGGCGTCCAGCTGGGCCAGCGCAGGTCCGAGTGACCGTCGATCGAGGCGATCTGCCAGAGGTCGCTCATGTCGAGCAGACCCTCCACGTCGTAGACCTGAACCTCGTCCACGCCGAGCCATTCGATCAGCCGGGTGCGGAGCGCCGGGTCCATGGTGGCGCCGACTTCGAGCCGGACGACTTCACCGAAGCGCCGGCGCCGCAGTTCGTCCTCCACCGCCTGCAGCAGGTCATTGGCCTCATCGGAGACCTCGAAGTCGGCGTCGCGGGTGACGCGGAAGAGGTCGTAGTTGAGGATGTCCATGCCGGGAAAGAGCGCGTCGAGATGCCGGGCGATGATGTCCTCGAGCGGGATGAACGTGTTCTTGCTGATCTCCACGAAGCGCGGCAGCACCTCCTTGGGCACCTTCACCCGCGCGAATGCCTCGGTGTCGAGGTCGGGATCGTGGAGGTTCACGATCAGGCTCAGGGAAAGGTTGGAGATGTAGGGGAAGGGGCGCCCGGCGCCGACCGCCAGCGGCGTGAGGACGGGGAAGATCTGTTCGCGGAAGTGGCGCTCGAGGGTCTCGGCCGAGGCGCCGGATTCCTCGGGGGTGACGATCCGGATGCCGCGACTCGCGCCAGCTCCGGGCGGATGACGTCTGAGAACTGCCGCGCGTGACGGCGATCGAGTCCGCCCACCCGCTCGGCGATCCCCTCCAGCACTTCGGTCGGCGAGAGTCCGTCCGGTCCCCGCGCATCGATCCGGGCGTCGACCTGGTCGTGCACGCCGGCCACGCGGACCATGAAGAACTCGTCGAGGTTGGTGACGAAGATGGCGAGGAACTTGAGTCGCTCGATCAGCGGCAGCGACTCATCCTCGGCGAGCTGCAGCACGCGGTCGTTGAAGTCCAGCCACGACAGCTCGCGGTTCAGATACAGCGACCGGTCCTTGAGATCGATGACGTCGACATCGCCGTCCGGCGCGCCTGACGGCGGCGTCGGCCGCCCGCTCCTCCAGGGCGGTTTCGCTGGCGGGGTCGTTCATGGACCGCTCCGGACGCTGCTCATGACTCTGACGTCACGGGCTCGGTGACTCCGGCGATCGCCGCGAGCTCGCTGGGACGCATCAGCGTGACCAGCTCTCCTTTGGCGATCCCGGCCAGCCCGCCCTTGCGCATGCGCGCCTGGGCCCCGGTGAGGTCGTGCAGGGTGAGCGAGAACGAGGGGTCGTGTCCGACCAGCAGCACGTCACCGAGACCGGCTACGAGGTCGCGGACGTCGAACGGCTCGCCGGCCAGCCGGGGCTCGACCGTCACCTCCACGCCCAGCGGCGCGCACGCGTACTGGGCGGTCTGCACCGCCCGAAGCTTGGGACTGCTAAGACAGGCGTCGATGTGGGTGCCGAGGCGCTCGAGCGCGCGGCCGGCCGCCTGTGCCTGGCGGATCCCCCGCTCGGTCAGCGGACGCTCGTCATCGGGAAAGCCGTCCGCCGCCTCGGCGTGGCGCAGCAGCCAGAGCATGTCCCAACTGTACGCCGACGGCCCTCAGGGCATTCAGCCGATCAGCAGACGCCGGCCGAAGACCCGCTCGAAGGCCTCGCCATCGCCATAGCGCTCCACGCTCCAGCGCTGCAGCGTGAGGTCGCCGTCGGCCTCCAGATGTAGGTCGACGCCGTCGCCGTTGGCGCGCAGCCTGACCTTGGAGACGGACTGGTCCCGTCCGCGCTCGAGGTGTTCGGACAGCCGTAGGATCACCGCGCAGCGCTCGAGCAGCTCCTCGTCGCCCTCCCGGGCCAGCGCCGCCATCTCGCCCAGCTTGGGCACTCCCTTGCGGTGATAGCGGCTGATCTGGGCGATCAGCGCGCGCTCGCGGGGGTCGAAGCCGGGGAGCTCGGCGCTCTCGATCAGGTAGCGGGAGTGCTTGTGATGATCGTCGTAGGAGATCGCCATGCCGACGTCGTGGAGCATCGAGGCGGCCCACAGGAGCTCCCGCTCGCCGTCCTGAGCATCGATCAGGCCGCCGGCCACCAGCGAATCGAACATCTGCAGCGACAGGCGGGCGACGTGCTCGGCGTGGGGGAGGTCGGACTCGTACTGGGTGGCCAGATTCCGCACCGCCGACCCGCGGACATCCTCGAGCAGCGGCTCGCGCCCCGCCAGGAGCGTGCGGGCGAAGAACACGCCGTCGCGCAGCCCGGCCTCGGTCGCCTCGATCCCGTTGAAGCCGCCGAGCTCGACGACCATCTCGAGGACCAGGGCCGCGGCCAGGATGATGTCTCCGCGGCCGGGCTTGATCCCCGGCACCGAACCGCGCTCGGGGCTCGGCAGCGAGGCCAGCTGCGCCACCAGGTCGCTGAGCACCGAGGGCACGATCACGAACCCCTGGACGCCGAGATCGAGCGAGCCGCCGGCATCCTGGGCCGCCGCCGCCAGGTTGCGGACCGCGCCGCCGATCCCCACCAGCCGCGGCCCCGACGATGCCAGCCAGTCCAGGTCGGCCAGCGTGGCGGAGACGTGCGAGCGAACCCGCGCGAGCTCCTTCTTCTTGGCCGGTCCGTCGCCGGCCAGAAAGCGCTCGGTCAGGCGGACGGCGCCGAGCGGAAACGAGGCCACCTCCCGCGCGCGGCGGTCCTCGACCGCGATCAGCTGCAGGCTGCCACCGCCGAGGTCGAGCACCACGCCGTCGGTCAAGGTGGTGGTGTTGACGGCCGCGACATACCCGAAGCGCGCCTCGTCCTGGGCGGAGAGGGTCTCGATCGCGCGGCCGGTGACACGCTCGGCCTCGGCGAGGAAGCGCCTGCCGTTGGCGGCGTCGCGGATCGCGCTGGTCGCGACGATATGCACATCATCGGGTCCGAGCCGATTGGCCCGGCAGAAACGCTCGAACACCGCCAGTGTCTCCAGGCCGCGCTCCATGGCCTCCTGGCTGAGCTCCCCCGAGGCGCCGAGCCCGGCACCGATCCGAACCGTCTCGTAGAGCTCGTCCGTGCGCCTCCACCACGCGCCGGGGGCGTAGGTGAACACCACCAGGCGCCACGAGTTGGAGCCCAGGTCGATCACCGCGACCTGCCGGTTGGGCTCAGCGGTCCGGCCGGCAGCGCGGGTCGATCGCCAGCTCACGGCTGCATGATGCGACGTCGCGGCGGACGATACGGCGCCGGGTGCTCGCGGACCGCGCCCGACGTGCCGCGGGCGTCGCGCTCAGACGTCTACGGGCGCTTCACGCAGAGCGCGGATCGCCGTCAGGATCACCAGCACGGTCATCAACACCGCGCTCGCGACGCACCATTGGCAGATCGCCTTGATCGTGAACAACTCGCGGTAGGTCAGGTACATGCTGAAGCCGAAGCCGATCAGCGCGATCCCGAACGCGGCGATTCGCCCCAGCTCACCGCGGACCGCCAGCGAGCCGAGAATGCCGATGTAGCCGAGCAGCCCCAGAACGGCGACGGGGATCCCGTCGAGCTTGGCGTAGCGCGAGGCCTGAACCGTCTCGCATCCGCCGCTGGACAGGCACAGGACCTTGAGTCCTTCGTAGTGCACGTAGGTGAGGTAGCCCGCGATCCCGATTCCGATCACCGACAGGACCAGGACCGCGATGCGCAACCGCCGATCGGCGGTAGGGGTGCTGTCCACCGGTGCCGAGGCGGTCGCCGTGGTCATGACACCTGCTTGACGGCCTGCTCCAGCTGCGCGTAGGAGGGAACGCTGGAAGAGGCGGCGACCTGTCCCTTGGGACCCTTGAAGACCAGCGTCGGAGTGCCGCTGACGCCTGCGGTGGTGCCGGTCTGCTCGTCGGTCAGCACCTGATTGGACAGCGTCGAGTTGCTGCGATCGGTCTGCCACTTGCTCAGATTCAGCCCCGTGACCTGCTTGGCCAGACCGTCGAGATAGCTCTCCGTGACGTATCCGGTGCCTTCGGCGCCCTGCTCGCGGTAGAAGAGCTCGGCGTAGTTCCAGAACCGTTGCTGCGCGCCGGCGGCCAGCGCCGCCAGTTGCTGGGTCTTGAACACCGCGGGGTCACGCGTGGCGGTCTCAAAGCCCCGGTAGATGACCTGGACCTTGCCCGCCTTCACGTCGTTGGAGACCAGCTGCGGGAAACCTCCCTTGAGCGTGAAGTCCTGGCAGATCGGACACTGCAGGTCGCCGTAATAGGTCATGGTGACCGGCGCCGTGGGACTACCCAGCCGGGCCCCCGACTGCGGGATCCCGGACAGCAGGGACTGCACCGCGGTGGCGGTCTGGTTGGCCGCCTTGCCCTTCTGCAGGCCGGTGGCGCTGCTGTTGCCGCCACTGGAGAGAACGATCGCGACCGCCACGATGGCCACGGCGAGGACGACCACCCCCCCGATCATCCGCAGCCGGCGTTCACGCCGGGCGCTCTCGGCACGGGCTTGCTCCTCGGCGAGGCGCCGGGCGCGGGCTTGTTCCTTTTGCTCTTTCCGTGAGGCCATCGAAGGCAGATAGATCTAAACGCCGGGGCGGTCAGGCGAACACGCCCTGAACGTCAGAGGATACTCATCGCAGCGCCTGTTTCAGCGCCTCGGCCAGCTCGGTGGTGCCAAACGCGCCTTCGAGCCGGGCCACGATCACGCCGCGGCGGTTGATCACGAACAGCCAAGGCTCGGTACGCAGGTGAAACGCCTGCAGCTGGCGGCGCAGGCCCTTGCTCGGCTGATTGTCCGCATAGACCTCTTCGTGGATGAAGGCGATCCGGTGGCCGAACTCGTGCTGGAGCTCGACGGCGACGTCGGTCACCGGACCGCACACGCGGGAAACGCAGAACTGCGGGGTGGAGAACAGCAGGGCGACCGGGCGCTTGCCGAGGACCTGCGGAAGGGACACCGCATGCATCTGCTCGGCCGGCTGACGGGTCGTGAGCAGCGCGAGGTCGCCGTGCACCGTGGACACGGTGTCGGTGGCGATCGCAGGCGGCTTCTGACCCACGTCCGGGATCGGGGAGGACGAGGCGACCGCAATCTCCCCCGGCGCGCCGATCAGGCCGTGGGGGCCGCGGGTGAGCGATAGCACGGTGTAGGTGCCGGGATGGGGAATCGGGAGCTCTGAGGCGTAGATGGCCTTGATGCCGCCGGGGCCGGAGTTCTGCTTGCTGCGGTACTGCGGCGCGACACTCATCGGGTCGGCGGGGGCGAGGAATGGCCCCTTGGCGGGGGCGCCGGGGGTGGTGGAGATGTACACCGCGGTGGGGGCGTAGATGAACTCTCCCGAGCTCGCGTTGAGCCCGAATGCGAGCCGGCGCGTGCCGGGGGTGAAGGTGCCGGTGGCGGCGCCGAACGAGGCCGTGGAGTGGGCCAGCGCGCCGAGCTGGCGCAGCGAGCGCCCCCGGGCGGAGGGGAACTGGCCGGTGCGGGGGACCTCGGCAGCGGCGAGCTGGTCGACGGCGGCGGGGGGCGGGGCGGTCGCCGCCGCGGTGGTGGTCGCCGTCGTCGCAGCGTGGTCGCAGCGCTGGTGGCAGCGGCCGAGGCGCTGCTCGAGGAGGGAGCGGAGGCGGCGGAGCCGCAGCCGGCCAGGATCAGCGCGGCGAGAGCAGCCAGGGCGGCGAGGGCGGGTGAGATTCTCATGGGTTCATCATGGCGCGCCCGGCCGGGCATTATCGCCGCTAGTTGCGTGTAAAGATCCTGTGACCGGGGCGGTGACGATGGCCGTCACGTGGGAGGTGTGCACTAGAGTGGCCATCGATGTCCCCCGAGCGAAGCGACACGCTGCCGGGCACCGCGGCGGCAGGCCAGCGCACCGCAACTCGCCTGCGTCTGGCCGTGGTCGACCGTGATCCGGGGTTCATGCAGGTCCTGTCCAACCGGCTCGACGCGCTCGGCTGCGAGTACCGCTCGCTGACCGCGCCCGCCACCGTCGATGCGCTGGTGGCGATGCGCCTGAACGCGCTCGTGATCGACCTCGCGGTCCTCGGGCCAGCGGGGTGGGAGTACCTGGAGCGGGTGTGCTCACGGCTTCCGGGTCTGGCGGTGATCGTGTGCACCGGACCGTCTTCGGTGGCCCAGCGGGTGCGCGGCCTCCGGCTCGGTGCCGACGCGTGGATCACCAAGCCCTGCCACGCCGAAGAGCTGATCTGCGTGGTCGAAGCCGCGGCCCGCCGCCACCGCCGGTCCGAGATGCCCGCGCTCGAGGCGACCGCCCAGTTCGGCGAGATCACCGTGCGTCCCGATCTCTACCAGGCCTACGCCGCCGAGGTCAGCCTCGAACTGACCGCGCGCGAGTTCGAGATCCTGCACCTGCTCACCGGCTCTGACCGGGTGCTGCGTCGCGAGGAGATCTACGAGCGGGTATGGGGCTACGCGATGGCGCACGGCGATCGCTCGGTCGATGTCTTCGTGCGCAAGCTGCGCCAGAAGCTTCGTGCCGCCTCCCCGCGGTGGAGCTACATTCACACCCACTTCGGCGTCGGTTACCGGTTCGCGCCCGAGCCAGACGACGCCATCGAGCACGAGCTGGAGCTTGATCTGGTCGCCCGCGCCCGGGGCGCCGAGCTAGATCCCGCGCTGGCCGGCTGACGTGCCCCTTAGCCGTCCCCGCGGCCGGATGACATGATCCCGTCGAAGATCACCGCCAAGGCACCGAACCCCAAGGAACCGAACCCTATGTCAGCTGCCGGGGGCTCATCATCGAAGCAAGCTCAGGAGTCGCCTGACCTCGCCGCATTGGGCGTCGAGGAGCGAGCCGGACACGGAGTGTTCGTGAAGGGGCTGCACGCGTACTACGGCGAGCACCACGCGATCCGGGGAATCGACATCGACTTCCCGGCCAACGAGGTGACCGCGATCATCGGGCCCTCGGGCTGCGGGAAGTCGACCATGATCCGCTGCATCAACCGGATGCACGAGGAGATCCCCGGCGCGCGCGCGGAGGGCACCGTCATCCTCGACGACGTCGATGTCTATGGCGAAGGCGTCGACGTGACCTCGGTGCGACGGATGATCGGGATGGTCTTTCAGAAGCCCAATCCGTTTCCCACCATGTCGATCTTCGACAATGTCGCGGCCGGCCTGCGGCTGACCGGCGTCAGGAGCGACAACCTCCGTGAGCGGGTGCACCGGGCGCTGCGAGCCGTGGGGCTCTGGGGCGAGGTCAAAAACCGGCTCAACGAGCCGGGAACCGGACTCTCGGGGGGCCAGCAGCAACGGCTCTGCATCGCCCGCGCGATCGCCGTCGAGCCCGAGGTGATCCTGATGGATGAGCCGTGCTCGGCACTGGACCCGATCGCGACGCTGAGGGTGGAGGAGCTGATCGACGAGCTCAAGGACCGCTACACGATCGTGATCGTCACCCACAACATGCAGCAGGCCGCCCGGGTGGCGAAGTCGACGGTGTTCATGCTCGACGGCGAGGTCGTCGAGCACGCTCTGACCACCACCGTGTTCACCAACCCCAACGACGAGCGCACCGAGCGCTACGTCACCGGGAAATTTGGATAGCAGGGCCGATGCGACACCCTCCGCGGCAGTTCGGGTAGGTACCCACCAGCGTGCAAGAGACCAGACACCAGTTCCGGCAGGACCTCAAGGAGCTCGAGCGCCAGGTGCTGGGCGGCCTTGACCTGGTGATCTCGCAACTCGACCGTGCGCTGGAAGCGGTCAGCTACCAGGACGTTGAGCTGGCCGGGATGGTCGTGGCCGACGATGACCGCATCGACGGCCGCTATCTGGAGGTCCACCAGGGAATCCTGTCGCTGCTGGCGCGTCAGGCTCCGGTGGCGGGGGATCTGCGGATCGTGGCGGCGCTGCTGCACGTCATCCGCTGCATCGAGCGAATGGGTGACCAGTGCGTGAACATCGCCAAGCTGGTGCCCCTGTCCGGCTACGAGTCTCCCAAGGACAAGGTGATCCTCGACGCGATCGAGCGGATGGGCCACCTGGCGCGCTCCCAGGTCACCCAGGCCAAGGAGGCGCTCGGCTCGCGCAACGTCGCCCTCGCACAGGATCTCGTCAACCAGGACGCGGAGATCAACCGTCTCAACCGCGAGACGTTCAGGCGGGCGGTCGAGGTCGGCGACAACCTCGAGGTGCGTGAATGGGCGATGTTCATGATCCTGGTGGCGCGGTGCCTGGAGCGGATCGGCGACAACACGGTCGACATCGCCGAGCAGGTGGTGTTCGTCGTAACGGGCCTGTTCCGGGAGCTGGCCGACGCCTCCTCGTCGACCGAGCCGGCGAAGTCCTCGGCCTAACGCCCGGTATGCAGGTCGCCGGGGCCAAGCTTTGGCCACGGGGCCAATGACGGCGCGGCGTACCTCGACCTAACGTATGCGCATGACAGCACGGCCGCCTCAGATCGTGGCGTTCGGTGGCGGCGGGTTCTCGATGGAGTGGGGTAACCCGCTGCTCGACGACCAGGTGCTGGCGTGGAGCGGGGTGGAGCGACCCCGGATCTGCTTCCTGCCGACCGCCAGCGGCGACGCCGACCATTACGTGGTCCGCTTCTACCGCGCGTTCCCGGCCTCGCGTTGCGAGCCGTCGCACATCTCCCTGTTCCGGCGCGAGACCGGCGTGGGCGACCCGCGGGCGCATCTGCTCGAGCAGGACGTGATCTACGTCGGCGGCGGGAGCCTGGTCTCGCTGCTGGGAACCTGGGGGGCCCACGGAATCGATCTCGCGCTCCATGAGGCGTGGCGCGCCGGAGTGCTGCTGTGCGGCGGATCGGCCGGATCGCTGTGCTGGTTCTCGCACGCGGTGAGCTGCTTTCACGAGGGTCCGGCGCGCCGGATGGAGGGCCTGGGCTTCCTGCCCTGGAGCAACGCCGTGCACTACTCCGAGGAGCCCGGAAGACGGACCGCGTTCATGGACGCGGTGGCAGACGGCATGCCCTCCGGATACGGGGTCGGCGATGGCGCAGCGTTGCACTTCGTCGGTACCGATCTGGCCGAGGTGGTGTCGTCCAAGCCGGAGGCACAAGCGCGCTACGTGTTCGCCGACGGCGCGGGCGGCGCGAGCGAACGCGAGCTACCGGTGCGCTACCTCGGGTCTGCCAGCGCGGCCGGAGCCGCCCGCGCCACCCCGACTCTGGTGGGTGGCGAGGCGCTGGCAGCGTGACTCCGGGGCCTCGGCGCGCGTGCACCGACCCCGCCTGTGCGCCATCCTGGCGGGTGGTGTTCGATCAACCCGGCGAGCGCCGCCGGATCCTGGCGATGGGCGGCGGCGGATTTACGATGCAGGAGCGCGCCCCCGCGCTGGACCGGCTGGTGCTCTCGCTGACCGGCAAGCCGGTGCCGAAGGTGTGCTTCCTGCCCACCGCCAGCGGCGACGGACGCGAGCAGACGACCCGCTTCTACGAGCGCTTCGGCTCCTGGCCCTGCGAGCCGAGTGTCGTATCGCTGTTCAACCTCGGCCGTGACCGGATCGATCCGTGCCGCCACCTGCTCGGCCAGGACGCGATCTACGTCGGCGGCGGCTCGATGCGCAACATGCTCGCGGTGTGGCGCGAGCACGGCGTCGACGATGCGATGCGCCAGGCGTGGCAGGCCGGAGTCGTGCTGGCGGGCCTGAGCGCAGGGGCGATGTGCTGGTTTGAAGGCGGGATCACCATGAGCGGGGGCGCTCCCGCGCCCGCCGTCGGCCTGGGGTTGCTGGCCGGCAGCCTGTCGGTCCACCTCGACAGCGAGCCCGAGCGGCTGCCCGCGTACCGCGAAGCGATCGCGGGCGGGTCGATTCCGCCCGGCTATGCGGTCGACGACAGCGCCGCGCTGGTGTTCGAGGGCACGCGGCTGCGTGAATGCGTGGCGTCGAAGACCGACGCGCGCGTGATCCGGATCCGACCCGACGGCAGCGGTGCCACCAAACGAGCAGGAACTGGCGGTCAAGGTGCTGCCGGGGGCGCGCCGTCACGGTGACGATGACAGCGAGCCCTACGGCGTGTCGGAGTTGCGAGCGCTTCGCGGCGGGCGACACCGCTGGGACTAGTCAGGGGCGATGTCAGCGCCGCCGGGGAGGCGGCTCCCCTGCCCGTACCCGGCGCCTGAGGACGATCAGCGCGCCCGCCGTCACGACCGCCGCCAGCGCCAGCGCGATCACGATCGGCGTGGAGGAGCTGGTGCTGGCGCCGCCGGCGGTGTTGGTGGCGGCGCCTGGGTGGATCGGGTGACCGGCCGCGGCCGCGAGCTTGGCCACGGCGCCCGTGGCCGCCTCGGCCAGGGCGGTGCTGCTCTTCCCGGCTGGGCGGCGTAGACCGCTGAGCGCACTGACCGCCGGAGCCGCGATCCCCTGAGCACCGTAGCCCGCCGGCATCACCACCAGCAGCGGCTGCTTGCCCTGAAAGCTGATCTCCGCGTCGAGGAAGTCGGCGTACTTCTGCGGGCGATCAAACAGACTGGGAATCACCCCCAGGTCGATGGGTGAGGCGATCAGCGCCACCTTGATCGGGAAGCCGGCGTGCTTGGCGGCGGCGGTCTCGGCGTTCAACGCCGTCTGCGCGGCCTTCGAAACCGGCGGCATGTAGGGATAGAAGACGTTCGCGCCGAGCAGCACGTCGCTGGCCGGATCGCCGTCGGCCCGAGCGCTGGGAGGCACGGTGGTCGCGGTGAGCGCGAGGACGAGCATGATGCCCGTGAGCGCGATGGCCGTCGACCGGAACGTGAACAGGCTGCCGAGCCGCGTGGCCATCGCCGTCGGAGGTTAGACGGGCCCTGCCGGAACCGGGTCACGCGCGCGCGGAGGCCGCCTCATTATTCTAAATCCGGCATCGTGGCCTCGCCGAGATCCAAACGACGCTCGCGCAAGCGGCGCAACCCCACCGCTTCGCCGCGGGCAGTGCCCTCGACGCGGCGGGAGGCCCGATCCGCCCGAGCGGTCAGCGCCGAGCGTGAACGACGCCGCGGCCAGCGCCAGCTCGGCCGGGAGGGCGAGCGCCCCGAAAGCCCTTTCGGCGGCCTGCCGATCTCCGAGCTGGCGATCCTGGTCGGCTTCATCGCACTGGTGTTCGGCTTCCTCAACGGCGGGCCGGCCCTGATCGTGGGCTTGATCGTCTGCGCCCTCGGCGTGGTCGAGATCACCGCGCGCGAGCATTTCTCGGGCTTTCGCTCGCACACGGCGCTGCTCGCCGCGATCCCGGCGGTGGCCCTGGAGGCAGCGGTGGTGGGGATCTTCGGCGAGCCCAAGCAGCATGCGCTCCTGCTGCTGGTCGCGGTGCCCGTGTTCGCGCTGCTGTTCTGGCTGCTGCGGCGAAAGTTCCTGGCGGCGCGGCAGGCCCGGATCGCGCGGCCGCCGGCGGCCTGACTCAGCCGATCCCAGCGGCCTCGGCCGGCACCGCGGACTCAGTGGATCTCAGCGGTCTCGGGCTCAGGTCCGGCCAGATCGATTCCCGGACCGACCGGCACGGTGGTCAGGTGAAGGGTGAAGATGGCGCCGCCATCGGGTGCGTTGGTGGCCGAGGCACGTCCGCCGTGCTGCTCGGTCACCTGTCGCACGATGGCCAGCCCGAGCCCGCTCCCCTGCCGGCCGCGGGAATTGGCGCCGCGGAAGAAGCGGTCGAACACATACGGCAGGTCCGGCTCGGCCACCCCCGGCCCGTGATCCCGCACGCGAACGCCGTGGCGATCGACCGTCACCTCCACCGGGCCGCCGGGCGGGGAGTGCCGCGCCGCGTTGTCCAAGCAGGTTGTTGATCGCCCGTTCCAGCCGCTCCGGGACGCCGTCCACGATCACAGGGTCGAAGCGCACGCGGAACTCGATTCCCGGAGCGTTACGGCGCGCGCGTGCCACCGACTCGGCCGCGATCCGGTCCAATCGCACATCCTCGGCGGCGAACCCCGGTTCGTCGCCGCGTGCGAGCTCGATCAGGTCGCTGACCAGCGCGCTCAGCTCCTCGCTCTGCTCGACCACGTCGGTCAGGAGGCGGCGGCGATCCTCCGGATCGAGCTGGGCGCTCTCGAGCAGGACCTCGATGTTGGTGCGCAGGCTGGTGATCGGGGTGCGCAGCTCGTGGGAGGCGTCGGCGACGAGCTGACGCTGAGCGCGGACCGACTCGTCGAGCTCTGACCGCGAGCTCTCGAGCCGGTCCAGCATCGAGTTGAAGCGGATGGCGAGTTGGCCCACCTCGTCATCGGCGTGAACGCGGATGCGACCGGTCAGATCGTCGGTCTCGCCGATGTGCTGGGCCGCCTGCGCCACCTCGCCGAGTGGGGCCAGCACCCGCCGAGCGGCCAGGCGGCCGAGCGCGGCCGCGAGCGCGATACCGCCCAGCAGCAGCAGGGCGAGGATCAGCCGCAGGTCCGACAGCACACCGTCGATGCCGTTGAGCGGCCGGGCCAGCTGCAACGCCGCCGCCACCGGCTGGTTGTTGATCGGCACCACGAGCGCGAACGTCAGCACGCGCAGGTGATCATGGCCGACGTACACATCGCTCAGGAAGGAGCCGCTGCCGTCACGCGCGATCTGGAGCGTCCGCGCCGTGACGGGAATCGTGAGGTCGCCCTGGATGGATTGCGCCTGGCCGTTGGCCAGCACGAACTGGACGTACTGGGCGGGACCGCCGGCGCTGGCGGGAATCCCGGGTAGGGTCCGGCCGAGCTGGTGATAGCGCTGCACCACGATCTGCTGGGCCCTCAGCGCGCTGTCGACCTGACCGCGCAGCTGTCCGCGGACGACCAGGTAGCACGCCAGCGCCGCGATCAGGATCGCGATCGCAACCGACGCCGCGGCGATCAGGACGAGTCTGCGGCGCAGTGACATCGACGCGGCTCCCGGCTCAGTCTCGCAGCACGTACCCGACGCCCCGGACCGTGTGCAGCAGACGCGGCTCGCCGCCGGCCTCGGTCTTGCGACGCAGATAACCCATGTAGACCCCGAGCGCGTTGGAGGTCGGGCCGAAGTCGTATCCCCACACGTTCTCGAAGATCGTCGAGCGGGTCAGGACCTGCCGGGGATGGCGCAGGAACAGCTCCAGGAGCAGAAACTCGGTTCGCGAGAGGTCGATCAGGCGCTCGCCGCGGTGGACCTCGTGGGCGGCCGGGTCGAGCACCAGGTCGCCGTAGCGCAGGATCTCCCCTTCGCCGGCGCCGTCACCGGCTCGTCGCAGGAGCGCTCGCAGGCGGGCCTGCAGCTCGCGCAGCGCGAACGGCTTGACGAGGTAGTCGTCGGCACCGACGTCCAGCCCCTCGACGCGGTCGTCGATCGCGTCGCGGGCGGTCAGCATCAGGACCGGGGTTCGGTCGCCCCCCTGACGCATCCGGCGGCAGACCTCCAGGCCGTCGACCTTGGGCATCAGGATGTCAAGGATGACCGCGTCGGCCGGCGTCGAGGCCAGCGCGTCGAGCGCCTCCTCGCCGTCGGCGGCCAGCAGCACCTCGTGGTTCTCCAGCCGCAGCGCGCGCTCGAGCGCCCGTCTCACGGCAGGTTCGTCGTCCACTACCAGCACGCGCGCCATAGCCGAAATGATGGCGCGCGCGCGTAAAAGTTGGTGAAGAAGGGAAATCGCGTTCGGCGGGGACGGTTTGCGCGGGTGGTTGCCATCATCGACTCAGGTGCCGTCACAGAAGCTGCGCAAATACCAGGCCAAGCGAGACTTCGCCACCACCTCAGAGCCGTCCGGCGAGACTTCGGCCGGCCCGGGCGGCGACGAGGCGGTCGCCGAGCCGCGGTTCGTGATCCAGGAGCACCACGCCACCCGGCTGCACTGGGACCTGCGGCTCGAGCACGAGGGGGCGCTGGCGTCGTGGGCGATCCCCAACGGCATCCCGGCCGTTCCGTCCGAGAATCGCATGGCGGTCCACGTCGAGGACCACCCGCTGGAGTACCTGGAGTTCGAAGGTCAGATCCCCGCCGGCCAGTACGGCGCCGGGACCATGCGGATCTGGGACCGCGGCACCTACCAGACCCACCTGTGGGAGCGACGACAAGGTCGAGGTGACCTTCCGCGGCGAGCGGCTCACCGGACGCTACGGCCTGTTCCCGATCGGCCGCGACGCGGACTCGGCCAAGGACTGGATGATCCACCGGATGGATCCGCCGGCCGATCCCGAGCGGGAGCCGATGCCGGAGCGGGTCCTCCCGATGCTGGCGGGGGCCGGCGACCTGCCCCGGGTGGAGAGCAAGTGGTCGTTCGAGGTCAAGTGGGACGGCGTCCGCGCGATCGCCTACGTCAAGCCCGGCCGGTTGCGGCTGGAGAGCCGCAACCTGCGCGAGATCACCGACGGCTATCCCGAGGTGCGGGGTCTGCTGCGCGACCTGGGGATGCGCGAGGCGGTGTTCGACGGCGAGATCGTGGCCTTCGACGAGAACGGCCGCCCCAGCTTCGAGCGCCTGCAGCGGCGCATGCACGTCACCTCGCCGAGCGCGGTACGCCGCCTGTCGACCAGCACCCCGGTGGTGTACGCGATCTTCGACCTGCTGTACCTGGACGGGCACAACCTGATGGCCCACAGCTACCAGGAGCGCCGCGAGCGCCTGCAGGCGCTGGAATTGGGCGGACCGGCGTGGCGGGTGCCCGCCGCCCACCCCGGCGAGGGCAAGCGCCTGCTCGAGGCGACCGGTGCGCAGGGATTGGAGGGGATCGTCGCCAAGCGACTGGACTCGCGCTATGAACCGGGGCGGCGCACCGGCGCCTGGGTGAAGATCAAGCACACCCAGCGCCAGGAGCTGGTGATCGGCGGCTGGCTGCCGGGGGAGGGCCGGCGCACCAGCCGCATCGGAGCGCTGCTCATGGGCCGCTACGAGGACGATGGCGTGGCGGGCGCAAAGCTGCGCTACGCCGGCCGGGTGGGGACGGGATTCACCGACGCCACGCTCGAGCAGCTGGCCGCGGCGCTGGCGCCGCTGCGGCGCGAGACCACCCCATTCGACCCCGCCCCCAAGCTGCCGCGCAACGCGGTCTACGTGGAGCCGAAGCTGGTGGCGGAGATCGAATTCCGGGAATGGACCGGTGAAGGCGTGATGCGGGCCCCGTCCTACAAGGGGCTGCGCGACGACAAGGAGCCGGCGCGGGTCACGCGCGAGACGTCCCCGTCGAGCGGCGGCACGGAAGGCGTCGATCCGGCCTCTCCGGAGGCACTGTTTGAATCAGTCGAGCCGCTGCCCGACGGCGCGCTGGCGGTTCTTCTCGACGGGCGGCGCCTGAAGATCTCCAATTGGGACAAGGTGCTGTTCCCCGAGGCTGGGTTCACCAAGGGCGACCTGATCGCCTATTACGCGCGCGTGTCCGAGGCCGTGCTGCCGCACCTGCGCGATCGTCCCCTGACCCTGAAGCGCTATCCGAACGGGGTGGACCATCCGTACTTCTACGAGAAGCAATCCCCCTCGCATCGGCCCGACTGGGTTCAGACGGTCCGGATCGGATCGGTCAACTACACGTTGGCGCAGGACCGCGCGACCCTGATCTGGCTGGCCAACCTGGCCGACGTGGAGCTGCACACGTCGCTCGCGCTGGCCGCGCACCCCGAGCGGCCCACGATGCTGGTGTTCGACCTCGACCCGGGTCCTCCGGCCGGAATCGTCGAGTGCTGCGAGGTGGCGCTGGTGCTGCGCGGGCTATTCGGTCAGCTCGGGCTCGACACCGTGATCAAGACCTCGGGGTCCAAGGGCATGCAGATGTACGTGCCGCTCAACGGGCCGGTCACCTATGAGCAGACCAAGCCGTTCGCCCGCCGGATCGCGGAATTGCTGGAGCAACGCCTGCCGGATCTGGTCGTTTCGAGGATGACCAAGCGCCTGCGCGCGGGGAAGGTGCTGGTCGATTGGAGCCAGAACGATGAGCACAAGACGACCGTGACGGTGTACTCGGTGCGAGCCCGGCCGCGGCCGACGGTTTCGGCCCCGGTGACCTGGGCGGAGGTACAGCGCTGCCTCGATGCGCAAGACCCGGAGATGCTCAGCTTCGAGACCGAGGAGGTGCTCGCGCGAGTGACCGAGCAGGGGGACCTGTTCGCCATGCTCCTCAGTACGAGGCAGGAACTTCCGCGCCACTAGTGCCCGGACTAGGATGATGGCCCCGATGGACCCGATCAAGCTGCGCAACCGACTCCTCGTCGCGACCGGAATGTGGAAGGAGGCGACCGGCGAGCCGCTGCCCCGGATGGCCCCCGGTGACCCGGTGGACCAGATCCAGAGCTTCGAGCTCAAGCTGGTCGATCGCCTGTGGGAGAGCGCGAACCCCGAGAATGCCCGTGAGATCGCCGATCGCACCTGGGACCTGGTCCATGACCGGCCTGACAACGACCCGGTCAAGCTGCGCGTCGTGGAATGCCACGAGGCGCTGGCGCGGATGACCCGCCTGAGCGACTAGCGCTCCTACGGGAGGACGCCGGGGGCGACCTCCGGCCTACGGGAGGACGCCGGGGGCGACCTCCGGCAGCGCCGCCGCTTCCGGGAGCGCCTCGCGGTTGCGATCCAGCCCCGCCGCCGCGTAGGCCTCCGCCTCGTCCAGCGTCTCGTGTTCGAGCAGTGCCGCGACCAGCGCGTCGAGGTTGGAGCGATGCCGGGCGAGCATCTCGGTCGCCTCCTCGTGCGCGGTCTCGACGATCCGCCGCACCTCCTCGTCCACCAGCTGCTGGGTCTGGGCCGAGGTCTCGGCGACGCCCGGCAGGAGCGGACTCATGCCGTCGGCGGGGATCACCGCGATCGGCCCGATCGCGCGGCTCATGCCCCAGCGTCCGACCATATGGCGGGCGATCCGGGTGAGCTGCTGGATGTCCGATTCGGCTCCGGTGGTGAGGTCGCCGAACACGACCTCCTCGGCCACGCGACCGCCGAGCGCGACCTTGATCTGTCCCAGCAGGTGGCGCTCGTCGAAGTTGAAGCGGTCCGCGTCAGGGGCCGAGAAGGTCACGCCGAGGGCCTGGCCGCGGGGGATGATCGACACCTTGCGGACCGGATCGGCGCCGGGGGTGAGCATCCCCATGATCGCGTGGCCGGCTTCGTGGTAGGCGGTGCGGCGGCGGTCTTCCTCGGAGATCATCACCTTGCGCGCGGCGCCCAGCACGATCCGCTCCAGCGCGTCGGTGAGGTCCTGGCGGGCGACCTTGTCATGGTTGCGCTTGGCGGCCAGGAGCGCCGCCTCGTTGGCGACGTTGGCCAGGTCGGCTCCGACCATCCCCGGGGTCGACGCGGCGATCGCGCCCAGGTCGACGTCGTCGGCCAGTGGCACCGAGCGCGTGTGCACGCGCAGGATCGCCTCGCGTCCGGCCCGGTCGGGCGGGGACACCACCACGCGGCGGTCGAAGCGTCCCGGCCGCAGCAGCGCGGGGTCAAGTACCTCGGGGCGGTTGGTGGCGCCGAGCACGATCACGCTGGTGCGCGGATCGAAGCCGTCCATCTCGGTGAGGATCTGATTCAGCGTCTGCTCACGCTCGTCGTGACCCCCGGAGACATTGGGGCCACCCGCGGCGCGCGAGCGGCCGACCGCATCCAGCTCGTCGATGAAGATGATCGCGGGAGCGGCCTCCTTGGCCTGGTGAAACAGGTCGCGCACGCGTGACGCGCCGACGCCGACGATCATCTCCACGAACTCCGAGGCCGACATCTGGAAGAACGGCACCCCGGCCTCGCCGGCCACGGCCCGTGCCAGCAGCGTCTTACCGGTACCGGGGAAACCGCTCAGGAGCACTCCGCGCGGAATCCTGGCCCCGAGCTTGAGGTACTTCTCGGGGTTCTTGAGGAAGTCGACGATCTCGGTCAGCTCCTCCTTGGCCTCGTCGATGCCGGCCACGTCCTCGAAGTTGATCCGCTGATCCGACGCCTCGACTCGCCGGGCCCGGGAACGGCCGAACGACATCAGGCCGCCGGCGCCACCACCGCTGGCGGCGCGCCGGGCGATGAACACGAACAGGAGGATCAGCAGCAGGGTGGGACCGAAGCCGAACAGCAGGCTCTCGACCACCGACGGCCCGGTGTTGGGGGCCTGGGCGTCGATCGTGACGTTCTTGCTCCGCAGCTGGCTGAAGAGTGACGAGTTGCTGGCGAACGACGGAATCTGGGTGGAGAAGTTCGTGGTCGGCGTCGCGCTCGGATTGTTGGCCGGATAGCGCAGCGCGGCCCTGAAGGTGCCCTGGATGGCGTCGCCGGTGGCGGAGACCTGCGTGACGTTGCCGTTGCTGACCTGGTTGAGGAAGGTGGGGCTGTAGGGGATCCGGACCGGAGCGTTGGGCTGCAGCGCCCGTGAGGAGATCCACAGGTTGAGCGCCAGCAGCCCCAACACCACCAGCGCTATCCACCACCGCGATCGGGTCGCCGGCGGTCGGGATCCACCGCCCTCGCCGGCCCCGCGACCATCCGGGCCGGGAGTGATGCGCCAGCCCGGGGGTCGGCGCGCGGGCGAGCCGGTACGGTCGCCGGAGGGTGCAGGGCGGTCGCGCGGGGGACCGGAGCGCCGGGCGGGCGGGTCGGGCATCACCTGATTGTGGCAAGGTGCGAACGCCTGCTCTGAAATATCGCCGCCCGCCGGGGCGTGCGGCCGGTGCTCAGGTCACACTGCTTCCAGCAGCGCCCGGAACATCTCGGCGCCGTGGACCCCGGCTCCCGCCGCGCCGGCCCGATCGGCCAGCCAGCGATCGGACGTCACCACCCGCACCAGCGCCGGGGCGGGCTCGAGCGCCAGCCGGCGCATGATCTCGTCGTCAGCGGCATCCCGGCGCGGCCGGGGCGCGTGCGCCACCTCGATCACGGCGGAGCGGATCGGCGGCGACGGTTTGCGCTCGAACACCACCACCACGTCCTCCCCCTCCGCCGCCGCCCAGCGCTCGAGCAGCGTCACCAGCCGCAGCATTGCGGCGTCCCGGTCCTTCCACCATCCATCGGGCCGGGTTCCGATCACATTCATGCCATCGATGAACCAGCGCATGTCAGCCGTCCTCCCCCGGTGGCCGGCGGCCCCGCTTGCGCTCGGACCGGATCCGCTTTGCCGCCCGGCGCCGCTTCTCCGACGCGGCGGTGGGCCTGGTGGCATGGCGCGGCCGGCCCACCGCGAGCGCGCCAGAGAGGCGGCGGGCCAGACGCTCGAGGGCCAGCTCGCGATTGCGGGACTGGCTGCGGGCATCCTGCGCCACGGCCACCACGCGCGGACCGAGCCGGGCGATGATCCGACGCTTCTGCTCGTCGCTCAGCGCGCTGGAGGCCGCGACGTCGAAGGACGCCTCGATCCGGCTCGAGGTCTTGTTGGCGTGCTGTCCCCCGGGTCCGGAGGAGCGCGACGCGCGGACGCTCACTTCACGCAGCGGAATCGCCGTGTTTCCGCGTAGGGGCATCGGGTCTTCCATGTCGCCGCAGATGATGACCTGTGACCGGCGCGTAAAGCACGGGCGTCGGGCATTGCCGCGGGCGATGAACTTGCTACCGTGCCGCGCGAAAGGCCGTTTCAGTCCAATGCAACGGCGACACGCAGGTGCAGGTCTCGGGGTTGGCAACCTTCCGCGGGCAGCACTTCAAGTCACGGAGGGGAGACTCCCATGGCAACCGGAACAGTCAAGTGGTTCAGCGACGAGAAGGGCTTTGGCTTCATCACGCCCGATGAGGGAAGCCGCGACCTATTCGTCCACCACTCGAGCATCCAGGCGGATGGCTACCGCTCGCTCGCCGAGGGCGCGAAGGTTTCCTACGAAGAGGAAGCCGGGCCGAAGGGCCCCAAGGCCGTCAACGTCCAGAAGCTCTAGGTCGACCGATCCGCTTCACGCGGCTGGCGCAGCGGGAGGTCAGGACCGGGTTCAGGCCCCGGCGTCGGTCTCGCGCGGTGGATCCTGCTCGCTGTCCTGGGCGGTGCGCTCCTCGGGGGGCTGGACGGCGCCGGGCACAGCACCGTCGTTCTGCTTGGCCCGCCAGTCGGCGCGGACATTCTTGATCTCGGCTTCGAGCCGGGCGCTCTCCTCGGCCAGACGGTCGGACTCCTTCTCCAGGCGATCGGCCAGACGCTCGTGATCTTCGGGCGGCATCACTCGCAGTCTCACCCCGGGCGGGGCGATTCAAACCGATTCGCGCCGGGCCGAGGGGTGCCGGTGCGCCATCCGGGTCAGGCCTAAAACCGGGCCGACCTCGCCGAGGACTACTATCGGTTCCAGGAGGCAGGTTCAGAGTCGGTCAGACGGGCGCAAAAGCAGAGCATTCAGATGAGCAAGGAAGTCGAAGATCGCGAGCGCGTGATCATCCGCTTCGCCGGGGATTCGGGCGACGGTATGCAGCTCACCGGCAGCCGGTTCACCGACGCCACGGCGATGGTCGGCAACGACCTCGCCACGCTGCCGAACTTCCCCGCCGAGATCCGTGCCCCCGCCGGCACGCTCGCGGGCGTGTCCGCGTTCCAGATCCACTTCGCCTCCCGGGACATCCTCACGCCCGGCGACGCCCCGAATGTCCTGGTGGCGATGAACCCGGCCGCGCTGAAGGCCAACTTCGCCGAGCTGGAGCGCGGCGCGACGATCATCGTCAACGAAGACGCGTTCACCAAGCGCAACCTGGAGAAGGCCGGTTACGACGCGAGCCCGCTCGAGGACGGCTCGCTCGAGGCCCATCGCGTGCACCGGATCCCGATGAGCACGCTGACCGCGCGCGCGGTGGCGCCGATCGAAGGCGTGACCAGCCGCGACGCGGGCCGGGCCAAGAACCTGTTCGCGCTCGGCGTGCTGTCGTGGCTCTACGGCCGGCCCACCGACGTCACCAAGCGCTGGATCGAGCGCAAGTTCGCGCGCTCGCCCGCCGTCGCGCAGGCCAATCTGGCGGCGTTCAGCGCCGGGTGGTCGTTTGGCGAGACGACCGAGCTGCTGGACGTGCAGTACCGGGTGGCGCCCGCCACCGACGTCCCGCCGGGCACGTATCGCAACGTCAACGGGACCACGGCCCTGTCCCTGGGGCTGATCGCGGCCAGCGTGCGCAGCGGTTTGCCGCTGGTCCTGGCCAGCTATCCGATCACGCCCGCCTCGGAGATCCTGCATGAGCTCTCGCGCCACGCCCAGGTCGGGGTCTCGCACGATCCAGGCCGAGGATGAGATCGCGGCCGCCGGCATGGCGCTCGGGGCCTCCTTCGGCGGTCGTCTCGGCGTGACCGCGACGAGCGGTCCGGGCATGGATCTCAAGGCCGAGATGATCGGGCTGGCCGTGATGCTCGAGCTGCCGCTGATCGTGATCGACGTCCAGCGGGCCGGTCCGTCGACCGGGATGCCGACCAAGACCGAGCAGTCGGATCTGCTGATGGCGCTCTACGGACGCCACGGCGAGTCGCCGCTGCCGGTGATCGCCCCCAGTACGGCCGGGGGCTGCTTCGACGCCGCGTTCGAGGCCGCGCAGATAGCGATTCGCTACCGCACCCCGGTGATCGTGCTGTCGGACACCTTCCTGGCCTCCTCCTCGGAGCCGTGGCTGATCCCCGATGTAGCCGGGCTGCCGGCGATCGATCCGGCATTCGCCCAGGCGCCTGACGACGGCGAGGTCTTTGCGCCCTACAGCCGCGACGAGCGGCTGGCTCGGCCGTGGGCGATTCCGGGCACGCCCGGTCTGGCGCATCGCATCGGCGGCCTGGAGAAGGCCGACGGCAGCGGCAATATCTCCTACGACGGCGCCAACCACGAGCGGATGACCGAGCTGCGAGCGGCCAAGGTGGCCGGCATCGCCGACGAGATCCCGCCCCTGATGGTTGACATCGAACCGGATCCCGCCCACCCCACCACCCTGCTGGTGCTGGGTTGGGGATCGAGCCAGGGGGCGATCCGAGCCGGCGTTCGCGCCGCGCGGGAGGCCGGGTACCGCGTCGCCTGCGCCCACCTGCACCACCTCAACCCGCTCCCCAGCAACACCGGCGACGTGCTGCGGTCCTTCGATCGCGTCCTCGTTCCGGAAACCAACAGCGGCCAGCTCGCGCAGGTGCTGCGCGCCCGCTTCCTCGTCGATGTCGAGTCGTTCTGCAAGGTGCGGGGCCAGCCGCTGTTCTCGGTTGAGATCGAACGCGAGATCATGGAGCGCCAGTGAGCGCCACGCTGGGCAAGGCGGACTTCCAGTCCGATCAGGAGACCCGCTGGTGTCCTGGCTGCGGCGACTATGCGGTCCTCTCGGCGGTGCAGCAGTTCATGCCCGAGCTGGGAATCCCGCCCGAGCGGATCGTGTTCATGACCGGGATCGGCTGCGCGGGCCGCTTCGCGTACTACATGGACACCTACGGCATGCACGGCATCCACGGCCGCGCGCCCGCGCTCGCCACCGGGCTGGCCACCGCCCGGGAGGACCTTTCGATCTGGGTGGTGACCGGTGACGGCGACTCGCTCTCGATCGGCGGCAATCACCTGATCCACGCGCTCAGGCGCAACGTTCCGGTCAAGATCCTGCTGTTCAACAACCAGATCTACGGCCTCACGAAAGGTCAGGCCTCGCCGACGTCGGAGCTCGGCAAGATCACCAAGTCGACGCCGTTCGGAGTCTCGGACCATCCCTTCAACCCGGTCGCTCTGGCGCTCGGGGCCGAGGCCACCTTCGTGGCCCGCACGATCGACCGCGATCGCCATCATCTGACCGAGGTGCTCCGCGCGGCGGCGACCCACGAGGGCGCGGCGCTGGTCGAGATCTACCAGAACTGTCCGGTGTTCAACGACGGGGCGTTCGCGGCACTGACCGACAAGTCGTCCAAGGACGCCAACCAGATCCGGCTCGAGGCCGGAAGGCCGATCCGGTTCGGCGCCGACGGCGAGCACGGCGTCGTCAGGGACGCCGGCGGCGGCCTGGCCGTCGTCGACGTGGCGGACGTGGGGGAGGAGCAGTTGCTGATCCACGATCCCGCCCGGCCTGACCCCGGACTTGCCTTCTCGCTGGCCAAGCTGGCCGAGACCCCCACCGCGCCGACCCCGATCGGAATCTTCCGCGACGTGGAGCGTCCGGTCTATGCGCACCGCGCCGGCGACCAGCCCGCCTCCGATGCCCAGCTGGCGGACCTGCTGGCCGGGGGCGATACCTGGACCGTGGCGTAGACCGCGACGGACCTGACGTGCCGCTGCGGTGGCGGGAGGGCGGCTCGCCCTACGGCTCGGCGACGAAGCCGTCGGCCGGCTCCATCGGCAGTCCCGCGGCCTGCCACTCGAGCATGCCGCCGGTCATGTTGTGGGCGTCGAAGCCGGCTTCCGCGAACGCCGCGGTCGCCATCGCCGAGCGACCGCCGCTGCGGCAGTAGAACACCACCGGCCGGGAGCGGTCGATGCTCTGCGCCTCGGCGGACAGCCGGTCGAGCTCGACGAGCCGGTCGCCGGCGATCCGGCCCGCGTCATGCTCGTGCGGCTGGCGAACATCGATCAGCTGGATCTCGCCGGCGCCGATCAGCTCCGCGACCTCCCGTGGCGAGTAATCCTGACCCATGGCGGGAGCGTAGCGTGATGTGTGCAGCGATTTCCGGCCGGAGACTCGGCAAAAGCGCAACGCGACAGGAATCTTGCAGCTGGTGTACGCTGCCAGCCCATAACAGCACCCAGCCGAATCGCCAGTGGCATAGCCGAGGCGATCGGGGGACCCGGTTGGAGCCCAAGGGCTCCATGGGGCGAATCGCCGGAACACCGGCGTAGCGCAACTCTTTCAGCGCGAGCCCGTCAGCTAACCCCGAAGGCGCACGAAAGAGAAGGGTTAGGTCTGTGTCCTACGTACGTTTCCGGGTCGTACCACGTACCGCGGTAGCCGTCACCTTCGGCGCCGCGATGGCCGTCGTGTTCACCGCCGCCTTGGCGATGCCGGTTTCCGCGCTCGCGCGCGCCCAGCGGCTCGGCAGTCGCGTCCTGCACCAGGGCATGACGGGCCCGGATGTGATGACGCTGCAACGCGACCTCACCCGCGTCGGTCTGCCGACCCCATCCGTGGGCCGCTTCGGAGCTGCGACCAAGCGCACCGTGCGCCGCTTCGAGCGCGTGTATCACCTCCCGGTGAACGGCATCGTCAAGCCCTCTTTCGTCCGCGAGCTGAAGTTGCTGCTCGCCACCGGGCCTCATGCCGTGGCTGTCGCCGACAGCAGCAGCGCCAATGGCGGCAGCGGGATCGGCGGGGGCTCGGCGACGAAGTCCACGAAGAGCTCCGGCAAGGCGGGGAGCCGCACCACGGTCACGACCGTAAAGCGAAACGGCAGCTCCCAGCACCTCGGCCAGCGCACCCTTCGCCAGGGAATGCACGGACACGACGTGCGGGTCCTGCAGGGCTACCTCACCCTGGTCGGCTACCCGACCAACGTGGATGGCTCGTTTGGTCCGACCACGACCACGAGCGTGATCGCGTTCAAGTCGGCGCACGGCCTCAGGGCCAACGGCGTCGTCAACTACGACGACCAGCTGGCGCTGCGCCAGGCGGTGGCGCAGGCCCTGGCCGGGGGCGCGGTGTCCAACGCGACGATCAACCCCGACGGCACCGCGACCGCCCCCGCCGGCGCCCCGGCGGTGGTCCAGACGGTGATCGCCTCGGCAAACCAGATCATCGGCAAGCCCTATCTCTACGCCGGTGGGCACGGCAAGTGGAACGACGTGGGCTACGACTGCTCGGGTTCGGTCAGCTATGCGTTGCACGGCGCCGGTCTGCTGTCGACCTCGGAGGACTCGACCGGGCTTGAGTCCTACGGGAGCCCGGGCCCCGGCAAGTGGATAACGATCTACGCCGATTCCTCGCATACCTGGGTCGTGGTGGCCGGAATCGCCTTTGACACCGCCAACTACGGCGGTCCCAACATCCCCAGTGGCAGCGGCCCGCGCTGGCGGACCAACCCCACCGGCAATCTCGCCGACGGTGGCAATTACGTGGTGCGCCACCCCAGCGGTCTGTGAGCCGCCGCCGGGGCTCAACGGCGACGATCTGGAGCTGACTACAGGTGTCGGCTCCCGGGTATTGCGCGCCACGCGGCCGAGGTGTCGGTTGACGTAGGATCCTGAGAGCGATGTCCGCTCTCTCCGAGCTGTACACGGTGCCGCAGGAGCACCTCGATTTCCGCGACACGATCCGTGAGATCGCGCAGCAGCGGATCGCCCCGCGTGCTGCCGAGATCGACGAGCAGGCGGCCTATCCGCACGATCTCCGCCAGCTGTTGGCCGAGCAGGACATCCTCGGGCTCCCGTTCGAGACCGAGTACGGCGGTACGGGCACCGGCACGCTGATGCTCAACATGGCGGTCGAGGAGATCGCCAAGGCGTGCGCCTCCACCGCCCTGATCCTGATGATCCAGGAGCTGGGCACTCTGCCGATCAAGCTGTTCGGCAGCGACGAGCTCAAGGACCGCTTCCTGCCCAGGTGCGCGTCCGGGGAGTGGTCGCCCGCATTTGCGCTCTCCGAGCCCGACGCCGGCTCGGATCCCGGTGGGATGCTGACGCGTGCCGTCCAGGACGGCGACGAGTGGGTGATCGACGGCGCCAAGAACTGGATCACGAATCTGGGCATCGCCGACTTCTACATCTGCTTCGCGGTCACCGACCGGGAGGCCGGCCACTCGCGCGGCATCACGGCGTTCGTGGTGGAGGCCGACCGGCCGGGGTTCAGTGTCGGCAAGCTCGAGCACAAGATGGGCATTCGCGGCTCACCGACCGGGCAGCCGATCTTCGACGGCGTTCGTGTTCCCGCCGCGAACGTCGTCGGCGAGGTCAACCACGGCTTCAAGGTGGCGATGGGGACGCTCGATGTCTCACGTCTCGGTGCCGGAGCCCAAGCGCTCGGAATCGCCCAGGGAGCGACTGACTACGCCGCTGCCTACGCCCGCGAACGCCGCCAGTTCGGCCAGACGATCAACTCCTTCCAGGCGATCCAATTCAAGCTCGCCGACATGGAGACCCAGTGCGCCGCGGCGCGCGAGCTTCTCTATCAGGCGTGCGCCAAGGTCGACCGCGGCGATAGCGACCGCGGCAAGTACACGGCGATGGCCAAGCTGTTCTGCTCCGACGTCGCCATGAAGGTCACGGTGGAGGCGGTGCAGGTGCTGGGTGGCTACGGGTACGTCAAGGACTATCCGGTCGAGCGGATGATGCGCGACGCGAAGATCACGCAGATCTACGAGGGAACCAACGAGATCCAGCGGCTCGTGATCGCCCGGACGATGAGGTAGGCCGATGAACAGGGACCGACCGACTATCCGCCGCATCCTGCTGTCTGCCGTCGCCGCTATGACGATCGGCCTGGGCGCGATCAGCCTGATCACGGGGTTCAGCGAATCGTTTCCGGTCAGGTTGCTCCAGGGTGCGGCCGTGTTCGCGGCCGGCGCGATCGTGATCGGCGGCGTGGTGGTGCTGGCGATGTTGCACCTGGCCGGCTGGCGCGATCCCGAATCCGAGGAGGACTTCGAGGCGCTGGTGCAGCAGGCTGAGCGGCTCGCCGCTCAGGGCCTGTGGGGCGATGAGAATGGCGATCCCGAGGGCGGCGACTACGACGACGAGTTCTACGTGACCGACGACGAGGACTTCAAGGCACTCGTGCGATCCGCCGTCGACGAGCTCCCGCTCGAGTTTCATCGCGCGCTCGAGCACGTGGCGATCGTCGTGTCCGACGGGGGCCGTCAGCGACGGGCCTACGGTCTTTACCAGGGCGACACGGTGGCGCGCGATTTCTTCCACGACCGGATCGTGATCTTCCGTGACACGCTGCTGCGCGACTTCGGCCACGACCCCGAGCTGCTCAAGGCCCAGGTGACGCGGACCGTCCGCCACGAGCTCGCCCACCATCTCGGGTGGGGCGAGAAGGGCGTGCGCGGGCTCGGGCTGTAGCCGTTGGGTGCGCGCGCGGCCGCGTAGGATCGGCCGTCCATTTCGACCAGGAGCAGCGATAGATGCCAGAAGCAGTGATCGTCGATGCAATCCGCACCCCGATCGGGCGCGCCATGAAGGGTTCTCTGAAGACCGTGCGGGCCGACGAGCTGGCAGCGCTGCCGATCCGGACGCTGATCGAGCGCAACCCGGGCGTCGACTTCGCTGCGACCAACGACGTGCTGATGGGCGCCGCCTCGGGGATCGGAGAGCAGGGCTATAACGTCGGACGCACCGCGGCGCTGCTGGCGGGGCTCGACCATCACGTGCCGGCCTGCACGGTGAACCGGTTCTGTGCTTCCTCGCTGATGACGATCCGGATGGCGTCGCACGCGATCAGGGCGGGGGAGGGCGATCAGTACATCGCCGCCGGCGTGGAGGCCGTCTCCCGCGCGGGGCTCGGCGCGGGGATGATGGACGAGGCCAAGAACCCCAAGCTTGACGGCTCGGAGGGATCGCTCTACGACGTCTACATCCCGATGGGCATGACCGCGGAGAACGTCGCGGAACGCTGCCACGTGAGCCGCCAGCAGCAGGACGAATGGGCCGTGATCTCCCAGGCTCGCGCCGTGGCGGCACGCGATTCGGGCCATTTCGACGCTGAGATCGTCCCGGTCGCGGTGCCGGCGCACAAGGAGACCGACAAGGAGGGCATCGAGGTCGACGTGCCCGACACCGTGGTCAGCCAGGACGACGGCCCTCGAGCCGGGACCACGATGGAGGTGCTGGCGCAGCTGCGCCCGGTCTTCCGGCCCGACGGCACCGTAACGGCCGGCAATTCGTGCCCGCTCAACGACGGCGCTGCCGCCGTGCTGGTGATGTCAGACGAGCGGGCGAGCCAGCTCGGCCTCGAGCCGATGGCGCGCATCGTCGCCTCCACTGTGGCCGCGATCCGGCCCGAGATCATGGGCCTGGGACCGATCCCGGCCATTCGCGCGCTGCTGCAGCAGACCGGGATGACGATCGACGAGATCGACATCGTCGAGATCAACGAGGCGTTCGCCGCCCAGATCGTCCCGTGCCGGGAGGAGCTCGGCATTCCCGAGGAGAAGCTCAACCCGTTCGGCGGCGCGATCGCCCTCGGGCATCCGTTCGGGATGACCGGAGCACGCATCATGACCACGCTGATCAACGGCCTGCGGGCGGTGAACGGCCGCTACGGGATCGAGTCCATGTGCGTGGCCGGCGGGATGGGCCAGGCGATGCTGATTGAGCGCCTGTCCTGACGTGGCAGGCCCTGGCGCGAGCCGCGCCGGCGTGCGCCCGGGCCGCGCCGGCGTGCGCCCGGGCCGGGCGGCAGGACCGCGAGTCAACCCGGCCGGACGTCGGCGCCCCTCGCCGTGTAGGCCGTCAGCCAGGCGGCCAGGGCGAGGGCCGCGAAGGCCACGATTGCGAACGTGGTGGCGCGGCTGAGGCCCGCGTTGAGGCCGTCGATGATGTACGGCGCGCCGAAACCCAGGTAGGCCAGGACGTAGAAGATCGCCACTACCGCCGCGCGCTCGCCGGGGTCGGCTCTGCGCTCGGCCTCACGCAGTCCGGACACCAGGCCGAGGCCGTAGCAGCAGCCGAACGGGATCGCACTTACGAGCACCAGCACCCGGCTGTGGCTCGTCAGCGCCGCCACTGCCACCCCGGCCCCGGCGGCGGCGCCGATCAATCCGGCGATCGCGGCGCCGTGGCGACGGGCCGCCTCGATCCGGCGCGCCAGCGGTTGAATCGCCACGCCGCTGCCGAGCGTAACCGCGGTGGCCAGACCGGCGAACGAGACTGACAGGCTGTGGGCACTGGTGACCTCCTGGGGCAGTACCACGAAGGCCAGGGAGGCCGAGCCGAACACCCAGGGCGCGCCCGGCGCGAGCGCCAGCCAGAAGTCCCGTCGGCGCACCGCGGCAGGGGGCCAGCGGCGACCGGGAGTCCGGCGGACGGTGGCGGTCTCCGCGACCGGCAGGATCAGCACCGCCGCCACGACACCGATCACCAGATGCGGCAGGTAGGGGACCACCAGCGGATCCGGAGCCCACTGCGCCAGTACCGCCGCCACCACCGGTCCCGACCCGAAGCCCGCGGTCAGCGCGAGCGCCGTCCGGCGGGCGCTCGCCGCGGGGTCGGGAGAGAGCTCCTGCACCCAGGCGGTGGCCGGACCGAAGACCAGCCCTGAGCACAGACCGGCCAGTGCCCGCCCGGCGGCCAGCGCAGCCACCGAATGGGGCGCCACGACGAGCAGCGCCGTGGCCACCGGCGAGAGGGCGACGAACGGGATCACGGCGCGCCGACGGCCGAAGCGGTCCGACAGCGGCCCTCCCACCAGGAAGCCCGGCACCAGCGCGGCGGCGTAGATGGCGAACAGCTCTGCCAGTGTTCCCGGCCCCAGGTGCAGCTCGCGGCGATAGACGATCAGCATCGGCGAGAACTGGTTGGCTCCCCAGCCGACAGTGAACATCGCCAGCGCGACTCGGGTCCACGGCGGCGCGATCCGACTCCGCATCAGTCGAGGCTAGTGACGCCGCGCGGATAACGGTGCCCGTCACCGCCGGCCGGCGAGCGCGGCGGCCGGCCTACGCGGGCGTCGGTTCGGACTCCGCCAGTGCGGCGAGCAGACCGTCGGCCGCGACCGATAGCGGCGGGTCCAGTGCCCGGTCGGCCAGGAGCCCGAAGCACAGGCGCCCGTCGTAGCTGATGATCCCGACCGTGAGGCCCTGGTTGGCTGGGTTGAGCGGCACGACCGGGTAGATCCCGCTGAGCTTCACCCCGCTCAGGTAGAACGGCTGCTGGGGTCCCGGGAGATTGGAGACCACCAGGTTGAACGCACGCACCGACCCCATGGTCCGCGCCAGCAGGCCCGAGACGAGCGGTGGGGCCCAGCCGGACGCTCCCACCATCAGCGCTCCGGCCCGTACCGCGGCTGACTGCTTCAGCCGAGACGTCTGCGCGGAGATCACCCGGATCCGAGCGGCCAGCTCGGGCTCTGACACCGGGAGGTCGACGAACACCGTGGAGATGCGGTTGCCGGTCTCTCCCTCGGTGGGCGCGGCCCGGACACTGACCGGGACCAGCGCGACCGGGTCGCGGTCCGGCGCCTCGCCGGGGGCGGCCTCGAGGTAGCGGCCGAGCATCCCGGCGACGATCGCGAGCAGCGCGTCATTGACCGTCGCCCCCGCGGATCGGCCGGCCTGCTTGACACCCCCCAGGGCGCCTGTCGCCAGTGCAAACCGGCGGTTGGGCGAGATCGGGCGGTTCAGCGGGGTCATGGGGGCGCCGGGACGTGACCGCGCGAGCTCGAGCGCGACGTCGGTGGCGCGACGCATGTCGGAGGCGGCGCGGCGCGGATCGGGATCGAGCGCGCGCTGCATGGAATCGAACATCAGCCTCGGGGCCATGGCCAGTGGACGGCTGGCGAGCCGAGCGACGTGGCGCCGCAGGTCGTAGGAACGAGGCTGCCAGTCCCGCTCAGCCGGCGGTCACGGGGAGCGGCTCAGGGGTCGGATCGAGCACCAGCGCCGCGAGGCCGATGGCCGCCATCCCGTCCACCAGGGCGTGGTGGACCTTCATCAGCAGCGCCCGGCGGCCTCCCGACAGCCCCTCGATCAGGGTCGCCTCCCATAACGGGCGCGAACGATTGAGGCGATGGGAGAACTCGCGGCCGACCAGCGCACCGAGCTCGGCGTCGTCCCCGGGGGCGGGCAGGCTCGCCTGCCGCACGTGCCAGTCGAGATCGAAGTTGAGGTCATCGGTCCAGACCGGGTTGGCCAGCCCCAGGGCAGGCTCCTCGAGGCGCTGGCGCAGGCGGGGGATGAGGTGGATCCGTTCGGCGATCCGCTGCGCCACCATCGACCGCGTGAGTGGCGGCTCGGGTTCGAACACCAGCAGGCCGCCGACGGCCATGTTGACCGGTCCGCGCTCGGCGGCCAGCGAGGAGCGGTCAGCCGGCGAGAGCTCCTCGATCATGGCCGCGACCCTACCGGCAACCGGCGCCCGCGGTGCAGCGATTTCTCCCGGCGGGCCCGCCCCGGCCTGACGGCCTTAGGCGCTCGGCTTCGCCAGCGAGACGCCGAACAGGCGCTGTTCGTCGGTGAACCAGCGCTCCAGGGTGAGACCAGCCGCCTGGAGGTCGGCCTGCACCCGCGCGCGCGTGAACTTGGCGCTGATCTCGGTGCGGAGCTCCTCCCCGGCCGCGAACTCGACCCGGAGGTCCAGGTCGGCGACCAGTACCGAGCAGGGACGGCGGGCGCGCAGCCGCATCTCGACCCACTCGTTGCGGCGGTCGAAGAACGCCACGTGATCGAAGCTCTCCGGATCGAAGTCGGCCTCGAGCTCACGGTTTACGACGTGCAGCAGGTTGCGGTTGAACTCCGCCGTCACGCCCGCTACGTCGTTGTAGGCCGCCTCGATCACCGCTGTGTCCTTGACCAGATCGGTGCCCAACAGCAGCCGGTCGTCGGGACCGAGCAGCGAGGATATCTTGGCCAGCACCCCGCGCCGTGTCCCCGGCGCGAAGTTCCCGATCGTCCCGCCCAGCAGGGCCACCAGGCGTGGCACGCCGTCGGCGTCCGGGACGTGCTCGAGGTGGCGCTCAAGGTCCCCGATCACGCCATGCACCTGGAGTCCCTCGTAATCCTCGACCAGCTGGGCCGCCGCGCCGTGCACGACGCTGGCCGAGACGTCGAGGGGGATATAGCGCCGCAGCGTGCCGGCCGCCCGCATCGCGTCGAGCAGCACGCGGGCCTTGTCGGAGGCGCCGGAGCCGAGCTCGACCAATTCGCCGGCGCCGGTGTGCGCGATGATGTCCGCGGCCTGCTCCTCCAGTATCGCCAGCTCGGTGCGGGTGGGGTAGTACTCCGGCGTCTCGCAGATCTGCTCGAAGAGCTCCGAGCCCCGGGCATCGTAGAAGTGTTTGGCGGCCAGCTCCTTGAACGGCTTGGTGAGCCCGTCGAGCACGTCGTTGGCCAGGGAGCGCTCGTCCTCATCGGTCAGCCACGAATCGACCTGGACGTCGGCGCTCTGACGCACGGATCTCATGGGGTCACAGATCCCGGGCCAGGCGCAGGCCGGAGAAGATCTGGCGACGCTGGGGATAGTCCCAGTTGCGGAAGGTGGGCGTGATCACGTGTGGGCGGGTGGCCCACGAGCCACCGCGCAGCGCCTTGTACTCGCGGCCGAAGAACACCTCGGAGTACTCGCGATAGGGATAGGGAACAAAACCCGGGTAGCCCCGGAAATCGCTGGCGGTCCACTCCCAGACGTCGCCGATCATGGCCTCGCAGCCATACGGCGAGGCCCCCGCGGGAAACGAGCCGACCGGCTCAGTGCCGCGGCGGAGCTGATCGAGGTTGCCGTGCACCCCGGCCATGGCCGGCTCCTCCCCCCACGGCTGCGTCCGGGCGGTCTGCTTCTCCTGATCCCAGGTCGCCGCCTTCTCCCACTCGGCTTCGGTGGGGAGCCGACCGCCGTTGGCGCGAGCGAAGGCGTCGGCCTCGAACCAGGAGATGTGGACAACGGGCCGGTGCGGGTCGAGTGGCTCGAGCCGGGATAGGCGCCACTCGGCCCTGAGGTCCGTCGTCCAGCCATCTGGTCGCGTGATGTCGTAGTCCTCCTTCCAGGCCCAGCCCTCGTCGGACCACCACTCACGCCGCTCGTAACCACCTCCTTCCACAAAGGTCAGGTAGGTCGCGTTGGTGATCGGGGTCAGTCCGATCAGATAAGCCCGCACGTCGGTACGGTGGCGCGGTCGCTCGTTGTCGTAGGCGAATCCGTTCGCGGGAGCGCCGAGGGTGCACTCGCCACCCGGGATCTCGATCAGCTCCAGCCCGGTCAGAGTCTGGCGATTCGCGCTCGTCAGCCGGCGAGGCGCCGGCGAGCTGCCGAGCTCGTAGCCGTCGAGACGGGCCAGCTGCAGCGCCTGCAGCATCGTCTCGTTGTGTTGCTGCTCATGGCGGAGGATCAGCTCGGTGATAACGCCGTCGCCGACCCCTCGGGAGCTGATCACATCGACGGTGCGCTCGCGTACCTCGGCCAGGTAATCCCGGGCCTCGGGTGCCCGCAGGAAGGGGAGGTCACCGCGTCCGGCGCGCGGGGTCTCGAACGCGTCGTAGATCTCGGCGAGGCCCTCACGCAGGAGGGGCCGCTGCCCGTAGCGGTGCACCAGCCACAGGTCCTCGAACGCCGCGATGTGCCCCAGATCCCACGCCAGCGGGCTCATCAGCGGGGAGTGCACCCGCTCCAGATCCTCGTCGGAGACCGAGGCGACCAGATTGAGCGTGCGGTCGCGGACCTCCGCGAACGACTCGAGAGCCTGATCGTCGGTCGACGGGACCGATGCTGCCTCGGAGCCGATCATCTGGCTCAATTGTGCCAATCCGGGGTCGGGCGGAAACCTTAATTTCGAATCGCGTAGCGCAGGTACAGCGAGCCGGCCCGTTCGAGCACCCCTTCCAGGGCCATCTCGAGGGGCGCCGGAAACTCCGAGCCGGTGATGATCGAAGGGTTCTCGCCCGCGACCAGCGTGGGGGCCACGGTCAAAAACAGCTGGTCCACAAGTCGCTCTCTGAGCAGCGCACCGAACACGCCCGGTCCCCCTTCGCAGAGCAGCGCACGCACCTGATAATCGGTCCTGAGCCGGCCCAGCGCGGTGGCAAAGGTCAGCTCCCCGGGCTCGAGCCGGACCACCTCGACACTCGCCGCGGCGCCGCTCACGTCGAGCTCGACGCCGCTGAACACGACGATCCTGGCCTCGGGCTCGGCGAACAGCGGAATGTCCAACGGCACGGCGCCGCTGCGGGTCAGCAGGCAGGCGATCGGCTCGGGCGCCAGCCCGCGCTGGCGGCGGCGTTCGCGTGCCTTCGGGTCTTTGAGCAGGCGACCGTAGCGTTCAACCCGCAGGGTTCCGGTGCCCACCAGCACGGCGTCCACCTCGGCGCGCAGCGCGCGGAACACCGCCTGGTCACCGTCGTCGCCGAGCGCGCCCGACCGGCCGTGAAACGCGGCCCGGCCGTCCACGCTGGCGACGAAGTTCACGACCGTGAACGGTCTGGCCGTGAGCGCGCGCTGCGCCAGCTCGAGGCCGGCCAGCAGTTCGGCGATCTCGACGCACTCGGAGTCGGGTAGAAGCTGCCGGAAGCGCATCCGCGCAAGCATCTCATGCGCGTTGCAAACCGGTTAGGCTGCCCCGGCGATGAACTTCAATGCGCTCGACCGTGGGGAGCTCCTGTCGACGCTCGGGGGGATCATTCTCGGCCTGTCGCTGTTTCTCAGCTGGTACTCGCTGGGCAACCACAACGCCGTGCTGAACTCCTGCCACGGGCCGAACTCGAGCTGCACCGGCTGGGCGTCGCTGTCGGCATTGCGCTATCTGCTGCTGCTCGCCGCTCTGGCTCCGGTCATCCTCAGCTACATCATCGTCCGCGGGCACGCGCTCTCGTGGCCCCGCGGGGAGCTCACCGCGGTCACGGCGCTGGTGGCGCTGATCCTGACCCTGTTCATCGGTGTGCTCGACAAGCCCGGGACGCCGCGCGGGGAGATCACCGTCGCGATCGGCTGGTGGGTCGCACTGGTTGCGGACCTGCTGATCCTGACCGGTTCGGTCTGGCGCGCTCAGGAGAGTGGTGCGCGCCGCAAGCCCCCCGGTGTGCTGTGAGCGCGGCGAGGGCTGACAGCAAGCCCGACCGCAACCTGGCGCTCGAGCTGGTCCGGGTCACCGAGGTGGCGGCCCTGGCGGCGGCACGAATGGTCGGCCGCGGTGACAAGGAGGGCGCCGACGCGGCCGCCGTCGACGCGATGCGCTCGATGCTGGGCTCGATCTCCATGGACGGGGTGGTGGTGATCGGCGAGGGGGAGAAGGACGAGGCCCCGATGCTCTTCAACGGCGAGCACATCGGCGACGGCAGCCCACCCGAGGTGGACATCGCCGTCGATCCGCTGGAGGGAACGCGGCTCACGGCCCTGGGAATGCCGAGCGCGCTGACGGTGATCGCGCTGTCCGAGCGGGGAGCGATGTTCGACCCCGGCCCCTGCGTGTACATGGAGAAGATCGCCGGCGGCCCCGAGATCGCCGACCTGCTTGACCTCGATCGTCCGCTGGCTGACACGCTGGCGCTGATCGCCGAGCGCAAGAACCGCGATATCCGCGACGTGATGGTGGTGATGCTCGATCGCGAGCGCCACCACGATGCGATGCGTCAGGTCCGTGACGCCGGCGCGCGAGTCAGGCTGATCACCGACGGCGACGTCTCCGCCTCGCTGCTGGCGGTCAGCGAGAACTCG
The DNA here is from genome assembly GCA_963744195.1 of uncultured Solirubrobacterales bacterium. GTDB lineage: Bacteria > Actinomycetota > Thermoleophilia > Solirubrobacterales > Solirubrobacteraceae > Palsa-465. The sequence continues at coordinate 436,846 of CAVUSY010000020.1, forward strand.
CCCGTCGACCTCCTGTGGGGGATCGGTGGCACTCCGGAGGGCGTGATCTCGGCAGCGGCCATCAAGTGCATCGGCGGCCAGTTGCTCGGGCGGCTGTCGCCGCGCGACGAGGCCGAGAGGGAGGCCGCCACCAAAGCCGGCTATGACCTGGCCAAGGTGCTGACCTGCGATGACCTGGTCGCCGGCGATGATGCGTTCTTCTCGGCCACGGGAGTCACCGACGGCGACGTCCTGCAGGGGGTGCGCTACCAGGGGGACCGCGGCGCCAGCACCGAATCGCTGGTCATGCGCTCGCGCTCGGGGACGGTGCGGCGGATCTCGGCGCGCCACGACCGCGCCAAGATGCGAGCCCTGGGAATCCCCTACAGCTGATCGGAGAGCTGGCCGACCCTGGACTCGGCCAATCCCCGCTTGGCCAGCGAGCGCAGGAAGGCGTTGGTCACCAGCACGTGGATGGCCGATTGGGTCATCTCGTAGACCGGAAGGCTGAACCCCGCGGCGATCGCCGGATAGAAGTTCGCGACCTCGACTTCGATCAGCAGCTTCTCGCGTCCGTCCGGGCAGGTCGGCTCACGCCTGACGTCGAGCGCCAGATAACCCGAGCCCCGCCCGCTGCGGGCGACCAGCAGGCCATCGAGGATCCGCCAGCGGACTGCACCGTGCTCGGGCTCGAGCACGTATTCCGGCGCCGCGAAGCGCAGCAACGTGAACGGCCGGATGAGGAGCACCACCGACCGGCTGTCGGTCCCGTACACCACGCGGATCAATCCCAGGGTGACCGTCGACAGAAACCGCCAATAGGTCCCGGCCAGGTTCTCGAGGTTGGCCGGAGTCCAGACGCGCTCGAGCTCGGCGGCGTCCACCGTCAGCTCCGCCGATTGAACCGAGCGCACCGCGCCGTGCTGTGCGATCACCGTCGACTTTCGAGGCGAGACGGTCACGGCGTGGTCGGGCAGGCGCCGGCGTCCCAGCCAATGGCGCAGCGCGGCGATGAACCCCGAGACAGCTACGAGGATCGCGATCGGGGCGGCCACGGCGTTGATTGTGCCCGTTTTCCGAGCGCCCCGGCTCAGCGGGCGAGGGCTTCGAGCACCACGGTGCTGCCGGCCGGGAGCATGCCTTCGCCCGGTGGAATCATCGCCAGGGCGTCGGCCCCGAGTAGGGAGGTGAGGATGTGGGAGCCCTGGGGCCCGTTGAGGTACGCCCGCGTCTCGTCGCCGGCTTGCTCCAGTCGTACCCGTACGGCCTGCTCGCGGGCGGGGTTGCGTTTCACGTCCTGTCCCAGGCGCGCTTGCGCCAGCGGCGGGCGCCGCGGCGCGGACCCCTGCAGCGCCGCCAGGGCCGGGGCCGCGAACAGCGAGAACGTGACCGCCGCCGAGACCGGATTGCCCGGGAGCCCGAACACCAGCGTGTCGCCGTCGCTGGTACCGAACCAGGTCGGCTTGCCCGGCTGCAGCGCGACACTCCAGAACACCTCCTCAACCCCGAGGGACGCGAGCACGGGCTTCACGTGGTCGTGGGGACCGACCGAGACCCCGCCGGAGATGATCACCAGGTCTGATCGTTGCAGCGCCGCGGCGATTCCCGTCTCGGTGGCGGCGAAGTCGTCCGGGAGGCGCTCGGGCGGCGCCGTCGCTGCGCCGGCGCCCTGGACCAGGGCCGTCAGCATGGGCGCGTTGGAGTTGTGGATCTGTCCGAACCGCAGCGGCTGGCCCGGCTCCTGGAGCTCATCGCCGGTGCACAGGACGCTCGCCCGCGGTCGCCTGGCCACCATGACAGCCCCGGCCCCAGCGGCCACCGCTGCGCCGAGTTCGGCGGCGCCGAGTCGGGTGCCGGCCGTGAGCACGGTGGTGCCGGCGCGCATGTCGCCTCCCGGAGCGCGGACGTTCTCGTCCGCGGACACCGGGGCCACGGTCTCGATCGCGGAACCGTGGAGCGCCACCTTCTCCTGGGGGATCACGGCTGCCGTGCCGGCGGGCACGGCGGCGCCGGTGGAGATCCGGATTGCCTCTCCGTCCCCCGGGGGGGCCGGGGCCGGCGCTCCCGCTCGTGACTCTCCGACCACCTCGAGCCGGCGGCCCGCGGGGCCTGCGGCGACCGCGTAGCCGTCCATGGCCGAGGACGGGAACGACGGCACGTCGCCTTCGGCGCGGACGTCCTGCGCCAGCACCCGCCCCAGCGCGTCGGCGATCTCGACGCGCTCGGCCTCCAAGGGCCGGATCGCGTCCAGCACCAGCGTCCGGGCGTCCGCGACGGTGATCAAGGTACTCGGCATCCCCACCTCACCTTTTTCAGCATATTTCGGGCCGGCGGCGGCTGCGGCGGGGCCGGAGGCGACTGGCTCGCGTGATAGAAGAAGAGCACGATGCTGTCAGGCCCTCCCCGCCGGCGCCGGGCTCGTCCCGTCGCCGACGCGCCGATCGACGCCCTGCTGGCACGAACGGAGGATCTGGCCAAGGGCTGGCTGCTGGCGTTGCTCGAGCAGGCCCCGCTCGACGATGCCCCCGCCATCCTCGCCGCCGATCTGATTCGCGACGGACCTCGCTTGTGCGATGCGGTCCTGCGGGCGATCGCCGATGACACCGATCTGCGCCGGCTCGAGCCCGGCGGGGCCCTGACTCCGCTGGCGGCGCGGGTCGGCGCCCTGGCCGGCGCCAGCACCCCGGAGTCGACCGCGCGAGCGGTCGACGCCCTCCGCGCGGTGCTGTGGATCGCTCTCCGCGATGAGCTGCGCGGCCCCGACCCGGACCTGGTGTCCGAGCTGGCCGAGCGGCTGACCCAGGTGACAGAGCTGCTGCGCGGTGCGGCGTTGCGCAACGGCCAATACGCAGCGGGCGAGACGACGGCCACCGAACCGTCGCCGAGCGGCTCTGAGGAGCGGGAAACGCCGCCGAGCGTTTCCGCGGCTCCGCCGCCGCCCGCGGGCCGGGCCGAGGGTGAAACCCTGCCCGGACGGTCCTGGCCGCGCGAGGCGCCGCCCGAGCCGCCGCCGCAGGCGCTCTGGGTCGGGGCGCTCCAGGAGGAGATCCATCGCTCGGCCGGAGGCCCGCTGTCGCTGCTGCTGGCCGAGCTCGATGACGCTGACCGCGTGGCGGCGGTGGAGCCGGACGCGATAGCGAACTCGACCTTCGGGGAGTTCGCCCGGGCGGTGCGCGGTGCCGTGCGCCGCCAGGACATCCTGGTGTGCGAGACGGATACGCGGGCCTGGATCATCGCGCGCGAGACCGGCCGGGCGGGCGCTCAGGCGCTCGGTGTGCGGATCGCCGAGGCCGTTCGCGAACGCCCGCTGTGGCGCGGCGCGCCGCTCGTCGCCAGTGTCGGGGTGGCTGTGCTGGGCGAGGACGGCCGCAGCCCCGAGGAGCTCATCGACGCCGCCGAGGAAGCGAGGTTCGCGGCGGCCGCGATCGGAGGCGGCGGCGAGGACGCCGATTAGAGCATGCCGCGGTAGCGGGGGCGGCCAGCCTGCCGCGGAGGCGCTGGGGGAGCGGGGTGCTACGGGTGCGGGGGGAGCGGGGTGCTACGGGTGCTGGGGGAGCGAGACCGCGCCGATGCGGGCGGTCCCATTGATGCCCATCGCCCGGCCGGTGGCTTCGGTGAGATCCCAGTCGGCGTGATTGGCGTACGGTCCGCGATCGATCACCGGCACGATCATGGTCTTGCCGTGCCAGTAGATCGCCACCTGGGTGCCGCACTTCAGCGTCCGGTTGGCGACGCCGATGGTGGAGCGCCGCAGCTTTTGCCCGCAGGCGGTGCGTTGCCCGTAGAACCCGGGCCCGTACTGCGTTGCGATCGCCACCCGATACACGGTGATGGTGACCGTCGGCAGGGCCGACGCGGTGGAGGCGGCGGTGGCCGATCCGATCACCGCGCGGATCGAGAAGCGGCCGATGTGGTCGGTCTGCCATACGGCGCTGAACGATCCGTCACTGCCCACGGTGGCTTGCACCGTGGGCGCCCACTGCCAGTTGGTCTGATGGCCCAGGCGCTGGATCACGACCGTCTGTCCCGCGTCGCCCCGAGGCGCCGTGCCGGTGAAGCTCAGCTGGTTGCGCAGCAGGGTCGAGGCGGAGCTGGTGAGCGTGATGCCGTCGCCGCTGGCGGAGACTGGGACGTTGCCGGCCTGAACGCTGGGGCCCAGCACCCCGCCGCTCGGCGCCGTCGCGCTCCCGCTGCCTGAGCCGCCGGTCTGCAACGAGGTGCCCCCGGACGAAGCGAGGCTCAGGGCCGGAAAGGCCAGGGCTGCTCCCAGGACCGCGAGAAAGGCATATAGATCGGCGCGTCGAATCACGTAGGGCTACTGACTCCTGGTTGACGTGCCTACGGGGTGAGCTGACGGGCTCGCGCCTGGTTGGCGCTACGGATCCTTACGGGACCGATTCGCCCCAGCGGGCACAAGGCCCGCAGGTGGTTCCCCCGCCGATCACCCGCTGACGGATGATCGCTCGGCTGGTGGCGCGGCAGTATACGAAACTCGGGACCAGGGATGCATCCCGCGGCCGAGAAGTTGCAAGTCGCAGGCTCCGTCCAGCTCTCGGCCCGCGCCGCGACCCGGTGTCGTGCGATCCGTGGAGGGTGTTCGCGATGCTGGGCATCTGGACGAACCATGCGTTCGCTTATATGCCCAGCATCCCACGGGGGCATTCGCCCGCTGGGGTAATCGAGTCATGCTCTCCGTGGCAAATCGAACCGGTCGCCCGGAGGTTTGCCACCAGACGCAGCTCAGGCCTCGAGTCTGTGACAGACCGGAGCACGCCGACCGCGATTTGTCGCGATTCGCAGGGGCCGGCGACCCGCGCCACCGGCGGTGAGCCCTATGCGGTGGCGTACTCCTCGTCGGTGACGTGGCGGCCCCAGTCCGTGGTCGCCCCGCTGTCGTCGGCTTCCTGGATCGCAAGGTGGAGCATGGGCTGATCCGGGCAGGCGCCGTGCCAGTGCTCCTCGCCCGCTTCGAAGCGAACCGACGTTCCCGGTCCCAGCTCGACGATCTCGCCTCCGGCTGACTGAACGCGCGCCAGACCGTGCAGCACGTGCAGGATCTGGCCGAGCCGATGGGTGTGCCACGCCGTCCGCGAGCCGGGGGTGAAGTAGACGAGCAGCGCACGGGTGCGGCCCGGCTCGGACTGCTCGCCCACCGTCTGCATCGACACCGTCCCGGTGAACCACTCCGCCGGGCCGGAAACAGTCTTTAGGCAATCTGGGGTGGTTACGTCGATGACGGTCTCCTCGGATGGCGGGACAGGCGCTCGCTCACGGGCGCGGTAGGCGGGAGAGCGCAGTCCGCAGCGCACGGGCGCTCGCCATCAGACCGATCTCGGCCAGCTCGGCGGCGGCCTGGACGGCGGTTCCGAGCGGGCCGTTCTCGGTCTCGGGCGGCTTGGCGGCAGCAGCGCGGGGGGGCTTGGCCGCGGCAGCGCGCGCGGGCTTGGCCGCGGCAGCGCGCGGGGGCTTGGCGCGCGGCAGCACGCGCGGGCTTGGCCGCGGCAGCACGGGGGGGCTTGGCCGCGGCAGCACGCGCGGGCTTGGCCGCGCCAGTCCGCCCGGCCTTGGTGCCCCGCGGCTTGGCGCCCCGCACCGGCGACGGTTTGGCCGCGGGCGCCTCAGGCGCCTCGGGCACCACGCTCTCCCCGCTCGCCGCCACAACGGCAGGCCGCTTGTCGCTGCGCCGGTGAGGGCGGGTGCGGGGCAGTCCGCCGAGGACTCCGGGGGGTCGTTCGTCGCTCATCCACCCCACATGATCGCGTACAGATGCACCCGGGGCCTAAAGACCGGAGCCGAGCGCCCGATTACCTGGGGTGGAGTGGCGTCAGCCAGGCGGCCCGTGCGCGGCAAGCGCACGTCCGGCTCATGCCACCCCCGTAAGAAAGCTGCTCATCACGGGCGCAGGAAAAATTAGACCGGAACTTTGAAACGGAAGCCGCTGTTCTACGTATTACTGTCGGATACACGCGTCGCGATCGCGGCGAACGCTCGGAGCCTTACTAGGCTGAGAGACATGATCCGGGTGGACCAGACCCCTTCCCGGCGCGTTGACTTCAAAATGCCGCACCTATAATCTTGCCTATGTTTGAGTAGCGGTGATGCGCCCTTGATCGGGCTGACTCGTTGTCGACACTCAGCGCCTGGACCCTGAACCGCCTGGGCGGAACGACGGAAACGGAATCAGATGTCAGTAGCGGATCTACAGGAACTCGAAGAGATCAAGGGCCTCGTCAACCGCGGCCAGCAGCTCGGCGTGCTCACGTATTCAGAGATCGCCGGCGCGATATCCGAGCTGGATCTCGATGAGGCGGACGTAGAGGAGCTGCACGGCTTCCTTGAGCGCGCCGAGATCGAGCTGGTCGAAGAGGTCGATCCGGCTCTGGCCGCCACCGAGGTGGAGCGCGCGCCCGACAAGCGCGGCCGCCGCAAGGCCAAGACCGCGCTCGATCTCAAGCCGGACATGACGACCGATTCGCTGCAGCTGTTCCTCAAGGACATCGGCAAGGTCCGACTGCTGACGGCCCAGGAGGAGGTCGACCTCGCCAAGCGGATCGAGCGCGGTGACCTCGACGCCAAGCAGAAGATGGTCGAGTCGAACCTGAGGCTGGTCGTCTCGATCGCCAAGAACTACCGCAACCAGGGCCTGCCGTTCCTCGACCTGATCCAGGAGGGCACGCTCGGTCTCGTCCGGGCGGCTGAGAAGTTCGACTACCGCAAGGGCTTTAAGTTCTCCACCTACGCCACGTGGTGGATCCGCCAGGCGATCGCCCGGGCGCTGGCCGACAAGGCCCGCACGATCCGGATCCCGGTGCACGTGGTGGAGAAGCTCAACAAGATCGGCCGCGCCGAGCGCAAGCTCGTCACCGAGCTCGGCCGCGAGCCGACCGCCGAGGAGATTGCCGAGGTCACCGGAATCGAGCCCGAGGAAGTGGAGTCGATCAAGCGCTCCGCGCAGGCTCCCGTCTCACTCGAGAAGCCGGTCGGCGACGAGGAGGAGTCGGAGTTCGGTCAGTTCATCGCTGACGAACGGGCCGAATCGCCGTACGAGCGAGCAGCTGAGATCCTCACCAAGGAGGCTCTGCGCGAGGCGCTGGAGAATCTGAGCTACCGCGAGCGCCGCGTCCTCGAGCTCCGCTACGGGCTCGGCGGCGAGCATCCCCGCACTCTGGACGAGGTGGGGCGGACGTTCAACGTCACGCGCGAGCGGATCCGGCAGATCGAGAACCAGTCGCTCAAGAAGCTCCAGTCGCTGGCCGAGGCGCAAAAGCTCCGCGACGTCGCCTGACCGGGCGCGGCCGACCGGCCGCGGCCCTCCGTGGTCTGTTTAGTGCGAAGTTCGCATCAAACTGACCACGCAGCGCTGGCTCCGTGGGGGCGCTGAGCGGGCATCAATCAGTTATCCGGGACCGTCTCACGACGTCGTCGACCCCTGATCGCTCGAGTTGACCGGACCCCTGTCACCCGGTTGACGCTTCCTCAGCATTTCCGTTTCCCCGCCCGCCTCGCCGGGTACCGACCCGATACCAAATTCCAGATCGGCGACTCTGAGTCGCCAGAAGCACAGGAAGGGGTCCACGTGAGGGTGTTCATTCGATGCGCCGTGGCGATCGCGATCGCGGCGGCGGGTTTGCAGGCGATCGCAATCGGGGCTGCGAGCGCCGCGGGGCAGCGGGCAAACGCGCCGCAAACCCACAGTCGGCTGGTCTACCGGGGTACGGTAAACCTTCACAGCCCTGGCCATTGCGGCCAAGAAAGCCAGCCCCGGTTCGAGCGCCAGCCGCTCAGCTCGGCGGGTATTCCCGCTGGCGCCCAAGTCAGCTCAGCAGCCGGCCGTGCCGGTGCCCAACCCGCCGACCACGCAGATATCGGTCCCTGCCCGGCCGCAGCGCAGGGATTCGTCGGGCTGACCACCGCCGACTCGGGTGGCGTCAACGGCTTTGACGTCGAGCCGCCCGACCAGGGGCTCTGCGCTCACAGCGGCATCCATGATCGAGGCGGTCAACCTGGCGCTACGCGTCTACACGGAGAGCCACATGGCGCTGACTCCGACCATCTCGCTGAACTCGTTCTTCGGACTGCCCCCGGCGTTCGATTCGACTCACAACACGTTCGGCCCCTTCCTGTCGGACCCGCGCTGCTACTACGACGCGCAGACCGGCCGGTGGTTCATCACGGTGCTGCAGATCGACGTGAACCCGTACAGCGGGAGCCTGGCGTACCGGAGCTCGGAGCTGATCGCGGTCAGCCAGACCTCTGACCCGACCGGAAACTACGCGCTGTTCTCGTTCGATACCACCAACGACGGCAACAACAGCACGCCGGTGGAGCCCAATTGCCCGTGCTTCGGTGACCAGCCGCGCATCGGTGCCGACGCCAACGGCTTCTACATCAGCACCGACAGCTATCCGATCCACGGTTCCTTCAACAGCAACGGCGGCGAGCTCTACGCGCTCTCAAAGCAGGGTCTGGCCGCCGCGGCCGCGGGAACCGCACCGCCGCCGACGCTGGTCGCGATGCACATCGGAGCGACCATCATCGACGGAAATCCGGCCAACGCGGTGCAGCCGGCCGAGACGCCACAGAACGCCGCCTACGCGCCCGATCAGGAGTACTTCCTGAGCACGCCGGACTTCAACGGCTTCGCCACGATGGGCGGCGCCGGCGCCAGGGCGGTCGTGCTCTGGACGCTGTCCGGAACGTCGACCCTGGTCAGCCCGACGCCGTCACTGACGTTGAGCGACGCGATCGTCCCCAGCGAGCCGTACGCGCCGCCGGTGAACGCGGCCCAGCAAGCCGGGACCGAGGCCGCTCGGTAACTCGTTGGGGGCGCCGCTGCCGCCGCTGAGCGTCAACGACGACCGTATGCAGCAGGTGGAGTACCTGGATGGCCAGGTGTTCTCAACGCTGAACACGGGCATCGGAGCCAACAACAAGGCGGACCGGTCCGGTGTGGCCTGGTTCATGGTCACGCCCACGAGGAGTGGCGGCGGAGTCGTATGCCCACGAGGGCTACGTCGCCGCGAGCGGCAAGCACCACCCTGCTGTATCCCGCGATCGGGATGGACTCCAACGGGCTGGGCGTGATGACGTTCAGCGTGTCAGGGCCTGGGTACTACCCCAGCGCCGCCTACGCACTGATGAACCGATCTGCGGTGTCGGCGCCTATCTATCCGTCAACGGGCCAGGTGCCGCCCCCGAGGACGGATTCACCTGCTACGCGGCGGAGGGCTTCGGGCCGGCGTGCCGGTGGGGTGACTATTCAGCCGCCTCCTCGGACGGTAGTCACAACATCGTGATGGGGGATGAGATGATCCCCAACACCGCCCGTGACCCGCTGGCGAACTGGGGGACGTACCTCAGCACGATCGCCCGCTGACGTCGTGGTGCGCGCCCGGATCGAGCCGGTCCGGGCGCGCGGCGACTGCCACCAGGGAGAGGCCCGGCCGACCGCCGGGCCTTTCTCGTGGCCGCCGGCCGCCATGCTTCAGTTCGTGAAGCATTGCGCTAGAATCGAAGTTCAGATGGTTGACAGAGACAGTTGCCCTGTCTGTCGGACGGCAGAGATCGTGTGCGGGAAATGGACGCTGCTGGTGATCCGTGACCTCGCCGAAGGTCGCTCGCGCTTCTGCGAGCTGGAGCGTTCGCTGGCGGGAATCAGCCCGCGGACGCTATCGCTGCGCCTTCGTGCCCTGGAGGAGGAGGCGATCGTCAAACGGCAGACCTTCCCCGAGGTACCGCCGCGGGTCGAGTACGTGCTGACCGAGAAGGGCCGCGCGCTGGTCCCGCTTATCGAGGACATGCGCGTCTACGGACGCACCTGGCTCGGCGTCAACTGCGACGAGTTCGACGCCGACGCCGACGCCGACGCGGACGACCGCGAGCCCGCGGCCGCCGCCGACCGCGCCCCCGCGGTCGCCGCCGCCTGAGCCACCGCTCGCATCTGGCCGAAATGGAGCGCCGCGACTGAGGGCGCCCTGACCACTGCGATCGTCGCCGGCGGGCATGAAACACCGCCGCCGGCCGGGATGTATCGCACCGCTGACAGCTGCAAGGCGCGCTGCCGTCAGCAGGATCCGAGCCGCCGGCGAAGAAACGGCGGCCCGTGCGAAATACAAGGCTTCATCATCTGCTCGAGAGCTTCACGGTGGAGGCGAGCGGACGTCTGGCGGCCGAGACCGCCGGTGGCGCCGAGGTGCCCTTCGAAGTGGTGGAGGAGCGCGCAGGCGGCCGCGCGCCGCTGTACTGCTACCGCCCGCTGACCGGTGACTTCATCCGCGGGCGGCTGGGGCTGCTGGCCGGACTGTCGAGCTATGACGCGGCAATGGCCGGGTTGGCCGGGCTGGACGGCGGCGCCGCGCTCGAGGTCTACCTGTCCGAGCACGGGGAGGTGCGGATCCCGCCGGACAGCAAGGCGCAAGCCCAGGCGGCGCTGGGGACCTTCCTGGCCAACGTCTTCGCCGACCGCAGTGGCTTCGGGTTCGAACCGGCCCACTTCGAGGCGGCCTATTCGGAGCTGGAACGGGCTCTCTACGAAGGTCACTGCACCGCGATGGTGATCGCCCCGGTGCTGGGGATCGCGCTCGATCCGCACACGACGGAGCTGCCGCTGGGGGAGGGACTGTCACTGGTCCGCGGCGATGCGCTGGCGGAGGCGCCGGCCGAGGCGGTCTGGGGAGACGGAGACGAGCCCCACGTGCTGGCGGTGCTGGCGGTGGATCAGGAGCGCTCGGCTCGGCCTCCGGTGTCGATCGCCCGGGCTCGCTTCCGCCGGATCCTGACGGCGTTGAGGCTGTTCGAGCGGGGTGGCTATGCGCTCGGTCCGGTGGCGTGGGCGCGGACCGAGGCGGGAAGCTGGCGGCCGGTGGCGATCGGAGCCAGCGGGCGCCCACGGCTGCTGACGCTGGTGGCCGCCGCGCAGGAGGACGAGCTGCGCGCCTTCTGCGATCTGGTCACGCGGCGACCGCCGGGAAGCGGCGAGCTCGCCTGGGCGCTGGCCCGCTTTGAGATGGGGTGCGAACGCCTGGCGCCGTTCGAGGCGCTGACCGACTACCTGCTGGCCCTCCGGGCCCTGCTGGAGCCCGAGGGCCCGGCCAGCGGTCGGCTGGCTCAGCGCCTGGCCGTGATCTGCGCCCGGCCCGAGGATCGGGCCGCGCTGGCGCAGCGCACCGCCCGGGCAGTCTCGCTCGAGCACGCCGTGATGACCGGGTTGGCGCCCGCGGGCACCGGCCTCGACGCGCTGGTGGAGGAGCTGGCGGAGCATCTGCGGGCGATCTTGCGCGATGCGCTGTGCGGGCATCTCGACGCCGACCTGAGCGCGGTCGCCGACGAGCTTCTGGCTGAGGCCGCCGCCATGCCGGCGCAATAGCGGCGGCAGCGAACGCTTACCAACCCCCGCGTCGTCGCGAGCGCTAGGCTGATGGAAGGCCGCTCCCTACTCGGTCTCCTCGGAGGCCGGGAGTGTTTGCCCACCAGGCACAACACGTAAGTCCTGGGGCTCGTATGTAGTCAGGGGGAGCGCGACCTGCAGCGACGAGCGGGCTCACAGCCCGCTCGTTCTGCGTCTGGACCCGGAGCCTCCGGCCGGCCCGGGGTGAACGCCCGCCGTTCACGGGCCCGGCGATGGCGCCGGCGGGCGCGAAGGTGCGAACCTACACGCGATGTTCCATCTCGAGTTGCGCCAGTTCCCCCATGTCGCCCGCGTCTTCAACCTGACTCGCGAGGACCTCGACGCGCGCTTTGCCAAGCCCTGGGTCAGCGGCTCGACGATTGAGCACGACGACCGCCGCTGGGCCCCCGAGCGCGCCAAGCTGACGATCTATGAGGGGCCCGAGCTCCGCACCGATGAGATCGGCATGGGCCGCGGATGGCCGACGGTCGGCAAGTCCTCCAAGGACGTGACCGAGACCGTGCTGGCCGAAGCTCAGCGCGGTTCCGAGGCTCGCTCGGCGGTTCACACGTTCAAGGCGGTGGTCGCGGGGGCGGCTCGTATTCCGCTCACGTTCGGCGAGCTGATCGAGCTGGCCACGCGCGAGTATCCGCAGTGGCGGCCCAGCGAGCAGCTGGCGCTGGCCGAACAGGCCGTGTGGGAGATGCTCCACCAGGGCGATCTACGGCTCAGCGGGGTCGACGGTCCGATCGCGCGGGACCGCTGGCAGCCGATCCTGCTGAGCTGGTCGACCTGGATCGAGAGCGGGACCGACCCATTGCTGCTCGAGCGCGTCGACTAACCGCGAGCCGCCCGGCCTCGGAACCCCCAGCCGCGAGCTCAGGCCACCACGCCGGCGATCAGGCGCTCGCGCTCGGCCGGCGAGGCGAACAGGAAGCGGTGCACTCGAAGCAACCCCTCCACATCGTGCACATCGTCGTCGAGGTGGGGGACCAGGACCAGGGGCCGGTTGCCGAGCTCGGCCTGCAGGCGGGCGACGCCCAGCTGGTCACGGCGGGCCAGCCGGTGGTAATCGCTGAAGTTCTCGGCCACCCGGGCGGCCAGGTCGGCCGGCAGGCGGTCGTCGAGCGCGGCGAGCACGTCCCCGGCCTCGGCGTCGCCCAGCACATCGTGATGCACGCGGTTCACGATCACGCCGGCGAACGGGAGCCCGCTCTCGTCCAGCGTCTGCCGGAACCAGATCGCCTCGTCGATCGCCGCACCCTGAGCTGAGGTCACGAGCAGAAACGCGGTCTGATCGGACTTCAGCATCTGCTCCACCTGCCGCGCCCGCACGCTGAAGTCCTCGGTCATGTCGCCCAGCAGGCCGAAGAAGACCGACAGGTCGCCCAGCAGGTCGACCCCGGTGACTCGCCTCAATGCGGCCAGCAGCGGCGCCGCCCCACGTCCGAGCACCCGCATCCCGAGGCCGGTGGGACGGATGAACGTCTTGAGGGCGCGCCCCTCCAGAAACGAGGTCAGCCGCCCGGGCGCGTCGAGGAAATCCAGTGCGTTGCGGGACGGCGGGGTGTCGAGCACCAGGAGATCGAAATGCCCGTCGCGGTCGAGCTCGTAGAGCTTCGCCACGGCGCTGAACTCCTGGGAGCCCGAGACCGCGGTCGACAGCTCGCGGTAGACACGATTGGCCTTGATCTCCTCGGCCCGCTGGGGATCGGGAGCGATGCGGTCGATCAGCTCGTCGAAGGTGCGCTTGGGGTCGAGCATCATCGCCCACAACTCGCCCTTGACCTCGATTCCGTGCGGCGCCAGCCGCTCGGGCTCGACGCGACGCGGCTCGTTCTCGAGCTCCTCCAGGCCCAGGGCGTTGGCCAGTCGCTTGGCCGGATCGATGGTGACGACCGCGACCCTGGCCCCACGCGCCGCCATTCCCAGCGCGATCGCCGCCGAGGTCGTGGTCTTGCCGACTCCCCCGGACCCGGCGCACACGCACACCCGCTTGCCCTCCAGCAGCTCCGCGACGCTCACCGCCGTGAGTCTAGGAGTCGCTCGCGATCGCCTCGGCTGGCTCCGCCGCCGGTGGCGTAAAGGCGGTGCCAGCGCTCCCGTCGCCGGGCTCGAACGTGAGGACGCGGACCGCATCAGGGGGGAGGTGGACCATCACCGGCGCGCCTTGGCCGCGGTGCTCGGCGCCACCGGTATTCGCGACCGATACCTGCAGCGCGGCGCCGGTGGCCAGCCGGATGATCACCTGGAGGCTTGCGCCCACGTACACGGTCCGCTCCACCATGCCAGGCAGGCAGTTCTCGCGACCGTCGCCGTGCGGGAGTAGTTGCACCCGTTCGGGGCGGGCGACGATCTTGACCGGGCCGCTGGCCCCGACTTCGCCGCAGCCGGCGCGGAGCTTGAAGTCGCCGACCCGGACCGTGCACTCCCCGTTCCCGCGGGAGACGGCCTCGGCGTCCATGAGGTTCGAGACGCCGAGAAAGTCGGCGACGAACACGGTGGCCGGGCTCTCGTAGACCTCGGCGGGATTCCCGATCTGCTCAATCCTGCCCGCGTTCATGACCGCGATCCGGTCGCTCATGCTGAGCGCCTCCTCCTGGTCGTGGGTCACGAACACGAACGTTATCCCGACCTCCTCCTGGATGCCCTTGAGCTCGATCCGAAGCTGCTTGCGGATCTTCGCGTCGAGCGCGCCCAGCGGCTCGTCGAGCAGCAGCACGGCCGGACGCAGGACGAGCGCGCGGGCCAGGGCCACTCGCTGCTGCTGGCCCCCAGATAGCTGCTGAGGGCGCCGGCCGCCCAGGCCGCCGAGCTCGACGAGCTCGATCGCCTGGTCGACCCGCTGGCGTACCTCGGCCTTGGCGACCTTGCGCCGGCGCAGACCGAACGCGACGTTGTCGAACACGTCGAGGTGGGGGAACAGGGCGTAGTTCTGGAACACCGTGTGCACATTGCGGCGGTGGGGTGGGGTCTGGGCCACGTCGAGGCCGTCAAGGCGGATCTCGCCGGCCGTCGGGCGTTCGAATCCCGCGATCATCCGCAGCGTCGTCGTCTTGCCGCAGCCCGAGGGGCCGAGCAGCGAGAAGAATTCGCCCGCCTCGATCGTGGCGTTGATCGCGGCGACGGCGACGGCGTCGTCGAAGTGCTTGGTCAACCCCCGGAGCTCGACATGGCCGGCCATCACGCGGCCTCGAGTCCCGACAGCTCGCGGAAGGCGTCCACCCCGGTGCTGGAGGTGCGGCGACCCAGGGCGGTATACGTCAGGTAGGCGATGGCGATGCCGAGCAGCGTAGTGACAACGAGGATCGTTGCCAACGCATTGAGCGCCGGCGTGCTGGTGCCGCCACGAGCGTTGGAGTAGAGGAACATCGGGATCGTCGTGGTGGTGGAGTTTGACGACATGTATTGGGTGACGACGAAGTCGTCAATCGAAAGGGCGAACACGATCAGCATGCTCGCCAGGATCGCGGGCATCAGCAGCGGGACCAGGACCAGGCGCAGCGCCTGAACCGGAGTAGCGCCGAGGTCGCGGGCCGCCTCCTCGTAGTGCGGGCCGATCGACGCCAGCCGGCTGCGGATGATCACCACCACGTAGGAGAGCGAGAAGGTCACCTGGCCCACCACCTGCGCGGGGGTGCCGAGATGGATCAGCCCGAACGGCACGATCGACAGCTGCGTGAAGACGACCAGCAGCGACACCGCCATGACGATCTCGGGGGTGACCAGCGGGATCAGCATCAGCGAGTTGGCCACGCCGGATCCCCGGCCGCGCCAGCGCGCCAGCCCGAGCGCCAAGAGGACGCCGAGCGGCGTCGCGATCACCATGTCGAGCGCCGCCAGCTCGAGGCTGTGGAGGAGGGCATGGGTGTACTCAGGGTCGTGGAAGATCGATAGCGTCGGATCGCCGGTCCACCAGCGCAGCGAGAACCCCTGCCAGCTGCTGCGCGAGCGGCCGGCGTTGAACGAGAACAGGATCGCGATGCCGACCGGGACGATCGCCCAGGCGATGTAGGCCCAAGTCGAGAGGACGAGGAAGCGGGGCTGACCCCACGGGTTGCGCAGGCGTTTCACGCCAGCCTCCGCGCGTCGCGGGTGGTCTGGTACAGGTAATAGCCCATCGCGACGGTCAGCAGGACCATCAGCACGATGACCAGCGACGCGCCAAGGTTCTTCTGCGAGCCCCCCTGCACGAACAGGTTGATCTCGTTGCCCAGCATGTTGGTGTGTGGCGAGGCGGAGATGAGGTCGTTGGTGTAGTAGTCGCCGAACATCGGCAGCACCACCAGCGCGGCGCCGGCGAGGATGCTCGGACGACTGAGCGGGAGCGTCACGTGCAGAAACGCGCTCAACGGGGTCGCCCCGAGATCTCGGGCCGCCTCGATCTGGCTGCGATCGATCCGGTCCAGGCCCGCGAACACGGGCAGGATGAAGTACGGGATGTAGCCGTAGACGAGCGCCAGGATGACCGAGTAGGCGTTGCCGTTGAGCCAGTCAGGCGGGTTGGAGATCCCGACCGTCTGCAGGATCTGATTGACAAACCCGTCGGGGGAGAGGAGCCCGATCCAGGCCAGCATCCGGAGCAGATAGCTGACCCAGAATGGGATCACCAGCAGCACGATCAACAGCGTCTTGGTCCGCTTGGCGTGGCGCGCGACGTAATACGCGACCGGGTAGCCGATCGCGAAGCACAGCACCAGCGACACCCCCACATAGACGAGCGTGTTGCGGACCGCCGGCCAGTACTCCCCGCCGGGCAGAGAGCCCGAGAACGCCTGGCTCAGGTAGCCGGGGTTCCAGTTGGCGGGGTTCCATGACGGGATCGGCTGGAGGAGGAAGTTGACTCGCCCCAGGGCGATGGCCAGGATCCCGTAGGCCGGGATGACGACGAACAGCAGCAGCCAGCCGATCCCGGGCAGCGCGAACGTGCGCCAGTAGGAGCGGGTGTCGACCGCCGACGAACTCACGCCGATTTGACCGCCGCCCAGGCGTTCTGCCACCGGGTCTCGCCCGACTTGGCTGAGGGGTCCCTGCACCAGCCCGTTGCGGAACTGCGATTCGCGGATCAACGTCGTCTGCAGATTCGGCGGCACGAGTTGGCGCTTGACCACCGCTGCTGGGCTCATCGCGTTCAGCGGCTGCTGGTAGCCGATGAAGGCGAAGTTCTTGAACCCCTGCTCGACGTCAAGCAGATGGTTGAGGAACAGGTGGGCCAGGACGGGGTTCTTGGCTCCGCGCAGGACCGCCATCGTGTCGTTGTCGATCGGTCCCCGGCCGTCGGTCGGCCACCAGTAGGCGAACGCGCTTGCGGGCGTCCCCTTTGGCGCGTACGCCTGCACCACGGCCATATCGCCTGACCAGGCTTGGTGCAGCCACAGCGAGCCGTCGGCGAGGTGCTGGTACTCGTTGGTGTCGAACTTCAGGTTGGCCGTCGTGACCAGCTGCGCCAATGCCTTCTGGGCGGCGGTGATGGCGGCGGGGTTGTCGGTGTTGGCGTCGAGCACGCCGTTGTGAAGCAGGCCCATGGTCAGCCCGTCATGCTGGTCGTCGAGCAGCCCGACCTTGCCCGCGATCTTCGGACCCTCCTGCCACAACGCGCTCCATGGCTTGGCCAGCTTGGCCGGGTTGAAGCCGGGGAGCTTGTCGGTCCGCCAGCCGATCCCGGTCGTGTAGATCGTGTAAGGCACCGTGTAGCGGCTGCCGACGTCGTACCACGGGCTGGTCAGCGACGGCCACACGTTGGCCTTCAGGTTGGGGATGTAGCTCAGGTTCAGCGGCTGCAACACCTTGCCCACGGCGAGTCGCTCGAGGTAGCTCAGCGTCGGCACGAAGGCGTCGAACTGGACCTGGCCGCTGGCGAGCTTGGCCACGGCTTCGTCGATCGTCGTAAACGTGCTGATCTGAACCTTGACGTTGTACTTGCGCTGGAAGGAGTTGACCACGTCCTGGCTGATGTACTGGATCCAGTTGTAGAGCTGCAGCGGACCCGCTTCGGGCTTCAGTCCCGAGGCGATCGCCTTGTTGTCGGCGGTGATCGGCAGCGTCACCGGCTGGTTGGGGCGGGCCAGCGCCAGCCCGCCCGGACCCAGCCCCGCCGACGCGCTGCTGGCGCCCGCGCTGGAGGGGGCGGTGGTGCCGCAGGCGGCCAGGGCGCCGGGAAGCGACAGCGCGGCGGCGGTGGCGCCGGCGCGCTGCAGAAAACTTCTGCGAGTGGTGCGGTCGCCGATCGGGACGCCGCGGTCGCGGGGGTGGGTCATTTCGTGGCTCCTGTGGTAGCTGCAGTCATGGATGGCCCGCGCGGGTGCAGATCGCAGCCGAGCTGGCTGGATGCCAGCGCCAGGCAGAGCTGCACCATCCGGGCCGGCGTGAGGTCGGGCTGGCCGAGTGTCACCTGCACACCGAGGCCGTCCATCAGGCCGCTGAGCGCGAGCGCGAAGCCCTCGGGGTCGGCGTCGGCGCTGAACTCCTCTTGCCGCTGGCCTTCGCGCACGATCTTGGCGATGAGGTTGCGCTGGCGGCGATCAAGTTCGAAGTACGAGCTTCGAACGGTTGGGTCACGGCGCGCGCGCACCCACACCTCCATCCACAGCGTGTAGTCATTGAGTCCGCCGGGGCCGAGGCTCGTTTCCTCGATCAGGTTCACGAGCTTGTCGCCGGCGCGCTTGAAGCGATCCTGGCCCTCGGACAGGCGCGCGTAGAAGTCATGGTCGGCGTGGTCGACGGCCTCCTCGAGCAATCGATCCTTGGACTCGAAGTAATAGAGGATCGTCGGCGAGCTGGTGCCCGCTCGCTCGGCGATGTCTCCGATCCGGGTGTCGAACAATCCGCGCTCGTAGAGCACCTCGGCCGCCGCGGCGACGATCTGCGGCTTGCGCAGGTGGTCAACTTTGGGACGGGGGCTCATCTGAACAGTGCCTCTCCACTTGCCCGGACTCGTATACTGAACCGCCATTCAGAAAACTACCGCGCAGAGCTTGCGCCTGTCAAGCGCTGCGTCCAGTGGAGGAGCTGCCAGGGTGACCGATGTCGTCGTGCTGGGCGCTGGACTCGCCGGACTGGCCGCCGCGCGTGACCTGGCCCAAGCGGGTGCGGACGTCCTCGTGCTCGAGGCCCGGGACCGGCCCGGGGGGCGGGTGGAGGCGGCCGCGCTACCCGACGGACGCGCCGTGCAGGCCGGGGGTGAGGTCTTCGGCCGCGAGCACCACGCCTACGGCGAGCTCGTGGGCGAACTCGGACTGGCGATCCAGCCCAGCTACGTCGCCGATCCCGGGGAGATCACCTGGGGACTGGCCGAGGGCGTCTTCGTCGGTGACGACGCGCCGTGGATGGACGACCGTGACCGGGCCGACGGCGACCGCATCGACACCGAGTTCGCGCGCCTGGCGGCGAGCGTCGATCCCGACGATCCCTGGAGCCACCCGGACGCTCAGCGCCTGGACGAGTGCAGTGTCGGCGCGTGGTTGCGCGATCACGATGCCCTCCCGGCGGTGCGCCGCCGCCACGATCTGTCGTCGCTGTCGCTGTCCTGTGACGCTCCCGATCGCACGTCGCTGCTGGCGGCGCTGCGCAAGCACGCCACGCTGGCCGGCTCAGGCCTCTACGACCTCGAGGAATGGGAGGGGCTGCGCGTGGCTGAGGGCTCCGCCGCCGTCCCGCTGCGGATGGCCGCCGAGCTGGGAGACCGGGTACGGCTCGGAGCGGTGGTGCGGGCGATCGAGGTCGGTGTCAGCGGGGTGCGCGTGCAGCTCGACGGGGGCGAGACGGTCCGGGCCGAGGCGGTGGTGTGCACGCTGCCCGCGGGTCCCCTGCGGGCGGTGCAGATCGACGGCCTCAGCGATGCCCGCCTGCGCTCGCTGCACGCCCAGCGCCACGCGCTGGCGGCCAAGATCGTGGTCGCTTACGAGCAGTCGTTCTGGCAGTCCTCGGGTCAGAACGGGCTCGCCGAGACCGAGTGGCTGTTCGGGTCCACCTGGCCGCAGGGCGGCCACGGCGTGATGTCGCTGCTGGTGCCGCCCGAGCGCTTCGCCGCCTTTCTCGCGGCGCCTCCACCCGCCCGCCGTCAGGCGGTGCTCGACGGCCTCGCAGCCCTGTACGGGGAGCCCGCCCGGCGGCCCGTGGCAATGCTCGAGCGTGCTTGGGGCAGCGATCCGTTCACGCTGGGTTACATCTCGAGTTGGGCGCCGGGGGACCTGGGTCGCGTAGGGCCGCTGCACGGAACCCACGAACCGCCGTTCTACGTGGCGGGTTCTGACCACTGGGTGGCCGGCTACATGGAGGGCGCGGTCAGGACCGGCCGCGCTGCCGCCAGAGCGGCGCTCGGGGCCGGGTCCCTGGCCTGAGGCGACGACGGAGCTCGGGCCCGGCTTACTCGCCGGAGGCGCGGGCGCGAGGCAGGGCCGGTCGCGCCGTCGCCACCAGCCGCTCGCCCAGCCCCAGGTCGCGGGCCAGGGCGCCGGCCACCGCGCGCCGGGCCCGCTCGAGCGGGATCGTCGAGTCGCCGATCAGGGTCCGGATGCCGAACCCGTCGATCATCGCCAGCACCCGGTCGGCGACCTCCTGCGGATCGCACCGGGCGAACTCGTGGTCGCGCACGCCGGCCGCGATCTCCCGGGCGAACCAGCTGTGCAAGCGCGCATACAGCTCCTCGGCGACGGGCCGCAGATCCGGATGGCGAACCGCCCGCAGCCACAGCTCGACCCACAGCACCCAGTCCTCGCGCAGCTCCGGCGAGGTGGGCAGGCACTGGTCGATCATCGAAGCCAGGCGTTCAGCGTGCGAGGCACCGCTGGGTTCCTCGGCGATCCGCACGTCGCCCGCGCGCGCGTAGGAGAAATCGAGCGCCTCCGCCAGCAGTGCCTCGCGGCTGGCGAAGTGGTAGTGCACCAGCGAGCTCGAGACCCCGGCATCCATGGCGATCCGGGCGATCCGCACGCCGTCGATGCCCTCGATGGCGATCCGCCGCACCGCGGCGGTCAGGATCCGCTCGCGCGCTCCGGCCCTCGCGCGTGGCGCGATCACTGTGGCGGCGCCAGCACCGGGGTCAGGTCGGCGCGGATGCGGTCCGCGAACCACCCCACCGCGGCCTCGCGCCGTGACAGCGGGCCGCAACGGTAGCCGCGGGTCGTCAGCCCCTGCTGGACGTTGTCGACGAGGTCGATGTCCTCGTCGAGGACCAGCGTGTTGAGCCGCTGGTTGGCCCACTGCACCAGTCGGGTGCGGGGATTGACGCCGGCCGGCCGGTAGGAGGCGGAGACGTCGCGGGTGCGGGCCACGCCGTCGGGAAGCAGCTGCCAGGTCCCGACCTGGTCGGGATACAGGTCGATCGTCGTGTTGGGGTAGATGTAGACGTAGCGCCACACGTGCCGGTCGGCGGGGCCGAGACCGGGCATCGGCGTGACCAGCCGGGCGTACAGGCGCTCGAGCCGGTTGCTGCTCTGTTTCTCGCGCAGGGGCGCCTCGAAGAAGACGTAGTGGTCATGAACGGTGACGTCGTAGTGCTTGTAGTCGAGCATCCGCATCAGTCCCGGGTGGGCGATGGGGATGTGGTAGCCCTCGATGTAGTTGTCGGCGATCACCTTCCAGTTCGCCGGCTGGGTCCCGCCCGCGGGAGCGAACGCCGCCAGCGTCTCGATCCGGTAGGGCGCCAGGCGCTGGGGCAGGTCGCCAAGCAGCTCGGCCAGCGGCGTGGCGCCGGGGTCGAGATTGACGAAGATCAGCCCGCACATCACCTCGACTCCGACCGGCATCAGTCCCAGCGTGGCCTTGTCCGGCCGCTCGGGGAACGACAGCCCCTCCGGCACGCCGATCAGGCTCCCGTCGAGGCGGTAGGTCCAGCCGTGATACCGGCAGCGGATCGCCGCCTTGCACTGCCCCGAGCCGCTCAGCAGCCGTGAGCCGCGGTGGCGGCAGACGTTGCGGTAGGCGCGCAGCTGGTGCTGCTCGTCGCGGACCACCAGGACCGGCTGGTTGCCGGCCCGGGAGGTCAGGTAGCTGCCCGGGTTGGGGAGCGAGCCGACGTGACCGGCGAGCTGCCAGGTGCGCTCGAAGATCAGCTCCTGCTCGGCTTCGAGCAGCGACGGATCGATGTACAGGCGGGGCTCCAGTGCCGGGCCGGGACGCGGCGGGGTGACGGGGACTGCGGCTGCGGCGGTTTTCATATCCTCATCCTGACTTTGTGATCAGTTGTTGTTAGTCTACCTCCCATGGTCAAGCGCGACTGGTGGCTGTCGGTCACTCCAGAGCCCGAGCGCGAGCTCCCGCAGGCCGTCGCGACGCTCATGCACGGACACCGCGCCGGCGCTGCGGCGGTGGCGCAAGAGCGCGAACGAATCGAGCGACTGGTCCTGGGTGGCAGCGAGCGCCGCTGGCTGGCCTACCTACACGAGGCGGTGGAGCTGATCCTCCGCCGCGCCGGCGACGCCGACCCCGACGTGGCGCGCGCCCGCCGGCGGGCCGCCACCGTGATCTTCAATCACCACAACCTGTTGCTCGGGCTGCCCGGCCGGGGCGCGGCGCTCAGCGCCGGCGATCGGGCCACCCTGCAGCGTCTGGTGGCCGCCGCCAACGGCGGCAGCGAAATCGACGACCGCCAACCCAAAGGAATCGCATGAGCACGACGATCCCGGCCGCCCCCACCGGACTCGAGCTGTCCCCGGGCCAACTCGGGCTTCAGGCGCGAGCCCGCGAGTTTGTTGAACAGGTCCTGATGCCGCTGGAGGCCGAAGCCGAGGAGCGGGCCGGGCGGCTGCCGGACGAGACCGTGACGGCGATCAAACGGGCGGCGATCGAGGCCCGGTTGCACGGCGGGCGGGTGCCGGCCGAGCACGGCGGCCAGGGCTGGTCGATGCTGGAGTGGTTCCTCGTCAACGAGCAGTTCGGCCGTGTCACCAACGGACTGCACTGGCACGTGCCCAACGTCTACAACGTGTTGCTGGACGGCACGCCCGAGCAGATCGAGCGCTACGTCGCGCCGGCGCTGCGCGGCGAGGGCGGCGACGCCTACGCCGTCACCGAGGCCGAAGCCGGCTCGGATCCCAGCGGCATCACCACCACCGCGGTGCGCACCAGCGCGGGCTGGCGGATCGACGGCGAGAAGTGGTTCGTGACCTCGGGGGACGTGGCGCGCGTCCTGATCGTGATGGCGGCCGCCGGCGACGGCGACGCCGACGCGGACAAGCTGCCGACGCTGTTCCTGGTCGCGCCGGATGCGCCCGGGGTCGAGTTCGTCGACGACCCCAAGTACACCCATAACTACCCGCACGGTCACCCGACCATCCGCTTCACCGGCGTGGAGGTCGGTCCCGATGCCCTGATCGGCGGCCTCGGCAACGGCGACGAGCTGCAGCGCCACTGGTTCACCGAGGAGCGCCTCGGCATTGCCACGCACGGCCTGGGGGCGATGTGGCGCCTGCTCGAGGAGACCACCGCCTGGGCCCTGACCCGCGTCCAGGGCGGGCGGCGGATCATGGACTACCAGGGGATCTCGTTCCCGCTGGCCGACTCGGCCACCGACGCGGCCGTGGGTCGGCTCCTGGCGCTGCAGGTCTGCGCGATGGTCGACGCCGGCGCCGATCCGAAGCTGATCCACGCCAAGGCATCGATGGCCAAGCTGTTCGTCAGCGAGGCCGCGGGGCGCTGCGCCGATCGGGCGGTGCAGGCCTTCGGCGGGCGCGGCTATCTGCGCAGCAACGTCGCCGAGCGGTTTCTGCGCGAGCTCCGCGTCGACCGCATCTGGGAGGGCACCAGCGAGATCCAGCGGTTGATCATCTCTCGTGCGCTCGAGCGCCGCGGGGTCGAGGCGACGATCCATTGAGCGCCGTCAGCGCCGCGGCGGGCGGTCTCGCCGCCGGGCAGCTCGAGCGGCTCATGCGCCCGGCCTCGATCGCCGTGGTGGGGGCCACCGACCGCCCGGGCAGCTACGCGGGCGAGACGCTGCTCAATCTCGCCGCGATCGGGTTCGAGGGCGACGTATGGGGGGTCAACCCGGGCCGGCGTGAGGTCCTGGGGCGCCCGTGCGTGCCGAGCCTGTCCGAGCTGCCGGTGGCGGTCGACGCCGTCGTGGTGGCGATCCCGTCGGCGGGTGTGCCGGAGGTGATCGAGCAGGCCGGCGCCCGGGGGTGCGGCGGCGCGGTCGTGTTCAGCGCCGGCTTCGCCGAGGTGGCGGAGGGCGCCGAGCGCCAGCGCGAACTGGTCGCCGCGGCGGCGCGCCATCGGCTTCCGGTGTGCGGCCCCAACTGCAACGGCATCGTCTCACCCCACGCCAGGATCGCGCTGTGGGGCGACGCGCTGGCGCCGCGTGAGCCCGGCCGGGTGGCGCTGGTGTCCCAGAGCGGCAACGTCGCCGTCAACGCGCTGGCGACGAGCCGGGGGCTGCGCTTTCACACCGTCATCGCCAGTGGCAACCAGGCGGTCCTCTCGGCCGCCGACTACCTGGAGTTCCTGGCCCGGGAGGAGGGATTGGGCGCGATCGCGCTGTACCTCGAGGACGACGGCGGGCCGCGCCTGTGCGAGGGACTGGCCGCGTGCGCGGAGGCCGACATCCCGGTCGTGGTGCTGAAGGTGGGGCGCACGGCGATCGGGTCACGCGCGGCGGCCGCCCACAGCGGCGCGCTGGCCGGCGACCAGAGGGTGTTCCGCAGCCTGGTGCGCGAGGCCGGAGCAGTGTGGGCGCACGATGTCCACGAGCTGCTGGAGATCGCCAAGACGATCTCGATCCACCACGCGGCGCCCCCCCACCGGGGGCTGGCGATCATGACCTGCTCCGGTGGCGATTCGGCCCAGGGCGCCGACGAGGCGCAGCGTCTCGGCCTGGAGCTCCCCGAGCTCGCTCCCGCCACCCTGCAGCGGCTGCGCCGCCTGTTGCCGAGCGCGGCCACGGTCGCCAACCCGCTCGACTACACCGCGATGATCTGGGGCGATCGCCCCGCCCTGGCCGCGCTCGTGCAGACGTTGGGGGAGGATCCCGCGGTCGGACAGGTGGTGGTGTTCTACGACCAGCCGCACGGTCTTCAGGGGGCGCCCGAGGAGTCCTGGCGCGCTGTCCGCGAGGGAGTGATGATGGGCGCCGGCGTCAGCCCGGTCGTCACGATCGTTTCCTCCACGCTGCCCGAGCTGCTCGACGACGGCTCCGCCTGGGAGTTCGCTCAGGCCGGGGTGCCGGCCGCGGCCGGACTGCGCACCGGGCTACGGTGCGCGGCGGCGAGGTTGACCCCGCCGGGGGACCCTGCGCGGCTGCGGGCGATCGCCGCGCTGGCCCGGAAGTTCGGCGGCTCCGGGGCGGGAGAGCCGGGACCATGGCTCCCCGAGCACGAGGCCAAGGCGCTGCTGCGCCGCCATGGCGTGAACGTCGCCGCCGGCCGGGTGGTGACCGACGCCGGCGATGCGGTGATCGCGCTGGGTGAGCTCGGCGGCCACGTCGCGCTCAAGCTCAGCGCCGCCGGAGTCCTGCACAAGTCAGAGCTGGGCGGGGTCCGGCTGGGACTGCGGAGCGAGGCGGAGGTCAGGCGCGGATACCGAGATCTGGCCCGGCTGGCGCACGACCACGGCGGCTCCGTGCTGGCCGAGCGGATGGCCAACCCCGGCGTGGAGCTGCTGATCGCCGCCCGCACCGACGGGGTGGTCCCGGCGCTGGTGCTGGGGCTCGGCGGGGTCTGGACCGAGCTGCTCGATGACGTCGCGGTGGTGCCGCTGCCGGCCGGGGCGGGCGACGTGCAGCGGGCGCTGCGCGCGTTGCGGGGCGCTCCGCTGCTGCTCGGAGGCAGGGGCACGGCACCGTGCGATCTTGCCGCGGCGGCCGAGCTGGCGGCGCAGATCGGAGAGCTGCTGCTGGCGGGGTCGCTGGCGCTGGTGGAGTGCAACCCGGTGATCGTCGGCGCGTCCGGCGAGGGGGCCGTGGTGGTGGACGCGGCGGTGCGCGGCCGCCTTGCGGGCGTGACGGCGGCGCTCGGGCCGGCGGGATAGCGCGATGTACGACGTGATCGTGGTCGGCGGTGGCTTTGCCGGTGTCACCGCCGCGCGCGAGTGCGCCCGGCACGGCCGCTCCGTGCTCCTGCTCGAGGCCCGCGACCGCCTGGGTGGTCGCACCTGGAACCAAGCCTGGCTGCAGACCCGGGTGGAGTACGGCGGCGCCTGGGTGCACTGGCACCAGCCACACACCTTCTCCGAGCTCACGCGGGCCGGCCTCCGGGTCCAGATCAGCGACGACGCGCAGCGAGCCGCCTGGTATGTCGGCACCGAGCGCCGTTCGGCGACGATCGAGGAGCGAGACGAGATTGCGCGGCGAGGCTGGGACCGCTTCGTGGACGGTGTCGAGACCGCGCTGCCGTTGCCGCACGATCCCCTCCACGCGCTGCCCGAGCTGGCCCGCTTTGACCGGCTGACGATCGCCGACCGGGTCGACCAGCTCGAGCTCGCCGCCGACGAGCGCGAGGTGCTGAGGGCCGAGCTCGAGTCACTGGCCCACGCCCCGCTGGCCGAGGCCGGGGCGGTCTCGGTGCTCCGCTGGCATGCTCTGTCGGGTTACAGCCTGGCGCTGACCCAGTACACCGGGGGGCGCGTGACGATCGTCGGCGGCACCGGCGCGCTGCTGGAGGGGATTGTCGCGGGGGCGTCGTTCGAGCGTGCACTCGCCGCGCCGGTGGCTGCGGTGGCCCGGCACGAGGGCCGGGTCGAGGTACACACGCGCGACGGCGCCGGCCATACGGCTCGAGCGGTGGTCGTGGCGGTGCCGCTGAATGCGCTCGGCGCGATTGAATTCACGCCGGAGCTCTCTGAGCCCAAGCGGCGTGCGATCGCGCTCGGCCAGGCATCGCGCGGGATCAAGCTGATGCTCCACGTGCGCGGCGAGCCGGTGCAGCAGAACGCGATCCGAGCCGGGCACCCGTTCGGATATCTCGCCACGGAAGACGTATTCGACGACGGGACCCAGCTGATGATCGGCTTCGGCCCCGACGCCGCGCGGTGCGACGCCACCGACCTACCGGCGCTGCAGCGCGATCTCGACGCGCTGCTGCCCGGCTATGAAGTTCTCGCTGCGACCAGCCACGACTGGCTCGCCGACGAGTACGCCCAGGGGACCTGGGCGATCCACCGCCCCGGTTGGTACGAGCATCACCACGCCGCCATGCGCCGGCCCGAGGGACAGGTGGTGCTGGCCGGTTCGGATCTCGCCGATGGGTGGGCCGGGTTCATCGACGGGGCCATCGAGTCGGGCCTGCGCGCCGGCGCCCTGGCCGCGCGGCTCAGCGGCTGACCCGCCCCAGGTTCGCTCGGAGCGACTCAGCGGCTGACCGCCGCGGGCTCGAGCTTGGACAGCCCGGTGTCGAGCGCGTCCGCGAGCCGCTCCAGCTCGGCGGGCCCGATCTGCTCGGTGAACAGGTAGGGCAGCTGCACCAGCGGCACCGAGACGTCCTCGCGCAGCCGATCCAGCTCCTCGCGCTGGGCCACGGCGCGCTTGCGCTCCGACAGCGCAGCGCCGAGGGCCGCGCCGACCAGGGGGGAGCGGGAGCGACGGCGGGCGGACTCCAGCAGCGCCCGCTCGCCCGCCCCGAACCGCTCCGGGTACAGCGCGTTGACGATCACCGCCTCCAGTGCGAGCTCCTCCTCGGCCAGCGCGCCCTGCAGCCACAGCGTCTCGTTGACCGGCATCTCCTCCGCGGTGGTGACCGCGACCACGGCGGTGAAGTCCGGATCGGCGATCGTGGCGGCGATGGCCCGACCCTGATGGGCGATCGGCCCGACGCGGGCGATATCGGCGAAGGTTCGCGGCGTCCGCAGGATGCCGACGCCGTGTCCGGCCGCCGGAGAGTCCACGACCACCAGGTCGTAGGCGTCGGCGTCCTCGGTGCGGCGCTGGTGCTGTGAGAGCTCCCACACCTTGCCGATGCTGAGCAGCTCGCGCATGCCCGGGGTGGCCATCGCGAAGGCGTGAAACAGCCGGCTGGAGCCGAGCACCTGGCCCACCGCGCCGGTCTTCACCTTGAGGTACTCCTCCATCGCGTTCTGCGGATCGATCGAGATCGTGAACAGGCGCTCGCCCAGCTGCACCTCCTCGAAGACCTCGCCGGAGCGCTCGAAGGCCTGCCGGACCCGGTCCTGGCTGGCCAGCTCGGCGACGATCGTCCGCAGCCCGCGGCGGGCCGCCAGCAGTCCGAGGGCGATCGAAACCGTCGACTTGCCGACGCCGCCTTTACCGGTGACGAAGATCAGGCGCCGATCGAGGAGTCCCTTCACTGCAAAGCAAAATACTGCGCTCGAGAGGCGATCCCACCCACCACAGCGGAGGATTTCCCCGGCGGCCTGCGAATACAGGCGCGTATGAGTCCTCGACGCAACGGAGCCCTGAGCTGATGTCCACCTGCAAGGTGATCGCGCTCGCCAACCAGAAGGGTGGCGTTGCCAAGACCACGACCACGCTGAATCTCGCGGTGGCGTTCGCCGAGGAGGGACACCGCGTGCTGTGCTGTGACATGGACCCGCAGGGCAACCTGACGATGTCCCAGGGCATCGATCCGGACACGCTCGAGAAATCGATGTACGACGTCCTCGTGCATCACATCTCGATCCGAGAGGTGATCCGCAAGCGGGAGATCGACGTGGCCTGCGCGTCGATCGACCTGGCCGGTGCGGAGATCGCGATGTCCACCATGATCGGCCGCGAGCGCTCGCTCCAGAAGGCGCTGAAGCCGGTGGAGGACGACTACGACTTCGTGTTCATCGACACCCCGCCGAGCCTCGGGCTGCTCACGATCAACGCACTCACGGCGGCGCACAAGGTGATCGTCCCCGTGCAGTGCGAGTATCTGTCCATGCGCGGCCTGGTTCAGCTTCAGAACACGCTGGCGATGATTCGCGAGAACCTGAATCCGGACGTGGTCATCGAGGGCATCCTGCCGACGCTCGTCGACCTCCGGACCCTGCACGCCAAGGAGGCGATCGAGCTGCTCGAGGAGAACTTCGGCGACCAGGTGTTCGCCTCCCGGATTCGCAAGACGGTCCGCTTCGCCGAGGCCCCCGTCAGAGGCATGTCCGTGCTCAAGTACGATCCCGACGGTCTGGCCGCACACGCCTACAGGCAGCTCGCCAAGGAGGTCCTCTCGCATGGCAACCGGTAAGCGCGCGAGCATGCGTGAGGGGCCGCTGGCGGACCTCTTCCGCAAGACCACCGAGGACACCGACGCCGCTCCGGCGACGCCGCCGCCGCCGGAGCCGCAGCCGTCCGAGCCCGAGCCGCAGGCGACCGTGCCGCCCGTGCCCGCCGCGCGTCGTTCGCAGCACCCCTCCTTCGACCACCCAGCGGAGCGGCAGCCGTTCGAGTCGCCGCCGGTGCCGTCGCCGCAGGAGCGGCTGCGACAGGCCTTCGCGGCCGACATCCCGGAGGACATCCTCGAGGCGCCGCGGCCCGCGGCCGAGAGCCGTGACGTGCCCGCGCCGGCGCCCGACGCCTACGCCCGCTCCTCCGTGGACCAGGCTCCGGCGGCCACGACCGGGCGCCCGGTCCTGCGCGTGGTCGGCGTCGGTGGGGCCGGCGTCAACGCGGTCAACCGGATGGTCGAAGCCGAGGTCGAGGGCATCGAGTTCCTGGCCATCAACACCGACCTGCAGTCGCTGCAGCTGTCGGCCGCCCACGAGACGCTCCACATCGGCGACGGAATCACCCGCGGCCTGGGGTCGGGATCAGACCCCGAGCTGGGGCGGCGCGCGGCGCGCGAGGAGCACGACCGGATCAAGGCGCTGCTGCGCGGATCGGACATGGTCTTCATCGCGGCTGGCGCCGGCGGTGGCACCGGCACCGGCGCGGCGCCGATCGTGGCGCAGATCGCCCGTGAGATCGGGGCGCTCACGGTGGGGATCGTGACCCGCCCGTTCCAGTTCGAGGGCTCCCGCCGTCGCGATCAGGCGGAGGAGGGGATCGAGGCGCTGGCCGACGAGGTCGACACGCTGATCGTGGTTCCCAACAACCGGCTGCTGTCAGTGCTGGACCGCGGCGTCTCGATGGTCGAGGCGTTCCGGGTCGCCGACGATGTGCTGCGCCAGGGCGTGCAGGGCATCTCTGACCTGGTCACCCTGCCGGGGCTGATCAACCTGGACTTCGCCGATGTCCGCACGATCATGGCCGACGCCGGCAACGCGCTGCTGGGGATCGGAATGGGCACCGGAGAGCGGCGGGCGATCGACGCCGCTGAGCAGGCGGTCGCCTCGCCATTGCTGGAGACCAGCATGGACGGCGCTCGGTCGATCCTGCTGTCGATCACCGGCGGACGCGACATCTCGCTGTGGGAGGTCAACGAGGCCGCCAAGGCGGTCGCCGAGGCGGCCCACCCCGACGCCAACATCATCTTCGGCGCCATGGTCGACGAAAAGCTCGACGACCAGGTTTGGGTGACCGTCGTGGCCACCGGCTTCGGAGAGGCACGTCGCCCCCGGCGTCAGGAGGAGCCGTTCTCGCTGCGCGCGCGTCAGCCCGAGGCACCGCGGCGGACCCTGCGCGAGCCCGCCGGAGAGCCACGTGTCAGCCGGGTGCGCGAACGGCCGTCGACTCGCGACCGGCCATCACCTCGGGAGTACGACATTCCCGAGTTCATGCCGCACCGCTGACGGCCTGTCACAGTCGCCTGGTGGCATGCCTCGGTCGCTCGCGGCCGGGTCCTTGGCATGCTTGTCAGACCGTCTGTGAGACCGCCTGGCCCGATCCCGTTGCGATGACCGACGCCGCCCATCTCGGTGTGGTGGCCGCCGGCCACCCCGTGAGTGCCCGCGCGGGCGCCGCCATGCTGCAGGACGGCGGCAACGCCGTCGACGCCGCCCTGGGCGCGATGCTGGCCTCGTTCGTGTGCGAGCCGCTGCTGACCGGGCTCGGCGCGGGTGGCTACATGCTGGTCGTCGCGCCGGGCCGCGAGCCGACCCTGCTCGATTTCTTCGTCGGTGCCCCGGGCTATGGGTTGCCGGCCCACGAGCGCGCGGAGCTGCTTCCGATCTCGGTCTCGTTCGGCGACGCCATCCAGGTCTTCAACATCGGTCCGGCCTCGGTGGGGACGTTCGGGATGCCGGCCGGGGTGTGCGAGGCGGCGCGCCGGTTTGGGCGGATCCCGCTCGAGCGTCTGGTGAAGCCGGCCGCCGCGCTCGCCCGGGGCGGGGTGGAGGTGAGCGACCAGCAGGCCTACATCGCCGAGATTCTCGGCGGCATCGTGACCTCGACGCCCGAGTGCGCGGCGTTGTTCGCGCCGCGGGGATCGCTGCTGCGGGCCGGCGAGCGCATGGTCCAGCCCGAGCTGGCCGACACCCTGGAGCGTTTCGGAGCCGAGGGGGCGCAGCCGTTCTACGGCGGTGACATCGGCGCGGCGATCGTCGACTGGGTGGGCGAGCGCGGGGGCCTGCTGACCCAGGCCGACCTCGATGCCTACCGGGTGATCGACCGCACCCCGCTTCAGGTCAGTTATCGGGGGCGTCGAGTCCTCACCAATCCGCCGCCCTCGGCGGGCGGCATCCTGATCTCGCGGGCGCTGGCGCTGCTCGATGAGGAACCGAACCCACCCACCTCACCCGCCCCGCCGTCGGTGGAGCAGATCGTCGCGGTGATGGAGCAGACCCAGCGCGAGCGCACGTCCGAATTCCTGGCTGGGCTCGACGATCCCGAGTTCGTACGGCGCTTCGTGGCGGCGGGCACCCGCGAGCTCGCGGGCGATCAGCCACCCGGGACGGGGCTCGGCGCCCCACCGGTGGCTCCGGGCGGGCGGCTCGGCTCCACCACCCACATCGCGGTGCTCGACCGCGACGGCTGGGCCTGCTCGGTCACCTGCTCAAACGGATCCTGCTCGGGCGTGGTGGTGCCGGGGACCGGCATCCACCTCAACAACATGCTGGGTGAGCAGGATCTCAATCCGCTCGGCTTTCACCGCCATCCGGCCGGGCGTCGGCTCCCCAGCATGATGGCTCCCACCGTGGTCCTCCGCGACGGCGTCGCGGAGCTCGCGGTAGGCAGCGCCGGCTCGAACCGGATCCGGTCGGCGATCCTCCAGACCGTGATCCGCTGCATCGACGACGGCATGGCGGCTCAGGCCGCCGTCGACGCCCCGCGGGTCCACTACGAGGACGGCGTGGTCTACACCGAGCCGGGAGCGGCGGGTCCCGAGCTCGGGGCGGCCGGTTGGACGCTGAGCCCGTTCCGGGCGCGCAACCTGTTCTTCGGCGGCGCGCAGGCGGTGGCGCGTGACGCGGCGGGCTCGTTCTCGGGAGGGGGGGACCCGCGCCGGGGGGGAGCGGCGATCGTGGTTTCGCAGCGGTGAGGCGTTGGGTCCTGACGGTCGGGCTGACCCTGATCGTCGGCGGTTGCGGGCTCGACATCCAGTCCGCCGACCTGTTCGCGCTCACCCGGACGGGCCCGGGTACGAAGCTGAGCTTGATCGTCAGTGACGCGGGCACGATCCGCTGCGACGGCGCCAAGGCCAAGCCGATCTCCAACACCATCTTGATCCAGGCGCGCGATCTGGCCGACAGACTGAACCAGGACGCGACGGCCAGGCTGTCGCTCCCCGCCCGTCCGGGCGCGGTGTTCTCCTACCGCGTCAGCCTCCAGCAGGGAACGGTCTCGTTCTCGGACCGCAACGCGCAGGGACACATGGAACTGGCGCAAACGGAACTCTTCGCCGCTCAGGTGGCCCAGCAGGTGTGCGGGCTGAGCGGCTGATCTAAGGGTCCTCTCGGAAGCGGCTTACCGCGCCGTTACCGCCGTGCGGGTAGCCTTCCGCGCTTCGTGCTCGCACTGGCTGCCACAACCCATCATCTGATCACCACCTTCCAGGCGATCCTCCTCGGGATCCTCCAGGGTGCCACCGAGCTGTTCCCCGTATCCAGCCTCGGCCACACCGTGCTGTTCCCGACCCTGTTTCGGTGGCACAACATCGTGGTCTGGCAATCGCAGCCCGAATCGCCGTGGCTGGCGTTCGTGGTCATGCTGCACGTCGGCAGCGCGATCGGCCTGCTGATCTACTTCTGGCGCGACTGGGTCGCGATCATCGGTGCCTTCTTCGCCACGCTGGGCAAGCGGCGGATCGAGACCCCCACCGAGCGGCTGGCCTGGCTGATCGTGGCCGCCACGATCCCGGTCGGCATCCTGGGTCTCGCGCTCGAGCATCCCATCCGCGTGGCCCTGGCCAAGCCGCTGACGGCGGCGATCTTCCTGGTCGTCAACGGCTGCATCCTGCTCGCCGGCGAGCAGTACCGCCGGCGCGCTGACGTGCGCGAGCTCGCTCAGCGAGAGGGGCTCAACCCCGAAGGCGCCCGCAAGCTCGAGACGCTCGAGTTCCGGGAGGCGGGCGTGATCGGCGTGGCCCAGGCCACCGCGCTGATTCCCGGAATCAGCCGCGACGGAGTGGTCATGACGGCGGGCCTGGCGCGCGGGCTGGATAACGCCGGCGCCGCCCACTACGCCTTCCTGCTGGCGACTCCGCCGATCCTCGCCGCCGGCCTCTACAAGCTTCCCGACCTCACCGGCCATCTCGGCGACGGTGGGGTGCGCGGTGCGGCCGTTGTGGCGGCGGTGTTCGCGGCCGTAACCGCGGTCATCACCGTGCACTTCCTGACCCGCTACTTCAAGACCCGCAATCTTCGTCCGTTCGGGATCTATTGCATCCTGTTCGGCATCTTCATGCTGCTGTTCACCGCCATCGCCGGCACGCCCTAACCAGCGGCGCCGGCGGTTAGCCGAATCGGACCTTGCCGTTTGACCGCGCCCGCGCCTGCGCGCGGTCGACGAAGTCCAGGCGCTTGGTGGCGGCCCGGAACAGGCGGGTGACCAAGCGTAGGCGGGCGTTCTCGGAGCGCAGATCGAGCAGGCCCTGCTTGGCCTCCAGACCGAAGTCGACCGTGGCGGCCATCTCATAGGCGCTCATCTGGTCGAGCTCCTGCTCCTCGGGTTCGCGATCGGTGGCGCGCTTGACGAGGTCCGCGTAGGCGGCCCGGGCGTTGTCAGCGAGCTGCCGATCCGGGGTGTCGGCGCGATCCTCCACGAACTCGATCACGCCCGCCGGGTAGGCCAGATGTCCCTGGCGCTCGAGCACTCGGAACGGCCGCGTGCCGCGCGCCAGGAGGTTCATGCGCCCGTCCTCGGTCCGCTCCAGCACGCGTTCGATCGTGCAGGCGCAGCCGATGTCGCGCAAGCCGTCGTCGGACAGCCACACGATCCCGAACTCACTCTCCGCCTCCAGGCACTGCGCCATCATCGTCAGGTAGCGCTCCTCGAAGATGTGCAGCGGGATCAGCTCTCCCGGCAGGGCCACGAGTCCCAGCGGGAACAGCGGGAACTCGCGGGAGACCTCTTCAGCCATGGCCGAAGTCTAGGAGAGCGGGTGTTGGCCCCCGCCACCGGCCCACCGTGCGCCGGCGCCGGCGCAGGGTTCGACGCCGCCGGCGCGGGGGGCGGTTTCAGGACGTGCGCGCGGTGAGCAGCAGGTTGTAGAAGATGGCCGGTGGCAGCAACGGTTCCAGCAGCCGCTCGTCGAGGCGCTGGAACAGCAGGTAGCCGTGAAACGCGTACTGGCGCCACAGCATCGGCACATCGTCGGGGTCGGCGCTGGCCTCCAGGGCCCGGTTGAACCAGCCGAACCAGTTCGCGGTCAGCTCCTCGCCCCGCACCAGGATGTCAACAAAGCCGGCTCGATCGGCGTGGCGGGACAGGTCGCTCGGATCGAAGGCGTGGATGTCGACGCATCGCTCGAGCGCGTGATCGACCTGGTCCCGGGAGCCGGGAGCGGCCGCCGGCGGGGCTGGAGCGGCGCGCATCAGCCGCCGCCACGCGGGCGCCAGCGCGCTGGCGCCGCGCTTGGGCAGCGCCGCGATGCGATCTCCGAGGCGCGAGGGCTCCCCGGCGAACACGATCCGGCCACCGGGGCGCAGGACCCGGTGGAACTCCGAGAACGCCCGCCGCAGGTTCGGGAGGTGATGCAGGACCGCGTGGCCGAGCACCAGATCGAAGCTGGCGTCGGCGAACGGCAGCGACTCGGCGTCAGCGCGGGCGGCCTTGACCGGTAGGCCGAGGCGTTCGGCGTTGCGCGCGAGCGTGCTCACCATCCCCGGCGAGATGTCGGTGCACGTCGCCTGCTCGACGATGCCGGCCCGTAGCAGGTTGAGGCTGAAGTAGCCGGTGCCGGCGCCGACCTCGAGCGAGCGGCCGTAGCCGTCGTCGAGCTCGGAGCCGAGCAGCTTGCGGAGCTTGCCGACCACCTGCGCCTGACCGATGTCGCCGAAGTCGATGCCCCACTTCGAGTCGTAGCTCTGGGCCGCGACGTCGTGATAGCGCGTATTTACCTCGCGGATCTCGTCCGCGCTGCGTAGTGCCTCCATGCCGTCGAGCAGATTACCCTGTCGGCCGTGCCATCCGACGCTCACGTCCAGCGCGACCAACCCCAGGGGGTGCCGCCGCTGGAGCTCACCGGGGAGCGGACGCTACCCGACGTTGCGGCCGAGAACTACTGGTATCGCCGTCATCTGGCGGTGTACGAGTGGATCGGGGCGCGGGTCATCGGGCGGCGCGTCATCGACATGGCGTGCGGCGAGGGCTACGGATCAGAGGTGCTGTCGCGGTCGGCCGCGAGCGTGGTCGGCGTCGACGCCAACCCGGAGGCCTACGAGCACGCGCGCCTGCGCTACCGCCGCCAGAATCTGCGCTTCGAACGAGGATTGGTGGAGACCTACGGCGAGCCGGGCGGGTATGACGCGGTGGTGTTCCTGCAGACGATCGAGCACGTCCAGAACCCGGTCGCGGTGCTGGAGCATTTTCGCGCCCTGCTGGCTCCGGGCGGAATCGCCTACGTCTCGACTCCCAACGTGCTGACGCTGGCCCCTGCCGGCGCCGAGAAGTCAGACAACCCCTGGCATCTCAAGGAATACCGTCCGCACGAGTTCGAACAGCTGTGCCGGTCGGTGTTCGGTGACGTCGACGTGATGGGAGTGTTCCACGTGCGGAAGCTG
Source organism: uncultured Solirubrobacterales bacterium (assembly GCA_963744195.1). GTDB lineage: Bacteria > Actinomycetota > Thermoleophilia > Solirubrobacterales > Solirubrobacteraceae > Palsa-465. The sequence continues at coordinate 472,175 of CAVUSY010000020.1, forward strand.
CGCCTGCACGAGCTCGCTCTCTCGTGGGGCTGGGACGCCGTCCACGCGCGCCTGCGGATCACGAAGCCGTTCTATGACCGATTCACTCCGGCGATCGCCTCGAGCGACTTCGGGCTGCGCCACGGTGAACTCGCCCGAGCGCTGGATTTCCTGGCGATCCTGAGCTGACCCTATCCCCAGCGGAACGTGCGCGGCGTCGCGCGCATCCGGATCAGCTTGGCCGGGATCCCGCCGACCACGGCGTTGGAGGCCACATCGCAGGTCACCACGGAGCTGGTTCCGATCACGGCGTTGTCGCCGACCGTCACGCCGCGCAACAGGCAGGCGCCATAACCGATCCAGACGTTGTGACCGATGTCGACGTCGCGTTTGTAGATCCCCTGCTCACGGATCGGACGCTCGACCTCCACCATCCCATGGTCGAAGTCGATCATCATCACCCGGTCGGCGATGATGCACTCGCGTCCGATCGAAATGTGCTGATAGATCGACAGCGTGCACTCCTGCCCAAGCACGGTCTTGGCTCCGATCGACAGCTCACCCTCGTGCACGCGCACCTTGCAGCCGTGCCCGATCCACGACCACCGCCCCAGTCTGACGCGGGCGTGGGGCCCGATCTCGAACTTCACGCCGGGGCCGATGAAGCACAGTCCATCGGTCTGCAGGCGTCCACGCCAGCGCAGCTTGAGCCACAGCCAGCGGGCGAACAGCATCAGGTGGCCCCGGGTCAGCATCTTGTGGGCACGGGCGAAACGCAAAAACGCGATCGGCCCACCGCGCAGCGGCGCCGGCGGTCTCCGCGCCGGCGGGAGCGGTGGCGCACCCCGCGGACGGCTGGTCTGCTGTGTGCCGACCATGCGCACGGGGAGATCGTAGGCGTTCAGCTCGGTCGTCGTCGACGCGGCGCCAAACCCCCAGCGGGATAACCTGGGCACCCAGCCAGCCGTTATCGTCGAGCCTGGGCGGCGAGCGCCACGGCGACCGTTGACAGCGATCAGAGAACTAGAGGAGGGCGAATGACGGCAACTCCGTTGCGCGAGCGAAAGTCCTGGAAGGCGCTCGAGCGCCACCACGACGAGATCGCGCAGGTCACGCTGAGGAAGCTGTTTGAAGATGATCCGGGCCGCGCCGAGCGCTTCAGCGTGGAGGCCGTCGGGCTCTACCTGGACTATTCCAAGAACCGCATCACCGATGAGACGCTGCGGCTGCTGCTGGAGCTGGCCGACGAGGCTGACCTCACCGGCCGGCGCGAGAGCATGTTCCGCGGCGACCACATCAACGTCTCCGAGGACCGGGCCGTCCTGCACGTGGCGCTGCGGATGCCACCCGATTCCTCGCTCGTGGTCGACGGGGTCGACGTGGTCAAAGAGGTTCAGGCCGTTCTCGACAAGATGTCAGCCTTCGCCGAACGTGTGCGCAGCGGCGAGTGGACGGGGCACACGGGCAAGCCGATCCGCAACGTTGTCAACATCGGTATCGGTGGCTCGGATCTGGGTCCGGTGATGGCCTACGAGGCGCTGCGGCACTACAGCCGGCGCGACATGACGTTCCGCTTCGTCTCCAACGTGGACTCGACGGATCTGGTGGAGGCCACGCTTGACCTTGCGGCCGAGGAGACGCTGTTCATCGTCGCCTCCAAGACGTTCAGCACGCTGGAGACCCTCACCAACGCGGTCTCGGCCCGCGAGTGGCTGGTGGGCCAGCTCGGAGACGACTCCGCGGTGGCCAAGCATTTCGTCGCGGTCTCCACCAACGAGAAGCTCGTCTCCGAGTTCGGCATCGACACCGCCAACATGTTCGGATTCTGGGACTGGGTGGGCGGCCGCTACTCGATGGATTCGGCGATCGGGCTCTCGACCATGGTGGCGATCGGGCCGGATCGCTTCCGCGAGCTGCTGGCCGGGTTCCACGAGATGGACGAGCATTTCCGCACCGCTCCGCTGGAGCGCAACCTGCCGGTCGTGATGGGCCTGCTGGCGATCTGGTACGGGGACTTCTTCGACGCCCAGACGGTCGGGGTGATGCCGTATGAGCAGTACCTCAAGCGCTTCCCCGCCTATCTGCAGCAACTCACGATGGAGTCCAACGGCAAGCACGTGACCCTGGAGGGCAGGACCGTCGACTACCAGACCGGCGCGGTCTACTGGGGGGAGCCGGGCACCAACGGCCAGCACAGCTTCTACCAGCTCCTGCATCAGGGCACGAAGCTGATCCCCGTGGACCTGATCGCGTTCGCGAAGACCCTGAACCCCCTGCGCGACCACCACGACATCCTGACCTCCAACGTCTTCGCCCAGGCCCAAGCACTGGCGTTCGGCAAGACCGAGGACGAGGTCCGTGCCGAGGGCACGCCCGAGCACGTCATTCCCCACCGCGTCATGGAGGGCAATCGCCCCACCAACGTGCTCCTGGCCGAGATCCTCACGCCACACGTGCTCGGGTCGCTGGTGGCCCTTTACGAGCACTACGTCTTCACGCAGGGCACGATCTGGGACGTCGACTCGTTCGATCAGTGGGGGGTGGAGCTCGGCAAGGTGCTGGCCAAGCAGATCATCCCCGAGCTGGAGAGCGAGACCGAGCCGCACCTCGAACACGATTCCTCGACCAACGCCCTGATCCGGCGCTACCGCGAGCTCAAGGCCCGCCCGTAACCGTCAACCGTCGTCGATCAGCCCCGAGAGCGGTCCCAGCAGCCGGCGCGAGCGCCGCGACACCCCCGGCAGTTCCAGCAGACGATGGGTCGGAACCTGACCTGACCGCCACCGTTCGAGCTGCTCGTGGGCGATCGGCCGCCAGTGGTGATCCACCAGGTCCGTCGCCGAGGCGGCTGCGACCGCTGCCGCCTCGAGCTCGAGGTGCTCGGCCCACAGCCGCACCCGCGTGTCGCGCGCCAGCGCGCCATCGTCGGTGACAACGCATAGCTCGGTGTCGTTGAACAGCGAGTGCGCGTTGAGATTGGCCGAACCGACGATCAGCCACTGATCGTCGATGATCGCGACCTTGGCGTGCACATACAGCGGGTCGGCGCGGTCGCCCGAGGGAGACATGGAGCGGATCGTGGCCGCCAGCATGCGTCCGTTGCCGTCGTCGGCCTCAGACAGCACGCCGAGCTGGCCGCGGGTGTCGTCGGCCCCGTTGTTGGCCTTGGCCGGGAGCAGGATCACGACTCGGAATTCCGGTGAGGGTGGGTGGCGGAGCTTGTCGGCGATGATCGAGACGAGCTCGGGCGCCCACAGGAACTGGTTCTCGATGTAGATGAGCTTCTGGGCCGATCGCAGCGCCCGCACATAGCTCTCGAAGATGCGAAAGTCCCCGCGCGGCAGCGACTCGTACATGCTCTCGGCGACGGTGCGGACCACCTGCACGGTCTGCTCGCCGGCGGGCGCCGGAGGCGGCGTCGGAGGTAGCTGCTCTCCGGTCAGCTCGCGCCACCGGGTGATGAAGTGATCATTGACGTCGGCGACGGCGGGCCCCCGCACGCGCGTGGCCACGTCGTGCCAGCCCAGTCGCCGCCGGGCGTGATGCGCCGGGGTGTCGAAGCGGTCGCCGGACGCGTCGGTGAGGTCGATTCCCCCCACGAAGGCGAGCTCGCCGTCGATCACGATCGTCTTCTCGTGGTGGCAGTGCAGCGGGTGCTCGCGCGGGTCGACATGGGCGTGGATCCGCGTTCCCCGGGTGAGGTTGCGGACCCCGGCCGCCACCTCCTTGCGGGTGGGATGAAACGCGGGCAGCGGAGAGCCCGACCACACCAGCACCCGCACGTCCGCCCGCCGCGCCACCTCAGCCAGCAGTACCCCGATCGCGCTCTGGCGCCGTCCCGGCTCGAGCTCGAATGACGGCGCCACATGCCATCCGGTGAGATGCACGAACTGCTTGGCCTCCGACAGCGCGCGGGCCATCTCGGGCAGCGCGCCCGAGCCGTCGATCAGCACCTCGAGGCTGCAGCCCTCACGCGGCGGCGGCTCACCGCCGGCCCATACGCCCGGGGCGGAGGGCGAAAACACGCGCTCCCAGCCGAGCTTGCGCAACCGCCGGCGGTGCTTGTGCACCACCGCGGCCTCGATCCCGTCACCGATGAGTCCGTCCAGATGTCCGAGCAGAGCGTTCGTGATGGGTCACACGATCCCAGATGTCGACCTGCGCCGGAGCCACTCCGGGCCCCGCGCGGCGGACGGACCGGGCGCCCTGGCATGATGGCTGGCCGCCATGGCCGCCTCCGACCAACCCCTGGCTCAGCGTCTCCTCGACGGCGATAAGCGCGCGCTGGCGAAGGCCATCACGCTGGTCGAGAACGACGACCCGGCGGGCTGGGAGCTGGTCCGCGAGGTGTTTCCCCGCACCGGCCGCGCGGCCGTGTTCGGCTTCACCGGCCCGCCCGGGGTAGGCAAGTCCACGCTCCTGGCCGCACTGACCAAGCTCGAACGCGAACGTGAGCGCACCGTGGCGGTGCTGTCGATCGACCCCTCCTCGCCGTTCACCAAGGGAGCCCTGCTGGGCGATCGGATCCGGCTCGCCGAGCATTTCCTGGATCCCGGGGTATTCATCCGCTCGATGGCCAACCGGGGCGCGCTCGGCGGGCTGAGCGAGGCGGCGCTCCAGGCGGCCCTGCTGATGGACGCCTCCGGCCGTGACATCGTGCTGCTGGAAACGGTCGGCGTGGGGCAGGCCGAGGTCGACATCATCGACCACGCCGACACCGTCGTCCTGGTCCTGATGCCGGGCTCGGGCGACTCGATCCAGGCCCTCAAGGCCGGGGTGATGGAGATCCCCGACGTGATCGCCGTCAACAAGGCCGACCACCCGCTGACCGACACGATGGTCAGGGAGATAAAGACCGTCCTGTCGCTCGGTCCGCACCGTGACTGGGAGGTGCCGATCATCCGGACCGAGGCGGTCCGGGGCGAGGGCGTGCCTGCGCTGGCCGAGGCGATGGCGGCGCATCGTGAGTACATCGAGGCGCAGGGAACGCTGTCAGAGCGACGGCGGCGCAACCTGATGAACGAGGTGCTGGCGATCGCGGCCTACCGAATGCGACGCGAGCTCGAGGAGGCGGTCCGGGAAGACGACGAGGTCAGGGACCTGCTGGACCGCGTGGTGTCGCGAGAGCTGGATCCGGCCAGCGCGGCAACCGCCGTGCTGGAGCGGGCTCGGGTCAGCCGCTGAAGTTCTGCGCCAGCTCGGTCAGAAGCCGCACCCCGAACCCGGTCCCGCCCCGGTCGAGATAGGGGGTATGGCCGTGGTCGGCGGTGCCGGCGATATCGAGGTGGACCCAGGGGACGTCGGCGGCGAAGTGATGCAGGAACTCGGCGGCCGTGATCGAGCCCGCCTCGCGTCGCTCGGGGTAGTTGGTCAGCTGCGCGTAGCGTCCCTTGACCATCTCGGCGTAGGTGGCGTGCAGCGGCATCCGCCATACCAGCTCACCGCTGCGATCGGCGCAGGCGCGCACGCGATCGGCGAGTGCATCGTCGTTGGACATCATGCCGGCGTAGGTGGAGCCGAGCGCGGCCACGATCGCTCCGGTCAGCGTGGCGATATCGATGATCGCGTCGCAGCCCGCGCCGCGCGCGTAGGTCATGCAGTCGGCCAGCACCAGGCGCCCTTCGGCGTCGGTGTTGTTGACCTCGACGGTGGTTCCGTCGAGCGCCGTGACGATGTCGCCGGGCTTGACCGCGCGGGGGCCGATCATGTTCTCGGTTGCCCCGATCACGCCCAGCACGCGCGCCGGGACCCCGAGCTCGGCCAGCGCCGCGATCGCCTCGATCACGGCAGCGCCGCCGCACATGTCGAACTTCATGGAGGACATCGAGGTCCTGGATTTCAGCCCCAGGCCGCCGGTGTCGAACGTGACCGCTTTGCCGATCATGGCCAGCCGCGGCAGCTCGGCGCCGGCGGCCTCGTAGCTCAGCTCGATCAGCCGGGCGTCCTGATCAGAGCTCTGGGCGACTGCGGCGAATGCCCCCATGCCCCGGGCGCGGATCTCGGCGCCGTCGAGGACCGTGACGCTGATCGCCTCGTGACGTTCGCCGAGCGCCACCGCGTAATCGGCCAGGGCCGCCGGCGTGAGCTCGTTGGCGGGCGTGTTGGCGAGATCCCGGGCGCGGTTCTGAGCCGCCGCCAGGACGGCCGCTCGCTGCACCGCTGACGAGACGTCGCGCTCGGCGCAGACGACCAGTCGCTGCACCGCCGCGGGCTCGTCACTCGGCGCGGGCTTGTAGCGGCGAAACACGTAGGCGCCGAGCACCGTGCCGGTGACCAGAGCCTCGGCGATCTCCTCGCCGACCTCGGGTGGGAGCACCCAGGCCAGGATGCTGGCGCTGCACTCGTGCGCGCGGCGCAGCGCCAGCGCCGCGACCACGCGGGCCCGCTCGGCGTCGAAGCTGCTCCGCGGTCCCAGCCCCACGAGGATGAAACGCTGCTCCGCGGCGTGCGTCAGGGCTACGCGGCGGTAGGCGCGGCGGCCCTCACCGGACTGCAGCAGCGCCGCAAGCTCCCCTCCCGGGAGATCGAAGCCCGGCTCCTCGCCCTCGAAGATCCCCACGGCAACGGTGTCCGCTCCGGTGGAGAGCGGACTCCCGGTGCTCGCCTGTACCTGCACGGCCGTACGCCCGCGGCCGGTGCCGTCCATCAGATGATGTGTATCGGGGTGCCGACCGGAACGCGGGGGGCGAGCCAGGAGATATCGGGATTGTGCATCCGGATGCAGCCGTGGGATGGGCGTCCCGGGATCAGCCAGGGCTGGCCCCAGGCGCCGTGGATCCCGACCACTCCGCCCCCGGGCCATTCGCTCAGATTGGAGTAATCGGAGGTTCCGATCGCGTAGGGCCAATACGCCGATGACGGGTCGAGGATGCGAAAGCGCTCCCGAACCCAGAAGCGGCCCGGTGGGGTGGGGGTGGTGCGCTTGCCGATCCCGACCGGGGCCGAATACACGCGGCGGCCGTTGTCGTAGGCGGTCAGGCGCTCTCTGCGACGATCGACGACCAGCAGCCAGCGGGAGATCTCAAATGGTCCCAGCGCACTACGCCTGACCCAGCCGGTCTGTCCGTTGGGCCGGGCCGGAATCCGAATCTTCACCCAGTCGTTGCCCTGTGCGTTGGCGTACTCCTGGAGCAGCAGGTAGACCTCGGGAAACCCGTCCTCGGTGTTCCTGCGCAGTCGCCCGACCCGATGCGTGGACGGGTCGGGGCCCGCGTAGATCGGTCCCCGGTAGGCGGTGTTGGCCCATAGCGTCAGCGTGCTCTCATTTGAGAGCGGGACGATCTGGCCGTTCATCGGTACCGGCTCGACAGTCGGGGTGTCGGCAGCTCTCGCCCGCGGCGGGTCGAGGCTCTGAACCAGCGTGCCGTGCCACAGCCGGGGGGCGCCGGCGTCAGCCCGCGCTGTCCCGGCGATGCCGGCGAACAGCACCAGCAGCAAGGCTGCCGCGCGGATGCACCGGCTACGGGTCGTCATCGTCACCAGCAGAACTGATGACGATAACGACCCTGACTCACGGCCGCCGGTCCGTGGCGTCAATCGCTCAGCCGGTGAATTTCGGCGGCGCGATCTTGCATCCGGTCACGGTGCGGTGGATGGTGCGGGCCTTCGTATGGCTTGACTTGCGGAAGGTCACCTTGACCGTGACGTGATGCGCGCCGGTCGAGACCGATAGCCGGAGGCTGTACGACGTCCCGCGCTTGACCGTCCGACCCTTGACCCGCTGGCCATCCACGGACCACTTCACCGAGGAGATCTGCTTGCCCTTCAGCCGGAAGCTGACCGGCGCGATCACGCAGGTCGCCGGCGCTGCGCTGAGCTTGGCGCTCCCGGTTGACTTCGGCTTCGGCTTGATCGTCACCGTGGTCGTGGTGGTGGCCGTGCTTCCGCCCGCATCCTTGATCGTGACCGTCACCGTGAAGGTCCCGGTCGCGCCGTAGGTATGGCTGGCGGCGACGGCGAAGTGGCCGCTGGCCGCCGACACGGTGCCGCTCGACGTCGCGCCATCGCCCCAGCTGACCGAGGCGGTGTAGTCCGACAGCGTTCCGGCGGGATCGGAGTCGGTGAACGTTGCCAGCGTCCCGCTGAGCTGCTTACCGCTCAGGGTTCCCGGCGCGCTGCTGGCGTGCAACGCGGCATCGGCCACCGTCACCGGCGTGGCCGCGGTCGCGGTGCTCGCGGTGTTGTCGACGTCGGTGATCGTGGTGGTGATGGTGTGGGTGCCTTCCTCCGCGTAGGTGTGGGTTCCGGTCACCGTGAAGCTGCCGCTGCTGCCGCCGACGGTCCCCGCCGAGGTCGATCCATCACCCCAGTCGATCGTCGCCGAGTACTCGGCTGCGGTCGAGGCCGGGTCCGGGTCGGTGAACGTGGCCACGGTCGCGGTGGTCGCCGCCCCTTCGGTGGCGTTGACCGTGGAGGCCGCTGCCGCCGGTGATCGGTGCATCGGCCGAGCAGAACCCGCCCGTGCACACCGCGCCGCCCTGGAGGAACAGCGACTCGGCCAATCCCGAGCTGTCGGTCTCGGCCACCTTGAGCACGCTGCCGGCGGCCGGCAACGTGAACGAGTTGTGGGTGGCGCAGCAGTTCACCATCGCGTCGGTGATGCCCAGCGCGGCACCGTCGGACGTGACCGTGAACGGGGGGCTGACCGGCTGGCCGCCGACCGGCACGGGCACCGAGGCGTAGTAGACGTCGTTGCCCGTCACCCCGTCCGCCTGGTACGCGTTGGTTGCGCCCGCCAGGTAGAGCAGACCGCCCCCGGCGTTGAAGTAGTTCGTGATGTCGGTCGTGCGGGCATTGATGGCGTCGGAGTCCACGTGCGTGCCGTCGCGTGTTGTTGAGGTCACAGCCGCCGCAGTTGGTGTCCGAGGCGACGATGATCGCGCTCCAGAGGGGGTTCCCACTGCCGTCCACGAGCGGGGTGGTGGCCCAGGTCGAGGCCGTGGTGATGCCGCTCGGTGGGGTCCCGTTGATGATCGTGGTCTGAAGTCCCTGGGGATCTTCAACGACGTACGGGGGCGACGAGGCAGTGGGCGCCGACGAGGTGCCGTTCGAGTATGCGAGGTTCAAGGACGTCACCGCCTCGTACGGGGCGGATGCTGAGTTGGTGCTGCTCGGCGCGCCGGAACGTGGTGTTGTCGCGATCGAGGATCAGGATCGGGAGCGTCGACGTCCCGCGCACGAACGACGTGGTGATCTTGTAGTAGGCGCACTCGTCGCTGCGTACCGGTGGCGCAGTGGAAGTCCTGGTCGTGACCGGTGGCGTAGAAGTTGCCGGCGAACGCGGACGAAGCGAACGCCGCGAAGAACAGCAACGTTGCCGGAAGGACGACAGTAACGAGGAGCAGCCTGCGCCGACTCCCCTTTCGCAACGACAACGCCATTTTGCGGCCCCCTTACGACTTAACTCAGCGCCATCCCAGGTGTGGGGGCAAGCGTGACCGGCCTTCCCCCGCGCATCAGACGACGGACGGTGAATCGCCTGAATACGCGCACCCTAACCAGACCAGCGTGTTCTTGTCAAGAGGATTGGTGCAGAAGGTGAGACCCTCGATGCTCGCCGGCACGTGTGGTTGCCTGACGCCACTAGGATTGAGCACCTCGCCACCGATCCCCCGGAGAAGCCGTATATGCCCAAGACCGTCATCCTCTCCGCCGCCCGTACGCCCATCGGCAAGCTCGGTGGGGGGCTCGCCTCGATGGACGCCACCGAGCTCGGCGCCACCGCGATCAGAGCCGCGCTGGAGCGCGCCGACGTGGCCCCCGAACAGGTTCAGCACGTGATCATGGGCCAGGTGCTCCAGGCCGGGCAGGGCCAGATCCCGTCACGGCAGGCGCAGATCAAGGCCGGGATTCCCAAGGAGGTCTCCTCCGAGACCATCAACAAGGTCTGCGCCTCGGGCATCCGGGCCGTTGGTCTGCTCGACGCCGCGATCCGCGCGGACGACCTGGAGATCGGCGTCGGCGGCGGCATGGAGTCGATGTCCAAGGCCCCGTATCTGCTCAAGGAGGCGCGCTTCGGCTTCCGCATGGGCGACGGCAAGGCGATCGACGCAATGATCAGCGACGGGCTCACCAACCCCTTCTCGGGCAAGCACATGGCCCAGGAGGCCAGCGAGGTCGCCGCCAGAGCTCGAGATGACCCGGCCCGACATGGATCGCTGGGCCCTGCGCTCGCACGAGCTGGCGGTGAAGGCAACCGACGAGGGCCGCCTCCCCGAGGAGATCGTGCCGGTCACGGTCAAGGGTCGCAAGGGCGACACGGTGGTCGAGATCGACGAGGCGCCCCGGCGTGACGCGAGCCTGGAGGCACTGGCCAAGCTCCCGGCGATCTTCCTCAAGGACGGCTCGCACACGGCCGGCAACTCGCCCGGCGTCAACGATGGCGGCGGCGCGCTCGTGGTCTCGAGCGACGAGTGGGCCAAGGCCAACCGCAAGGAGGTACTGGCGACGATCATCGCGCAGGCCGCCGTCGCCGATGACTTCGCCTACCTCGCCCGGACGCCGGCTCGGGCCGCCCAGAAGGCCCTGCAGAAGGCAGGCATGTCGGTGGAGGACATCGACCTGTGGGAGATCAATGAGGCGTTTGCGTCGGTCACGCTGAACTCGATACGGGTGCTGGGCCTCGACGAGAACAAGGTCAACGTCAACGGAGGCGCGGTCGCCCTCGGACATCCGATCGGAGCGTCCGGAGCCCGGATCCTCGGCACGCTGATCTACGAGCTGCGGCGGCGTGGCGGTGGTCTCGGCTGCGCCGCGATCTGCTCCGGCGGCGGTCAGGGCGACGCGGTGATCGTCGAGGTCAATGGAGGGTGAGTCAGGGACGCCCGCCGGGGCTGCCTTCTTTGATCTCGACAAGACCCTGATCGAGGGCTCCTCGGCGTTTCAGTTCGGGCGGGCCGCCTACCGAGCCGGGCTGATGGGGCGCCGCCAGCTGCTGTCCGACGCGGTCGCGAACGTGCAGTTCCGACTGCGCGGGGCCACCGATGCCGATTCGCTGGCGTTGCGCGACCGGATCGCCGCGTCGCTGGAGGGCACGCGGGTGCTCGATCTGGAGCGTCTCGGGGTTGCGGTGTTGGCGGGCATCCTGCCGCGGGTGTATCCGCAGATGCTCGCGCTGGCGCACGCCCACCAGGACGAGGGCCGCCGGGCCTACATCGTCACGGCGGCGTCGCAGGAGCTGGCCGAGATCCTGGCCCAGGTGATGGCGTTCGACGGCGCCATCGGCTCGAACCTCTCCGACGTCGTCGACGGTGTCTACACGGGCCGTCCCACCGGCGTGTTCGTCTACCGCACCGGCAAAGCCGAGGCGATCGAGGCGCTGGCCGCCCGCGAGGGGATCGACCTGGCAGCGTCCTACGCCTACTCGGACTCCGAGTCCGACCTGCCGATGCTGCGCGCGGTCGGCCACCCGGTCGCGGTCAACCCCGACGGCGGGCTGGCGCGGATCGCGCGGCAGGAGGGCTGGCAGGTGCTGCGCTTCGACCGGCTGGGGCGACGGCTGAAGACCGCCGTCGGCCTCACCGCGGCCGCGACAGCGGGGGGAGTCGGCAGCGCCGCGCTGTTCGGACGCGCCCGCCGGCGCGGCTCCGGGCGCAGGTGGCTGCCGCGGTCGCGCAGCTGGCCATAGACTCCCTCCATGCTCAAGCTCCTGTCAGGCGATCGCCGCATTCTCGCCGTGCTCGCCCTCACTCTGGTCGTTGTCGCGCTCTCGTCGGTCTCCGCACTGGCGTCCCCCCCGAAGCCGGTCAAGGTCGCTGACGACTACTTCGGCAAGACGAAGCTCACGGTGAACAGGGGGACGAAGGTCACGTGGGCGTGGGCCGGCGTGCTCCGCCACAACGTGACGGTCCAGAAGGGGCCGACCAAGTTCCACTCCAAGACGCAGGTGTTCGGCACCTACAGCCATAGCTTCCGGCACAAGGGCACCTACCACCTGTACTGCACCATCCATCAGTTCATGCAGATGAAGATCGTGGTCAAGTAGCTCACCGACGATGGCCGCGTCTGACAAGAAGATCCGCGTGGTGGTGGCCAAGCCGGGGCTCGACGGGCACGACCGCGGCGCCAAGATCATCGCCCGAGCGCTCCGCGACGCGGGGATGGAAGTGATCTACACCGGCCTGCATCAAACCCCTGAGCAGATCGTCGAGACCGTGATCCAGGAGGACGCGGACGCGGTCGGGCTGTCGATCCTGTCCGGCGCCCACATGACGCTGGTGCCCCGGATCATGGAGCTACTCGCGGCGCAGGGCGTGGACGACGTGATCGTGACGGTCGGCGGCACGATCCCCGCCGACGACGTGGAGGAGCTCAAGGCGCCTGGGCGTCGCCGAGGTGTTCACGCCGGGGGCTTCCACCCAGCAGGCCATCGACTTCATCCGCGGCGCCGTGCGGGCCTGAGCCGTCCGCTCCCGCCCACACCTGCGGGCGAATCGACTCAGGCCACTGGTACGTCCGCGTTCCCGCTCCCGGCCCGACCGATTGACTCGTCAGTCAACAGGGTATGATTTCCGCGCGACTCCCCATGAGAGAGAGCACCAACTTCAGAAACGGAGCCCCGCCGCCCCGGACGCTCCGCGCCGGACACCCGATAGGAGGCCACCGTTGAAGATTTGCGTCCTGGTCAAAGAGGTCCCGGACGCCGCCGTCGAAAAGCGCATCAACCCATCGACGGGGCGCATGGACCGATCTGGGGAGAGGAACCTCAACCCCTACGACACGCACGCGATCGAGGCCGCGATGCAGATCCGCGAAGGCGGGGTCGCCGAGGTCGACGAGATCGTGGCCGTGACGATGGGGCCCGACACCGCCGTGCGGGCGCTGCACAAGGCGGTGTCGCTCGGCGCCGACCGCTCGGTGCATCTGTCCGATGAGGCGCTGGCCGGCTCGGACGTCGCCGCCACGGGCTATGCGCTCGCCAAGGCGCTCGAGTCCGAGGCGCCGGACCTGGTCCTGCTCGGCCAGCAGTCAGACGACGGGGAGTGCTACACGATCGGCGCGGTGGTTGCGGACCATCTGCGGATGCCCTCGCTGACCCAGGTGATCAAGATGGACCTGGAGGACGGCGGCTTGCGCTGCGAGCGCCAGGCCGAGTACGGCTACGACACCGTCCAGGTGGCGTTCCCGGCCGTGATCTCGGTCGGCGACGCGATCAATGAGCCGCGCTACCCCTCGCTGAAGGCGATCATGGGGGCCAAGAAGAAGCCGCTCGAGACGGTCGGCGCGTCCGACGTCGGGATCGACGGCGCGCTGGTCGGCGGGGAGGGCTCTCGCGTCCAGTGCGGCGAGTTCCACGATCCCCCGGCGAAGGCGTCGGGGCAGATAATCGAAGACGAGGACACCAACGAGACGGTCGAGAAGATCATCGCGTGGCTGGACGAAAGGAAGCTGATCTGATGGCCGACATCCTGACCTACGTTCTGCACTACGAGGGCGAGCTGAACAAGAACTCGCTCGGGGCCGTCTCCGAGGCAGCGGCGCGCGCCCGGGAAATCGGCGGCGAGTGTCACGCGGTGGTCGTCGGCGGCGACGATCTGACCGACGAGCTGTGTCAGTCGGTCGGCGCCTATGGCGCCACCAAGGTGTTCCGCGCCAGGGGCCCTGAGGGTCTCGCGCAGCCGGTCGTCGACGTGATGGCCAAGGTGATCGACGAGGGCGGCCACGCCTATGCGCTGTTCGGCGGCGGATTGCTCGGGTTCGAGATCGGCGCCGGTCTGGCCGCGCGCAAGCAGGCCGGGGTGACGATGGAGGTCACCGCGATCAAGGCCCAGGACGGCAAGCTGGTCGCCGAGCGCCCGATCCTCGGGGACTCCAAGATCTCGGTCTCGCACTACAAGGGCGACCTCGGGATCATCATCGGCCGCATCAACGCGTTCGAGACCGTGCAGAGTGACGGCGCCTCCGCCGAGCTGGTGGACGTCGACATCGAGTACTCGCCCTGGTCGACCCAGGCCAAGATGGTCCAGCGCGGCGAGCAGCGCGGCGCCGACGTCGACATCGAGGGCGCGGACATCCTCGTGGCCGGCGGTCGCGGTCTCGGCAAGGCGGAGGGCTTCGAGCTCGCCGAGGCGCTGGCCAAGGCCTTCGGCGGGAACGCCGCCGTCGCCGCCACCCGTGCGGTGGTCGACGCCGGCTGGTACCCCTACGCGGCTCAGATCGGGCAGACCGGCAAGACCGTGTCGCCGAAGCTGTACCTCGCCGCCGGCATCTCCGGCGCGATCCAGCACAAGGTCGGTATGCAGTCCTCGGAGAACATCGTCGCGATCAACAAGGACGCCAACGCGCCGATCTTCGAGTTCTCCGACCTCGGGATCGTCGGCGACCTGAACAAGATCATGCCCAAGCTCACCGACGCGATCAAGGCGAAGAAGGGGAGCTGAGCCGGTGGCCGGCAGCAACGGAGCCATCCCGCACGCGCCGAGCGAGTTCCCTCCGCCGGTCGAGCCGGTCAAGGAGTTCATCAAGCGCGGACTCGACGACGAGGATGAGCGGATCGACGTCGGGGTGGCGATCGTCGGCGGCGGCACCGCCGGCCTGGCCACCGCCAACCGTCTGCTCCAGCTGCTGGGCGACGACGAGGCGCTGATGGAGCGCCTCGGTGAGGTCCCGGTGGCGGTGATCGAGAAGGCCAAGACCTGCGGCGGGCACAACCTGTCGGGCGCGGTCATGCGCCCGGGGCCGCTGCAGGAGCTGTTCCCGGAGCTGAGCCGCGAGGACTGGCGCAAGGAGCGCTTCGCCTTCGGCGAGGTGACCAAGGAAGCCGTCTACATGCTCCCGAGCGCCAAGACCAAGCTCCGGATCCCCACCCCGCCGCCGTTCAAGAACCACGGCAACGAGGTCGTCTCGGTCGCCGCCCTGGCGCGGTACCAGGCCCGGATGGCGGAGGAGGGGGGCGCCTACATCCTCACCGAGACCTCGGCCTCGCAGCTGATCGTCGACGAGGACCGCGTGGTCGGAGTGCGCTCCGGCGACAAGGGACGGGGCAAGGACGGCGAGCCGCTGGGCAACTTCGAGCCGGGCACCGACATCAAGGCCGCGGTCACGGTGCTGGCCGAAGGCTGCTGGGGCCATCTCACCGGCGCCGCGATCAAGGAGTTCAGGCTCGGCGACGGCCGTGAGCCGCAGGTCTGGGAGCTGGGCGTCAAGGAGGTCTGGAAGGTGCCCAAGCCGCTTGACCGGATCATCCACACGATCGGCCCGTGGCCGCTGAAGATATCGGCCAAGTACGGCCAGATCGGCGGTACCTGGATCTACCCGATGAAGGACGAGAAGTCCGGCGATGACCTGGTCAGCATCGGCTTCGTGGTCGACCTCGAGTACGCCGACGCGACCACCTCGGCCCATGACCTGCTCCAGATGTTCAAGCTGCACCCGCTCGTGCGCGGCATCCTGGAAGGCGGCGAGCGCGTCGCCTGGGGAGCCAAGGCGCTTCCGGGCGGCGGCTACTGGTCGATGCCGAAGCTCACCATGCCCGGCGCGGCTGCTGGTCGGCGACTCCGCGCGGGATGGTCGACACCGTGGCGCTCAAGGGCGTGCACCACTGCATCAAGTCAGGCAAGCTCGCGGCCGAGGCGATCTACAAGTCGCTGAAGAACGGCGAATCGCTGACCGGGTATGAGGAGGCGGTCGAGAAGTCCTCGATCGGCCAGGAGCTCTACGAGGTCCGCAACACCCGGCAGCCGTTCCAGAAGGGGTTCATCCGGGGCGGCCCGCTGGTCAACCTGGCGATCGCGACCAAGGGCAAGCTTCCCCGCGGCAGGCTGGCGTGGCATCGCAACGACCAGCAGCCGCTGTTCATCGGCAAGACGCGCGACAGCTATCCCAAGCCCGACAACAAGTACACGTTCGACAAGCTCTCCTCGGTCTACATCACCGGCAACGCGACGCGCGACGACGCGCCCAACCACATCCGGATCCACAAGCACGTGCCCCGTGAGATCGCCGAGGCGTGGCGGTACATGTGCCCGGCGGGCGTGTACGAGATCCCCGACGACGCGCCCGAGACGGGGGCGGTCGACGTGACCGTGAACTACACCAACTGCGTGCAGTGCGGGGCGATCACCGCCAAGGGCGGCCGATTGACGCCGCCCGAGGGCGGCGACGGCCCGCTCTACCAGATCACCTAGCCAGGCCGGCGGGCAGGCCGGCGGGGCGGGCGAGGGCGGCCGGCGGGCGAGGGCCCAATTTGGCAACTTCTTGGCGGCCCGACTGTTAAGACGGTCGATGAAGCGCCTATCTGCCATCCCGGTGGTGCTCGCTCTGGCCGCGCTGCTGCTGTCCGCGGCCGCCAATGCCGCCGCGAATCCGCCCCACGCGCAGCTGCGAGCATTCGGCTGCACCCACGCCCTGGATCCCTCCAACCGCGCGGTCTCCGTGAAGGCGGTGATGCGCCCGGTGCCGGGGACGGTGAAGATGCAGCTGAGATTCGGGCTGTGGGTCACGCCCGATGAGCTCCTCCGCCGCAGCCCTTCGTCGAGAAGCAGGGTGACCTCGGGAAGTGGAAGTCCCCCCTCAATCCGACTCTGGGTCAGCTGTCCGGGGACGTGTGGAACTTCACCAAGTCAGTCGTCGGGCTGGGCGTGCCGGCGACTTACCAGTTCCGGGTCGATTTTCATTGGATCGGCGCCCACGGCCGGGTGATCGGATCGGCGGTGCGCCGCAGTTCGCGCTGCCACCTGATCGAGCTCCGACCCGACCTGCTGGTGCAGTCGCCGATCGGGGTCAGCCCGATCCCGGGTCAGCCCAACCAGGACCTCTACACGGCGACAATCGACAACGCGGGCGCCAGCGCCGCCGGGCCATTCGTGGTCCAGTTCGCACCCGCCGATGGGTCGCTGCCCAAGACGATCAACGTACCGCGCCTGGCTGCCTTTGCCTCGATGACCGAGACGTTCACGGGTCCGCTGTGCAGTGCCGCGACGGCGCCCACCATCACCGTCGATTCCACCAGCGAGGTGGATGATCTCAACCGCGCCAACAACTCTGTGGCCGCCGTCTGCCCGTCGCCGGTGACCAGCGGAGGGGCGGCGGGGACGAGCTCTGGACTCAGCCGGCAGCGGCCGTAGGCTTCGAGTCCACGCCGCTATACTTCCTAAAGCAATGAAGACCGAGATACATCCCAATTACGTTGAAGCTCACGTGCGCTGCACGTGCGGCAACGAGTTCACGACACGTTCGACGCAGGGCGAGATCCACGTCGAGATCTGCTCCGCGTGCCATCCCTTCTACACCGGACGCCAGAAGCTGGTCGATACCGGTGGGCGCGTCGAGCGCTTCCAGCGCCGCGTGGCCAAGGGTCGCCGCAACGCGCGGACCACCACCTCGGGCTGATCAGCCCGGGACGCGTGATGAGTGGGGGCGGCGCAGACGGACGTCTGGCCGCTCCGGCGAGTAACGGCGTCTCCGCGGTGGCGGCTCCAGCAGCGAGTCCCGACGGACATCCCGCCGCTCCGGCGACCAACCGGGGCGCGGATGGGCGTCTGACTGCGGTACGCGACGCGCCGGTGGGCGGACAGGCCGTGCTGGAGGGCGTGATGATGCGCGGGGTTTCCCACTGGGCTGTAGCCGTGCGAAAGCCGGTCGAGCCCGAGTCCTCCGACGCGACGCCCGCGGAAGCTGACCGGGCCGACGTGGCGGCTGGGGTGGGTGAGATCGCCGTGTAGCTCGTTCCCGCTCACCCCCTGGTCGAGGCGGCGCCGGGTCTATCGCCTGCCGGTGATCCGCGGCGTCGTGGCGCTGGGCGAGTCGCTGGGCATCGGGCTGCGTGCCCTCGGCATCTCCGCCAACGCTCAGCTTCCCGAGTCAGACCAGGAGATCTCCAACGGCGCCTGGGTCGGAACCATCCTGGTGTCGATCACCTTTGCGATCGGGCTGTTCTTCGTGGTCCCGGTCGGATTGACCAGCCTCATCAAGGGCCAGCTCGGCTCCTCGGTGCTGTTCTGGCTGGTGGAGGGGATCCTGCGCACATCGATCTTCCTGGGCTACCTGCTGCTGCTGTCCCGCGTGCGAGATCTGCGCCGCGTATTCGAATACCACGGTGCCGAGCACAAGGTCATCTCCTGCTACGAGGCGGGCGACGAGCTGACGCCCCAGCGCGCCAAGCTCTACTCACGCCTGCATCCCCGCTGCGGAACGAGCTTTCTGCTGATCGTGATGATCATGGCGATCTTCGTATTCGCGCCGGTGGGGCTTCCGGCCTGGTGGATCTTGGTTCTGACCCGCATCGTCGGCGTTCCGCTGATCGCCGGCCTCTCGTTTGAGGTCATCAAGTGGGCTGGGCGCAATCGTCGCCGGGGTTGGGTGCAGGCCATCATGTATCCCGGACTGCAGCTGCAGCGGTTGACCACGCGCGAGCCCGACCTCGATCAGCTGGCCGTTTCGATCGCCGCGCTCGACGCCGTGCTGGCAGTGGAGATGCCCGGTCAGGCGACCGCCGCCGACCTGATCGGCGTCGAAGTCGTCGCCTGACGCCGCGCCCGACCGGCGTTCCGCTCCGGCTTGCCGATCCGCTCCCGCGGGTACCTACGTGGATAGGCAAGAAAAGGAGAAGCAGTTGACAGACGACGGCACGATCGATGATGCAAAGGGCAGGGTCAAGGAAGCCGCCGGCGACCTGACCGACGACAAGGACCTCAAGAACGAGGGCAAGGTCGACCGGGCCTCCGGCGCGGTGAAGGACGCCGTGGGCGGCGCGGCCGACAAGGTCAAGGACGCCATCAACCGGGACTGACCCCGCGCGCGGGTGATAGGGCGGCCGAGCTGGCCGCCCTAGACTCGCCTGCATGATCGATGACCTCGTCGCCCAGCTGGAGCATCGCTTCGGCGCGCTGGAAGGTGAGCTCTCCGATCCCGAGGTGATCTCGGATCGGGAGCGTTTCGCCGCCTCCAGCCGCGCCTACCGCGAGCTCGAGCCGGCGGCCCGCCTCGCCATCGAGTATCGCCACGCCGCGGACGACATCGCGGGCGCCCGCGAGCTGCTCCAGGACGGCGAGGACCCCGAGCTGCGAGCGCTGCTGGAGTCCTCCCGCGAGCGCCTGCAGGAGCTCGAGGAGGAGATCCGGCTGGCGATGGTCGAACGGGACCCCAACGACGCAAAGAACGTAATCGTCGAGATCCGTCCCGGCGCCGGCGGCGACGAGGCGGCGCTGTGGGCCGGCGACCTGTACCGGATGCTGACCCGGTACGCCGAGCGGCGGGGCTTCACGGTGGAGCTGCTCTCCAGCGGTGATGGCAACTACACCTTCGCCGTCAAGGGCGACGGCGCGTACTCGGTGTTCAAGTTCGAGGGCGGCACGCATCGCGTCCAGCGCGTCCCCGAGACCGAGTCCCAGGGCCGCATCCACACCTCGACCGCCACCGTCGCGGTGCTGCCCGAGGCCGAGGACGTGGAGGTGCAGGTGGACGAGAACGATCTCCAGATCGACGTCTACCGGAGCTCGGGGCCGGGTGGCCAGTCGGTCAACACGACCGACTCGGCGGTGCGGATCACCCATAAGCCGAGCGGGATCGTGGTGTCGATGCAGGACGAGAAATCCCAGCTGCAGAACCGTGAGCGCGCGATGCGCGTCCTGCGCGCGCGCCTCTACGAGCGCGCGCTGGCCGAGCAGCAGGCCTCGATCGGCGCCAGCCGCGCTGGCCCAGGTCGGCACCGGCCAGCGGGCCGAGAAGATCCGCACCTACAACTACGGCGAGCAGCGGGTCAAGGACCATCGCATCAACCTTCTGGTGCACAACCTCGACGCCATCCTGATGGGCGAACTCGACGAGCTCACCAGCGCCCTCCAGGACGATGAGAAGCGCAAGCGGCTGGAGGAGAGGGCAGTCGGCTATGGCGGGGAGAACTGACCCGCTCCTGGCCGCGGACGCCCCGATCGGGGCCGCGGGCACGCGCGGGCGGCGAGGTGCTCGCCGCGGCGGGGTGCGAGACGCCGCGGCTCGACGCCGAGCTGCTGCTCGCGGCCGTGCTCGGCGTCCCCCGGGAACGGATCATCCTCGACCGTGATCTTCTTCTCAGCGCTTCGCAGCAGGACCGCTACGAGGACCTGCTGGCTCGCCGGGCGGCGCGCGAGCCGGTGGCCTACATCGTCGGTCGCAAGCCGTTCCGGCGGCTCGAGCTGTCGGTCGATCGCCGGGTGCTGATCCCCCGTCCCGAGACCGAGCTGCTCGTGGAGGTCGGGCTCGAGCTCGCGCCCGGAGCCCGGGTCGCGGACGTCGGCACGGGCAGCGGCGCGATCGCGCTGGCGCTCAAGGACGAGCGGCCCGACCTGCTGGTGTCAGCCACCGAGCTCGACCCGGGGGCGCTCGCGGTCGCGCGCGCCAACCGCGATCGGCTGGGGCTTGACGTCCGGCTCGTCGGCGCCGATCTGCTCGATGATGCTGAATACGACGCCGTCCTGGCCAACCTTCCCTACGTCCGCGACGGCGCCGTGCTGGCGCCGGAGATCGCCCGCTACGAACCGCCGGGCGCGCTGTTCGCGGGTCCGGATGGGCTCGACGCCATCCGCCGCCTGATCGCGGCCGTCGCCGCCCGAGCGCGGCCGCCGCGGCTGCTGGCGCTGGAGATCGGCGGCGCTGATCAGGCCGGTCCGGTGACCGATCTGCTGCGCGCGGCGGGATGGCGCCGCGTGGAGGTCCGCCCGGACCTGGCCGGGCATGACCGCGTGGTGGTCGGCGCGGCGTGAGCGTCTCCGGGGACGTGGGCCGCTGGGGTGCGTCGTGGTCGGCGCGGCATGAGCGGAGGCGAGGAGATGCGGCGGTTTGAGCGCTGCATGTCGGTCGGGGGGGTCGCGGTGTTTCCGTCCGACACCGTCTACGGATTGGCCTGCGACGCCCAGGACCGGCTCGCGGTCGAGCGCCTGTACCGGCTCAAGCGCCGGCGGCTCGACAAACCCTCGGCGGTGATGTTCTTCTCGCGCGCGCTCGCGATCGCCGCGCTGCCGGAGCTCGGCCCGCGGACTTCGGAGGCACTGCAGCGGCTGCTCCCGGGACCGGTCACGCTGCTGCTGCCCAACCCCGAGCACCGCTACCCGCTGGCGTGCGGGGCCGATCCGCTGACCCTCGGCCTGCGCGTACCGGTGGTGGCGCCGCTGGCCGGCGTCAGGTGGCCGGTGCTGCAGTCGAGCGCCAACCTGGCCGGCCAGCCCGAAGCGCGGCGCCTGGAGGACGTGCCCGAGCCGATCCGCCGTGGCGCCGATCTGCTGGTCGATGGCGGCGAGCTGCCCGGCACGGCGTCGACGGTCGTGGACCTCCGACACTATGAGGAGGACAACCGGTGGCAGATCGTGCGGCCCGGGGCCATGGACACGCCGGCGCTGGAGGCAGCGCTGGAGTGGCGGTTTCACTTCGATCCGGCGACCTACGCGGGGATGATCCGCGACGACATCCCGGTCTACGACCGCCTCCAGGCCGAGCTCTCGGAGGTCAGCGGCACCGGGGCCCGGCGGGTCCTGGAGCTTGGCACCGGGACCGGCGAGACCGCCGAGCGGCTGCTCGCCCGGCACCCGGAGGCCGAGCTGGTGGGGATCGATGAGAGCGCGGAGATGCTCGCGGCGGCTCGGGCTCGGCTCCCGCTTGACCGCGTCACCCTGCACGTGGGCCGGCTCGAGGATCCGCTCCCCAGCGGCCCCTTCGATCTGGTGGCCAGCGCGCTGTGCGTGCACCACCTGCGCGGGGTCGAGAAGCGCGACCTGTTTGAGCGAATCCACACCGCGCTGGCGCCCGGGGGGCGCTTTGTGCTCGCCGACGTGGTGGTGCCGCCGGAGCCGGCCGATGCGGTCACCTCGCTGACGCCCGGGTTCGATCACCCCAGCTCGCTGGCCGAGCAGCTGGAATGGCTCGGGCAGGCGGGGTTTGACGCGCGGGTGACCTGGCAGCACGCCGACCTGGCCGTCCTGGTGGCGGACGCCCGGCGGGTCTGAGGACATCCGCCCGGCCGAGCCAGGCGGATTTCTCAGGGCCGCCGGCGACGCTACTATTGGCCACCTCTTGAGCGCCGAGCTGCCGCCGGACTTCTTCAACCGCCCCCTCGCCGAGGTCGATCCCGAGATCGCGGACGTGCTCGCCCACGAGCTCGAGCGCCAGCAGCGGACGCTCGAGATGATCGCCTCGGAGAACTTCGCACCGGCCGCCGTGCTCGAGTGCCAGGGCTCGGTCCTGTCCAACAAGTACGCCGAGGGTTATCCCGGTCGGCGCTACTACGGCGGTTGTGAATACGTCGATGTCGCCGAGCAGCTGGCCATCGATCGCGCCAAGTCGCTGTTCGGGGCCGACCACGCCAACGTCCAGCCTCATGCCGGGGCTCAGGCCAACACCGCCGTCTACCACGCGTTGCTGTCGCCGGGCGACACCCTGATGGGGCTCGAGCTGTCCCACGGCGGCCACCTCTCGCACGGGATGAAGATCAACGTCTCGGGCCGGCTGTACGACATCGTCGCCTACCACGTCGATCGCGAGACCAGCCTGATCGACATGGACGAGGTGGAGCAGCTCGCGCACGAGCACCATCCGAAGATGATCGTGGCCGGCTGGTCGGCCTACCCGCGCCAGCTCGATTTCGAGCGCTTCCGGGCGATCGCCGATGCGGTCGGCGCCTATCTGCTGGTCGACATGGCCCATTTCGCGGGGCTGGTGGCGGCCGAGCTGCACCCATCCCCGGTTCCCTTCGCCGACGTGGTCACGACCACGATCCACAAGACCATCGGCGGTGGTCGCGGGGGCATGATCCTCTGCAAGGAGGAGTACGCCAAGAAGATCGACTCGGCCGTGTTCCCGGGTCAGCAGGGCGGCCCGCTCGAGCACATCATCGCCGGCAAGGCGGTGGCGCTGCGGATCGCCGCCACCGAGGCCTTCCGCGAGCGCCAGGAGCGGACCCTGGCCGGCGCCCGCGCCGTGGGGGTGGAGCTGCTCGCCGCCGGCGGCGGCGTGAGCGTGCTGACCGGCGGCACCGACGTCCACCTGGTCCTGTGCGATCTGCGCGAATCCGAGCTGGACGGCAAGCAGGCCGAGGACCGGCTGCACTCGATCGGGATCACCGTCAATCGCAACGCGGTCCCGTTCGATCCGCGGCCGCCGGCCGTCTCGTCCGGTTTGCGGATCGGCAGTCCCGCCCTGGCGACGCGCGGCCTGCAGGTCGACGACTTCGTCGAGGTGGGCAAGATCATCGCGGCCGCGCTGAACCCCGCCGGTGGCTCGTTTGAGGCCCTACGCGGAGAGCTGGCCGAGCGGGTCGCCGCCGTGGCCGACCGCTTCCCGCTCTACGCCCAGCTCGGCGCCGCCGCGGTCGTCTGACCCGGGTCGGCCGCCGGTCGTTGTCGTCTGGTTCGCGGGTCGCGCGGGTCGGCCGCGGCGTGTGGTCCCGGGGGCCCGGACCGCCGGGGCGCGGGCGCAAGTGTGACGCCGAGCAACGAATCGCCGACGGACCGGCAACAAAAGCGGCCGGATCGGCGAGGAGGGCGGGGTCACGGCGCAGACTGACACCGTGCCGCCCGTGCCGCGACCAAATCGACCTGCAATCCGCGCCAAACCACAAATGGGCCCCGAGGTCTGGCGCATTATTGAGGTGGAGGGCGCGTTTGGTGACAGATCAGCCCGGCCCGCGGCGATTTGTCATGTTCTGCAGGTGGATTCGGATGGGGACGCGGCGGTGGCCAGGGTGTCGGCCGCGCAGCGCGGGGTCATCCACCGGTCGCAGCTGAGGGGGGCGGGGCTCGGACGCGGTGCGGTCGCGTACCGGGTCGGGAAGGGCACGCTGCATCTGGTCCTGCCGAGCGTCTACGCGCCCGGTCACCCGGGACTGCAACCGTTTGCGGTGGAAATGGCGGCGCTGCTGCACGCTCGCCGCGATGCCGTGCTCAGCCACGGCTCGGCCGGTGCGCTCTGGGGAATCACCGACGCCTCCGGACCTGTCCACATCACGCTGGCCGGGCACAACGTCCGCCGGGTGGCTGGAGTCTGCGTGCATCGGGTGGGTTGGCTTGACTACCGAGATCTTCGCCTCGTCGACGGCCTTCCGGTCACGGCGCCGGCGCGGACGGTGATCGATCTCGCCTCCTTCTGCGCCGACTCCGTCCTCGAGCGGGCGCTGGCGGAGCTGCGCGTCCAGAAGCTCGTCCGCGACTCGGAGCTGCGCGCGGCGATGGATCGTTGCCCCACCCGCAAAGGCGTCGGCCGGGTGCGGGACCGGCTTGACGCCGAGCTCGGAGCGGCGATCACGCGCTCAGAAGCGGAACGGCGGCTGCGGACGCTGATCAGACGGGCGCAGCTGCCCGCACCGGAGTTCAACGCCATGGTGCAGGGCTGCGAGGTCGACGTGCTGTGGCGGGCGCCAAGGCTGGTCATCGAGGTCGATGGCCACGCCTTTCACGGTCACCGGACGGCGTTTGAGCGTGACCGCCGCCGCGACCAGATCCTGGCAGCGGCCGGGTACATCGTGATCCGCGTGACCTGGACGCAGCTCGTCCACGAGCCGGTCGCGGTGATCACACGGGTCGCGCAGGCGCTCGCGCTCGCCCAGGCCCGGCAGATGGACACGGCGGAGACCCTCCGCGGATAGCGACGCGGCGAGCCGGGTGCGAGGCTGACTTCGAGCAGTCGGGCGCGGCTGGCATCCTTGTCGGGCATGCCGTATTGGGATGCAGTGCTCTCATTCGTGGTCGCGCTGGTGATCGCGGCAGTGCTGACGCCGGTCGCGGCCCGGATCGCGCGGCGAATCGGCGCCGTTGACCTGCCCCGCGAGCGCGGTCTGGCCGAGCGGGAGACACCGCTGCTCGGCGGGCTGGCGATCCTGGCCGGGGTGCTCGTGGCCGCCGCGATCTGGCTGCCTCCGGAGATCAAGCTGCACCACACGGTGGGAGGCCGGCCCGGATCCGGCGGCACCGTCTACACGTGGGGCGTGTTGGCCGGGGCGGCGGTGATCGCGCTGGTGGGCGCGCTCGACGATGCGCGAGACCTGCGCCCGCAGTGGAAGCTGCTCGGCCAGACCATCGCGGCGGTGATTGCGGTGGAGGCCGGGGCCGTGGTCACCGACGTGACACTCCCGTTCGTCGGGGCCCTGCAGTTCCCCAACGCCGGGGGTGTGCTGACCGTCATCTGGCTGGTCGGCTTGATGAACGTGGTCAACTTCTCCGACGGGGTCGACGGGCTCGCGGCCGGGGTGTGCACGATCGACGGAATCGCGTTTTCGATCATCGCCTTCGACCTCAACGTCCCCTCGGCGGCGATCCTGGCCGCGCTGACCGCCGGAGCGTCGCTGGGGTTCCTGTTTCACAACTTCTATCCAGCCTCGGTGTTCATGGGCGACGCCGGGGCGAACCTGCTCGGCTACCTGCTTGGGGTGGCGGCGGTGGTCGGCTCGCTCAAGACCCAGGCGGTGGTCGCTCTGGTGGTTCCCCTGTTCATCCTGGCGGTGCCGTTCTTGGACACCAGCTTCGTGATCGCCAAGCGCCTGAAGTACCGCCGCAAGCCGTGGTCGGCTGACGCCAACCACTTCCACCACCGGCTGGCGCGGATCGGCTTCTCGCAGCGCAAGACGGTCGGCTTCATGTACCTGTGGACGCTGATGCTGGCCGGGCTGGCGGTGGCGCTGCGGTTCGTCCCCTACCACGACCACCACCCGCCCTACCACTACCACGTGGGCTGGGAGATCGTGATGGGAGTGCTCATCCTGGTGGTGCTCGCGGCGAGCGTGTACCTGATCTACGTCCTGGAGATCCTCAAGTTCAAGGGCCTGCGGGGACGCGAAATGCGCACGGCCGATCCCGACACCACCGAGCACGAGATCGAGGAGAGCGTGGAGCGAGATCTCGAAACTGGTGACTTCGAGAGGGTGCCATAGTCCCCGCGATGGAGATCGCCAAGCTGGAGCAGCTGCAGTCGTTCATCACCGCCGACGGCTCGTCGATCCGTGAGCTCGCCGGGCCGGCGTGGACGGCGGTCAGGCATCAGAGTCTGGCCGAGGCCACGGTCGCGCCCGGCGGCGAGACGGCCGAGCACTATCACCCCGAGACGGAGGAGCTGTACTACTTCGTCGCGGGTGAAGGGCGGCTGCGGCTCGCCGACGACGAACACCCGATCTCGGTGGGGGATTGCGTGGTGATCTCGCCCGGGGTTCCGCACAAGCTGTGGAACACGGGCTCACAACCGCTGGTCCTGCTGTGCTGCTGCGCGCCGCCGTATTCGGACGACGACACCGTGATGACCGGCAGGTAGGGACCGCTGCGCGGTCTCTCCCGTGTCGAGCGGGCCGGCCTGGCCGGAGTCGCTCTGCTCACCGTGCTGGCCGCGATCGCCCGGTACGCCAGCGGTTTTCCGCACGTGGTGGCGTTCGTCCTGGCGGGGCTGGCGCTGGCGGGCGGAGCGTGGATCGTGTCATTCGCGACCGAGCAGGTGGGCCATCGCTTCGGCACCGCCACGACCGGATTGCTGCAGTCGACGCTCGGCAACATGCCGGAGTTCTTCGTGGTCCTGTTCGCGCTCGACGCGGGCCAGCGGATCGTGGCGCAGACGGCGATCCTCGGCTCGATCCTCGTCAATGCCCTGCTGGTACTCGGGCTCGTGATCATCGCCGGCGCTCGCCGGGCCCCGGACGGCGTGATGCGGTTCAGTCCGAGGCTGCCCAACGACACCGCGACGCTGCTGATGATCTCGAGCTTCATCATCGTGCTGGTGGGTCTGGCCGGCTCGGCCCACGACGGCGCCAGCCACCACATCAAGACGATCTCGATCATCAGCGCGCTCGCGCTGCTGAGCGTCTATGGCTTCTGGACCCGCCAGTACCTGACCTCCGAGGACCCGGCGCCGGGGAAGGGCGAGGGCGCGCGGCTGAGCCAGGCAGCCAGCCTGACCTTGCTGGTCGGAGCCGGACTGGCCTCGGCCTTTCAGTCCGACTGGTTCGTGCACGCGCTGACGCCGACGATCAACTCGCTGCACATCTCGCAATCGTTTGCCGGCCTGGTAATAGTGGCGATCGCCGGCAACGCGGTCGAGCATGCGGTGGGGATCGTCCTCGCCGCCAAGGGGCGTACCGAGCTGGCGATCTCAGTGGTCAAGAACTCTGTCGGCCAGGTGGCGGCGTTCCTGTTCCCGATCTTGGTGCTGGTCTCGCTGCTGACACCCACGCCGCTCACCTTCGCGCTGGCACCGGTATTCACGGGCGCCCTGCTGGGCACGGCGGTGATCATCTGGCAGATCACCGGGGACGGGGAGGCGACGGCGTTTGAGGGCTCGGCGCTGGTGGCGGCGTTCGTGATCCTGGCCACCGTTGCCGCCTTCGAGTGACTCTGGTCCGCGTGGCGGCGTGGGCGGCGGTGATATGTTTGCGGTCTCAGGTTCTTCCTGAATTTGGGGCTATTCCGGCTCACCGGGCGGGTGACACGATGGAGGGTCTGCAACGATGAGACGACCCGGTCGGGCACGGTTCACGATGGCCGTGTTGGCGACCGTGACCGTCATGCTGGCCGCGGGCGCGGGCGGCGCGAGCGCAGTGGCGGACCCGCTGAACTGGACCGCGCCGGAGCTCATCGACCCCGCCAACAGCGCCGCCATCGACGCGATCTCGTGCCCATCGAGCAGCTTCTGCGTAGGTGGCGGGTCGACCGGCGATGTGGTCACCTCCTCAAATCCGACCGGTGCGGCGTCGGCCTGGGTCACCACCGATATCGACGGCGCCAGCGGTCAGGCGCTGACGAGCATCTCCTGCCCGACGACGTCGTTCTGCGCTGCCGTGGATGGCAGCGGGAACGCCCTCACCACGGCTGACCCTCAGGATCCGGCGGCGCGCTGGACGGTTGCCAACCTCAACGGCGGTGAGGCCACCCTGACCTCGATTTCCTGCCCCTCGACCTCCCTCTGCGTGGCGGTCGATGCCAGCGGCGCCGTCTACACGTCGACCGATCCACTGGCGGGTGGCGCGACCTGGTCGCACGTCTACATCGACGCCGCCAACCAGCTGAACGCGGTCTCATGTCCTTCCAGCACGCTGTGCGTGGCGGTGGACGCTCAGGGCTCGGTGCTCAGCTCCACCGATCCCACCGGGGGCGCCGCCGCCTGGAGCGCCGCCAACGTCGACGGCACCACGTCGCTGACTGCCGTCGCGTGCGGATCGGCGTCGCTGTGCGTCGCCACCGACGCGGCCGGAAACGTGCTCGTCTCGACCGATCCGTCCCAGCCCCCCGGGTCGGGCTGGAAGCTCGAGAGCGTTGACGGTGCAGTGCAGCTGGACTCCGTGTCCTGCTCATCGGGCGGTTTCTGCGCGGTCGGCGCCGACAGCGGCGACATTCTCTACTCGAGCTCACCCAATGCCGGCGCGTCCGCGTGGACGCTGACCAGCCGGTCCAGCGGCCAGCCGCTGTCAGGGATCTCCTGCCCGACGTCGGGCTTCTGTTCCGGGGTCGACGGCGGCGGGGCGGTCGTGGTCTCCACCAGCCCCTCGGGGGCGGCGGCGAGCTGGGTGTCGACGGCGCTGCAGGCCGGAAGCGGCAACGCGCTGGACTCGGTGTCCTGTGCGCAACCGAACCTGTGCTTCGCCGTGGATCAGACCGGAGGGCTGGTCAGCTCGACCGATCCCACCGGCGGCCCGTCCGCGTGGTCGCCCGCCAACATCGACGGCTCTACGGCGCTGAGCTCGATCTCCTGTCCGTCGGCCAGCCTCTGCGCTGCGGTCGACTCATCCGGAAACGTTCTCACCTCGAGCAGTCCCACCGGCGGCGCCACGGCATGGCAGGTGAGCTCGATCGACGGCAGCGACACGCTCACCTCGATCGCCTGCCCGTCGACGGCGCTGTGCGTCGCCGTCGACGATTCCGGCAACGTGTTCACGTCGACCAACCCGGCCGGCGGTGCGGCGGCGTGGAGCTCGGCCAGCATCGACGCCGGACAGTCACTGGGTGGCGTCTCATGCGCGTCGACCTCGCTGTGCGTGGCGGTCGACATTGCCGGTTACGCGCTCGTCTCCACCAATCCCGGCGGGGGCGCGTCAGCGTGGAGTGCCAGGCGCGTGGACGGTGGGACGTTGAACGCCATCTCCTGCACCGCGGGCCTGTGCGCGGCGGTCGACGGCCAGGGCGGGATCACCACCTCGACCGACCCCGCCTCCGGCGCCTGGCAGTCGGTCTCCACGAGCGATGGAAACCCTCTGACCAGCGTCGCCTGCCCTTCGAGCTCGCTGTGCGTGGCGGTCGACAGCGCCGGGAACACCGTGAGCTCGATCAACCCCACCGGCGGGGCCGGAACGTGGAGCGTCGACCCCGTCGATGGTCTGTCCCTGAACTCGATCTCGTGCGCGAGCACGGCGATATGCACCGCGGTCGACTCGTGGGGCGGGGTGCTGATCGGAACCTCGCTCGGGTATACGCCTCCGCCTCCCCCTCCGGCGTCGGGTCCGCCGGTGCTGTCGGTCGCTCACAGGGCAACCGTCCGCGGCGATTCGATCCGGCTGCGCCTCAGCTGCAAAGGGGCGACGGGAGCGAAGTGCGTGGCGCGGGTGGCGCTCGCCGTCAAGCTCAATCACCAGCGTCACGCCAAGGCCAAGGCGTTCGGGCGGCATACCTTCGTTGTCGTCGCCGGTCACAGCAGGACGATCACGGTGCGGCTCGACAAGAGCGGGGCCAAGGTGCTCAAGGCTCGCCGGGCGCTGGACGTCCAGGTCACGGTCAATCAGGGCCCCCGCGTCCGCTTCCATCGGACGTTCAAGGTGCATTACGTGACGCCCAAGGCGTCGCCGCGACACGGAACCGTGCTGGGAGGATCCGGCGGGGTCGGAGCCTAGGGTGCTATTCTGACGTTTACGTAAGAAATAGCTTTCGTCAGAGAGGGACGGTGGTCGCGCTGTCAGTTGCACAGGCTCCGCCGGCGAACCAACAGGACCGGACTCGCCGGCTCGGCGTAAACGCAGAACACGACTCCTATAAGTGGTGGGCGCTCTCGTGCACGAGCCTCGGGATGCTGCTCGCGACGATCAACTCGGGCACCCTGATCATCGCGCTGCCCGACCTCGAGCGCAGCCTTCACACGAGCCTGCTGGAGCTGGTCTGGGTGATCCTCGTCTACATGATCGCGTCGACCGTGCTGGTGCTCAGCGCCGGACGGCTGTCGGATCAGTTCGGGCGCAAGCGCGCCTATATCGGTGGGTTCGTGGTGTTCGCGCTGGCCTCTCTGGGGGCGGGATTCGCAGCCAACGGGACCGAGCTGATCATCTGGCGCATCCTGCAAGGCGTCGGCGGCGCGTTTCTGTTCGCCAACGCCGCGGCGATCGTCACCGACGCGTTCCCGCGCGAGCAGCTCGGGGTGGCGATGGGAACCAACACGATGGTGGCTGCGGTCGGCCTGGTCATCGGTCCCGTCCTCGGCGGCGCGCTCGTGGCCATCAAGTGGCCGTGGGTGTTCTGGTTCAACGTTCCGCTCGGACTCGCCGGCGCGGCATGGGCGGCCTCGGTCCTGCGTGAGGTGACCGGACGGTCGGAGGATCGCTCGTTCGACTTCCTGGGCACGACCACCTTCCTGCTCGGCCTGACCGGCCTGGTCTACGGCATCTCCCGGGGTGGGCTGTCGGGCTGGAACTCGCCGCTGGTGATCGGCGGACTGGTGCTCGCGGCGGTGCTGCTGCCCGCCTTCGTGGTGATCGAGCGCTACCAGAAGGCCCCCATGCTCGACCTCTCGATCTTCCAGAATCGCCTGTTCTCCACCGCGGCCGGAGCGTCGTTCGCCAATGGTTTCTCCCGGTTCGCGTTGATGTTCGTGTTCGTGTTCTACTTCCAGGGCGTCCAGGGCAACTCGCCGATCCTGGCCGGGGTCAAGCTGGCGCCGCTGGCGGTCGGGATGCTGATCGCATCCCCACTGGCCGGGGTGTGGGCCGACCGGCGCGGCTCGCGGACGCTCGCCGTGCTCGGCATGCTGGTCACCGCGCTCGGACTCGCCTTGATGACGACCCTGGGTCGCGACACCAGCTATTGGTTCCCGTGCATCTACATGTTCATCGTCGGCGTTGGCTCGGGCATGTTCAACTCTCCCAACACCGCGGCGATGATGGGCACGGTGGCGCCACACCGGCGCGGCATCGCGGCCGGGGCGCGAGTCCTGGTGCAGAACACCGGTGCGGTCATGTCGATCGCGTTCGTGCTGGCCGTGGTCACCTCGGCGGTCCCCAAGAAAGTGCTGTTCGGCGTCTTCTCGGGACTCGCCAACCACATCTCCACCGAGGAGCTGACGCCGTTCATCTCCAACATGCACACCGCGCTGTGGTGCCTGGCGGCGGTGTCGGTGGTGGGCGCCTTCATCTCGGCCGCGCGGCCCAAGCACATCCACGGCGACATCGGTACCCCGGTCTCGGCCGAGCCGGAGCAGGGCGACGGTGAGCCCGCCCCGGCCGGCGAGCCGCAGGCGGCGCTGTCATGAGCGCCGTCGCCGACACCGCCGGCACCGCTCATACCGC
Organism: uncultured Solirubrobacterales bacterium; assembly: GCA_963744195.1. Classification (GTDB taxonomy): domain Bacteria; phylum Actinomycetota; class Thermoleophilia; order Solirubrobacterales; family Solirubrobacteraceae; genus Palsa-465. Next base: position 503,574 of record CAVUSY010000020.1, read on the forward strand.
TGACGCGGCCCCCGCCGCCGGCACCGCCGAGCGCACGCTGCGCATCGGCGAGCTCGCGGAGCTGACCGGCACCACCCCCCGGACGATTCGCTACTACGAGGAGATCGGTCTCCTCGGCGGGTCGGCCGACCGCACCCAGGGCAAGCACCGCTGCTACACGCAGGCGGACGTGGAGCGGGTGAGCGAGATCATCCGCCTGCGCGATCTGCTGGGCCTCTCGCTCGAGCAGCTCTCGCAGCTGCTGGACGCCGAGAGTGCTCGCGCCCATCTGCGTCGCGAGTATCACCAGACCGAGGCGCCGGCTGAGCGACGTCGGATCCTCGAGCAGGCGCTGGCCCACATAACGACGCAGCTCGAGCTGGTGCAGGGTCGCCGGCGCGAGCTCGACGAGCTGGCGAGCGAGCTCGAGGCCAAGCAGGCGTCGGTGCGCCAGAAGCTGCGCGACAACGACCGATGAGCCGCCCGGCCGGAGTCGACCGGCGCGCGATGGCGGTGCTGTCGGGCGGCCACCTCTTCACTGACGTCAGTCAGGGTTCGATTCCCGCCCTGCTGCCGTTCCTGATCTCACGCGATCATCTCAACTACGCCAGCGCGTCGGCGCTGATCCTGGCGGCGACGATCTCCAGCTCGGTGATCCAGCCTCTGTTCGGCCACGTGTCGGACCGCCGCTCTCTGCCGTGGCTGATGCCGATCGGCCCCGTTCTCGGCGGCCTCGGTGTCGCGCTGGTCGGGATTGCCCCCAACTACGCGCTGACCTTTGCCGCCGTCCTGTTGAGCGGTATCGGCGTGGCGGCCTTCCATCCGGAGGGCTCGCGGTTCGCCAACTACGTCTCGGGGGCTCGCCGCTCGAGCGGCATGAGCCTGTTCAGCGTGGGCGGCAACTTGGGCTTCGCGCTCGGACCGGTGCTGGTGACCCCGCTGGTGCTGGCGTTTGGACTGGCCGGGACCCTGCTGCTGATCATTCCGACCTCGCTGATGGGAGTCGCGCTCGTACACGAGCTGCCGCGGCTGAAAAGCTTCCGGGCCGACCTCGTGGGCGGCCGGGTGGAGCGCGCCGATCTGCCCGCGGAGTGGCGGCCGTTCGCGATCCTCGGCGTGGTGATCGCCCTGCGCTCGTTCGTGTACTTCGCGTTTGTGACGTTCATCCCGCTCTACTACATCCACATCCTTCACACCAGCCGGGCGACGGGTGGCGCCGCCCTGTCGGTGCTGTTGCTCGGCGGTGCGGCGGGCACGCTGGCGGGCGGCCGGCTGGCCGATCGCTTCGGCCGGAGCGCGGTGCTGCGAGGGTCGATGGTCCTGCTGCCGCCGCTGATCGTGGGCTTCCTGGTCTCCGGACCGGTCATCGGAATGGTGTTCGTCGCTCTGGCGGGGGCGGTCACGATCGCCACGTTTGCCGTGACGATCGTGATGGGACAGGAGTATCTACCGGGCCGGATCGGGGTCGCCTCGGGCGTGACGATCGGACTCTCGATCGGTCTCGGCGGTGTTGGCGCGCCCCTGCTGGGTCTCCTGGCCGACGCGGATGGATTGCGGTCGGTGTTCGAGGTCTCGGCGATCTTCCCGCTGCTGGCGCTGGCCCTGTCCCAGGCCCTGCCGGACCGCGCGCCGGCTCTCGCCGCCGGCGACGGCGGCTCTGAGGACGACACCGTCACGGACTCAAGCGCGGCTCTGAGGCCCGACGGCGGCTACCCCCGCGCCGGAAAGCCGTCACCAGCCGCGTAACCAGCGAGGCGCTGCGCTGTAGATTGCTGCGACCGTCGGATCGCGGCGCCGGGGAAGCCCCGAATCGGCTCCCACGTTCGCGAGCGCAATCCCGACGAGCGACTCCTGTGAACCTCTCGCGCTCCCGCAGATCACGCTGGACTCCTCGCCTTGCCGCGATCGCGGCAGCGCTGGTGGGCATGATCAACGTCGCCTCGGCGCTGACGCCCAACATCCGCTGGCGCGGCCACGCGCTGCTGGCATTCGAGCCGGTCGAGGCGATGCGGCTGTTTCACGCCTTCGCGCTGCCGGCCGGGATCGCGCTGCTGCTGGTGGCTCCGTATCTGCTCAAGCGCCGCCGGCGCGCCTGGCAGGCGGCGGTCGCGCTGATGCTGGTGCTGGGCCTGCTCGACCTCCTGAAGGGCCTGGATCTGGAGGAGACGGCGATCACCTGGTCCACCGCCGCCGTGCTGCTGCTCGCGCGGCCGGCGTTTCGTGTGCGTCATGAGGCACTCTCGTTGCGCTCGGCGATCTGGCGGGTGCCGCTGCTCGGTGCCTGCAGCCTGACGATCGCCGCCGTCGCCGCCTGGGCCTCGGAGGGCCGACCCTCGTGGGGGTCGGTGGCCAAGGAGACCGGTGACCTCTTGCTGTGGCGCGCCGGGCCGATGCACTTCCACCATCATTTCGTCTACTTTCATCACCGCTTCACCGGGTTGCCGCTGGGGATCCACCTGGTCGAGCTGGGAACGCTGCTGGCCATGGCCTACGTCGTCTTCCGGCCCCTGGCGGCACCGTCGCAGCTGCCGGGGCCGGAGCTTCGTCTGGCCGCGACCGACCTGGTCCGGGCCCACGGCTCCGACACGTTGTCGTTCTTCAAGCTGCGCTGCGACAAGCACTACTTCTTCGGCCGCGATGGCAGCGCCTTCGTCGGCTACCGGATCGAGAACGGCGTGCTGCTGCTGTCGGGTGATCCCGTCGGCCCGCGGCACGCCTTGCCGGGGCTGCTCGCAGAGCTGCGGGCGTTCGCCGACGCGCGCGGCCTGAAGCTCGGCGCGGTCGGCGCCAGCCAATCCCTGCGACCGCTCTACGAGGAGCTTGGACTGCGGACGATCTACCTGGGTGACGAGGCGATCGTGGAGCTCGACCGCTTCTCCCTGGAGGGCCGCTCGATTCGCAAGGTGCGCCAATCGGTGACCCGCCTGCGCAAGGCCGGGTTCGTCGCCGAGCTGCTCGAGGTCGCCAGCCTCGACCCCGAGACGGCCCGCGAGGTCGAACTGGTGCTCGAGCGGGGCCGGGAGGGCGCGCCCGAGCGCGGCTTCTCGATGGCCATGGACTCGATCGGCCGCCACGAGCAGGACACGCTGGTGATCGTCGCCCGCGACGGGGACGGAGCGGTGCGGGGAGTGCTGCATTTCGTGCCCTGCTACGGCCGTCCGGCCATGTCGCTGTCGTTCATGCGGCGGGATCCCGGAACCCCCAACGGATTGACCGAGTTCATGGTGGCCAGCGCGGTGGAGCTGCTGAGGGAACGTGGCGTCGGTGAGATTTCGCTTAACTTTGCCGCCTTTGCGAGGTGGATCCACAGCCCCGAGAAGGCCTCGGAACGCGCCCTCGGCAAGCTCATCTCGCTCGGCAACCGGTTCTTTCAGATCGAGAGCCTGTATCGCTTCAACGCCAAGTTCTTCCCGCGCTGGGAGCCGCGCTACCTCGTCTACGAAGGACCCTTCGGCCTACCCCGGGCCGGGATCGCCGCGATGTGGGCCGAGGGGCAGCTGTACAAGCCGGTGCTGCCACGACGACTGACGGCTGTCCAGGCGCGCATATCGCCTCCAGCACGCTAACCTCCGGTTAACGCAGTGAACCTCATGGCGGTGATGCGTAGAGCGCCCCGGTGCCGCTTTCAGGCGACGCTCTCGTCGCCGCACCGATAGCGTTCGCGCCCCCAGCCGAAGGAACTCAGCTTGAGCAGCGCTAGTAGACAACATGACGAACACCTGTCCGCCGGGGCCTGGCGCGACCATGGCCAGGTCCAGGGCGTCGACGCCGCTGGGCGCCTGCTTCCTGGAGCCGCGCGTTGTCACTGACCGTCCCGGCCCGCACTGATTCCCCCATGCCCGTCCTCCGCTACTTCGACGTGGTGGTGCTCGCGGTGGCGGCCCCGATCCTGCTGCTGATCGGCGTGCCGGCCCGCGGCTACATCGTCGGCGCCGGTGCCTGGATCGTGCTGCGGGCGCTCGGCGTGGTGGTGGAGCGAGCGGCGACCGCGGTGGAGTTCAACCGCGGAATCGGGATCCGGATGAGCTACATGCTGGGCCGCCTGTTCGCACTGGCGATCGCCGTGATTCTGGTCCGCAAATCGGGGAGTCAAGGCGACGGGCTGACCGCCCTGCTGGTAATCGTGTTCGCATTCACGATCCAATTGGGTATCTCTGCAGCGACCCGTCCTAGGTCATCGGCTTCCAAGCGCCCCGGATCCTCATGAGCAACGCCCGAAAAACCCTCCTCAGCATCTTCGGCTTCTACGTCCTGGGGCTGATCCTGCTCGCCGTCATCTTCGGGATCAACTCCAAGAAGAACACCTCGTTCCAGATCCAGAACGAGTTCAAGATCACCAACTGGGTCAACCTCGGCGTGTTCAGCATCAACCGCGCCGTGGTCTACCTGATGATCGCGACGATCCTCACGATCGTGACGATGCTGTGGATATCGCGCCGCATGCAGGCCCGTCCCAACAAGGTCCAGACCGCGGTCGAGGTCCTCTTCTCGCTGATGCGCGACAACATCACGCGCGGGAACATGCCCGACTCGATGGCGGCGAAGTGGTTCCCGTTCATCGGTGCGCTGTTCCTGTTCATCTGGTTCTGCAATCTGATCGGCTACGTCCCCCTCCCGACCAACTCCGAAGAGACGTTCACGCTGTTCGGCGCCCACATCCCCACTTTCGCGCTCTACGCGGCCACCGCCAACATCTCGGTCCCGCTGGTGCTGGCGCTGATCGTGTTCGTCGTCTTCAACGCGGTGGGGATCCGGACACAGGGACTGATCGGCTACATCAAGAGCCTGATCCCGAGTGGCGTCCACGGGCCGATGCTGATCCTGATCGCCCCCCTGGAGATCATCTCCAACTTCATGCGCCTGGTGTCGCTGACGATCCGGCTGTTCGCCAACATCCTGGCCGGCCACATGATCATCCTGTTCATGGCCGGCGGGCTCGCGGTGATCCTCGGCCTCTCAGCTCTCGGATGGTTCACCCTGCCGGTCGGCATCATCGTCTACCTGTTCGAGTTGGGCTTGGTGGCGACGCTGCAGGCCTTCATCTTCGCCACCCTCGCCGCCATTTATCTCGGTGGCGCGGTCACTCATCACTAAACCCAGAAGGAGCTGAGCTCAAGTGCTGCTGTTCACACACCACATCCTCTCGTTCGCCGCCTCGTCCGGGGTTGGAGCGGGACTCGGCATCGGGATCGGCGGTGGCCTCGGCGCCGTGGGCGCCGGCGTCGGCATCGGGATCATCTTCGGCAAGGTCATCGAGGCGGTGACCCGCCAGCCGGAGATGCGCGACGAAATCACGCAGATCCAGTGGCTCGGCTTCGCCCTAACCGAGGCGACCTTCTTCTATGGGCTGGTTGCCGGCCTGATCTCCTACGTGCTCAAGTAGATGTCCGGCACCCTCACACCCGCGGCATCGAGCGGCTCGTTCCTGATCTCCCCCAATGTGGGGCTGATGATCTGGACCCTGCTGCTGTTCGGGATCTCGATGTACGTGCTGGCCAAGCTCGCCTTTCCACGCATCTCGGCGGCGTTGGATCGCCGCCAGCATGCCATCGAGGAGTCGATCGAGGCCGCCGAGCGGGCCCGCCAGCAGGCCGACCAGCTGCTCGCCGAGTACCGCGAGCGTCTCCGCGAGGCGCGCGAGCAGGCCGAAGAGATCATCGGCCGCTCCCGCCGGGCGGCCGAGGTGCATGAGCGTGAGGCTTCCGAGGAGGCCAAGGCCAAGCGCGAGCAGATGATGGAGCAGACCCGACGCGACATCGAGGCGGAGACTCGCCGCGCGATCCAGGAGATCCGCCGCGAGGTGGCCGACCTGACCGTGATGGCGACCGAGAAGGTGACGCGCAAGACCCTCAACGACGACGACCAGCGCCGACTCGTGGAGGACGCGCTGCGCGAGCTCGACTTCAGCGCGCTGGGCTCCGAGGGCGGACGAGGCTAGTGGAGGAGATCGCCCAGGTCTACGCGCGGGCTCTGTTCGAGGTCGCGAACGAGCACGATGCGCTCGATGAGATACACGAGCAGCTCGATGCGTTCGCGGACGCGATGCACGAGAACCGCGACCTGGCGATCTTCCTGTTCTCGCCGTACTTCTCGGTCCCCGAGAAGAAGGACGGGCTCGAGCGGACGGTGACCGACGCCAACCGCGAGTTCATGAACTTCCTGGAGGCACTGGTCGAGCGACACCGGATGCCGGCGATCTTCCGGATCCGGACCGAGTTCGACGCTCTGTGGGAGCAGGAGCGCCGGCGCCTGCCCGTGCGGGTGACCAGCGCGGTGGCGCTTGACGACTCGATCGTTCAGGACATCGGCGAGCGGATCGGTCAGCAGGTGGACCGCCAGGTGGAGATCTCCAGCGACGTCGATCCCGACATCATCGGCGGGCTCGTGCTGAAGGTCGGCAACGTCATCCTCGACGCCTCGATCAAGAACCGACTCGAACAACTTCGAAAGCAAGTCGCGCAGGCGTAACCAGCCGCGCCTGTCAAGGGAGCCAACCGATATGCAGATCAAACCCGACGAGATCACCTCAATCCTCAAGAGCCGGATCGAGGGCCTCGACAGCTCCAGCGCCGAGCTGACCGAGGTCGGAACTGTGCTGTCAGTGGCCGACGGCATCTGCCGGATTCACGGCCTGGACAACTGCATGTCGTTTGAGATGCTGGACTTCCCCCACGATGTGACGGGGCTGGCGCTGAACCTGGAGTCAGACAACGTCGGCGCGGTGCTGTTCGGGGAGTGGGAGAAGATCGTGGAGGGCGACACGGTCAGGCGCACGGGACGGCTGCTGGAAGTCCCCGTCGGCGAGGCGCTGCTCGGCCGGATCGTCGACCCGCTCGGCATCCCGCTCGACGGTAAGGGCGAGATCGACACCTCGGAACTGCGCCCCACCGAGCACAAGGCGCCCGGCGTGGTCCAGCGTCAGCCGGTCACCGAGCCGATGCTCACCGGCCTGAAGGCGATCGACTCGATGATTCCGATCGGCCGCGGCCAGCGCGAGCTGATCATCGGCGATCGGCAGACCGGTAAATCGTCGATCGCGATCGACACCATCATCAACAACCGGGATCGTGACCTGATCTGCGTCTACGTGGCCATCGGCCAGCGCAAGGCGACCGTGGTGCAGCTGGCCAGCGTGCTGGAGGAAGCGGGCGCCCTGGAGAACACGATCATCGTCATGGCCGCCGCCGACGAGTCGGCGCCGATCAAGTTCCTGGCCCCGTACGCGGGCTGCGCCATGGCCGAGCACTTTCTCTACAACGGCAAGGCGGCGCTGGTGGTCTACGACGACCTGACCAAGCACGCCTACGCGTACCGGCAGATGTCCTTGCTGCTGCGCCGCCCACCCGGCCGCGAGGCTTACCCCGGAGACGTCTTCTACCTGCACTCCCGGCTGCTCGAGCGCGCGGTCAAGCTCAACGACGATCTCGGCGGCGGCTCGCTCACCGCCCTGCCGGTGATCGAGACTCAGGCGGGCGATGTGTCGGCCTACATCCCGACCAACGTGATCTCGATCACCGACGGGCAGATCTTTCTGGAGCCGAAGCTGTTCTACTCGGGCGTGCGGCCGGCCATCAACGTCGGCATCTCGGTATCGCGAGTGGGAGGCAACGCCCAGATCACCCCGATGCGCAAGGTGGCCGGGACGCTCAAGCTCGAGCTGTCCCAGTACCGCGACCTGGAGGCGTTCTCGCAGTTCGGATCGGACCTCGATGCCGACACCAAGGCCACCCTGGCCCGCGGCGAGCGGCTGGTCAGGACGCTCAACCAGAACGAGCGCCACCCGATGGCGGTCGAGGACCAGGTGGTGCAGTTGTACGCCGCCACCAACGGCTACCTCGATCGAATCGACGTGGACAAGGTGACTCGTTTCCTCACCGACCTGGTCGATAGCGTGGGCGGCAACGAGCCGGAGCTGATCAAGAAGATCGCCGGCGGGGACTGGAGCGACGAGACCCAGTCCCAGCTCGACCAGGCGGTCAAGCAGTTCGCCGAGGATTTCGGCTACGACCTCGACGAGGAGGGACTGCCGATGGACGATGATGACGAGCCCAGGCGCGGCTCGGGCGCCAACGGCTCCTCGTCGGAGGGTCGGTCCGAGTCCCAGGACGGCGACGAAGAGAAGGGTGACGCGGCCGTCGCGGCCTGATTTTCAATGGCCACCTCGCAGCGGGACATCCGCAACCGGATCAGCTCGGTCAAGAACATCCAGAAGATCACCCGGGCCATGGAGATGGTCGCCGCCGCGCGCCTGCGCCGCGCCGAGCAGCGGATCGAGGCGCTGCGACCGTATGCCGACGCGATCCGGCGGATGACCCGCCAGGCGGCGGAGGCCGCCGGCGACGTTCCGCAGCTGCCGATCCTCCAGGAGCACAAGCAGCTGGGCACCGTCGGCCTGCTGGTGGTGGCGGGCGACCGCGGACTCGCGGGGGCGTTCAACTCCAACGCGGTGCGGGCCGGCGTGGCCGCCGCGCGTGAGCACAGCGCCAACGACAACGCCAACGCAGCGTTCTTCGCCTCCGGGCGGCGTCCGGCCTCGTCGCTGACCTTCCGCGGCTACGAACCGGTGGCGAGCTTCACCGGTTTCACCGACCGTCCGTCCTACGCCGACGCGCGCCGGATCGCCGAGCGCCTGATGGCGGCCTACATCGACGACGAGGTCGATCAGGTGGAGATCTTCTACAACGGCTACATCTCGCCGCTCTCCCAGGTGGTGCGCCGCGAGACGCTGCTACCGCTGCAGAAGGCGACAGTTCTTGCGGAATCGGCTGACGCCGATTCCGGGCGAGAATCGGCTGGCGCCGATTCTCGCGCGGAGGCGGAATCGCCCGGCGCCGATTCCGCGGAGCGGTCGGGGCCGCGGCCGCTGGTCGAGTACGAGCCCGACCCCGAGGAGATCCTCCGGCGCCTGGTTCCGGATTACGTCGAGATCTCGATCTACCGCGCGTTGCTGGAGTCGACCGCGTCCGAGCACGGCGCGCGAATGACCGCGATGCGCAGTGCGTCCGAGAACGCCACCACCTTGATCGACGATTACACGCTCGAGATGAACCGGGCCCGCCAGGCAGAGATCACGCAGGAGATCATGGAAGTCGTTGCCGGCGCCGAAGGGCTCGGCTAGCCGCAAGGCGCAAAACTAGGAAGGAAACCGAAAATGGCTGCCACCACCGAAACCGATACCACCAAAGACGCCGAGACCAAGCAGAACACCGGCACGCTCGAGGAGATCCAGGGCGTCGTGATCGAGGCCGTGTTCCCCGACAAGCTGCCCGAGATCAACCATGCGGTGACGATCAAGCGTCCCGAGGCAGCCCGAGCCGAGGAGGACGAGGACATTGCCGCGGGCAGCAGCGATGTGCTGGTCTGCGAGGTCCAGCAGCACCTCGGTGACGACCGTGTGCGCGCCGTCGCGATGGACACCACCGACGGCCTCGCGCGCGGCGCTGAGGTAGTCGATACCGGAGGCCCGATCACGGTCCCCGTCGGTCGCGTCACGCTGGGCCGGATCTTCAACCTGCTCGGCGAGCCGATCGACCTCGGGGAACCGCTCGATGACGACGTGCAGCGCTGGCCGATCCACCGCGAGGCGCCTTCGGTGGAGGCGCTGACCCCCACCACGGAGATGTTCGAGACCGGCATCAAGGTGATCGACCTACTGGCTCCCTACGCCAAGGGCGGCAAGGTCGGCCTGTTCGGCGGCGCCGGCGTGGGCAAGACCGTGATCATCCAGGAGCTGATTCGAAACCTGGCCGAGGAGCACGAAGGACTGTCGGCGTTCTGCGGCGTGGGCGAGCGCTCGCGTGAGGGCAACGACCTGTGGCTGGAGATGAAGGAATCGGGCGTGCTGGAGAAGACGATGCTGGTGTTCGGGCAGATGAACGAGCCGCCCGGTGCCCGCATGCGAGTCGCCCTCTCGGGCCTGACCATGGCGGAGTACTTCCGCGATGAGGAGGGCCAGGACGTGCTGCTGTTCATCGACAACATCTTCCGGTTCGTGCAGGCCGGCTCGGAGGTCTCGGCGCTGCTGGGCCGGATGCCGTCGCAGGTGGGCTACCAGCCGACGCTCGAGTCAGAGATGGGTCAGCTGCAGGAGCGGATCACCTCGACCCGGAAGGGCTCGGTCACCTCGATCCAGGCCATCTACGTGCCGGCCGACGACCTCACCGACCCTGCGCCGGCGTCGGTGTTCGCCCACCTCAACGCGACCACGACACTGTCGCGGTCGATCTCCGAGAAGGGCATCTATCCCGCGGTCGACCCACTGGACTCGACCTCGACGATCCTCAAGCCCGAGATCCTCGGCGAGGAGCACTTCGCTGTCGCCAACCAGGTCAAGGAGGTCCTGCAGCGCTATAAGGAGCTACAGGACATCATCGCGATCCTCGGAATCGACGAGCTCTCCGACGAGGACAAGGTGACGGTCCAGCGAGCGCGCAAGATGGAGCGCTTCCTGTCCCAGCCGTTCCACGTCGCCGAGCAGTTCACCGGCGTGCCCGGGAAGTTCGTGCCCGTGGCCGAGTCGATCCGCGGCTTCAAGGAGATCCTCGAGGGCAAGCACGACGATGTGCCCGAACGAGCGTTCTTCATGAAGGGCACGATCGACGAAGTGGTCGACAGCGTCAAGGGCGGCTCCGGCCGCGATTCCGACGAGGGGTCCGAGGAGAGCTCCGAGGCCGATGCGCAGACCACGTCCGAGGGCGATGCGCAGACCACGTCCGAGAGCGATGCGCAGACCACGTCCGAGGCCGGCTCCGGGGATGACCCCGACCGCGAGTCCGACTCCGGAAGCGAGTGACCCGTGGCGCGTACGACATTCCCGGTCGAGGTCCTGACGCCCGAGGGGGAGGTGTTCTCCGACGAGGTGGAGATGGTCTCGACCCGGACCGTGGTCGGCTCGATCGGCATCCTGGCCAACCACCAGCCCCTGCTGGCAATGCTCGATCCCACCGAGCTGCGGCTGTACAAGAGCGAATCCGAGGTGATTCGCTTCGCCCAGTCCGAGGGTTACATGCAGGTCGCCGGCGGCCGCGTGCTGGTCCTGGTGGAGGAGGCCCACGAGGCCGACGCGCTCGACGCCGGCGAGCTGCGCGCGCGCCTGGAGCGGGCCGAGCAGGAGCTGGACTCGGCGGGCGAGGACAGCGAGAAGCGCCGTGTGGCGGAGCGCGACAAGAATCGCTGGGAAACATTCCTGAGGCTCGCCGAAGGCGGTCAGGCCCGATGACGCGGGCCGCTTATCCCGCCGTCATCTAGGCCGCCTAACCTTCCGGGGCTCATGGTGGATGAGCGCGTTCTGGCTGAAAGGCTGATCGCTTACGAGACCTCGCGGCCCGACGATCTGGTCGCCGCCGCAGGATTCGTCAAGGGATGGCTCGAATCCCGCGATATCGAGGTCAAGGAGCACGATCACTGTGGTCTGCCCGTGCTGGTGGCCGAGCTCGGCCCGCAGCGGCTGGACGTCCCCTGCGTGATCTTCCACGGCCATCTCGACGTCGTCCCGGGACGCCCCGAGCAGTTCCAACCGCGCGTGGAGGGCGATCGGCTGATCGGCCGCGGCGCCTACGACATGAAGGGCGGCCTGGCGGCGATGATGTGCGCCCTCAAGGACGTCGAGCGCCAGGACGCCGTGCGGGTGCGGCTGATCTGCGTGCCCGACGAGGAGTCCGAGGAGATCGATGAGCGCTCCACCGACGCCGCGGTCCAGCGGGGTCTGGGCGGCGATTTCGCGATCACCGGGGAGCCGACCGACATGCACATCGGCGTGCAGGCCAAGGGCGTGCTGGTGATGCGGATCGTGGTCCACGGTCGCGCCGCGCACAGCTCGACGCCGTGGCTGGGCGACAACGCCGTCCTCAAGGCGGTGGACGTGTTCCGGGCGATCGAAACGCTGCCGTTCAGCCGGGAGTCCTCGGAGATGTTCGACCGGCCGTCGATCAACCTGGGAAGGATCGAGGGCGGCGACGCCCTCAACAAGGTGCCGGATCGATGCGAGATGGCGGTCGACGTCCGCTATCTCCCGGGCCAGGATCCCGGCGAGATCCTGGCTCAGGTCCGCGCCATCGCCGGTATCGACGTCACCCGCACGTTCATCCATCCTCCGGTCATGGTCTCGCCCGAGAATCCCTACGTACGGGCCCTGCGCGACGCTGTCTCGCATTCGGTCGCGGGCCGCGAGGTCCTCAGCGTCGGGCGCGACGGCGCCTCGGACGCGGCGTCGTTCCTGGAGGCCGGGATTCCGGCAGTCGAGTTCGGGCCCACCGGCGCCGGGCACCACGGCCCGGAGGAGTGGGTGTCGCTGGCCTCGCTCGCACGCTATCGCCGGGCCCTGGCTGACTTCGTGCTTCGCCTGCCCGCATGGCTGCAACGCCCGGGGACCGCCGGGCGCCTGGAGGCAATCGAGGGAGGGATGGGATGAGGATCATTCCCCGCACCCGCGGCGGCGCTCTGTGGCGTTTCCTGCTCGGCGCCGTGGTCGTGATCGGCGCCACCGCGGCGACCACGGCGGTCGCCGGTCTACTCCAGTTCAAGCAGCTGGCGGCCGATCTAGCGGTGGGGACGGCGATCCCGCACGCCCAGATCAAGATCGCCAACCCCGGAGAGCCACAGACGCTGATGATCATCGGCTCTGACCACCGCGCCGGAACGCCGTTCAGCACCGCCAATACCGACACCATGCTGCTGGTGCGGATGGATCCCAACTCCTCCACGATCAACGTCATGTCGGTCCCGCGCGACCTCCAGGTTCAGCTCCCCGGCATCGGCACCGCCAAGCTCAACGCCGCCTACTCCCAGGGCGGCACCAACCTGCTGGTCAAGACGCTGCAGCAGCAGGTGTTCCCCGGCCTGCACGTCAACCACATCATCGACGTCAACTTCAGCGGGTTCATCTCGCTGGTCAATGCGATTGGTTGCGTGTACAGCGACGTCGATCACCGCTACTACAACAACACCGCGCTGACCGGCTACTCGAGCATCAACATCCAACCCGGATACCAGCGCCTGTGCGGCTTCCACGCGCTGCAGTTCGTGCGCTTCCGCCACACCGACTCCGACCTCGTCCGCAACGCCCGCCAGCAGGACTTCATCCGCTGGGCCAAGGATCAGTACGGCGTCGCCAACCTCGTCGCCAACCGCGACACGCTCCTGAAGATCTTCGGCGCGCACACCGAGACCGACAGCAATCTGCGCACCATCGACGGGCTGGACAATCTGTTCCAGCTGGTGGCGTTCTCGGCCGGGCACACCATCAAGCAGATCAAGTTCCCGGCGCAATTGCAGCCCTGTGGCGCCGTGGCCGGCGCGCCCGGCACGCCGGCGGTCCAGACGGCCTGTTACGTGACGGCGACACCCTCCGCCGAGCAGGGCGTGTTCCGCGCCTTCATGCGCGCCACCACCTCCTCTGCGGCGGCCAAGGCCAAGGTCAAAGCCGCCGCCGTGAAGGCATCGGCCAAGATCCAGGCGGCTGGCCTGGCCGATGACACCAGCGACGGCAAGAGCCAGGCCGCCGCCGTTCGCCGTAGCGGGTTGCCCGTCTACTACCCGCGCCTGATCCTGTCCGGTTCGCAGTACTGCTCCGGCCTGACCGGCAACTGCCCGCTGGAGGTTGCCAGCCCCAACTCCTACCCGCGCGCCTACATGATCAAGGACCAGAAGGGCGTTCGCCACCGCGCCTACCGGATGACCATCGTGCTCAACTCGTTGCTGGGCGAGTACTACGGCGTTCAGGGTACGACGTGGCAGAACCCGCCGCTGCTGTCAAGCCCCACCGAGACGCGGATGGTCGCCGGCAAGAAGCTGATGCTGTTCGCCAACGGCGGCAAGCTCACCACGGTCGCGTGGCGTACGCCGCAGGCGGTCTACTGGATCTCCAACACGCTCACCACCGACATCTCCAACCGGCAGCTGGTTTCGATGGCGGCGTCGCTGACCCGCGCCGGCTGAGCGCCGCTCGCGGGTCCACCCACCACCCCAGAACGATCCGGGGATGCTTTCAAGGAACGCCGTCAGGCGGTTCCCCGCTACCCTCTCGCGCTCGATGGCCCCCGAACGTGAACCGATCGCCGTGATCGGCACCGGCTACGTCGGCCTCGTCACCGCGGCCGGATTCGCTGAACTGGGCGTGGAGGCGTGGTGCGTGGACGTCGATGCCGACAAGATCGCCCGGCTGCAGCGGGGCGAGATCCCGATCTACGAGCCGGGCCTGACCGAGTCCGTGGCCCGCAGCCGCGAGCGCCTGCATTTCTCCACCGAGCTGCCGGAGGCGCTGGAGCGGGCGCGCCTGCTGTTCGTCGCGGTCGGCACCCCGCCGACCTACTCGGGCGACGCCGACCTGTCGGCGGTCCACGCCGTGGTCGCGGCGATGCCAGCCTCCGACCGCCACGCCCTGGTGATGAAGTCGACCGTACCGGTGGGAACCGGCACCTCGATCAAGCGCGTGATGGCCGAGCAGGGCAAGGGGGCGTTCGCCTACGTGTCGTGCCCGGAGTTCCTCAAGGAGGGGTCGGCGCTGGAGGACTTCCTGGCACCCGACCGGGTGGTGATCGGCGACGACGGCGAGCTGGGCGGGCGACGCGGTGGCCGAGCTTTACGCCCCGCTCGAGGCGCCGATCGTGCGCACCGATATCGCGAGTGCGGAGATGGTCAAGCTCGCCGCCAACGCCTTTCTGGCCACGAAGATCTCGTTCATCAACGAGATCGCCAACGTCTGCGAGGAGACCGGCGCCGACGTCCTGGAGGTGGCGCGCGGCATGGGCCTCGACCACCGGATCGGCACCCATTTCCTGCGGCCGGGGATCGGCTTCGGCGGCTCCTGCTTTCCCAAGGACGTCTCCGCGCTCAAGCAGCTGGCAGGCAACTCGGGCTATCACTTCCAGCTCCTGACGGCGGTGATCGAGGTCAACGAGCTGCAGAAGCGCCGCGTGATCGGCAAGCTGCAGAAGCACCTCGGCTCGCTGGTCGGCAAGACGATCACCCTGCTGGGACTGGCGTTCAAAGCCAACACCGACGACATGCGAGAGGCCTCGTCGCTGGTTCTCTCGGCCCGGCTGCAGGCCGACGGCGCCAAGGTGCGCGCCTATGACCCGATCGCCGCAGCCGAGGCGCGCAAGCTGATGCCGGGAGTCGAATTCTCGAGCTCCTCGCTGGAAGCGCTGGCCGGAGCCGATGCCTGCATCCTGGTCACCGAATGGCCTGAGTTCGCCGAGCTGGACTGGCGCGAGGCGAGTGAGCAGATGGCCGGCAGCCTCGTGGTGGACGGCCGTAACTTCGTCGATCCGCAGGCGGTCAGGGCGGCGGGCCTCACCTACGAGGGGATCGGACGTTGAGCCTGCCAGCTGATCGGGGGGCGCCGGCGTGCAGGCGCTGATCCTGGCGGGCGGGGAGGGGACGCGGTTGCGGCCGCTGACCTCGACGATGCCCAAGCCGGTGGTGCCGCTGGTGGGGCAGCCGTTCATCTCGCACATGCTCGAATGGCTCCGGCGCCACGGCGTGGACGAGGCGATCCTGTCCTGCGGGTTCATGGCCGAGGGAATCCGGTCGGTCCTGGGCGACGGCTCGGCGCTGGGTATCGCCCTGCACTACGTCGAGGAGCCGCAGCCGCTCGGCACCGGCGGTGCGCTGAAGTTCGCCGAGGAGTTGCTGCAGGAGCGCTTCTTCATGCTCAACGGCGATGTGCTGACCGACATCGACCTGAGCGCGCAGCTGCGCCAGCACGAGCGCACCGGGGCGCGGGCGACGCTGGCGCTGGTGCCGGTCGAGGACCCGTCGGCGTTCGGCCTGGTGCGGTGTGGCGCCGACATGGCCGTATCGGAGTTCGTCGAGAAGCCCCGCCCCGACGAGATCGACACCAACCTGATCAACGCGGGGGCGTACATCGTCGAGCGCGACGTCCTCGCTGACATGCCGCCGGCCGGGACCAGGCTCTCGATCGAGCGCGACGTGTTTCCCGCTCTGGTCCAGCGGGGGCTGTTCGGCTACGAGGCGAGCGGGTACTGGCTCGACATCGGCACGCCGCAGCGCTACCTGCAGGCGACCTTCGACATCCTCGAGGGCGACGTGAGCACCGAGGTCGGCGCCCGGCTGCGAGAGGCGGGCGGAACCCTGTGCGAGGGCCAGGCGGGGCGGGTGGACGGGACCGTGCACGCGCCGGCTCTGCTGGGCGAGGGATGCGTCGTGTCGACCGGCGCGATCCTCGGCGGGCGGACCGTGCTCGGCCACGGCGTGACCGTGCATTCCGGTGCCCACATCGAGAGCTCGGTGCTGCTGGACGGCTGCGAGGTCGGCAAGGGCACCCGCATCAGCTCGGCGATCGTCGGACCCGGGGTGTCGATCGGCGAGCACTGCCGGCTCGAGGGTGGAGTGATGCTCGGCCAGGACGTGACCGTGGGAGCGGACAACGTGCTGGCGGCCGGCGTGCGTATCTTTCCCGGAGTGCATCTGCCCCGCTGGAGCGATCGCGTTTTGACCCCGCCGCTGACCCGCGCTGCGCTGGCGGCGGGCGACCCCACCGGACAGCTGGACGATGTGCTCGGACTTGGCGAGCACCTCCGTGACGCCCTGTGGCGCGTGGAATCCGCCAACCTGGCGCCGCACGACGCGCCGGGCGGGCTGGTGATCGCCGGGATGGGTGGGTCGGCGATCGGCGGCGACCTGGCCCGCGCCGCGCTCGGCGATCGGGCCTCGCGACCGATCGTGATCGCCCGCGACTACGGGCTGGCGCCGTGGACCACCCCGGATGTGACGGTGCTGTGCGTCAGCTACTCCGGCGAGACGGAGGAGACGCTCGCGGCCTACGACGCGGCCGGAGCGCTGGGCGCTCGGCGCATCGTCTGCACCACCGGCGGCCGGCTGGCCCAGAACGCCCGTGCGGACGGCGTGGCCGTGATCCCGCTGCCGGGGGGGTTTCAGCCGCGAGCCGCAGTGGGCTACTCGTTCGTCGTCGCCCTCGAGGTCGCCGCGCTCGCCGGCGTCGGCGCTCGCGTGCATTCCGAGATCGACGTCGCCGCGGCACACTGCGAGCAGCTGATCGCGGAGTGGGGTCCCGATGCGCCGGAGGACTCACCGGCCAAGACGCTGGCCCGGGCGTTGCACAACACCGTCCCCCAGATCGCCGGCGCCGGCCTGACCGCGCCCGTCGCCTACCGGTGGAAGTGCCAGATCAACGAGAACGCCAAGTCGCCCAGCTTCGCGGCCGAGCTACCCGAGCTCGATCACAACGAAGTCGTCGGCTGGGAGGGAGCCGGGGATCGGGGGCCTTTCAGCGCGGTATTCCTCGACGACCGTGACCTGCATCCCCGCGTCCGCGAGCGCATGAGGCTGACCTGCGAGCTGGTCGCCGAGACGGCGGTCGTGACCGAGACGATCCAGAGCGTCGGCGAGAGCCGGGTTGAGCGCGTGGTGTCGACGGTGCTGTTCGGCGACCTCGTGTCGCTGTACCTCGCCGCCCTGGGCGGTGTGGACCCAGCCACGATCGGTCCAATCGATCGTCTCAAGGCGGCGCTCTCGGGCGCTGACGCCTGACCAACCGGCCCTCGCGCGCCCCCGGCTCCGGCCCGGTCGCGCGGGCGGTGAGCAAATAACATCGTGCACAAACCTTGACACGATCGTGGTAGGGTTTAGGTCGATGGAGGCACTGACGATCAACGAGGCTGCCGGCACGACCGGCTGGTCGCCCAGGATGCTGCGCTATGTCGAGTCGGCGGGCTTGGTCACGCCGTCGCGCTCGGCGTCGGGCTACCGGCTCTACGGCGCCGCGGAGTTGCAACGGCTGCGGACCCTCAAAGAGCTGCTCGCCCGCTTCGAGATCTCGCTCTCGGACGTGGCCTTCGCGGCGCGGATGTCGAGTGACGCCGTGCTGCGTGAAGCCGTTCAGGCGTGGCTGCGAACGCAGGCCCGCCGCCCCGAGGACGTCGACGCCGAGAACTGGCTGAGCTTCGAGCAGGACAAGCACGAGAAGCTGCTCGCGGCGCTCGCCTGAGTCAAGGCGCCGGTCGGAGCGAGAGCCCCCCGAGAACCCATTCCAAGCATTCCAAGGAACACGGAGAGCACATGAGCACCACCGCCGCCAAGACAGACTTCAAGGTCGCTGACCTGGGACTCGCGGCCTTCGGCCGCAAGGAGATCCGCCTGGCCGAGCACGAGATGCCCGGTCTGATGGCGACCCGTCGCGAGTTCGCCGACAGCCAGCCGCTGAAGGGCGCCCGGATCACCGGATCGCTGCACATGACGATCCAGACCGCGGTGCTGATCGAGACCCTGACCGCGCTCGGCGCCGACGTGCGCTGGGCCAGCTGCAACATCTTCTCGACCCAGGACCATGCCGCGGCCGCGGTGGTGGTCGGGCCCGAGGGAACTCCGGAGGATCCGCAGGGGATCCCGGTGTTCGCGTGGAAGGGCGAGTCGCTGGAGGAGTACTGGTGGTGCACCGAGCAGGCGCTCAGCTGGCCCGAGCACGAGGGCCCGAACATGATCCTGGACGACGGAGGCGATGCCACGCTGCTGGTCCACAACGGCGTGCAGTACGAGGCGGACGGCCGGGTCCCCGATCCGGCGACCGCTGAGAACGAGGAGCATCGCGTGATCCTGTCGCTGCTCACCCGGTCGCTGGAGGACGAGCCGCAGCGGTTCACCAAGATGGCCGAGCAGATCAAGGGCGTGACCGAGGAGACCACCACGGGCGTGCACCGCCTCTACCAGTTCGCCAACGAGGGACGGCTGCTGTTCCCGGCGATCAACGTCAACGACTCGGTGACGAAGTCCAAGTTCGACAACAAGTACGGCTGCCGGCATTCGCTGATCGACGGAATCAATCGCGCGACCGACGTCCTCATCGGCGGCAAGGTGGCCGTGGTGTGCGGCTACGGGGATGTGGGCAAGGGCTGTGCCGAGTCGCTGCGCGGCCAGGGCGCCCGGGTGATCGTGACCGAGATCGACCCGATCTGCGCGCTGCAGGCGGCGATGGACGGCTACCAGGTCGCGCGCCTGGAGGACGTGCTCGACACCGCCGACATCTACGTGACCACGACCGGCAACAAGGACGTCATCACCGCCGGGCACATGTCGCGGATGAAGCACCAGGCGATCGTCGGCAACATCGGTCACTTCGACAACGAGATCGACATGGCCGGCCTGGAGAAGATCGATGGGATCACCCGGATCAACATCAAGCCGCAGGTCGACGAGTGGGTGTTCCCGAACGGCAACACGATCATCGTGCTCTCCGAGGGCCGGCTGCTGAATCTGGGCAACGCGACCGGGCATCCGAGCTTCGTGATGTCCAACTCGTTCACCAACCAGGTGATGGCCCAGCTCGAGCTGTTCGGCAATACCGGCGAGTACGAGAACCAGGTCTACACGCTGTCCAAGCAGCTCGACGAGAAGGTCGCCCGGCTGCACCTGGACGCGCTGGGGGTAAAGCTGACCGAGCTCACGCCGGATCAGGCCGCCTACCTCGGCATCCCGGTCCAGGGTCCGTACAAGCCTGATCACTACCGCTACTAGTCCGTCCGTCCTCGGGGATGGCGCGAGCGTTGGCTGCACCGTCTGACGTAGCCGACCTCGCGCTGGCCCCGGAAGGCGAGGCGCGGATCGCCTGGGCGTCCGGCCAGATGCCGGTGCTGGCGCAGATCAGGCGCCGGTTCGCGGCGCAGCGGCCGCTGGAGGCAATCCGGATCGCCGTCTGCCTGCACGTCACCGCGGAGACCGCCAACCTGGTGCGGACCCTGCAGGCCGGCGGGGCGACCGTGGCGCTGTGCTCGGCCAATCCGCTCTCCACCCAGGACGATGTCGCCGCGGCGCTGGTGGTCGGCGACGGGGTCGAGGTCCGGGGGCGGCGCGGAGAGGACATCGACACCTACGTGCAGCACGTCCTGGCGCTGCTCGAGGCGGCTCCGCAGATCACGATCGATGACGGGGCCGATCTGTTGGTCACCGCGCACGCCCGCGGCGGCGATCAGCTGGAGCGGCTGATCGGAGGCACCGAGGAGACGACCACCGGCCTGGTGCGGCTGCGCCGGCTGGAGGAGGAGGGCAAGCTGCGCTGTCCGGTGCTGGCGGTCAACGAGGCCCGCACCGAGCGGGCGCTCAACGATCGCCACGGGACCGGTCAGTCGGCGCTGGACGGGATCGTGCGGGCCAGCAATGTCCTGCTGGCCGGCAACACGGTCGTGATCGTCGGTTACGGCTGGGCGGGCCAGGGCATCGCCGAGCGCGCTCGGGGTGCCGGAGCGGCGGTGATCGTGTGCGAGATCGATCCGCTGCGGGCGCTGGAGGCCCGGATGGCGGGCTACGAGGTGATGCCCTCGCTGTCGGCGGCCGAGCGCGGCGACGTGTTCGTGACCGTTACCGGCTCGCGTCGGGTGCTGCGGGGAGCCCACTTCGAGCGGATGAAGGACGGCGCCCTGCTCGCCAACGCCGGGCACTTCGACGTCGAGCTCGACCTCGACGAGCTGGCCTCGGTGGCGACCGGGGGGACGCGGGAGGTCCGCCCGCTGGTGCAGGAGTACACGCTCGGTGACGGCCGGCGCCTGAACCTGCTGGCCCACGGGCGAGTGGTCAATCTTGCCGCCGCCGAGGGCCATCCCGCCGCGGTCATGGACGTCTCGTTCGCCTTGCAGGCGCTGAGCGTCGAGGAGCTGGTGGTGCGCCGGGGCGAGCGCGGGCCCGGGGTGCATCCCGTCACGGCGGCGATCGACCGCGAGGTCGGGCGGCTGAAGCTCGCCGCGCTCGGCGTGCAGATCGACGAGGCCACCGCCGAGCAGAAGGATTACCGGCAGTCGTGGGGCTGAGGTAGCCTCCCGCTGACGATGGAACGCTCCAGCGCCTCCAACGGCGAGCTGCGCGGCGGGATCGACCTCGGCGGGACCAAGATCGAGGCGATCGTGGTCGACCGCGACAATCAGGTTCTCGGCCAGGCCCGTCAGCCGACGCCGACGGAGGGGGGCCCGGATGACGTGGCCTCCTCGATGGCCGAAGCCATGGTCGGAGCGGCCACGGCGGCCGGGGCCAAGACCCGGTCGCTGGCGGGGGTCGGGGTGGGTTCGCCCGGCGACGTCGACGAGGCGACCGGAGCCGTCGCCAACGCCCGTAATCTGCCGGGGTGGATCGGCTCGTTCGAGCTCGGCCAGACCCTGGCCCACAAGCTCGGGACCGCGGTCTACGTCGGCAACGACGTGCAGGTGGCGACCGACGCCGAGTTTCTGCTCGGTGCCGGCAAGCCCTATCGCTCGCTGCTCGGCGTGTTCTGGGGCACCGGCGTCGGCGGCGGCCTGATCCTCGACGGCAAGCCCTGGCTGGGCCGCGGCGGCGCCGGTGAGATCGGGCACATGGTGGTGCGAAACGGCGGCGCGCACTGCCCGTGCGGGCGGCGGGGGTGCATGGAGGCCTACGCCGGACGGGCGGCGATGGAGGCCCGCGCCCGTCGCGAGCTGGAAAAGGGCGCCAAGACCGATCTGTTCAAGCTGATGAAGCACCGCGGCCGCACCCGGCTGACCAGCTCCGTATGGGCCGCTGCGATCGAGCAACGCGATCCCCTCGCCGAGGAGCTGATCGAACGGGCGGTCAAGGCCCTGGGGGCCGGGGTCGCCTCGGCGGTGAACCTGCTCGACGTCGAGGCGGTGGTGATCGGTGGCGGGCTCGGGGTCCGCTTCGGGCAGCCGATGGCGGAGCGGATCTCGACCGAGATGCACCCCCACCTCTTCAACGACTCTCGACCGCCCGCGGTCCGGGTGGCCGGCCTGGGCGATCTCAGCGGGGGGATCGGGGCGGCGCTGCTGGTGGCAAAACGCCGCTAGGCGTTCTGCCCAACCTCATATCTCTCGGCGCGCTGGGCCTCGCGCTCGGATTCGCCCGAGCATCTGCACGAACAGCCACACCAGCGCGATGCCCATCACGATCGATTGCTCGAGCGCCATCTCCAGGCCGGCCAGCGACTGATCCTCGGAGGGCGACAGTCCCCAGTAGTGGGGATGGTGCTGGTAGAAGGGATAGAACGAGTCGGGGGCGAAGGCCAGGGCGATCCCCAGCAGCCCCACCAGCAGCTTGGTGACGACCATGTACATGACCGGGCCGAGGCCGTCGAGTCGCATCCGGTTGCGGATCGGGGACAGGAGGTGCCACCAGTAGAGGGTGCCCGCGGCTGCGAAGCAAAGATGCTCTAAGGCGTGCACGGCTTGGTTGCTCAGCGCAGCGTCGTACATGGCGGGGATGTGCCAGGCCCACATGAAGCCGGCGTAGGCGAGCACCGCGAAGGCGGGGTGAGCGAGGTAGCCGGCGCGCCGCTCGACGGCGTTCAGCCGCCTGGTCACCGGCCGCAGCAGCACCTTGTTGAGGCCCAGGATCAGGCAGATGGGGACGAGGTCGAGCAGCAGGATGTGCTGGGCCATGTGCATCAGCATCAGCTGGTCTCCAAGCCCGTCGATCGGCGACACGAGCGCGGCGATGATCAAGAGCAGGCCGGTCATGAACAGCGCCAGGCGGCCAAGGCCCGGCCGGTGCGGCGAACCGGTGGCCCGGCCGCGCCGCCAGCCCATGACGTACAGGGCTCCCAGCACCGCGACGCCGACCAGCACCGTCGGCTCGAGGGTCCAGGTGATCGTGGGGGAGACGTCCGGAGCCAAGACTTAGACATTTTGACGTCTGTACAAACGGCCCATTCAGGATTAATCTCGAAACTTGACGAGATCAACGCTTCCCATAGGAGGTCGGTCGAATGCGGATCGAGGTCAAAGGCCGCAACCTGCCCGTTTCAGCGGACATCAGGGCGCACGTCGAGAAGCGCTTTGGCAAGGTCTCCCGGCAGGTTTCTGAGCTGGCGGAGCTGGAGGTGGAGCTGTTTGAGGAGCGCAACCCGGCGATCGCGGAATCACAGGTCGCGGAGGCGACCCTGCACCTCAAAGGCGTCACGCTCCGGGCGCGGGACGCGTCCGGCGACATGCTGCATTCGATCAACCTGTGTGCCGACGAGCTGGCGGTTCAGGTCAAGCGTCACCGCGACAAGCGCCGCCGCCGTCGTGAGGCTCGCGCCGCGGCTGCCACCCCGGTGACGGGGGACATCTCCCCGGCGGCGTAACGACCCGGGGGCGGCCCGGCTTCCCGGCCGCGGACAGCCGGCCCGCCCCGCCGGCTCGCGCTACCCTAAAACCATGTCCTTCCTGGACCGAGCGCTTCGCATGGGCGAGGCAAAGAAGTTCAAATCCTACGAGCAGCGGGTCTCCCGGATCAACGGCTACGAGGCGGAGCTCGAGCACAGCACCGACGCCGAGGTGCGCGAGGCGGCCGATGAGCTGCGCGAGCGCGCGCGCGGCGGCGAATCGCTCGACGACTTGCTCTACGAGTGCTTCGCGCTGGTCCGCGAGGCCGGCAAGCGCTCGATGGCGATGCGCCATTTCGATGTGCAGATGATCGGCGGGATGGTGCTCCACGACGGCTGCATCGCGGAGATGAAGACCGGCGAGGGCAAGACGCTCACGGCGACGCTCGCGGTGGTGCTCAACTCGCTGGGCGGCCGCGGCGTGCACGTGGTGACGGTCAACGACTACCTGGCCCGGCGTGACGCGATGTGGATGAAGCCGATCTACGACATGCTCGGCGTCACCGTCGGGGTGCTGCAGAACATGCAGCCCTACGAGGAGAAGCGCGACGCCTACGCCGCCGACGTCACCTACGGCACCAACTCGGAGTTCGGCTTCGACTATCTGCGCGACAACATGGCCAAGAGCCTGGAGGAGAAGGTCCAGCACGGGGGCCGTCCCAAGCCCGAGGAGGGCCAGTCGCCGTACCACACCTTCGCCATCGTGGACGAGGTCGACAACATCCTGATAGACGAGGCGCGCACCCCCCTGATCATCTCCGGCGCGCCCGAGCAGGCGGCCGACCTATACGCCAAGTTCGCGCGGCTGGCGCCCAAGCTAACTCCCGGCAAGACGCCGGACGGCATGGATCCCCGCGCCAAGAAGGAGTTCGTCGCCGAGTTCGACTACGAATTCGACGAGAAGCACAAGACCGTCTCGGTCACCGAGCGCGGAGTGTCCAAGGCCGAGCGGTTCCTGGGCATCGACCACCTGTACCGGGCCGAGAACGGTCATCTGGTCAACCATCTCCATCAGGCGCTGAAGGCCGAGTCGCTCTACAACCGCGACGTCGACTACGCGGTGATCGACGGCGAGGTGAGGATCATCGACGAGTTCACCGGCCGGATCCTCGAGGGCCGGCGCTGGTCCGAGGGCCTGCACCAGGCGGTGGAGGCCAAGGAGGGCGTGCGGGTCCAGGAGGAGAACCAGACGCTGGCCACGATCACGCTGCAGAACTACTTCCGCATGTACGACAAGCTCGCGGGGATGACCGGTACGGCTCTGACCGAAGCGACCGAGTTCATGAAGATCTACAAGCTTCCGGTCGTTCAGATCCCCACCAACCGCCCGATGGTGCGCGCCGACCGCAACGATCAGGTCTACAAGACCAAGGACGGCAAGTGGGCGGCCGTGGCCAAGGAGATCGAGTTGCGCCACCAGGCCGGGCAGCCGGTGCTGGTGGGAACGATCTCGGTCGAGGTCTCCGAGCTGCTCTCCTCGCTGCTGACCAAGCAGGGGATCAAGCACACCGTGCTCAACGCCAAGCCCGAGTTTGCCGAGCGCGAGGGCGAGATCATCGCCGAGGCGGGCGCGCCGGGAGCGGTCACGATCGCCACCAACATGGCCGGCCGCGGCGTCGACATCAAGCTCGGCGGTAACCCCGAGCATCTGACGGGACTGGAGCTGGCCAAGCTCGGCCTGCAGCCGGGTGCGCCTGACTGGGACGAGCATTACGCCCGGGCGCTCCCGGAGGTCGAGCGGCGGATCGAGGGCCTGCGTGAGCAGGTGCTGGATGCCGGCGGCCTGTTCATCATCGGCACCGAGCGCCACGAGTCGCGCCGGATCGACAACCAGCTGCGCGGCCGCTCCGGCCGCCAGGGCGATCCCGGCGAATCGCGTTTCTTCCTCTCCGCCCAGGACGATCTGGTGCGGCTGTTTGCCGGCGAGCGGATCTACAAGATCCTCGACCGGCTCGGCAGCGTCGACGACGAGGGCAACGAGGAGCCGATCGAGGCCGGGATGCTCTCCAAGCAGATCGAGAAGGCGCAGAAGAAGGTCGAGGAACAGCACTTCCTGATGCGCAAGCACACGCTCGAGTACGACGACGTGCTCAATCAGCAGCGCGAGGTGATCTACACCTACCGCGACGAGGTGCTCGACGGCCGGGACATGTCGGCGGCCGCGCGCGAGGAGATCGTCAACCTGATCGACCGGCTGGTCACCGAGTACACCGCCGGGGACTTCGTCGAGGACTGGGACATCGAAGGACTGATGCGCCGGATCGAGGAGATCTTCACCCCGAGCGACGAGCTGGCCGCACTCGACCCCTCGCGGGTGGACCGCGAGGACCTGATCCTACGGCTGCAGGAGGAGGCGCTGGCCCAGTACGACCAGCGTGAGCGCGAGCTCGGCGAGGAGCTGATGCGGGTACTCGAGCGCCTCCTGCTGCTCGAGATCATCGATCAGCGCTGGCAGGAGCACCTCTACGACATGGACTACCTGCGTGAGGGCATCCACCTGCGGGGGTTCGCGCAGATCGAGCCGCTGGTGGCCTACAAGAACGAGGCCTTCGAGCTGTTCCGCGATCTGATGAACAGCGTCTGGGACGACTTCGCGAAGCTGATCTTCCACGTCGAGGTGACCCTCGAGGACGCCAACGGCGGCGGTCCGCCGGCTCCGGTCAGCCGCCCCAGCCCGGCGCGCAGCTCAGCCACCGGCGGCGGACGCGTCAGCTACTCGGGCGGCGCCGGGGCGCAGCCGAGCGCGCTGGCCATGGCTGCCGCGGCCAGCGGCGGAGCCGCCGACTTGGGTGAGGGTTATCCCGACCCGGACGCGCCGATGCCGGTCGTCGAGCAGCGGCGTGTCGACGAGTCAGAGCAGATCGGCCGCAACGACCCGTGCTGGTGCGGCTCGGGCAAGAAGTTCAAGAAGTGCCACGGCGCCTGACGGGCTGAAGCGCCGCCGCGACCGAAATCAGCCCTGCTTCTGGTACCGGACGTGCTCAGGGGTGATCGTGTACTTGAGCCGCTCTTCCCCGGGCTGACGGAACGGATACTCGTCCTGGCCGATGTACTTCTTGGCCAGACGGTTGATGTGCTCGTCGGCGTCATCCCGGGTGCCCACGGCGGCACCGCGGATCTCCACGTACTCATAGGGATTGTCGGCCGGGTAGACGACCACCGTGACCCGCGGATCGCGGTCCAGGTTGCTCGGCCAGGTGCGCCCGGCGGCGCTGTTGACCGCGAGCTCGTCACCCTCCAGGCTGATCCACACGACCGCGCCGTGAATTGAACCGTCGGGATTGAGCGTCGAGATGACGGCGTAGTTGGGCGCCTCGAGCAGGGCCCGCACTGCGGTGTCGTTGACGCTCGCCACGCCGGCAACAATATCAGCGCGCCTCCGTCTCCGAGGGCTGAGCGGGCGGCCCGTTCAGGTTTGACGCCCGGGCTGACGGGAAGGATCACCGACCAGATGGCCACCCGCCAACGGATCGAGCTGCGCAGCACTGACAACCCTAGGTTTGACCCGGTGCTGACGCCCGACGCGCTTGAGTTCGTGGCCGCGCTGCAGGGCGAGTTCGGGGGCCGGCGCCAGGAGCTGCTGAGTGCGCGTGAGCAGCGCCGCGCCCGCTTGCGGGCAGGCGAGCCGCTGGACTTCCTGTCTGAGACCGCGTCGGTGCGCGAGGGCGATTGGAAGGTCGCACCGGTCCCGCCCGACATGCGGCAGCGATGGGTTGAGATCACCGGCCCGACCGACCGCAAGATGGTCATAAACGCACTGAACTCCGGTGCTGACGGCTTCATGGCGGACTTCGAGGATGCCAACGCGCCGACCTGGCGCAACATGGTGGAGGGCCACATCAATCTCCGCGACGCGATCGAGGGCACGATCACCTACGACGGCTCCGACGGCCGACACTACGAGCTCGTCGAAGATCCCGCCACGCTCCTGATACGTCCCCGCGGCTGGCATCTGCCCGAACGCCACCTGCTGATCGGCGGCGAGCCGGTGGCGGGGTCGCTGTTCGACTTCGGCATGTTCTTCTTTCACTGCGCCCCGCGGCTGCTGGCGCGCGGTTCGGGCCCGTACCTGTACCTGCCCAAGCTGGAGTCCCACCTCGAGGCGCGGCTGTGGAACGACGTGTTCTGCTTCGCCCAGGACGCGGCCGGCCTCGATCACGGCACGATCAAGGCGACGGTGCTGATCGAGACTCTGCCGGCCGCGTTTGAGATGGACGAGATCCTGTACGAGCTGCGCGACCACTCGGCGGGCCTGAACGCGGGGCGCTGGGACTACATCTTCTCCGCCATCAAGTGCTTCGCCGACCGACCCGAGATGGTCCTTCCAGACCGCTCCGACGTGACCATGACGGTTCCCTTCATGCACGCCTACACCGAGCTGCTGGCCGCAACCTGCCATCGCCGCGGCGCTCACGCCATGGGCGGGATGGCGGCGCTGATCCCATCCCGGCGCGACGAGGCGGCCAACGAGAAGGCACTCGAGTCGGTCCGCGCCGACAAGCAGCGTGAGGTCGACCAAGGCTACGACGGGACCTGGGTGGCCCATCCGGACCTGGTGCCGGTGGCGCGCGAGGTGTTCGAGCGTGGCCTGAACGGCGCGCCCAACCAGATCGAGCGTCAGCGCGATGACGTTCACGTCGAGGCGGTCGAGCTGCTCGACCTGGCCTCGACACCCGGCCAGATCACCGAGGCGGGGCTCCGGACCGACGTCAGCGTCGGCTTCCAGTACATCTCGTTCTGGCTGGGCGGGCGGGGGGCGGCGGCAATCAACTCGATGATGGAGGATGCCGCCACCGCCGAGATCTCCCGCTCGCAGATCTGGCAATGGGTCCATCACAGCTGCCAACTGAGTGACGGGCGCACCGTGACCGCGGAGCTGGTCCGCCAGATCCTCGACGAGGAGACGGCCCGGATCCGGCAGGACGTCGGCGAGGACACCTGGGCCGCAGGCCATCCCGAGCAGACGCGGGCGATCCTCGAGAGCGTCTCGCTGTCTCGCGAGCTACCGGAGTTCCTCACGCTGGTGGCGTACGAGTACCTCCCGGATTGAGGGCAATGGGGATCGCCTGACGCCGACCGCGGGGGGCGAGGACGGGGGCGGCCGCGGCAACCGCCCTATGCCTTACGGCACCATCCAGGAGAGGACCGAGCTGGATTGCAGTAGCACGATCACCGCCAGGAACAGCACCAGCCCGAGGCTCCAGCCGATGACGCGGCGGAAGATATCCCCCTCGCGACCATCGAGGCCTACCGCTGCCGCGGCGATGGCCAGATTCTGGGGCGAGACCATCTTGGCGAGCACGCCGCCCGAGCTGTTTGCGCCCGCCAGCAGCGTCGGCGAGAGCCCCGCGTGCTTGGCGGCGGCCACCTGCAGGGCGCCGAAGAGCGAATTGGAGGAGGTGTCCGATCCGGTCACGGCAGTCCCGAACCAGCCGATCAGCGGGGACAAGAAGGCGAAGAAGCCGCCCGCACCGGCGGCCCAGGTGCCCAGCGTGATCGTCTGTCCCGAGGCATTCATCACGTAGGCGAGGGCCAGGACCGCGCAGACGGTCACGATTGCCCATTTGATCCTGTTCAGGGTCCTGAAGTAGGTGCGAATGGCCAGACCGGGCCGGATGCGGAGCACGATCACGGTGATCAAACCGGCGATCAGGAGCCCCGTTCCGGCCGCAGTGACCCAGTCGAGCTTGAAGATCTCGCTCTTGGGCGGCTTGCCCGTGGCGCTGAGGAGGTGCAGGCCGGGCCAGCTGAACTTGGTGGTCAGCTTGGTCAGCTGCTTGGCGACGCTGTTGAGACTCATGACGCCGAGCACGATGATGATGATGATGTAGGGGGCGAAGGCCTCCAGAACCTCGCGGGTACCCAGCGGGCCACCTTCCTCGGCGCGAACCCGACGCTCGAACTCCGGCTGGCCGGAGGCACCGCCGGCGATCGCCGGCCGCGAACGTCCGACCGTCGCTCTCGCGCCGGGAGACCAGACCCGGGTCAGCCCCACGACAGCGGCGGTCGAGGCGAGCGAGGCCACGATGTCGGTCAGCTGGTAGTTGACGTAGTTGGAGACGGCGAACTGCACGAGGCCGAAGACCAGGCCGGCCATCAGCGCCGCCGGCCACGCCTCCCGCAGTCCGCGGCGGCCGTCGATGACAAACACCATCACGAACGGCACCAGCAGGGCGAGGATCGGCGTCTGGCGTCCGACCATCTGGCTGAGCTGGTGCGTTGACAGCCCGGTGACCTCGCTGAGCGTGGTGATCGGAATGGCGATCGCGCCAAAGGCGACGGGTGCGGTATCGGCGATCAGGCACACCGCGGCGGCGCGAAGGGGAGGAAGACCCAGGCCGACCAGCATGATGCCGCAGATCGCCGCCGGCGTGCCGAAACCGGCCAGCGCCTCGAGCAGGGCGCCGAAGCAGAAGCCGATGACCACCACCTGCACGCGCTGATCATCGGATACGGTCGCGAACGCTCGTCGCAGAACCGCAAAGTGCCCCGTCACATCGGTCATATCGAAGATCCACAGCGCGTTGATGACGATCCACATGATCGGCCAGAAGCCGAACGCAGCGCCCTCGAGCGCTGAGTCCGTCGCTTGGCCGAAGGGCATCCCGTAGACGGCCAGCGCGACGATGATCGCCACCACGAGCGTGATCAGCGCCGCCCATTGCGCCTTCACGCGGAGCACGCCCAGCAGGACGAACAGCACCGCCAGCGGCAGGATGGCGAAGATCGAACTCAGCCCCAGCGAATGGGACACTGGATCGAGAACCTGCTTGTACACGGCGAGCCTCCCTCGGGGTGCCGGTCCCTGGCTCCTTCTACCCACGTGCCGATCACCTCAAGCTGGCGTTGCTAGGGTAGGCGCGATGGCCACCGCCCCTTCAGAGCCGCTGCCCCAGCGACTCGCAGCGATCCGCCAGCAGCTAACCCTGCTAGCGGACTATCTTTGACCCAGACGGGCTAGCTGAGCGCACACGCTCGCTCGAAGACGAAATGGGCGCGGCGGGGTTCTGGGACGATCAGGAGCGCGCGGCCCGAGTCAGCGCCGAGCACTCCCGCGCGACGCGCAAGCTTGCCGTGTTCCGCGAGCTCGAGCATGACGTCGCGGACCTCGAGCCACTCGCCGAGCTGGCCGAAGAGGATCCCGAGATCGCCGCGGAGCTCGAGGAGCAGGTGCGGGCGGTTCAGGCGCGGCTCGACGCGCTCGAGGAGGAGCGCCTGTTCTCCGGGCGCTATGACGCCGGCGATGCGCTGGTGACCGTGAACGCCGGAGCCGGCGGCACCGACGCCCAGGACTGGGCCGAGATGGTGCTGCGGATGGAGATGCGATGGGCCGAGAAGCGTGGCTTTGCGGTAGAGCTGCTCGAGGTCTCTCCGGGGGAGGAGGCGGGGATCAAGTCCGCCACCTTCCGCGTCCGGGGGGAGAATGCCTACGGGCTCTACGGCAGCGAGAAGGGGGTGCACCGACTGGTGCGGCTGTCGCCGTTTGACTCCGCCAACCGCCGCCAGACGAGCTTCGCCGGCGTGGAGGTATCTCCGGTGGTGGAGGAGGCCGGCGAGGTCGAGATAGACGATGACGACCTCCAGATCGACACCTACCGCGCCAGCGGCGCGGGGGGACAGCACGTCAACAAGACCGACTCCGCCGTCAGGATCACCCACAAGCCGACCGGGATCGTGGTCCAGTGCCAGAACGAGCGCTCGCAATCGTCCAACAAGGCCGAGGCCATGACGATGCTGCGCTCGCGGCTGCTCGAGCTGGAGGAGCGCAAGCGCCGCGAGGAGATCGCCCGCGAGAAGGGCGAAGCCCAGGACGTCAACTTCGGCTCCCAGATCCGGTCCTACGTCCTACATCCCTACACCATGGTCAAGGACCACCGGACGGACTACGAGATGGGCGACGCCAACCGGGTTCTGGGTGGAGACCTGGACGGATTCGTGCGGGCATACCTCCTCAAGGCCGCCAAATGAACGGACTGGAGGCGGTGAGATGAGCGAGCGGCGGACCCAGCGGGAGCTCCCCACCGCGCCGTATCTGGAAGCGATCGTGTCCTATGGCTTTCGAGGCTCGGTCCGCTTCCACGTCCCGGGGCACAAGGGCGGCCCGGGGGCGGACCCGGGCCTGCGCAGCGCGATGGGTGAGCGCGCCCTGGCGCTCGACATCTGCCAGGACATCGAGGGAATCGATGTCGGGCCGTCGCCGACACCGTACGAGCGCGCCGAGCAGCTGGCCGCGGCCGCCTATGAAGCCGGGCAGACCTGGTTCCTCACCAACGGCGCTTCGCAGGGCAATCACGCGCTGTGCCTGGCCCTGGCCAAGCCCGGTCAGCACGTGGTGGTGCAGCGCAACTCGCACGCCAGCGTGGTCGACGGACTCGTGCTCAGCGGCGGGATGGCGAGCTTCGTGGCCCCCGAATACGACATCGAGCTCGGCATGGCGCACGGGGTGACGCCGGAGGCGCTGCGGGAGGCGCTGGAGCGCTCGCCCGACATCACCGCCGCGTTCATCGTCTCGCCGACCTACTACGGCATGGCGGCCGACATCCGCGGCTGCGCCGAGGTCGCGCACGCCGCCGGGGCCGCGCTGGTGGTCGACTGCGCCTGGGGATCGCACTTCGGCTTTCATCCCGGCCTGCCCGAGTCGCCTCTGCGTCAGGGGGCCGACGCCTCGCTGGCGTCGACCCACAAGATCGTCGGCAGCCTCACCCAGTCGGCCATGCTGCATGTGGCGCGCGACGGCCTGGTCGAACCCGAGGAGGTGGCGCGCTGCGTGCGGCTGGTGCGCTCCACCAGCCCGAACTCTTTGCTGCTGGCTTCGCTGGACAGCGCACGGCGCCAGCTCCACGCCCACGGCGAGGCGCTTCTGGACCGGACCCTGGCCGCGTCGGCGCGGGCCCGGGTCGAGATCGACGCGATCCCCGGTTGCGCGGTGGTCGGCGAGGCGATGGTCGGGCGGCCCGGGATCGCGGGCTGGGATCCGCTGCGGATCGTGATCGACGTTCGCGGCACCGGCTGCACCGGCTACGAGATCGCCGAGGAGCTGCGGGCCAGCTACGACATCTACATCGAGCTGGCCACCCACGCGACGCTGGTGCTGGTGCTCGGCATGGGACAGCCGGTGGAGCCGCTGGAGCGCTTCGCGCACGACTTCGCCGAGACCGTGCGCCGGATCGCTCGGCCCGGGAAGGCGCCCGTGCTGGCCCAGCCACCGGCCGCGCTGGAGCACCAGACGGTGGTGCCGATCCGAGACGCCTTTCTGGGCGTCGGGGAAGCCGTCGCAGTCGACGACGCGATCGGCCGGATCTCCTGCGAGTCGATCGCGGGGTACCCGCCGGGGGTGCCATCGCTGCTGCCCGGCGAGCGGATCACCCACGAGGTCGTCACATACCTACGTGAACTGACCGAGGCCGGCGCGCGGTTGCACGGCGCCGCCGACCCGAGCTTTGCGACGGTCAGGGTGCTGGTCGCCTCGCCTGGCACGCGCTGAGCCGGATCGACGCTGAGCCCCATCGGGGGCCGTCATGAGCGTGTCGGGGTCAACCCCGCCCGGCGCCGCCCCACGACCTCGGCCCGGCGGACGCCGGACCGAGGAACGTGCGGATGACGGCGCGGCCTCAGCTACGGCCTGACGCTGAACACCTGCCCGGTCAGCTCTCCCACGTAGAGCGTGCCGCCGTGGGCACCGAGGCCGACGGTCGGAGCGACGAACCCGGTGAGCACCGACTTCAGCGCGCCGCCCTTCAGCGGCATCGAGACCACCTCGCCACCAGGACCCCGGCCGGTCGCGCCCAGGAACGAGGTCATGTAGATCCGATGCTTGATGATTGCCAGCCCCATGATGTTCCGGTGCGGCGGGAAGAACCTGAATGGCTTGGCGAATCCATTGCACTTGCTCGCGGTGATCCAGTTGCATTGCGGAAAGCCAAAGTTGTCCCCGTTGTGAACCCGCAGCACGAAGTCAGGGGGATTCTTCGGTCCCTTGTCCTGACCGAGGTCGGACACGAGGGGGGACCGCGATCCGGGAGTGAACGCCAACTGCCAGGGCTGACGGATCCCGGTGGCGAAGACCTTGAAGCCCTTGCCATTCGACTTCATCGACAGAACGTCGTAGACATACGGCGTCCTGGCCGGGCCGTGATCGTTCTGCATCGTGATGCTGACATTCACACCGAGGTACAGCCTGCCGTCAGGGCCGAAGGCGATCCCGTTGAGGCCGGCGAGCTTCTTCGGCGCCGTCCAGATCGCCGTCCGCTTGGTGAAGGCGGAGCCGTTCCAGCCACTCCACTTAAGGACCTGCCACTTGAAGGACGAAGGACCGGTGACCCTGCCGGCGCTCACATACAGTGCCCCCCGATGCCAGGCCAGGCCGCCGACGAAGTTCGGCGAGCCGGCGAGCTTGATCCCCGCGCCGGCCTTCAGCAGGAATACGCCGCCGTTGGGTGGACCTGACTGGCTGCTGCCGGCGTCGCCTTCGAACACGCTGCCAGCGCCGAACGCAAATGAGGTGGGTGTGCCGAGGCCGGCGGCCACCTGCGCAACCGCGGCGCCGTTCGTCGCCGTTGGTGGCGGCGGACCCGGCGCCGCCAGCGCAGCACCGCCTCCGGCGACGGCCAGCGTTCCGGCTGCAGCGCAGGCGAACTTCATCACACGCGGGACCATTGAACCTCCTTGAAGTAAACGGGCAAACCGTGGGCGGACAAACCCGGCCGAACCCGTCCATTCCCCGAACGGGCGGCGGGAACCTACCAAATCCTGGCCGGGCAAGTTCTCGCTCAGGCTATCCTGGCGAGCCCATGGCCGCCCGCCCGTTGGAGGAGACCGTCACACGGGCCCTGGCCGAGGACCTCGGCGGCGGCGACGTCACCACCGCGGCGATCGTGCCTTCCGGTGCCCGGGCCCGAGCGGTGATCAGCCAAAAGGCGCCGGGGGTCGTGTTCGGCCTGGAGGCGGCCCAGCTGACCTTTCGCCAGCTCGATCCGGGGGCCGAGTTCGAGATCCTGGGGCGGGAGGGGGAGTGGCGCGAAGGCGGGGAGGTGCTCGCCGTCGTGGGCGCAGCCCGTGCACTGCTGTCGGCTGAGCGGACGGCGCTCAACTTCCTGCAGCGGCTATCGGGCGTCGCCACCCTGGCCGCGCGCTGCGTGCAGGCGATCGATGGAACCCGCGCCCAGATCCTGGATACGCGCAAGACCACGCCGGGGCTGCGCGAGCTGGAGAAGGCAGCGGTGGCGGCGGGCGGTGCACGCAACCACCGGGCTGGTCTCTATGACGCGATTCTGATCAAGGAGAACCACGTGACGATCGCCGGTGGGGTGGGGGCGGCGATCAGGCTCGCTCGGTCGGCCGCGCCCGAGCTGGCGCTCGAGGTCGAGTGCCGGACGCCGGCCGAGGTGGACGAGGCGCTGGCGGCCGGAGCACCGCGGATCCTGCTGGACAATATGACCCCCGATGAGCTTCGTGCCGCCGTTGCGCGCGTGGCCGGCCGTGCCGAGCTGGAGGCCAGTGGTGGTGTCACCCTCCAGACGCTCAGAGCAGTTGCGGCGACCGGCGTAGACTTCGTGTCGGTAGGTGCCCTGACTCACAGCGCCCCGGCGCTGGACCTCTCCCTGATCCTCCAGCTGATCGCATGAACCTCCCGATCGCAGGTGCGGCCGGCACGCCGCTGATGCTCGAGAACATCCCCGCCCTCCAGGCGGAGGTCCGGGAGCTCGCGGCCCAGCGCGGCGCGGCGATCCTCGCCCACAATTACCAGCTGCCCGAGATCCAGGACGTGGCCGACTACGTCGGCGACTCGCTGGGCCTCTCACAGCAGGCGGCGGCCGCCGACGCCGACACCATCGTCTTCTGCGGCGTGCATTTCATGGCCGAGACGGCCTCGATCCTGTGTCCCGACAAGCGTGTGCTGATTCCGGACCCCGACGCCGGCTGCTCGCTGGCGGACTCGATCACCGCCGCCCAGCTGACCGACTGGAAGGCCGCCCATCCCGGCGCGGTGGTGGTCATGTACGTCAACACCACCGCGGAGGTCAAGGCGCACACCGACTACTGCTGCACCTCGGCCAACGCGGTGCAGGTGGTCCGTCACCTCTACGCCGAGCACGGCGACGAGGTTGAGATCCTGTTCGGACCCGACATGTTCCTGGGTGCCTACGTGGAGAAGACGCTCGGCCGCACGATGCACGTGTGGGACGGCGAATGCCATGTCCACGCGGGCATCAAGCCGCAGGACATCGCCGCGGTCCGCGCTGTGCACCCCGGGGCTGAGTTCCTCATCCACCCCGAATGCGGCTGCTCGACCAGCGTGATGGAGTACGTCGCGGCCGGCGACGTCGCCTCCGATGGCGTGCGGATGCTCTCCACCGGCGGCATGCTCGGTTATGCGCGGGAGCTGGAGGCCGCCGGGAATGGAGGGACGGCGATAGTGGCCACCGAGACCGGCATGCTGCATCCGCTCCGCCAGGCGGCCCCCACGGTCGATTTCGTCGCCGCCAACGAGGCGGCTCACTGCCGCTTCATGAAGATGATCACGCTGCGCAAGCTCCGGGATTCGCTGCGCGACGATGTCCACGAGGTCAAGGTGCCGGCGGCGGTCGCGGACCGCGCCCGGCTGCCGATCCAGCGCATGGTGGCGATCTCCTAGAGTCCGGCGGGGGCCAGCAGATCCATCCCCCGCTCGGCGGTCTCCCGCACCGCTCGCAGCGAATCGCGCTTGCGCTCGAACTCGGCCGGGGTGTAGCAGTGCACGTCGGCCCCATCGCCCATCTCCAACGCGTCCCACAGGGAGCCGGCCTGGTAGACGCGCTCGAGCCACGGCATGCCCGCGAACGCGCCCGATACCAGTATCACCACGAATTCGGGCCCCCGCTCGCGCTGTGGCAACGCTCCGCGCAGGTCGTCGATGCGGGCACCGCCCAACAGCGCGACATCGATCGGCCAGCGGTCGCCGATTCGTCTCAGGTAGCTCTGCAGCGCCTTCAGGTTCAGAGCGCCACCGGTCTGCACAACTCGATTTTGGCCCCTGGGCGGGATGCGCGTCAATAGCGTGCGATCGCGCCGATCATCCGGCTCTCGAGCGGGATCGCGACGTAGTTCAGCGGACCGTCGATCATGAGCGCAAACGCCAGGATGTGTCCGCTGCGGCTGCGGCAATAGCCGGCCAGGTTGCTGACGTAGTTGAGCGTCCCCGTCTTGGCCACGCAGTGTCCCTGAGCGGCCGTCTTCAGGCCGATGGTCTGCACCGTTCCCTCCACGCCGACGGTCGGGAGCGAGGCCGCGACCAGTTTGCCGACCGGCGTTCGCCACAGCTCGGCCAGCAGGTCCACGACTTCCAGCGGGGAGGAGCGGTCGTCACGGGAGAGCCCGGAACCGTCGAGGATCGTGGGGTGAAGCCCGTAGGTGGCGGCGATCGTCCGCGAGATCACTCTCGCGCCGGCCGCGATGCTGCCACCGCCGCCGAACAGCACCCCGAGCTGCTTGGTGAACAGCTCCGCGTACAGATCGTCGGACGGCACGTCCATGAGGCGGGTCATCACCGACAGCGCCGGCGAGGAGACGCTCGCCAGCAGGTGAGCTCGACGCGGGTTGGATGCCGTCTGCTTCGCGGCGGTGGCCGTGATGCCGGAACCGCGCATGACCAGCACCATCTCCTTGACCGCGAACTCGGCCGGCCCCAGACGGCGCGTGGCGGACCCGTGGTCGTAGACCAGTGCGCTCAGCTGGCCCCCGAAGTCGGGTGTGTCGGGGGCGTAGGCGGTCATCAGGCCGCCACGACGCCGGTCAAAGAGCGATTCGTCGGCATAGACCAGCCCGGTCACGCGATGGATACCCCGGCGCACCAGCTGGGCCACCAGCTGCGCCGCGGTGGGACCATGGCCGAAGTTCCAGCTCCGGTTGAACGTCGGGTCGCCGAAGGTGGGATCTCCGCCGCCGCGCAGGTACAGGTCTCCATGCCAGACACCGCCGGCCAGATGGCCCGTCCCCAGGACGTCGGTGTGCAGGTGGGCGTTCGGGCCCAGCATCCGCATCAGCGCGGTGGTCGTATAGAGCTTCTCCACCGAGGCCGGAGGCCGCTTGCGCTTCGGGTGCAGAGCGAACAGCGTGGCTTTCGCGCTGAGATCCTCCACGAGGACGCCGGTGCCCGGTCCGGCGAGCTTGATCGCCTTGCTGAACGTCGTCTGGAGGCGGACCTCGGCGGGCGTGACCGGAGCGCGGGCGAACCCGTTGCTGGCCTGCGGGGGAGCGGGCGACGGGTGGTGGGCTCGCGGTCCCACCGGCGCGGGAGTTCTCGGGACCACCGCGCCGGCGTCGAGCTGGGCGTCACGGCTGCTGGTGGTGCTGAGCGATCCGAGGACGCCGAGCGTGATCGCCGCCACGGCGAACAGGAGAGCCAGCCCTACGACGATCGACCGTCTCAGGCCGACTCCAACTCCTCCGCTGTATGCGGCCCGACGCACGCCATCGACATCCTGTCGGCGACACCCGCGGCCACTGCTCTCACTTCGTCGTAGGTCACCTCGTCGAGCAGCCCGATCGACGTATCTGGATCCACGTCATCGCTGTGATGGACGATGGTCTGCTGGGCGGCGTACCGGGCCACCGCGCCGGTGTTCTCGAACGCAATCGTGCGAGCGCCGGCGGCGAAGGCGCGGGCCCGGTCGACCTCTGATTCGGTCGGGCCATCGGTGCGGAGCTCGCCGACGATGTCCCTCATCCGCCGCAGCGCCTCCACGCACTTGCCGGACTCCAGTCCGGCCGAGAGCTGCAGGATTGGGACATCGGCATAAGCATGGGGAAAGGCGGAGACGGAATAGGCCAGGCCGCGCTGCTCGCGGATCTCATCGAACAGCCGTGACCCCATCGAGCCGCCCAGCAGCGTCGAGTAGATCGCCAGCGCGGCTCGTTCCCGGGGCGATGCCACGTCGACGGCGGGCCGGTAGGAGATCCGCAGATGCGATTGGTTGGATTCGCGAGGGCGGACCAGTACCCGGGGCCTCAGCGGCGGCGCTGGATCGTAGGGCTCCGGCACCGGCGCAGGCGCGAACCGGTTGAACAGCTCCTCGAATTGCTCCGCGCTCTCGTCCACGCCGCTGAGGTTGCCGACCACGAAGGCGCCGCCGACGGCGGGAGACCAGCGGCGGGTCCGGAACGCAACGATCGCGTCCCGTGTGAACGTCTCGCGAATGTGCTCCTCCGTACCGAGGACGGGCCGCCCGAGAGGATGATCGCCGAATACCGCCTGGTCGATCAGATGCTCGGCCATCACCGACGGCTGATCCTCGGAACGCGCGATCTCCTGCACCACGACTCCGCGCTCACGGTCGAGTTCCGCGGCGTCGAGGCGCGGACGGGCGACGAAGTCGGTGAGCAGGTCAGCGGCCTCGAACGCGCGTTGCGCGCGCGCGGTGATGTGGAAGGCGACGAGGTCATGACTGGTATAGGCATTGAGCACGGCGCCGATCCGCTCGGCGGCCTCGTTGACGTCGCGATAGCTCGGGAACTTCTCACCGCCCTTGAACACCAGGTGCTCAAGGAAGTGCGCCATCCCGTTTTCCTCCGGGCGCTCCGTCCGCGCGCCGGCGTCAAAGGCGACCAGGATGGTTACCGCGCGAGTCCCCTCAACCCCGATGCGATGTAGTCGCAGGCCGTTGGGAAGGGTGCTCTCCGTAATTGCCGACATCGTCTGACAACGGTAGCGGCCACCGATGCCCGTACGAGCATCATCCGACCGCAGCGGCCGCCGGTTAAGCCTGGCTTTAGGCATTAGCCCTGCAAACCGCGTTGCAAGGGGCTTTCAAACAGGACACCGCGACCATCTGCTCGCTACGCTCCGCGCACTCTATGGCTACCTCATCAAAACTCCGACGTCGCAGCCGGCGGCCTGCCGCAGCGGCGCCCACCCCGCATCCCGGCCGGTCCGCGTCGGCGCCGGCAGGCTCGCGCCGGGTGATCGAGTTTCGCGCCGTGTCGAAGCTCTACGCCGGCGATGTGGGCCTCGATCAGGCGACCTTCGCGGTCGACCGCGAGGAGTTCGTGTTCCTCGTCGGATCCACCGGATCGGGCAAGTCGACGGTGATGCGCCTGCTGATCAAGGAGCTGGACCCCACCAGCGGCCGGATCCGCGTCGCCGGTCACCAGCTCGACGAGATCCCGCGCAAGCGGATCCCGTACTACCGGCGCAACGTCGGGGTGGTGTTCCAGGACTTCAAGCTGCTTCCCAACCGGACCGTGTACGACAACGTCGCCTACGCGTTGCAGGTCACCGGTGGGTCGCGCAAGGAGATCCGCGCCAAGGTGCCGGACATCCTGCGGCTCACGGGCCTCTCGACCAAGCTGCACAACCTTCCGGATCAGCTTTCCGGTGGTGAGCAGCAGCGCGTCTCGATAGCCCGCGCGTTCGTCAACCACCCGCCCCTGCTGCTGGCCGACGAGCCGACCGGAAACCTTGATCCGGAGACCAGCATCGACATCATGCGTCTGCTCTACCGCATCAACCGCACTGGCACGACCGTGCTCGTGGCCACCCACGACCAGGCCATGGTCGACAAGATGCGGCGTCGCGTGCTGGAGCTCTCACGCGGCCGGATCATCCGCGACGAGGCCGCCGGCCTGTACACGCGTGACGAGACCACGCGTGACCTGGCCCGCCGACTGCGGGCCCCCTCCGCCCGCCCGGCCGGCCTCTGAGCTGATGCGGATCGGGTTCTTCCTGCGCGAGGCGGTGCGCGCGACGCGCCGCAGCGCCGCTCCCAGCTTTGCCGCGCTCGCCACGGTGCTGGTGACCATGCTCATGCTCGGGGTGTTCATCCCGATCGTGCAGGCCACCAACGGTGCCGCCAACAGCGTCCGCAGCCGCGTCCTCGTCGACGTGTACATGAAGAGCAGCGCGACGGCGTCTCAGGAAGCCCGCGTTCGCCAGGAGCTGCTTGCGGTGCCCCACGTCAGGTCGGTGGAATTCGTGTCCAAGCAGGCCGCCTATGCGCAGCAGTCCAAGGTCGATCCTCAGGCCTACCAGCTGCTCGGCACAAATCCCCTGCCTGACACCTTCCACGTGATCCCGGATAACCCGAGCAACGTGCTGTCGGTCCGCTCTGCGCTGACCCCGCCCGCCGCAAGCGGCGGCTCGGGCACCATCGACTCCGCGATCCAGAGCGTGTCCAACAAGAAGGACGACACCCGCAAGATCCTCGAGGTCACCAACCTGGTGACGATCACCGCCGCGGCTCTGACCGTCCTGCTGATAATCGCGTCGGTCCTCCTGATCGCCAACACCATCCGGCTGTCGCTCTACTCCCGGCGGCGCGAGGTCGAGGTGATGAAGCTGGTTGGCGCGACCGACTGGTTCATCCGCTGGCCGTTCGTGATCGAGGGAATCGTGGTCGGGGCCGCCGGGGCGCTGCTGGCCATCCTGGTGCTGGGGATAACCAAGGTCGCGCTCCTGGACCCTCTGGCCAACAACTGGACCCTGATCGCGGCTCCGCGGACGATCCCGTTCACGGCGCTGATCGCGGTCCTGCTGATCGCCGGAATCACGGTCTCGGCGATCGGGTCGGGTCTGTCGCTGCGCCGCTTTCTGCGGGTGTAAAGCGGTCACCCAGCGGTCGCCACCGCGCGCGGTGTGGCGCGCTCGCCTGACGGTCGCCCCGGAACAGCGGGTGGCTACCCTCACAGGACCATGTTCACGCGTCGTAACAGCAGCCCGCGGAGGGCGATAGCCATCTGCGCCGGCTTGCTGGCGCTGGTCGTCGGCCTATGGTTCGGAGGCCACCCGAGCTGGCTGCCGGGACCGCTGCGCAGCGCGTTCGTGCAGCAGAACGCCAATGACCAGATCCTCAATGATGTCCTGGGCCTGCTCCAGAAGGACTACTACCGCAAGCTCAACCGCGATCAACTGGTCAACACCGGCCTCGCAGCGGCGGTGGCCAGCCTCGGCGACCCCTACTCGCACTACTTCAATCCCACCGACTACCAGTCGTTTCAGAACCAGTCAAACCCGCATCTCACCGGGGTGGGGATAGACGTGCAGACGGTGCCCAAGGGGCTTCTGGTGGTAGACGCGTTTGCCGGCTCCCCGGCGGCGAAGGCGGGTCTGGCCCGCGGAGATCTGATCACCGCCGTCGGGTCGACGTCGCTGGCCAAGCGCTCCAGCACCTTCTCCGCGGGTCTCATCAAGGGCCGACCCGGCACACGGGTGACCCTCACGATCCTCACCGGCAAGCGCAAGCGCACCGTCTCGCTGGTGCGCGCCAACATCACGGTGCCGGTCGCGAGTGGACGCATCCTGACCTACCGCGGGGCCAAGCTGGGCTACGTCGACCTGACCAGCTTCACCGCCGGCTCAGGCGGGGAGGTCCGCTCCCAAGTGAACCGGGTCCTGCACCAGGGGGCCCGAGCCCTGGTCCTGGACCTGCGCGAGAACGGTGGCGGTCTGCTCCAGGAGGCAGTCAACGTGGCCAGCATCTTCATTCCCGACGGCACGATCGTGTCGACCGCGGGACGTAGCCAGCCGCGCCAGGTGTATCTGGCCCGGGGTGGTGCGATCTCCACCAAGATCCCCCTGGTGGTACTGGTCGACGGTGGCACGGCGTCGTCGGCGGAGATCGTGACCGGCGCGCTTCAGGATCGCGGGCGAGCCAAGGTCGTGGGGATGCACACCTACGGCAAGGGCGTGTTCCAGGAGATCCAGCCCCTGCCCAACGGGGGCGCGCTGGACTTCACCGTCGGGGAGTACTTCACCCCCAGCGGACGCAATCTCGGCGGGGGCGGGGTGCGTCGAGGCGCCGGGATCACCCCCAACTTGCACGCCTACACGAGTCCGCGGGCGCGCTCTGACACCGCGCTCACGGTGGCCGAGCGCGCGCTCGCCGCCGAGCTCAAGTGAGCAGCTCCGATCGCGGCGCCGAGCCCTCGGCGCGCGTAGCCGTGCTCGCGCGCGCGGGGAAGTTCCTGGTCGCCGAGCCGTTCTTCGCGCCGGGACCGCGGCTCGTGGTCAGCCGGGACCGCAAGGCCGACGTCGGCGACCTGGTGACGGTGTCGACTCCAGCGCGCAACAACGGGAGGGGCTCCAAGCGGGCGGTGATCGCGCGCCGGCTCGGACGCCCCGACATCGCCCGGGACGTGATCGGCGCGTTGATGCTCGACCGGGGGCTTCGTCGCGGCTTTGACCCGGCGGTCAACCATGAGGCGCGTGACGCCGCTGCGGACCGGGGAAGCGATACCGGCCGCCGCGACCTCCGCGAACTCGCGACGTTCACGATCGATCCGGTCACCGCCCAGGACTTCGACGACGCGATCTCGGCCGAGCGGCTCCCGGACGGATCGTGGCGCGTGTGGGTGCACATCGCCGACGTCGCCGCGTACGTCAAGCCACGCTCGCTGATCGACCGGGAGGGCTACCGCCGGGGCACGAGCGTCTACGTTCCGGGCGCGGTCGAGCCGATGCTGCCCCGCATTCTCTCCAACGACGTCTGCTCGCTGGTCCCCGGCGAGGAGCGGCTGAGCGTGACCGTGGAGATGACGGTCTCCGGCCACGCGGTCAAGCGGGCGGCTTTCTACCGGTCGGTG
The DNA here is from genome assembly GCA_963744195.1 of uncultured Solirubrobacterales bacterium. GTDB lineage: Bacteria > Actinomycetota > Thermoleophilia > Solirubrobacterales > Solirubrobacteraceae > Palsa-465. Next base: position 546,187 of record CAVUSY010000020.1, read on the forward strand.
ATTCGTTCCGACCAGCGGCTCGATTACGACCAGGTCGACCGGATCTTCGCCGGGCGCGAGAATGCCTCGGAGCCGTGGGGGGAGCCCCTGGCGGCGGCTCGTGCCGCGGCGGCGGCGCTGGCCCGGCCCAGTGGTATGGCGGTGGTGATTGACAACCCCGAGCCCGAGTTCGAGTTCGACGCCAAGGGAAACGTGGTGGCCGCGCACCTGTCCGCGCAGACCGAGTCCCACCGGCTGATCGAGCGGCTCATGATCGCGGCCAATGAGCAGGTGGCGGGGTTCCTGGAGGAACATCGGATCCCGACGCTGTACCGGGTCCACGAGCGGCCCGAGGCGCCGGCCGTGCAGCGACTGATCGAGCAGCTCGCATCACTGGGGGTGCCGACCCCCCCGGTGCCGAAGGGTCACCTGACTCCCCAGCAGGCCACCGAGGTCGTGGCGGAGGCATCGAGGCTGGTCGCGGACTGGGTCACCCGGACCGGCCACGGTCAGCGCGCGCTGACCAGCCTGGTGCTGCGGTCGCTCAAGCAGGCCTACTACGACCACCGCAACCTCGGCCACGCCGGCCTGGGCTCGCCCCGTTACTGCCACTTCACCTCGCCGATCCGGCGCTATCCCGACCTGATCTGCCACCGCGGGCTGCTGTCGGCGGTGGCCGGCGAGCCGGCGCCCGATGCGTCATGGGTGGCCGGCGCCGGTCCGTGGACATCCACGCGCGAGCGCGCGGCGATGACCATCGAGCGCGACGCGGACGACATCGCGCGGTGCTTCCTGCTCGAGCGGGAGCTGTCCGGCTCCGCGCGCGATGCGACATTCGGCGGCGAGGTGGTGGGGCTGATCGGAGCCGGCGCCTTCGTGGCCTTCGGCGAACAGCTCCAGTACGAGGGAATGGTTCCGGTGCGGCGACTGCGCGGGGACTGGTGGGAGCTGAACGAGGCGGGGACGATCCTGGTGGGAACCCGAAGCGGCGGCGCGCTGCGGCTCGGCGATCCGATCCAGGTGCGAGTTGGCCGCATCGACGCGCCGCGGGGTAGGGTGGACCTGCTCCCGGCCCTGCCGGACGAGGAATAGACAATGGCCAAGGGAACCAAACGCAAAGCCGCCGCCGGCGACGTAGCCACCAACCGCCAGGCCTCGTTTCGCTACAACCTGCTGGAGCGCTTTGAGGCCGGGATCGTGCTCACCGGCACCGAGGTCAAGTCACTGCGCGAAGGCAAGGCGCAGATCAAGGACGCCTACGCTTCGGTCCGCGACGGCGAGGTGTGGCTGATCGGCGTCCACATTCCGCCCTACGGGCCTGCGGCCCACGACAACCACGATCCGGATCGCCCGCGCAAGCTGCTGCTGCACCGCTCCGAGATCGAACGGCTGGAGGTCCGCACCCATGAGCGGGGGTTGACGCTGATCCCGACCCGGCTTTACTTCTCCGAACCGCGGTCCCGGGCCAAGGTCGAGATCGCCCTGGCCAAGGGCAAGGACCTGTTCGACAAGCGCAATACGATTCGCGACCGCGACGTCGCCCGGGACGTCCAGCGCGAGCTGCGACAGGTCGGGCACTGAGCCAGGGCGGCCTCAGCCGTGAGGGCGGCCTCTGACCACACGTAGATTTCCGAGGATTCAGTTGCCCGTAAGTGGGTAGACCCTTCAGCATGACCATTGGCTCAGCCATAGTCCTCATTGCCGTGGGCGCAATCCTGAAGTTCGCGGTCACGGCCCACGTCAACGGCTTCAACATCCAGACCGCGGGGGTCGTGCTCCTGGTGGTCGGGATCATCGGGCTGGTTCTGGCGATGTGGTACACGTTCGTCTACACGCGCCAGCGCGACGTGCGTGTAGTCGACGACCGCACCCAGCGCTACTAGACGTCGGTTCCTGGCAAGGAGAGGTTGGCCCGCGGCAGGGGCGCGGCTGCGCCTGGCGCGGTTGGGTGCTAGCTGCGCGTGGCGCTGTGGGGTGCGATCCGCGCTAGCCGAGCGTGCGCGCCAGGTGGGTCGCGTCCATGCCCACGACCAGCAGCGCCACCAGCGTCAGGTACACCGTGGCCACCAGCCAGCGATCTCGCGGGCGGACCCGATAGTAGGCCTGCTGTTCTGATCCCCCGTTGCGGCGCAGCTTCCAGCGCTTGTAGGTCTCATAACCGGCGAACAGGACGATGATGAGGATGATCGGGTTGGGGAAGATGAACGCGAGGGCGATCATGCCCAGGAACCCGAAGAACCACATCGACGGCGCCATCGCCGCCATCGCGCGACCACCGTCGAGGGGAATCACCGGCAGCAGGTTGAACAGGTTGAGGAAGAACCCGGTGAAGGCAAGGGCCCGCCAGATGTCGTTCCCGGTGGCCTGCCAGATCAGAATGCAGGCCGCGGAGCCAAGACTTCCGAGGATCGGCCCGGCGAGGCCCACCCGGGCTTCGGCCAGGGCATTGTCGCCGAGCGACCGGGCGCTGATCACCGCGCCGAGGAAGGGGATGAACATCGGTGCGCTGGCCGGAATCCCCTCACGGCGAAGGGCGATCACGTGGCCCATCTCGTGAACCAGCAGCAGCACCACGAACCCGATCGCGAACGGGATCCCCCAGATCGTCGCGTAGGCCAGCACCGAGACGACCATCGAGCCGGCCGTCACCAAGAGCTTCAGCTTGGGCAGCAGCAGCAGGATCGACTTGATCTTGGCCAGGAACGCGACGATCGCCACGCCGATCGGGACGATTCGCCGTTTGAAGAACGACTGCCCCGGCTGTGGCCGGTGTCGCCGGCCAGGGCCCGGACGGTTCGGGCTCGCGGCCGAAGCCGATCGGCTCGTAACGCGGCGGGTTGGCCGGTTCGGGGAGCATGGGGGTACTGGGTTCCATCGCCAACACTGATTGTCGCAGGCGCTGATGACCAGATCGGCACAGTCTTATCCCGTCCTTCGGTTGCAGATCTCAGTCGCCGCGACGAAGGTGCTCTCGTCTTCATCCGGGTCGAGCCTTCGGCCTCCACCGCCGGTTCAGCGAGGCCGTCAGGTTGGTAGGAAAACTCCGAATACCGGACAAAATCGCCCACGCCGCCCGCTGCAGCCGCTCTATACTGGGTCGTGTAGATGAAGTAACCCCCGGGGACGACAGGCTTCGACGTGGTCGTCTCGTGGGGATGGTTGCGAGTCGAGGTCCCGGGCGGCCTCGTAAAACACCCGGGAAAACAATAAGTGCGGACTCTCACGAGTACGCGCTCGCCGCTTAGTCACTAAGCCGCGAGCGTCCCGGCCTCTCGCTTGCCTGCGGGGGAGTTAGCCGGGATCAGATAGCAGGCTAACTCGGTGAGGCTCGCTCCAGCCGATCCGAGGAAATCTTCAGGAGCTGGTCCCCGACAACCCGGCCGGCGTGGCTAGTCGGGGACGAGATCAGAGCGCCGGATACGCTCGTAGAAGCCATCTTTCACGCGACCGCGGACGCGGGTTCAATTCCCGCCGTCTCCACCTTTGATCAACGATTCGAACCCTGTCCGCCTTCGCGGACGGGGGTTCGAACGTTATGCACGCAAGTTGCCGACTCAGATCGTCTGCCAGAAGTGCCGAGAACTCATCGGTCAGCTCAGCGCCGACGACTTCGACGTCGTCGTCTGCCGGCGCGATCCAGAGCTTGGTAAAGAACGTCTGGTTCCAGGCTCGGCGGGTGATCTCGTCCGCTTCATGGTAAGCGGCACCGGCCTTTTGTAGGAGCTTCAGGGCGAGCTTGAGTCCACGTTTCGCTTGCTCGACCGAACCAATAGCTTTGTCGACAGCTGCTTCTGCCTTCGCGAGTTGCGCCGCGATCTCCTCTTGCTTCTCCCGTAGCAACTCCAACGGAACCGCGCCTGCGAGGTGGGCATCGATCAGCCGGCGTCGGTGGCCCTCAAGTTTGCGAATCGCACGGCGCTGTCGTTCAACCTCCTCGCCGCGGTAATCCGAGATCCGGTCGAAGCCTTCAATCAAGGCGGCTTCAAGCTGCTCCACTCGCTCGGCATCGAAGCGGATCGTGTGGGCGTAGTAGCGCGCGACGGCGGCCTCGACGGCCTCCTCTGACGCGTAGTGCATTTGGCATCCGGCGCGCTCGTGTCGGCTAGCGCAGACGAAATAGCGGTACGCACCTCCGTGGCGGCCGCGTACCTGAGTAAAGCGGAGGCGCTGTTTGCAGAGTCCGCAGTAGACGGTGCCCTTGAGCGGGCTGGTATGGCGCCAGTGCTTCTCGCCCGCGGCGTGATGAGAGCGGAGGACCTCCTGAACGCGGTCGAATGTCTCGCGGCCGATGAACGTCGGATGGGTTCCTTCGTAATCGACGCCGCGGTATGTCACGACGCCGACGTAGTAGCGGTCCTTGAGAATCCGGGCGAGTGTTGAGCGGCCGACCTTGCCAGCAGGTCGTTTAGCGGTCGGGAGCGTCCGAAGTCCGCGCTCCCACATCTCCTCGACGAGCTCGTTCAGTGTGTACTCCCCGGTGGCGTAGACCGTGAACGCCCAGTGAATCAGCGGCGCGGTCTCCGAGGCGATCTCGACTGTGCGAATGTCGTTGGAGCCATCCCAGCGCTGCTTGTTCAGATACCCGAGTGGGGCTTTCATTGGCGTCCCGCCGTTCCGCGCCTTTTGGAGCAGGCCGTCGAGCACCCGAGTGGCGGTCCGACGCGATTCAAGCGCGTTGACCGCCGTGAGGATGCTCATCATGAACATCCCGTGGTCGGAGTCGTCGATGTTTTCGCGGACCGAGACCAGCTTGCAGCCCGCTGCCTGCAACTCGGCAAAGACCGTGAACGTGGTTAGCTCGTCCCGCGCGAAGCGGTCGAGCTTGTGGACGATCAGATAGTCGATCGGCTCGGCCTGCACGATCTCAAGCGCCTGGCGGAGCGTCCGGTAGAGGCCCTTGCTGGCCGATTCGGCCGGTGCAACGAGCTCATGGGCGACGACGGCTTCTAGCTGACGAGCCCGCTCGTGGCAGTCGCGGCGTTGGAGCTCCATCGAGTACCCCTCATCAGCGCCAGCACGTTTCGTCTGGCCATTGCTCGACACGCGAAGCAACACGATCGCCTTCACGCCGTCACCTCCTCGGGTTCGAACAGTCCCAGCTGATCTATCCGGATCCGCATCGCCACGGTGCTGACCTGGAACTTGCGGGCGAGCACGCGCGGGTCGCGGATGCCTTCGCCGTAGAACCAGTGCTTGACCCACGCCTTTGGCATCAACAGCGATGCCGCAAAGTAGTCGGCTGCTCGCTCGGCTTGCAGGTATGAAGATCCGAATCGTGCGTTCGAGTACAGGACCTCGCGGTCAGGGTGGTCGATGATGTGCTTTAGCTCGTGAGCCATCGAGAAACGCTGCCGCACCCATGAGTCGTTCTTGTTCACGAGCAACAACCAACGCTGACCAGCCCACCGGGCGGTAGCGGCGAAATGCTTCGCGCGCACATAGCGAACCTCAATGCGCGGTAGCGACTCGATGGCTTGTTCCGGCGTCGCCGGCTCGTCCACCTCTTGGGCCGCCAACAGTCGATGCGCCTGACGCTCGGCCAATGTTCGCGCCTCCCACGGCGCCAGGCGACACGCTGGGGAGATGCGCCGCATCTCAGCGATCGGATTCGGCATTGCCACCTCCCCCGTATCGCTGCTGTAGTTCTGCGAAGAATTGCTCGGCTTCGGCGACTGCCTCATCGGGCAGATCGCGGTACTTCGCCCGCAGATATGGTGTGATCGTGGTAGTCTTCAGGCCGGGCAACGCCAGCGACGGCAAGCAAGTCTTCGTAACTGACGTCTAGCGCGGCAGCGAGCGCCTGCATCTTGCCTGCTTTGGGCAGGACGTCCCCGTGCTCGTAGTTGTACAGATTGCTCTTGGCGATGCCGACGTGCTTCGCGATGTCTTCCATGGAGAGACCAAGCTCGGCCCGGCGAGCGGCAAAAAAGGCGGCGAATTGCGGGTGTTTAGGTGGCATGGCGTTTGTGCTATCTGTTACAAGTCTATCACACTTATCCCAAAAACTGAACAGACCGTGAGACAAGGAAGTGGGGGTGGCCGAAACATGTTGTGTGATGTTTCGGCCGCCCGTAGCCACTATGCGTTGAGTGCGTCGATCTTGGTCTGAATGCGCTTTCGGCGATCGTCGGCGGTGCCCTTTAGGGCTTCAAATTCCGCCTTCGCCTCTTCGGCGCGCTCCTTGGCTGCCGCGATCTCGGCGTCGATCTGTTCGAGCGCGCGTTCGAGGACCGCGACAGCGGACGCCAAGGCATCAGCAGTTGTGGTCTCGCGCCTCCGAGGGCGAGTACTCACGCCGTTTCCCGTCTTCCGGGATTCGTGAGTAGTACTGGCCCTGGAGCGATTTGACCGGCTTGCCGGTCTCCTCGGACAGTCGGCGGAAGGCATCTGCCTTCTGCATACCGCCTGCGACGAACTCGTCGATCTGGCGGTGGACCTCTTCGGCCTTGGTCATTAGTGACCTCCGAATAGTGGATGGTTGTAGCGACGGACAGAAAGCATTCGCCTTCCGCCCGTCGCGCAGCCCTCCAGACAGCCGCTCATGCTGCCCGCCGTCCGGCAATACGTTGCTCGGCTAGCTTCGCGTAGGTCGGGTTTAGTTCGATCCCGAGCCAGTCACGGTTCAGCCGCTCGGCCACGAGTCCGACCGTGCCAGTCCCGAAAAATGGATCGAGCACCACGCCTGGGCGCGACGGCGCCTGGCAGTCACAACGCTGTAGCTCGCCGGCCTTGCGGACCTGCCGGACGCCTCGTTGGTGTGCACGCTGAGCATCCGGGTCGGCCGGGTCCACGCAGCGTCGCATTGCACGCAGATCCGCTCGGGACAGCTACTGCGAACCGGCCGCTCGATGAGGCTCGCGGGGAAGGTCGCCTGGTGACCAGTTCGATCAACCGCTGTCGGGAGCGTCACCAGGTCGCCGGGATTCTTGCCACGCGGATTGCCGGGGAGGCCCGCCGCCTTCAATCCGGCCAGCCCGGAATTGCCGTCCTGGTACCGGCGCGTCAATTCGAGTGGTCGGCGGATGCGCGTTTCGGTACGAAATGGATCGCGAATGCTGTCGAGGTCGAAGAAATACCGTCGCTGCTTGGTGGCGAAGATCACTACTTCGTAGGTTGGGCTCAGCCGGTCGGCTGCGCTTTGCGGCAGCGGGTTGCTCTTGTGCCAGACGCAAACGTTGCGAATGAGCCAGCCGTCGGCGGCCAGCGCAAGGGCCAGCCGCTGGGGAGCGAGCAGAAGACTCTTGCCTGGAACTCGGCCGCCGGGTTTGGCATAGGCATCACCGAGATTGATCCATGCTGAGCCCTGCGGCTTCAGCACGCGGTGGACGCCGCGGAAGACCGTCATCAGCGCGGCGATGTAGTCCTCGACGTCGCGCTCGCGACCGATCTGATCGGGGTGGCCGTAGTCGCGCAGGCCCGCGACATACGGTGGACTGCTCACGACGCAGTCGACAGACTGGGGGAGAAGATCGTCCAGGACCCCGGCGGCATCGCCGATGAGCACCCGATTTCGCGGCAAGGTCTTCATGAGGTACCTCGCACCAGCGTGGCGAGCAGCTCGTCCGCCAAGACCACGCGGAACAGCGGATGTGCTCCGCAGGCTGCCGAGCGCAGACCTGGGCGATGGCCTCTTTGCGACGATCGTCGGGGACGGCGAAGACGACCAAGGGAAAGTAGCCCCAACGCGCTTGTTCGCGTCCTGCTTCCCAGGCGCGGCGGTACGCGGTTGCCTTCCGCATAATCGTGGCGGGGGCCTCAGTGCCACGATCGATCTCTACGAAGGCTCCGCGTTCGTAGTCCCCATCGCCCACTCGGACGAAGGCATCAGGCTTTAGGTATTCGAAGCCGCCATGCGGCGCGGCGTAGCGTCGCCAGCAGAGCGGTTCGGCTTCGAAGCTCAGTAGCTCGATCGCATCCTCTGCGGCCGCTTCCATGAGTTCGACGTAGAGCTCGGATACCTCCAGCCGATGTGCCAGGAAGGCGAGCCCAGGGGTCGAGGGCCGGCGGGTGCGCTTCCCCCGGCCGGCCCGCAGACCGCTGCCAGTTTCTGCCCGCCGGCATTCAGGGCCCAGATCGTCGCAGTACTCCCAGCCCTGACGCCGCCGAGCTGGCGTTCGAGGGGACAGACCAGACCGAGTCGCTCCAGCCGTCGCAGTGCCTTCAGTCGGCGTTGATGCCAACGAACCTGCCCTTCGGAGTCAGCTCCTCGCGCGCGTGCTCGGCTCATTTCACGGCATCAGTACCGAGTTCCCGCATATCGTTGTCAATCGGCGAACGTTGAGTTGCGTCGCGCGAACGAGATCTTGAAGGCCGCCTCGGTGTTTTTTGCGACCGAGCTCGACGCAGGCCGAACGAAGTGACGCGTTCATCGATCAGCACCGCGGTCGCTTCGGTGTCGAGGCGATCTGTCGGACCCTGGACGGGTCGGCGTCCGCCTACTACCAACGGGCGACCAGGGCGCGCAGCCCGCGCCGCGTCCTGGCATTGGAGGTCATCGGTGCGGCCTGACTCTTGCTTACGATTCACCCGGTGGCGTTGTGAAGTGCGACCGGTCGGACGGGCAGTGGACCTTGTGGCTCAAGAGCGACGGGCTGGTGGCGTAGTGTAGACCTTATGAGGATCAACGTGTCGCGCAAATTCTTGGCTGTCGCGGGAGCTATCGGGCTGATGGCGGCGGCCGGCGCGGTAGGCGCCACGGGAGCGTTAGGCGGTCCCAGCTCGTCATATCGTCACGTGGCGAAGCCTAAGGCTCACGGTGCCTTCACGCCGTCCAGTTACCGCGTCGACATCCAGGCCGTCTACGACGCGACTGGCAATCCCTCGTTGGTGGCGAACTTCAGTCCTGACGGGGGGCTGACCAAGGCGCGCTGGTCGATCTGCGCGCCTCCAGACGTCCACATCTGCATGCCGGCGAGCGTTACTCAGTTCTTGAAGGCCGGGGCGGCGCCGGTCGGCACGGTCTTTCAAGCAACCGTCAATTACCGAGGCCGTACGTATGTCGCTGGCACCGCGCCATGGCTCGGAACCGTGCGAGCGACCATAGCGCCGCAGCTCGGAGGGCGTCTGCGGTACGGCACTCCGGTCACACCTCACGAAGCGAGCTGGACCGGCGGCTGGCAAACCGATTCGACGGTCAATCGCCGCGACGGTGGTGGCTCCGGCGGCCACGGACCGAACTTGGATTTCCTCAGTGTCGAGGCGTGCCGCACCCGAGACGCGAGGCATTGCGTGAACCTGAGCGCACCCGGGAACGAGGGTTCAGCAGACGCCCGCCGGTAGTTGGGGCCTGGTTCACCGGCTGGTATCTATTCGCGATCGACCAGCGGTTCGCGCACGACACCGCCTTCTTCGCCCCTGAATATCTCACCCCCGCAACCGTCCCACCGGTCAAGATCGGCGCTACCGCGCTCGCTCAGCCGCCCTCGGACCCGTCATCGGCCCTCCCGCTCCAAAAGTCTTGATCCTCCAGCACGCGATTCGCCGTAACAGGCAGGTGCTGGTCGCACGGGTGCGCTGCTCGCTTCGCTGCCGAGTTTGGATGCATGTCTATGACCGCTCCGCAATCAGCGCAGCTAACGTGACGCTGACCGGTGCGGCCCTCATCGGCATCCCCCGCAAGGAGTTGCGCCGGGGCTTGCTCAACGTCCAGATCTACGTCGACGCCGGCCCTGTCGTGCACGGCAAGACACAGCTCCGGTAGCCAATGGGCAGCCTGAGGGAACGCTATTGAAACTCGATAAAGCGGGTTGAAGAGCAAGACGAGCGCCGTCTGAAGCGCAGCGCAAGGCTCCTAGGCAAGGCGGTAACCAGCTCCCTCGATCTTAATAAATCGACCGCTCAGCGCCCCCCGCCTAAGGCATTCCTTGATTGAGGAGTTTGGGATCGCTTGCCGGTCCGCTGCTTGATCCGACTCCGAACTTCAGCCGGCCAGAGCGGTTCGTGCGCCAAACCAAGCTCGTCGGCAACGAGCCGTCCAACCCGGCCAGCCCGCTCATTCGGCTCAAGCGAAAGGCCCAGCCCAGCAAACGGAGCCTTGCTGAGCTTCAGCATCTGAGTCCACCGCTCCAGCACCTGCGGGTTTGAAAGTCGTCCCAGAACCTCCACCTTGACAGTTAGACGCTTCAGTTCCCAGATAGGAGGCTGAAGCGTCTTTCTCGTTGTCGGGGGCCGCAGTGGCCACGCAGACGCAATGGCCGTACGGGCTGGCCATGCGAGCGCGGCGACGCAGGTCGCGCGAGAGCCACCGATGATGCTTGACCAAACGCAATAGCTGCAGGCCACCGTGAGCGAGCGGTCTTGGGAGAACGCGGTGGTGCGCGGTGTACCCTTCGGTCATGCGCCCGTTGCGAGTACCAAGGGTGTACGTGTGCTTCGTCCTAATTGAAGCCCTGCAAATGGCGTTGCTCGCCACGGTTGCGAACACGCACGTCGTTGGACGCGGGGTCGTGTTCATGCTCTTGCTTCTCGGTGGTCTCGCCTACGGATCTGGATTGGCGTGGGGGCTCCTGGTCATCATGAACGCCTTTCCGCTCCTGGCGATCGCCGGGGTGTCAGCCTCCTCGGGAGGACACACCCTATGGGCCAACGTGGCCGTCATGGTCCTCACTGGCGTCGCCCTTGAAGCCGCATTGCTGTCCCGGCCCATGAGGCGGCACATTGGGAGCCGTCGGCGCAGCCGAGACTCTGTGGCTCTCAGTTAGCAGTCGGCACAGCGCACCTTCATTCCGAACGTACCCCGTCGGAAGCGCCGGCCAGCGGCAGAACTGATGCAGACCGACAGCGACTCAAACCGCCCTCCGCACCACGGGGGGCGATTCGGTTGAGGCGAGGTCGTGGACCAGGACGATCTTCGCTTGACTGCGCCGGCTTCACCGCTGGGTCGGCGGGTGGAGCCGAGCGACGCAGCTTGTGCCTCGCGAGAGCTTTCTCGCTGGAGGTTGACATGTGACCAAAAGGTCACGTATCCTTTGCGGCCGTGGACAAGGTGTTCAAAGCGCTCGCCGACCCCACCCGGCGCGGTCTGCTCGATGAGCTCTTCAAGGAGGACGGGCAGACGCTGAGTGCGCTCGAGGCTCGGGTCGAGATGACGCGGTTTGGCGTCATGAAGCACCTGGCGGTGCTCGAGGACGCGCGCCTGGTCGTGACGAGGCGACGTGGCCGCGAGAAGCTCCACTACCTGAACACGGTCCCGATCCGGCTCGCCCACGACCGGTGGGTGAGCAAATATGCGGAGCCTTGGGCGGCGACGCTCAGCGGCCTCAAGACAGATTTGGAGGACGGAACGATGGAAACGGTCAAGACGGTCTCGTGGGCCGAGGGGACCGCGCCGGTCGCCGGCGGCGCAGCTGTGTTCGAGGTCTTCATCAAGACAACCCCGGAGAGGTTGTGGGAGGCGATCACCGATCCCCAGCAGCGGAGGAAGTACAGCTTCGGGGTCGAGACGCACTCGGACTGGACGCCTGGCTCCGAGTACACGGCCAGGGTCCCGGCGGCGGTGGATATCGCCACCGGCCAGAACCTCGAGGTCGACCCGCCGCGGCTATTGGTGCAGACCTTCGAGGCGCTGTGGAGCGACGAGGTGAAGGCCCAGGGAACGACACGGGTCACGTGGGAGATCGAGCCCGTCGGTAGCTCGTGCCGGCTGACGGTGACCCATGACCAACTCCCACCCGATGCGAACCCGCAGCTCTACGGCGGCTGGCCGATGATCCTCTCCGGCCTCAAGACGCTGCTCGAGACCGGCGAGCTGCTCGACACCCCGGGATCGTTGCGGTTCGAGCGGGCCGGCGAATCAGGTGGACGGTAGACGTCATGAGACAGCTCGCGGTAATCGAGTTCATAACGCTTGACGGCGTCATGCAGGGTCTTGGCTCGCCCGATGAGGACCGCGACGGCGGCTTCGAGTACGGCGGCTGGGGTGCAGCCTACGGCGACGCGACGCTCGGCAAGAAGGCCGAACAGGGGATGACGACGACCACGGGATACCTGCTCGGCCGCAAGACCTACGAGAAGATGGCGGCGCACTGGCCGCAGGAGTCAGACGAGAACCCGATCGCCGCGCACCTCAACTCCACGCCCAAGTACGTCGTTACCAGCACGCTGAGACGCCTCGATTGGGCCGGCTCTCGCATTCTCGAAGGCGACGTCGTTGAGGCAGTCAACGACCTCAAGGCTCAGGGCGATGGAACGATCGCAGTACTAGGGAGCGGCCTGCTGGTGCAGACACTGATCGCGAACGACCTGATCGACGAGTACCGACTGTTCCTGCATCCCCTGGTTCTCGGCACCGGCAAGCGGCTATTCCGAGAAACGGCTCGACCGCTACGGATGCGACTCACCGATTGCACACCGACCGGCACCGGGGTGCTGCTGCTCAGCTACCAGCCGTCATAACGACGCCGCGACATTGTTGGTGTCCGAACGCCGAGCCGCCCGGCTCAAACCCGAACGGGGTGTGGATGACGTCTGGAGAGGCGCTCTGGTTCATGCTGTGAGTTTCGGGCATGGTGCCGGGGTGTTCAAGGGCTCAGGCGCGAGGAGGTCGCACCGTCTGCCGGC
>CAVUSY010000021.1:0-81954 GCA_963744195.1 uncultured Solirubrobacterales bacterium
CGAGCTACCAGGCCCAGGCGTATGACACGCGGCCAGAGCGTCAGGTGTGGCGCACCTTCCCCACGCTCAGCGCCGCGAAGCTGTGGCGTCAGGACGCCCAGGTCGCGCTGCGGCGCGGGACGATGCGGCCGCCGACGGCGAAGACGATCGCCGAGGCGGCCGAGGTCCTGATCAAAGGCGCCCACGACGGGACGATCCTCGACCGCGCCGGGAAGCCGTACAAGCCGTCGACCGCCCGCGGCTATGAGCAACTCCTCCACGCCTACGTCATCCCCGCCCTCGGTGGATGGAAGCTGTCCGAGCTGCAGCGCCGCGACGTTCAGGACTTCGTCGACGGGCTGCGAAGCCAGGGCCTCTCCCCCTCCACCATCGCCAACATCCTCGATCCGTTGCGCGTCATCTTCCGCCGGGCGATCCGCCGCGACGAGGTCGCTCTCGATCCGACCGAGAACCTCGACCTGCCTGCCATCCGCGGCCGGCGCGACCGGATCGAGCCGCCCGAACGGGCACACGAATACCTCGCCGCCCTCCCGGACTCAGAGCGGGCTTTCTGGTCGGTCGCGCTCTTCTGCGGTCTCCGCCGCGGCGAGCTCCGCGGCCTCCAGTGGACCAACGTCGACTTCGACAACGGCGTGATCCGCGTCGAGCGCTCCTGGGATCCGGTCAAGGGTCCGGTCGACGTCAAGACCGGCGCCGGCCGCCGCGCCGTCCCGATGGCGTTCGTCGTCCGCCGCGAACTCATGACTCACAAGCAAAAGACGAACCGGGACGGTCCGGATCTCGTCTTCGGGCGCACCACCACCGAGGCGTTCTTCGCCTCCACGATCCGCGCCCGCGCCAACAAGGCCTGGCTCCAAGCCGGGCTCGAGCCGATCACGCCGCACGAGGCTCGCCATTGCGCGATCTCCTACTTCATCGCCGCCGGCCTTGACTGGAAGCAGATCTCCACCTGGGCCGGCCACGGCGATGTCCGCCAGACCTGGAACCGCTACGGGCACCTCGTCCCGGGCGGCGAAGAGCAGGCCCGCGAGCGACTGGATGCCTACCTAAACCCTCCTAAGCCGATACCGACTGTGGCGCAGACTGTGGCGCACGACCCCCAGAACGACGAAACCCCCGTAGATACGGGGGTTCTGAAGTACCGCTACCGGGATTCGAACCCGGGTTTCCGCCGTGAGAGGGCGGCGTCCTAGTCCCCTAGACGATAGCGGCGGGGCTCTGGGGCTACCGTGGGTTTCGGCCCACACCGGCCTCCAAAGACTCGGGAAGGTCACTGAGAAACCCACCCGCGGCGCTGGAGGCCCGAGCAAGGCTAGCGGGTCTCCGCGACGGACTACGCGGCGGTTTTTGTCACGTGGTCGTGAACGTTCGGTCGGGCGCCGACGAACGCTCCGAAGTCGGTTACGACCACGGCGCGGTAGTGGAATGTCGTCCCCGGCGGCAAGCCGCTGGCGGCCGCGCTGAAGGACGTGGGCACGTTGAGGTGACCCACGGTCCGGGCTGTCGGGTCGACTGCCGGCCCGCCCGCCACCGGGCGGTTTCTCGGCGCTCTGATTGGTGTGGATGTTGACGGAGGGAGCCTCGACCCTGCCGAACGCGCCCCGGTTCTGCCCGGAGAAGATCCATTTGGCCTGGTTGGCCTCGCCGGTGTTGTCGAAGCGGCTGGCGAAGTTGTTGTTGTTGCCGAAGCGCGCGCCCGGACTGTTCTCGTACCAGGTCGTACCGTGCCGTCGGCGAGCTGAGTTCACTTATTCGGCGCCGGATTGCTCGCCCCTGACGAGCGCGTGGAGGCCGGCGGCGCCGGCGAAATGGCTTGGCGTCGGCCCCCGGGCGCTCAGTTGCTAACTTGCAGCCTGCCAAGCGGCTGTGGTGAAACTGGTATACACGCACGGTTCAGGTCCGTGTGGGCGCGAGCCCGTGGAGGTTCGAATCCTCTCAGCCGCATCTGAGTTCGTGGGGATATTTGCTGCCACCGCGGCACCACCACGGGCTCACAGCCAGCCCCGCTCCTCGGCCAGCCGCACCGCCTCGGCCCGATTGCGGGCGTCGAGCTTCTGCATCACCGACGACAGGTGGTTGCGAACCGTGCCGTGGGACAGGTAGAGGGCGCTCGCGAGCTCCGCCACGGTCGCATGCGAGCGTGACGCTGCCAGCACCTCGTGCTCGCGCGGGGTGAGCGGAGACTCGCCCTGCGAGAGCGCCGCCGCCGCCAGCCCCGGGTCGACGATCCGCTCCCCGGCGATCGCCCGCCGGATCGCGGAGGCGAGCTCGCTCGCCGGCGCATCCTTGAGCAAGAACCCCGACGCGCCCGCCTCCATGGCACGCCGAAGGTAGCCGGGCCGGCCAAACGTGGTGAGGATCAGGACGCGGCAGCCAGGTAGCGCCGCACGCAGCCCCTCAGCAGCTTCGAGCCCGGTCGCGCCCGGCATCTCGATGTCGAGCAGGGCTATGTCGGGCTCGGCCGCCAGTGCCTCCTCGATCACCTGGTCGCCGCGCGGAACCTGAGCCACGACCTTGATGTCCGGCTCCAGCTCGAGCAGGCTCGCCAGCGCCCCCCGGACCATCCCCTGGTCCTCGGCAATCAGCACCCTGATCACGTCACGCGCTCCGCGAGCGTCACGCTCGCGACACCGGAATCGACACCGCCAACCGGAACCCCCCGTCAGGCAGGCCACCCGCGACGACGTGTCCGTGCAGGACCTCGGCCCGCTCCCCCAGCCCGGCCAGCCCGTTGCCCCGGTGGCCGTTGCGAGATCCGCCACCGTCGTCGATCACCTCGACGCCGGCGTCCGTCAGGCCGGCGCTGATCCGCATCGTGCACCGCTTGGCCCCGCTGTGGCGGATCACGTTGGTGGCGCCCTCGCGCACTGCCCAGGCCAGCACCGCCTCCACCGCGGGGTCGAGCGCCACCTGCGCGCGCTGCACCTCGGCCTGGATCCCGGCCGCCGCGAGCGCCATCCGCGCCCCGGCAAGCTCGCCGTCCAGGGTCGGCTGGCGATAGCCGCTGACCGCCTGGCGCACCTCGCTGAGCGCGTTGCGAGCCACCTGCTCCACCTCCCGCACCTCGGTGGCCGCCTGCTCGGGGCGGTCCGGCAGCAGCCGGCCGGCGAGCTCGGCCTTGAGCGCGATCACCGACAGGGTGTGACCGAGCAGGTCATGCAGATCGCGGGCAAAGCGCTCGCGCTCCTGGGCCACGGCGGTTCGGGCCAGCTCCGCGCGAGCCTCGGTCAGCTCGGCGTTGCGCTCCCGCAGGTCGCGCATCAACACCATCAGCAATCCCACTCCCAGGGTGCTCGCCCCGTAGCCGAGCGCCCCGCCGGTCCCACCTCCCGCGACCAGCGATGCCGCCCGACGCCAGGGCCGCCAACAGCAGGACTCCGGGGAAGGCGAGCGCAGAGGGTGCCGCCACCGCCGTACACGCCGCGCAGTAGGTGAACAGAAACCCCCACCCGGAGTTGTCGGCGAAGGTGAGCACGCCGGCGACGACGACCATCACCGGCAGCAGTGCCCGGGGCCCCGGGCTGTCCCGGCGCACCCGCCAGGTCGACGACCATGTAGGCGTAGATGGCCACGAATGCCGCCGCGCCGCCGATCACGAGCACATTGCCGAGGGGCGAATTGTGCTCGCCGATCGCGCTGATCAGCGGAAAGACGATGAACGCGAGCCAGATCAGCCCGCCGATCACGCGGCTGGGCCCGTGCCGCTCTCCGGCCGGCCAGGGGACCCCGACCGGCCGGGCCTCGGACTCGCTCACGCGACCACGCCTCCAGCCCGACCTCGGTCGACCGGCTCACACAACCTCTCCCTGAGGCTGACGCAGGAACCGGATCATCAGGAACACTCCGACCGCCGTCCAGATCAGCAGCGTCCGCAGATCCGACCCGTTGATCCCGGCGCCGTGATAGCGCGGGTCGAAGGCGTACTGCAGTCCGGCCGCCAACGGCTTGATCGGGAAGATGTCCGGCGATCGTGTTGAGCCACTTCGGCAGTGAATCGGACGGAAACCAGACGCTCGAGATGAAGGTCAGCGGCAGGACCGCGAGGTTGACCACCACCGGCGCCGCCTCGGCGTTGGGGATGAACCGGGTGATCCCGATACCCAGGGCTGTGAACGCCGCCGTGCCGACCAGCAGGATCAGGATCAGACCCCGGCAGCGCGCCGGCGCGGAAATGCACGCCGTAGGCGACCACGCCGAGCGCGAGCGACGATGGCGCTCATCGCCAGCATGATCAGCACCGTCGAGCCGATCCGGGCCGCGACGTAGGCCCAGCGCGGGAGCGGCGTTCCCTGCATCCGCTTCAGCACGCCGTCGTCGCGCAGGATCGCCGTGCCGATCGCCATGTTCACGAACGTGGTGGCGATGACGCCGTAGGCCAGGATGCCCGGGACGAAGAAATCGTCGTAGGGGATTCCGCCGCGCGTGGAGACGTGCTGGCCCTTGTCGAGGCTGGCGAAGATCACGAGGAACATGATCGGGAACACGAAGGTGAAGATCCCGCGGCCTCGATTGCGCCAGTAGGCGCGCTGCTCGTAGCGGATCTGCCAGCCGACCAGGCCGAGATCGCGAGCCAGGGATGATTGCGGGACGGAATTCATGCCACCACCTCCTCGGCGGTCGAGTTGTGACTGTTGGCCTGGGTCAGCTCGAGGTAGATGTCCTCGAGCGTAGGCTGGGTGACCGAGAAGTGGCCGAGTTCGACGCCGCGCTCGATCGCCCAGGTGCTCAGGACCTGAACTGCGCGAACCGCCTCCCGGGTCAGGACCAGCACCCGGTCGCCTTCCATCGACACCTTCTCCGACGGCAGGCTCGGGACGTCACCCAGTGACCACTGCGCCGGCAGCGAGAAGCGGATCTCGGCCGGGCGAAGATCGCGTCCGCCGAGCTCCTCGGGGCGGCCTGCGGCGATGATCTCTCCCGCGCGCATGATCGCGACCCGGTCGGCCAGGTGCTGTGCCTCGTCCATGAAGTGAGTGGTGAGGAAGATCGTCTTGCCGAGGTCGCACAGCGACCGGAGGGTGGACCACGCCTGACGGCGGGCGGCGGGATCAAACCCGGTGGTGGGCTCGTCGAGGAAGATCAGCTCCGGATCGCCGACCAGGGCCAGCGCCAGGTCCAGGCGACGTCGCTGACCGCCGGACAGGTCCTTGGCCCGCACGTCGCGCTTCTCGGTCAGCTCCACCAGCTCGATCACCTCGTCGACCGGCCGAGCACGGACGTGGTAGCGCCCGTACATCTCGACCAGCTCGGCGACGGTGAGGTCGTTCTGGACTCCGCATTGCTGCAGCACGATCCCCACCTGCTCGTGCAGCTCCCGGGCTCCCGTGGCGGGGTCGATGCCCAGCACCAGCGCGTCTCCCCCACCCCGCGTCCGATAACCCTCCAGGATCTCCACGATCGTGGTCTTCCCGGCCCCGTTGGGACCCAGCAGACAGAAGACCTCCCCCCGCGCGACCTGAAAGCTCACCCCGCGAACCGCCTCCGTCTCGCCATAGGACTTGCGCAGCTCGCGCACGTCGATGGCCAGTCCTTCTGTGGATGCTCGATGTGAACTCATGCCCGGCAGCGTATGGCCGGATCTAAGTCACCGTAAGTGGCGGACGACCGAAATCAACCGTGACGTATGTCATGCGCCACCCGCTCCCAGCGCCCAAACCCGTCACGCGCTCCAGCGCTCGATCACCTCGGTCTCGCGCTCGTGACCCAGCACCCCGATGGCGGCGGCGGCGAGCTTGAAGCGCGCCCCGGCGGCTACCTCCATCCGCAGATACCGCGCGGTGAGCACGCGCAGCGAATGCCCGTGTGCGAACGCCAGCGCGTCGCCCTCCGCCTCGCGCAGGCGTGCGAGCACCGCGTCCAGGCGCGCGCCGACCGACTCGGGCGTCTCACCGCCGGGGCAGCCGTCGCGCCACAGGTTCCAGTCCGGATTGATCTCCCGGATCTGTGGGGTGGTCAGCCCCTCGTACTCGCCGTAGTCCCATTCGCGCAGGCCGTCGCAGATCTCGGCCTGGTCGCCGAAGCCGGCCAGCTCACAGGTCTCCCGCGCGCGGCGCAGGGGACTGCAGAGCACCAGCGCAAAGGTGTGGCCGCTCAGCTTGGACGCCAGCGCCGCCGCCTGGGCGCGACCGTTCTCGGTCAGCGGCAGATCGGTGCCCCCCGTGTGGCGCCCGCTGAGGCTCCATTCGGTCTCGCCGTGGCGAACGATGACGATCTGGTCGGCCACCGCAGCTCGCTCAGCCAACCAGGGGACCCTCGACGTCGCCGCCGGTCCGCTCGATCTCGGCCACCTCGGCCCGCCGGCGCACGTGGCGCTCCTCGTCGGAGATCCTCGCCCGCAGAAAGGCGATCACGATCTCCGCGGCCACCTCGACCCCCACCACGCGGCCGCCGAGACAGAGGACGTTGACCCCGTCGTGCTCGACTCCCTGATGGGCGGTGTAGGTGTCGTGGATCGTCGCCGCCCGTACGCCCCGGATCTTGCACGCCGCGACCGAGACGCCCGCGCCCGAGCCGCACACGATGATCCCGCGCTCGGCAGCGCCGGACACGACCGCGCGTCCCACCTCGAGCGCCTTCTGCGGGTAGTCGATCGGGTCCGGCGAGTCAGTACCGAGATCAAGCACCTCGTGACCCTCGGCCACGATCAGGGGCAGCAGGCGCCCCCGCAGAACGTAGCCGGCGTGATCAAATCCACAGGCGACGATCATCGGTTGACCTCGGTCGGCGCCCGCGAGGACAACCCGGCGAGCTCGTGCTCGGCCAGCAGCGCGGCGCCGAGCACCCCGGCGCCGACACCGTGACGGGCGAGCCTGATCGTGGTGCGGGTGCCGAGCCCGGGGGTGACATACCCGGCCGCGACCCGGCGGACGGGCTCCAGCAGGAGGTCGCCGGCCTGGGCCGCTCCGCCCCCGATCACCACCTCTTCGGGATCGAACGTGTTGATCGCGTTGGCCACGCCCACTCCGACGCGCTCAGCCCAAAGCTCGACCACCGCCGCCGCAGCCGCATCCTCCGGGGCGACGCGGACGGCGTCGGCACCGAGTACCGTCATGGCCCTCGGCGCGCAGCCCACCCAGCGCCGAGTCGGGACGCGTTTCGGCGCACTCCGCCACCAGCGCGTCCAACGCGCGCCCGGCGGCGACCCGCTCCAGCGAACCGGGCTGGGGAAAGTGTGTCGGCTCGGGCACGTGCGAGCTTCCGGACAGGTTGAGCCCCACGAGCGTGTGGCCGAGCTCCCCCGCTCCTCCGGTCGCGCCACGGTAGATCCGACCGCCCAGCACCAACCCGCCGCCGACCCCGGTCCCGATGGTCAGCATCACCAGGTCCCGAGCGGTCATCTGAAGGTCCTCGTCGTGGGCCTCGGCGAGCGCGGCGACGGTGGCGTCGTTGTCGACGAACACCGGCACCCCGATGCGTTCACCGAGAACCTCGCGCAGCCGCACGTCCACCAGCGGCAGGTTGACCGACGAGACCACCCGACCGGTCTCGAACTCGACCACTGAAGGAACCCCGATGCCCACGCCATCGAGATCTTCGCCACGGCACTTCTCGACCATGGCAGCGATCTGGTCGATCAGCGCGTCCGCGTCCGAGCAGTCCGTCGGCTCGACGAGCGCCTGAGACAGGTCGTGGTCGCGCAGCCGCGCCACCGCCACCTTGGTCCCGCCGAGGTCGACGCCGATCACCTCGCTCATCCGGAGACCTCGGGACTGACCCGCGACGCCGCAGCACGGTCGAGCAGCACCGTGGTCGGTCTGTCCGCCGTCGCCAGCAAGGACGCCGGCACATGCGGATCGGGCCGGGCGCCAGGGCCGAAGGCCGCCGCCACTGCGTCGGCCTTGGACTCGCCGGAAACCAGGACCACGATCTGACCACCCGAAGTCAGGGCGGGCAGCGTCAGCGAGATCCGTGAGACGAACGGCTCAAACCCCGCCTCCGGGACGCCGACCACGAGCCGGGAGCGCTCCGACAGCGATGGCTGGTCCGGGAACAGCGAGGCGATGTGACCGTCAGGACCGATCCCGAGCAGGACCAGATCGAACACCGACGGGCCGCCGGCCTCGCGCAGAACCTGCTCGTAATCCTCGGCGCCGCGGTCGGGACCGAGCTCACCCTTGATCCGCCGCATCTCCGGCCGGTTTGACTCGCTGAGCGAATCGAGCAGCGTCTCCTTGATCATCTTGTAGTTCGAGCGATCGTCATCGGGCGGGACGGCGCGCTCGTCACCGAGCCACAGCGTTGTCCTGGTCAGGTCGAGGCCTACTTTGAGCACCGCGCGAACAAACTCCTCATAAGCGGTCCGGGGCGTCGAGCCCCCGGTCAGCACGATATCGCCGCCGCCGATGGCGGCGCTGACGAGCATCGCTGCGCACGCGCGCGCGGGATCCTTGACGACCTCCAGGCTGACCGTCATGCCGGGCAGAGCTCGCGGGCCGCGGCGAGCGCCGGGCCGTAGGTCGGGTCCCGCAGCAGCGCCTGCCGGAGGCCCTCGCCGAGGATTCCCCCCTCGCCGCGCGAGGCACCGAGGATCTTCCATGCGCGCTCGGTGCCGTTGATGTCCCGCTCATGCGCATCGAGCCCGCCACGGGCGCGCTGCAGCGACAGGGAGGTGTTGTGATCGCAGCGCACGGTAACCCCGGCGAGGCCGGGTGCTTCCTGGGCGGTGTGCCGCAGGCGCACCTCCACCTCGCCTCCGTCGCGATAGACCTTCCCCGCCAGCAATTCGAGGCTCTCGTCTCGCAATCGCTCGCGTTCCCAGTGCAACCGGGAGCCCAGCCAGCCGGTGAGCAACAGAGCGGTGGCGGTCGACTTCTCCTGGTGGCGAACCTCGAGCTCCGCGATCCGCCGCAACGCAGCCAGCCGCTGGGGCAAATCGAAGCTGGCGG
Organism: uncultured Solirubrobacterales bacterium; assembly: GCA_963744195.1. Taxonomy (GTDB): domain Bacteria; phylum Actinomycetota; class Thermoleophilia; order Solirubrobacterales; family Solirubrobacteraceae; genus Palsa-465. Next base: position 8,886 of record CAVUSY010000021.1, read on the forward strand.
CGAGACGCTCGCGCCAGGGCGTCGTGCGTAGCCAGGCCAGGTCGACCACGTAGACATGGTCAAACAGTTCATGGGCCCGGTCGAACGCCGCCCCCGGTTCGGACAGGTCGTCGGAGTCGAGCATCATCACGTCGATCAGCGGTAGCAACGCCCCGACCGCTTCGTCGTGGCCGTGGGGCGACCACGCCACGGTCGGCAGCTCGGAGATCAGCACCGGATCGACGATCGTCGCCAGCGCCAACAGATGCTCGGGACCCATGTCGATCTCGACGTGCTCACGGATGACGCCGATTCCGCCCTCGCCGGGGTCGTCATAGCTCACGCGCGCGACCGCATCGAGCGTCTCGCGCCCGTCCTCGACCGTGCACAGAACCGTGCGGGAGGCGTGATAGCGACCGGCGCGCTCCAGCCGGTTGGCGATCTCACCCTTCCACTCGCGATCGACGATCACCACCAGGTTCAGCACCCGGGCGGGGGCCAGCCCCTCATCGGCGGCGTGACGCCGGCGCAGCAGCTCGCGCAGCGCGGCCTCGATCGCGTCGGGGTCGGTGTCCTGCGCCGCCCAGAGGTCCTCGGTCACAGCCGCCGCCGCATCACAGCCGCCGCCGCATCACAGCCGCCCCCGCATCCCAGCCGCCCCCACGTCACAGCCGACGCCACATCTTTCCGTCCTCCTGCACCAGCCGGTTCGATTCGTCGGGACCGGAGCCACCGGCCGGATATTGAGGGATCGGAGAAGTCGTGTCGGTGGCCCAGGCCTCGAGGATCGGATCGATGATCCCCCACAGGGCCTCGATCTCGTCGTTGCGCGTGAACAGGGTCGCGTCACCGCGCATGGCGTCGAGAATCAGCCGCTCGTAGGCCTCCGGCGATTCCGACAGGAACGAGGTGCCGTAGCGGAACTCCATGTTCACGGGGCGGATCCGCATCCGGGAGCCCGGGATCTTGGCGCCGATCGAGACCGACACGCCCTCGTCGGGCTGCAGCGTGAAGACGATCTGGTTGGCCTGAATGCCGACCGAGCCGGAGCTCTGGAACGCCACGTGCGGAACCGGCCGGAGGATCACCGCGATCTCGGTCAGCTTGCGCGCCAGCCGCTTGCCCGTGCGCAGGTAGAACGGGACTCCGGCCCACCGCCAGTTGGAGACATGCAGGCGCAGGGCAGCATAGGTCTCGGTGCGCGAATCGGGGGAGACGCCCGGCTCCTCGAGATAGCCGGGGACGCGTTTGCCACCGACCACGCCCGGACCATACTGGGCGCGCACCGCCATCCCGGGCACGTCCTCGACAGCGGGGGGGACGATCGCCTCCAGCACCTTCAGCTTCTCGTCGCGCAGCCGGTTGGCGTCGAATGCCGTGGGCGGTTCCATCGCCAGCAGCGCCAGCAGCTGCAGCATGTGGTTCTGGACCAGGTCGCGGAGCGCGCCGGCCCGCTCGTAGTAGCCGGCGCGCCCCTCGATCCCGATGTCCTCGGCGGCAGTGATCTGAACATGATCGATGTAATTACGATTCCACACCGGCTCGAACAGCGCGTTGGCGAAGCGCATCGCCAACAGGTTCTGCACGGTCTCCTTGCCGAGGTAGTGGTCGATCCGGAAGATCTGGGACTCCTCGAAGACCTCCAGCAGCTGAGCGTTGAGCCGGCGGGCGGACGCCAGGTCATAGCCGAAGGGCTTCTCGATCACGACCCGGACCTCGGCGCCATCGGCGTGATTGAGCCCGAACTCACCGAGCTTTCCCGCGATCAGCGGGAAGAACTCCGGCGCCGTGGACATATAGAAGACGCGGTCCATCCTGATCCCGGCCCGCTCGTCGAATTCCTTGAGCGTCTTGGCCAGCTCGATGTACACCTCGGCATCGTCGAACGAGCCTTGGACGTAGCGAACTTCGTCGAGCAGGCCCTCGAGTACGTCCGGGTCGGGTCGACGGCGACAGAAGCGCTGGATCGACGCCAGGGTGGCATCGCGGAAGTGTTCGTGCTCCTGGTCACGCCGGCCGACGCCGATCAGGTCGAAGCGCTCCGGTAGAGCGCCCTCGTGCGCGAGGTTGTAGAGCGCCGGGAGGAGCTTGCGATGGGCCAGGTCGCCGGTGGCGCCAAAGATCACCAGCGAGGTGGGATGGACCGGCAGGCGCTCGAGTCCCTCGATAAGCGGGTTCTCTCGCTGAGCGACGCCGCTCTCCATCAGCCCCTCCTGGCTCGCTTAGCAGGCATTGCCACCGCGCCCAGCATAGTGGCAGCCCGTCACCCGAACAGGACCCCGTAGCGGGAGTATTCCTCCGTCGGTACGCGGCGGACCTCGGCCACCGCGTCCGCCAGCGCAACGAGCTCGATCGCAGTCCCGTGCAGGGCCGTCATCGTGCCCCAGCGTCCGTCGTGGGCGGCGTCGATCGCGGCCAGGCCGAGGCGGGTGGCGAGGACCCGGTCAAATGCGGTCGGAGTTCCGCCGCGCTGCACGTGGCCGAGCACCGTGGCACGCGTCTCGAAGCCGGTTCGCTGCTCGATCTCGCGCTCCAGTCGCTGCCCGATACCGCCGAGACGGGGATGACCGAATTCGTCCAGTTCGCCCGTGGCCACATCCATTGTCCCTTCCTTAGGCCGCGCGCCCTCGGCTGCCACGACAATCGAGAAGTAGCGCCCGCGGCCGTGACGCCGGCCGATCAGCCGACAGACCTCGTCGATGTCGAACGGGATCTCGGGGATCAGGATCACGTCGGCCCCGCCCGCCAACCCCGAGTGCAGCGCGATCCAGCCGGCGTTACGACCCATTACCTCCACCACCAGGATCCGGTGATGGCTCTCGGCCGTGGTGTGCAGACGATCGATCGCCTCCGTGGCCACCTGTAGCGCGGTGTCGAAGCCGAACGTGATGTCGGTGGCCCCGAGGTCGTTGTCGATCGTCTTCGGGACCCCGATCACCTTGACGCCGTTGGCGCTGAGGCGGTTGGCCGCTCCCAGCGTGTCCTCGCCTCCGATCGCGATCAGGCCGTCGAGCCGATGGCGCTGCAGCGTCGCGCGCACCAGTCCGGTTCCGTCCTCGCGCTTTGAGGGGTTCGTGCGGGAGCTGCCGAGGATGGTGCCTCCCCGGGGCAGGATCCCTCGCACCGACTCCAGCGTGAGCTCGTCCGCGACGTCATCCAGAACGCCACGCCAGCCGTCACGAAAGCCGACCAGCTGGTCGCCGTACGCGTCGATACCCTTGCGCACCACGGCGCGGATCACGGCGTTGAGACCGGGGCAATCACCGCCGCCGGTGAGCAGTCCGATTCGCACTGGCCGCAATCCTACGCGCAGTCCAGCGGGCGTCGCGATGTAGGGTTGGCGCCGATGCGAGCCCCGCGGTACCGGCCCAGCAGGGCGCGTGCTTTTGCCCTGTCCGCGGTGGCCGCGGGTGCCGGCGCGGCGGTCGCGCTCGAACGCCGGTATCTGCACCGGTTGGCGCATGACCAGGACTTCCTGAGGCTGAGTGCTCCGTTGGGGGGCCGGGCGCGGGCCGTCGCGTCCGCCGACGGGACTCGGCTCCATGTGGAGGCGTTCGGCCCCGAGACGGGGCCGACGATCGTGCTCGCGCACGGATGGACCGAACAGCTCAGCTTCTGGGGTCCGGTGATCTCGGCGCTGACGGCGCGAGGGATTCGTTGTGTGGCCTACGACCTGCGTGGCCACGGCCGGAGCGCGCCGGGCGCCGGCCACGACTACTCGCTGCAACGGTTCGGCGAGGACCTCGAGGCGGTGGTGGCCGCGGTCATGCCCGACGGCCAGCTCGCGACGGTGGCCGGCCATTCGCTGGGGGCGATGTCAATCGCCGCCTGGGCCGAGCATCACGATGTTGGTGCGCGCGTGTGCGCCGCGGCCATGATCAACACCGGTCTGGGCGACCTGATCGCCGATTCCGCGCTGCTGGGAGAGCTGGCCAAGCGACTGGCCAATCCCGTCGTGAGTGGCCTGTTCCTCGGCTCCAGCGCACCCATCCCCGGCTTCTCCACACCACTCCAGTCGGCGGTGATCCGCTACACGGCGTTCGGTCCCACCGCCACCGCCGGTCAGGTCGCGTTCTACGAACAGATGCTGATCGCCTGCCCGCCGGAGGTGCGAGCGGCGTGCGGAGTGGCGATGGCGAAGATGGACCTGTGGCACGCCCTCGCGCGGCTGACTGTCCCCACTCTGGTCATCGCCGGCGAGAACGACCGACTCACCCCGCCGAAGGCAGGCCGGCGCATCGCCGCGACGGTTCCCCGCCCGGCCGGATTGATCGAACTCCCCGCGACGGGGCACATGTCACCGCTGGAGCGACCCGACGCGCTCAGCTCGGCACTGACCAAGCTCGTTTCGGAATGCGCCAGCCTGATCGACGGGGTCGCGCTGAGCCTCGCGCAGGCTCTGGCAGAGTGACGCATGATGAGCCCCGTCTCGCGCTCCGGCCCGAACGTCTGCTACGTCCTGCGGGAGGACTCGGAGCTGGCCGAGGCGATCGACCCGGAGCGCCGCCAGCAGGCGCTCGAAACCTGCGTCGGCGCGTGAGATCAGGCTGCCGGCGGGCTCCTGGCGGCGCGAGCGGCCGCCGGCGCTGGAGGGTGTGGTGGCGCTGCTCGTCATGCAGGGGGTCCTGATCCACCGGGTCGGGATCGAGCGGCGGTTCGGCGCCGAGGTGATCGGCGAGGGCGATGTGCTGAGACCGCCCACCGCCGACCGCGATTCGGCCACGCTGCTTGCGACCAATGACTGGCTGGTGCTGGAACCGTCCCGGGTGGCGGTGCTCGATGAGCGTTTCATGCGACAGCTGGCGCCGTACCCGCAGCTCTCCGGGCGGCTGTTCGGACGCGCCGTGGGCCGTTCGCGACAGCTGATCGTCAACCTGGCGATCGTGCATCAGGCGCGCGTGGACATCCGCCTCCATATGCTCCTGTGGCATCTCGCGGGTCGCTGGGGCCGGGTGCGCAGCGACGGAGTGCTGGTGCCGCTGCGTCTGACCCACACGATCCTCTCCGACCTGGTCGCAGCTCGCCGTCCCACCGTAACCAGCGCCCTGTCGGAGCTGGCCCGCCGCGGAGTGGTTCGCCCCGTGGACGAAGGATGGTTACTCTCCGGCAATCCACCCGGTGAGTTGCCGGAGAATCGCCACGGCGCGCAGTCGCCCGGCGACCCCCCCGATACCACGTCCGGCCGCTGATTTCAGTGCATATCGATCCATACATCGTCCTGGGGAGCGCGATCATCGGCCTGCTCGTCGGCATGACCGGGGCCGGCGGCGGGGCGCTGATGACGCCGATGCTGATCCTGCTGTTCGGGGTCAAGCCGTCGACTGCGATCTCGTCAGACCTTGTCGCCGCGGTCGTGATGCGGCCGATCGGAGCCGCCGTGCACATGCGTGCCGGCACGGTCAACCTCAAGCTGGTGCGATGGATGGTGCTGGGATCGGTTCCCTCCGCGTTCCTGGGTGCGTATCTGCTGCACCGGATCGGCAACGCCAAGGCGGCCGAGAACCGGATCGAGGTCTTCCTCGGCGCCGCGCTGCTGATCGGAGCCGGCGCCATGGTGCTGCGGTTCGTGCTGGACCGCCGAGGAGGGCACCGTCGCACGGCCTATGTCACCGAGGTCCACCCTCGCCCGCTGCTCACGCTGGCCATTGGCGTCGTGGGCGGGATCATCGTGGGGATCACATCGGTCGGGTCCGGGTCGCTGATGATCATCGGCCTGCTGTTCATCTACCCGACGCTGGGCGCCAATCAGCTGGTCGGAACCGACCTGACCCAGGCCGTGCCGCTGACCATGGCGGCGGCGCTCGGGGCGCTCGCGTTCGGCCACGTGGAGTTCTCCGTCACCGGATCGCTGATCCTCGGCAGCGTCCCCGCGGTGCTGGTTGGCTCGCTGCTGTCCTCGACGCGTGCCCGATCGCTACGTCCGCCCCGCCATCGCGTTCGTGATCTTCGCCTCGGGGCTGAAGTACGTCGGGATCGGAACGACCGCGCTCGGCTGGATCCTCTGCGCGACGTTGCTGGGCGCCGCCCTGACCTGGCTCGCGATCGCCCGCCCGTGGACCACATTGCCGGCGTCGATCCCAGACCCCCCCACCGCCACGGTCACCGATGACGACCGCGTGCTCGCCGATGACCGGCCAGGTTGACGTCGCCGTCCCGGGTGGAGCGCTGGCGACATTCAGGCTCGGCGCGCAGCGGCCCGACGCGCCACTGGTGCTCGCCCTCCACGGCATCACCTCCAGCAGCCGCGCCTGGCTGGCCACCGCGCGGGCGCTCGGTGACCGCGCGGCGCTGCTGGCGGTCGATCTACGCGGCCGCGCTCGCAGCAACTCGCTCCCCCCGCCGTTCGGACTCGCCGCCCACGTCCGCGACCTGCTCGCGGTGCTCGATCACTTCGGACTCGACCGTCCCATCGTCGTTGGCCACTCGCTGGGGGCCTACGTCGCCGCCAGGATGGCGCTCGAGCACCCCGACCGCGTCAGCGGCCTGGTGCTGGTCGACGGCGGCCTGACGATCCCCGAGAGCGAGGGCGCCGATCCCGCGCAGTTCCTGGAGGCGTTCCTCGGCCCAACGCTGACGCGGCTGAAGATGACCTTCTCCGACCACGCCGCCTACCGGGCCTGGTGGGCTGAGCATCCCGCTCTGGCCGGTGCTGACATCGAAGCCCACGACCTCGACGAGTACGCCGCCCACGATCTGGTCGGCCGGGCGCCCGATCTGCGCTCGTCGGTCAACCCGCAGGTGGTGCGCGACGACGGGGCAGACCTGTTGCAGTCCGCCAACGCCAGCGCGGTGTCGCTCCCGGCGGTGCTGTTGTGCGCCCCCCGCGGGATGGTGGACGATCCCCATCCGATGCAGCCGCTCGAACTGGTGCAGGGGTGGGCGGCCGCCGATCCCGCCCGCCGCCGCGCCATCCCGGTCCCCGACGTCAACCACTACACGATCGTGCTGGGGCGGGCCGGGGCCGCGGCGGTGGCGGATCAGATCGCGCTGACGCTCACAGCGTCCGCAGGGCGGGAAGCAGCTCGCGCTCGGCCCACTGGATGAACGGCTCCTGCTGGGCCGCGCCGATCTGGACCAGCGCCACTTCGGTGAAGCCGGCGTCGACGAACGGCTTGATCTTCTCGACGTGCTCGTCCACGTCGGGACCGCACGGAAGCTGCTCGGCGACCTGATCGGGCGTGACGAACTGGGTCGCCCCCTCGAATGACTCGGGGTTGGGCAGGTCGGTGTTGACCTTCCACCCCAGCCCGAACCACCGGAACTGCTCGTGGGCGCGCTGGACGGCCGCGTCGCGATCCGGGTCGTAGGCCACCGCGATCTGCCCCACCCGGGGCTTGCCGGCGCCGCCGGCGGCGTCGAACATCTCGCCGAGCTCCGGCTTGGGCTCGGTCGCGATCATCAGCTCCGTCTTGGCTCCGGCCAGCCGGCATGAGCTCTCGCCCGAGACCGCCATCCCGATCGGAACCCGCTCGTCGGGCCGGTCCCAAAGCCTCGCCTGCTCGATGTCGAAGTAGCGCCCGCGGTAGTTGACCCGCCCGTCGGCGTCGAACAGCGCGGCGATGATGTCGATGGCCTCGCTGAGCATCTCGTGGCGTACGCCGACCGCGGGCCAGCGTTTGCCGACCACATGCTCGTTGAGGTTCTCCCCGGCCCCGAGCCCAAGGCGAAAGCGGTTTCCGGACAGGATCTGCACCGTGGCGGCCTTCTGGGCCACGATCGCCGGGTGATAGCGCAGGGTCGGGCAGGTCACGTAGGTCATCAAGCCGATCCGCTCGGTGGCCTGGGCAGCGGCTCCGAGGATGGACCAGGCGTAGCCGGAATGGCCCTGCTCGGCGAGCCAGGGCTGGTAGTGGTCGCTGATGACCGAGAAGTCGAATCCGGCCGCCTCCGCCCGCTGAAGGTCTCGCACGAGCTGGTCAGGCGCAGACTGCTCGCACATCATGGTGTAGCCAAATTGCGTCATAGCAGCCCCGCTACCCCGGCTAACGAGTTAAATAGCGACAGATGATCCGATGAGCTCTGACCCGGCCAGCGCCGAGGACGCCACCACCTTCCTCTGCGTCGTGGAGATCCCGAAGGGAACTCGCAACAAGTACGAGTACGACGCCGAGCTCGGGGGGATCAAGTTCGACCGCCTGCTCGCGAGCGCCGCCACCTACCCGACCGACTACGGCTATCTGCGCGGCACGCTCGGCGCCGACGGCGATGCCCTCGACGCCCTGGTGTGCCTGACCGAGCCGACGTTCCCCGGCTGCCTGATTCCGGTCCAGCCGATCGGAATGTTCGTGATGAGCGACGAGAAGGGCTCCGACGACAAGATCCTCTGCGTGCCGCTACACGATCCATACTGGAACCACTACCAGGAGGTCGAGCAGCTGCCGCTGCTGCTGCGTCAGGAGATCGAGCAGTTCTTCTCGATTTACAAGGAGCTGGAGGCCGACAAGTCGGTGCAGATCGGTGGTTGGCGCTCCCGCGCCGACGCGCTCGGCGAGGTTGAGCTATCGCGCCGCCGTCTGCGCGACGGGGCGTGACCGGGTCGCGATTCCGCGTCAAGTCACGGGCCGCTCAGCGCAGGGCCGTCTCCTCCAGCCGCTGGCACAGCTCGCCCACCGATTCGAACACGGCGGCGGCACCGGCGTCCAACAGCTCCTGGGCTGCGAAGCCACCGGTGACGACCGCGATGGTCTCCACATCCGCCGCCGCCGCCGCCTTGACGTCCCACGGCGTATCGCCGACCATCACGGCCGGCCCGGGATGGTCGCCGACCCGGTTCAGGGCGGCATTGACGAGGTCGGGAGCGGGCTTGGTCTGCTCCACGTCCGCGGAGGTCGTCCAGCCGTCGGCGAGTGAGCGGGCGTCGAGCAGATCGAGGTAGTGGTCTGCTTCGTCCTGCTTGGCCGAGCTCGCCAGCACCACGGCGTGTCCACGCTCCTTCAGCGCCACGATCAGATCCCGCGAGCCCTCCATCGGGTGCACCTCGTCGATCAGCTCGCGGTAGCGCTCGCCTTCGGCTTCACGGATCTGATCGCCCAGTTCGTTCTCCACGCGGTCACCGCACAGGGCGGCGACGAGCTGGTCGCCGCCCATCCCGATGTGGCGATGAATCCGCCACAGCGCCAGCACGATCTCGTGCTGGTCGAAAGCGCGCGCCCAGGCGATCACATGGTGGTAGTTGGTGTCGACCAGGGTGCCGTCGATGTCAAGGATCGCGATCGCCATTCTCCCCACCTACCCCCAAAGGCCCCCGCGGCTAACCCACGTAGCATCAAGGCACCCAGTGAGGAAGCCGCTCCCGCGGGTACATGTTGATGGTGCAGGCACTCGCGCTGACATATGACGACGGACCCGACGGGCGCTACACGCCCTCGCTGCTGGACTTGCTGGCCCGCGGCGGGGCCCAGGCGACGTTCTTTCCGATCGCCCCGCGCGCGGCCGAGCATCCGGCCTTGATCGAGCGCATGCTGGCCGACGGCCACTCCGTTGGCTTGCACTGCGACCGCCACGTGCGCCACTCCGGCCAGGACGCGGGGTGGTGCCGGCGCGACACCGAGCGCGCGCTCGGTCGCCTGCGGGGGCTCGGCGTCACGCCGTCGGTGTGGCGCACGCCGTGGGGAGATACGGCGCCGTGGACCGCGCGGATCGCCGCCGATCATGGCTTGCGACTGGTGGGCTGGAGCGTGGACACGCACGACTGGCGCGGAGACTCCGCCACGGCCATGTTCGCCGCCACGCGTGACTCGCTCACCACCGGAGCAATCGTGCTCGCCCACGACGGCATCGGCCCCGGAGCAAGACGCCTGAACGCCGAGGCGACCCTGGCCTACACCGAGATGGCGATCGGCCACGCCCGCCGCCATGGTCTCGCGTTGAGGCCCTTGACATGACCACCCTGCTGCACCGCGATCAGGCGACGGCGGAGGTCCAGGAGGCGATCGAGCAGATCGCCGCCGAGGCGGCACAGCTCGACGCCGCCCCTCACCCCACCTTTCCCGAGTCGGCCATCGTCCGCCTCGAGCGGACCGGCGCGCTGGCGTTCAACGCCGCGCCCGGGACGCGGCGGCCGCCGGCCGCCGAGGAGCTCGGGCTGGTACGGCGGGTGGCGCGCGCCGATGGCTCGGTAGGGCGGATCTTCGACGGGCACCTCAACGCGGTTGAGCGGATCGCCGTCCAGGGACCGCCGGGATTGCGCGAGCGCGAGCTTGAGGCGGTGGCAGCCGGAGAACTCCGGGCCGGAGTCTGGGGTGGCGACCCGGTGCCGGGAGAGGGACCGCCGGCCACGGTGCTGGATCGCGGCGGGACCCAGGTTCTGCGCGGCGTCAAGACCTTCTGCTCGGGGGCCGGCGGGCTGCACCGCGCGCTGGTGCTGGCCCGCGCCGAGCACGGCGGCCCACCGCTCCTGGTCTGGATCGACATGACCGATTCCGAACGGATCGAGATCGACGAGTCCTGGTATCGCTCCCATGGCCTCCGCGCATCGGTGTCGCACCGCGTCGTGTTCGACGATGCGCCGGTGATGGCGCAGCTGGGGGGCCCGGGAAGCATCTCGGAGTTGCCATGGTTCGCTCGCGACGCGCTGCGCACGGCGGCGTCCTGGGCCGGAATGGCCGACACCGCGGTGCAGGCGGCGCTGGCGGCGCTGGCCGCGCGGCCGGCCACTGGGCCGCTGGAAAGCGTGGCGGCAGGCCGGATGCTGACCGCCCAGCGGACCATCTCGGTCTGGATCGACGCCGCCGCGGCGGCGATGGATCGGCCTGGCCCTGATCTCCTCGCGGTCGGCCTCCACGCCCGGGCGGCGATCTCCGACGCCTGTCGCGTGATGCTGGACGAAGCCGCCCGAGCCTGCGGGTCACGGCCGTTCGTCCGCGCTGACGCACTTGACCGCTCGCGCCGCGACCTTCAGGTGTTCCTGCTCCAGCATCGGCTCGATCCGCTGCTGGCGCGGGCGGGCGAGGCGGCCATCGCCGACGCGGGGACGGACTGAGATGCCGCACATGACCGCCGCCGACTTCGAGGCCCGCTATCAGGCCGATCCGGACCCATGGGGCTACACCAGCAGTGCCTATGAGCGCGAGAAATATCAGGCCACGCTCGCTGCGTGCGGTCCGGGACCGTTTTCCAGCGCGCTGGAGCTGGGCAGCTCGATCGGCGTGTTCAGCGAGCTGCTGGCCGCCCGCTGCCACTCGCTGGTGACCGTAGACGTCGCGGCTTCCGCCGTGGCGGTGGCGCGGGAGCGGCTGTCGGAGCGGCCGAACGTCACCGCGATCCTGGGTCACATCCCGGAGGCCATCCCGCGCCGCTCCTACGACCTGGTCGTCGCCTCGGAGATCCTCTACTACCTCTCCCCCACCGACCTCGCCGACACGCTGACGGTGCTGCGCGAACTGCTCGCCAGCGGCGGCCGTCTGGTCGCGGTGCACTGGCGCCCGCCGGGGCCGGAGCGGCCGTTCAGCGCCGACCAGGTGCACCAGGAGCTGCGCGACCAGCCGTGGCTGGCCTCAATCGTCCGCGACGGCAGCGACGAATACGCGCTCGACGTGCTGGAGCGTTCATGAGCCGCGGCGGGCGGGCGCGATCTTGAGCCCGGTGTTCGGACTGCTCGCCGTCGGCGGGGGGCCGGCTGCCCTCTCGGCCGTCCGCGCCTACCGCGACGCCGGCGGCGCTGGTGAGGTGGCGATCGTCACCGACGAGTACCGTGTGCCCTACCAGCGACCGCCGCTGACCAAGGAGCTGCTCCGCGGCGAGACGCACGAGGAGGAGCTCCCGCTGGAGGACGAGCGCTGGTTCTCCGGCCACGAGGCGCATCTGGTCTCAGGCCGGGCGGTCGCGCTCGATCTCCAGGCCCGGACCGTCACCCTGTCGGGCGGGCGTGAGCTGGGATATCGCCGCTGCGTCCTGGCCCCCGGCGCCGAGCCCAAGCGGCTTTCCGTCCCGGGCGCCGACGACCCCGGGGTGATGGTCCTGCGGTCGCTCGATCACCTGCGCGAGCTTCAGCACCGGCTCATCCCGGGCGTGCGACCGATCGTGATCGGCTCCGGCTTCATCGGCTGCGAGATCGCCGCCTCACTCCGGTAGGCGCGGGCATCCCGTGACGCTCGTGTCCGACGAGCCGACGCCCAACGTGGGCCGTCTCGGCGAGGAGGCCAGCGCTGAGATCCTGGGCTGGCTGGGTGAGGAAGGAGTCGAGCTGGCGCTGGGGGAACCGGTCGAGGCGATCGAACGCCGCGACGAAGGCCTCGAGGTGGTCACGGCGGGCGGGCGGATCTTGGGCACGATCGTGATCATGGCCACGGGGGTGGCGCCCCGGCTCGAGCTCGCCGTGGCCGCGGGCGTGCGCATCGAGGCGGGCGGCGTCGCCGCGGATGCGCAGATGCGTACCAGCGAGCCTGACCTGCTGGCCGCCGGCGATGTCTGCGCGGCCGAGAATGCCGCCGCCGGTCGCCGGCTGCGGGTCGAGCACTGGGGCGACGCGCTCGGTCAGGGGGAGGTGGCCGGTCGCACCGCCGCCGGCCTGCTGGAGCGCTGGGATGACGTCCCCGGGTTCTGGTCGACGATCGCCACGCGGACGCTGAAGTACGCCGCGTGGGGAGACGGCTATGACGTGTCTCGCTTCGAGCGAGGACCCCAGGGCGCGTTCGCGGCCTGGTACGGCCGCGACGGCCGGGTGGTGGGAGTGCTGGCGCACGACCGCGACGACGCCTACGAGCAGGGCCGATCGCTGATCGCCGAGGGGGCGGCATGGGATTGAGCTGTGTGGTGGTGGTGCCCGCGCGCGATGAGGCGCTCCGGATCGGAGCATGCCTGCACGCGCTGGCCGAGCAGACCGTTCCCGTCGGAACGTTCGAGACGATCGTGGTGCTCGACGCCTGCCACGATGACACCGCTGCCGTGGTGCACTCGGTCGCGTCCGAGCTGGGCCTGTCGCTGCGGATGCTGCCGGGCCCGGGCCTGGGCCCCGGGGCCGCGCGTCGTACCGGAATGGACGCCGCCGCGAACCGGATGCTGGCGCTGGGCCTGCCCGATGGATTGATCGCCTGCACCGACGCCGATTCCCGTCCTGCGCCCGACTGGCTGGAGCGCCAGCTGGCGCACCTGCGGCTGGGCGCGAGCGCCATCGCCGGCCTGATCGAGCTGGAACCGTCAGAGCTGGGCGGGCTTCCCGACGGCGTGCTGGCGCGCCGTGAGCGCGATGCGCGAGCGCGGCTGCGGCGAGTCCGAAGCGTGGATCCCTCGGCCGGTCACCACCACTTCGCCGGCGCGTCGATCGGCGTCACGGCCGCCGTCTACCGAGCCGTGGGCGGTCTCGAGCCCGTCCCCGTGCTCGAGGACGCCGCCTTCGCCGCCCGCCTCGGCGAACATCACATCCCGATACTGCGTCCGTCCGACGTGCGCGTGCGAACCTCGGCACGGTCCGACGGACGGGTGGCTCGCGGGCTGTCGGTGGACCTCGATGTATCGATCTGGGCCGAGCGGCGGCGCTACCGCGCCGGCGACTTCGCGCCGGAGCTGCTGGGCGCCGGCAAGGGCGACACCTCGGTCACGGTGATCATTCCGACCAAGGACTGCGCCGAGACGATCGGCGGCGTGCTGCGCGAGACGGTCGCGCCGCTGGCCGATTTGGGACTCGTGGACGAGCTGGTGGTGGTCGACGCCGGCTCCGAGGACGGGACGGCTCGGATCGCCGCCGCTGCGGGCGCCCGGGTCCTGCAGCAGGACGATCTGGTGGCCGATCGGGGCCCGGCCCTCGGCAAGGGCGATGCGATGTGGCGCGCGCTGCGGGTCACCGGCGGCGACGTGGTGTGCTTCCTCGACGGCGACACGGGAAACCCTCAGCCGAGTCACCTTCAGGGCCTGCTCGGCCCGATGCTGACCGATCCCTCGGTGGCGCTGGTCAAAGGTGCCTTCGACCGCCCGCTCCGGGCGGGCGCCGAGCAGCTGGCCCACGAGGGTGGCCGCGTGACCGAGCTGATGGCCCGGCCGCTGCTGAATCTGCACGAGCCGCGGCTGGCCGGCTTCGCCCAGCCGCTGGCGGGCGAGTTCGCGGGTCGGAGAGAGCTGCTGGAGGCGATCCCGTTCCCGGTCGGCTACGGAGTGGAGATCGCGGTGCTGATCGACTCGCTGCGCCTGTACGGACTCGACGCGCTGGCCGAATGCCATCTCGGCAGCCGCCAGAACCGTCACCAGCCGCTACGAACGTTGGGAGAGATGGCCTATGCGGTCCTGGCGGCGGTGGAGCGCCGGCTCGGCGGCGGCCGCAGCGCGATCAGCGGCAGCTACGTGCGGCCGTGGGACGACGGCGCGGTGGCCTCGGTTCCGGTGCTCGAGCGGCCTCCGATCGCCGACCTGGACCGCCAGCAGCCCGAAGGGCTCCCCACCCCGGCGGGGTAGGGAGCCGGATCGGAGTCAGACCTGGCTGCCCGGCTCTGACTTGCGCTCTTCCTTGACGCGAGCCGCGGCGTCGCCCAAGCGCTGGGCCTCGTCGCTGCGATCGAGTGCGGCCTCGCGCTCGTTGAGCGCCTTGGCCTCTTCCTCGATCGCCGGCAGACGGGCCTGCGCGGCCTCGGCTTCGATCTGCTCAGCCGTGCGCTCCTGCTGCTGGCGGCTGGCCTGAACCCGCTGGCGCTCGCTTTCCTCGGCTCGGCGGCTGCGGGTGCGCTGCTTCTGGGTGGCATCACTGCGGCGGGCGTTGGCCCTGCTCTCGGCCCGCTCGCGTCGGCCCGCCGCCTCCTGGTGACGGGTCTCGACACGCGCTTCGGCGCGGTCGGCCTGCTCCTCCGCCTGGCGACGGAGGTCGACGGCCTGCTCACGCTCGGCCGCGGCCGCCTGGCGACGCTGGGCGTCCTGCTTGAGCCCGTCGTTGCGAAGGGCCGTGGCCACGAACGTCCGCACGCTGGCGTCGACGCGGTCCACGACCAGCTTGGCGGTCGCCCCGGGGCCGGTTCGATTCCCTGGCAGCAGTCCGATGGCGAAGTCGGCAGGGCGGCGCAGCAGCTTCAGGTAGCCATCGATGGTGGCGGTGGCGATGTCACGCGTCTTCATGACTCCTCCTTGGGGTCTAGGTGCTCGGCGCGGCGCTCGGCCGCGCTGGCCTCACGCTCGAGGCGGTTGGCCTCCGCGGTGGTGGCGAGGCGGGCCTGCTCGGCGGCCTCGACCGACCGCTCGGCGTTCTGCCGCTCCGATTGCAGCTCGGAGTCCGCCGCGGAGCGCTCCCGCGCCGCCTGGGCCGCGGCGCGCTGCTGCGCCTCCCGCCGGTCCTGCTCGATCCGGTCCTCACGCTGCTGGGCGGCGACCTGGTTCTGGAGCTCGTCGCGCTCGCTCTCAACCTCGGCCTGGCGCTCGCGCACCGCTGCTCGCTGTTCCTGCGCGCGGGCTTCCTGCGCGGCGCGCTGAGCCTCGAGCTCGGTCTCGGACTGGGCCTGCTGCAGCCGTCCCTCGCGGGCCAGCTCGTCGTTGGCGGTGACGCTGCCGAGCGCCTCCTTGGCCTTGCCGACCGCACGGCCAACCAGGCCGCCGGTGGTTCGTTCGCGTTCGTTGTCGTCTCGGCATCAAGCGTCTCCTTTGGGGGTCGGTATACATATGTACCCGTTCTCGGGGGGTCGGCTTCACGCGAGCGGAGTAGCGTGACCGACGTCACACATGAAGGGGGCGACAGGACGCCTCCGGTCCGCCCCGAATACCTAGCGGTGTACGTCATCGATCTCGGCCGTCGCGCCGCCGCCGAGCTTCGCCGCATCGCCCGAGCGGACACCCCCACCCACGGCGAGCTGCGCGACCGGGTCACCGGGCTGTTGATGGTCAGCATCGGCGTCGACCTGATCTGCGCCGCGCTGGCCCTGTGGTTCGAGCACGGTCAGCCCATGACCCAGATCAAGACCTACGGCAGCGCGCTGTTCTGGACCTCGACGCAGCTGCTCACCGTGTCCTCGCAGATCCAGAACCCGACCTCGCTGGGCGGCCGGATCCTCGACGTCGGTATGGAGGCCTACGCCATCACCGTGGTCGCGACGATGGCGGGCTCGATCGGCGCCTTCATGCTGCGTCGGTCGCGCGAGCGGGAGCGGGAGCGCCAGGCCGCGGCGAAGTAGCGGCGGCCACTCCGGCCAGCGCCAGCGCTCCCGCGGTGACCGCGTTCTGCGTCGCCAGGGTCCGCCGGCCCGGGTCGGCCGCGGCCAGCGCGACCATCGTCACGGCGTGAACAGCGTCGATGCCGGCCCCGGCGCGCAACACGGCGCGGGTGGGATGCCGGCGCGTCAGCTCGGCCTGGAGCAGCTCCCGGGCCCCGAGGATCCGCGCCACGGCGCGGGCGCCCGCATCGACCGGCGCACGCGACAGCCGGCTGAGGAGACGCTCGGACCCCACCAGCAGCACGGCACCGTAGGCGGCCCGCACGGCGATCAGGATGTGACTCACGCCGCCACCCCCTCATCCTGGGTGACAGCGCACTGGAGCAGCACCGCATGCACGAAGGCCTGCGGCAGGTTCCCACGAAGCTGGCGTTCGGTCACGTCGAACTCCTCCGAGACGAGCCCTGGGGGGCCGCAGGCGGCGCGGTTGCGCTCGAACCAGCGCGCGGCCCGGACCGCGTCGCCCTGCTGGGCCCAGGCCAGGGAGAGCAGGAAGCCGCACAGCAGAAACGCGCCCTCGGACTCGCCCAGCGGCCGCTCGTCGGGGCGATAGCGGAAGCAGTAGCCGTCCTGCGTCAGGTCTCGCTCGACCGCCTCCAGGGTGGCCAGCGAACGCGGGTCCCCGGCTGGGATCGCGCCTCGGAGCGCCGGCAGCAGCAGCGCCGCGTCGATGCGAGGGTCGGTCGGCGAGCGTTGCCAGCGACCCTCCGGATGAACCGCCTGGACGGCGGTGGCCGCGACGATCGCGTCGGCCAGAGAAACCCAGCCCGCGGCTGATTCGGAGGACTGATGGGCGGCGATCGCGCGGAGCCCGGCGGCGCAGATCAGGCGGCTGTGGGTCCAGTGGTCGGGTTCGAGCTCCCAGATGCCGGCGTCGGCCTCGTGCCAGCGCCGCTGGATCGCGTCAACGGCGATCTCCACCGCGCGCCAGCCGTCGGCGTCGAGACGGTCGTGGCCGGCCGCGGCGGCGAACAGGAGCAGCGATTCGCCGAAGGCGTCGAGCTGGAACTGATGGTTGACCCAGTTGCCCACCACGTCGGTCCCACCGGGATAGCCCGGCAGGCCCAGGCTGCGCTGATCAGGCACCCGGCCGCCGGTGACCGTGTAGGCGGGAACCATGGACGGGCCGTCGGCCAGCAGGCGATCGCGTACGAACCGCACGGCGTCATCCAGCAGCGGATATGGACCCGCCTTGGCCACGGCCTGCCCGGTCAGGCACTGATCGCGGATCCATACGTAGCGATAGTCGTAATTGCGCCCCTGGCGCGCCCGCTCGGGCAGCGACATCGTGGCCGCCGCCACCATCCCGCCGCCGGCGCTGGTCAGTCCCTGCAGCACCGCGTAGGAGTGACGCGCATCTCGCTCTCCCACCGGACACCGCAGATCGGGGAGCCGCTCGCGCCACGCCGCCTCGGTGCCAGACCAGGCATCCCTCGGATCGGGCGCCGGCTCACCATCGCGCCTGGAGTCCATCACCAGGACGAGGTCGTGAACTGCCCCGGCCTCGAGCTCCAGCGACATCACCAGGGGCCGGCCCCCGTGACCGTCGTCGCGGGGCGTGGCCGTGGCCGCCCCGGTCCAATGCACGTACGCGTTTCCCACCTGAGCGCTCCAGCTTCCGTCTTGCGCCCGGGCCAGGTCACGCGCCCTGTGCTCACCGAAGGCCGCCCGGAGGTCGAGGACGACGTTCACGCGCGCCCGCCCTCGGCGCGCGAGGATCTGACGCAGCACCACCACGCGGTCGGCCCGCGCGGGCAGCGCCAGGGCCTCCCGGCATTCGATCACCCCGCCCCGGTCGGTAACCCAGCGGCTGCGCCAGATCAGGCCGTGCTCGTAGTAGCCGCCCCACACGAAGCGCGCTTCGGGTGTCACCGCATAGACGCCCGCGCCGCCGATCAGCGTCGAGAAGCACGCATCGGAGTCCCAGCGGGGAAAGCACATCCACGTGTATTCCCCGCGGGGACCGACCAGGACGCCGCGCTCGCCATCGGCGAGCAGCGCGTAGTCACGCAGCGCGTGGGGCAGCCCCACCCCCGCGAGCGCGTCGGTCATCGCAGCCGCGACGTCACTGCGATCGCTCCGGCCAGAGCGCCCAGCGCCGCGGCCGCGATCTGCGAGCGGTGGGTCGTGGCCCACAGCTGCGGGCTGCGGGTCTTGGCCTGGTCGTCGAAGATCCCGTGCGTGGCCGCGAGCGAGGGCACCGGCTCGAACAGGTTGTCAGGCCGGTCGGGCGGGACCGGCCGGTCCTTCATCTGCTGACCGGAGATGCCGGTCCTGGCCAGATAGCGGTCGGCCAGGCTCGGCGCGATCATCGTCCCCACGATCGCCTCCACGGCGCTGTAGCCGACCCACAGCTCGCGGCGATGATGGTGCGCGGCCCAGTACACGGCCTCGGCGGGAATCTCGGGCTGATAGATCGGCGGCACCGGCTGGGGATGGTTGGGCAGCTTGGAACGGCACCAGTTGAACTGCGTGGTGTTGACGCCAGGCAGCTGGACCATGGTGATCTGGACGTGGCTGCGATCGTGCAGCAGCTCGGTGCGAATCGAATCGGTGAACCCGCGGATGCCGAACTTCGCGCCGCAGTAGGCGGCCTGGAGGGGGATCGCCCGGTAAGACAGGGCTGACCCGACCTGGACGATCTTCCCGCGGTCGCGGGCGGTCATCCGTTTCAGCGCCGCCATCGTTCCGTAGACGGTGCCGAGGTAGGTCACCTGGGTGGCGCGCGTGAACTCCTCGGCCGTGGTGTCGATGACGCGAGCGAACACAGTTGCCATCGCGTCGTTGACCCAGACGTCGATCGGGCCGAAGTGCGCCTCCACCGCCTCCGCGGCCGCCTCGACCTGCTCGGCGTCAGCGACGTCGGTCGGGACGACCAGGGCCTGGCCGCCCAGTTCCTGGACTTCACGGCGCACGTCCTGCAGAGAGCTCTCCCCGCGCGCCACCAGACCAACGTGCGCGCCCCGCTTGGCGAAGGCGTGGGCGATCGCGCGGCCCACACCACCTGAGGATCCGGTGACGACGACGACTTCCGGACGTTGCGTGTCACCCACGGTGGACTCCTTGAGCTCGTTTGGACGTCGGCGCGGCGGTTCGGTCGGCGAGGCGTTCGGCGAGCCGGGACGCCAGCGCCATGATCGTCAGCGCCGGGTTGGCACTCCCCTCGGTCGGGCAGACGCTGCCGTCGCACAGGTAGAGATTGGGGACCCCCCAGACGCGGTGGTCTGAATCCACCACACTGTCCTGGGGCGTGAGACCCATCCGCGCCCCCCCGATGAGATGGGCGAAGCGATTGATCGTGAGCACGTCCTGCGCCCCCGCGGCGTGCAGAATGTTCTTGATCACGTTGGTCGAGAACTCGATGTTGCGCTTGTCGTTCTGGCTCAGGCTGTAGTCCATGCGCGCCACCGGAAGCCCCCAGCGATCTCGGTCGCCGGCCAGCGTGACCCGGTTCTCGGCGTGCGGGAGCAGCTCGTTGAGGACCCCGACCGTGGCCCAGTGGTTGTAATCGCGCATGTACTCCCGTAGCGCCCGGCCCCAGTGTCCGTCCGCCAGGACGTGCTCGGCCCAGCCGATCGGCAGCGGCGAGACGGTTTGGATCGAGAACCCGCGAGCGAACCCTCGTGACTCATCGGTCTCGTAGAAGTCCTCCGACGACACCTCCGGCGGCGGGGCCTTGTACATCCGCAGCTCGTCCGGGAAGCGCCCGGCCGTCTGCGCGGCCCCCTGCACCATCACGTAGCGCCCGACCTGGTCCTCGCCGTTGCCGAGCCCGTGCGGGAACCGCCGGGAGACCGAGTTCAGAAGCAGGCGGGGCGTCTCGATCGAATAGCACGCCACCGCGACCGCATCGGCGCGCTGCATGCGCTCGCTCCCGCTGGTCTCGTCGAAGTAGCTCACTCCGATCGCCGCGCCGCTGGCCCCGTCGATCTCGACACGGGCGGCCATGCTCCCGGCTCGGACCTCCACCCCGTGCTCAATGGCGTCGGGGAGATGGCTGACGTAGGGGCTGCCTTTGGCGTTGACCTTGCAGCCCTGGAGGCAGAAGCCACGATAGATGCAGTGCGGCCGGTTGCCGAACGAGCCGTTGACGATCGCCACCGGTCCCACGCGCATCTTGATCTCGAGCTCTCGCGCTCCCTTCCACAGCACCGCCGCCGCTCCGGAGATCGGGTGAGGGCTGCACGGATACGAGTGCGGGTCCCCCCACGGCCAGTTCTGCCCCGCCACGGGCAGCTCGCGCTCGACCTCCTCGTAGTGCGCCTTGAGGTCCGCGTAGGAGATGGGCCAATCGATGCCGACGCCGTCGCGTCGCTCGGTCTCGAAGTCGGAGGGATGAAAGCGCGGCGCGTAGCCGGCGTAGTGGACCATCGAGCCGCCAACCCCGCGGCCACAGTTGTTCTTGCCCAGCTCGACCGGATCCGATCCCCCGATCACCCGCGGCTCGGTCCAGTACAGCTCGTGCGCCCCGGCCTCGTCGGACACCCAGTCGGCATCCGGATCCCAGAACGGCCCGGCCTCCAGGACGACGATCCGCCAGCCGGCGCGGGCCAGCCGCTGGGCCAGGACCGACCCTCCGGCCCCGGCTCCGACGATGCAGAGGTCCACACTCTCGTCGTCGCGGTAGCGTCGCATCCGCGCCCGGCCCGGGATTGCCCTCGAGTGCACGTCGAGCAGAAACCGGGAGTCGTTGGCCCGCGGACCCACCGAGCCCTTCAGCGCACCTCTGAGCCTCACTGATCCGGCTCGTCCGGCGTCCGCTCCGGATCCTCGTCGGTGGCACCGCGACGCTCGAACGGCTCGAGCGAGCTGACCCCCTGGCCGAGCCGCATGTAGCCGCGGGGGTAGGCCGGCCCCCCGAATCCGATCTCGTTCCAGGCCCACGGATGCGAGTAGAAGCCGGCCAGGATTCCCCGCATGCAGACCGACCAGGCCCGCTTGACGTTCAACCGCTCCCACGCGCCGCCGGAGAGCTCGCCGGCGGCAAAGGCGGCAACGAGCTCCTCCCGGCCGGTGGCGTCGAGCGCACTGATCAGGTGCTGCTCCCGGCGCGCGGCGGGAAGCATTCGGCGTGGACGGCGCACGGTGGGGGCCTACCCGATCAGGCCCCCGGCCTCACCCCGCCGTCACCGATCCTCCATGACACGTCCGCGTCCGGGCATGGTTCCCGGCGCCGCGCGGCGGGCCATGCCGGCCCGCCGCTGGTGCGCAGCGGCCGGGACTCAGGCCGTAGCGCCGGAGGTCGCCACCTGATGGCGGCCCTCCGCGAACTCCTCGACGATCTTGGCGCAGAATGCGGGCAGATCGTCCGGGTTGCGCGAGGACACCAGCCCCTCGTCGACGACGACCTCCTCGTCGACCGGGTTCCCGCCGGCGTTGCGGATGTCGGTCCGCACGCTCGGATACGACGTCAGCGTACGGTCGCGCACCAGGTCGGCCTCGACCAGCGTCCACGGACCGTGGCAGATCACCCCGACCGGCTTGCCGGCTCCGAAGAAGTCCTTCACGAACGAGATCACGTCGTCCTCGATCCGGAGCTTGTCGGCATTGACCGTGCCGCCGGGGAGGATCAGTCCGTCATAGTCGTCCGCCGAGGCGTCACCCACGAGCTTGTCCACGGGGAACTTATCCGCGGGCTCGAGGTCGTGGTTCATGGCCTGGATCTCGCCGGCCTGCGGCGACAGCAGCTCAGCCTCCGCGCCGGCCGCCTGCACCGCCTCCCGGGGCTTCACCAGTTCCACCTGCTCCACCCCGTCGGTGGCGATGATGGCGATCTTCTTGCCTTTGAGTTCGTCTGACATGTCACTCCAATCGGTTGCTCTCAACAGAGGGCTACCCTGCCCACCCCGACGTACACACCTCAGTCGGGGTCTTAACCTCTAGCTGGGTCGCCGGCCGACGCGCTGGCGCTGTGGCCCGACCACGTAGCGCGGATCGGCCGCCGAGCGGCGGCCGGCTTCGAACACGGTCCACCGGGTGGCGAACGCTCCGGCGCCCAGCAGCGCTCCGGAGGCGACCGCGGCGGGGCGGCTGACCGCCCCGCGCCGCGCCAGCAGAGCGGCTCCGCTGACGATGAGACCCCGGCTGAGCCACGAGTACCGCGCCGCCCGGCCGGTCCGGTAGGTCTCGGCGTGCATGCCCAGGCCGCGCTCCATGACCTGGGTCGCCGCCAGCTCCGCCGCCGCCGCTCCCAGGGCCAGCCTCCGGGCCGGACCGGCCTGCGCGGTGGGGGTCAGGGCAGTGCCCATCGCCCCGGCGCTGAGCGCGGCGCCGGCGCCGAACACGAACGGCAGCGTCCGCCTCGCTTCGTGCCACGCCGGCACCGCGGTGGTCGCCAGCAGCGCGCCCGTGTAGGTGGCCAGCGGCAGCCCCGACAGCGCGGCGAGGGGACGCGCCACCGCGGCACCCCGGGCGAACCTGCCGGTGATGGCGTGAAACGCGGCCAGCGAGATGCCGGTACCGGAGACCGAGAGGATCCAGGAGCCGACGCTCATCGGCGAGGTGACCTTGAACATCCGCAGCATGTAGGCAAACCGCTCCGGCCGCCCCAGATCGGAGATCAGCAGGGGCGGGCTCGCGGCCAGTCCCGCCGACGCCGCCAGCCACGCCCGGCGGGCGAGCATCTCATTGCCGCGCGTCCCCGCGAGGTACGCGAGTCCGGCCGATCCGCCGGCCAGGCCGCCCGTGAACAGGTAGCACGGGATCTCCCAGCTCCACACCGGCGCCTTGAGCACGGGCTGCCCGTGGTAGGTGGTCTCGCCGCCCGCCCCGCTCGCCGACGCCCTCCCGGGACCGCCGCCGCCCGCCCCGCTCACCGACGCCCTCCCAGGACCGCCGCGGCCAATCCCACGCCCAGCGCCAGGGCCGCTGCCCCGGTGGCCTTCCAGATCGTCCCGAGGTCACGCACCGGGTCGACGGGGTCAGGCGGCAGCCCGTACACCTCGGGGTCGTCCAACAGCAAGAAGAAGGCGCCGGCACCGCCCACCCCGTCGCTCTCGTCGGCCAGATAGAGCTGGGCGCGATCCTGGCCGGCGGCCTGGAGCTTGGCGACGCGCTGCGCGGCGCGCTCGCGCAACTCGAGCAGGTCTCCGAACTGGATCGAGTCGGTGGGGCAGGCCTTGGCGCAGGCCGGTTCCAGATCGTCCTTGAGCCGGTCGTAGCAGAGCGTGCACTTCCACACCCGGCCGTCCTCCTCGCGGCGGTCGATCACCCCGAACGGACACGCGGATACGCAATAGCCACACCCGTTGCAGACGTCCTGCTGGACGACCACCGTGCCGAACTCGGTGCGGAACAGGGCCCCGGTGGGACACACCTCCAGGCAGGCGGCATCGGTGCAGTGCTTGCAGACATCCGATGCCATCAGCCATCGCAGCCCGTCGCCCTCCTGGTAACTCGCCAGGCCCGCGTCGACGGCGGTGTGGCGCTCGGCGGATTGGACCAGCGAGGCCCCGCCGCCGACGTCGGTGGGGAGCCGCTGCTCGATGAACGCCACGTGGCGCCAGCGATCGGCGCCGAGCGCGACGGAGTTGTCGTAGGAGTTACCGGTGAAGCCCTCGATCGACGTCGGAACCTGGTTCCACTCCTTGCACGCGACCTCGCAGGCCTTGCAGCCGATGCAGATCGAGGTGTCGGTGAAGAAGCCCTTGCGCGGCTTGGCCTGCTCGCCGTAGGCGGCGGGCCAGTTGTGGGTCTCGAGCTTCATAACCGGGTCGGAGTCTGCGGCTTCATGACGGGATCCCGGCTCGGCGGCGGTATTGCTCCACGAGCTCCAGGCGGGCCGGGCCACGGGGCCGGCGCCCCGGACGGATGTCACAGGTGGCGACCTTGTACTCGTTGATGTGGACGTTTCCGTCCAGCACGATCGGCAGTAACTCGTTGGCCGGGTCTCCCTTGACGATTCCCACCCCGCCCCAGTGGTAGGGAGTGCCCACGAGGTGGAGGGTACGACCCTGGATACGCAGCGGCTTGATCCGCTCGGTCACCATCACGCGTGCTTCGACGGCGGCGCGGGCGGTGACGATCGTCGCCCAGCCGGCATGCTCGAGGCCACGTTCGGCGGCCAGGGCAGGTGACACCTCGCAGAAGAACTCGGGCTGCAGCTCGGCCAGGTATGGGACCGTTCGCGACATCCCGCCCGCGGTGTGATGCTCGGTCAGGCGGTAGGTGGTGAGCGCGTAGGGGAACACGCCTTCCTCCGGTCCGCCGGGGTCATAGGCGTTTTCGCGCCGAGGGTACTGCTGGCGCGTCGGGTTGCGCTGCTGGCCGTACAGCGGATTGACCGTCAGACTCTCGTGGGGCTCGTAATGGAGCGGCAGCGGGCCGTCGACCAGCCCGGTCGGGGCGAAGATCCAGCTTCGACCGTCAGGGGTGATGATGAACGGCTTGTCGCCCGCGATCGCGTCGAGGCTCACGGCGTCGTCGTCGGGCCGGTAACCCGGCTCCTTGGTGGGCGGGAAGTCAGCCGCATCGCCGAGCCCGGTCCAGCGACCCTGGTCGGCGTCCCACCACACGTAGCGCTTACGCTCTGACCACGGCTTGCCCTCCGGGTCGGCCGAGGCGCGGTTGTAGAGGATGCGGACGTTCTTGGGCCACGCCCACCCCCACTCCGACGCGATCCAGTTCTGCTCTGATCCGGGCCGCCGCCGCGCCGCCTGGTTGACGCCGTCGGCGAAGATACCCGCGTGGATCCATGATCCGCACCGGGTCGACCCGTCGGGCTTGAGCTCGTCGTAGCTGGGCAGCGCCGCTCCATCGGCGCCGTGGCCTCCGATCTCCCTCAGCACGGCCGCCGCGTCGGGCTCATCGTGGGGCCCGGTGACCGGGTACTCCCAGGTCAGGTCGAGGATCGGACGGTCCTTCGGATCGTGTGAGTCGGACAGCTTCTGGCGCACGACCCGGCCCAGGTGATAGATCCAGTGCAGCTCCGAACGGGCGTCGCCGGGCGGCTCGCAACCCTTCTCGCGCCACTGCAGCAGGCGCTGGGTGTTGGTGAAGCAGCCCTCCTTCTCGGTGTGCGCGGCGGCGGGAAGGAAGAACACCTCGGTCTGGATGTCCTGCGCCGCCACCTCCCCTGACTCGTGCTCGGGGGAATCCCGCCAGAACAACCCGGTCTCGGTGGGCTGGAAGTCGCGGACCACCAGCCAGTCGAGCTTGGCCAGGGCCAGGCGCATCAACCGGGAGTTGGCCGAGCCGACGGTCGGGTTCTGCCCGACGCAGAACATGCCCCGCACTCCGCCGTCGAGCATCTTCAGCATCGTCGCGTAGTGGGAGTGATCTCCGTTGATGCGGGGCAGGTAATCGAAGCAGTAGTCATTGGACTCCTGGGCGGCGTCGCCCCACCACGCCTTCAGCAACGAGACGATGTAATTGCGCATGTTGCCCCAGGCGCCGGTCTCGGGGCCGTTGTGCTCGACGAACCGCTTCAGCGAGGGACGCGTCGCCGGGTGGGGCATGGGGATGTAGCCCGGGAGGATGTTGTAGAGCGTGGGAATATCGGTGGAGCCCTGGATGTTGGCGTGCCCGCGCAGTGCCAGGATGCCCCCGCCGGGACGGCCGATGTTGCCAAGCAGCATCTGCACGATCGAGGCGGTGCGGATGTTCTGCACCCCCACGGTGTGCTGGGTCCAGCCGACCGCGTAGACGATCGCCGCGGTGCGCTCCCGACCCGAGTTCTCACACATCGCCCGGGCCACGGCGAGGAACTCCTCCTGCGTGCAACCGCACAGGTCGGCCACCAGCTCCGGCGTGTAGCGCGCGAAGTGGCGCTTGGTGATCTGCAGCACGCAGCGCTCGTGCTCCATGGTGGGGTCGATGTTGGGCGGATTACCGCGGACCAGCTTCATCCCGTGGGCGCCGTGCGCCTGCTCGCCGGATACGTCTCCCTGCTGCTCGCGGTGGCCGGCGGAGGTTTCGGTCGAGGTCTCGTCGTAGGCCCAGGTCTCGATCGAGTAGGCACCGGTGTCCGGGTCCCAGCCTGAGAACAGGCCGTCGCCGGCCTCCGCGTCGGTGAAGTCCTCCCGGATCAGGACCGGGGCGTTGGTGTAGTTCTCGACGTACTCCCGAAACCACGCGTCGTGCTCGAAGATGTAATTGACGATCCCGCCCAGGAAGGCGATGTCGCTGCCGGCCCGGATCGGTACATGGCGGTCGGCCATCGCGCTGGTGCGGGTGAACCGCGGGTCGACGTGGATGACCTTGGCGCCGCGCTCTTTGGCCTCAAGCACCCACTGAAAGCCGACGGGGTGCTGCTCGGCCATGTTGGAGCCCATGATCAGGATGCAGTCGGAGTTCTGCAGATCCTGCTGGAAGGTGGTGGCGCCGCCGCGCCCGAACGAGGTTCCCAGACCGGGAACCGTGGAGCTGTGTCATATCCGAGCCTGGTTCTCGACCGAAACGGCGCCGGCCGCGGTGAAGAACTTCTTGATCAGGTAGTTCTCCTCGCTGTCCAGCGTCGCGCCGCCGAGGAAGTGAACCCCCAGCGTGCGCTTCAGCGCCCCACCGTCGGCGTCCGTCTCCTCCCAGGTCTCCTCGCGGACGCGGATCAGGCGCTCGGCGATCATGTCGGTCGCCTGTTCCAGCGACAGCTCCTCCCAGTCGGTGCCCCCCGGCCGCCGGTACTTGACCTTGGTCTCGCGCATGGGTGAGTTGACCAGCTGCTCGGACGCGGAGCCCTTCGGGCACAGGCGCCCCCGGGAGATCGGGGAGTCCGGGTCGCCCTCGATGTGGATCACGCGCTCGTCCTTGACGTAGACGCGTTGACCGCAGCCGACCGCGCAGTAAGGACACACCGATCTGACCACCTTGTCGGCCGTCTCGGTACGGGAGTTCAGATGAGCCGAACGTGGGGACTGCGCGGCGCGGCTGAGACCGAGCGGATCCGAGCCGAGTTGCCTCAGCAGGGGCGGGACCAGGCGCTCACGGAGCCACACGACGCGAAGCTACCCCGGCAGGGCCGCATCCCTAACACGCGATCCGGCTGATCGAGAGCGTCTGCTCACGATGTTTCGCCCCGTTGGCGCACGGGCAGGCCTTCAACCTGTCTGCGGATACACAGAGCGAGGTGGCATTCGGCTCGGGCGATCCGTTCTCGCTCGGCGTCGAGGAGGAGCTGTTCCTGGTCGATCCCGCCACCGGTCGGCTGGCCAATTCGTCCGCGGCGGTGCAGCGGGAGCTGGGCGCCGTACGCGGGAGCGTCGAGCCCGAGCTGCATGCCTGCCAGGTGGAGCTCATCAGCGAGGTGTGCGCCCACGCCGGCGACGCGATCGACCAGCTCGGCGCGATGCGGCGTGCGGTGGGGATGACCGGCGCGGGTTTGATCGGGGCGGGAACGCATCCCTCGGCCGGCGAGGACGACGCCGAGATCACCGACAAGGAACGGTATGAGCGGATCCGGGACCTGCTCGGCGACGCCGCCGCCACGCCGGTCGCCGGGCTGCACATTCACGTCGGGATGCCCGACGCGCAGACCGCGATCCGGGTCTTCAACGGGCTCCGCCGCCACCTCCCACTGCTCCAGGCGCTGGCCGCCAACGCGCCGTTTCGCCACGGCCGGGACACCGGCCTGGCCTCTGCCCGCGAGGTGACGATCCGCGCCTGGCCCCGCTCCGGGGTGCCCCGTGCGCTGCGGGACTTCGATGACTTCCGGGAGCTCGAGGCGCTGCTGACGCGCGCGGCCGGCGTGCCCGACTACACCTGGTTCTGGTGGAAGCTGCGACCCCATCCCCGGTTGGGCACGGTCGAGCTGAGGGCCCTCGACGTCCAGACCTCGCTTCCGTACACCGCGGGATTGGTCGCGCTGGTCCACTGCCTGGCCCGCGACGCCGCCGACGCCCCCGCCGGGAGCAGTCCCTCCGCCGAGCTGCTCGAGGAGGGGGTGTTCCGAGCGGCGCGTTGGGGGGTGCAGGCGGAGCTCCCCGATCCCGACGGACGCCTGCGACCGCTGCCCGAGGTGCTGGCGGAGGCGCTGGCGGTCGCGGATCGCCACGCGGGCGAGCTGCGCTGCGTCGATCAGCTCGCCGAGCTGCCCACCCTGATCGAGCACGGTGGCGGCGCCCAGCGACAGCGTGATCAGTACGAGATCGCCGGCATGGACGCGCTGCTGCGCTGGCTGACCGCGCAGACCTCAGCATGACCCTCACGCGGACGGTTACGCAGGCGGGCGGGCTCTTGCTGCAGACAATGCACGCCTCGCCCGCTCGCGCTCCGCTCGCGTGAGGGAGCCGATGAATCGGCGGTTACCGCAGAGTGGATACCACGAGGCGACCCCCCCTAACCGCAGCTGCGCAACTACTGTTGCCGGCGGTGGTGAAAGCCCTGCAACAGCTCAGAACCAGCGAAGATCGTCAGCACCGAGGCCAACCAGCGCGTGAAACGCGGCACCACCAGCAACATCCCGGTGAGCGCCGCGGCGGTCCACATGCCCAGGCAGTATGGACAGACGAGCAGCTCGCCGATCGCGCGGCGCAGGCCACGACCGCGGGCTCGCTCGGCGACCTCCCCGGGTCCCTCGTCGTGCTCGAAGGTCGTAAACGGCGCCCGAACACCGCTGGTGACGCGGTCCTTGGTGATCACGCGGGCTGCCTTATAGCTGGCGACCGTGAGCAGCGCAAGGTCATTGACCGAGATCGCGTCGGGCAGCTTGCGTCCGCTACGGCGAAACCAGATGGCGAAGGCGCAAGCGGCGCTGGTGAAGGTGCTCATCAGCGCCACGTAACCCCCCAGCGGACGATATTGGGCGGGCGAATGCCCCGTCGAGGTCATGGCAAGGTCGTCGCTACCCAGCGCCAATCTGAGCAAACACCGCCGCGGGCAGGCCGAGTCCGTTTGCCGCCTTGCCTGGCGGGTAGCGCAGGGCCATGCCTACCCATTCAGAGAACGAGCCGGACACCGAGGCCCAGGACGACCGCAGCAAGCACGCCCCGGAGGACAAGCCCGGCGAACCCGGCGCCGAGGGCGGATCCAGCAGTGACGCTGCCGACAAGCTACCCGGGGCGCCGTCGGACGACGACTCCGCCGTCGGCGATACCGACCAGCACTCGAACGCCTAGGACCGGTTCTCCACCCGTCGCGCTGCACTCGCCGGCGCGCTGCAGTCACCGGCGCCCCCCGACCGGCGCCGGCGTTCGAGCGGTTGGTCTAAGCCGCCGGGTGGTTCGATTCGATCAGCTCCATCAGCGTGGATGCCGCGCGGCGCAGCAGGCGTGACACCTGCATCTGCGAGCAGCCAAGCTGATCGGCGATCTCGGTCTGCTTCATGTCGTCGCGCAGACGAAGGCTGAGGGCCTGACGCTCGAGACGGGGCAGGTGGCGGAGCGCTGCCGACAGCGACACGCTGGCGTCGATCAGCCCGAACCGCTCGTCGAGATCGCCGAGCTTCTCCGCCAGTGGCTCTGGGTCCGAGTCGCCGTCGGCGCCAGGATGAGGCGCGTCGAGCGACACCGAGTAATGCGCCGCGCCGGCGTCGAGGCCGGTGATGACCTCTTCGGTGGTCAACTCCAGATATTGCGCCAGTTCGGCCACGGACGGCGGACGGCCGGGCCGGTTACCCAGCTGACGCGACGCCTTCTCGACCTGAAGGGCCAGCTCCTGCGCCCGCCGCGGGACGTGCGCCGACCACCCGGTGCTGCGGAAGTATCGCTTCAGCTCCCCCAGGATGGTGGGGATGGCAAACGATGAGAACTCCACTCCACGCTCTGGGTCGAAGCGGTCAACCGCGCCGAGCAGCCCGATGCTGGCGACCTGGACCAGGTCCTCGAAGGGCTCGTATGGGCTCATGTAGCGCGACGCGAGCTTCCGGGCCAGCGGCAGATAGCGAGCGATCAGCTCCTGACGCGCGCTCTGGTCGCGGAAGCGATGCCAGCGCTGAAACAGAACGTCGGTGTCACGCCTGGGACGAGTTTGTGCCGCGGGGCGGGGTACCTCGGGCGAGATCGTGCTGCTTTCCATGTGTCTCCTTTCGAGATTCGCAAAATTGCGATAGCTCGTCAGAAGACCGCTCGGGCGATCATCTGCCGGTGGCTTCGACGTGACTCCCGCTGCGCCAGTTTCCGCGCGGCGGGCGTCTGGTGATCTAGCTTAGGTCATCGGCCCGGATTGACAACCCGGTCGTACGGTAACGGACATTTTAATGGCCGCGGTCACTCCGAGACGAACGTGAAGCGGTCCAGCGTGCCTGTCATCTCGAACAGCCGCTGGACCTGGTGCGGTCCGGGCCGTAGCTCGAGGCGGTGTCCGCCGGCTCGGGTCATCTGTTGGGCCCGGATCAACAGGGCCAGCCCGCTGCTGTCCATGAACTTCAGCTCACACAGGTCGACCAGAATCCGGCCGGGACCCGAGCTCTCGATCT
Source organism: uncultured Solirubrobacterales bacterium (assembly GCA_963744195.1). GTDB lineage: Bacteria > Actinomycetota > Thermoleophilia > Solirubrobacterales > Solirubrobacteraceae > Palsa-465. The sequence continues at coordinate 39,333 of CAVUSY010000021.1, forward strand.
CGCGCATCAGGGCTTCCAGCTCTGGCGCGGAGCTCAGGTCCAGCTCACCGTTGAGTGCCACCACCTCGCCCTCGGCGTCCTTGGATCGCCGGATCCCAAGAAGGCCGGGAGTCGGGGAGTCGCTCAGAACGTACTCACGCACAGTGTCCACACCTCCGCGTGATAGATAGGAAATGGCTCAGAACAGACATCAGATCATCCGCTTCGACAACGCTGGATGGTCCCCGCGCGACCGTTCCGATCGCCTGAGTCCCTACCACTCTGCCGCGAACCGGGTTCAGCTTCCACCTTCCGGCGCCGCAGCACCAGAAAAGTACCACTCCGGCGATACGTCTACGAGGACAATGCGAGTTCCGCCCAGACCCGGTAGCCATCGGGGCGCTCCGCGCCCCAGCGGCGCGCCAGCTGGTCGACAATGCGCAACCCCCAGCCGCCTAGTCTCGATTCCGCTCCCGCGGACGGTACGGCGGTATTCGGGACGTCGCCGGCGGCTTGGGCCGGCTCAGTCGGCTGGGGCGCTGGGGCCGGCGGCCGGGGCACTGCCTCCTGCTTGGCGATTCCAGGGTCGTGCACGGAGATTTGCAAGCGGTCGTCAACCACCTGGGCCCGCACCTGGATGTTGTGACCGGTGCCACAACCCGAGTGCAGCACCGCATTGGTAACCAGCTCGCTGGCCACCAATAGGCCGTCTTCGATGCGTTGACAGCCCGAGGCCGCCTCCGCGAGCGCCCGCCGGACGGTGCCGGGCGCATGCTGGTCGCAGGGAAGGTCCATGGACAGAAGTTCGATCGGTTCAGCCATCATTCAGTGCCTACCCGGGTGATGGTGCCGTGAACCGGTCCCACGGCTGGGCCGCCGTTCACGGCTCCTGGGCAGGAGCCCGGATCACCCAGCGGCCTAGCTTGACTTCTTGCCCCCTTTTCTCCCCGCCGCCGCCTTCTGGGCGCGGTTGCCGCCACTGCCGCTGCCGCTGCTCTTGCGGCTCTGGCTGCTGCCCTGCCCGCTACCGGATCGCTTGCCGCCCTTGCTGGAGGCATCCGGCGTGTTGGCGATCGCTGCGGCCCGGCTCTTGCTCATCCCCTTCTTACGCAGCCCCTCGTACTGTTTGTCGTCCTTGATGCTGGGACCGTGATCCTTGGCCATGATCGTCTCCTTTCTAGTGAACCGCTGATCTGGTCAGATCAGCCAGCTCGGCGGGTCGCGCTGAGCTGATCGCTCTCGCTTCGGCGCGCCAGGCTTTCCAGTAGCGGCGCATGCGCCGCCGGAATGCCTTCGGCGACTCGGCGTAGACGCGTTGCCCGGCCAGGAACGCCGCGGTCTGGAGTTGATTCCGGCGATGGTCGATCAGGCCGATCACCGCACCGACGTCGGCCGGTATGTCTGTTCCGATGCTCGTGATCGTCCGTCGCAGCTCGGCTAGATCGTGGTCGTCGCCGAGCAGATCCGACAGGCGATGGGCCTCCTTGGCCTGCCCCCGCGTGCTGCCCGGAGCGATGGGCGCGAGCAACCGCAACTGGTACCAGACGTCCTTGGTCCGCTTTCGCCAGGTGTGCAGATTCTCCGGCGTCGGCTTCGCGCGCGCCCGGTTGAAGGCGTGGCTTCCCCGGCCGTAGCTGCGACCCAGCCCAGCTCCGAGCACGCGCCAGCCGCGGCGAGAAATGTGCCACTCGTCCACGCGCCGTCGCGCCTCGCTCAGCTCGGCGGCGGCGTCGCCGACCGAGGGGGAGTTGGCGAGCTGCTCCCGCATTGCGTCGCGCTCCGCTTCGAGACGTTCGCGAATGGCGGCAAAGCTCACTTCCGGCACCTGGCCGGTGAACCGCTCACTGAGCTGGTCGAGGGTCTGGACCAGCACTTCGGCGTCGCGCGCGCCGCTCAGACGCCGGGACACGCTGCGCAACGCCCTGGCCTCGAGCTTGCGTTGACCCGGGTGAAACCCCTCTCGCGCTAGACGAAGTAGCGAGCGCTCCTTCTTGAGCGACTTGCGTGCCGAGTGAATCGCCTTGACCGGATCGGACCGCAGACCTTCGGTGAGCTCGGAGATAGCAGCGTCGAGCTGTTCTCGCGCGCAGCGGCGAAGCCCGTCCTGAACCGTCTCCCGAGTGTCGAGTCTGTAGGGCATCAACTGCTCCTGATCGTGTGATTCACCTGGGATTTCAAGTACCCGCCCGAGGTGCCGGGCAACCTCCGATCGCCGCGGACCCGATCACCGGGAGGCGCTGAGCCGGACGAGGATCTCGGCCCAGGTGCGATCCGCCTGCTCACTGAGCTCAGCGGCGCTGAGCAGCTGCACCGGGTGTGGCGTGAACACCATTCGGTATTCCGGCATGCCGAGCAGTTGCGCCTGCTCGAGCGCCTCGTCGATGAACGGCTCCGTGGCAACCGCCGCGGTGGCGATGCCCAACCGCTCCAACCTCACCATGTCGTGCACACTGCACGACGTGCACGAGCCTCAGTCGGCGAGGCCCTCGATGGCGAGGTCGCCGCGGTCGGCGATCCGGCGGATGATCTCCGGTGCCGCCGGCTTGGAGAAGATCGCCTTGGCGACCCGGAACGGATTCGCTCCCTCCGCCCGCAGACGAAGCTCGATCCGGTCCAGGAACTCATCGGAGCGGCGTTTGTTGATGTCCAGCAGCGCAACGCGCGCCCCTGCCAGGGTGACCGGCCGCGGGGCGAGCGGGTGCACCTCGCGGCGGCGCTCGTCGAACGGACTCACGTATTCCATGTGACCTCCCGGGACACGATCTGGGCGTCCATGCCGAGGCAGGGACCGAACACCGCCGAATAGCGGCCGGCTTCACCGCCGGCCACGATCAGCACGATATCTTCGGGCCGCGTCCACTTGGCGATCAGCTGGTCGGGCTCTGCCGCGTGGACCTCCGGAGTGGTCTCGCCCCAGCGCAGCTCCCGCGCCGGCCGGCGCACGGCGGCGAACATCGCCTGGCGCACTCGGGCCTTGCTCCAGCCCGCGGCGGCGAACAGGCGGGCGTGCTCGGGGCAGATCACGAACAGCGAGGTGCCTCCGAGTGGCCACCAGTTGGGGCTCCAGGTCGCCGCGGCCGCCCGGCCCAGAACGTGGGCGAGCTCCTCCGGGCCGCGGCTGCGGTGATCGGAGATCGACAGGGGGGCGTCGCAGGAGATCAGCGTCACGACCGAGTCCTGGGCCCGATGCCCGCGCTCCACGTGCAGCGGCTCCCACGGGCTCTGCTCCTCGGCTTCAGCCACGCACAGCCCGATCTTCCCCGGCTGTCCGAGCGTGGCTCGGTCAAGTCGGCCGGGAAAGCCTCCGCCGGTGAGGCTCACCAGGAGCCGCAACGCCCGGCCGATGGTCATGTTCGCCCGCGTCCCGGGGCCCAGGGCCCCGATCGAACCGTTGAGGCCGATCGCATCGCGCACCGGTCCGTTGACGATCACCAGCTGGCCGGCGGACTGAGTGGTCACCGCCTGACCGCCGAGGTTGAAGGCGGGCTCGAGCGCCGCCTCGGCCGCCGCCACCACCACCGGGAAGTACTCCGGCCTACAGCCCGCCAGCACGGCGCAGGCGGCGAGGCGCTCCAGTGTCACCTCAGCCATGGCCGGCGGCGCGGTGCCCAGCGAACGAGCGGCGTCGCGGCCGGCCAGCATCGCCTCCACGCGATCCTTGGTGGGTGGGATGACGGGCAGACCGTCGGACCACCCTCGATCGAACATCTCCTCGTATTCATCGACTCCCGGACCCTCTGCGAGCAGGGTCAGCGTGTCCGCGTCGTAGGTGCTCTTCGACGCGCATCCAGGTTTGCGTCGCGGCTCCTGCACCGACACCATCAGCGCAGACGCTCCGACCGAGGCGCACGCCACGCCCAGGAGCCGGCCGATGCCGGCGGCATCCCAGCCCACCACCCGCTGGACCTGCCTTCCCCGGCTGTCGACCAGTACCAGGGTGGGGACGCTGACGAGCTGGTATCTCCGCGAGACTTCATACGGCGACGGCTGGGCCAGCACCGGGCCGGCGAACTTGGCCTGTCGCGCCGTCCGCGCCGCCACCTCGAGCGGGTCCTCGAACACCGCCGTCACCCCCACCCCGGCTTGTTGCAGCTCGGCCACCAGCGGCGCGAGCCGGCGCAGGGTCAGCGCGCAGGTGGGGCATTCCTGCGCCACGAACAACACCAGCACCGGCCCCTGCGCCCGGAGGTCGGCGAGCCGTACCGGTCCGGCCGTGACGCTGGGCAGCTCGAACTCCGGAGCCACCTCCTCATGGCCGTCAGACAACCCAGCCGCGTCTGTCATGCCTCGGAGACTAGGGAGTGTTCCGGGGGATCGCCGACCAGTAGCTCGGCCCCAGACTGTCCGCCGGCAAGCCCGGGTAGGTTGCGGGGATGAGCGATCGACTGGAGCGCTACCGGGGCCGCCGGGACGCCGAGCGGACCAGTGAGCCGGGTGTGCGGAAAGCACCACGCCGTAAGAGCTCCGGCGGTAAGGACGGCGAGGCGCGATTCGTGATCCAGAAGCACGCTGCGTCCAGCCTGCATTACGACTTCCGGCTCGAGGTGGACGGCACACTGCGATCCTGGGCGGTCCCGAAGGGCCTCTCCACCGATCCCCGGGAGAAGCGGCTGGCGGTCGAGGTCGAGGACCACCCGCTGGATTACGGGGACTTCGAAGGAGTCATCGACGAAGGCAACTACGGCGCGGGCGCCGTGATCGTGTGGGACGCGGGGACATATCGCAACCTTGACGACCGGCCCATCGCTGAGACGATCGACGCGGGCCACGCCAAGGTGTGGTTACAGGGTCACAAGCTCACGGGCGGCTGGACCCTGCAGCGCACGCGCGCGGGCTCCAAACCCCAGTGGCTGCTGATCAAGCGCCGCGACGAGGGGGCTGACGCCCGGCGCAACCCGCAGCGCAGCCAGCCCGAGTCGGTCAAGTCCGGGCGCACCGTCGAGCAGGTCGCCGAGGCGGAGCAGTGAGCTCGATCCTCGACGGGCTCGATCCAGCCGTACGCTCGCGGGTACATCCCGCCCCCGCTCCGCAGCGCGCCGCGGCGATGAAGGCGGTTCTGACCAAGGAGCGCTTCAGCGATCCGAATTGGATCTTCGAGCGCAAGCTCGACGGGATCCGCTGCGTGGCGATCCGGTCGGGAGCGCGGCTGCGGATGCTGTCGCGCAACGATCTGTCACAGAACGCCCGCTACCCCGAGATCGCCGTCGCGCTGGAGCACGAGCGGTGTACGAGTTCGCCGTCGACGGCGAGATCGTGGCGTTCGACGGGTCCCGGACCAGCTTCGCCCGGCTCGCCCAGCGCGGACAGCGCCCCGTCCCCGTCTTCTACTACGTCTTCGACCTGCTGTGGGTGGAGGGGTTCGACGTCACGGCCCTGCCGCTGCGGACCCGCAAGCGACTGCTGCGCGACGCCCTGACCTTCAAGGACGGCGTACGCCTGACTCCGCATCGCAACGAAAACGGCGAGGCACTGTTTCAGGAGGCCTGCCGGAAGGGGTGGGAGGGTCTGATCGCCAAGCGGGCCGACAGCCCCTACGTCGCCACCCGCTCGCGCGATTGGCTCAAGCTCAAGTGCGAGCAGGGACAGGAGCTGGTGATCGGCGGCTTCACCCCACCCCGGGGTTCACGAACCGAGTTCGGGGCGCTGCTGGTGGGCTACCACGACCGCGGCCGGCTCCGCTACGCCGGGAAGGTGGGCACCGGTTTCGATCGCGCCACGCTCCGTGACCTCGGCGCCAGGCTGCGCCAACTGGCCCAACCCGATCCTCCGTTCGCCGATGCCTCCGAGATCAGGGAACGCGGCGTGACCTGGACCCGACCCGACCTGGTCGCCCAGATCGGCTTCACCGAATGGACCTCCCACGGGCGCCTGCGCCACCCCCGCTTCCTCGGCCTCCGTGACGACAAGCCGGCCAGCGAGGTGGTCCGCGAAGGCTAGGGCAGGTCAAGGCAGCAGCTGGACGTCACCGGCGCTGGGCGCCACTCGCTCCTCGGGACCCTCGGCCTGACCGCGCGGAAGCCACCGCAGCGAGACCAGGAAGGTTGCCGCCATGACCGCGGCCATCACGTAGAAGATCGTCTGCGTCGAGTGGGCGAAGGCCAACCGGACGTCGTGCACCAACGCTGGCCCCTGGCCGGCACCGACGTGCGAGCCGGCACCGGAGCCGAACGATCCGGAGATCCGCTCGGCCGCGGCCTTCGGCACTCCGGCTCTGCTCAGCGCGCCGGTGATGTTGACCTTGTCTCGGCTCACGAGCAGGGCTCCAAGGATCGCCAGCCCGAGGCTGGCGCCGAAGTTCCGGGCGGTCTGAGTGATGCCGGTGACCTCGCTATAGCTCGTGCTGGGTGCGCGATTGACAGCATCGGTGCTGGCCGTGCCGAGCATCAGGCCGAGCCCCGCGCCGGCGATGATCACGTAGATCGTCTGGGCGCCGAGCGACAGGTCGGTCAACTTTCCGGCCAGCAGGAAGAAGCCCACCGCGCCGATTGCGCTGCCAGCGACGACGGCCGGCCGCGCGCCCCGCTTGTCGAGGATCCGGCCGCCGATCTGGGCCGCGATCACGAACCCCAGGAAGAAGTACATGAGGTAGATGCCCGCGCTGGACGCGGTTTCCCCCAGGGAGACCTGGGCATAGATGCTGGCGAAGAAGAAGAACGGTATGAACACCACCGACATCAGGCCGAGCACGACATTCTCGGTGGCGAAGCCGCGATCGCGGAAGATCTTCAGCTGCAGCAGCGGGTCGGGCGTGCGCAGCTCCCACGCCACGAAGGCCGCCATCAGCACCAATCCGACCACGATGCACGCCCACGTCCTCAGGCTGCTCCAGCCCCACACGCTCGACTGCTGCAGCCCCAGGACGGTCAACCCCATCGCCCCCGTGATCAGCACCGTCCCGCGGTAGTCGAGCTTGGCGGGATGGCGCTGCTGGTCCGGATGCGAGCGCCAGATCAGCACCAGCGCGACGATCGCGACCGGGATGTTGATCCAGAAGATCGACCGCCAGGTCCACTGGGTGAGAAACCCTCCGGCGATGGGTCCGATCGCGGTCAACCCCCCCGAGATACCGAAGAAGATCGCCATCGCCCGACCCCGCTCCCGCACCGGAAACGAAGCCACCACGATCCCCACCGCCGCCGGGAACATCAGCGCTGCGGTCGCTCCCTGCAGCACCCGGAAGATGATGATCCACGCCTCCGCCACGCTGCCCTTGGGCGTGAGACCGCAGCACGCCGACGTGACCGCGAAGCCGATCACGCCGATCACCACCATCCGCCGCCGGCCCAGCACGTCCCCCAGCTTGCCGCCGAACGCGAACAGCGCCGACAGAGCCAGCAGGTACCCGTTGATCACCCATTGCGAGCCGGTTGCCGACAGTGACAGCTCGCGCTGGATGTTCGGAATCGCGATCGCCACGATCGTCTGATCGATGAATGTCATCGCGACCGCGAAGACCATCGCCGCGAGCACCAGGTTCTTGTTCCTCGTCTCAGAACGCATTTGACCTCACCGCTCAGGCGGGCTGGGTCTCGGTGACCGTGTTGGAGCTCTCGGCGGGGCGCATCGGCGCCGCTCCGGCCGCCGCGTAGGCGTCGATCGCGTCGAGCGTCTCGGCCTCCAGCAGCGCGTGGGCGAGGCCGTCCAGCTGAGGGCGATGGTCGCTCAGCAGTTGGGTGACCTGGACGTGGGCCGCCTCGACGAGGCGCCGGACCTCTTCGTCAACCAGCCACTGAGTCTGGGGGGAGGTCTCGCTGACGCCCGGTAGGAACGGCCCCATGCCCTCGCTGGGCAGCAGGCTGATCGGTCCCAGCTTGTCGCTCATTCCCCAGCGGGCGACCATCTGGCGGGCGATCTGGGTCAGCTGCTGGATGTCTGATTCGGCGCCGGTGGTGATCTTGCCGTAGACGATCTCCTCCGCCGCCCGGCCGCCCAGCGCGACCCTGATCTTGGCCTCGAGCTCCTCACGCGAGTAGGAGACCCGGTCGGCGTCGGGGGTGGAGAGGGTGACCCCGAGGGCCATGCCGCGCGGGATGATCGATACCTTGCGGACCGGATCGGCCTCGGGGGTGAGCATCCCCACCAGCGCGTGGCCGGACTCGTGGTAGGCGGTGCGCTCACGATCCTCCCGGGAGAGCATGATCCCTCGCGGGGCGCCGAGCATGATCTTCTCCAGCGCGTCGGTGAAGTCGTCCATCTGCACCTTCTCGTGATCGCGCCGGGTCCCCAGAAGCGCCGCCTCGTTGGCCAGATTGGCCAGATCGGCGCCGACCATGCCCGGGGTGGCGGCGGCGATCGCGTCGAGGTCCACATCGTCGGCCAGTGGCAGCGCGCGGGTGTGAACCTGCAGGATCTTCAGACGTCCGATCCGGTCAGGCGGCTGCACCGCCACGCGGCGGTCAAACCGGCCTGGCCGCAGCAGGGCGGGATCGAGGATCTCGGGCCGGTTGGTCGCGCCGAGCACGACCACCGCCTCGGTGCTGTCGAACCCGTCCATCTCGGTCAGGATCTGGTCGAGCGTCTGCTCGCGCTCGTCGTTGGCACCGGTAACCGATACCGAGCCCTGACGCGAGCGCCCGATCGCGTCGAGCTCGTCGATGAAGATGATCGCCGGCTCGGCCTCCTTGGCCTTGGCGAACAGGTCCCGGACCCGAGATGCGCCGACGCCCACGATCGCCTCGATGAACTCCGATGCGGCGATCGAGAAGAACGCCGCATGCGCCTCCCCGGCCACCGCCCGGGCCAGCAGCGTCTTGCCGGTACCCGGCGGTCCGAACAGCAGCACCCCGTGCGGCATTCGCCCACCCAGCCGGGCGTAGCGCTCGGGGGTACGCAGAAAGTCGACGATCTCGGTCAACTCCGACTTGGCCTCGTCGATCCCCGCGACGTCGTCAAAGGTGACGCGGATCTTCTCCGGATCCACCCGCCGCGCCTGCGAGCGCCCGAAGTTACCCAGCGCGCCCATTCCCCCACCCGCCTGAGCACGTCGGGCCAGCAGCACGAACACGCCCACGATCAGCAGGGTCGGACCGAACCCGAGCAGGATCTCGGCCAGCAGCGAGGTGCTCGTGGCGGTCGACTGCGCGTTGACCTGCACGCCCTTGGAGCGCAGCAGATCGGTCAGCTCCTGGTTGCTCCAGAACGTCGGCACCTGGGTGGAGAACAGCGTCGTCGGCGTCGCCTGCTTGCTGTTCGGCGGATAGCGCACCTTGGTGGTGAAGGTCCCCGAGACGGTGTCTCCCTTGGTGGAGATCGACTTCACCGCCCCGGCTTGGACCTGATTCAGGAAATACGGGCTGAACGGGACGTTGACCCGGGGCTGGGCGGACGGCTGGAAGGCGAGCACCGAGAGCCAGTTCAATGCCAACAGCACGACCAGGAACACCCAGAAGCCGCGCCAGCGATGCGGCGGCGTGGGCTTGTGCTGCTCCGGTGTGCCGCGGCCGTCCGGCGCCGGCGCCACCCGCCACCCCTGCTCGTCGCGGGGCATCGGAGCGGGCGAAACCCCCTTCTTCGAGTTCCCCTGGCCGTTCGGTTGCGCCCGCGGCTCCATCGTTGCGAACATCCTCCCAGATCACGTCGCGGGGATATGAACCCGTTCATGCGGGACCCGTCTTGGAGGGGACTCATAGGGCTGCCATGCCGTTAGTCAAGTTGCCGGGTCCCGGCCCCCCTCAAAGCACCTCGATTCCCTCGGCGGCCGCGGGCCTGCACCTCCGGGGGGCGATCACCGCACCAGGCCGCCCGCGAACGTCAACACCCAGGCGAAGCCGGCGAGCTGCATGAACCGGTCGCCGAAGAGGATCTCCTCGGGCGCTCCTCCACGGCCTCCGGAGACCAGGAGCAGATAGCGCAGGAGGGCGAAGGTGAACGGGACGATGGTCACCTCGCGCCAGCCGGCAGTCCCCGGCGTGGCCGCCTGGAATGCCCACAGACAGTAAGCCGCCACCGCCACGGCGAGCGCGGCGGTGAGGACCATCCGCAGGAAGTCGGCGTTGTAGTCGGCCAGCGCCGCGCGCGAGCCGCGAGCCGCCGGGTCCAGGAAGTCCGAGTATCGCTTTCCCGCGGCAACCACCACGGCGGCAGCGGAGACCACGACGAAGAACCATGGCGAGATCGTCACCGCGGCGGCGACGCCCCCGGCGGCGGCCCTGATCACGAACGCGCCGGCGATCGCCGCGATGTCGGCGATGGCAACGCGTCGCAGCCACGTCGTGTAGGCGAAGTTCAGCGCCACATACGCAGCCGCCACACCGAGCGACGCGCCGCTCAGCGACGCCGACAGAGCCAGGCCCCCCGCGATCGCCGCCATCGCCACCGCCAGCGCTCGGCCCGGAGCGATTGCCCTCGCGGCGATGGGACGGTGGCGCTTGACCGGGTGGCGGCGGTCCTCGGGCGCGTCGCGCAGGTCATTGAGCAGGTAGGCACCGCTCGAGAGCAGGCAGAAAGACAGCGCGGCCAGCGACACCCGCCCGAGCACCGCGGGACGCCACAGCACGCCCGCCGCCGCCGGGGCGCCGAGCACGAGCACGTTCTTGGGCCACTGCCGCACGCGGACAGCGCGAACCCAGGCCGCGACCCCGTGCGCGGGCGATCGCAGCTCGGCCACCGCGGCGTTCGGACCGGCAGGCGGGGGCCGCCGCCGCCGCGCGGCGCCGGGTACGTCGTGTTCAGCCGCAATGTGCGCGCGCGGCGCCGCCTCAGCTCCAGCCACGGATTTACCTCCGCCTGTCGGGTTCGGCGGACCCCAACGATCGCCTGCCCGGTGGCATGAGATTTCTCACAAAGGTGAGCTCGGACTGCGCCTGCACGATTTCCGGCGCCGCCCCCGCCCAGCGTGGGCCACCCTCGTGGCGGGTACTGTGTAGCGAGCCCACCCGTTTCGGAACGGATTCGGGCTGTCATGGACGGCCCTCGAAAGGTTGCATGCAGGATGGACCCGCAGATCCCCTCTGAGATCAAGCTGCCGCGCGACGTGACTGCATCGGCACGGGCTCGGCGGTGGTTGGAGGAGCGTTTCACGACGTCAGTGGCCGGCGACGAGCTCGATGCGGCGAGGCTGCTGACCACCGAGCTGGTCAACAACGCAGTGGTTCACGGGCACGGCAGCATCACGCTGCGGGGAGCGCTTGACGAGAACCGGCTGTTGATCGAGGTGATCGACCAGGGTTCAGGGTTTGAGCGAGTCCTCGATGAACACGACTTCGACAAGGTCGGTGGCCGTGGGCTCGAGATCGTGGAGATGGTCTCCAGCCGCTGGGGGGTGCATGAGGGCACCACGCACGTGTGGTTCGAACTCGAGCGTCCCGGGCCTCGTATCGGGGCCGAAAGCAAGCCTGCGCTAACCGACTGAGGGTCGGGCGCCGGCGGCTGAGGTGCGTGGGGACGAGCTAAACTCATACCTGTCTGGGTAGCGGTGTGACGAGCCTTTCCGGCTCGCAGTGAGGCGCCCACGATGACCTGGCATGCCAAGAGTTTGGGTATTGGATACGAGCACCAAGGGCACCGGCGCGAGCATGGTGCCGCTCGACTCGGTGCGCAAGCCGTCAGGTCGCGACGACCCTCTCTACGTGCCGCCGGCCCCACGGCCGCAACCGGCCGAGGCTCCCCAGCCCAGCGGTCCACGGCGGTTCAAGATCGTCGACGTCTCAACGCGAGAGGTGCTGACCGAAGGTGCCGATGCGCGAGCGGCGATCGACGTCTTGAGCGACGTGCGCAGCATCGTCGACGTCCACGTCTATGTGTGGCAGCCCACGGCTGAGGAATGGCGTCTGCTCACTTTCCACGAGCGGCGGCTGCTGTGGGACCTCCGCGAGCAGGCTCGGCCCGCCGCCGACGTCCTCGGCTAGACGCAGATTGCGCAGATGCGCAGAGCGTGCCGGGCCTCTACCGTGCGATGTGTGGCTGTGACACACCGTGATGTGGTCGAGGAGCTGCTGGCCGACGCCGCCGCCGCGCATGCCAGCCTGGTGTGCCGTCTCTCGCCCGAGCTGCGGGCATCCCTCCCGGTGGATGCTCAAGGGGTCACTCAGGCCATCGATCATCTGGCCACAGCCGCCGGCTTGTCGCGCAGCGAACGCCGGGCGCTGATTCGTCCCCACGCCGTAAATCCGGCGGTACTGCACGCACGCGTGTTCGGACGTGAGCCGCTGGCGCCCGAGACGGTGATCGGCTCGTTCGTCGAGGGCGCACGAGTGCGCGCGGATGCACTGGCTGCCCTCGCCGACGAGATCGGCGGTGAGCCGCTCGGCCGGGACGTACGGACGCTGCTGGTGGCCCATCCTCCTCCGGCCGGTGCCAGCGGAGACGATGTGGTGCCGGCCCTGCGCGCGACCTACGGCGCGCACGAGCGCGCAGCCGTGATGATCGCCGCCAGCCTCGATCGCGGCTAGCGAGCCAGTCGGCCAAACGAGGCGCCGACGGGACGCGTCCCTTGAATGGCATCTGGACTGGCGGCCGGATAGGATCCACCCGGTCGTTCGCGCCGGCCTGGTATCAGCCGGCGCTCACGTGCCGACCGATTGGCCACGGGAGGTCGGGCTGGCTCGCAAGGGGGACGTGCGGGATTCGTTAACGGTCGAACGGAGGCAAGATTGAAAGCCCAGTCAGGCGCGCTCGAGGCATTCGAGCCGATCCCGGCGACGACGTCCGCCGAGCGGGCCGTCGCTGACCTCAACACCTTCAACGCGACGGCCGCGGACGCCGTCCGGGTGCGCGATGCCGTGCCGCTGTGGTTTCACACCTTCGCGCTGGCCCCTGGCATCTACACCCCCGGGGTCGCACGCGACCATGGATACCGGGTGGATGCGCTGGACCCAGAGCGCTTCGCGGGTGCCAGCGTGCTCGACGTCGGCGCATTTGACGGCTTCTACAGCTTCCTGGCCGAGGCGCGCGGGGCGCGGCGCGTCGTGGCGGTCGATAACGAGCAGTACGTCGACTGGGTGCGGGCTCGGTTCGGGGTGGAGCTGGCACCAGCGGCTGGATTTGACGCCGTCGCCGGGCTGATCTCTTCCGAGGTCGAGTACCTCCGCATGGATGCAATCGATGTCGGCATGCTCGGTGAGCGCTTCGATGTGGTGCTGTGCTTCGGCATCCTGCACCGGGTCACCGATCCGATCGCGCTGCTGCGCGGGCTGGCCGAGGTGCTTGAGCCGGGCGGGGAGATCGTGCTCGAGACCTATGGCTCGAACCTGCCGGCTGACAGCCCGGCGCTGGAGGTACACCAGCCCAGCGACGTCTACGAGCGTGATGACTTCGTCTACTGGGGCTTTGGTCCCGAGAGCCTGCGGCGACTGGGCCGCATCGTGGGCCTGCCCGAGACGCGGATCCTTGAGCGCGTCGAGATCGCCGGCCACCCACGGATTCTCGCGGTGATGCGAGCGGCGGATTGAGGCCGAGCCGAGGCATCGCGGTATTCAGGCCGCGATCGGCGGCATGCTGAGCCGGCGGTGCAGCTCCGCCGGATCGTCGGTGGTGATCGCGTCGACGCCGAGCCGGGCCACCCGAGCGGCCAGCGACGCATCGTTGATGGTCCCGGTCGAGACGCTCAGACCGCCAAGCCGAAGCCGAGCCACCAGCTCAGCGCGCAGCAGGAAGTGCTCGATGCAGACCCCGCTGACCCCGCTGCGGGCGGCCCAGCCGATCAGCGCGTCGGGCTCGTAGTCAGCCCAGACCACCAGCCGTGCCCGCATGCCCAGCCTCGCTGCCTCCTCACACGCAGCGGTGTAGAAAGACAGGATCTCGACCCTGTCACGAGCGCCTTGCTCCGCCGCCGCCCGGCACGCCGCCGTCGCCGTGACGCGAGCCAGCTCAGGGTCGCCGTGAGCCTTGACTTCAACCTGCACCAGCAGTTCGTGGGGGGCGCGATCCAGTAGCTCCTCCAGGAGCATCGGGGTCTGTCCGGTCGCCACCCCGCCCCGATCCCGCAGGTGAACGTCGCGCAACTCGCTCCAATCAGTCTCATGGACCCATCCGGCGGCAGTGGTCCCAACACAGAGCCACGGGTCGTGGAGGAGCACCAGCCGCCCATCGGCAGTCAGGCAGACGTCGGTCTCGAGCCCGTCGACCGGGCCGGCGAGCGTCGCCGCCAGCGTCGCGCGTGAGGAATCCGGTCCGGGGACCCGGCCCAGGCGATGCGCTATCACGGGCACACGGGTGAGCACGAGATCAGCGTGGCCCGGCGGTAGCGCGGAGATGTCACGTCCCTGTTATCAACCTGTTTTTGTTTGGTGCCCGTCAGCCGCGGGTCACCGTCCTGAGGCTGACGGCAGCCCCGCAAACCTGACCTCACTCGTGGTGGGGCCAACCCCCGAGCCGGCCGGCCGCCGGCCACTCCGGCGGCTCGATATCCGGCAGCGCACCGGTGGTCTCGACGTAGAACATGCACCCCAGCATCGCGGCAGACAAGCCGGCCCCGACGGCGACGACGACCAGGAGCCGTATGACGACGCCGGGCAGGATCGCGAGCACGATGGGGTGAAGGAACACGGCGCCCTTGCTGACCCCGACCGCCACGCCGACCAGCCCCACCCCGATCGCAGCGCCGACATGGAAGTTCTCCGGGCCTCGGAGCAGCACGGCCACGCCGACGGCGAGAAACACGATCTCATCCAGGGCCTCTATCCAAGTCCCGGGCGAAGCGTAGGCGTCCAGCACGAAGACAACCGCGATCATGACCGAGGCGGCCACCGCGACGAAAGCCAGATGGATTGCGCCGGCCCGCACGAGCTCGCGCCGGCGCAGCAGCAGCGACGACGCAGCGATGCCAAGCAGGCCCGCGAGGACCGCCAGCCACGGCCATAGTGACGGGGCGGGAAAGCGGCTGAGGTATCCCGCCAGCCGCGTCCGCCGGCCGTCGACGATCAGGGCCACGCTCCAGGTGCCGTGCTCGACCCCGGACGGAAGTCCCTGAATACGCGCGTCGTGCCAGGTCGCCGAGTCCCGCCCGCGCTGCAGACGCCAACGCGGCGTCGGGGCGACGATCCGTTGTGCCTTGGTCAGCAGACCGGTTACGGCCGCAGTCGGTGAGGCTGCGTTCACCCACAGACCGCGGGCATCGAGTCGAAACACCGGCTCACTCAGGTAGCCGAGCATGACCACCGAATGTCCCCGCTTCAGGCGCAGGTTCAGGCCATGGTCGTTCTGGTAGATCTCGGCGGCGTAGGCCGCGGTGTTCCGGGTCAGGACACCGGCGCGATAGTCGACCGCGACGGTGCCCGAGCGCAGGTGCGCGCCCGCAGCCGGCGCGACGCCAAGGAAAGCGAACGCAACGACGATGATTACAACCGCTCGAGCGCGAGCGGACACGACCACGCCGCGACCCAGGAGTCCCACAGAATCACTGTAATTCCTCCGCGGAGCGCGGGGTCCGCTAAGTGGCCGAGCCGGCCCCGCAGTCAAACCAGTAACCCCCGCCTCCCGCCTCGTGGCGCGGTTCGCGCCGTCGGTGGCATTCGGGCGTGAGCTGAGAATTCGGCCGCAGGGCCAGTGCCACCACTGACAGTACTCCCTTGGCCTGGACTTGGGCGGAAATCCCGTCGGACTCGATTCGCCGCGCCGGTGAGGTCCCCGGGGCGACCCGCGACGGCCACCTGGCGGATGACGTCTAGGTGATCTGTCGCAGGGCGCGCTCGACATCTTGGGGATAGAACGGCCACAGAAACAGAGCGCGCTCGTGACCGGTCGCGTCAATGATGAAGGCCGCCTCGGTGTGGGTGATGTAGTTGATGGTGGTTCCAGCGATTCTCCTCGTCGTGACTGAGACGCCGATCTTGTAGTGCCTCCAGACGGCGGCCAGGCTCGGGGCCCGGCCGACGGCCCAGTGCCACTGGGGCACCAGCGCCCACTTGCGGACATCTCGGAGGAGGTTCACGCGCGCGTTGGCGTTGGCATAGACGTCGACGCTGACCGCCAGGATCTCGGGTCGCTGCGACGCAGGCAGCTGGTTCACGGCGGCATTGAGCACATGCGCCTCGAGGGGGCAGAGATTGCGGCACAGCGGGTCGACGAACGTCACGATCACCGGCCGTCCGTGAAATGCCGCAGGCGAGACGCGCTGGGCGTGTTGGTCGCGCAGCACGAACTCAGGCGCCGGCCGGCGGCCCGCGGGCCAGGTGAACGGAGGCGATGTCACGACTTGACCCGCGGAATTGCCCGAAGCGGCGGGATGCCGGAAGATGCTCAGAGCCAGAATCGGCGACCCGACCGCGACCACGATCAGCAGAGCAAAGCCAGGCAGCACCCAGCCTCGAGTGGGCACCGCCGGTCGGGCTCGCGACCGACGTGTGGCTCTCGACCTCGGTGCGAGCGCGCCTACGCCGGCCCAGCGCAAACAGACCACCGAGTCCAGCGGCGAGAGCAGCCAGACCAGCCGCGATGAACGCCACACGATCGTTGCTGCGCCCGCCGGTCGCGGGAAGGGTTTGGTTTGTTCGCCCCTTCGTGACCGTCGGGACGGTGACGCCGGCGGCGGTGGCGAGCTGCCGCACCGCCGTGCGCGCCGCATCCAGCGATCCGGCTGCGGCGGAGGGGATTGGGATCTTTGCCAGCAGCCTGTACGTCGGCCCCACGGGATGGTGGGGCCAGCTGAAGCCAAACCCGTTTGGCATGATCACGAGTAGCCGCTGCTTGTAAGCCAGGGCCAGCTCCAGCCCCAGGAAGCGGGCATAGATCCGCGGCTTTCTCCAGAGCGCGGTGATGGAGCCGAGGTCGTAGTCGCTGGAGATGACTGCGACTCGGATCGGGAACCCGGCGCGGTTCGCCGCTGCCACGACGTTGAGCAGCTCGTGCTGCGAGGCCTGCGACCACGTCGGCTGCGAGGACAGGAAGACCTGCCTCGCGACCAGATAGTCGCTGGCTGGATCCCCATCTGCGCGCGCGAACGAAGGAAGCGCGGCTACGCTGACAAAGCACACCAGAGCTGCGAGTAGACACCGGGAGATGGCGGCGGTGTCAAGCCTCACGGGCAACAAGATACGGCCCCGACGGGCTCCAGGCGAATGTGCCGGATCGTAAGGTCGTGTGGTGAGGCGTAGAACGCCTTTTCAGTCCGGGGCGAGGGTGTGGCGATCAGAGGTATGGTTTCGAGACCATGGTCGCGCGAGCTGAATGCCGGGCAACTGGTCGCCTCCTCGCGCGCGCCGCGTTGGTGCCGGCCGGCGCTTGGGCGGTGCATCAGCTGCGGTTCTGGCTGGCGTTCGGCGGGGGCGCCGGCACCGAGCTCGCGCGGCAGGGACATGCGTATCTGCATTCGTTGGTGCCATGGCTCGTGTTGCTGCTCGGCTTCGCGGCCGGGGCTTTCCTGTGGGGGCTCGGTCGCGCCCTGGGGGGTCAGAGATCGGCTCCGCGCTTCACCCTGTCGCTGGCCGCGCTCTGGGTTGTGTGCTCCGCGTGCTTGGTTGCGATTTTTGTCGCGCAGGAGTTTCTCGAGGGTGTCTTCGCGACCGGCCATCCGGCGGGGCTGGTTGGCATCTTTGGCTACGGCGGCTGGTGGTCGATCCCGGCGGCGCTGTGCGTCGGCCTGGTCCTCGCGACGGTGTTCCATGGCGCCCGCTGGGTGCTGGATGAGGTGGCGCAACGACATCGCGCCGCGGCGCCCGGTCCGGTGCTGTGTCTGGTGGCTCCGCCCCGGCCGCGTGATGCCCTGCTGGCCCGGCTTTCGCCGCTGGCCGAGGGCTCCTCGGGCCGCGGTCCTCCCAGCTAGCCGGTCGCGCCCGTTCCTGGACCGGGTGGCCTGCGCCACATCAGGCGTGGCCGTCAGCTTCGCCTCGCCATCTGGCGGAGCGAGGTCCGACGCTGCGGACGCCGAGATGGCCGACGGAAGCCGCGATCAGCTGCGCAGGACCCGGACGTCGGCTCGCGCTGAGCCGCGTCCGCTGCTTGGCGCCCGTCAAATAATCCAAGGAGACCATTTCACGTGAACATCAGACTCTCATTGAGGCGACGCACGGCCTTGGTCGCGCTTGCGCTCTTGGTTGTGCTGTTCATCCCTGCGGCCGCTTCGGCGCACGCGCGGGTCAGCCCGGCGGTATCGGTGTCGGGGAAGCTGCAGCTCTACAGCCTCGCTGTACCTACAGAAAAGAGCAATCTCACGACGACGAAGATCGTGATGACTGTCCCGAGCGGGTTCGGCATCGACTCCTTCGTGCCCCCTCCGGCCGGCTGGACCCAATCGCTTTCGCAAACCGGGTCGGGCAATAACGCGGTGATCCAAGCGGTGACGTGGACGGGGGGCCACACCCCCACGGGGGAGGACTCGCTGTTTCAGTTTCTCGCCCAGCCGGCGTCCAACCAGACGTACACGTTCCGGGTTCAGCAAACCTATTCCGATGGGTCAATCGTCGACTGGGCCGGCCCTGAGACCTCCGATGCGCCCGCCCCGACGATCGACGCGGTCAGCTCGCTGGGCGGCGGCGGGGTGTCGGTGCTGGCGATCATCGCGTTGATCGTCGCCGTACTCGGACTGGCGGCGGGAGGATTTGCGCTGGTCGGCGGGGGATCCAGCGGCGGGAGGCCGGTGGCGTGAGGTGTCGGGGGCGGGTCGTCGTGGCGACGCTCGCGGTCGCGATCGGGGTTGTGTGGCCGAGCGTCGCCTCGGCACACGCCTACTTGATCAAGACCGTGCCCGCCGCGAGCGGCATCCTCGATGTCCCGCCCCCGAGCGTCCAATTGACCTACGACGAGGCGGTGGAACCACGCTTCGCGATCGTCTCGGTGACCAGCGCGGCGGGCACCCAGGAGACGACCGGCCCCGTCCACCGCTCTCCGGCCAACCCGGACACGCTCGTGGCGCCGCTGCGTCCGCATCTGCCCCAGGGCTGGTACCTGATCTACTGGCGGGCGATTTCCGTCGATGGCCACCCGGTGCAGGGAGCGTTCACGTACGCGGTCGGCCCGAACCCTGGCCCCGCGCCGCAGTTCCCGGTCCCGAGCATTGCCGGGTCGGCGACCTCACTCAATCTGCTGATCGCCCGCTGGGTGATGTTCCTGTCGGTAATGAGCGCGATCGGCCTTTTCGCTTTCCGGATGCTGATCGCCCGACCCGCGCGCCGGCGCGCACCCGATACGAGCCTGAGGGCGGTGTCTCGCGCGTTCGTGATCGCCTCCGTGGTCGGACTCCTCGCGATCCCGGTCTACCTCGATTTTGCGACCGCGATCGATTCGGTGCGCTCGGTCTTCGATGTTGGGACGCTGGCACCGCTGTTTCGAGTGACCGCATTCGGTCGCGGCTACGTCGACATGACCATCTGCTTCGCGCTGTTCTGCGCGGCGGCATGGATCGCGCTGTGGCTTGACCGGCCTGACCGCGACCGCCGATCAGTCGCCGAGATCGTCTCGGTCAGCGGCGCGCTGCTCGCGGCGGCGGCGGTCCTGCTCATCCCCGGCACTGCCGGACACGCCGCCCAGACCTCACCCCGCGGGGTCTCGGTGATGCTCGACTGGCTGCATCTGATCACCGGCTCGGTGTGGCTCGGCGGCCTGATCGGACTGCTCGTGATCTGGTTCAGCCTCTCGGCGGGGAACCGGGTCTTGGGCCTTTCGGTCGTGGTTCCGCGTTTCTCAAACGTTGCCCTGGTGTCGGTGTTGCTGCTGTTGGGCACCGGTACCTGGGCGACGATCAACCACATGCCCGCGCTGAACGCGTTGTGGCTGACCGGCTATGGCGTCGCGATCCTGGTCAAGATCGGTCTGCTGATCGCCGCGATGGCGCTTGGCGCCGCCAATCTGCTGCGCACCAAGCCACGGCTGGTGGCCGCCCGTGGCGAGCCCACGTCTGGCGAGCCCGCAGCTCGGTCGCTGCGCCGGACGATCAGCGGCGAGGCGTTGCTGATCGCTTCGGCGGTGTTCGCCGCTGCGGTGCTCTCGAGCCTTGCCCCGCCGCCGCCGGCGTTCGCGTTGCAGAATTCGGCGCTGGCGAACGTCGGTCCGGGGCGCGTGGCCGAGTCCGTCAAGAAGGCCGGCTACGTGCTGCAGGTGCTGGTCTCGCCGAACAAGGCCGTCGCGCCCGATTCGTTCGCGCTACGAATCACCAAGGCCGGGCAACCCGTCCGCGGCGCCAACGTCACGCTGACCCTAAACCACACGGAGATGCAAATGCCCCAACAGGAATACCAGCTCAGCGAAACCCAACCCGGTCTGTACTCACGCGCCGCCCCTGCGCTCGTGATGGTCGGGAGGTGGGCGCTCGGATTCCAGATCGCCCCCAAGGGCGCTGCCCCGTTCACCGCCCTGATCCTCGATCAGGCCAACGGATGACCGAGCCGCGTCTCACCGCCGTTGCGGTCCGGCTGCGCCTGCTCGCCGCGGTCGTGGCGATCACCGCAGGGGCAGCGGCGCTCCTGATCGCCATCCTGCTCCTCAAAGGAGCTCTCAGTTGAGCGGCCGGGCAGCGCCCTCCAACCTGAAGACTGTTTGGAGTCGGACGCGGAAGGGCGCTCGAAACCCCGACTCGAGCAGGCCGCTGGTGGTCGTCCGGGTGCTGGCGGGTGTGCTGGCGGCGGCACTGCTCGGCGGCTGCGGCTCCAGTACAAACTCAGTCGTGACCGCCCCGGTGGTCGGAGCGGCGAGGACATTCAGCCTCGCTGGGTTCAAACCCTCCGGACCGGTAATCGCCGGCCGCCCCACCACCGTTTCGTTCACCGTCCAGCTACCGGACGGCAAGCCACTGACGCGCTACCGGACCGGCCCCGGACCCCACACCGGCGTGCACATGATCATCGTCCGCAACGACCTCGCCTACATCATCCACGATCATCCCCCGATTGGGCCCAACGGCGCGCTGACCCAGACTGTGCGGTTCCCCACGCCCGGCCCCTACCGGGTGCTGGTCGATATCTACCCCAACGTTCCGGGTCTAGCGCCCAACTTCCAGCTGCACCAGACCGTTAACGTCGCCGGCCCGTATCACCCGCGGCCTCTCCCGCCGTTCAAATCCAATCTCGTGGTCGACGGCTACCACATCGACATGCAGCGACACCCCACGTTGCACGCCATCCAAGCGCAATTCCTCCACGTCAGCGGTGACCAGCCCGAGCGGCCACAACGTGACCTTCGTTCCGTGGTTCGGCGCGCTGGCCCACGCGATCTTCTTCCAAAACGGCTCGCTTGACTACTTTCACACCCACATCTGCGCCCCCGACGCGCCGAACTGCGGCACCCTGCCCGGCATCGGAACCAGCCGGATCGCCGGGCAGTCGTCCGCGCCGGGGAAGCTGACGATCGGGGTCCTGGTGCCCGTGCCCGGCATCTGGAGACTGTTCCTGCAAATGAAGTTGAACGGCCGCATCGTGACCGCCCCCTACACGCTGAACGTGACTTGAGCGAGACGCGACGGGAGGAACCCACCTGCTGGGCATCGTTCCTGAGCAGGTGCGCCCGCTAGTGGCAGGGAGTGATTCGCCCGCTCCCAGCGAGCTGAGCGGTTCAGGTCGTGGCGTTGAAGGCCTGTGGCCCGTCGCTGCGCGTGGCGGTCGCCGGGTTGCTGCACACGAAGCGAACGCGGGTGATCTTCGGGCTGTAGCGCTGACAGTTGTAGCCGGCGGGGACCTGACCGCTGGTCAGGAACCTGTACGACCAGTGCCTCGCGCGGTTGCAGCTGAGCACATGGGCGCGGATCGAATAGCGCTTGTGATGAGCCGTGATCCTGCCGCAGCCGATCGCCGGAACCGCACTGGCCGGTGTGGCCCAGATCGCAATCACTCCCGCCGCTAGCGCGATCACACCAGCCGCACGAAGGCTCGCTCGGGACGATATGCAACGACGCAAGATGGCCCCCCATCCTAGGATTCGCTCCATACGGAACGCCCGTATCAGTATACCGTTGGCACGATCGTGTCGTGCTCGCCGTGTTCGCATCGGCGTTGCGGTTCTCGTCGTATGCGCCGCGGCGCCGCTGGGCTGCGGCAGCTCGACGCCGACGAGCAAGCCCGCGCACCCGTCTGCGGTGCCGAGGACGAAGCTCGTCGACGGCACGCGGCCCCCGTACATCACGGGGCTAGCGGTTGATCCCGCCGGAGGAGCGATCCTGCTGGCCACGAATGTCGGCCTCTTCCGCATCTCAGCCGGTGGCCGGCAGATCCAGCCCATTTCCGCGCGCGTGCGCGCGAACGGGCAGGGTGGCCCGTTCGGCCAACGCGTGTCATCGCTCGCGTTTTTCGATGCTGGCCATCTGCTCGGCTCCGGTCACCCCAACCGGACCGCGACACGTTTGCCGGCATTCCTCGGGCTGATCGAGTCGACCGACGGTGGTCGGAGTTGGACGGCAATCTCGCGCGCCGGGTTCTCCGACCTACATGTTCTGCTTGTCGTCAACGGCAAGGTGTACGGGTTCGACACCGTGCTTGGCGGCGTGGTGGTCAGCGCAGACCGCGGGCGCACGTTCGCCGAACGATCCGCTCCCCAGGGGCCGGTCGTCATCGATATGGCAGTCGACCCGCACGCTTCCCGTTACCTGCTCGCCAGCACTCCCACAGCGATCTTCCGCTCCAGTGACCAGGGCAACCGCTGGCACGAGACGCAGGCGGCGGACGCAGCGCATCTGGCCTGGACAGCGAACGGACTGTTCCGGGCCGACGCCGACGGCACGTTCTCGACGTCGAGCGATCGAGGGCTGACCTGGCGGCGGGTGGGCAGGCTCCCACGCCCGCCGGGTAAGCTCGTTGAACTGCCGGGTGGCACGCTGTACGCTGCCTTGATCGACGGCAGCGTCCTCGCCTCGCGCAACGGCGGGCGAACGTGGAGCACGCTGTTCGCGCCGTAAGGGGTGCTGTCCTCGGAGGGGCAATGATTCCGCGAAAGGTCCGCAAGTCAGTCGTCCTGGGGGCAGCCCTTGCGGTCTTGCTGATGGTCGGTACCGGCTCAGCCTCTGCCCACACCGCACAGATCCTCATTGACAGCGGGACGCTGGTTTACGAGCAACTCCCCGGGATCGATCTGAATTACAACAACCGGGTGACGATCGCGCTGAAGGCAGACTCGCTCGGGCCCTATTACGAGGTCGACGATCCGGGCAGCACGGGAATGTTCTTCCCGACCCAATGCGCCCCGCTGGACTCCGCCCAGGACAGCGTTCGCTGTCCGGCCGCGGGCGTCGGGGCGCTGTACGTTCGCACCGGTACCGGCGGCCCGGAACTCAATACGACCACCGACAGCATCACGATCCTGGCACCGACGCCGGCGACGCTCAGCGGCGGCACTGTGACCAACAGCGGTGGCTCGCGCACCAGCAACATCACCGCTGGGCCGGTCGGCGGCAATGTGCTCTACGGCAACCCTGGCAGCGGGACCCTCAACAGCGATAACGGCTTCCCCGACACCATCCATTCGTGCCTCGGCAACACCGTGATCGCCGATCCCTCCGACACCGTGATCTCCGACTGCGCACCGCCGCCCGATCCTCCCGCGCCGCCGCCATCACCGCCGCCGTCAACGCCGGGAGCGCCACCACCACCACCGTCATCGCCGGGAGCGCCACCGCCCACCCAACCCGGACCCAACCCGACGCCGGCGATTACCGCGCCGAGCTCGGCGATCGCCATCACCTACAAGCGGCGGCAGCAGGTCCTCAGACAGCGGGCGGTCGTCCTGTCGGTGTCGGTCGCTACCACAATGACCGTCAGAGTGCGCGCAACAATCGCCGTGCGCGGCGTCGGCGTGGTGCGGCTCGTCAGGGCGCGCGTCCGGGTACGCCCCGTTGCCCGAGCGCTCACGCTGCGGCTGCGCGTTACGAGGGGCCAGATCAGGGCGCTGCGACCTGCCTTGGCCAAACACCGGCGGATCTATGCGAACGTGCAGGTGGACGCAAGCGATCCCGCCAGCGGCAGCTCCTACGCTCTCGCCCGCCGCATAGCCCTGGTGCGGTAGTACCCCAACACCCGCAGTCCTCAGGTCTGCCGTCGGATGCCCGTTCCTGAATCCGGTAGCGCGGCAGATTTCGCCTGAGACGCTCGAGCCCGTTGGTAGGTTGGTCAGGCGTCGCGGTGGCCCACCCGAATCAGTGCTGCGGCCAGGGCGACGGCGGCGTACGCGCCGAGGATCGCAATCGCCGCGCCGGGCGTGAGCAGCCCGGCAGAGCGGTGCACGGTGATGGCCGCTTGGATGGCGGTCCCGGGCAGATACTGACGCAGGCCAGCGGGGAGGAGTTGGCCGAGCGTGACGCCTCCGACGACGATCAGTGTCAGCGTCGTGGTCGCGCCGGCGGTGTGGCGGATGAGGCCGCCGAGGCCGACGCCGATGATCGCGACGAGGCTTGCCGCTACGGCGCCGAAGATGATGGCTCGCGGCACGCCGGGGTGGCTGAGGGCGACCTGGAGGTGTTTGCTGGCGAAGATCCGCTGGCCGAGCTCGAATCCGGCGATATCGCACAGCAGCGCCACAGGGAGCACGAGCGCCGCCACGGTCGCGGCCTTGGCGACCATCACCAGTCGCCTGGCTGGCATCGCGCTGAAGGTGGCGCGGATCATGCCGGTGGAGTACTCGGCGGTGACTGTCCGCACGGCGAGTGCTCCGAGCAGGGTGGCGGCGATGATGACCCCGAACAGCGAAGCGCTCGTCGCGTCGAACGTGTGGCGCTGCTGGGCGGTCAAGCTGACCTGTTGGAGGTCAACGGCGCCGGTGAAGCCGATGGCTAGCGCCCCGGCCAGCGCGGCGGTACGCCAGGTCGAGGGTAGGGTGCGAAGCTTGGTCCATTCTCCTTTGAGGTGTCGGTTGATCGTGGTGGTCGCTCCCGCGCGCAGCGGGGCAATGTGGGTGGTTGCGCTCATGTCAGGCTCCTTGGGTGGCGCCGGCGAGCTCGCCGGCGCGGTAGTCGGTTGCGTCTCGGGTCAGTTCGAAGAACGCCTGCTCCAGTGACGCTCGGGATGCCGCGAGCTCGTACAGAGTGATGTCGTGGGCGCTCGCGACGCCGCCGATCGCCAGGCAGTCCAGGCCGGTCACCAGCAGAGCGCCGTCGGAGGAGCATTCGACCACGCCGCCGTTCAGGGTCAGAGCGTCGGCCAGATCGGTCTGCTGGACCGCCCGGACGCGGACGCTCGGGGCGGCGTTTCGGTTGATGAATTCCTCGGTGCCGGCGTCGGCGATGATGCGACCCTGGGCGATGACGAGCAGGTGATCGGCGGTCTGGGCCATCTCGCTCATGAGATGGCTGGAAAGAAAGACCGTGCGCCCCTGGGAGGCCAGGCTCTTCATCAGGTTGCGGATCCAGACGATGCCGTCGGGGTCAAGACCGTTGATCGGCTCATCGAAGATCAGCGTGTCGGGGTCTCCGAGCAGGGCCGCGGCGATGCCGAGCCGCTGACTCATGCCGAGCGAAAAGGTCCCGACCCGCTGGCCCGCCACGTCGCCGAGCCCGACGATGTCGAGCACTTCGCCGACCCGGCGGCGGTCGATGCCGTTGCTGTCGGCCAGCCAGGCGAGATGGTTGGCGGCGCTACGGCCACCGACGATCGCCTTTGCGTCCAGCAGCGCCCCAACCGACCTGAGCGGATCGTTGAGGTCGCGATAGGACTTGCCGTTGACCAGCACCGAACCGGAGCTCGGCGTGTCCAGGCCCAGGATCATCCGCATCGTGGTCGACTTGCCCGCCCCATTAGGGCCGAGGAAGCCGGTCACGCGTCCGGGGCGGACGACGAAGGAGACCTCGTCGACGGCGACCGTCTCTCCGTAACGCTTCGTGAGGTGCTGCGCTTCGATCATTGCGGTTCCTCTCCTCGATCCTGGCTGATTAGACTTACGTTGTAAGCTTACGGCGTAAGGTACACATACGCCGTAAGTCTGTCAAGGCGCCGCCGCTCCAAGACTTACGCTGTATCGCACGTGAACGGGAGACAAATCGAGATGGCCATCCGAGACCGCAAGGCCACCAAACGCCGCACTCCGCTCAACCGCGAGCGGGTGCTCCGCGCCGCGATCGACTTGGCTGATCAGGGCGGATTTGACTCGCTGTCGATGCGCCGGCTCGCGAATGAGCTAGGCGTCGAGGCGATGTCGCTCTACAACCACGTCGCCAGCAAGGACGACCTCCTCGACGGCATGGTCGACCTCGTGTTCGCCGAGATCGAGTCGCCGTCGACCCGGGGCGACTGGAAGACGGCCATGCGACAGCGGGCGATCTCGACGCGCGAGGCCCTCGGCCGGCATCGCTGGGCGATCGGCCTGATGGAGGGCCGCGCAAACCACGGGCCGGCGAACATGACCCTCCACAACGCGGTGCTCGGGTGCCTGCGCGGGGCGGGCTTCTCGATGGAGATGACGGTCCACGCATACTCCGTGCAGGACGCCTACATCTACGGGTTCGCGCTTCAGGAAAGGGACATGTCGCCCGAGAGCGCGGAGGACTTCGCGGCGGAGGCGCAGCGCCAGATGCACGAGTACCAGGCCCTGCTCGACGATTATCCCCACGCCGCCGAGGTCGTCGGCGGGCACATCGCCAAGGTCGGCTACGACTACACCACCGAGTTTCTCTTCGGGCTTGACCTGATCCTCGAAAGCCTCGACAAACTCCGACGCGCTTGACCAGGGATGCGACACTAGGCAACCGAGCCGTCCCGTCCCATCGTGGAGTCGGTGCCGCTTGCTGATCTGCCACGCTGGGATACCCAGGATCGAGGACAGCGCGAATGCCCGACGTTGCCCGTTCCGTGGATGGCACGCTCCCGGCGTCCGCTCCCACCGCCCGACTGGGCGGATCTGACCACCCACCAGCGACCGAGGCGGCGCTGGTCAACCCCCCGCCGTCGCTGCGCCGGGTCGGCTGGGGTTTCATCGCGCTGTACGCCTTGGCCTTCATGAGCACCAGCCTGTTGTTCATCGCGCCTTTGCTCGTCAGCCTGGCGTTGAAGATCAACTCGCTCGTCGGGATCAAACAGGCGCCGGACAGCTTGGCGCTCGTCGCCGGAATCGGCGCCGTGGTGGCGATGGTCGGCAATCCGCTCTTCGGCCGGCTGAGCGACCGCACCTCGTCGCGCCTGGGCATGCGCCGGCCATGGATGGTCATCGGCCTCATCGGCGGTTCCCTCGGGATCCTCGTCGTGGCGCTGGCCCCCAACATCCCGGTCGTCCTCGCCGGATGGTGCATCGCCGAGCTGTTCTTCAACGCACTGCTCGCGGCCCAGGTGGCGGTGCTGCCAGACCAGGTTCCAGCCGCGCAACGCGGCCTGGTGTCCGGTGTCCTCGGCGTCTGTCTGCCCATCGCGTCGGTGAGCGGCACCTTCGTGGTCAAACTGTTCGCCGGCAGCCAACTCGCCATGTTTCTCGCGCCGTGCGCGATCGGCGGGTTCTTCATCCTGGTGTTCGCGATGACGCTGAAGGATCGCCGGCTCGAGAAGGCGGACAAGCCGCCCTGGTCGCTGTCGCAGTGCGCCAGCACGTTCTACGTCAAGCCGTGGAAGAGCCCGGACTTCGCCTGGGTCTTCTCCAGCCGCTTCATGTTCGTCCTGGCCTACGCCTTCCTGATCACCTACCAGGCCTACTACCTACTGCAGAAGATCGGCAGCGCCTCGGCCGACGTGCCGCAACAGATCTTCCTCGGCACCCTCACCCAGGCCGGCGTCGTGATCGCCGCCTCACTCATCAGCGGCAGGCTCTCTGACCGGACCGGACGACGGAAGATCTTCGTCCTCACCGCCGCGGTCGTGTACGGCCTGGCGTTGTTCGTGGTCGCGATCGCCAGCGACTTCAACGGCTTCCTCGTCGGCATGGCCATCAGCGGGCTCGGCTTCGGCATGTACGCGGCCGTCGACCTCGCCCTCGTTGCCGACGTCCTGCCGGACGAGGACACCGTGGCCAAGGACCTCGGGGTGTTCAACATCGCCGGCGCTCTCCCGTTCGCGATCGCGCCCGCGATCGCGCCGGTCATCCTCGCCGTCGGCAACGGCAGCTACGCCGTGCTGTACACGGTCGCCGGGACATGCGCTCTCATCGGGGCCATCGCCATAGTGCCCGTCAAAGGTGCCCGGTGAGGAGCTACCTCGACGCGCAGCGAGGCGGTGGCGATCGCCCGCAGGGGGCGCCCGCGGTCAGCGTCGAAGCCCGACCGCGAGGAACCGCTCGAGCATCGTGTTGACCTGCTGGGGACAAACCAGCTGACTGAAGTGACCGCTGCCAACCGTGCGTCCAAGCACCATCGAGGGGTGGACGCGGACGGCGCGCTCCAGGTCGGCGTTGGGGGTGCCGGCGTCGAGGTATAGGAGCGGCACTCGGCAACGCTCCAGCGCTCCGGCGTCATCCCAGGACCGCAATGACTCCTCCCAGATCGAGCTCGTCACGTGGGCCGGCGTACGAATCGCCTGCTCGAGGATCCAGTCGCACAGGGCCGGGTCGTCGTAAGGACCGAAGAACGAGCGGAAGTAGCCACGCAGTACGCCGCCGGGGTCCGGACCGCGGAGACCGGCGACGAGACCCGCGACCGCATCGTCGCGGCCCTCCCTGGGAAGCAATACCGAGTCGATCAACACCGCGGCCCGGACAAGATCGGGCCGCGCGGCCGCCAGCTCGAGCGCGACGAGCCCACCGAGGCTGTGACCGACCACGACAACCGGCGCGAGGTCCAGGCGCTCACACATCCAGCCGACGTCCTCGGCCAGCGCGGCGATCGTGTAGCGCTGCCGTGGGGCATCGCTTTTGCCATGACCCCGCAGGTCAACAGCGATCACCCGATGGCTCTTCCTCAGGAACTCCGCCTGGGGTTCCATGAAGGCGCGGTGACACGCGACGCCATGGACGAGCACGAGCGCCGGTTCGCCCTCACCGGCATCCTCGTACGCCAGCGTAGTCCCCTCACGGGTCAGCGTTACCACGGACAAGGATTGAAAGGAGTGGCCTCAGGGCACCCAGTTTGGTGATCTTTACCGGGGTAGTGGGCGCTCGTTGCGTGTGCGGCGGCCAGCGAGAATGTACGCGCGGGCCTGGCAGTCCGCGGCGTGCTCTGCCTCCCGGTAGTACTTCTCCACCGGGTAGGTCCAGTCGGCGATACTCAACGCCACCCAGGCGACCAGCAACAGCAGCGCGGCGATAAGCGGCAGCGCGTAAGCGAGCGCGGACGACAGCTGACCATAGGATGTGCCCGCCAGATACATCCCGTCGGCGATGGCCACGCCGACACCGGCCGCCGCCGGCATCCACCACAGCCGCTGACCCAGACGAGAGGATCGATGCTCGCGTAGATGGTCCTCGAACTGGTAGGTGAAGGCCATGGCGTGACGCTAGGCGCGGCTGACACCAGCCCATCGGTATTCGCGCTTGTCTTGCAACATCCTCCGCCGCGGCGGAGGACCGAGGCGCGGCTTCGCGTCCTCGTTCAGACGCGCCGGGGGCGGTTCTGTAGTTCGTAGGATGCATAGTCATGGCAGCGCTACCATCACGCGTTCGGCGAGCAGGACGGTTCGGATGACGCTCGGCGATCCATCACCCGCGCGGGCGTAATGGGCGATCATCTCATCGTCCTTCATTCTGCGGTGCGGGCCTGCGCGGGCTACAGCCGCCACGACGCTCCCTCGATTCTGTTGGACGGCTCATCGGTGGCTCGCGACACGGAGCACGGTCGCGCAATCACCGCGCAGCTGACGCGCCGCCACGGGACGCTCGAGGAGGCGATCGCTGCTGCGGTGTTCGCCCTCGGCGCCGCGGGGTTGTCCAAGAGCATCCGCCGTCAGGCGCGCTCGGCGTGCGAGGACTACTTCTACAGCCGGCTCAACCTGGAGCCGAGCCACGAGCTGAGCGGGCGGGGAGAGATCGCCGAATCGCTCGAGCTGATGCCCGAGCCGATGTACCGGGCACTGGACGACGTCGTCGGCCTCGTCGTGGACGGCGACTATGAGGAGCTCCGCGTCGCGTCTGGCGATCGGCTCAGAGTCGAGGACCTGCGCCGTCGCGTCGAGGACGACTGCCCCGAGTCGCTGGTGCTGCCGCCGCGCGAGATTTATCAGGTCGAGGCGATCACCAAGTCCGACGATCCCGACCTGCCGGGCTGGGCGTACTTCCTCGACCTCTGGACCGAGACCGGCCCGGCACGCCTTCACATCGAGGGCGAGCTCGAGGAGTCGGGCGAGCGGTTCACGGCGACGCTGAACGACATCCTGCCGTGATCCGCGATTGGCAAGGTCGGGTCGCTTCTGAGCAGTATCGCGCTGGCCGGTCCGGCCCGAGGGCCGGAGAGGATCCGCGCACAAACGGAGGCGGCTACCGGGGCGCTTAACGCGGAAAGCCCACCCGTGGGTGGACTCTCGGCCATCAGAAGATCAGGCGGCTTTCGCGGCAAGGGGACGTTCAGATGAAGGTCTCGCCCTCGGGTTGCCCTCGCTATCTGACCCTTTCAGGGTAGCGCACCCGACCTCCGACTGAAGTGTGGACCCCGGCAAGGTTCTGCGTCCCGCACGACCACCACTAAGCCTCGATCCCACCGCTGCGAGGCGTCCTGGCCAAAGATCCTCTTTGTGGAGGATGGAGCGCACAACGATGACCGCCGATGCTGGAATACACCTGGACAGACCTTCAACCCAAAGCACCCCCTCTCCATGATCGAGGGTTCTATGTCGAAGTCCCTTACAGCTCGTGTTTCGCGGTTCGCGGTCGCTATGGCAGTGCTCGGCGCGACCCAACGCAGATGACCAGTGCCTGTCTTCACGGTGCGGCGATGGAAGTGCTGGCTACGCTGGGGCTCGCCGCACCTGCGGCAAGCCCAGTGTCACGACGGTCGATCACTGCTTGGAACCTCGTCCGCCGCCTCTCTAGCGCAGTCGCCTAGCGTGATCGTGGCCGCCGTGCCACCCATCTCTGAATGGCGTCGGCATGCAACCGCGACGCGGACCGGTCGCGGGGCCGGGAGTTGTGCCGCCTCTCTTGGGCTGTGGGTGTTGGCCAGGTGGGTGTTGAACGTCCCGTTCCTGAAGGGACCGTTTCCCGGGCTTGTGAGCGCCAACACGGCGATTGGCTTGCTCGCGCTCGGGGTCGCCACGCTGCTCACAACATTCAGGCCCTCACCTGTACGACGGCGCACGGCGCGCCTGCTCGCGGGTCTGGCAATCATGATCGGCGCGCTCACGCTGGTCGAATACCTTCTCGGTCGCAACCTCGCTATAGACCAGCTCATCCTTCGCGACCTCAGCGCCCTCCCTTCCGTTCACCCGGGCAGGCCAGCGCCACAGACCGCGATCACCTTCATCTCGCTTGGCTGGGCGCTCCAGCTCTTGCAGGGTAAGAAGACCAGGAGCCGGCTGGTCGGCGCGCTCACGGGGGGTTCTTTCGTGCTCACTATCTCCGCCGTAATCGGCTACGCGTTCGGCGTCCCGGGACTTGACGGAGACTCCGGAATCGCGCCGGTCGCACTCCTAACGGCGGTCGCGTTCCTATTTCTGTGCGCTGGGATTTCCGCCAGCGACCCGGATGGAGTCTTCGTCGAGGTGCTGACGAGCGACGGTCCAGGCAGTGTGGTGGCGAGGAGGCTGCTACCTGGGAGGCCAGGAGCGTCTTTCTTGCGAATGGCGGCGGCACAGCGCACGGCACGTTCGTGTGCAGCCCGTGCACATCGAGGGTCGGACCGGGAGCTTCACGGCGGTCGCAGCATCGGGAGCCCGTCAGACCAGCATTCGTTTCACGATCACAGATGCGTTCGAAAGACTTGTCGGACTCCACGGCGAGCTGATCAGCACTGGGGGCGCGACCGGCACGTATGTCGCCAGGCTCTCTTCACGCAGTGAGGCTCGAGCCACAACGATCCCGCCGGCGACGCCGCAACCGCGCGGTTCCTCGGCCGGCACGCGACCCGCTTTCGCCTCCCGGGAGGTCTCTAGCCCGAGCCAGGGTCGCGTCCAAAGACTGATGTAAATAGCCGCGGGGTGCTGTCGTAGCGACGGCGTAGGTTCCCTCAAGTCCTTGCAAGACGATGAAGGAGGCCTACGCCGTGAGACGCACCGTACCGCCGTCGGCGGAGATACAAGCTGAGATCGACAAGCTGCTCGGTCGTGGCATGGTCGATGACCCGCAGAAGATGCTTGGCGAGCTCGCCAGGCTTGGTGCCCGGTTGATCATCCAGCGGGCTGTCGAGGAGGAGTTCGATACCTGGCTGGGTCGGGCTCGCTACGAGCGCAAGCCCGAGGCGGGCCCGGCGATGCGCAACGGGTTCCGCCCGCGGCACCTGCAGACCGGGGAGGGCGAGCTGCGGATCGAGATCCCGCAGGTCCGCGAGACGGCGATCCCGTTCGTCTCGAAGCTGTTCCCGAAGTGGCACTGCAAGCGGCTGCTGCGAACGGACCCGCTCAAGGCGCTGGTGATCGGCGGGTTCGTTCGCGGCCTGTCGATGCGCGATGTCGAGTCGCTGTGCGAAGAGGCCGGGCTCGGGAAGACCTCGAAGTCGACCATCGCCACGATCTGCGCGGAGCTGCATGAGCGGTTCCGAGCGTTCTGTCGCCGCTCGCTCTACGACGTCAACCTGGTCGTGCTGTTTCTCGACGCGATCTACCTGCCCGTGCGTCCGAGTGGCCCGAAGGAGGGCGTGATCTGCGCCTGGGGAATCGACGAAAACGGCCACCGGCAGCTGGTTTCGGTGCGCCTGGGGGCGCGCGAGTCCAAAGAGGATTGGGTCGAGCTCGGCCGCGATCTGATCAGCCGCGGGCTCGCCGCCCCACGCCTGGTCGTCGCCGACGGCGCGCCCGGACTGATCAGCGCGGTCGAGGAGATCTGGCCGCGGGCCGATCGTCAACACTGCGCCGTTCACCGCCTCAGGAATCTGGTCGCGAAGCTGCCCAAGTCAGAGCACGACCGGATCCGGTTCAACTACTGGTCAGCGCTCACCGACGCGACCAGCATCAAGGACGGCAAGCTCCGCCTCCAGGTCCTCATCTCAGAGCTCGAGCATCGCGGCTACGAGTCGGCCGCTCGCTGCCTCTCGGACGACCTCGACGCACTGGTCGTGCACCTGCGCTACCCGCTCAGACACCGCGAACGATGGCGATCAACCAACCTCCTGGAGAGGTCGCTCGGGGAGGTCCGCCGGCGCACGAAGGTGATAGGCCGATTCCCCGGCGAGACCAGCTGTCTTTCGCTCGTCTGGGCCGTGCTCGACCTGTTCTTCAGCCACGCCAGCAACGGCGCGACGTTCACTGACGTCGACCGCCAACACCTGTACCGGATCAAATACCGCCAAGCCGACCCAGACACACTCGACGAGGAGGTCACAGCCGCCTAGACTCAAACGCGGGAACCAGAACCGCGCGCAAATTTACAGCGGTAATTGGACGCCACCAATACCGGCGGAGAGACCCGAAATGTCTGAATGCAGGTGCGCGACGCTGGCCGGTACCGGTCTCGTGAGCGTACCCGCGGGTGAACGAAACCAGGGCTCTTGGCCTCAGCGGTCGTGGCGACGGACGGCCCGGACGCGCGGCCGGCCTCGGTGCTGGCGACTTGCAGGTCGCGTCCTGTGCTGTGCGTGACACCTGCATCCGTTTCGTCGGGGGCGTCGGAGGCGAAACGTGATGGCACGGTCGCGTTACGCCGGTGGATCGCGCGGTTGTGTGAGCGGGCCGGTCGGGGCGCGCGCCGTTTGTGGATCGGCGGGCGGTTGACCGAGGCCGTTAGCTGCGGCGACAATCCCGTTCGGGGATGCGGTGTTGGGCGGATCGTCGCCTGCGTTTTTCGGATCAGGTCAGGATGCTGGCGACTGCGGCGCGGAACCAGGTGCGGTATCGGTTGGATGACCATTTGCATTCGATGACGAGCATGCGGTACATCTCGGGCGCGGTGTAGAGCCAGAGCAGGTCGGCGACGGTCTCGACGCTGGTGCCGTCGGGGAGCGCGTCAAGTTCCGCCAGGCGTTTGGCCACGGCCCTCTGGTTGTTGTGCCTGGCGCGGGGCCTCTGCTCGTATATCTCGGCGATCGCGGGGTCGCTGGAGGCGGCGCCGCGGGCGATCTCCATCACGTCCCATGAGCGGTTGTGAAGCGCCGCAGCGAGGTCCGCGAGGCGGTCTAGGAGCGTGTCTGTGTCGGTCGCGGCTGAGCACTGCTTGGAAGGCTTCGCGGTCTTGGAGTTGGGGCTGGGTGTCGTCGCCGCGGACGGCGAGCCTGAGGAGGTGCTCGACTAGGTTGGGCTTGGTCTTGAACGTCGCGCGGACGGTCGGCTCGGCGACCCCCGCCGCTCTGGCGATGTCCGCCAGCGTGGTCGCGCCGTAGCCCTGCTCGCGGAACGTCTCGCGGGCGGCGCTCAGGATCCGCTCGCGGGTTCGTCTGGCCTGCTCCTCGCGAAGCGGCGAGTTGTAGCTCTTGACACGCGTGCTCATGCTGATTACCTTACCACCCTAATCGCTAGCGTATCTGACTAACGAATATGCTAAGACCACATCACGGGAGGACGAGATGACCACGGCCAACGAGCAGACGGGCTCGGCGGCGATCAACGGCGAGCTGTGGGGCGAGCGGGCGCGGGACTGGGCCGAGCTGCAGGAAGGCAAGCGGCGGCCAGACTTCGAGGAGTGTATGCGCCGCACCGGGATCGGTCATGGGACGTCCGTGCTGGACGTCGGGTGCGGCGCCGGCGGGTTCTGCCGGCTCGCAGCCGCCGCTGGCGCGCGCGTCACCGGGATCGATGCGGCTGTCGGGATGCTCGAGGTCGCGCGCGAGCGTGTGCCAGACGGAAGCTTTGACGTCGGCGACATCCAGTTCCTGCCGTACGAGGACGGCTCGTTCGACGTCGTGACGGGCTTTCACAGCTTCCCGTTCGCCGCCGATCCGCTCGCGGCACTACGCGAAGCCGCGCGCGTCGCCAACCCCGGCGGGTCGCTGTTCATCGTGATCTTCGGGAGCGAGGAGCGCAACGAGCTCGCCGCGGTGTTCAGAGCAATCCGTTCGCTGTTGCCGCCCGCGCGCCCGGGCACACCAGGCCCGACAGCGCTCTCCGGCCAGGGCGTGACCGATGATCTCCTGGCTCGCTAGGCGTCGGGATCGTTGACGACGGAGTTGTGACGAGCAGCTATGAGTACCCCGACCTTGACACCGCGCTGCGCGCGATCCGCTCCGCCGGCCTGACCGTGCTCGCCGAGCGAGCCGCTGGCGAACCTGCGCTCACAGACGCGGTCGCCCGCGAGCTCGCCCCGTACGGCATCCCGGGCGGCGGGTTCCGGCTCGAGGTCGAATCGCGGTACATCCACGCGACCCCCCAGCGAACCGCGCTGTGACATCGTCATCTTTACTGGCGCACGGCCGGACAGGATCGGCAGCCGCCAGCGATCGGCATCTGCTGCCGCTCGCGGGCGGCTGGTCGCTGTGGCGCGATTTCGCGGTTCGCAGCGCCGGCTTTCCGGTGAGCGGGCTGGAGGTGTTCGGCGGTGAGGATGAGAGCGTCCGGTTGGGAGCCGTGGCCGCAGACCCGCTGTTCGGCAGAGGCCGTCATCTGGCAGAACCGCTCGGCGTACCGGACGGCGGTCGCGAAGATCGCAGGTCGCGGCGGGGAACCCGGAAACCGTCGCCGCCAGCGTGACGGCGTGGTCGCAGGGTACTGGCAGCGGTACTGCGCCAAGAACGACACGGTTGGGTTCTTCGGCCCGCTCGCCTGGGGGTCAATCCGAGATCACGGGCCTGCGGTGGCAGTGCGCTCCGGCGGGCTGATCGCGTCGCGGGAGGTCCATTTCGAGAGCTGGTGCCTGCAGGCGCTGGCCCGCGCGATCGGCACGCCCGCCGTCGTGCCACACAACCGCCGTCCCGAGCTCGAACTGCACGAACAGCTCGAATCGCGCCATGACGCAGCCGGGCTGCGCGCGCTCGACCGGCTCGAGGCCGCCCGGGCCGACGGTCGCTCGGGCGCAACGGGCTGCGACGCATTGCTCGGCGCGCTCGAAGACATTCGACGGGATGTCTCGAGGAGCTGACCGGGGCGCCGCCCACGCCGAGCGAGGACGGCGCCGACGGCGGCCGCACGCCGCTGTATCTGACTGCATGCGCGACCTCGACATCGACCTCGGCCCGGCCGTGGTCGCCGAGCTGGCAGGATCGCTGCCGCTGCTGTTCGAAGCAGCGCGCTGGTGGTGCGGGCGCAGCTTCGCGCACGGTCGCGCGCTCCTCGCGCAAGAGCTTGCCGACGGTCCGCTTGAACCGCTGCTGCACCTGCCTGTTCGCCGCGCTGTGGGAACAACTCCCGCGGCTGCTCCCAGGCGACCGGGACGAGCTCCAGCACCGATGCGGCGCTCTGCTCGACGCCGGTGACGATCGCACCCTGGCGACACGGGCCGCGGCACTGTTCGCCGACCGGGGCCCCGCCTGGCCGCTGTCGGTGTTCCACAGCGCGGACGTGCAGATCGCCGCCGCCGACCTCGCCGCGATCGAGGCCGGCGAGTTCCTCGCTGTCGTCGGCGACTTCCATCCCGGCAACCCGCTCACCCAAAGCGTGTTCTCGACCCGTCATCCCGACCCCGACCGGTTCCGCGCGCAGTGGCACGCCGACGTCGGCGCACCGATCCTCGCGCCCGTGATGATGCGCAACCCCGTCATGCGAATGACCTCACGCAACATCCCCGACGCCACCAATCCCGACGACATTCACCTCGTCGGCTCCCGCATCGTGCCGACGCACGTCGGCTATGAGTCGGCGGCGCTCTCCGACCTCGTCGTGCACGGCGAGGTAATCACCGACCGGGCCGGCAAGTTCCGCGCCCGGCTGACTGACGCGCTGTTCCAGCCAATGTTCATCTGCGCGATGAAAACCTTCCAACCATTCGCAGACGCCGGTCCGCGAATCACGGTCGGCAACACCGTCCTGCGCCGCGAAACCTGGCGGACGCGCGCCTCCCCACCGGCCCGCCGAGGCATCCGGCATGCCGGCCTGGTCCGCAGACCTCGGCCTACCCCCAACAAGCGTTCTGCCTCGTCAACCGGCTCGGCAAAACCGGTCTACGTCGACTTCGACAGCCCCGCGCTGACCCGCAACCTACACCGGATGCTCGGCCGCGCCACCACCAACGACCCCGACGCCAGCGGTCCTACTTCACCGAAATGCTCCCCACCCCGCAGCAATGTTGGCTCGAGCACCACGGCGCCCGCTACACCAGCGAACTACGCCTCGTCGCCGTCGACCACACTCGCCGCGGCCACGGCAGCCTGAGGGAGTTGAGCTGACCGCCGAACGACCACTTGAGAGGGCTCAGTTCGGCGGAAACCAGAACAGCGATGGGATCGCGCGCGGGCCCCCGGTGGCTGCGGTGGGCTCAGTTGGCCAGTTCGCGCTGGACCAAAGCGAGCCATTGCCGGTGCGCGTCGATGAGCTTTCGCGCGAGGTCTTGCTCTAGATGGATGTAGCGCGCTCGGTGGGGAAGCGCGACACCCGCTGCAGGTTGAGCTCAAGAGTCTGTGACATTCGATCGAGATCCTCGTGCAGGCCGCGAAGGCTTTCGAGAAGCTCCTGATTTTCGATCATGTCGCCTGCGAACACGCGAATCGCCGCTTCGTGCTGGAGTCGGGGGAAGTTGCTCGGCGCGCGCAGCCAGTCGGTCAGTGCGCCACGTCCCGCAGGCGTCAAGTGGTAGACGGTTCGGTTGCGCGTCGTCGCGCGCTGCTTTGCTGCTCTGACCCAGCCGAGCCTGAGCAGCCGCTTGGGCTCGGTGAAGACCTGGCTCGGCGATGAACTCCAGAACACATCGCCGCGGCCCGCCATATCCACGAGCTCGGGCGTGGAGGCGCCGTGATCGCCAATCGCAGCGAGGATCACATAGCTCAGCGGGATTGGTGACAAGGAGGCAGGCACAGAGGGTACGTGCCATAATACTTCAATATCATATTATTCTCACCGGGGAGGTCTGATAATGCGTCGCACTACCGTCGTGATCAGCTCGACGATCACCGCGCTCGTGGCGATTGGGGGGCTTGCTGTCAGCGGCGCCGCGCAGCAAACCGGCAGGCGCGCCATCACCGTGGTGGAACGGGGCGAGCAGGTCAAGATCAGCGGCAACGGGATGCCGGTGTTCGGCGCTTCACTGGCGTTCAGCGCCCGCCTAACGTCTCCGAGCGGAAAGAACGTCGGCAAGCTTCTCGGATCTGGGGGCTTCGCGAGCGCCACGAAGGTGGTCGCGACAGCCGTCTACGTTCTGCGCGATGGGCAGCTCGATGTGATCCTCGCCGCCACCCCCGGATACCGGAAGGCGGTCGCCTTGGTCATCGGCGGCACGGGGGCGTATACGGGCGCTCGCGGTACCGTAACGTCAGTCGCCGGGAGCGATGGCTCGTTCACCGACACCTTTCGCCTGACCTCGCCGTAGGCCACGAGACCCGCTTCAGCGCCTGGTGCCGGCGCTCCCGTCGGCGGAAGCCAGGAGCCATCGATGTCGCGCTTCCCGGGTGCGGCGGCCCGGGGGTGCTGGAGGTACGCTTCGTCGCTGGAATGAATCAAGTTCCGGGGGAGCGCGTGCGGGATCCGGGCGGTCTTCGGGCACTCGCCGCGGCGTACCGCCTCTCGCAGGCGATCGCCGTGGCGGCTCGCGTCGGGGTCGGCGACGCGCTGGGGGAGGGTCCGCGAGGCAGCGATTCGGTGGCCGCCGAGGTGGGCGCAGATCCGCGGACGCTGCGCAGGTTGATGCGGGCGTTGGCAGGCGAGGGCGTTCTGCACGAGGATGTCGATGGCCGTTTCGCACTGACCGAGCTCGGGCAGTGTCTGCGCAGCGACGATCCGGACGGCACCCTTGCGATCATTCTTGGCTGGAGTTGCCTGCACGAGGGGTACCTCGCGTTTGGCGAGTTGCATCAGAGCGTGATGACCGGTCGCAGCGGGTTCGAGCTGGCGTTCGGCGAGCCGTTTCACAGTTATCTCGAGCACCATCCCGATGCCGCCGCTCGCTACAGAGCGGCCACCGACTCGACCGTCGAGAGCTTCCGGGACGCTCGCCGCATACGACTTCTCCTCGTTCGCCACCGTCGTCGACGTGGGCGGCGGGAGCGGCGTGCTGCTCACCTGCCTACTCCGCTCCTATCCCGAGCTTCGGGGCGTACTGTTCGAACTGCCGGCGGTGATCGAGCGGACCTCGCTCCCGGCGGACGTCGCGGGCAGAATCGAGTGCGTCGCCGGCGATGCGATGACCGCCGTACCGGCTGGAGGCGACGCCTGCGTGCTCTCGACGGTGCTGCGCTGCTTCGACGATCGACAGTGCGTCGAGCTGCTGCGCCGCTGTCGCGCGGCCATGCGGGAGACCGGCCGCCTGCTCGCCCTCGAGATGGTGATCCCGGCCGGACCGGCTCAGCCGCTACACGGCCTCGCCGATCTGCAGGCTCTGACCGTCTACGGTGGCGGTGACCAAGACCGGGAGACGTGGACGGCGCTGATGGCGGAAGCCGGGCTCGATCTCGCCAGCGTCGACCCCGCGGACGGGCCCTACTCCTGGCTCACCGCCACGCCTGCATGACACTCGCCACCGCCTGCGCCGCACGGCTCGCTTCGGCGGGAAGCAGAAGCGCGCGACCTTGGCCTACGAAGGCTCCATAGTCCGCGGCGAGGCCGACCTCGTCGGCCCCGCCGAGTGCGTGCGGGTTGCGCACGACGTGGCGAGCCGCCGCCGCCCCTTTGCGGCAGGCTGCTGGATGTTCGAAGTTCAGCGGTCTACGAAGGAGGGCGACGTGCGAGTCAGCACCGCATTAAACCGGATGCTCGGGCTTCCGGGTGCGTGGGTCAGAGATGTGGAGTTCGGCGAGCGGGCGGTGATCGTGACCGTCGTGCTGAAGGCGAAGAAGCCGGCCTGCTCGGGCTGCGGCGCGCGCGGCCTGAAGATCAAGGAGCAGCGCACGAAGCCGTGGCGGCATCTTGATCTCGGCGGCTTGCGGTGCGTGATGAGTGCCGGCTCAGACGGCTGTATTGCCCCGGCTGCGGCGAGGTGTACGAGCCGGTGCCGTGGGCGCGGGCGGGCTCTCGGCACACCCGCGATTTCGAGGATCTCACGGCGTGGCTGGCGCAGCAGATGAGCCAGACGCAGGTCACCAAGCTGATGCGGATCGGCTGGCTGACCTTCGGCAACATCCTCGAGCGGGTCGTCGCTGAGAAGCTGCCCGCCGGCCGGCTTGACGGCCTCGAGCTGCTCGGCGTGGACGAAGTCAGCTACGGCGCCGATCACAAGTTCCTGACGTGCGTGGCCAATCACGACAGCGGCGGGATCGGGTGGGCCACCGAAGGCCGCAACGCCGCCAGCTTGCAAGCGTTCTTCGACCAGCCGGATCGACTGTTCCTCGTCAGTCAGGAAACCACGAAACCAAGTCTCCGTGGAACCCGGTCCACCTCAAGCCGCGGTGTGCCTACCGACCACCTCCGCGGCGTCATAACCGAGCATCAACTCCGCCCCGCGATTGAAATACGTCATCCCGTCAAGGCCGCCTCCGATGATCGCGTAACCAGTCACCCCCCGCAACACAGCGTCAAGGCGCCGGGCCTCGGCCCGTGCCAACGCCTCGCTCTCCTTCAGCAGAGCCTCCCGCCGGCTGCGCTCAGCAACGAGCCGCCTGATGGCGAATCCCGCCAGCGATCCAATCGCCACTAGAACCGTGGTCTTGCGCCACTCCCCAGCGCCCGGATACTTCGGTGTGCCGACCAGCAGGATCGGCGCGGACAAGATCAGAAACGCTCCCACGATCGATGCGACCAGCTCCGCCGGCCCCCCATACAACGCCAGCCAAAGAATCGGTAACAGCACCAGCGCGGAATAGCCCGACGCCCCCCCACCGCAATAGTCACGAGGAACGCCACCCAAACCAAATACGCCAACAGCGGGAGCGCCTGCAGCCACCGCGGCACACGCTTCCACGGCACCCACAGCGCCAAACCGATCGGAACCAATGAGCCAGCCGCCGCCAGCAACAACTCCGTCACGGAGCCGTGCCGCTGAGCCGGAACGAGCACGAACCCACCCGCCACCACCAGCGCGAACGGCCCGATCCGCCGCGCAGCGTCCCGACCCTCAAACGGCCCGGGCAGCCGGGCGCCACCAGCGAACATGCCCCACATTGTCACGCCAACTCGGGACCACAGCCTCGCCGCCAGCCAAACTTGCGGGTCTCTCGGCCGAAATCGCAAGAGACGCGCGTGTCGCCCAGCAGCAAGGCGCGCGGCGACCTTGGCCCGCTCGTGGTCGTAGTCGTCCGCGCCGAACATCCGTGAATTCGCAAATGCAGGGCGCTGCGATCCGGATAGGTTGCGAGCGACCCGGAGCCCCGCAGATTTCGAATGCAAGTCTTCGGTCGTTGAGGAGCTGAGACCCCCTATGCGCGGAGGCTGTCGCTCAAAGGTCTTGGTGTCGGCGTGAGCGCGGGCCCGTTGAGTGGGGCGTTGATGGCCGACATGGCCTGGGCGGCGCTTTACCGCCGGAGGGCCCGTTTCAGGCCCCGATGGCGGCGAGCTGGTGGCGGTGGAGCTTGGTCAGGTTGTGGGTTGCCATCAGTAATCGCCACTCGGTGCGCACGGCGGTCCGGCCTCTGCGGTGGAATCGGGTGATCAGATCGGTTGTGGCTGGGTGTGAGCGAACACCGGCTCGATCGTCTGCATCCGTTTTCGGTATAGGCTCCCGGCCGGTGGTCTGAGGCGAGCACGTACGCATCCATGAGTACCGGCCGCCGGTCCAGCCCGGCCGTGGCTCGGTCCGGCCGCCTCGGTCCGGCGGGATCAGCACCTGGATGTGCTTGTTGGCGATCACCTCGTCCAGGTGCTGTTCGTTCCAGTACTGAGCGTCCGCGAGCGCGACCTTCGGCCGCTGGGTCGACCCCGCCCGCTCGAGCTCGCCGATCGCGCGTGGACCATCGGGTCGAGGTTCGACCAATCGACGTGAGTGTTGGTGATCTCCGCGGCAAGCACGATCTGGCCCTCGTCGACGACCGCTTGGGCGTTATAGCCCTGCACGTACCCCCGTCGAGCCTTCAACCGCTTGCTGTCGGGGTCGGTCAGACTTTCACCTTTCCCGGCCGGCATCGTCGGGGGTCCTACGGCTTCGGCGGGCCACCAACCCGACGCCCGCCGGCCGCGCGGGGCGTCCGATCTCCTTGAAACTGCTCATACGCCTGATTCCCCACGGGCCTCGGCGGTGAAGCTCGACCTCCAAGCGCTCCGCCACCAGCAACAGACGCTCGGTGGCGCGAACGAAGGATCGGGATCTGGCTGCTGCCAGCGATGCCGCTCGAGCTGGCGGCGAGCCTCGCGCAACCAGCCCTCCCGGCCCTGCGTGCGCGCAACGATCCGCTCCCTCATCAAACTCAAACTCCGGCTCGACAGGTTCCTCGGCCTCCGGCTCGGATCTATAACTCCGCGGCGGACGCGGTCGCGCAACTTCTCCCTGGCCCTGGCTGAAGAACTCCGCGCCGCCCCTCGGGCGTCCGCAGCTGCTCGGGGAGCTCATCGCCCTCGCGGCATCGCCATACAACTCGTCCTCGGCCTCATCGGTCGCCTTGTGTTCGGCCAGGATCTCCCTAGCGAGCTGACCGAAGTCACGGGTCGCGTCAGGAGTTCGCGTTGGCCCGCCATGCCGCGTGCCATCGATCGCGATCACCTCAGGCTTCGCTCAACCCCCGCCTCACCCACACAACCGCAACACCCGTCCGAACAAGTCAGCAAGCGCCTTGCTCATGCCGAACCACGAACCGCGCGATCGTCGCGTGATCCGGCACCACATTGCCGGTGATCACCCAATATGCCACATCCTGGCGACAGTG
>CAVUSY010000022.1:0-199806 GCA_963744195.1 uncultured Solirubrobacterales bacterium
CGGCACGGAAAGGGGTTCTGACTGGCCTGGTAGGTTTGCGTGTGTTGACCGCACCGATGCTCATGTTATTCTGGTTGCATCCGGGCGTTGGGATCCTATTCATGGCCTATATTGGCCGCAACATTCTGGGAACAATCTCAGGTGCGCTCGAAAATACTTTTGCTATGGAAGTGGTTCCGGCATCCTACCGTGGCGCGGTGGCCAGTTGGCGTGCCTTCGCCTTCAATGTCGCCTGGACCGTAGGATCGCTTGTCGCCGGCGTCGTGGTCGCTCGCCTGGGCTTTGATCCCATCTTCGTCG
This sequence comes from uncultured Solirubrobacterales bacterium, assembly GCA_963744195.1. Lineage (GTDB taxonomy): Bacteria > Actinomycetota > Thermoleophilia > Solirubrobacterales > Solirubrobacteraceae > Palsa-465. Next base: position 301 of record CAVUSY010000022.1, read on the forward strand.
CCAGTGCGCTGCTGACCTTCGCCGGTGCATTCACCTGGTATTATCGCTTCGGTGGCCGGAAATGGCGGGTGCATTTCCCGCTCCATGCGTCACGCAAGGCGGTTGAGGATGTCGCTCACGATCCAGGGAAGCCTGGACCCGATCTACAAGCGGCGGAGCACTGATTGTGCTGCATGAAAACCGCACATGCCGTGCACACCGCCTCCCGGCGGCGTTGATGAGGAGCAGAGATAGAGTCCAGGCACCGGCGTGCTATACGGATCCCAACGCAGCGTGGGTCTGGCGACAAATTGACGCAGGGTCATCGCCCCACCATTGATATCTCCGCCGATCAGATTTGCGTTATACGCTTCCATCTCCCGAGGACCTTTTGAGGACCTGCCAACAATAGTCGCCCGGAATCCGGGTGCAAACCGTTCGATTTGCGCTTCGATCCGATCGGTCATCTCTACCTCGGAATTATTTGGCACATGGCAGTAGGCCCAGGCAGTGTGTTTGCCTGCCGGGGCTCGGCTCGGATCGAAGAGGCTCGGTTGCGATAGCAGCACATAGGGTCGATCACTGCACTCGCCGCGCCAGGGTGCGCGCTCCGAAGCAGCTACCTCTCCCATAGTACCTCCCAGGTGCAGGGTGCCTGCCTGCCGGCACGCTTCGGCTCTCCAGGGAATTGGACCGTCCAGAGCCCAGTCAACCTTGAAGACGCCAGGACCATACGGTAGCGCTCCAGTGCACGCCGGTAGCTAGGACTGAGTTGCTTTGCAGCTAATTTCACGAGTTGTCGCGGTGTAATATTCATCCCCGCCGGCGAGCCAGGTCTTGAGCACAGGCGTGTCGCGCTCGGCTAGGGATGCCGAGGAGCTTTCGTATTCACCGGTGAAGCAGGCGCACCAGAACCAGCGCTTCAGCTTCGCACGCATCGCGCCGTGCTTTGGTCCCACCGTAGTCGCCACGTCACGCCAAACGGCCGCTAGCGGGATCAGCATCGGCCGGTACGGGAGCCACTTGCTGATCAGGACCCCGCACTCGTCGCGCAGGAGCGAGATGGCCGCGGCCATGTCAGCGACGGTGTCGGCCCAGTGGCTGGCGATGTCGCCGGGCGTTAACGCCAACACGGACCCGCGCTTGCAGGAGACGCCGAGTCGCAAGGCGATGACTTGAAGCACGTAGTAGGGCTCAAGTCCGAATTCCGCCAGGACCGAGTGGCGCTCGACGGCCGCCGGCCCAATAGTCGTGGAGGCTGTGACCGCCGGCAAATGCGCGGGCGCTGATCAGCTCAAACGGCGTGAGCGGCTTGCCGGTTCGGTTGAGCGTCTCGAAGATCGTGCAGACCGCTTCGAGCTCCGTGGTCTGCCGGGAGAACGGTGACCGGAAAGGCGTATTGCACGAGCGGATCAATGTACGCGTCGCTCGACGTCGCGCAGAGAGTCGCGCAGGACCAGCGACGGGTCCTTGTCCTTGCGCAGGTCGACGACCTCGTCGCGCCAGCTGGGCGCCGCCGTTGCGGACCGCGGACGAGGGGCATCATCAGCGCATCGGCCTGCGCCTGCCGCGCCTCGAGGCGGCGCGCGCGGTCGGCGCTGAACACCCGGACCGCGTCGTTGACGTCTGAGCCACCCGATGAGCGCCCCGATATCGAGAAAGAACCGCGACTGGCCGACCCGAAGATCGCCTGGTAAAGCGAAGTCAGTCGCTGCTGCCCGTCGAGCACGAGGTACGAAGGCTGGAACGTGAAGCGGCGGCGCCTCCTCGACGGCCCGCGCCTTGAACGTCGAGCCGCCGCCCTGGAGGAACAGCAACGCCCCGGCAGGGAACGAGCGAATGATCGAGACGATCAGCTCCCGGGTCGCGTCGGGCGCCCAGACGAAGCTTCGCTGGAAGTCAGGGAGCGCGAGCTGCCCTGATTCGAGCTGGTCGAGTGAGCTGGAGCATCGACCATCGAGTGTCGTTTGGAACTCGTGAACGGAGCGGCTCCTTGGCGATCGCCGCGTTCGCGGCACGGGAACCCGCTGCTGCACGGCCGGTACGGCCTCGCCTCACTGCAGACGACGATAGGATCCGGCGGAGGATCGGCGACGTGCGCGGTCGGCCAGTTGCAGCAGTTCGGCGGCAGTGACTCGGGCGGCTCAGAGTCATGAGCGCCCCGAGGCTGTTCCGCGCACCGTAGGAGAGAGCGTCGCGCGAGACCCGGGCGAACCAGGGGACGGGTCGCGCATGCTGATAGCCTCCGCCGGAGGCTCATCGAGGTAGCGATAGGGGCCGGATACGCGGCCGAGCAGAAGCGTGCGTGACGCGGGCTCGGGCGTAATGACCAGGTCGCCTTCCGTCATCGTGTGCACCAGGCGGTAAAGGGTGTTGATCGCCTGCCCGCGCTGGGATGCCTTGGCGTCCGGCAAGCACGTCGCGACCGACTTCTCAAGCTGCTCTCGGCTCAGCGCGCTTCACGTCGCCTGTCTCCCCCCAACCGACAACGGCTATGACTTTCGACGAACCTCCCCGCGTACAGCCCGTCCCGGCCCGCGCGCAACATCCAAACGGTGGCCTCGTCAGGTTCGGGAATGTCGCTCTCCGGCACCTGGCCCATGTCCGCGAGCCAGGCGGCGAACCCAGGGAAGCGCTCCCGCAGGAGCTCGTAGTCCAGGTCACCAGAGGTGGTCTCGAGAAGCTCGGACCAGCGTCGGTGATCGCAACCTCATCTGGCCCAGGCTGATCGATGAGGCCAGCCTTGACAAGGCTCGTCCTTGCCCAACCGATCCGGTTGAAGAGGACGGTCTGCCCCGACGGGTGGCGCAGCTGCCGGCTCGCCTCATCCACTCCAACAAGCTCGGCCACCGCCTCAACCAGATCTGGGGCGCCCAGATTTGGTCGTGAGCCACGACCTGGAGAATCGGTCGCAGCAGTTGCTCCGTAGCTGGGAACCCCCGCTGACTGCCCCTCAGCGGCTGGTGCCTGGCTGGCGCTGCTCTCTCCCCCTAACGCCACGACTGAAGAATTATGCGCATCCCGGATGCCGGATGTCGCCTCCCGACCACTATCGGGCCGCCCGCGGAGCTGCTCGTGACCCGTCCCGCACGCTACGGCCCCTCGGTCCTCGCGGCCACGCCGCCGCGCTTTTCCGGGATCCCCCAGTCGGCGGCCGGCCGCCGGGACTGTGGTGTCCGGAAACGGAGGAGTTCCCGGACACGCCGCTGCAAACGCGAGGGCGACCCGCACGCGGTCGGATGAGCGTCCGCGAAGTCCTCCGGAAATCAACGTCCGGCCAGGAGGAACTGTCCGGGGGTTCTGGGACGATCGCGGTCAATGGCGAGACGTCCAACCCAGAAGGAGCGCCGCGGAGACCGCGACGCTCGCTATCACGCCCACGAGGATATCGCCGCGATGAGCGCCGCCGACCCGAGCACGCACGTGACGTTGATCGGCTACGCGCGGGTCTCCACCCGCGGACAGGATCTCGCGCTGCAGCTCGACGCGCTCGAGCAGGCCGGCTGCGAGCGCGTCTACAAGGACGTCGGCTCCGGCACGATCCGCCGCCGCCCCGAGCTCGACGCCTGCCTCGACTACCTGCGCCCTGGCGACACGCTCGTCGTGTGGCGGCTCGATCGCCTCGGCCGCAGCCTTCGACACCTCGTCGAGCTCGTCGGCGAGCTGCAGGAGCGCGAGATCGCGTTCCGGTCGCTGACCGAAGCGATCGACACCGCCACGCCGGCGGGCCGGCTGCAGCTGCACCTGTTCGCTGCCCTGGCGGAGTTTGAACGCGAGCTGATCCGCGAGCGCTCAGCAGCAGGCCGCGAGGCTGCCCGTGCCCGCGGCCGGCAGGGCGGCCGGCCGAAGCTGATCACGCCGGAGAAGCTCGCCGCGGCCGCCGCGATGCGCGCCCAGGGCGAGCTGACGATGGCGCAGATCGCCCGCACGCTCGGCGTTGGGCGCTCAACGCTCTACGAGCACCTCGACCTCGTCGCCGAAGTGGGGCAACTCCAGGACGCCGCCTGATGACCCGATCTGGAGGCTCTAGCCGAGCGTCGGTGTCATCCGACCGTCGTTCGACACCTTCTCGCCAGAAGCATTTCGGAGCCTTTTACACGCCGGAGGCGATGGCGGCGGCGCTCGTGGATTGGGCTGTCCGCGCGAGCACGGATACGGTGCTGGACCCGTCGTTCGGCGGTCTCGTGTTCCTGGGCGAGGCGGATCGCCGACTCCGCGAGCTCGGCGCGGCGCGGCCAGAGCGCCAGCTTTACGGCAGCGACCTCGATGCCGAGGCCTTCGCCCAGGCGGCCGATGTCCGTGAGCACGGCGCGACGCTCGTGCACCGGGACTTCCTTCGAATCACTCCCGGCGGGAGGCTCCTCCCCCACGCCACCGCAGTGGTCGGCAACCCACCATACGTCCGCTACCAAACCTTCCGTGAAGCGCGCGAGCGCGGCCGCGGCGATCGCGGCCAAACACGGCGTGAAGCTGACTCGGCTCGCCTCCTCGTCGGCGCCGCTGTTGATTCATGCTGCTGACTTCGTCGCGCCGGGCGGCCGCCTCGCGCAGGTTTTGCCGGCCGAGCTGATCCACGCCCAATACGCCGAACGGGTCCTCAGCTGTACTCGCCGGAAATTTCTCGCGAGTGATCGTCGCCATGTTCGACGAGCACGTGTTCCCGGGCGCCCAGGAGGAAGTCGTCCTGCTCCTCGCCGAGGGGTGTGGTGAGGGTCCGGCTTGCGGCGTGGAGGTGATCTCTTGCGCGAATCTCGAAGGCTCCAGATCCCTGTCCATCGCGGGCCGACTGTCCGCCTCGACGCCGAGCACAAGCTCCTCATGGGTCTCCTCGATCCGGCCGCGATCGAGACCTACGACCAGTTGCGCCTCGGCGATCTGACCTGCACGCTCGGAGAGCTCGCCGCGGTGGACATCGGTGCGGTGACCGGCGCGAACGAGTTCTTCGTCCAGCCCGCGAGCAGGGTCGGCGAGATCCCGCCGTCGTGGCTTCGTCCACGCGATCTCGAAGGCCGCGCACATCCCGGGTGCCCGCTTCTCGTCGCAGACATCGTCGGCATGGACCGCCTTGGCCAGCCGGCGCGGATGCTCGTAATCGAGGCAAGTCATACGAACACAGCCCTGCCGTCGCCGAGCTGATAGCCACAGGCGAGGCAGGCCGGATTCCACGAGCGCTACAAGTGCCGGATCCGCTCCCCCTGGTGGGAGCTTCCTGCAAGCCAGGTGGGCGGTCCACCGCCCCAACTGTTCCTCACTTACATGGCAAACGTCGCGCCACGGCTGGTTGTCAACGATGCTGAGGCGCTGAGCACAAACACCGTCCACGGCGTTCAGGCTCAGTAACGGCAGGAACCCGAGCGCGCTCGCCGTCGCGTTCTACTCGTCGCTGACGATGCTCTCTGCAGAGCTCTGGCCGTTCGTACGGTGGCGGGGTCCTGCAGCTGAGCCGACCGAGGCGAGCGGTCTCGTCCTACCGAGACCGTCGCCGCACCACGGACGACTGCTGGATTGTCGTCGACGAGCTCCTTCGCGCGCGCCGCTACGACGAGCTGCAGACGAGCGGTCGACCGGGCGTCATGCGCGACGACCTCGGCATCAGCAGCGAGCAGATCGCGGGCGCTGGTCGCACCGCCGCTGCCCGCCTGCGTGACCGCCGCCGCGCCCGCGGCCAGCCCGCCGGGCGCGCTGAGCTACTTCATTACCCTCAGCGCGGTGCAGACGTTCGACAGCACACGGTCGAGCTCCAACGAGGTCGCTCCGACCGACTTTGACTCATACCCCAGTGTGCTTGCTGTTCCAGCCGTAGCAGTACAGGCCGCACTCGTCGAACCAGGTCGCTGCGACGTGCCCGAACTTGATCGTGGCCTGCAGGTCGGCTTCGTCGCGCACACGGGTAGCGATGAACATGTAGCAGCGCGGGGGGGCGGTTGCGCATCCATTGACCGAGGTTTGAAGTGGCGCCGCCGCCCTGGCCCTGAACGCCGTGCGACTTCCGCCTTGATGTCGATGTTCTTGAAGCTCGCTTCCTTGATGCGCTTCTCCAGGTCGGCCGAACCTGCCCGGCCCTCGGCATGGGGCTGCCGGGGGTTTCGGCCGTGCTTCGGAATGCCGGTGGTCTTCGTCTCGATGGTCAGGGCGACGGTGCCCGTCGCGGGATATGCAGCGTCGAGCATATGGCTGCGGAACCACAGGCCGGGAACGTCGGGCCGGGTGTGGGGCTCTTGCCAGAACAGCGCTCCAGCAGCAGGGCGAGCACGTCGTTCAGGTAGTCGCCTTTTCCGTTTTGGATGTCTCCCTGGTCGGCGACGCCCTCGACGACGAGCGCGTCGAAGTGCTGCATCGCATGAAGGAACGACGGCTCGGCTTGGCGCCGCGTCGAATATCCCGCCTGCTCGATGTGGTGGTACGACGCGACCAGCGGCGCGCGACCCGGCTTCGTCGGACGCCTGCCGGCTCTTCGTTTTGATGACCCGCGCCATGCGGGGCCCGGGAGTCTCCCGAGAACTTCTTCAGCGGGGAGCGGTTCCGCAGGGATCGTCGGGCTCCGTCTATCGTTCGTGTCTCTGCGGAGCACGTGCCCGCAGAGCGGGGCAACCACATGGTCTTTATCCGAGAAACGAGGAGCAATTATCGCCGCACGCGCGGCGAACCGGACGTCCACACCTGCGGATTCTCGAACACCGGCTGCTTCTTAGTTCGCGACGCATCTACCAGGCAACGCGTACATAAAGCTGTGCGACGAGGACGTGGTATCAGCGGAAGGCGAGCCCGGGCGCGATGGCCTGTATGCGCTGCCATTCTGGTGACCGTGATCTCGACCGGGTGTGGCTCGGCTGGTCTACGGACGACGACCGTTGTCCCGGGGGGCGCGCCTGTGCGAGCGGGGCAAGCGGCGCCCGCGTACTGCAAGAGCTTGACGACGGCCAAGGCGTTACTAGGTCTGAACGGAGCGTTTGCGGAGCTTGGGACATCGCGTGACGTGGCCGCGCGCAGCCAGATTGGCGCTGCTGCAGCCGAGGTGAGCTCCGCCGCCAACCACGCCCCGTCACGGCAACGTCACGCCCTCCAGCGTGTGGCATCCGCCTTCAGGATGCTGGCCATGCACGGCCTGTCCCAAACGGTCGCTGTCCGACCAAAAGGCTCTTACGCAAGCCGGGCGCATTGTTCAAGGACCATGCAGATTTCCTGTCAGCTGAGACTCGTCGGCGTCGTCATCTCGCTTCTCTTGAGCGTCGCTCTAGTCGCGAGCGCTCAGGCTGGCGTTGACCCTGGGCTGTGCAGGAAGGACGCAAACAGCTCACGAGCGAAGATCCTGCCTGACTTTGGAGTCGCCGCCTGCTTTGGCGGGTCAAAGCTTGTGCTCCGCAACACCACGAAGCTCGTCCTCAAGGTTTCACGATCCGGTGACGTGAGCGCTCCCATTTCGCAACGAAGCGGACTACGGGTTGGCTGCCGACGCGGAGCGGTTGCACTCACACGATCCGACCATCTTCCTCCCGACGACAAGCTGTCCTTCCACGTCGGAGCGGGAGCAGGCACGGTCGCGATCCGAAACTCGTCCGACAACGGCTTTTACGCCATCGCGACCACTGTCGCGGCGTTAATTCCCTTCAAGCCCGGCGTCCTCGCGGGCAAAGCGACCGCGATCGTCCAAGCGGTCACCGCATTCACCACGGAGTGAGATGATGATTTCGATCAGTACGAGACCTGCCTCAAGGGCAAGAACTGGTTCGCCCAACTCGGATGCCGGGCGCTGCTGGTCCGCAATCTCAACTTCGCCGTCGCTCGCGGCACGCTCACCGCGGGCGCAGGCGTCGCCGAAGGCGTGGGTGCCGCCGTCGTGAGCGCCGTGCTCTCAACAGCAACCTGGTCAAAATGGGTTGCAGCGACCGTCGCGGATGCCAAGGCTTCGCTCCACGAATCCGGCACGATCCACATAGCGCCGGCCGCAGCGACCGCGACGACGCCGACTGTTACAGAGACGACAACAACACCAACAACAACGTCGTCGACCAGATACCCGTCGACCGCGGCCGGACATACGCCGTGCAGGACGTTCCTCGATATGACGTATGAGGCACAGGTCAGCGTGATAACGGCGATGATGATTCAGCTAAACCAAAAGACTGATCCCACCGACGTCTACGGCGCGACTACTTCGGCGCGAACCTTCTGCACCTTGAGTCCGGACTCCGCGATCGAGGGCATTTATGGGCTGCGTCCAGCAGGCTGAGGCTGCTTCACACTGGGTGGTTGGATGAGTCTGCTAGCCGGCCAATCCAGCGAATCCGCTGCAGGTGATCAACATCGTGCCGCCGACCAGAAAGGACCGGATGACATGCACAAAGCAATATTGCCAACGTTGGCAACGCTCGCTTTGACGGGATGTGGGGCGACCGTCACTGTTACCACTACGGCTCCAGGCACTCCCATCCAGGGAGGAACATCGCCCTCGGGGGAGACGCCTGGGCCCACTTCGACGGCAGCAGGCACTGCTTCGAGTCCGGCGTCAGGCGACTGTGGCAATGGCGTGTCTTTGGAATCGGTTGGGAGCGGTTCGGAGCAGATGGATTACCAGACTGTTTTGCATGTCGCCCAGATAGTGAGGCAGCAACAGTATCCTGCACAGCTATATAATGACTTTCATGTTGATGGATATGATTTCTTATGTAAAGGTCTGGGCGGTATCCCACATGGTTCAGTGCAGTGCGATCATGGCTCCGCCAACGCTGATCATCTCATAACTGTCGACTATTGACGCGAGCGCCTCGCGCGCCGACGTGGGTGTGGTAACCGTAAGCCGTGAGGGGAGTCGGCCGTCGAAACGCGTGCGCGGCCAACTACTACTAGCGGTGCTAAGCATGGGCTTGCTTGCCAGCTGCGAACGAACAACGTCTCCGCTGCGACCGGTGGTGCGACTAGCAACCCCGCGGCGACGACGGCTCCGCGAGCAGTGCTGATCAGCCCTCCTTGGACCCATCGGTCGGTAGCGATCCCGCGGTCAACTCTGCCGCGGAGACCCTGTCCGCGTCACGGGCTTGCTGTCAGCTTGGCATCGCGCGACCCGCCGAGTCCTCAACAGTTCTGGCAACCTCACCGGCCCTCGGTGGAGCACTCAGCTCAAGTAGTCCAAGGCGACGAAAGGAACACGAACGTCGGATGGCGCTCTTCGGAGATCGACGTAAACGCCTCAACGACGAGGTGGTGAAGCTGAACGTCGCCCTGCAAACCATCGCCCTCGGCTTGGCCCCGAGCACCGAGCAAGCGCAGGCCGGCGTCGACCTGGGCACGCAGAACATCACGACCTACATGAAGGCGCTGAGGGCAAAGGGCAAAGCCGCCGAGGCCGATGTCGCGCTCGACAAGCTCACCAGCAACCACGCGCCAATCGAGGCGTTCGCCGCCGGCATACGCGGTCGCATTCGCGCTGCTCTCGGCGGCGACGTACCTACGACATAAGGTGTGGATCGTGTAGAGGGTCGATGAGCCGCGGAGCCGTTGGCGATTCGCGGACGGGAGCCAGGGGTTTAGGGGGGACCATCGCGGCGGAGCACCCGCTCGGGTCGGGAAGCAGCGCCTTGGTCAGCGCCAGCGCCAGCGCTACCAGGCGCCGCCGGTCGGTCGGTGTTCTCCCCCGCCACCGCGCGGATTCCCCCGTCCGGCGCCGGCGCTCCATGCTGCCCCGCATGACCTTGCTCGGAACCTTCCGAGACCTCGAGCGAAAATCAGGTCCTGACCGCGACGGACGACCCGGGCGACAGGCCGCCGTCCACTCGCGACCCGCTCCTTGATCTCCTCGATCACAGATCGCCACTGCGAGTCTAATCTGGCTTGCTCCGGGTCCGACGGCAACGCCTTCAGATCCTCCGCTGCCTGGGCTGCGGCGGCCTCGAACGCGCGCCGTGCCGGCTCAGCAGCTGTGAAGAGCAAGGCCTGGGCACGGGCTTGGAATAGAATCGGTTCAGGATCTCGTCTGCTTCCTGCGCCTTGCCTTTGGTGCCCAATCTGGAGACCAGGTCGGCGGCTCGGGGTGGATGCGGCTATTCAGCTCCAGGTCGCCCACGACGCGCTGTCGCTCCCAAATTGGAGGTATGTCGCCAGCACGAATCGCATCGATCTCGCGCAGCGTGCTGCCATGCATCGCGTCCAGCAGACTGCGCAGTTCGCTTGGCGTCTTGTCTCCGAACAGCGCTATACGCTACGTGAACGTTATGCCGCCGGATCGAGGCTTCGCAAGCTCTGGGTGCAGCTGTACATCGAGAGTCCTATCGATCCTCGGCCCGCCGTGTGCGTCGCTCGGCGACGGCATGTAGCCTTTAGCCGATGCGTCGCGTGAATTCGTTACCGGCGTTGCGGATCGCCTGGACCAGTTCGCTCAGTATCTCTTTGGGGGTCGGGATCGACTCGCAAGACCCTTCTTGAGAAATATTTCGTACCGCGTATCGCGGGAGCCGCAGAGGCTCTCTCGTTGGCCGGCGAACCTAAGTTGATCTTCCCCGTATGGGTGGGGCTACTACCGTCACCGCATACCGGCGAGATCGCGTCCGTGCCGAAGCCGGTCGACGGTCTGTTGGCGTACTGGGCGGGGTCAGGACGCGACGTTCCTCGCTTACGAAGAACGTCGGAGCGCCCAGGTGATCGCACTTCGCCACGGGTCCTTCCAAGCGCGGCCAGTGGACTTCCAGAAGAAGCGGAAGGTCGGCCCAGGGATGGTCGCGACGGATGGCTCGTTCCACGTCGCGATCGGGCTGAGAAACGTATGGCCCCTTTCGCCTTCCGCTGCGGACCGCTCAAGGCCGTACTTCGTTGAAATCGCCGAATTACTGAGCGGCGCCAGTTGAGTGCCCGTGCAGACGCGGCCGATGTCGCCGAACGGTGGCGCTACTAGGTGCCGTATCGTCGCGGGCCTACCGGCGCTGAGTGGTTCGTTGGTTTGGGCAGCCGTGCTGCCTCTTCAGCCAAAGTTCGTGCGTGAGCGATTGCGGGACTGACGCGGACCCGCGCAATTGTCCTTCTGCTCGGCACGAGCGAGACAAGCGCGGAGGACGCGCTTGGATCATGCCGGCAGGCGGTCGACGCGCGACACGTCGCGCCGCTGCGGCTACGGGGCGTCTGCGTGGCTGAGCGCGAGCGTGACGTCTGGCCGGCAGTCGCAGAGGGTCGGCGCCCAGACGAGCTGCAGCGCTCCGTGCGCGGGCACCGGCCGCGGTGAGGTGACCGTGCTGGCGTGCGGGCAGCCGGGGCGGTGAAGCGTGTTGGTCGCGCTGTCGTAGATCAGGTCCTCCTCGGCGACCCAGCGCAACGGCGGCAGCCCCATCGCGCGAGTGTGGCAGCGCGGTCAGCTGCCGGCGAACAGCTGGAGCTGGTCGTCCTCGAGGTCGATGTGGCCGTTGGCGGAGACGCCGGGCTGCGGTTGGCGGCGGGTGGATCCGGCGGTCATCGTGCGTAGCGCGGCGCCGGCGCCGGCGGTCTCGGCGAGTGAGCGGCGGATCGCGTCGAAGGTGCCCATGCCGCCTTCTTGGGCCATCAGCGCGAGCGCGTCGATGACCGGGACGCCCTCGCGGGTGACCATGTCGAGCATCCCGGGGACGTTCTCCATGCAGAAGCTGCGCGGGTGGATCTCGCAGACGATCCGCATGAACTCGAACACGAGCTCGTTACGGGGGTCGTCGGCTTGGCGGCGGCCGGCGCGGGAGAACCCCTGGCAGGGTGGGCCGCCGAACACGCAGCCGATGTCGTCGGCGGTGAGGGCGAGCTCGTCGAGGATCCGCTGGCCGGTGAGCGCGCGGACGTCGCCGAAGAAGAACACCTCGCACGGTTGGACGCCGGGCTGGGTGGCGATCCAGCCGGAGCCGGGCTCGAGCGAGGGGCGGTCGGGCTGGGCGTGGTAGCGCTCGAGGCGTTGGCGGCGGCGCTCCCAGCGGTCCTGGTCTTCGGGGGTGCAGAACACGATCCGGGTGCTCGGGGACGCCGAGGTTTGCGAGGTAGGTGTGGGCGGCGTCGACGTCCCATTCGTTGGCGGCGATCACGTGCCAGCCGGCCTGCTTGAACCCGCACGAGAAGCCGCCCGCGCCGGCGAACAGGTCGATCCCGATCGGCTGAGGCTGCGGGAGCTCGACCGCCGCGGTCGACGTCGTGTCGGGGAGGTCGGCCCAGTCGGGTAGGAGGATGCCGCTGTCGGTGCGCTGCCAGCCGTCGCCGGTGCCGATCGTGCGGGTGGCTCGGAGCGGCATCAGCGCCTCCCCTCGGGGACGTGTCGCTGGCGGCCGCCGACGGGCGCGGCTGGGGCACGGGCGTGTACTCGCCGTCCCAGAACGCCTGCGCGTCGCGCGGGCTGTCCTCGGTGTCGGCGAGGTAGGCGGTGATGAAGAAGAACTCGCCGTTGACGATCGGGACTTCGTGCGGTCGGCGGGAGGCCCATTTGAGCATCTCGCCGAGGGAGAGCTGGCCGCGCTGGGCGGCTTGGCGGCGCTGTGCCGGGGTCATCGCCCACATCCGCGCCAGCCGGTCCGGGTCGATCGCCAGGCTGGCCGGGCGGGGGATCGCGGTCCGCGTCTGGGTCTGCTGTGCCGTTTCCCTCACTGTTTCGGCTCCTCGGTCGGTGAACATGGCCGAGGGTCAGGCGCCGGCGCAGACGGCTGTCAAGCAGAAAAACTGGACTCTCGCCGTACCGCCCGCGCCGATCACCCTCCGGGGCCGAAGGCCGGGCTACCTGCGGGCGCGGGCGGGGCTCTTTTCTGCTTGATCTGCCGGCAAGCCAAGCCACGATCCCGAAGGATCTGTTCACCGACCGAGGGGACGAAAGCTCACCGGGCCCGCCGGAGGCGTGCCGTGGACCCTCCCCTCTCCCGCTCCCGGTCTGGCGGGTTGTCTTGGCTGGCGGTGATGATCCGGGGATGCAGTTGGAGCTGTCCGGCGTCGAGGTGCGCGGCGAGTCGTGGATCGAGCGGTGCGCGTGCACGATCGAGAACGCGAGCGCCTACGTGGTCACGGTCATCACCGTGATCGAGAGCCGTTCGCTGTCGCTCGTCTCCGCCTACGTCGCCGATCTGTCGGGGCAGACGGCGGTCACGCACATGCGCCTGGCGCCCGGCCGTGCGGCGAGCTTTGAGCAGCAGGTCCTCGGCGGATTCCCCGGGGTGTCGCATCCGCGGGCGTGCCTGCTCGATCACGCCGCCGAGCTGCGCGCGCTCGTCGAGGAGCTGCTGGAGGAGCCGGTCGTGGTCGAGATCCCCGAGGCCTCGCTCGAGCACGCCAGCACCGTCTGGGGCGCCCCTCCCCCAGCCTGAACGGCCTATCGCCCGCGGGCGGGTCCGCGCGCCGGCGGCCGCGGCGGGAGGTGGGATCGGTCCGCCGCGGGCGCGGCGGCTGGCGGCCGCGCGCTCGGCGCGCTCGGGAACGCCGCGGCCCGGGTGGCGAGCACCGGATCGGCCGCCGCCGCCGTGCGGTGCCGGTTCGGGCTGCTGGTTCTGCGCGTGGCGGGCGGTGATCTGCTCGTGGATGCGCTGCTGGCGGTCGCGGGCGTCGGTGAGCTGGTCTGCGTATTTGAACGGGCGGGCGAGCTGCTCGCGGGCGGTGGCGTGCTCGCGCAGGGCGGCGTCGCGGTCTGCCTCCAGGCGCTCGGCGAGCTCGGGCAGGGTCTGGGCGCGGTGCTCGAGCTGGCGCACGAGCGACAGTCCGGAGTCGGCGAGCTGGGCGCGCTCGAGCGTCGCCGGCGCGGCCGGTAGGCCGTGGAGCGTGAGCTGCGCGATCGGGCGGCCGTTGGTGCCGGCGGTGATCTCGGCGTCGACGGGCAGGCCGGCGAGCTCGCCGATCGGGACGCGCTGCCCGTAGGGGAGCTGCTGCAGCCGGCTCGAGAGGAGCTGGGCGGCGTCGGTGCGGGAGGTGACCGCTCGCCCGTTGACGGTCATGCGGAAGAGCTCGCCGCGGGTGTCGGTGCGCTGCGCGGCGGCCGCGCGCACCGTGGTGATCTGGTCGGCGAGCGCGTGGGCGCGGTCCTCGGCGCCGGCGATCGTGCCTTTGAGGGTGTGCTGGGCGCGTTGCCAGGCGCGTTCGAGGCGGTGAAGGCGGGTGACTTCGGCGTCGATCTTGGCTTTGTCGAGGATCAGCGGGTCGCCGGAGGCGAGCGCTTTGACCTCGGCGAAGCTGAGGGTGTTCTCGCCGATGTCCTCGATCTCGCGGACGTCGAGGCGGCCGCGCATGACCTGGTTGATGAACCGGGCTTTGCGCTCGACGGTCTGCCAGCTGTAGGTGTCGAAGCTGCCTTGGGTGGCGTAGCGGATGATGTGGATCTCGGGGTTCTGGTTGCCCTGGCGGACGCCGCGGCCGTCGCGCTGCTCGATGTCGGCGGGGCGCCAGGGGCAGTCGAGGTGGTGGATCGCGATGCACCGGTCCTGGATGTTGGTCCCCACCCCCATCTTCTCCGTCGAGCCGACCAGCACCGAGACGTGGCCGGCGCGGCAGGCGGCGAACAGGCGGGCCTTCTCGGCGTCGTTGCGCGCCTCGTGAATGAACCGGACCTGCTCGGCGGGCAGGCCGCGGGCGGCGAGCAGCGCGCGGAGCTCGTCGTAGGCGTTCCACCGCTCGCTGTTCGGGGTGGAGAGGTCGCAGAAGACGATCTGCAGCGCGCCGGTGATCGGCGAGGGCTCGCCGGACGGGGTGCGGTAGGTCTGGTCGCGGTGCTCGCGCCAGAGGCGGGCGATGGTGTCGGCGGCGTGCTCGAGCTTGCCCGGGGTGCTCGCGGGCTGCGCCGGTGACCAGGCGGGTGTCGAGCGCGGCTTTGCGGCCGTCGGTGGTGACCTTGAGCATGTTGTCCTCCTCCGGCGTGACCATCCGGGCGCGGACGGCGTCGGCGCGGCGCGCGAGCTCGTGCACGTAGGCCTGGAGCTCGGGGCTCGGGTCGATCAGCACCGTCTCGGGCGCGCGCTGCCCGTCGGGGCGCTCGGCGAGCTCGGGGGCGGGGAGCTGGAGGTCCTCGGCGGTCTTGACGTCGGCGAACACGTGCCAGAGCCGGAGCATTTCGGGGACGTTCTGGAAGCGGGCGAAGCGGGTGTGCATCCGGTAGTCCCCGCCGCCGGTCGGGGCGACCTCGATCTCGGTCACGGTCTGCCCGAACGTCGCCGCCCACGCATCGAAGTCCTCGATCCCCGCCGCCTGCAGGAGGTCGGGGCGCAGGTAGCGGGTCATCACGTGCGCTTCGGTGATGCTGTTCGCGATCGGGGTGGCGGTGGCCATCGTCGCGACCCGGTCGCCGTGGCGGTCGCGGAGCCATTCGAGCTTCATGTGCAGATCGGAGGCGCGTTGGGAGCCGTCGATCGCGGCGTCGCGGATGTTGGAGACGGTCTGGAGGTTCTTGTAGTCGTGGGCCTCGTCGACGATCAGGTAGTCGATCCCGGTCTGCTCGAACGTCAAGCCCCGGGATCGCGCGGCGAGTCCAGCAGCGCCTGGAGGCGTTCCTCCTCGCGCAGGATCTGCTTCTCCAGCCGCTTCACGGTCAGGCCGCCGGCGCCTTTGGAGTGCTCGAGCATCGCGCGCAGCTGCGCGAGCTCGCGGCGGGTGTAGGCGACTTGTCTCCGGCGAGACGGGCAGGCGCGCGAACGCCGAGCGGGTGAGGATCACCGCGTCCCAGTCGTTCGCCGCGGTGCGGGCGACGAACGCGCGGCGCCGCTCGCCGGCGAGATCGTCGCTCGAGGCGGCCAGGACCCGGGCTTGGGGGTAGAGCTGCAGCCATTCGCGGGAGAACTGCTCGAGCATGTGGTTGGGCACCACCACCGCGGGCTTTGTGACGAGGCCGAGGCGGCGGAGCTCCATCGCGCCGATCACCATCTCGGCGGTCTTGCCGGCGCCGACCTGGTGGAAGAGCCCGACGGCGGGCTCGGCGAGCATCCGGGCGACCGCGGCGCGCTGGTGCGGGCGTGGGCGTGAAGGTGCGCGCGAGGCCGGGGAGGGTGAGCCGCTCGCCCTCGGTGCTGTAGTCGCGCAGCACGATCGCGTTGAACCGGCGGTTGTACTCGCCGGCGAGCCGCCGGGCGCGGTCGGGGTCCTCCCAGCACCACTCGCTGAAGCGCTCCTGCAGCGCCTGGGCTTTCTCTTGGGCGGCGGCGGTCTCGGTCGGGTTGACCACGCGGCGGCCGTCGTCGGTTTCGTCGGTGACCTGGATCGGGCGCTGCTCCAAGCACGGCCTTGGCGAGCGCCGGGGCGGGCATCCGGTCGGTTCCCCACACGCTGGTGGCCTGCACGCTCCAGCCGCGGCCCTTGACCGCCCACATCGCCCCGCCGGGATGCTCGACCTGGATGCCGGGGTCTTCGAGGATCTCTGCGAGGAACTGGCGGTGGGTGTCGGCGTCGATCCACACCGCCCCGAGCCGCGGCTCGATCTCCTCCACGGTCAGATCCGCCGGCAGCACCCGCTCCAGCGCGCGCACGTTCACCTCGAGCTCCGGCCGCTCGCTCGCGGCGTGGCGGGCGTGGTCGAGCTTGGCGCGGACGTTCCCGGACAGGTACTCGGCCGCGGGCACCAGCCGCTGCTCGGCCGGGTCCTCGTAGACGAGCTCCGCCGAGCTGCGCCCGGGCCTCCTGCGGGTGCGATGCCGAGGAGGCGGGCGATCTCGCCGAGGTCGACGCGGCCGTGGGTGTCCAGGCAGATCGCGAGCGCGTCCTGCGGGGTGTCGGCGCCGAGCCGCGGGGCGCGTGGGACAACGACCCGCTCGGTGAGGATCCCGGCCGGCGCGGCGGTCTGGGTGGTCTCGTCGAAGGTCTCGAGCGCCTGCACGAGCGCCGCGAACGGGTCGGAGCGCAGCAGCCGGACCGCGGTCGGGGTGACGCGGGCCATCCGCTCCTCGCCGGTGGCGGGGTCGGTGCGGCCTGTGCGCCGCAGCGTGAAGCGGTTGATCGGCCCGTACCGGCGCTGGTAGTCGCGGTAGCGGTCTCTCAGCTGGGCGCGGAGCTCGGCGATCTCGGTCGGTGTCCTCGAGCGTCGAGGCCTCGGCGGCGAGCAGCGACCGGGCTGTGTCGCGCAGCTCGAGCAGCGCGCGTAGCTCTGCGCGGTGCGAGGCGGGGACCTTCAGCGGCTCGGCGAGCCCGTCGCTGGTTACGGTGAAGGTGCCGTCCGCGAGCGCGGCGATGTGCCCGTCCCACGCGCCCTCGGGCGCCAGCGCGCTGCCGGCGCGACGGGTCGTCGGCGGCCGCCGGCGGGCGCGACGTGTCGCGCGGGCCCGCGAGCAGGCCGCTGCTCGCGCGCGCGGTCGACGAGCTCGCCGAGCGCGTCGGCCAGCTGCGCGGGCGTGTCGTCGAGGCTGCCGTGCGGGTGGACGTGCAGCGTGTCTGCGCCGTACATCCCCTGCCCGACCGCCAGCTCGCCGAGCACCAGCTGCGGGTGCTCGGCCAGGTAGCTGTTGATCCGCACCTGGCGGCCGTCGACGTCGATCAGGCGGGTGGTCTCCCAGCTCGCGTCGCGCGCGGGTTCGTCGGGATGGCGGCGGCGGAGGATCAGGAGGTCCATGAGCGCGTCGGTGCCGGCCGGTGCGGCGGTGCGCGCCGGTCGGCAGCCTGACGGCGCCGACGAGGTCCGCGAGCGCGGTCATCTCGCGGCGGGCGGCGGGGTTGGCGGCGTCGAGCGTGTAGTGCGAGCGTGAGCACTGCGACCAGCCCGCCCGGGCGGGTCAGGCGCCAGGGATTTGAGGATGAAGTGGTTGTGCAGGCTGTGCGCAGCAGGGTTGTGCCGCGGGTCGTGCAGGCGCACGTCGGCGAACGGCACGTTCCCGATCGCCAGGTCGAAGTAGCCGTCCGGCAGGCGCGTGGCCGCGAACGACTCGGTGCGGATGTCCGCGTCGGGGTACAGCGCCCGGGCGATCTGCGCGGTGGTGGGGTCGAGCTCGACGCCGACCAGCTCCGCCCCGGCCGGGGCGAGGCCGAGGAAGATCCCGGCGCCGCAGCCGGGCTCGAGCACCCGGCCGCCGGCGAACCCGAGGCTCTCGACGGCGTGCCAGATCGCTGCGGCGATCCGCGGGTCGGTGTAGTGGGCGTTGATCGTCGTGCGCCGCGCCGCCTCATAGCCGTGCTCGCCGGCGAGCTCGCGCAGCTGCTCGCGCGCGAGCGCCCACTCCTCGCGCTGCTCGTCGAACACCTGCGGGACCGCCCCCCACCCCGACCATGCCGCCAGCACCAGCTGCTCGGCGCCCGTCGCGGGCCGCTGCTCGCGCTCAAGCGCGCCGAGGACGCGGAGCGCCTCGAGGTTGGCGTTGACCCTGGCGCGGGCGCCGCTCGGCGCCAGCTGCCCGCCGCGCGGGCGGCGCGAACCGGCTGGCGGCTACTCGTCCTCGTCCTGTTGGCGCATCCGGGCGCGGTCGCGCATCGTCTCCAGATGCCAGCGCGCCGGCTCGTTCCCCTCGTCCTGCTCGCTCGAAGAGGGTGGCGGGATCAGGATCAGTTCGGGCAGGACCCGCTCCTCGGCCTGCAGGCGGGCCATGTTCAGCCGCCCGACCTTCTCCAGATAGCTCTCCCCCGCCGGGTCCGGGCCCGCCAGCTGGTCCTGGAGCTGCTGGATCTCCATCTCCGCCCGCTCGCCCAGCTCGGTGAAGAACGTCTCCCGGTCGCTCTCCGGGATCTGCTGGAAGCGGTCCGGGTCGGTCTTCTCCCAGTGCCGTATCGCCATGCGGCCGTACTTGTTCATCGCGCGCGGGTTCGGGCTCTGCCCAGAGGGCTTCGAAGGAAAGCTGCTGGTCGTCGTTATAGCCCGAGCGGCGGCCTCGCGGCATCCCCGCACCCTCCCCGGCCGACCGCTAGACCTGCGTCTGCCATGCACGTGATCACTCGCCTCCGTTCACCCGCCTACGTCGTCATTGACGAATCGACCTCGTGTGCCCCGAGCCGTTGAGCAAGTGTCCGCGCTGCGTCGGCGCCAACGACGGTGAATGCGAAGCTTTGGCGCGCTCCCGGCTTGACGGTGATCTCGAGGCCGGTCGCGCTGCTGACGGCATCACCAAGTCGTAGGGCGAGCGCGGCCTGATCGGCATCGTGTCGCCGTTTTGGCTTGCGGGCGCGTGGTGTGGCGAGTGCCCGCACGGCGGTCTCGAGTTGACGGGTGGACCAGTCGTTGGCGACGGCTTCGCGAGCGAGCCGGCGCCGTTCGGTGTGGTCGTCGGTCATCAGCAGTACGCGCCCGTGTGCGTAGCTGAGTTCGCGCGCGTTGATCAGTTCCTGGGTGTCGTCGGGGAGATCGAGCAGGCGGAGGTGGTGACTGATGGTCACGCGCGATTCGCCGAGTCGGCGCCCGAGCTCCTCCCGCGTGAGCCCGAGATCTTCGATCAGGCTCGCGTACCCGCGGCCCTTCTCGATCGGGGTGAGGTCCTCGCGCACGACGTTTTCGATCAGGGCGTCCTGCAGTGCGGTCGCGTCGTCCTGGTTTTCGCTGACGAGAACGTCGACGGTCTCGGCTTCGATGATGCCGAGGGCGCGCCAGCGCCGCTCGCCGGCGATGATCTGGAAGCTTCCGGGTTCGGTCTCGCGGACGATCAGCGGCTGTAGCAGCCCGCGAGCGCGGATCGATTCGGCGAGGCGCTCAAGCGCGTCCTGTTCGAACAGCTTGCGTGGCTGGTTGGGGTTGGGCGTGACGGCGGTGTAGTCGACGGTTCGTAGCCGGCCTTGGTCGGCGAGGGTGCCGAACAGTGCGCTGCTGGGCGGTGGGGGTGAGCGCCGGGGCCGGGTGAGGATGCGGGTGGGAACGGTGTTCTTGGTCGGCATCAGTCTGGTGCGGTTGCTTGCGTGGTTGGCGAATCGTGATCGCGGGCGAGCGAGTCGGAGAGATCCGCCCGGCCGCCGAGCTGCTCGGTTGTCTCCGGTATGCGGTCGAGCGGGCGCCGCGTCTGCTCGTAGGGGTCGGCGGTCATCGAATTCCCGGCTGCGATGTCGATCAGCACTTGCCCGCACGCAACGCAAGGCTCCTCCGCCGCGGTGCCCTCCGGCCAGATCGGCGAGTGATCCGCGAGCGCGAGCCTGGGGATGCAGTCGACGCACCACACGGTCTCGGCGCCGGTGTCCGGGTCGTTGACGAGGTAGCCGACGGCGGCGTCCGGGTCGGTCACGTCGGCGAGCGCTTCGTAGCGGCTGGCGGCGTCTTCGAGCGCGGCCGCGGCTCCGCGTAGCGCCGCGGCGAGCTGTCGGTCGCTGTCGACGGCGAACTCGAGCCGCTCGATCAGCGTGTGTTGGTCGTGGTCGGCCATCTGGTGGTAGCCGGTATTGCGCGCCGATTCGAGGGCGTTGCCGTCGGTGTCCATCGTTTCCCTCCTTCGTGGATCGCAGGAGTTGCCGGGGGTTTCGGGGTGCGTGACGCGCGTCACGGTGCTCACGCGGCCTGGTCCTGGGCGAGTTGCGCGAGTCGCGCCTCGAGCTCTTTGGCGGCTGCGGCGTAGTCCTGAGCTACACGTCCGCCGGGATCGGCGAAGACCGTCGGTACTCCGTATCCGGGGTGGTCGCGAACTGAGCTCTGTTGGCGGATGTGCGTCTGAAACACGTACAGCGGGCCGGACGGGAACTGCTCGGGGTCCGCGAACGCGGTCGCCCATGCGCGCAGCTGGCGGGAGCGGGCGTTGGTGCGGACGAACAGCATCCCGACCGGTGTGATGGCGTGTCCCGCCTCGACGCCGAGCTCGTCGAGTTCGTCGAGGCGCCGCGCGATGGTCTTGGCTTCGTAGACGCCAGGCTCGCCGCAGAAGAGGATCCCGTCGGCGGCGAACATGGCCATGCGGGTGAGCGGGGTGACGGCGCCGGTGGTGTCGATCAGTGCGATGTCGGCGGTCTCGTCGAGCTGCATCAGGAGTTGATCGAGGGCGTCGAAGCGACCGGTCGCGGCGACATCGGCGGTGAGGGCGAGGAGGCGCTCTGAGGTGGCGAGCAGCCTCAGCGATCCGCCTGGCTTGTGGTTGCGCGTGGGGGCGATTGGATCGTCGATCTCGATCGTGGCGGTGAGCGGGTCGGCGCTTCCCGCGAGGAGATCCTCGATCCGCGTGACGTCGTCGTCGTCCTCGATGCCGAAGGTCATCTCGAGGTCGGGCTGGTGGGCGTCGAATCCGACGAGGAGGACGTCGTTGCCGCGCCGCGCGAGCGCGGGTCCGAGGTTCGCGACGGAGGTCGTCTTGCCGACCCCGCCCTTGGAGGACCAGACGAGGAGCCGGTACATCAGCTGGCCTCGGTTCGATGGTGCCGTGCAGTCATGAGCGCGTCTCCTGACAAGGGGGTGTGGTTGGTGTGAGCCGAGGCTTCGGGCATTGCTTGGTGGTCAGACGGGCGAGTAGCGGAGCTGCTCGTCGATGCGGGTGGCGATCTGCCCGAGTTGGCCTTGGCGGTTCTTGCGGACGATGAGGTCCATCTCGCCGGGTCGTTCGGAGTCGGGGTCGTAGTAGTCGTCGCGGTAGAGCATCAGGACGCAGTCGGCATCCGCCTCGACTTGTCCCGAGTCCCGCAGGTCGGACAGGAGCGGACGCTTGTCGGGCCGCTGCTCGACGGCGCGCGAGAGCTGGGAGACCGCGATCACGGGACAGTTGAATTCGCGTGCGAGGCGCTTGAGACCGCGGCTGAACGCCGAGACGTCCTCGACGCGGTTGCCGCTCGGCTTCTCGGCGCGCATCAGTTGCAGGTAGTCGACGACGAGCAGCTCCAGCCGGCCGTGGCGGACCGCGACCTGGCGGGCGTGCGCGCGCAGCGTGGGGAGGGAGAGGTCGCCGTCGTCGAGCAGGTGAAGCGGAAGATCGACGCTCGCCTGCGCGGCTTTCAGCAGCGGCGGCCAGTCGTGTTCGTGCAGGCGCCCGAGGTGGATGCGGCTCGGTGCGACGCCTGATTCGGCGGCGAGATGGCGCTGGGCGGTCTCGGAGTCGCTCATCTCGATCGAGGCGAACAGCACACGACCGCACTCGACGGCTGCGACGTGCCGGGCGATCTGCAGGGCGATCAGGCTCTTGCCCATCGACGGCCGTGCGGCGACGACGTACAGGCGGCCCTGTTGGAGGCCTCCGAGCAGTTCGTCGAGCGGAGCGATGCCCGGTTGTGAGTCCGGGAACGGCGCGGCCGGATTGCGAGCATTGGGCGAGGCGGTCCACCTCGTCGCTGACCGCGTCGGCGAGCAGCCGCTGTCGGCCTCGGACGGTGCTCGCGCGGAGCTGGAAGATCAGCTGCTCGGCGCGTTCGATCAGCTCGTCGGACCCTGAGCGGGGTGCGCTTGCGGCAGCCTGGATCTCGTAGGTCGCGCGCATGAGCCGCCGGATCTGCGCGAGGTCGCGCACGATCGCGGCGTACTCGCGGCAGTGTCCGGCCGCCGGCACCCAGCCCGCGAGCTCATCGACGCTGGCTGGACCGCCGACGTCGTCGAGTTCTCCGTTGCGTTGGAGGTGCGCTGCGACCGTGAGGTGATCGATCGCCTCGCCGGCGCTGTGCAGCGCCCGCATCGCGGCGAACACTCGCCCGTGTGCGGGTCGGTAGAAGTCGTCGTCCTGGAGGCCGACGTCGAGGGCGGCGTGGAGATGGCGTTCGTCCAGGAGAACGGCGCCGAGCACTGACCGCTCGGCCTCGAGGTTCTGAGCGTGCGCGGCGTTGTGGACGGCCGATGTCATGCCGCGGTGCGCTCCTGGTGGTCGTTGTTGCGCTCGGTGAGCTCGGACCATAGGTCTCGGTATTGGCGTTCGGAGTAGTGCAGGGGGTGTTCGCAGAGCGCTGTCCAGCGGGCGGTCAGGACGAAGCGCTCGAGGGTGGGGTGGATGGCGCCGAGCTCGGCGAGCGCCGCGGCGCGGTGGTCGCGCCCGTGTCGCTGGATGGCGCGGGCGAGGTGGTCTTTGGCAGCCGGCCAGCTGAGACCGCTCGCGTCGGGTGATCTCGGGTCGCCGGTTGGGGGGAGCGCCGTGCCGTGCCGGTCGCGGTCCGCGGTGGCGAAGCGTTTCGCGATGAGCTCTTCGGCGATGCGATCGAAGTCGGGGAGGGTGGTGGCCTTTGCGCCGATGTATGGGTCGGCGACCATCTGCGTGAACCCCGCCGCGATGCGCTCAGGTTCGAGGCGCTCGAGGAGTCGGTCCGCCGCCTCGTGCCAGCGCCGTGTGTCGCGGCCGTACCGGATTGCCGGGCTGCTGCCCAGCGCCGGCTTCCAGGCGTCGATGAACGCCTCGATCACCCAGTCCCTCGTCCCGTATGCCATGGAGCGCACGCCGTCGACCGGTTCCGGCTGACCGCCCTGGAAGTTTTCTCGTTGTTCTTCTGGATCGCCGTCACCTGCGCGCGCGCTAGAGGGCGGCGAATCAGCGATGCCGGTGGCGGCGTTTCCGCCCTGCCAGTTCTGTTCCGCCGCCCTGCCAGTACCGTTCTGGCGCCCAGCCAGTTCCGTTTCACCGCCCTGGCCGTTTCGCCCCGCCGCCCTGCCAGTACCGTTCTGGCGCCCAGCCAGTTCCGTTTCACCGCCCTGGCTGAGTGGCGCTTCGTGGACGGTGTAGATGCTCGGCAGGTTCCGTCCGCCGTTGTTCGCTCGTCGCCGTTCGATGGTGAGCAGACCGGCCGCTTCGAGGATGTGGTGGCAGTCGTCGACGCGCTCGACGTGCAGCCCTGAGTGCTCGGCGATTTGCGAGCGAGTGACCTGCGCCTGGGTCCACGTCCCTTCCGGACCCTGCCGCACGCAGAACTCGAGCAGGACGATGATCAGTCCGAGATCTCGCAGCAGATGCCCCCCGGCTCGAGGCGCCGCGAGCCGGTCGGCCATCGGCACCGTCACGGCGATGAAGCTGTGCTCGTGGATGAGCAGATGCGCGATGCTGATGCTGCCGCCGCGCTCAGGGTCGGCCTGCGTCTCCCTCCGGAGAACACCGGCCTGCTCGAGGCAGGCCAGCATCTTCGCGACGCTTCCCTTGGACACTCCGCCGCGGGCGGCGAGGAGGTCGTAGCTGTAGCGGACGCGGCGTTGCTGGCCGATGTTCCGCTGCTCGTTGGCGAGCTGGCAGAGCAGCCCGTAGAACCCGATCGTGCGGACGCGGCGAGGGCCGGCGGTGTGTTCGCGGATCGCCTCGACCGCGCGCGTGTAGACCATGAAGAAGGGCAGCTCGCGGCGGTCCGCGATCGTGACGGGATCGTGCGTGTGGCCGACCGCCGTCATGCCGTCCCCACCCCGCTGACGAGAGTGCGCGGCGCCCGGCCGACGAGCTGCGACGTGGCTGACGTTCGTGTCTCCGACGAGGAGCGGTTACGCGGTCCGAGCGGGCCGCGATGGGTGCTCCCGGAAAATCCTGATGCACCCGTATTGCACCCAAATGCCGGCTCGAGCGGAGCGCGGCGATGGGGTGCGGTCTCAGCAAACGCCTCGTTTTGCAGGGATTTCCTGAGAGTGGGCGATCCAGGACTCGAACCTGGGACCTCTTCCTTATCAGAGAAGCGCTCTAACCGACTGAGCTAATCGCCCGTCGGGGCGATTCTAACGGCGTGTTCCGGAGACGGCCGGCGTGCCGCTGCGTCCGGCTTGACGCCACCGGAAGCGGCCGTCGCCACGCTAGCTGGGAGATTCGAGTTGGAGGCGGTCGGCCAGCTCCAGCGCCTCGTCCACCGAGGCGAAGCTGATCCGAACCCGGTAGCCGCCCCCCGTGCCCGGGCTCACGTCCAGCTCGCGGCCGAGGGCGGCGCCGAGCGAGTCGGTGATCTGCGTGATCGCCGCCTCCTGGTCAGGGTGCAGGGCCCTGCGCCGCGGTCGGGGACGCGCCCGGCTGGCGGGGCCGGCATTGGCGGCGCGGGCATGCTCTTCGAGCTCGCGGACCGACCACCGGCCGTCGACGGCGGCGCGAGCCAGCAGGCGCCGCTCGGAATGATCGGTGGCGGTCAGCAGCGCGCGACCGTGGCCCTCGCTCAGTTCGCGCTCCTCGAGCAGGCCCAGCACTTCGTCCGGGAGATCGAGCAGTCGGATCAGGTTCGACACCGCCACCCGGCTGCGGCCGACCCGCTGGCCGACCTCCTCCCGTGACAAGCCGAGCTCCTCCGTCAGCGCCGCGCAGGCGCGGGCCTCCTCGACCGGATTGAGATCCTCGCGCGCCATGTTCTCGATCAGCGCGACCTCGAGCGAGGCGGCGTCGTCGTGGTGGCGGATGATCGCCGGGATCGACTCGAGCTCGGCGATCTTGGCCGCACGCCACCGGCGCTCGCCGGCGACCAGCTCATAGGTTCCCCCCGCCAGCGGTCGTACCAGCACGGGCTGCAGGACCCCGCGCGACCGGATGGACTCCGCCAGTGCCAGCAGCGATGCCTCGTCGAACGCACGCCGCGGCTGCAGGGGGTTGGGCGAGATGAGCTCGGGCGGGAGCTCGCGCAGCTCCTCGGGGGATTCCCGCGGGGCCACTGACAGGATCGCGGCCAGTCCCCGGCCCATTCCGCGCTGGCGCTCAGCCACGGGCGGCGACCTCCTTGGCCAACTCGAAGTACGCGTCGGCGCCGGCGCAGTGGGGGTCGTAGTGGATCACGGGCTGGCCGAAGCTGGGCGCCTCGCCGACCCTGACGTTGCGCGGGATCACGGTGTCGAACACGAGCGCGGGGAAGTGCTCACGCACCTCGCGCTCGACGTCCTGGGCGAGCCGGGTGCGGCCGTCATGCATGGTCAGCAGCATCCCGGCCACCGTCAGCCGTGGGTTGAGCTCGCGCTGGACGAGCGACAGGGTGTCGAGCAGGCCGGCCAGACCCTCCAGAGCGAAGTACTCCGCCTGCACCGGGACTATCACCCGGTCGGCGGCGACCAGGGCGTTGACGGTGAGGGGGCCCAGCGAGGGAGGGCAGTCGAGCAGCGTGAATGCGTAGCGCTCACGCAACGGCGCCAGCGCTTCGCGCAGCCGGTTCTCGGAGCCGGGGATGCGAGGGAGCTCGACCGCCGCCCCGGCCAGATCGGGCCCGGCGGGGACCACCCAGAGATGGGGAATCGAGCTCGGCACGACCGCCTCGGCCAGCGGAAGATCTCCGACCAGGGCGTCGTACACCGTCGGCTTGATCCGCTTGTCGATGCCCAGCCCGAGCGTCGCGTTGCTCTGCGGGTCGATGTCGATCAGCAGCGACTCGTAGCCGGCCTCGGCGACGCAGGCCGCCAGGTTGACGGCGGTGGTGGTTTTGCCGACTCCACCCTTCTGGTTCGCGATCGCGTAGACGGTCCCCATCGGACGTTCAAGCTAGCGCCGACAGCGGTCAGATGCCTACCGGCCCTCACCGCCGAGAGGACGCTTTCGCGCCATTCCGGCGCGGCGCGGAAAGCGGGCCGGTGTCGGCCGGATCTTGACCATCACCTGGAGATGGCGGTTGATGGCGTCCGGGTACGGATGCACCCGGATGGGCTCACCCGGCTCGAGCCCGAGCTCGCCGGCAGCTCGTGTGCCCGCGGCCTCGTCAACCGGATCGCGGCGGCCCCGCCATACCACCAGGGCTCCCCCCACCTCCAGCAGCGGCGCCGCGTACTCAGCCACCACGGCGAGCGGGCCTACGGCACGCGCGGTCACCAGCTGAAAGCGCTCGAGGCCATCCGGCCACGCCTCCGCCCGCGCGCAGACCACCGACGCGTTGGCCGTCTCACAGGCCTCTATCGCGTGCTGGATGAACTCAGTCTTGCGGCGGTTGCTCTCGACCAGGACGACCTGCGCCGAGGCGAGCGCGATCGCCAAGGGCAGTCCCGGCACACCGGCGCCGGAACCGAGATCCATGATCCGGACAGCGTCGCGGACCGGTTCGAGCTCCAGCGCCACGAGCGCGTCGGCCAGATGATCCATCAGCACACGCGAGGCGTCCCGAACCGTCGTCGGCGCGGCTGGATCCCGCGCCAGCAGACCCTGGAGCCGAGCCAACTGCCCGGCGCCGGACGCCGGGATGTCGTACCGCTGCGCCAGCGCCGCCAGCGACCGCGTGACCCGGGGGCCGTCCCTATCTGGTTGACCGGCCTCCCGATGTTTCACGTGAAACGACGCGACCTTTTACCCCGTCGACGCGTTTCACGTGAAACGCGTCTGACCGGGATCAGTCGACGAGCGGAGCGACCACCAGGTGTCGAGACGGCTCCTGGCCCTCGCTGTAGGTCTCCACGTCATGGCGGCCCTTCAGATGCTCGTGGATGACCTTGCGCTCGAGCGGACTCATGACCTCGAGCGCCACCGCACGGCGGTCGCTGATCGCCGTCTCAGCAGCCTGGTCAGCCGTTGCCCGCAGCGCGACCGCGCGTCGTTCGCGGTAGCCGGCGGCATCTACCAGCACTGGTCTGCGCTCACCGTCGCCGGTGATCGCGATTCGATAGGCCAGATGCTGGATCGCGTCGATCGTCTCGCCGTGACGACCGATGAGCAGGCCCAGGTCTTCGCCGACGTACTCGGCGCTGACCCCGTCGGGGCTGTCGTGCACCTCGACCGCGGCGTCCACGCCAGCGGCCTGTGCGATCCGCTCGAGCAACTCGCGAACCCGCGCCGAGGCATCAAGTCCCGTCGTCGACAACGCCTACCTCCTGCGTCCCGATCGCTTCTTCTTCTTGCGCGGGGGTCTCGGCGGCGGGCCGGAGCGCGCCGGCGCGGCAACCGCAGCGGGCGCCTCGCCGGCTTTGCTGCGGCCGCCACGCAACAGTCCGCCCAGTCCGGCGAGCCCGCCGCCCGAGCCATTGCCGGAGGGTTGCGCCGCGGGCTTACGAGCCGGATCTGGATCGCGTCGAGGCGAGGCGCGGCCGGTCGCCACCGCGCTGGTCGCGGCCGTCCCGGTGGCCGCCGCGGGGGGAGCGTGTATGGGGCCGATCCGCTTCTTGACCACGTACTGCTGCAGGATCGTCCAAGAGTTGGTCGTGATCCAGTACACGATCACGCCGGCCGGGAAATTGATCACGAACAGCACGAAGAACAGCGGCATGAACAGCATGATCTTGCGCTGCGTGGGATCCATCGTCGGGCTCGACATCATCAAGCTGGAGGCGAGCTGGGTCCCGATATAGAGCAGGATCAGAACGATCAGCGTGACCCCCGTGGCCTTGTCGGTGAGGTCACTCACGAACAGGAAGCTCGCGCCTCCATGGGGGCCACACGGAACGGTATGCGCCGAGCTGAGAACGCCGTGGTTGTGGAGCCCTCTCGATGGCCGGACAGATGTCCACCCGCAGGCTCTGGCGCAGCATGTAGAACAGCGAGATGAACACCGGCAGCTGAGCGGCGAGCGGGAGACAGGATCCCAGGGGATTGACCTTGTTCTCCTTGTAGAACTTCATCATCTCCTGCTGCTGGCGCTGCTTGTCCTCCTTGTACTTCGCCTGGATCGCCTTCATCTCCGGCTGCAACTGCTGCAGCCGTTGCATCGATCCGAACTGCTTGACGGTCAACGGGATGAGGCAGGCGCGGACGGCGACCGTGAGCAGCACGATCGACCAGCCCCAGGGGACTCCCACGGTGTTGTGGAAGAACTTCAGCACCGTCTCGAAGACGTCGATCAGCGGCTGGAAGATGTTTGCGGTGACGAACAGCATGATCAGACGCTCGGGGTAGTCGCCCTTAAGGTGAACAACCGCTGATCCTCGACCGGATCGAAGCCGCCATGGCTCCAGGGATTGCAGCGAAGCAGCCGCCAGCCGGCGAGTACCAGCCCACGCAGTATGCCGAATCGCTCGATCGCCTGCACCGCATATTCCGAGCACGACGGGTAGTACTTGCAGCGTGCGCCGAGGATCGGCGAGAACGCGCGCTGGTAGCCACGGATCGGCAGCACGATCAGGAACCTGAGCCGCCTCACGGCGTGTCGCTCCCGCCGCTGGCGCCGGGGACCTTGGCGATCAGCTCGGCCAGCGCCGCCTGGATCCCGGCCAAGCCCTCGCGTTCAGCCAGTTCGCGCGCCCCGTGCCGTGCCACCACGACGGCATCGGTGCCGGCGGGCAGATGTGAGCTCTCGTGCGCAAACGCCTCGCGCAGCAGCCGCTTGACCTTGTTGCGCTCCACGGCGCCGCCGACCTTCCGCGAGACCGACAGACCCAGGCGAGGAAGCTCGTCGCTGGTCCCGCGCGGGAAGACGTAGAGCACCAGGTCGCGGCCCGCATGAGAGCGGCCGTGACGGAAGACCCGGTCGAACTCTGCGCTGCGCGAGAGCCGCCCGCGTCCTGGCCGCTGCCCGGACCCCGGAGCAGCGCGCATCAGACCGTCAGGCGCTTGCGTCCCTTGTCGCGCCGGCGCTTCAGCGTTGAGCGCCCCGCGCGAGTGCGCATCCGGGCGCGAAATCCGTGGGTCCGCGCTCGTTTGCGCTTCTTTGGCTGATAAGTGCGTTTCATGGTTCACGGCCCGTAGACGGGGGGACGAGTGAGTATACGCAGGCCCACCTGACGCTCCATCGCGAGGCCGCGAACCCCGTCGTCAGAGGGCTCAGCAACATCTCTGACACTTGGCGTTCACTTTTTCCCGCGCTTTGCGCCAACCCCCCTTGAGACCGTCTCGGAGGCAAGAGGGCGTTGGTATATTCGCCGCCCCCGGGCTGGTGCTCAGCCTGGCCCTCATCAAAAGGTTGCAAGACCGCTCCTTGGGAGGAGTCGCTTGGCGCTGCATGCGCAACCCGAGTCCGCGTCCGCATGGAAGACGATCCGCGCAGAGCTCCGGCGAGCGGTCGGCGACAGCACCTTCGACATCTGGATCGCCCCGATCGA
Source organism: uncultured Solirubrobacterales bacterium (assembly GCA_963744195.1). Classification (GTDB taxonomy): domain Bacteria; phylum Actinomycetota; class Thermoleophilia; order Solirubrobacterales; family Solirubrobacteraceae; genus Palsa-465. Next base: position 29,912 of record CAVUSY010000022.1, read on the forward strand.
GCTCAAGGCGTGGGACGGGGAGCTGCTCCTGCTTCAGGCGCCGGCATCGACCCAAGGCTGGGTCTCGGATCGGTTCGGGCGAATCCTCGAGCGCTGCGCGCGCCAGATCCTCGGCTCGGCGGCGCGGATCGCCTTCGACGGGCCCAAGGAGAGCGCCACCCGCGCTGCCACCCGCGCCCTGTCACACGAGCAGGCGGACACGGGGGGGATCTTCAACCCCCGGTACAGCTTTGAACAGTTCATCATCGGGGAGAGCAATCGGCTCGCCCACGCGGCGGCCCTGGCTGTCGCCGAGCTCCCCGGCCAGGCCTACAACCCCCTGTTCCTGTACGCCCCTCCCGGGATGGGGAAGACCCATCTGCTGCACGCCATCGCCAACTACGTGCAGGCCTTCGGGGGCGGGGCGGTGGTCCGCTACACCACCGCCGAGGCGTTCACCAACCATTTCATCGCGGCGCTCAGCTCTCGCTCGCTGGAACCCTTCAAGCGCGCGTACCGCAACGCCGACGTGCTGCTCATCGATGACGTGCAGTTCCTGGCCAGCAAGGCGAAGACGGAGGAGGAGTTCTTCCACACCTTCAACGCCCTTTACGAGAGCGGACGCCAGCTGGTTCTGACCTGCGACCGGCTGCCGCGCGCACTGGTCTCCATCGAGGACCGCCTGCGCGAGCGCTTCGAGGCCGGGCTGGTCGCCGACATCGGTCCTCCGGACCACGCCACCCGCGTGGCGATCCTGCGCAAGCGGGCCCAGTTGGACCAGATCCCGATCGCCGATCCGCTGGTGCTGGAGCTGATCGCCGAACGGGTGGACAGCAACGTGCGCGCCCTGGAGGGAGCGCTGATCCGCGTCGTCGCCCATCACTCCTTGACCCAACACCCGATCGACCTCGCGCTCGCGACCGAGGTGATGAACGTCATGTACCCGGTCAACGGCGGCCGCGGGCCTTCGATCGAGGACGTGAAGGCGACCGTGGCGGCCTACTACGACATCACCGTCGCTGAACTGATCTCGCCGGCGCGCTCATCCCGGGTGGTGTGGCCTCGCCAGGTCGCCCTTCATCTCGCTCGTGAACTCGGCATCGCGTCGCTGCAGGTCCTCGGCGCCGCCTTCGGAGGTCGAAACCACGCCACCGTGCTGCATGCCTGTAGGCGCGTATCAGAGCGTCTGCGCGACGATCAACAAGCTGTTGATGACATCCAGGAACTCAGTCGCCGGCTGCGCGCTCGCCCACCCGACCGCGACTGTTGACAGACTTGCCTGTCGCCCCGTAGCGAGAACTAAGCCCGCTAGATGCGACCGTTCGCGTACTTCTCCACAGCCCCAATTCCCTCTATGACTTCTAAATCCCTTCTGAGGTATTCATCGTGAAGATCTCTCTCGAGCGCGACGTCCTGCTGGCACAGCTCCAGACGGTCAGCCGCGTTGCCTCTACTCGTAGCGCTATCCAGGCACTATCCGGCGTCCAGCTCCTGGCGGGCGCGTCCGGCTGTGAGCTGCGCGCGACCGACATGGACGTGGGCCTCCGGGTCCCCCTCGAGGCCGAGGTGAGCCGGGAGGGAACCGTGGTGCTGCCGGCTCGCCTGCTCCTCGACGTGGTGCGATCCCTGCCCGCCCAGAGCGTTTCCCTGGAGCTGCGGTCCGCCGAGCAGGATGTCGAGCTCGTCTCCGGCAACGCCACGTTCCACATTCGCACGCTGCGCGCCGACGACTTCCCGCCATTCCCGGAGCCCGATCCGGATTCGGCCGTCGAGCTGCCGGCCGGTGCGTTCGTCGGCACGGCGCTCAAGGTCGCCGGCTCGGCCTCCCGTGACGAGACCCGCCCCGTCCTCACCGGGATCCTGGTCTCCGCCTCCGAGCGTGAGCTGCGGATGGTGGCGACCGACTCCTACCGGCTGAGCGTGAAGGAGACCACCCTGGAGTCGCCGCTCTCGTCCGCGTTCGAGGTCAACGTGCCGGCGCGCGCGCTTCAGGAGCTGGCGCGCCTGGTGACGCACGCCGAAGGAGAGGAGCTGAGCGTCAGCGTGCGCCAGAACCAGGTGCTGTTCACGCTCGGGCGCGTGGTGCTCTCCTCGCGGCTGATCGACGGCCAGTTCCCCAACTACCGCCAACTGCTGCCGGAGGCCTTCGAGCACGAGTTGCGCCTGGCCGGATCCGAGTTCACCGAGGTCGTGCGCCGGATCAGCCTGCTGGCCCAGAAGAACGCACCGCTGCGCCTGGCCTTCGGTCCCGGCGAGCTGACCGTCTCCGCCCAGACGCCGGACGTCGGCGAGGCGCTCGAGTCGATGCCGGTCGCGTTCCAGGGTGATCCGTTCGAGATCGGCTTCAACCCGGAGTTCCTGCGCGCCGGCCTGGAGGCGATCGAGGAGGGTGACGTGCTGCTGAAGCTCATCAGCCCGCTGCGCCCTGGGCTGATCGAGGCCGCCGACGAGAGTCGCTTCCGGTACCTGATCATGCCCATCCGGTTGAACGTCTAAGGGTCCGCGGGTGCGGGTGGTGCGCGTCACCCTGCGTGACTTCCGCGTCTACCGAGACGCCCAGGCCGAGTTCGGACCGGGGCTGACCGTGATCACCGGCCCCAATGGCGCCGGCAAGACGAACCTGATCGAGGCGCTGTACTTCGGTTGCACGGGCCGGTCGTGCCGGACCACCAACGAACGCGAGGTGGTTCGCTTCGGCCAGTCGGCGACCAGGGTCGTGGTGGTGGCCGAAGGTGACGACGGCGCCCACGAGCTCAGCGTCGGCTTCGCTCCCGGCGAGCCGAAGCGCATGCGTGTCGACGGCGCCCCGGTCCAGCGGATGGTGGAGGTGTCCGATCGTCCTCTGGTCAGCGTGTTCATGCCCGACCGCCTGGAGCTGATCAAGGGGGCCCCGTCGCTGCGGCGAGCCCACCTCGACCAGGTCGTCGCTGCCCTGTGGCCCGCCCGGGTCACGGTTCGCCGCGCCTACGCGCAGACCTTGGCTCAGCGCAACGCGCTGATCGCGCGGATCAGGTCAGGGGCGGGTCACCGCGACTCCCTGGCGAGTTGGGATGCCCAGTTGGCCCAGCACGGCATCGCGCTGATGAACGACCGCGCGAGCACGGTGGAGGCCATGAGCGAGCCGTTCGCGCGCTACTGCGACCGCCTCGGGCTGGACGGGGATCCGGCCCTGAGGTACCGACCCCGCTCGCGGGCCACCGACCCCGAGCAGCTCCGCGCCGAGCTGGCGGAACGGGTCCAGAGCGACCTCGAGCGGGGCTTCACCGGCCATGGCCCTCACCGAGACGACATCGCCACGCTCAGAGACGGTCGCGAGTTGCGGGCCTACGGATCGCAGGGCCAGCAGCGACTCGCGCTCCTCGCCCTGCTGTTGGCCGAGCGTGAGACGATCGCCGCGCGGCGCTACTCGCCTCCGGTGATGCTGCTCGACGACGTGATGAGCGAACTCGATCGAAACCGCCGCCGGGCGCTGGTCGACCTGCTGCGGTCCAGCGGCGGCCAGTCGGTGATCACGGCCACCGATCTGGATCAGATCCCCGGGTGCCTCCGAGGCCGGGGTGACGCGCCTGGCGGTGGCGGCCGGGAGCGTGCTCGGAGAGGCGATGGCGGCGTGAACAATTACCGTCGCGCCCCTCGGCGAATGCAGCTGGCGCTCGACGAGCTGGTCGACGCGCTGGCGCCTGAGACGCTGCTCGCCGACGTCCAGCGCGTGTGGGCGACCGCGGTCGGAGCGTCGATCGCGGAGGAGGCCAGCCCGACCGCCGAGCGCGGCGGTGTGGTGACGATTTCGTGCTCGGCCTCGGTATGGGCACAGGAGCTCGACCTGATGGCCCCCCAGATCATCGCGAGGCTCAACGAGGCGCTGGCCGGGGGTGCCGTGCAACGCCTGCGCTGCGTTGCCGTCGGACACGGCCGCTAGTCCCCGGCGCGTTCTTCATTTCCCCTTATTTGCAGGCAAAAGGAGCATCCTCAGAGGCCTGATCTGACCGGCCCCTGTGCTATCCTGCTGTGTACAAATTCTTGACGCCCCGGCGCGCCTGGCGTGGCGCGGGACCGGGGCGTCTCAACGTCATCGGAGGATCGTGGCGAACGACGACGGCGCCCGCACGGACGCCAGCAAGAAATCAACTTACGACGCGCAGGACATCACGGTCCTCGAAGGTCTCGAGGCGGTCCGCAAGCGTCCCGGAATGTACATCGGATCGACCGGCGAGCGTGGTCTTCACCATCTCGTCTACGAGGTCGTGGACAACTCGGTGGACGAGGCGCTGGCCGGCTATGGCGACCAGGTCTCGGTGACGATTCACCCCGACAGCTCGGTCACGGTCATCGACAACGGTCGGGGAATCCCGGTCGCGGTCATGGAGAAGGAGCAGCGACCCGCCCTCGAGGTGGTGCTGACCGTCCTGCACGCCGGCGGCAAGTTCGGCGACGGCGGCGGCTACAAGGTCTCGGGCGGACTGCACGGCGTCGGTGTCTCGGTGGTCAACGCGCTGTCGGAGTGGCTCATCGCCGAAGTCCGGCGCGACGGTTTCAGCTGGACTCAGAGATATGAGCGTGGCAAGCCCGTCACCGACGTGATCAAGGGCGCGCCGACCAAGGAGACCGGCACGACGATCAGCTTCCTGCCTGACGCCGACATCTTCGAGGACCTCAACTTCAACTTCACGACGATCGAGCAGCGACTGCGCGAGACGGCGTTCCTGACCGCCAAGTTCCGGATCACGTTCGTCGACGAGCGCGGTGACGGCCACCGCGCCGAGTTCTATTACGAGGGCGGGATCGTCGACTTCGTCTCGTATCTGAACGAGAACAAGGAGCCGATCCACAAGAAGGTGATCTCGCTCTCCGGCGAGGGCAAGGAGGGGGCGGTCGAAGTGGCCATGCAGTGGAACGCCTCCTACCAGGAGTCGGTGTTCTCGTTTGCCAACAACATCAACACGATCGAGGGTGGCTCGCACCTGTCGGGCTTTCGCTCGGCCCTGACCCGCGTGCTGAACGATTACGCGCGCGACAAGGGCTTCCTCAAGGAAAAGGACGACAACCTCGCCGGCGAAGACGTCCGCGAGGGTCTGACCGCGGTGATCTCGGCCAAGCTCACCGACCCCCAGTTCGAGGGTCAGACCAAGACCAAGCTCGGCAACCCCGGGATGGCAGGCTTCGTGCAGTCGATCGTCAATGCTCGACTGGCCGAGTTCCTGGAGGAGAACCCGAAGGACGCTCGTGTCGTGATCACCAAGGCGGTGCAGGCCGCGCAGGCCCGCTCCGCCGCCCGGAAGGCGCGTGACCTCACTCGGCGCAAGTCCGCGCTGGAGAACTCCACCCTTCCCGGCAAGCTGGCCGACTGTTCGGTCAAGGATCCGTCGCTCGCTGAGTTGTTCGTGGTCGAGGGCGACTCGGCCGGCGGGTCAGCGGTGAGCGCGCGGGATCGCAACACGCAGGCGATCCTGCCGCTGCGCGGAAAGATCCTCAACGTCGAGAAGAGCCGCATCGACAAGGTGCTGAGCAATACCGAGATCCAGGCCCTGATCACCGCGATCGGGACCGGCGTGCGCGACGAGTTCGACATCACCAAGGCGCGCTACCACAAGGTCGTGCTGCTGACCGACGCCGACGTCGACGGCGCCCACATCCGCACGCTCGCGCTGACCCTGCTGTTCCGGGAGATGCAGCCGCTGATCGAGGCCGGCTACGTGTACATCGCCAAGCCACCGCTCTACGCCCTGCGCCAGGGGCGCAAGCACCGCTACATCGAACGCGAGTCCGAGCTGGAGGACATTCTGCTCGGGGACAAGTTCGACAAGATCGAGGTGTACGACCACACGGGCAAGCAGTTCAAGCTCACCGACACGCGCTGGAAGCGCTTCTCGCGGCTGCTCAAGCAGTACGAGGGCTGGGCCGCGGCTCTGCGGTCTGCCCACGGCCACGGGATCGTGGCGTTCGTGCAGGAGGGCCGGCTGCTCGAGGAGCAGATCACCGACGTCGAAGGCCTGCTGCGTCACGTTCGCACCGAGTCAGAGAACGGCGACGCCCACCGCACCGAGCTGCTGTCGGAGGACCCGATCGAGATCGTGGTCAGGACGATCGAGCTCAAGAGCGGCCTGGCCAGCACCCACCACGTCCGGCGCGCCGCGCTGGAGGCCAACGAGTATCAGCATCTCGCGGACGTGCACGCCGATCTGGCGGCACTGACCGGCTCGCCTCCGTTCACGGTCAAGCTGGGCGATCAGACCAGCGAGGCGGCGGGCTTTGAGGAGCTGCGCGCCACGATCCTGGCCGTAGCCCAGAAGGGCGTCGACTACGTGCGCTTCAAGGGACTCGGCGAGATGGACGCCGACGAGCTGCGCGACACGACCATGGATCCGGCCTCGCGCACCCTGGTGCAGGTGACCATGGAGGACGCCGCGTCGGCGGACCTGGTGTTCGCGATGCTGATGGGTGACCAAGTCGAACCCCGCCGCGCGTTCATCGAAGAGAACGCCCGGCTCGTAACCAACCTGGATGTGTAAGCGATGTCAGCGATAGACACCATCGGCGGCGGCAACATCGAGCCCCGCGGGCTCGAGGAGGAGATGCGCTCGGCGTATCTGGACTACGCCATGTCGGTCATCGTCGGGCGTGCCCTGCCCGACGTGCGTGACGGCCTCAAGCCGGTCCATCGCCGCGTGCTGTTCGTGATGAACGAGCTCGGCCTGCAACCCGGGCGCAAGCACGTCAAATCTGCCCAGATCGTCGGCGAAGTGATGGGCAAGTACCACCCTCACGGCGACGCCTCGATCTACGACGCCCTGGTGCGACTCGCCCAGGACTTCTCGATGCGCTACCCGCTGGTCGACGGCCACGGCAACTTCGGCAACATCGACGGCTACGGCGCGGCGGCGATGCGCTACACCGAGGCGCGCCTGGACCGGCTCGCGACCGAGATGCTGCGCGATCTCGACAAGGAGACGGTCGACTTCGCTCCGACCTACGACGGCACGCGCCAGGAGCCGCTGGTGTTGCCATCGCGGTTCCCGAACCTGCTCGTCAACGGCGCCACCGGCATCGCGGTGGGGATGGCCACCAACATCCCGCCGCACAACCTGCGAGAGGTCATCGGCGCCACGATCGCCTACCTCGATGATCCCGAGATCGACGTCGAGGGATTGATGCGCCACATCAAGGGGCCGGACTTCCCGACCGCCGGCACGGTCCTTGGACGCGAGGGGATCCGCGATGCCTATGCCACAGGGCGTGGTCGCGTGCGGGTACAGGCGCGGGCTCACATCGAGCCGATCGGCCAGGGCAAGGAGGCGATCATCGTCACCGAGCTCCCCTACCAGGTCCGCAAAGGCGGCGACGGGGGCCTGATCCTGAAGATCCGTGATCTGGTGGTCGACAAGAAGATCACCGAGATCTCCGATCTGCGTGACGAATCCGATCGCCGCGGGATGCGGATCGTGATCGAGCTCAAGCGCGACGCGATCCCCAAGGTCGTGCTCAACAAGCTCTACAAGCACACGCCCGATGCAGACCACGTTCGGCGTCAACATGGTCGCGCTGGTCGACAACGTGCCGCGCACGCTGTCCCTGCGCGAGGTGATCGGCCACTACGTCGACCACCAGCGCGAAGTGATCATCCGCCGCACCCAGTTCGAGCTGCGGCGCGCCGAGGACCGCGCCCACGTGCTCGAGGGTCTGCTGGTGGCGCTGAACAACCTCGACGAGGTGATCGCGATGATCCGCCGCTCGCCCGATCCGAGCGCGGCACGCGCGGGTCTGGTCGAGCGCTTCGAGCTCACGGTCATCCAGGCCCAGGCGATCCTCCAGCTGACCCTCAGCCGGCTGACCGCGCTCGAGGCCGACAAGATCAAGCTCGAGCACGCTGACCTCGTCGAGCTGATCCAGGAACTGCGCGAGATCCTCGGCGACGAGAGCCGCGTCAACGCCCTGATCAAGGAAGAGCTGTCCGAGATCGCCGACGTACACGGCGACGATCGCCGGACCGAGATCACCCACGCCGAGGGAGAGATCGACATCGAGGACCTGATCGCCGATCAGCAGATGGTCGTATCGATCACCCATTCGGGCTACATCAAGTCACTGCCGCTGTCCACCTACCGCCAGCAGCGCCGCGGTGGGATCGGCGTCACCGGCATGGACATGAAGGACGACGACTACATCGAGCATCTGTTCGTCGCCTCGACGCATGACTACCTGCTGTTCTTCACCAACCGCGGCAAGGTCTACCGGCTCAAGGTCTACGAGCTCCCGGAGGCCCAGCGCACCGCCAAGGGTCGGGCGCTGGTCAACCTGCTGCCGCTGCGAGAGGGCGAGCGAGTCCAGTCCGTGCTGTCGACCCGGGACTTCACCGAGGGCCGGTACCTGGTCTTCGCGACCCGAAACGGCATCGTCAAGAAGACCGAGTTCCTCGCTTACAACACGCCGATCAAGGCCGACGGCATCATCGCGATCAACATCCGTGACGACGATGAGCTGATCGCGGTTCGCCGCACCAGCGGCCACGACGACATCATCATGGTCTCGCGCTCGGGCCAGGCGGCTCGCTTCAGCGAGGACGCGGTGCGCTCGATGGGTCGCGACACCAGCGGTGTGCGCGGCATGAACGTGTCCCAGAAGGGCAACGCCGTGCTCGCCATGGACGTCGCGCGCGACGACGATGAGCTGCTGGTGGTGACCGAGAACGGCTACGGCAAGCGCACGCCGATGCCCGACTACCCGGTCAAGGGCCGCGGCACCATGGGCGTCAAGACCATCACCCTGACCGAGAACAAGGGTGCGCTGGCCGGCGCACTGGTCGTCCGAGAGCATCAGGAGCTCGTCTTCATCTCGCAGAACGGGATGGTCCAGCGGACCTCGGTCCGCGGCATCAACCGCTACGGGCGCTCCTCACAGGGGGTGCGCGTGATGAACATCCGTGACGACGACCAGGTCAGCGCGGTTGCGCTGGTGGTCGAGTCCGAAGCGGCTACCGCCGCCACGGTGCTCGGGGACGCGCCGCTCGAGCCGGACGCTGCCCTCGAGAGCGACGTTCAGCCGGAGAGTGACGTTCAGCCGGAGGAGGTGACGCGTCCGACCCGGACGACGCACCGGACTCCGGCCAGACCGACGACGAGTAGCGCGAAGCGGACCGGCCGGCGGATCGCGACCGGCCCTGTCGGCCCCGGTCGGCCCGGGGGGCGAGTCGCGTCGCGCCCTCGGGCCCGCCAACGCTGCGCGTCGCGCCACGCCACCGCGCCCGCCACGCGTGGCGCCACGCCGGGCGGATTCCCGCGTGTAGCCGCACAAAACCGACTGGACGCCGGCTTACCCCTCCTGTAGTATCGGAACCGAACCTTCCGTTCCACTAATCAGGAGGCCGGCGATGGATTTCAAGCTCGAGTTGGTGGCGGTGCCCGTCTCGGACGTCGACCGCGCGAAGTCGTTCTACGCCGATCAGGTCGGCTTCGTCGCCGACCACGACCACCACGTGAGCGACGAGATGCGGTTCGTGCAGCTCACTCCTCCCGGCTCGGCGTGCTCGATCGCGCTCGGGACCGGCATCACCGATGCCGCGCCGGGCTCGGTGCGTGGCTTGCAGCTGGTGGTCGATGACATCGAAGCGGCCCGGGCGGAGCTCGCCGGCCGCGGAGTCGAGGTCGGTGAGGTCCAGGACTTCCCGTGGGGACGCTTTGTCTTCTTCAGCGATCCCGATGGCAACGGCTGGGCGGTGCAGGAGGCCCCAGGGCGCTGATCACCGGCGTTCCGACGTGGGATATTTTGTCCGCCATTCGGAGTTTTTCTCCCACTCTTGCCGCCCCAGCGCGGTCCTCGGGACCGGGTTTCGTCGCTCCTGGAGATTCCGCCCTCGGGATTCGATAATCTCAAGGGACCAGAGAAAGGAGGTGGTCCGAACTTGTCTGACAGTTTATGCGGGACCCTGGAGGTGTCCGGCCGCTAGGTCGGAGGCTGACCCCGCTTAGCGGAGTCCCCCCGCGACACCGCCGTGGATGGGCGCCGGGATTAGTCCCTCCGGCAGCGAAGTAGCTCATCGCGGAAAAAAGCAGCCGTAGTAAGCGAAGGGCGCCGGCGTCGACGGCGCCCTTCGCGCGTTCCGGGCCACGATCGCGCGGTGGACGAGGCGATACGCTCACTCCATGTGCCGAAACATCAGAACCCTCCACAACTTTGAACCGCCCGCGACCGAATCCGAGGTCGAAGCGGCCGCGCTCCAGTACGTCCGCAAGATCAGCGGCTTCACCAAGCCCTCCCGCGCCAACGAGGCGGCGTTCGAGGCGGCGGTGGCTGCCGTGACCGCTGCCTCGCTGGACCTGCTGGCCGAGCTCACGACGTCCGCTCCGCCCAAGGACCGCGAGGTCGAAGCGGCCAAGGCGCGCGCTCGGTCCGCCCAGCGCTACGCGGCCTGACCGGGCTACATACGCCTGACCGGGCTACATACGCCTGGCCGGCGCCGCCGAGAGCCTACGCGGCGAGATAGGCCCGCCAGGCCGCCGGAATCGTCGGCGAGGCGACCTGGATGAAGACGTGGGGGCTGGGCGTGCCCGGCTGCCGGCTCAGGTTCATCCCCGCCTGGCGCGGCAGCGCGTTGCCCTTGCGCCGGTTGCAGGGGGCGCAGGAGGCGACGATGTTCTCCCAGCTCGACGGGCCGCCCTTGGAGCGTGGCACCACGTGGTCCACGGTCAGGTTCGAGCGCGACCCGCAGTACTGGCAGGTCCAATCGTCCCGGGCGAACACGGCCCGGCGGGTGATCTTGCGCCGGTGGGTGTCACGTGGAATGCGGACGTAGCTGACCAGGCGAATGACGACCGGCCGCGCCATCGTGGTGGTGGCAGCGTGCAGCTGCCAGTCCCCGTGCTCGATCACCTCGGCCTTCTCCTTGAGCAGCAGCACCACCGCGCGCCGAACGGTGCAGACGTTGATCGGCTCGTAGGTGGCGTTCAATACGAGCACTCGCCCACCCTCCCGCCCGCGCCGCTGGTGCTCAGTGAGCGGCGCGGACCTCAATGGCTCTGGTGGTACGGAGGACGCCATGGGATTCGCTGCGCGCAGTCTACCGGTGACGCTGGCGACCTCACGGTGGACCGCGGGGTGCCTCGGCGGCGGCCCTCGGACCACCGAAAACCGAGCCCGAACTCAGGCAGCCGGGAACAACCGCAGCACTCTCAGGCGGACGGGAACAGACCCCAGCACCTCAGGCGGCCGGGAACGACCCCAGCACTCTCAGCGCCTCGACGTGCGGCGCAGACTGACGAGGCTCTCGGCCACCGGAGGCTCGGTCTCACGCCCCTCCAGATCAGCGAAGAACATGTAGCGGCCCAGACCCTGCTTGCGGGGCCGGGACTCGATCCGGGTCAGGTTGACGCCACGGTCGGCGAACTCCGACAGGCACGCCACCAGCCACCCGGGCGCCTCGGAGCCGATGCCCCAGAACACGATCGCCGTCTTCCACGGCCCCAACGGCGCAGCGGCAGCCGGACCACCCGGTGGCGCTCCCGCGGGCCCGAGCCACACGAACCGGGTCTCGTTGTCGGCCACGTCCTCAACCCCGGCGCGGAGTACAACGCCGCCGTAGCGCTCGGCCGCGAGCCGGGTCCCCAGAGCCGCCCAGGGCCGGGACTCCGCCGCCACCGTGCGCACCGCCTCCGCGGTCGAGCTGCCGGTCCGCACCTCGGCGGCCGGCAGGCGGGTCCGGATGAAGCGCGCGCACTGGGCGCTCGCCTGCGGGTGGGACAGGACCACCTCGATCTCCGACAGCTCCAGCGCGGTGCGGGCGATCAGGCAGTGGCGGATCGGATGCACGACCTCCCCGACGATCGCCACGTCCTCGGTCTCGATGGCCAGCGCATCCAGGGTGGCGTTGACCGATCCTTCCAACGAGTTCTCGATCGGCACCAGGGCACGTTCAACGTCGCCGGTGTGGACGGCCATCACGGTGTCGTAGATGGTGGGCAGCGGGACCAGCTCGAGCTCGGCCGCGCCGCTGTCCGCCAGCAGCGCCTCCTGGGTGAAGGTGCCCTCGGGGCCGAAGTACCCGACCCGCATCAGCTCGGCTACCCGAGCTCCTGGGTGCCGCCCTCGAGGGCGAGCTTGATCGCCTCGGCCTCCTCGGGCGACAGCTCGTGCTCACCGTGGCCGGCGTGGATCTGCTTGGCGTACAGCCGGGCCTGATCGCGGTGGTGGATCGACGACAGCACCACACCGGACTGCGTCGCGTCCAGCAGCGCGATCGAGGTCGACTGGCGGCCCGACATCTCTCCGTAGGCGTCGTAGCGGATCAGCGAGCGGTAGGCGATCGCGCCGTCAAGGCGTCCTTCGGCCGTCGCCATCCGCTCGTCGAGCCGACCGGCGACGTCCTGGATGTAGTCGTTCAGCGCCTCGAACTGGCTCTGCAGCGATGCGGCGTGAGAGACCAGGTCGCGCTGGCGGTCGCCGAGCACCGTCCGCTGGTCCGAGCGGACACGCCGCAGGCGCAGGGCGAGGGCCAGGCTGGTGGCGAGCGCCACCACGGCCACCGCGCCGGCCGCGATCGCCACGATCCCGACCGGGCTGCTGAGGTCATGCACGGGTGCAAGGATAGGCACAGCTCCGGAGTGCTGGGCCCCCAGACCGCCCTCCCCGCGAGGGCGGCCCACACGCCGGTCCCGCCCTCCCCCGCGACGGCGGCCCACACGCCGGTCCGCGTCCCCCCGCCCGGCCCACGATCCCACTGGGCCGCTACTGGAACGTCACCGGGAACGACAGCGAGTTATTGGATTTGTTCTTCTCACCCAGGACCGGCTCGACGGTCGCCACCACCGTGTCCGTCCCGGCCGTGGGTGACGAGCTGAGCTTCACCGCGCAGGTCCCCGGCTTGCCCGCGAAGGTCTCAGGGACGACGGTCTGACCGCTGGTGCTGGTCCCCGTGACCGAGACCTTGCAGACCACATTGGTCTCGTTGTTGTTGCCGCCGTTGGTGAAGTTGAGCGTGAACGAGGGGGCCGGGCTGGCCGGGATCGTGTTGGTGGAGCCGGTCTGCAGAGTGGTGCCGCTGACGCTGACGGAGTTCAGGGCGTGCCCGTGCAGGCCCGGCGTGGCCTTGGTCTTGCTGGTGGAGGGCAGCGCGACGTTCAGTTCGGTCGAGATGAAGCTCGGGTTCAACCACTGGATGCTGGGCAGGAACTGCTGGCCGGCGATCGTCACGCCGTTGGGGCCGCCGACCGGGATTCCGGCGGCATGCAGGGCCCCCGCGATTGCCGTCGCCACGTAGTCCTTGTAGAGCACATCTGAGCCATAGAAGCGCGCCATCTGGGCCGCGATCGAGTTGACGGCGTCCTGGGCGGTCGCGGTCCCCAGCGCCGGCTGGATCTGGGCCGCGATGTTGGTGATCCCGTCGAGGCGCATTCGCAGCGTCAGCTGGAGGTTCTGCTGGGCGCCCTTGACCTGGTCGGGAACGTCGAAGCCCTGCGCGGTGCCGAGCTCTGCGGCCGCGGCCACTCGCGTCTGGTTGATCTGGTTCTGCAGGGTGGTCGCGTTGGCCTGGCCGCCGCCGCTGGCGAGATCACCGAACAGCTGGGAGCCCGTCTGGGCGGAGCGCTGGATCACCGAGGAGACGTTGTTGGCGTAATCCTTCAGGGAGCTGTTGAGCGCGCTGACCTGGCAGCTGTGGATGCCGAGCGCGATCAGGATGATCACCACCAGGAGGGCAGCCGCCGCCACGCCACGCCGCACCTGGATCGACTGCTGGTCGCGGGGCGGGCGGCGACCACCCCCCGATGGTCGACGTCTGCGCGGTGCTGTACGAGGCGGTGTACGAGGTTCGTCCACCTCGTCGAAGAACGACAAGCTGAAATCGCTCCTTTAAGGGCTTGTGAAGACGCCAGTATGACCACCGGCACGGCTGGATGGGCAAACGCGCAAGCGTGCGTGCAAGCTGGTGCGGACGGTTGTCGCCGGCCGCCCGTCGCAGGGACCGCAACGACCGCGTGGAAACCTCAGCCATGAGCGCGAGCCACGTGCCGACCGCGGCGGCCGGACAGCAGGCCGGGACGCGCGCGGGAGCGCCGGCTCCGGTGGTGCTCGGCCGCTACCGGCTGCACGCCCGGCTCGGCGCCGGTGCCTTCGGGATCGTGTGGATGGCGCGCGACGAGCGCCTGGAGCGCGACGTCGCGGTGAAGATCCTGCCCCGGACGCGGATCATGGGCGGCCGCTTCGAGCGCGAGGCCCGGGCCGCGGCGCGGCTGGCCCACCCGGGCATCGTGACGCTCTACGAGGCGGCGATCGACGACGAGGGCGCCTACCTCGTCTCCGAGCTGGTCCGCGGCCCCACCTTCGAAGCGCTGCTCACCGCCGGACGCCTGTCGGACCGGGACATCGTCGCCGTGGGGATGGCGCTGTGCGACGCGCTCGCGCACGCCCACCACCAGGGGGTCGTGCACCGCGACGTCAAGCCCTCCAACATTCTGGTTCCCGAACAGCCGGCCAGCCCCGCCCAGCTCGCCAAGCTGACCGATTTCGGGGTGGCGCGGGTAGTGGGGGGCGACTCGCTCACAGTGACCGGGGACGTGATCGGCACGCTTGCCTACATGGCCCCGGAGCAGGCCGAAGGGCGCGAGGCGGGCGCGCCGGCCGACCTGTACTCGCTGGCCCTGGTGCTGTACGAGGCGCTGACGGGGATCAACCCGGTGCGCGTCGGTACGGCGGGGCAGCGCGCCCGGCGTCTGGGGGCCTATCTGCCCCCGTTGCGCCGCCAGCGGCGTGAGCTCCCGCGCGAGCTGGGCCAGGGCATCGACCTGGCGCTGAGGCCACGCCCGCGTGAGCGCGGCACCATCAGCGAGCTCGGCCGGGCCCTGGCGGCGGCGCTGCCGCAGGTCGGGGACCAGCCCGGTGTGGTCGGGGCGCCGTGGACACGACGGTACGACGATTCCGCCGCCCGGACGCCCGGAACAAGGCGCCGACGATTCCGCCGCCCGGACGCCCGAGACGAGGCATGACGCCGATCCTCGCCTCACCGGCTCTGCCACCCGCGCGCTCCGGCCGAGCCAGGACACCGGCACACCATGGGCGTCTGAACCCCGCTCGGTCGCACGCCCCGACGCGGTCGGCGTGGCCGCGGATCCGGCGAGTTCGGACGGCCTCCCTTCGCCCGCACCGAGGTGGCCGGCCCGCGGGCTGGCGGCGATCGCTTCGGCCGCGACGGCGGGTTGGCTGTCGGTCCACCTGCTGGCCCCAGCCCCCCTCGCGCCCCCGGCAGCGTGCCTGCTGGCCGCCGGCCTGACCCTGATCCTGCCCCGGGCCGGCTGGCTGGCTCTGGCCTGTGCCGCCTGCGCGGTCGCCGTCGCGCAGAACCACGGCGGCGGGGCGATGGTGGTGCTGATCGCGATGCTGACGCCCGTGCTGGTGCTACCGCGCCGCCCCAGCGCGTGGCCGCTGGCGGCCGGTGCCCCGGCGCTCGGGCTGATCGGGCTGGCCGGGGCATGGCCCGCGCTGGCGGCGCAGGCCGCCACGCCCTGGCGCCGCGCGGGCATCGCGGTGGGCGGCTGGATCTTCCTGCTGCTGGCGACGCCGCTGGCGGGCCGGACGCTGTACCTGCCCCAGCCCCCCGGGACGCCCGCGGCCAACCTCTGGCTGGGATCTCCGTACGACACGGTGCACCAGGTGCTGTTACCGGCTCTGAGGTCGGGCGCGCTGGCGGGCGCCCCGGTGTGGGCGCTGGGAGCGTTGGTCCTGCCGTGGCTGGTGCGGCGCCGCTCGCCGGTCCTGGACTCGGTGCGCGTGGTGGCCTGGACGCTGTTGCTGGTGACCGCCACCATGGTCGCGGTGACGGCGGCCGGCGGTCGCTATGACCTGCACGTACCGACCGCGGTCCTGGGTGCCGCGCTGGCCGCCGCGGTGGCGCTGGCGCCCTCGATCCTGGCGGCCTGGCGAGGCAAAGCGGACTCTGCCCGGTCCGCGGCCGGATTTCCGTAGCATGGACCAGCCCCCAGGGGCGTCTCATGAGTGTCCTCAGAAGCCTGGAGAGCAAGATCGCCGGCCTCGTCGAAGGCACGTTCAGCCGTGCCTTCAGGTCGGAGGTGCGGCCGGTGGAGATCGCACGCAAGCTGGCCCGCGAGATGGAGGAGCACAAATCCTTCTCGGTCTCGCGCACCTACGTCCCCAACGAATACCGCGTCTACCTCTCGGTCCGCGATCGCGACCGGTTCGCCGACTACGAGGATGCCCTCGCGGCTGAGCTGGCCGGCTACCTGCTCGAGCACGCTCGTCGCGAGCGGTTGGTGATGATGTCTCGGCCGGTGGTGGAGTTCGAGACCGACGAGCGCCTGGGCCTGGGCGAGTTCGGCATCCAGACCCGGGTGGTCACCCCCGAGCACGAAGAGGAGCCGTTGTCGGACTCCGCCGGCCCTCGGGCCGAGTCCGGCCGAACGATGATCTACAGCACCGCGGGCCGCGTCGCCGAACCGCTCGAGGAGCGCGCCCGGGCTCGGCACGACAGCGCGCTGCTGCTCCTCGACGGCAAGCGCCTGGTCGTGGGCCCGGCGGGGGTCACGCTGGGCCGCAGCCGGCAGTGCGACGTGATGCTCGACGATCCCAATGTCTCGCGCACGCACGCCGAGGTCCGTCCGCGCGGCGGCTCGTGGGTGCTGACCGATCTCGGGTCAACCAACGGCTCGCGTCTCAACGGACGCCGGGTGGAGGCCCCCGAGGTGCTCAAGCCCGGCGACCAGATCGAGATCGGCACGTCGCTGATCAGGTTCGAGCTCGAGTAGGAGTCGGCGGTCGTGCTCCAGCCAGTCTCGGTAGGCCTGAAGTTCGGCTTCCTGATCGTGCTCTACCTGTTCCTGATGTGGGTGGCGTGGAGCGCGCTGCGCGACATGCGCCGCGGTCGCGGCGGGGTGGTGCAGTCCGATCGTGCCGCCGCCGCCGACGCGACCGGCATGTATGACGCGGCGTCCGGTCTGGGTGAGCCGGAGGAGTTCGAGCCGCGGCTGCTGGTTGAGCGTGCGCCCGGGCACGAGAGCGGCGTGGCGTACGACCTGGACCAGGGCGCTACGCTCGGCCGCGGAGACGTCGAGATACACCTCGAAGACCCGTTTGCGTCATCACGTCACGCGCGGATCTCACGTGAGGGCCACGTCGTCGTGATCGAGGATCTCGGATCGACCAATGGCACGTATCTGAACGAAGAGCCGCTGACCGGTCCGCAGCCGTTGCACCACGGGGATCGGATCCGGATCGGCGACAGCGAGTTCTCCTACCTGCAATGACGGTTGCACGCCGCCACCCCTGAGACCATGCTCCGAGCCGCCCAGACAACTTGGAAGACCGACACCGGCCGTCAGCGGCGCGACAACGAGGACAGCGCGTTCGCCCGCGCGCCCGTCTTCGTCGTGGCGGACGGCATGGGTGGGGCGCAGGCCGGAGAGGTCGCGTCCAAGCTGGCGGTGGAGGCGTTTCAGCGTGAGCTGCCGCCGGACGGGACGCCTCTGGAGCGATTGGTCGGCTGCGCCCAGGCCGCCAACCGTCGCATCTACGAGATCTCGCGCACCGAGCACGAGCGGGCGGGCATGGGCACGACCCTGACCGCCGTGTATCTCGATGACTCCACCCTGGCCGTGGCCCACGTGGGCGATTCCCGTGCCTACCTGTTCCGGGACGGCGCCTTGAGTCGCCTCACGCAGGACCACTCGCTGGTCGAGGAACTGGTGCGGCGGGGAAAGCTGACCGAAGAGCAGGCGGCCGAGCATCCGCAGCGCTCGATCATCACCCGCGCGCTGGGGATCGACCCCGAGGTGGAGGTCGACACCTGGACGTATCCGGCCCGCGCCGCAGACGTCGTCCTGCTGTGCAGCGACGGGCTCACATCGATGATCAGCGAGGAGCAGATCGCGGCCGTTCTCGAGCAGGAGTCCGATCTCGACCGCGCCGGCGAGGAACTGATCGCCGCCGCCAACGCGGCCGGAGGTCGCGACAACATCACGGTCATCCTGTTCCGGTTGGAGGACGTCGGTGGCGACAATGTCTCCGACCAGCCGACTGTGGTCGGGCTCACGCCGGCGTCCGCCGAGACGGCTGGAGAGGAGCACGGCGCGAGCAGCGCCACCGCTGCGGGCAGCACCACCGGCGCCAGGGCCGCGGTTCGCCGCAGCGGGACCCTCACCGCGCCGGCACCGAGCCGGCCGCGCTCCCGCACCCAGGAGCCCGCGCGCACCGGGTCACCGCGGACGGTGACGCCACCGCCCGTTCGCGGGGACGCTCGTCCCGACCTCCCGGCGGCACGGGGCCGTCGCCGCGGCCCGCGACGCTTCGCCACGCCGCTGGCCGCCCTGCTGGCGGTGGTCGTCGTCCTGTTCCTGGTCGGAGGCGGGGGCTATCTGGCCACCCGTCAGCTGTTCTTCGTGGGCACCAACGCGCAGGGCATCGTCACGGTCTTCCGCGGGCTCCCCTACCAGCTTCCGCTCGGGATCAGGCTCTATGAGCAGTTCTACGTCTCCGGCGTACCGGCCCAGTTCGTGCCGGTGGCCCGCCGCTCCCAGTTGTTCAATCATCAGCTGCGCTCACAGTCGGACGCGATCAGCCTCGTGCACGCGGCAGAGCTCGGCCAGCTCAGCCGATGAACGCGCGAAATCGTGAGCTGGTCGGCCTGATACCGGCCTCGCTGCTGGTGACCGCCGGTTTCGCCGGTGTGTTCATCCAGCGCTCCAACGTCCTCTCAAACCTCTCGCTGACCTACGGGGCGATCTTCCTGGGCCTGTGCCTGATCGGGCACATCGTGATCAGGATGACGCTTCCCTACGCCGATCCCTACATGTTCCCGCTGGTGGCGCTGCTGGCCAGCTTCGGGCTGGTGATGGTGTATCGGATCGATGCGACGCAGGCCCGGTTGCAGGCCCAGTGGTTCGTGCTCGGCCTGGTCCTGTTCGGCTTGACCATCGTGGCGTTCCGCGACTACCGCAAGCTGGAGCGCTACCGCTACACGATCGTGGCGATCTCCCTCGGCTTGCTGCTGCTGCCACGGCTGCCGGGGATCGGCTATCAGGCCAACGGGGCCTACCTGGGGATCCGCATCCCGGGGCTGTTCGTGTTCCAGCCGACCGAGTTCGCCAAGCTCGGGCTGGTCGTCTTCCTGGCCAGCTACCTGCGCGATACCCGCCAGGTGCTGGTGGTCGGGGCGCGCCGCGTGCTCGGCATCACGATTCCGCCGATCAAGCACTTCGGTCCGGTGCTGGTGATCTGGGGCGTGGCGATGATCATCCTCATCCTCCTGCACGACATCGGCTCGTCGCTGATGTTCTACGGCGCTCTGCTGTCGATGCTGTACGTGGCGACGGGTCGCCTGTCGTTCGTGGTCGTGGGGTTGATCGCCTTCGCGCTCGGCTCCTGGTATCTGGGCAGCCACATCCAGCACATCAACGCGCGCGTCGAGGACTGGTTGCACCCCTTCAACACGCGGCTGTACAACGCTCCGCTCGGCAGTTACCAGATCGCCAACGGGATCTTCGCCCAGGCGGCCGGCGGGCTGTTCGGGCAGGGCTTCGGTCAGGCCGCGCTGACCACGATCAACGGCACTCCGCTGGTGCCCGCGCCTCAGACCGACATGATCTACGCCGTCATCACCGACGAGCTCGGTCTGTTCGGTGCCGCTGCCGTGCTGGTGACCTACCTGCTGCTGGTCGCGCGCGGGCTCAAGACCGCCGTGCTGGCCCGTGACTCCTTCTCGACGCTGCTGGCCGCCGGGCTGTCGTCAGTCCTGGCGCTGCAGGTGTTCGTGATCGTCGGTGGCGTGACCCGGGTGATCCCCCTCACGGGCGTGACGCTGCCGTTCATCTCCTACGGCGGCTCGTCGATCATCGCCAACTTTGTGCTGCTGGCGCTGCTGCTGCTCGTGTCCGACCGGGCCCGGAGGCCGGCTCCCGCATGAGCTCGCAGATCATGCGTCTGTTCGCGCTGATCGTGGTGCTGTTCACGCTGCTGATCGTGTGGACCTCGCGCTGGACCGTGTTCGAGTCCAGCGCACTGAACAACAACCAGCTCAACGTGCGAACGCTGATCGACGAGCTGCGGATCAAGCGCGGACGCATCCTGGCCGACGACAGCTCCGTTCTGGCTCGCTCGGTCCCCGCGCCCTCCCATACCTGGAGCCGGACCTATCCCACCGGCCCGCTGTTCGCGCAGACGGTGGGCTACTCGACCGCGGCGGCCGGTGACGCCGCCGGCTTGGAGCTGTCGCGGGGCAGCGAGCTGCGTGGGGTCCAGACCGGGCTCAGCTCGGTGTTCGGCCAGTTCGGCGGCTCTCAGCGGGTCGGCGACGACGTCCAGACAACGCTCGATCCCAAGGCGCAGAAGGTGGCTCAACAGGCGCTGGCGGGCCGCCCCGGGGCGGTCGTGGCGATCGATCCGCGGACTGGCGCGGTCAAGGTCATGTACGCCAACCCGAGCTACAACGACAACCGCCCGCACGCCTCGGGCGCCAATGTGTCGTCGTTCAATCGCGCCACGCAGGCGGGCTATCCCCCTGGCTCGACGTTCAAGGTGGTGACCGCCGCCGCCGCGATCGACAGCGGCAAGTACACGCCGAACTCGATCGTCAACGGCAAGTCTCCGGTGACCATCTCGGGCGTTCCGCTGTCCAACGACAACAACCAGGCGTTCGGTCCGATCGATCTGACCACCGCCCTCACCTATTCGGTCAACACCGTATGGGCGCAGGTGGCGGAGTCGCTGGGACGCGGGGTGATGACGAGGTACATGCGGCGGTTTGGCTTCTACTCCAAGCCGCCGCTGGACCTGCCGTCCAGCGAGCTCAACGTCAGCCGCCCCTTCTCCCCCAAGGGCAGGCCATATCCGCCGGGCAGCCCCAGCGAGGACATCGGCCGGATCGCGATCGGCCAGGGCGGCCTGGAGGTGACGCCGCTGCAGATGGCGATGGTTGCCGCGGCGGTGGCCAACCGGGGCAAACTGATGGCGCCCCACCTGGTCTCCAAGGTCGTCGACCAGACCGGCCGCACGGTCGAGTCGATCACGCCCCACGTCTACAGCCAGGTGATGAAGCCCTCCACCGCCGACGCCATCGCTCAGATGATGAAGAAGGTCGTCGACGAGGGCACGGGTACGCCGGCCCAGCTGGGCGGCAACGTCTCGTTCGCCGGCAAGACCGGGACCGCGTCGGTCGGGTTGGCGGGCCTGAACCTGACCCAACCGTGGTTCATCGGCTTCGCGCCGGTCCAGAACCCCAGGGTTGCGATCGCGGTCACTGTCGAGCGGTCCCAGGGCGGCTTCGGCGGTACCGTCGCCGCCCCGATCGCCAAGGCGGTGGTGCAGACTCTGCTCTCGGAGGGACAGTAGGCGGCGGTGTCCGAGCCAAGGCCCAATGAGATTATCGACGGGCGCTACAAGGTCCTGTCGCGGCTGGGGTCGGGCGGAATGGCCGATGTGTTCCTGGTCGAGGACCAGCAGCTCGGCCGTAAGGTCGCCCTGAAGCTGTTGCACGGTCGCTTTGCCGCCGACCCGGACTTCGTCGAGCGCTTCCGCCGTGAGGCGCAGGCGGCCGCCGGCCTGCAGCATCCCAACGTGGTCGGCGTGTACGACCGCGGCAGCTACGACGACACCTACTACATCGCGATGGAGTACCTGCCGGGCCGCTCCCTGAAGCAGCTGATCCGCGAGGAGGCCCCGCTGGACCCGTTGCGCGCGATCGACATCGGGCTCCAGATCCTCAGGGCGGCGCGCTTCGCCCATCGCCGCGGGGTCATCCATCGTGACCTCAAGCCCCACAACGTGATCATCGACGATGCCGACCAGGCCAAGGTGACGGACTTCGGGATCGCCCGCGCCGGCGCCTCGGACATGACCGAGACCGGCTCGATCATGGGCACCGCCCAGTATCTGTCGCCCGAGCAGGCTCAGGGCCACTCGGTGGCGGGCTCGTCCGATCTCTACTCGGTGGGGGTCGTGCTGTACGAGATGCTGACCGGACGGGTCCCGTTCGATGCCGAGGCGGCGGTGACGATCGCGCTCAAGCACGTCTCGGAAGCGCCGATCCCTCCTCGCGAGATCACTCCCAGCATCCCGCTGGAACTCGAGCAGGTGGTCCTGTGGGTCCTCAACAAGAACCCGGCCGATCGCCCTGAGAACGCCGATCAGCTGATCGCCGCGCTCGAGCATTGCCGGGCCTCGATCGCGTCCGGCACCGGAGGTCAGCACACCGCGAGCATGGCCGCCGTGGCCGGCGGGGCCGGCGGGCCGGAGCCGGCGGAGCCGCGGCGGCGGCCGCCCTGGCCGGAGTTCCGGAGGCAGATCCCGATCCGGGGCCGGATGCCGACGGCCGGTACGAGGAGCCGCCGCCCGAACACCCTGAGGGCTCTCCACGCTGGCTGCCCTGGTTGCTGGCCGCGCTCGTGCTGTTATTGATCGCGGGGGCCGCGACCGCGGCGTACTTCATCTCGCGGCCCAAGCAGCGGGTCGTCCCGTCGGTCACCGGGGAGCAGCTCAACCTCGCCCGCACCGTGCTCCAGAATGCCGGCTTCTCGGTCGGCGTGATCAGGGTGGCCAACGCCAGAACCAGTGGGACGGTGATCGGCGAGGAGCCTCAGGCGGGAACCAAGGCCGACAAGAACTCCACCGTCACCGTCACCGTCTCGCAGGGACCGGGCAATACGACGGTGCCCTCGGTGCAGGGTCTCAGCCAGTCCAGGGCCACCAGGGTGATCAAACGGGCCAAGCTCAGATTGTCGCGGACGCTGAGACAGCCCTCTTCGCAGTTTCCGGCCGGACAGGCCACCGGAACCGACCCCGCGGCCGGCAAATCGCTTCCGACGGGAACCTCGATCACCCTGATCGTCTCCTCGGGACCGCCCGCTGCCACGGTGCCCAACGTGACCGGAGACAGCGAGGCGGACGCCACCACCGCGCTCACCACGGCCGGCTTCAAGGTCAACGTCAACTCGCAGACCTCCAGCACCGCCCAGGCTGGAAACGTGATCAGCCAGAACCCGGCGGGCGGTTCCACCGCGCCGCCCGGGAGCGTGATCACGATCGTCGTCGCCTCGGCGCCACCGACGGCTTCGGTGCCCAACGTGGTCGGCGATCCGGCCGGCCAGGCGACCAGTGCGCTGACCGCGGCGGGGTTCAAGGTCTCACGCACCACCAAGGACGTGACCCAGCAAAACCAGGACGGCAACGTCATCTCACAGTCCCCCACCGGCGGGTCGACGGCCAAGAAGAACAGCACCGTGACGATCGTGGTCGGCCGTTACAAGCCGCCCGACACCTCGACCACAACGACCAGCAAGAGCACGACTCCGACCACCAGCTCCACGAGTTCAACGTCCACATCGTCGTCGAGCGCCGCGGCGCCATGACCGCCCGGCGCGTGGCGGTGCTGTCCGGGGGTCGGTCCTCCGAGCACGAGGTGTCGGTGGCGTCGGCGGCCTCCGTCGCCGCGGGGCTGACCGGCGGCGGCTACGAGGTATCGCTGATCGACGTGGGACGGGATGGGTCCTGGCGCCGCGACGGCGAACCGGTGACTTTCTCACCCGGCGGCGGCCTGCCGGGCTACGACGTGGTGTTTCCGGTGCTGCACGGCCCGTTCGGGGAGGACGGCACCGTTCAGGGACTGCTGGAGTGCCTCGACGTCCCCTACGTGGGCGCCGGTGTGCTGGCCTCGGCGCTGTGCATGCACAAGGTCCTGTTCAAGGACCTCATGGCGCAGGCCGGCATCCCGCAGGTCGATTACCGATCGGTGCGTGAGGACGAGTACCGCCCTGACCCTGCCGCGGTGGAGCGTTCGCTGCGCGAGCTCGGCCTCCCGGTGTTCGTCAAGCCCGCCCGGCTTGGCTCCTCGGTCGGAATCGCGCGGGTCGATGTGGCCGAGCAGCTCGGCGCCGCGCTGGAGACGGCGTTCGCCCACGACCCCTGGGCGATCGTGGAGGCCGCTGCCGCCGGCCGCGAGGTCGAATGCTCGGTGCTCGGCAACGAGGCGCCGCTGGCCTCCCAGCCGGGCGAGATCCTGCTCGCCGCCGGCGAGGGGGGGTGGTACGACTACGAGGCCAAGTACTCGCCCGGTGGGATGCGGTTGGTCGTGCCGGCCAGGATTCCGACGCACGTCTCCGAGCGCGTGCGAGAGCTCGCGGTGCAGGCGTTTCAGTTGGCGGATTGCTCCGGCCTGGCCCGGGTGGACTTCTTCGTGGTGGGTGAGACCGTGCTGGTCAACGAGCTCAACACGATGCCGGGGTTCACCGAGACCTCGGTGTTCGGGTCGCTGTTCGCGGCCAGCGGGATCCCCTACCCGGACCTCTTGGCGCGGCTGGTCGAGCTGGCGGTCGCGCGCTATGAGACCGAGCGCGCCCACCGCTACTAGCTCTTGGCTAGCCGGGGTCCGGGTCGCGGCGCAGCTCGACTCCGGCCCGCTCCGCCACCAGCCGCGCACCCAGCAGCTCGCCGTCGACGTCGCCGTAGCGCTCGAGCGCCCGCAGGTGCACCTCGCTGACCGCGTCGGCGAGCTCCAGCGACAGTCCCAGCTCGCGGCCGAGGGCTCGCACCGATTCCAGCTCCTCACAGCAGCGGGCCAGCGGAAACGTGGTCAGGTCGTCACCGTCGAGCAACGCCGGGACGTCGTGCGCGATGAAGCCGCTCGTCGCGGCGCTGTGCAGCAGCGCCTCGCGGACGACCTCCAGGTCGAGCTGCATGCGCCGCGCCAGCGTCAGTGCCTCCGCCGTGGCCACCGCCTGCTCGAACCAGAGCAGGTTGACCAGGAGCTTGAGCGCGTACCCGCTCCCAGCGGGCCCGACGTGCAGGACCCGCTCGGTGAGCGCGTCCAGCACCGGCCGGCAGCGACGCAGATCCTCGGCTTCGCCCCCCGCGAAGGCGACCAGCCGCCCGTCGCGCGCCGCCGCGGGGCCGCCGCCCACCGGCGCGTCGAGGACCACCACCTCGCGACCCGCGGCGCAGGCGGCGATCTGGCGTCCCACCGCCGGTGACGCTGTGCTCATGTCGATCCAGCACGCTGCGGGCGAGAGCGACGCGACGATCTCCTCGGTGACAGCCGCCACCTCACCCGGCCCGGGGAGCATCGTGACCGCGAACTCGGCCTCGGCGCAGGCGCCACCGACGGTGGGGGACCAGTTTGCCCCGACGCGCTCCGCGGCGACGCGGAGGTCGGTGCGGAGGTCGGTGGCGACGACCTTGAAGCCGGCCGCGGTGAGCCGGGCGCACATGGGCAGCCCCATCCGGCCGAGTCCGGCGAAGGCGATCTGGGCAGGTCGGTGATCCACAGCAGCTCGATGATGTCCCGAGCCGGAACGGTACTGTGCGGCCGGTGTCCTACCGCTACTGCTGGAGTTGCGCCACCCCGTTGGCTGAGCCGCCGCCGACGTACTGCCGGCACTGCGGTCAGCGCCACTTCCTCAATCCCAAGCCCTGCGGCGAGGCGGTGGTGATCGAACGCCACCGGGTGCTGCTGCTGCGGCGTGCCCGTGACCCATGGCAAGGGGCCTGGGACGTGCCGGGGGGATTCTGCGAGGGCGGTGAGCATCCCATGCACGCGGCCGAGCGCGAGCTGGCCGAGGAGCTCGGAATCGAGGCGGAGGCGGTCGCCTACGTCGGTACCTGGATCGACGTCTATGGTCCGCCGGCGCGCGACGGGATCCAGGAGCACACCCTCAACAGCTCGTATCTGATGCGCCGGCGCGAGCCGGTCGGTGACCTGAGGCTGCAGGCCGACGAGGTGCTGGAGGCGGGATGGTTTGCCTTAGACGAGCTGCCGCGGCCGCTCGGATTTCCCGACCACCTGGACGCGATGCTGCGTGCCGCCGCCCGTGCGCACGAGGGCCGCGCGGACCCGCTGCCCGACCGCACCTGGTGACGACGGCTCAGGTGTAGAGCGCGATCTCGTTGATCGCGACCTGGTTGTGGCTGCCGAGGCTGGTGATCCACACGAGGTAGTAGCGGTACTCGACCTCGGCGTGGAGCCGGATGGTCTGGGTCGAATGGACCGCCTTGGCCGTCCCGACCTTGATCCAGCCCTGGGGTCCGACGTCGAAGGTGTTGGGATCGGGCCGCGTCCTGCGGGCGTACACCATGACCGAATAGCCCGGCGTGGCGGTGTCGATCACCAGCGAGCGGGCGCGGACGCCGGGATAGGCGTCCACGTAGAGCCCGACCCCGGCCTTCTGCAGCCCGGCGTAGTACTGCTCCGTGGTCCAGGCGGTGTTGCGATTGCCGTCGATCGCCAGCCCGACCGTGCTGGGATGCTGGGACTTGGGTCCCACCGGCGCTACGGGGTTGTAGTCGTGGGCGCACGACGCACAGAGCACGACCTGGGTCGGCGTTGCGGTCGGGGCCGGCTGGGGCAACTTCGGCGGGCCATGGTGCGTGCGGCCGGCCAGGAACACGCCGCCGCCACCGACCGCCGCGATGAGCACCAGCACGGCGGCGGTCAGAATCAGCGGATGGCGGAGGCGGAACGGGACGCGCCGCTGAGCGCGTGACGGCAGTGTGCGCAGGACCGAGGTCACCTCACCGGTGGCGCTGCCGCTGCGAGCGGCCTCGATCGCGAGCACGTCCTCGAGGTCGGCGATCAGCTCGGCGTCGTCGGCGTAGCGGTCCTCCTGGGTCTTGGCGGTGGCGGTGTCGACCACGGCGGCGAGCGCGGCCGAGACCTCGGGTCGTTTGAACTGCACATCGGGGATCTCGTCGCGCACGTGCATCATCGCCACCGCGACCTGGTTCTCGCCCTTGAACGGGACCTCGCCGGTCAGCATCTCGTAGAGCACCACGCCGAGCGAGTAGAGATCGGACTGGCCGTTGACGTGCTGGCCGAGCGCCTGCTCCGGCGAGACGTAGTCGGTGGTGCCGAGCACCCGGCCGTCGGCGGTCAGGCCCTCCTCCTCCAGCGTCCGGGCAATCCCGAAGTCGGTCACCTTGGCCGAGCCCTCTTCGTCGATGAGGACGTTCTGCGGCTTGACGTCGCGGTGCACGATGTGGCGGGCGTGGGCGGCGCCGAGGGCGCGCGCGATCTCGATCGCGTAGGCCAGCGCTTCGGTGATCGGTAGCCGGCCGAGCCGGCGGATGCGGTCCTTGAGCGTCTCGCCTTCCACGTACTCGAGCACGATGTAGGGACGGCCGTCGTCCTCGCCGGCGTCGATCACGCCGACGATGTGCGGATGCGAGAGCTGCGCCACGGCGCGCGCCTCGCGACGGAAGCGCTCCAGCTGGTCGGAGTCGCTGGCCACCTCGCGGTTCATCAGCTTGACCGCGACCTGGCGCTCGAGCGTGCTGTCGAGGGCGCGATAGACGGTGGACATGCCGCCGGCACCGATCCGCGCCTCCAATCGGTAACGGCCGTTGAGACTGGTGCCCAGCAGCGTGCTCATGTGGAGCTCTCTATTTTGCGCCAACCCAGCATCGGACGTGCGTGTCCGCTGCGCCATTGTCCCACTGCGGTGGCTCAGTTCTCCCCGGCGGGGAGCACCTACGTCGTTGTGAGTCCGCTGGGGCCTCCCTCGATCCCCAGAGCGGGGACCCGGACCACGCCGGCACGGTCGGTCACGCCGCCGATCACGGCAGCACCGGGATGGTGCGCCTCCAGCAGCGCCACCGTCTCGGCGGCGTTGGGTTCGGGCACCACCACACAGAAGCCGCAGCCCATGTTGAATACCTCCCACATCTCGGCTGGCGCCACGTTTCCGAGCTCGGCGATCAGACCGAACACCGGCGGGACCGGGAGCGGCGCGGTGATCGCAAAGCCGATGTGGTCGCCGAGACGCAGCAGGTTCAGCAACCCGCCGCCGGTGATGTGCGCCAGCCCGTGCACCGCGATCGAGCTCTCCAGCAACGCGAGGATCCCCCGCACGTAGATGACCGTGGGTTCCAGCAGCGCGTCGGCCACGGTCGCGCCGCCGAGCGCCGGCGGGGCGCAGTCAAGCGTCAGCCCGCCGTCGTGTAGCAGCGCCCGCCGGGCCAGCGTGAGGCCGTTGGAGTGAACCCCGGAGGCGGGCAGGCCTATGAGGACATCGCCGGGAGCGCACGCGCTGCCGTCGATGATCCGGTCCAGTGCCACGGTGCCGAACGCCGACCCGACGAGGTCAAAGCCGGTGGGCGAGGGATGGCCGCGGATCACCTCGGGCAGCTGGCAGACCTCGCCGCCGGGGATCTCGACACCGGCCGCCTCGGCCCCGAGCCTGAGCCCCACCGCGATCGAGGCCAGCTGGTCGGGATCGGCGCGCTCCACCGCCAGGTAGTCGAGCAGGGCCAGCGGCTGGGCGCCGACACAGATGAGGTCGTTGACGTTCATGGCCACGCAGTCGATGCCGATCGTGTCGAAGCGCCCGGCCTCTTCGGCGACGACCACCTTGGATCCGACGCTGTCGGTGGCCAGCGCGATCCCGAGTCCCGGCGCGACCCGAATCACGCTGGCGTAATGACCCGGCAGCGGCACCGTCAGCGAGGGGCGCCCCGGTTCGATGCTGCGCAGCACCCCGACCAGCGCAGCGACGCCGCGATCGGCCTCGTGGGTGTCGACACCGGCGGCTGCGTAGGCGTCCGTCACGGCGCCATTGTCGTACATCGTTCGGACTCCCGGCCGGCGCGGCGCGAGCGAGCCAAGCGGTGCAGCACGATCACCGCCAAAGCCATGCGGTAGACGGCGTAGGGCGAGAGGGAGCGATCCCGTTCGACCTGGCGGATCAGCCAGGTCGAGCCGAGCGTGGAGCCGAAGGATGCGCCGGCTCCGAGGGCGAACGGAACCGCCGTGCCGGGCGGAAGGCCGCGTCCAGCCAGCCGGACCCCCTTGAGCAGCGTCGCGCCGGCGATCACCGGCAGCGCCACGTAGCGCGAGAGACGGTTGGCGTCCTCACGGGTGAACCGCCGCCTCCGCGCGGCGGCCAGGGTCGCACCGTTGCGCGATACGCCCGGGACCAGGGCGCAGGCCTGGGCCGCGCCGAGCCACAGCGCGTCGCCGACGCCGGCGTCCTCCGAGCGGCGAGCCTGCGGCGCCCGATCGGCCCACAGCATCGCCAGCGAACCGCAGATCAGTCCGGCCGCGATCGTCGGTGGCGTTCCGAACCGCCGCTCGATCACGCGCTCGAGCTTGAAGCCGACCACGGCCGGCGGAGCGAACGACAGCGCGATGAACGCGGCCAGCCGGCCGCTCATGGCGTGCAGCGCGTCGCCCACCTCGGAGCGCAGCGTGATCAGCAGTGCCGCGGCGGTCCCGGCGTGCAGCGCCACCTCGAAGGACTTGCGCAGCTCCGGGTCGAGGTCGGCGTAGTCCCAGCCCAGCAGCCATGGGATCAGCGCCACGTGCCCGGACGAGGAGATCGGCAGCAGCTCGGCGGGGCCGTGCAGCGCCCCCAGCATGAGGGCGTGACCGACCGCCAGTTGCGTCGTTTGGCTGCTCCCGCCCGCCCCGGGCTCAGTCGGGATCGACATCCGCAGCCGGTCGGCCGGAGCCCTGGTGGGTGGCTCGAGCTGGGCGGAGGAGGAAGTAGACGACGGTCGCGCCCGGCGTGGCCAGGGTGACCAGCGGTCCGGTGATGGAGGCAACTCTGAGGAGCACGGCGGGATGAGCGTAGCGTGAGCCCCTGAGGCGGCAGTTGGGGGAGGGTGATAACAGGCGGCCGGTCCGGGCACCACTAGGGTTGCCCGCGATGCGAGTCTGGATCGATCTGACCAACTCACCCCATGTCCTGGTGATGCGACCGGTGATCTCGATCCTGCGCGAGCGAGGACATGAAGTGGAGGTGACCGCGCGGGACTTCGCCCAGACACTCCAGCTCTGCGAGCGCTTCGGGATCGAGCACACGGCGATAGGGCATCACCGCGGCGCCGGCCTGGTGGGCAAGGCGCGCGGACTGGCGGGTCGCTCGGCGCGCTTGACCCGTTGGGCGCACGGCCGTCGCTTCGACCTCGCCCTCGGGCACGGATCCAACGACGTCACGGTCGCCGCCGCGTTGCTGCGGATCCCGTGTTCGACGACCTTCGACTACGAATGGGCGACCGTCCAGCACACGGTCAACTGCCGCTTGGCCCAAGCCGTCGTGGTGCCCGACGTGATCGCCCCCGAGCGTCTGGACCGCTACGGGGCCCGCGGCAAGCTGCACCGCTATCCGGGCCTCAAGGAGGAGTACTACCTGGCCGATTTCGAGCCGGACGCCGCGGTGCTCGACGAGCTCGGGCTGGATCCGGCGGACCCCATCGCCGTCATCCGCACTCCACCGGCGGTGTCGCTCTATCACCGCTTTGAGAACGACCGCTTCGGGCGGGTCCTGGAGCGGCTGCGGGGATCCCAGACCGTTGTTCTGCCGCGGACCCCCGAGCAGCGCTCAGAGCTTCAGCGCGCCGGCGGCTTCGTGGTGCCCGCCCGGGCCATCGACGCCCAGTCGCTGATCGCCTACGCCGACCTGGTGGTGTCGGCCGGCGGAACCATGAACCGTGAGGCGGTGGCGCTCGGGGCGCCGGTGTTCACGGTCTTCGAGGGTCGCCTGGGAGCGGTGGACGCTCAGCTGATCGCCGAAGGGAGGCTACGGCGCCTGATCCGCGCGGAGGAGGTCGACCTGATCAAGCGCGACCGCGCCGGCACGTCGGGTGATCGGGTCCGGCGCGACCCGGCCCTCTTGGTGGACCTGCTCTTGTGTGCGCTGGATTAGCAAGGACTTAACGCTTGGCCAGACTCGGCGTAGCCGGGTAAAGCTTGGTCCTGCAGCGAGTCGTGAGGCTGGTACCGTCCGGGTCTTCTCGTGTCAGACACCACGCTCCAGACCCCCCCGGCCCTGGACCCCGAGGGCCGCGGAGCTTCGCGCGCGCCGGGTCCGCGGGATCCGCGCTCGTTCATCGCCGACCACCCCTGGTGGCTGGTGGCGCTGGGCGTGGTCGCCCTGTCCGCGGTATTGATCCTGGTCACCGGCACCCGACCCGGCTATGACCCATACGGCTGGCTCGACTGGGGCTACCAGACGCTCCGCGGGTCGCTCAATCTCGGCGGCGCGCCGTCGTGGAAGCCGTTCACCTATCTGTTCAACGTCCCCTACGCGCTGTTCGGCCACTACGCGCTGTGGCTGTGGATGCTCACCTCGGTCTCGCTCTCGCTCTCGGGCGCGGTGTTCGGCGGTCGTATCGCCTACAAGCTCACGGGGGCCGATCGGGAGCACCGCTACGCGGCGATCGGCGCGGCGATCTTCGCCGGGGCGGCGGTGCTGGGCATCGATCAGTACTTCCACTACGTTCTCAGCGCACAGTCTGACTCGATGCTGGTGGCGGTCTGCCTGGCCGCGATCGATTGCCACCTCAATGGCCGCCACCGCTGGACCTGGTGGCTGCTGGTGCTCGCCTCGCTCGGCCGCCCCGAGGTATGGCCATACGCCGGCCTGTACGCGATCTGGGCCTGGCGGAAGATCCCTTCGATGCGCTGGATGCTGTTCGCGGGGCCGATCGCAGCCGCGTTTCTGTGGTTCGGGATCCCCGAGATCACCAACCACCGCCCCAATATCGCCGGACAGCTCGCCCTCAAATCCCCGCGCGAGCTGCACAACAACAAGATCACCGGCACCATCACCCGGTTCACGGGGCTGGACTATCTCCCGCTCGAGATCGCCGCGCTGATCTCGGTTGCGCTGGCGGTGCTGCGCCGCAACCGGACCGTCCTGGCCCTGGCGGGCGCGGTCGTGCTCTGGGTGGTGGTCGAGGTGGCCTTCGTCCTGCACGGCTTCCCGGGCGTTCCCCGGTACCTGTTCGAGCCGGCCGCGCTGACCGCCGTGCTGGGCGGCATCACCTTCGGCTGGCTGCTGCTCGACGCGTCCCGGTGGCATCCCAGCCTGCCGCGCTGGGCCGGAATTCCACTGGCGGTGGTGCTGCTGGGAAGCATGATCCCGGACGCCATCTCGCAGGCGCGCTTCGAGCACCGGGACGTGCGCCATGAGCGCCTGCGCACGATCGAGATCAACAAGCTCGGGGCGCTCGTCAACGCCGTCGGCGGGCGCGGGCCGATCGAGAAGTGCGGCCGGATCGTGATCAACGTGGAGTACGTCAGCATCATGGGGTGGTATGTGCATCTGAACACGGGCCAGATGGGTTACCGGCCCAAGTTCGAGCTGACCAAGAAGAGGTACCCGATCGTGCTGTTCACGCCGCTGCGCAACGGCTGGAAGATCCAGCCCTACCGGACCCGCCGGGCGCTGCGCAGCACCTGCGCCGGGCTGACCGGGCTCTACGTGCCGACCGCGCACCATCCGCAGGGCGTTCTGGTCACGAAGTGATCTAACCCGTTCTTAGGGAAAAATCCCGCGCTGGCCCGATTACAATTGCGCCCGATGCGCCGGCGGATCCGATCCGCGGCCTTTCCCGTCCACCGCCATGCGCTCCCCCAGCTGCTGGCCGACGGTGTCCTGGTCGCGTTGGCATATTTCCTTGCCTTCTGGCTGCGGTTCGAGGGTAGCTTCGGCGGTTCCAACCAGCGCTACGGCCACCTGCTCGACGTCACGGTCGCGTGGGTGGTGGCGGCGACGGTGATCGCGCTGGCCGCTTTCGGCCAGTATCAGCGGCTGTGGCGCTTCATCGGTCAGCGCGACTACGAGGCGGTGCTGAAGGCGGTGGTGGTCGCCACCGTGCTCGTCGTGGGGGTGATCGCCCTGTTGCATCCGGTCGAGGCCGCCAGCACGCAGCGCATCGCCGTGGAGCAGGTCCGCCACGGCGTCGACCACCTGGTCTACCGCGTCAGCCGAGGGCCGGCCACCCCGGTGACCCTCCCCAGCAGCGTGATCTCGCTGTTCTTCCTGCTCACCCTGGCCCTGCTGGTGGCGGCGCGCTTCATCGTGCAGCTGATCGCCGAGGGGCGGGTGCGGAGCTTCAGCGTCGGCAAGGGAGCTCGCGAGGCGCTGATCGTCGGCGGTGGCGACGGCGGTCGGCTGGTCGTCCGCGAGCTCCTGCGTAACCCGCAGCTGGCGCTGCGCCCGGTCGGCTTCCTCGACGACGATCCCCGCAAGCAGGGGATCAAGGACGAGCACGGGCTCAAGGTGCTCGGCACCACCTCGGCGGCCGACCTCGAGCGCGTGCTCGATGAGGTCGAGCCCGACGAGGTCGTGATCGCGATCCCCTCCGCCCCGGGCACGCTGCGGGCGCGCGTGGTCACCGCCTGCCGCGCCCGCGGGATCCCCGTGCGGACCACGCCGACGGTGTTTGAGCTGCTGCGCGACGGCTCCGGTCAGCTGCGCGTGACCCGGCAGCTGCGCGAGGTCCGCGTCGAGGACATGCTGGGGCGCGAGCCGGTCCGAGAGGAGCTGGAGCGGGTCGGTGCGTATCTGGCGGGGCAGGTCGTGCTGGTCACCGGTGCCGGCGGTTCCATCGGTTCGGAGCTGTGCCGGCAGATCGCTCGGGTGGGGCCACGGTCACTGGTGCTGGTCGACCACGCCGAGGACAACCTGTTCGAGATCGTCCGCGAGCTCGAGGAGGACCGCCACATCCGCACCGCCGTTCCGGTGCTGGCCGACTGCAAGGAGGAGGAGCGGATGCGGGAGGTGCTCACCGAGCACCGCCCGGCCGTCGTCTTTCACGCCGCCGCCTACAAGCACGTCGGTTTGATGGAGCAGAACCCCGTCGAGGCGGTCCGCAACAACGCGCTGGCCACACGCCTGGTCGCCCGGATCGCCGGTGATGTCGGCGTGGGGACGTTCGTGCTCGTCTCCACCGACAAGGCGGTTCAGCCCGCGACCGTGATGGGAGCCTCGAAGGCGCTCGCGGAATGGGCGGTGGAGGCGGCCGCGGTGAAGTACCCCGGGACGAGGTACGCGACCGTGCGGTTCGGCAACGTGCTCGGCTCCTCGGGTTCGGTGGTGCCGATCTTCCGCCGGCAGATCGCGGCCGGCGGTCCGGTGACCGTGACCGACGAGCGCATGAGCCGCTACTTCATGACGATCCCGGAGTCGGTGCAGCTGATCATCCGCGCGGGCTCCCTGGGCGATAGCAGCGGCGAGATCTTCGTGCTGGAGATGGGCGAGCCAATCCTGATCCTCGATCTGGCCAACACCATGATCCGGCTGTCCGGACTCGAGCCCGAGCGCGACATCGCGATCGAGATCGTGGGCGCGCGGCCCGGGGAGAAGTTCCACGAGGAGCTGTTCAACCCGAGCGAGCATCCGCAGCCCACCCCGGCCCAGCGCATCCTCCGTGCCGGTCACGAGTGGCTCGATCCGGCCTGGGTCGAGCGCATATTCGCCGACATCAACCTGCTGGTGCTTGAAGGTGACGCGGCCGCGCTAGCGAAACACGTATCCGACCTATCCGGTGCCCGCGTCACCCGCGCTGAGGATGAAGGCGCCGGAGTAGCCCCTTAGACTGCCGCTGAGATCATGGGAGCCATTCCGTACGCCTTTTCGGTCCACCATTTCATCTCCACGGTGGGAGCCGACGCCGGTTTCGCCGCGATCATCGGTCTGGCGATCCTGATCCTGCTGTATTTCTCGCAGGCACGGGAGACCGCATCGCTGCGCGACTGGGCGGCCGAATCCGCTGAACACGTCCGCCAGCTCGAGTCCAGGCTCGCCCAGCTCACCCGGGCGCAGGCTTCATCCCCGTCGACGACCAACGCACCGGCCCCGCCCCCTCCCGGGGTCGTCCGTGCCGGCGCTTCCCCCGCCGTGCCGGCCCGAGCCGGGCTCGGGGTGCCGGTCAGCTCGCGCACGGCCGCGCCACTCGCCGCTGCCGCCGTCCCCGCGGCCCCGGCCGGGGTCGGGGCCCCCGCGCTGAGCGCCGCCACCAGGCTCATCCCGAGCTCCGACCGCGAGCCGATCTCGATCCGGGCCGGGAGTGGGTCCGCAGTGGCCAGCGACGAGCGTCGCTTCCTGGACGGCGACACGATGATGGCCGCGGCCGGTCCGCCGCCGGCCACGGCAGCCGGGGCCGCCAATGGGAGCGCACCGCCACGCGCACCGGCGCCCGTGAGCGTGGGGGCACTGCCGACCCAGTCGCCGGCGGCGTCCCGTCCCGCCGCCCCGCGACCCGCAGCGGCGCGACCCGCGGTGGCGCGCCCCACCGGGAGCGGCCCCCGCCGCCCCGCGTCGCCTCCCAGCCGCACGGGCTCATCGTCGGGGGGACGGTCACCGATGCGCCGTGGGGTCATCGCGGTGCTGGCGCTGCTCGGATTGATCGCCGTGGTCGTCGTTGTGCTCGTGATCGCGTCCGGAGGGTCCCCCGGCCATACCAACACCGCTGCCGGCAGCGGTTCTGCGACCGCCGGCGCCAAGACGAGTCAGGGCCGCACCACGCGCGCCGCGGCCACGCCGGCCCCGTCGACCGTCACCGTCGCGGTCCTGAACGGCACCGCGACGCCCAACCTGGCGCACACCATCGCCGGCCGGCTCGCCGCGGTGGGGTTCAAGCAAGGCAATGTCGTGACGGCTGCGGACCAGACCCAGACGGCAACGGTGGTGGGTTACCTTCCCCATCATCGGCCCGACGCGCTGATCGTGGCCCGGTCGCTCAAGCTCGGACCCGCATCGGTCCAGCCCGTCGATCAGAGCAACCAGACGGTCGCCTGCCCACCGTCGTCGACGCCGTGCAGCGCCCAGGTCGTGGTCACCGTCGGCTCCGATCTCGCCCCGAACACCTAGGAGTCCACATGCCGTTGACGGACCTGCTCGACCTCCCCGCGAGGGCCGCCAAGCCACGGCAGGAGGGCCTCACCCACGTACTCGACCGCGGTCTCTCGGTGGCCGACGTGGACGGACTGGCCGAAGTGGTCGGCGATTACATAGACGTGGTCAAGCTCGGCTGGGGCACCGCGATCGCGACGGGCAACCTGGAGGCCAAGCTCGCGCGCTACCGTGATCACGGGATCCCGGTCATGCTGGGCGGCACGCTGACCGAGCTGGCCATCGCCCAGAACCGTCTCGACGCGCTGGTCGCCTGGCTGCATGAGCTCGGGCTGAAGCACATCGAGCTCTCCGACGGAACCATCACGCTCGAGCATGAACGCAAGCTCGAGCTGATCGGGCGCCTGGCGCAGGAGTTCATCGTGCTGTCCGAGGTGGGGTCCAAGGACAACACCCGGATCATGGCGCCGTTCCGCTGGGTGGAGCAGATCCAGTCCGAGCTCGAGGCGGGGGCCTGGAAGGTGATCGCGGAGGCCCGTGAGAGCGGCACGGTGGGGATCTTCCGTCACGACGGCGAGGTGCGCATGGGCCTGATCGATGAGATCGTGCACGCGATTCCCCCCGAACGGATTCTGTTCGAGGCTCCGCGCCGGGACCAGCAGGTGTGGTTCGTGCGTCGTTTCGGCCCCGACGTCAACCTCGGCAACATCGCGCCGGAGGAGGTTCTGTCGCTGGAGACGATTCGCGTCGGCCTGCGCTCGGATACCGCCGTCGCGGACCTCGATGACTGAGAGATCGCCGGCGCCAACGGTCCAGCCGGGATGAGCCTGCACGGAATCCTGCTCGCCCGCCACGGAGAGACCAACGACAATCGGGAGCCGATCCGGGTGCAGGGCTTCACCGACACGCCGTTGAACGACACCGGCCGCGGGCAGGCGCACGAGCTGGCCGAGCGGGTCGCCGACGACGGGATCCGCTCGCTATGGGCGTCGGACCTGAGCCGGGCACGTGAGACCGCCGAGATCGTCGGGGAGATGATCGGACTCGTGCCGGCGCTCGACGCCCGCCTGCGCGAGGCCAACCGGGGCGAGTGGGAGGGCCGGCGGTTCATCGACATCGAGCGCGAGGACCCCGCCGGCTACGCTGCCTGGCGGCACGCCGGGGCCGGGTTCCGCTTCCCCGGGGGCGAGTCGCTGCTGGACCAGCAGCAGCGCGTGACCGCCGCGCTCGATGACATCCACGACGGCGGTGAGCTGCCGGCGCTGGTGGTCTGCCACGGTGGCTCTATCCGGGTCATGCTGTGCGCCCGAGATCCCCGCGGCCTCGATGCCTTCCACGAGTTCGACGTGCCTAATGTGGCGGTGGTACCCCTGTGAGGCGCCTGCCGGTGGCGGCGTTTGCCGCACTGGCGATAGCGACGGTGGCGGCGTTCTTCGTCACGCAGCACCTGAAGGTCACCACGCCGCTGATCGCCGGTCTCCCGGCTCCGTCCCCGGCCGTGATCGACCCGGTCAGCGGCGGGACCTGCAAGGGCGTCAGCCACCGCTCGATGTCGATCTCCTTCTACCTCCTGCACCGCTCCGACGACGTCGACGTCTACGTCGTCAACACCGCCGGGACGATCGTGGCGACCCTGGCCACCGATCGCCACATGCGCCTGGGGGTGCGCAACCCCGACGGCGTGTTCAGCTGGAACGGCCGCACCGACGGCTCCGCGGTTGCCCCCGATGGCACCTATTACATCAAGGTCTCGCTGATCCATCAGGGCCGCTCGGTCACGATCTCCAACAATGCCGGCCCGGAGCCGGTCACCGTTCAGAGCGTGCCGCCGCGGCCCCGGGTGACCCGGGTCACGCCATCTCTCATCCCCCAGCCCGGCACCGGCGCCGCCACCATCCACTACACCGGCAACGCCGGCCGGCAGGGACGGATCCTGATCTACCGCACCGATCTGCCGGGGCCGCCACGGCTGGTCAAGAGCTACGCCGCTCGGGCGGGCGGCGTGTCGAAGTGGGACGGCACGATCGGACGGCACCCGGCGCCTCAGGGCACCTATCTGGTCGGTTACAAGGTCACCGACAAGGCATGCGACACGGGCCGGTTTCCCCCCGAGCTGCCGCCAGTGCCCGGCACCACCCCGCACGCCGGCGTGACGGTCCGCTATCTCGCGGCACAGCCCCCGTTGACGCCCGCCGCCGCCGGGACCAGCGCCACGGTGTATGTCGACGCACTGCGGCACACGTATCACTGGGCGCTGCGGCGCGCGGGGGCGCAGAAGGTGCTCGCCTCCGGCGCCACCGGTTCCTACCAGCTCGCCGTCCCCCTTCCGGCGCGCGCCCCCGGTCTGTACGAGGTGGCGCTGCGCTACGGCGCGCACCGCACCCAGATCCCGCTGCTCGCCCGGTCCTCCGCGTCACACCGCGCCGCGGTGCTGGTCGTCCTGCCGGCACTGACGTGGCAGGGCATCAATCCGGTCGACGACAGCGGCGACGGGCTCCCGAGCACGCTGGCGGCGGGCGGCCCGATCGAGCTGAACCGGCCACTGGCCCACGGACTGCCGGCCGGGCTGGCCGACCAGGCGGCGCTGCTGGCCTACCTGGGCAAGGCGGGCCTGCGCTTTGATCTCAGCAGCGACCTGGCCCTGACCGAGGGCGTGGGTCCGGGGCTGGCCGGGCACCGGGCCATCGTCCTGGCCGGTGACGAGCGCTGGCTGCCGTCCACGCTCGGCGCTGCCCTGCGGGGCTACGTCACCGGGGGAGGGAAGGTCCTCTCCCTCGGGATCGACTCGCTCCGTCGCCTGGTCACGGTCTCGGGAGGTCGCGCTCTCGATCCGACCGGCCCGCGCGTCGCCGACGTGCTGGGTGCTCGCCCCGGACCGGTGGTGGACAGCCGCGGGACGTTGATCCTCGCCGGCACGGATGCTCTACACCTCTTCTCCGGGACCTCCGGGGCGCTGCGCGGTTATCGCTCCTACCAGCCCTACGCGCCGGTGGCGGCCGGCGCCGGAGTCGCCTCGGAGGCGGGCGCCAGCAGCGCGCAGCCGGCGATCATCGGGTACCGACTGGGCCGGGGGATCGTGATCGATGTCGGCCTGCCCGGGTTTGGCTCCAGCCTGGCGCACAACTTCGACGCCCAGCAGCTGGTGGGGAGGATCTGGAAGCTCCTGTCGGGCTGAGGGCGCCCTTGGGGTCAGGACTGATAGCCGGCGGTGAAGCGCCGGCGCGAGAACTGCGGCGCCTCGATCTCGTCCAGCAGCGCGGCGGCGAGATCGCCCGAGGTGAGCGCGTTACGTCCATCCTCGTCCGTGACCGGTCGGTCGTCGCCGCGTACGGCGTAGCCACCTTGCTTCTCGCCGGGCGTGAGGTTCGAGTGCGGGGGGCTGATGTAGGTCCAGTCGAGCGTCGCCGGTGCCGCGCGCAGGAGCTCCAGCGCCTGCGATTGGGCCAGTGCCTCGGGTTTGTACTGCTCGGGAAACCCGGGCTGGTCCACGAACCGCCCACCGTCGGGCGTCAGCAGGCTGCCGCCGCCGCCGACGAAGGCCAGCCTCGGCACGCCCGCCTCGGGCACCGCCGCGATCAGCGCCCGGGCGGCTGCCGGGATCGTGCTCCGGTCCGGTCCGCTGCGGTCGGTGATCGCGGCAACCACCACGTCGTGGCCGGCGATCACCGGCGCCAGCGTTGCGGCGTCGGTCGCATCGGCGGCGCGAATATCGGTGCCTTCGAGCTCGGCCAGGCGGTCGGCATGGCGAGCGATCGCGGTCACCTCGTGGCCGCGGGCCAGGGCTTCGCGCGTGATCGCGCCACCCAGCCATCCCGACGCGCCTATCACCGCGATCCGCATAGCGGCCATTGTGACAGCGGCGCGACCCGTACCGTTAGGGCCGCCGTGACCGCCTACCTGAAGCGCCTGGTGTCCTCGCTGGCCGCCTACCAGCTGGCCGACGTCGTCTCCAAGCTGATCGCCGTCCTGCTGCTGCCGGTCTACACCCGGTACATCGCGCCGGCCGGGTATGGCGTGGTCGAACTGCTCGCCAACGGGGTCATCCTGATCAGCATCGTGGTGCGCTTCGGGATGATCGAGGCGTTTCTGCGCTTCTACTTCACCGACGAAGACCCCGAGCGCCGCGACGCGCTGGTGCGGCGGGCAACCGGTTTCCTGCTCCTCGCGACCACCGTCGTCGCGGTCGTGCTGGCCGTGTTCGCGGCGCCCCTGAGCCGGATCGTGCTCAGCCATCGTGACACCGCCACCTTCGACGTGGCGGTGCTGGGCCTGTGGTCGTTCACCAACCTCGAGCTGGCCTACGGCCTGCTCCGCGTCGACGAGCGACTGCGCGCCTACGCGGTCGCCTCGCTCAGCAACGTGCTGATGACGATCGCGGCCTCGGTGGTGCTGGTGGTCGGTTTCGGCGACGGCCCGCGTGGTCTGCTGCTGGGCAACTACGGCGCCTCGACACTGGTGCTGCTGGCGCTGTGGTGGACCATGCGCCGCCGCCTGGCGCCGCGGCGCGGCCGCGCCGAGCGGATGGCGGTGCTGCTGCGCTTCGGGCTGCCGACGGTCCCGGCCGAAGCGTCGGTCTACGCGCTCAGCATCGTCGACCGCTACTACATCTACCACGACCGCAGCCAGGCGCTGGCCGGCCTCTACTCGATCTCGATCAAGCTGGCCGGCGCCGTCGCGTTCATCGTGCGCGCGTTTCAGTACGCCTGGCCGCCGCTGGCCTACTCGATCACCGACGACGCCCAGGCGGCTCGGCTCTACGGGCTCGTGACCACCTATTACCTGTTCGTCAGTGGCTGGGTCGTCGCGGCCCTGGCCCTGCTCGGACGCTGGGTCCTGAGGCTCCTCACCGCCCCCCAGTACTTCGGCGCCTACCGTGCCCTGCCGTGGGTCGCGCTCGGCTGGGCGCTGTACGGCCTGTGGGTGGTGTTCCTGGTCATCGCGGGTAGGGCCAAGGTGACCACGCGCAACTTCCCCGCCTCGCTCGCGGGCCTGGCCGCCAACGTCGTCCTGATCGTGGTGCTGGTGCCGTCGCTGGGCATCGCCGGCGCCGGGATCGCGCTGTCCGGGGCCTACGTGGTGATGCTGGGCGTGATGCACGCCTTGACGCGCAACGTGTTCAGAGTCGGGTTTGAATGGCTGCGCCTGGGCCGGCTGGTGGTGGTTATGGGCGGCCTTGCGGCCGCCGGTGATTTGGCCTTGCCCACCACCGGCGCCGTCGGTCTGCTCACGCGGGTGGCGGTCGTGGCGGCGATCCCGCCGGCGCTGCTCGCCACCGGCTTCGCCCACCGCGCCGAGCTCGCGCAGCTGCGGTCGCTCATCGCCCGGGCCCGCCGCGGCTTTCCTCCCGCGCCCGGGAGCGCGTCGTGAGCCGCCCGCCGGTGAGCGTGGTGATGCCGTTCGCCGGCTCGGGTGCCGAGGCCGAGGCGGCGCTGGGGGCGCTGCTCGAGCTCGACAGCGGCCCCGGCGACGAGCTGATCCTCGCTGATAACGGCGAATCGCTTCACGATTCGCTGGCGGGTTCGCTTCGCGAACCGGGGGCCGGCGATTCGCCGACCGGCGCAAAGCCCGCGATCAGGGTGGTCCGCGTCGGCGGGGAGCGTTCGCCCTCGCATGCCCGCAACGCCGGCGCCGAGCATGCCCAGCACGACTGGGTGCTGTTCCTCGACGCCGATTGCCGCCCGCAGCCGGGGCTGATCGACGGTTATTTCGCGACGCCGATCGAGGCCGATGTCGGTGCCCTGGCGGGTGGGGTCGGGCCGGCGACCGACCCCTCCGGCCTGGCCGCGCGCTACGGTGCCGCGCGCAGCTTCCTGGATCAGGGCGCCCATCTGGCTCATCCCTACCTGCCCCGCGCGGTGGCGGCGAATCTGCTCGTGCGCCGGCGTGCCTTCGATCAGATCGGCGGCTTCTACGAGGGCGTGCGCGCCGGCGAGGACACCGATTTCAGCTGGCGCCTGCAACGCGCGGGCTGGCGGCTGGCCAGCCGGCCGCAGGCCCGGGTGGAGCACCGCTACCGCCCCACCGTCGGGGCGCTGCGACGGCAGTGGCGGGGGTATGCGGCAGGCCGCGCCTGGCTGGGGCGCCGCTACGAGGACTTCGAACCCCAGCCGGCGATCGCCCGGGCCCGCAACCGCGCCTGGCGCGCCGTGCGGCGACGGAGTGACCGTACGCGCGGCGGTGGCGCCGGAGCGCCAGCGCGGGACCGGGGAAGTTCGAGCGCGGGCGCTTCCTGGCCCTCGACGTGCTGCTCGGAATCGAGGAACTGGCCGGCTTCACGATGTCCAATCGCCCGCGAGGGGGCGACGGCGGCGCCGAGGTGCGCGTGGTGCTGGTGGCGGATCGGTTCCCGGCCCGCGGCGACCCGCTGGGGGATTTCGCCCGCACGCTGGCCGGGGTCCGCGTCGAGGCGGCGGTTCGACCCGAGACGATCGAGCACGCCGTGGCCCGCCGGCTGCGGATCGACTACCGCGAGGACGATGGCGCCGCTGCCCGCGCGGCTGCCGCGCTGCGGCTGGTGGGCCGCCACCCGCTCCGCGGCGCGCGGGATGTGCTGCACCGCGGGCCCGGGGAGCCGGGGCTGGCGGCGCTCGCTCCCGCCGCGGTCCGGCTGACCCGCGACCATGACGCCCGCGTGCACGCGCTGAGCGGCGAGGAGGCGACCTCGGTGGCGCGCCGGCTCGCCGCGCTGGCCGGGCGCCGGCTCGCGGACGAGGCGCCGTGATGCGAGTCCAGGTCGTCGACCCGTCGGCGTTCACGCCGCCCTACGACCACGCGCTGTGTGCCGCGCTGGCCCGGCTCGGAGCCCAGGTTGAGCTGGTGAGCAGCCGCTTCGCCTACGGTGATGTGCCGGCGCCGGCCCGCTACACGCGGCGCGACAGTTTCTACGTGCACGCGCGCGGGGCCCCCGGCTCGCGCCTGCGCCGCGCCGGCAAGCTGCTCGAGCACGTCCCCGACATGCTCGCCTACCGCCGGCACGCGTCCCGCGCGGACGTGGTGCACTTCCAGTGGGTGGCCATGCCGTGGCTCGACGCGGCGCTGCTGCCGAACCGGCCCGTCGTGCTGACCGCTCACGATCTGCTCCCCCGCGAGCCCCGGCCCGGCCAGGCCCGCGCCCAGCGACGGCTCTACGACCGAGTCGACGCCCTGGTCGTGCACTCCGAGTACGGCCGCCGTCAGCTCGTCGGGGGCCTCGGGATCGCCCCGGCCAAGGTCCATGTGATCCACCATGGCGCCTTCGACCACCTCCTTGCCGCCACCGAGCCGGTGGCCCTGCCCGCCGAGCTGGCCCGCGTGGAGGTACCGGTGGCCCTGTTCTTTGGGCTGCTGCGGCCGTACAAGGGGCTCCAGGCGCTGCTGGAGGCATGGCGCGGTATCGACGGTGCCGAGCTGTGGATCGTGGGCCGTCCCCGAATGCCGCTGGCGCCGTTGCGGGCACTGGCGCCACCGAACGTGCGGTTCGTCTCTCGCTTCGTCTCCGACGCCGAGCTGCCGGCCTACTTCCGCCGCGCCGATGTGGTCGTGCTGCCCTACTCCCGGACCGAGCGTTTCGATCAGTCGGGCGTGTTGGCGACGGCGCTCGCGTTCGGCAAGGCCAGCGTGCTCAGCGACGTGGGCGGCTTCTCCGACGTCGCCGCGCTGGGGGCGGCGCGCCTGGTGGCGCCCGACGAGCCCGATGCTCTGCGGGAAGCCCTCGCGAGCCTGCTCGCCGATCCCGCCGCGCGCGAGCGCTTGGCCGCCGCCGCGCTCGCCGCGGCGCAGCCGGGCGGGCCGTATTCCTGGGACGAGGCCGCGCGCCGGACACTCGCTCTCTACCAGACGCTGGTCTAGCTGTCAGGCGCTAGGTGGCGCTGACTGCGTCCGGCTGGTGGCTGTGGCGGGCGTCGCGCGCCGCGACCTCGGTCCGCACGACCGGCGCGACCTCGGTGCCGAACAGCTCGATCGAGCGCATCACGTCG
Source organism: uncultured Solirubrobacterales bacterium (assembly GCA_963744195.1). GTDB lineage: Bacteria > Actinomycetota > Thermoleophilia > Solirubrobacterales > Solirubrobacteraceae > Palsa-465. The sequence goes on from CAVUSY010000022.1 coordinate 73,398, forward strand.
CGGTGGGCCACCGCTCCCACGCTCATCTGGGCGATGTAGCGCGTGTTGCCGAACAGCTCGTGCTCGAACAGGATCTTCTCGGCCACCTGCTCCGGGGAGCCGGCCGCGACGGCTCCGCGCGGTGAGCGCAGAGCGTCGTATTCGGGCCGGCCCGAGGGCGGCCATCCGCGCTCGCGGCCGATGCGGTTCATCATCGCCAGGTAGGGCTGGGCAAAGGCGGCGTCAGCGGCCGCCGAGGTCTCGGCCACGAAGGCGTGGGTGTTGATCGCCAGGCCGAGGTTCGCTGCGTCGTGTCCGGCCTGCATCGCCGCGCGCCGGTAGAGCGCGACCAGCGGCGCAAAGCGCTCGGGCTGGCCGCCGATGATGGCGAGGGTCAGGGGCAGTCCCAGCGTGCCGGCGCGCACGACCGACGGCGGAGACCCGCCGACCGCCACCCACACCGGGAGTGGGTTCTGGATCGGACGGGGGTACACCCCGGCGTCGGTGAGCGACGCGCGCAGGCGGCCCGACCAGGTGACGTGCTCGGAGGCACGGAGCTCGAGCAGCAGCTCGAGCTTCTCGGCGTACAGCTCGTCGTAGTCGTCGAGGTCGTAGCCGAACAGCGGGAAGGACTCGATGAACGATCCGCGCCCGGCCATGATCTCGGCCCGGCCGCCGGACAGCAGGTCGAGCTCGGCGAACTGCTGGAACACCCGCACCGGATCGTCGGAGCTCAGCACGGTGACGGCGCTGGAGAGCCGGATCCGCTCGGTCTTGACCGCGATCGCCGCCAGCGCGATGGCCGGCGAGGAGATCAGGAAGTCGGCCCGGTGATGCTCGCCGACCGCGAACACGTCCAGTCCGACCTGGTCGGCCAGCACGGCCTCCTCGAGCAGATCGCGCATGCGCTGCTCCGGAGTGATGCCCGAGCTGAGGTCGGCGAAGGTGGCTAGTCCAAGTTCCATGAATCCGAAGGTTAGCAGAATCATTGTGTGCGCAACTACCTGGCTGGGACCGGGTCGCCACCGACGGTCTTCGGTCCAGCGCCCCCTTCGGGCGCACCATCGCGGCGCGCCTACGCCAGAATGCCAGCGCCATGACGACGAGGAAGATCACGTTCTGGGCCTCCGCGGCGCTGCTGGCGTACACCCACGCCGGCTACGGACTGGCGCTCGCCGGGCTGTCGCGTAAGCGCGGGCGCGACCACCCGCGAGCCGCGCCGGACGATCCACCGTCGGTCTCGGTGATAGTCGCCGCCTACGCCGAGCAGGACGTGATCGCTGCCCGCGTCGCCAACCTCCGAGCCCTGGACTACCCGCGCGAGCGGGTGGAGCTGATCGTGGCCTGCGACGGCTCGCCCGATGCCACTGCCGCTCGCGCCCGGGAGGCCGGCGCCGACGTGGTGCTCGAACTGGCGCGCGCGGGCAAGGTCCGCGCCCAGGATGCCGGCGTGCGCTGTGCCAGGGGCGAGATCGTGGCCTTCTCGGACGCCAATGTGGCCTGGGCGCCGGACGCGCTGCGGCGCCCTGGTGGCTCCTTTCGCCGACGAGCGGGTCGGCTACGTCTGCGGCGACGTCAGCTTCGTCAACCAGCGCGGCACCAACCAGGAGGGTCTGTATTGGCGCTATGAGATGGCGCTGCGCGCGCTGGAGTCCCGCGTGGCCTCGGTCACCGGCGGCAACGGGGCGATCTACGCCACCCGTCGCGACTCCTACCTGATCGTCGATCCGATCATGGGCCACGACCTGTCGTTTCCGTTCAACATGGTCAAGCGCGGCTGGCGGGCCGTGTACGCCTCCGACGCGCACGCCAGCGAGAAGATGGTGCCCACGATCGAGGGCGAGTTCGCCCGCAAGCGGCGGATGATGAGTCACGGCTGGCCGATCATGCTCCGGGGCGGCATGCTCTCGCCCCGCGGCTATGACCCGGTGTACGCGTGGATGATCGTCTCGCACCGTGTCCTGCGCTACGCGTCGCCGTTTCTGCATCTGCTGGCACTGGCGGCCAGCGCCGCCCTGCTGCGGGACGGCTGGGTCTACGCGGTCGCGGTGGCGCTCCAGTTGGCGCTGCTGGCCGCGGCGCTGGCGGCGCGGGCGATGCCCGCCCGCCCGCTGCTGATCGCGCGCTACTACGTGCTCACCACCGCCTCGCTGGCGGCCGGGCTGTGGGACTGGCTGGCACACGGGACCGAGGCCGGCTGGGAGGCTGCGGCCGGAACGCGATGATGGGCAATTCGCTGTCGCGAATTGCCTGGCGAAAGCGGCTGGCGCCGCTTTCGGTCCGGGCGCTCGATCTCGTGCTGGCCGGGGTCGGCTCGGTGCTGACCGCGCCGCTGGTGGCCCTGCTGGCGTTGGCCATCCGTCTGGAGTCGCCCGGCCACCCGATCTACCGTCAGGTCCGGGTCGGGCGCGACGGCGCGCTGTTTGAGATCTACAAGCTGCGGACGATGGTCAGCGGCGCCGAGTTCACCGGCGCCGGGCTGGCGATCGCCGCCGGCGATGACCGCATCACCCGGCTCGGCACGCTGCTGCGCCGCTACTCGCTGGACGAGCTGCCCAACCTGTGGAACGTGGTGCGGGGCGAGATGTCGATCGTCGGTCCCCGGCCCACGCTCAAGGGGCAGGTCGACCGCTACACCCCGCGCCAGCGCGGCCGGCTGGCGGTCAAGCCCGGGATCACCGGTTGGGCCCAGATCAACGGCCGCGCCTCGCTGCCGTGGCCGGAGCGCATCGAGCTCGACCTCTGGTACGTCGAGCACCGCTCGCTGGCCCTGGATCTCAGGATCATCTCGCGCACGCTCGGACTGGTGCTGCGCGGGAGCGGCGTCTACAAGGGAGAGGAGGGCGGATGGCAGCCACCGACCGAGACGTAGCCGTCCTGCTGACCGGCGTCGGCAAGCGCTACGACATCGTCTCGGCGTTCGCACAGCACGCGCCCGTGGTCGCCGCCGATCCCAACCCGCTGGCACCGGCCCAGTACGCGGCCCAGCATCGCCGCGCGGTGCCGCCGATCCACGACCCCGGGTACGTCCCCGCGCTGGTCCGGCTGTGCGAGGAGCTCGGCGTCGGCGCCGTGGTGCCGCTGACCGACCTGGACCTGGAGGTGCTCGGCCATGCGCGCGTGGCGGGGCAACTGCCGGCCCTGGTGCCCGATCCCGAGATCGCTCGTGCCACCTTCGACAAGTACGAGGCGCATCTGCTGCTCGAGCGCCTGGGGCTCCCGTCGCCGCCCACCGTGCTGCCCGGCGAGCCGGTGGCGAGCTATCCGGTGATGGTCAAGCCGCGCCAGGGATCGGGTGCCCGCTCGATCCATCCCGCGCCGGATCGCCGCTCCGCCGAGTTCTTCGTCGACTACGTCAAGGAGCCGGTGATGGTGCAGAAGCTGATGGACGGCCCCGAGTTCTCGATCGACTGCCTCTCCGACCTCGACGGCCGCTGCCTGAACGCGATCCCGCGCACGATGATCGAGTCCCGCGGCGGCGAATCGATCAAGGGGACCGTGATCGCCGACCCGGAGCTGATCGACCTCGGCCGTCGCGTCGTCGAGGCGCTCGGGGCGCGCGGGCCCTGCACGGTTCAGGTGTTCCGTGACAGCCAGGTCGGCCTGGGGATCACCGACGTCAACACGCGCTTCGGCGGCGCCTTCCCGGCGCCCATGTACGCGGCGCTGCCGGGACGCACCTACCCCGAGCTGATCGTCCGCATGGCGCGGGGCGAGCGCATCGAGCCCCACGTGGGCGAGTTCACGGCCGGGATCACGTTCACCCGCTACTACTGGCAGCTCGAGCTCGACGCCTCGCTGAACCCGACCGGCCGGGACATCGTCACACCCCCCGGGCCGCCCCCGCCGCGCTGAGCCGATGCGGGGGCGATGGCTGACCATCGGACTGGCCGGCGTCAGCCCAGGTACGGGGCCAGCAGCGTCAGGTCGGCCGGGCCGAGCCGGTCGCTGGCGGTCTTGCGCTGATGCCAGTAGGGGTAGAGCAGCGGCGGCCGGCTGACCTGCTCGAGCCGCCCCAGCTCGTCCTCGGAGAGCTCCAGCTCGCATGCCTTGAGGTTGTCGGCCAGCTGCTCGTCGGTTCGCGCGCCGATCACCACCGAGCTGATGCTGGGACGCGTCAGCAGCCACGCCAGCGCCACCTGCGCGGCCGAAACCCCGCGGCCGTCGGCGATCTCGACCAGCACGTCGATGGTGTCATAGAGCGCGTCCTCGTCGTACACGGGCGGCTCGTCCCACTCGGTCAGATGCCGGGAGCCTTCGGGACCCTGCTGACCGCGCCGGTACTTGCCCGACAGCAGCCCGCCGGCGAGCGGACTCCAGACCAGCGTTCCCAGCCCCTGGTCGACAGCGAGCGGGATCAGCTCGTACTCGACCGAGCGCTCCTGCAGCGAGTAGTAGACCTGGTGGCTGACGAACCGCGGCAGCTGCTCGCGCGAGGCGATTCCCAGGGCCTTCATCAGTTGCCAGGCGGCGTAGTTACTGGCGCCGATGTAGCGCACCTTGCCCGAGTCCAGCAGCATCTGGAGCGCGTCGAGGGTCTCCTCCAGCGGCGTCTGCCCGTCCCACTCGTGCACCTGGTAGAGGTCGATGTGGTCGGTGCCCAGCCGCCGCAGGCTCGCCTCGCAGCCGGTGATGATGTGATGGCGCGAGAGGCCGGCGTCGTTGGGCCCGTCGCCCATCGGGAAGCGAACCTTGGAGAAGACCAGCACCTCGTCGCGGCGCCCCTGCAGCGCCTCGCCCAGGATCTCCTCGGCCAGACCGCCGGAGTAGACATCGGCGGTGTCGATCGCGTTGACCCCGGCCTCCAGACACATGTCGATCTGGCGGCGTGCCCCCTCGATGTCGGTGTTCCCGACCGATTTGAACTGATTGCGACCCCCGAACGTCATCGTGCCGAGGGTGAGGGCGGAGAGCTTCAGTCCGGAGCTGCCGAGCTGGCGGTATTCCATGCGGTTTCCTTTCGGGGTCGGGCGACTGGCGGCTGGTCCCAGCACTGCGCCACGAACGCGGCGATCTCGCCGGTGAGCCGCTCGGGGCGCAGGCGCAGCTCGAGGATCGAGCTGGCCTGCAGCAGCCGGGCGTGGGGAAGCTCGGAGGCGAGCATGTCGGCGTCGGAGAACGGGTGCATCGGATCGCGCGGGTGTCCGATCACCAGCGCCGGCGCCGGGATCTTCGCCCGCTGGCGGTGATCGGGCGCGACCCGGCCGTACAGGATCCCGCCCAGCACGGCCGCGCTCGGCGCCGGCTCCTGCGAGATCGAGTCAAGGGCGATCTGGAGCAGGAATGGCACCGCGCGGCGCGGGATCGCGCCGGCGACTCGAGCCAGCAGTCGCATCGCCGGCTCGCCGAACTTGAGCGCGAACAGCAGCGGCGTGAAGGCGGCGGCGCAGGCGGCCACGGCGTGATCGAGCACCGGCATCTCCACCACCATGCCCCGCAACCGGTCCGGCGCCAGCGAGGCCAGCTCGAGGGTGATGTTGGCCCCCAGCGAGGTCCCGCCGACCACCGCCTGGGGCACCTCGAGGTGGTCAAGCAGGGCGATCGTCTGCTCGGCGAACGACGTCATCGAGTAGCGCCAGGGCTCCTGCGGGCGGTCCGAAGCACCGTGACCGAGCGGATCCATGGTGATCACCCGGTTCCCGCGGGAGGCCAGCGCGCGGGCGAGCGGAGCCTGCATCTCCTGCGACAGCAACAGCCCGGGCAGCAGCACCGTGGGGCGAGTGCCCTCTCCGTAGGCGGTGTAGGCGAGCCGCTGGCCGTCGTGGCGGAAGTGCGCCATGGGGGCGGCAGGATAGCCGTCACCTGCTTGGCTGGCCAGCCAAGCACGCCGCCCGCCGCCAAGCGGTAGCTTGTAGGCCGCCACCGCGTCGGATTACCAGGAGGAAGTGTCACATGGCCAGAGTTCCACGGTCGCTCGCCGGGCAGGTCGTCGCCATCACCGGCGGCGCCAGGGGAATCGGGCGCGCCACCGCCGCCGCGCTGGTACGTCAGGGCGCGCGGGTCGCGATCGGGGACATCGAGGCGCCGCTGGCGCAGCGCACCGCGCAGGAGCTGGGCGGCGGTGCGATCGGCCTGGCCCTCGACGTCACCGACCGCCAGAGCTTCGAAGCCTTTCTGCAGCAGGTGGAGGAGCAGCTCGGCCCGCTCGACGTGCTGGTCAACAACGCCGGGATCATGCCGGTGGGCCCGTTCGTGGACGAGCCAGACGCTGTCGCGGAGCGACTCGTCGACATCAACCTCAACGGTGTCATCTACGGCTCCAAGCTGGCGCTCAAGCGGTTCCTGCCCCGGGGCCGTGGCCACCTGGTCAACATCGCCTCCAGCGCGGGCAAGGTCGGCGCCGCCGGCGGTGCCACCTACTCCGCCACCAAGTTCGGCGTTGTCGGGCTGAGCGAGGCGATCCGGACCGAGGTTCGCGCCACCGGCATCAGGGTCAGCATCGTGATGCCGGTCGGCGTCAACACCGAGCTCTACTCGGGGCTGCCGGCTCTGCGCGGCTTCGCGACCGCGGAGCCCGAGGATGTCGCCGACGCGATCGTCGAGGCCCTCCAGACCGGCCGCGTCGACGTGTACGTGCCGCGGTCGCTGGGGCGGACGCTGCGGATGGCCAGCCTGGTCCCGCGTCGCGTCGCGGACCTCATCACCCGCTTGACCAAGGGCGACCAGGTGCTGCTCAGCGCAGACCCCGCCCGGCGGGCGGCGTACGAGCAGCGGACCGCGGGCCCCGTGACCCCGGGGCCGGCCCCGCTCCCGGCGGCACCCGAACCCGAGCGCGAGACCCAGGCCGTCTAGCCCGGCGCCACGGGCCACCCGGCGGACAAACCCGAGCCGGCGGTTGGCGCCCTACCGGGGGTCGCCCGCGAGCCAGTCGGCGATCAGCGTCCCGATCTGCGGGCCGGCGTCCTCCTGCAGGAAGTGACTGGCGTGGGGGATCACGTGGGCCACCTCGCTGGCGAGCGCCGCGGCGAAGCGCTCCCCGACCTCCAGCGGGAGGATCGGATCGGAGTCGGCCCACAGGATCAGCTTCGGTCGCGCATCGCCGTGCAGCGCATCCAGGACCCGCTGTCCCGTCGCGGCGCCGGGCATCTCGGGCGAGGTGGGCAGCATCAGCGGAAACGCTCGCGCCCCGGCCTTCGCGGCCGCGCTTTCGAACGGAGCCTCGTAGGCGGCGATCACCGTCTCGCCGGGATCGCGCCGGCAGGCGCCCCGCACCAGGAAGCCGACCGGCAGATCCTCGGTGCGGGCCACGAAGTCCCGAAACGCGGTCCACGCCTCGGTCATCCTCTGGCGGCCGGTGAACAGGCCGGTGTCCAGGATCACCATCCGCGCGATGCGGTCCGGGTGCTCGACCGCCAACCGTAGCCCGATCGGCCCGCCCCAGTCGTGCACGACGATCGTGGCGTCACGGAGATCGAGGTCCTCCACCAGCCCCGCCACGGCCTCGGTATGCCGGTCATAGCTGTACCACCCGAGGTCAGTGGGCTTGTCCGAGCGCCCGAAGCCCGGTAGGTCGGGCGCGATGCAGCGATAGCCGCCGTCCCGCACCGGCGGGATCACCCGGCGCCACAGAAACGACCAGGTCGGCTCGCCGTGCAGGAACACCACCGGCGCGCCGTCGCCCTCGTCGACATGCGCCAGCCGGATCCCGTCGAACTGACGCCAATGCGGCGCGAAGGGGTAGTCCGGAAGATCCTCGAACCGCTCCTCGGGCGTGCGGATCGCGTCGGGCACGCGCCTAACGTACCGCTGCAGAGGTGTTCCGGGTCAGCGCACTACAGACCGTGTCCCGCCGTCAGCGCACCATCGGATGCCACCGTCACCCGGATCACCGAGCCTTCGCGCGCCCAGGCGATCAGGTTCAGGGACTGCAGCCGATCCAGCACCGCCTGGAACGCCTGGGCCTGCGCTGGGCTCACGTAGCGCCGCCGGATCTGAAACGAATATCCGGTGGCGGCGGCCGGGTCGGCTGACCCGGCGCGCCGCTGATACTGCTGGTCGCTGACCGTGCTGTCCACCTGCAGGGGCGCGTGGGTGCGCGACAGGGCCCGGACGCGGGCGGCGAGTTCGATCAGCAGCCGCAGCGCCGCCGGGGCCAGCCCGCGGTAAAGCGCCGCCGTCGCGCCGATCCCCCGCGCGCCGGCTCCCATGCGCGGGTTGAAGGCGAGGCCGAGGCTGGCGCCGTTGGACGGCAGCGGCACGAGGGTCCGGTCCTGATAGGCCGCCGCCAGCGCGCCGGGATCGGCAAATGCCGGCGTGCGGTCCCCAGGGTGCAGGACCGCGGCGCCGGAATCGTCGGCCAGCTGGAGCGACGCCAGCCGCTTGAGCACGGCGGGGGCGGTCCGGTAGAGGTGCATGATCTGCTCGGCACCGAGGACTCGCCAGTAGTAGAGCGAGGAGTCGTCACCGAACCCCGCCAGCAGCCGGTAAGCGGCCGCGTGGTGATCCGGGGCAGAGTCGAAGTACACCTGTGCGTAGGGGACCGAACGTCCGGCGCCGTAGTCCGCCAGCACCTGCTGCAGGTTTCCCATCCCCATGTGGTAGCTCTCCAGGGCCAGATCCTGGCGGCCGAACTGACGCTCGGCGATGCGCAGGTATCGCACCGTCGCGGCCAGCGCGCGCGACGGGTTGAAGCGGTCGTCGGCCGCCGCCCGGCGTGCCAGCAGGGGGGCCAGCAGGCCGGTGCGGGTGCCGGCCGCGACGGCGTCGATCTGCTGACTCAGGCGCCGGCTCTGGGCCAGGTCGATGTGCATCCCCAGCAGCGACTGACCCGTCTGCGCGAGGATCTGGGTCAGACCCGCGGCGGCCGCGGGGTCCGAGCCGGCGATGGCCTGTGGGCGCCCGGCGCTCTCGACGAACACCAGGCCCTCCACCAGGTTGGGGTCGATTCCGGTGCCCGCGGTGGCGCGGTCGATCAGCGGGCGAAACGCCGCCACCCGGGCGGCGGTGGCCACTGCGCCGCCCGGGCTCTTGACGAACAGGACGTGGGCGTCGCCCGCCGTGGCCCGGGCCACATAATCCGCTTGGCGCGCGACGACGTACCCGAACGGGTCGCCGCCGGCCGCACCTGAGGCCGGGCGGGCCGCTGGGGGCGGCGGCAGGGATCCGCCGCCCAGCGCCGATACCAGGGCGACCAGCAACAGCACCACCCCGCCGCCCAGCCCCAGCAGCCGGCGGCGGCGCTGCCCCACCGTTCTCCGGGCAGGCCGTCGGCGGCGGCGCGGCGTGACGCTCGTCTGCTGGGACACGTGAGCGCCGAAAGTAGCAAGCGCCTGGCTGCGATCGGCCGACACTTTTCAGTGATCGCGATACCATCGGCGGTCCGACTGGGCGTACCTGTCGCTTCGTCCGGTCGGCTATTCTCGTGCGCTCGCTTGTTTGCGCCGTCCCGTGAACCGCCTGAGGCCGGCCGCGAGCGCCGAAGATCTGCAGTCGATGGAAGGCACTGGAGCGTCCGAATGAAAATCTTGGTTCTGGGCGGTGACGGATACCTGGGGTGGCCCACCGCCCTGCACCTGTCCGCCCGCGGTCACGAAGTGGCTGTCAACGACAACTTCGCGCGCCGTGGCTATGACGTCGAGATGGGCGTGGAGAGCCTGGTCCCGATCCTCTCGCTCGAGGAGCGCATCGCCGCCTGGGGCGAGGTTGGCGGGCAGCAGATCAAGTCCTACGTCGGCGACCTGTGCGACGCCGACTTCGTGCACCGGATGGTGCGCGACTTCCATCCCGACACGATCGTCCACTTCGGCGAGCAGCGCGCCGCACCCTACTCGATGATCTCCCAGGCCCACGCGGTCTACACGCAGACCAACAACGTCGTGGGCAACCTCAACGTGATGTACGCGATCGCCGACATCGACCGCGACATCCATCTGGTCAAGCTGGGGACGATGGGGGAGTACGGGCAGCCCAACATCGACATCGAAGAGGGCTGGATCGAGATCGAGCACAAGGGCCGCAAGGACCGCATGATCTACCCCAAGAAGCCCGGCTCGTTCTACCACCTGTCCAAGGTTCACGACAGTCACAACATCGAGTTCGGGTGCCGGATCTGGGGTCTGCGCGCCACCGATCTCAACCAGGGCGTTGTCTACGGCGCCGACACCGAGCAGACCAAGCTCGACGACCGGCTGGCGACGCGCTTCGACTATGACGCGGTGTTCGGCACCGTGCTCAACCGGATGGTCGTTCAGGCCGTGCTCGGGCACCCGCTGACCGTCTACGGCGATGGATCGCAGACCCGTGGGCTGATCAACATCGTCGACACCGTCGAGTGCATCCGGCTGGCGGCCGAGACCCCCGCCGACCGCGGCGAGTTTCGCGTCTTCAACCAGATGACCGAGTCGTTCTCGATCAACCAGATCGCCGAGACGATCGCCGCCGAGTACCCGGAGGACCTCACGATCGAACACGTCGAGAACCCGCGCGTCGAGATCTATGACCACTACTACAACGTCGTCCATACCGCGCTGGAGAGCCTGGGGCTCAAACCCACGCTGCTGTCGACGACCTTGATCGACCACCTCTTCGACGTGGTCGATCGCTACCGGGACCGCGTCGACGTGGCAGCGCTCCGGCCCACCGTGAAGTGGGCCGAGACCAGTAGCGAGCTTCCCCGCCCCTCCGGCGAGCTGGTCCCGTCGAAGTGAGCGCCTCCGCCGCGGGGGCACTAACCGGGCAGAGGGTCGTCGTCACCGGGGGCTCCGGTTTCATCGGCCGCCACGTGGTGTCGGAGCTGGCCGCTGACGGCGCGCTGGTTCGCGTGGTCGATCTGCAGCCGCACCCGGATCCGTCCGTCGAGATCGTGCTCGGCGACATCGCCGATCCGGCGGTGCTGGCGCAGGCGTTCGACGGCGGCGTCGCGGTCGATCGTGCACCTGGCCGCGGTGACCTCGGTGCTGCGCTCGCTCGAGCAGCCCGAGCTGACCTACCGCACCAACGTGGCCGGGACCGCGGCGCTGCTGGAGGCAGGCCGCGCGGCGGGCGCCACTTCGCTGGCGTTCGCATCCACCAACGCGGTCACCGGACCGATGGAGGCGGCCAAGATCTCCGAGGCGGCGACGCTCAAGCCGCTGACCCCGTACGGCTCCACCAAGGCGGCGGCCGAGATGCTGATGTCGGCCTACACCGCTTCCTACGGCCTGCGCTGCGCGTGCATCCGGCTGACCAACGTCTACGGTCCGGGCATGCAGGCCAAGGACAGCATCATCGCCCGACTGATGCGCGCGATCAGGCTCGGCAGCACGTTCGAGATCTACGGCGACGGCAACCAGGTCCGCGATTACGTACACGTCGCCGACGTCGTCGCGGCCATGCGCCTGGCGCTGCACGAGCGATCAGTGGGCGGGGCCGATGGTGATCGGCTCCGGAACTTCGCTCTCGGTGCATGAGGTGCTCGACGCGGTGCGAGCCGTCAGCGGCGCCGCACTGCCGGTTCGTCACGGCGCGGCCAAGCCGGGCGAGATGCCGGCGGTGATAGTCGACCCCAGCCGAGCCCACGCCGCCGGGTGGTCGCCCCGATTCCCCCAGCTCTCCGATGGACTGGTCGGCGTCTGGGACGAATGGTCGCGGGCCGATGGTGGGGGCCCCCGCTTCTGCCCCCACTGCGTCGGCGTGATGCTGGCTGATTCCGAACCGATGATCGAGCAAGCCGAGTACCACCGCCTCGAGCCCGCCGAAACCGGCGCCGCGCAGGCGTTCCTGGCCGCGCACCCGGCGGGCGCCGGCGCGCCGCTGGCGGTCGTGATTCCGGCCTACAACGAGGAGCCCACCGTCGCCGAGGTGATCGTCGGGATCCCAGGCGAGGTGGCGGGGCTGGCGACCGAGGTGATCGTCGTGGTCGACGGCGCCAAGGACGCCACCGCGCAGCAGGCGAGCGACGCCGGGGCGCTGGTGTGCGACGTGCCGGTGAACCGCGGCCAGGGTGCGGCGCTGCGGCTCGGCTACTGGCTCGCGCGCGCCCGCGGTGCCCGGGTGATCGTCACCATCGACGCCGACGGCCAGTACGAGGCGCACGAGATCGCCCGCGTGGTCGAGCCGCTGCTGTCCGGCGAGGCCGACTTCGTCTCGGGCTCCCGGCGCCTGGGCACCGAACTCACGACCGACCCCACGCGTCATCTCGGGGTGATCGTGTTCGGGGCCCTGATCAGCCTGCTGGTGCGCCAGCGGATCACCGATCCCGCGTGCGGGCTGCGCGCGATGCGCTCCGAGGTGACCGCCGCGGTCACGCTGGAGCAGCCCCAGTATCAGTCAGGCGAGCTGATGATCAGCGCCGCGCTGAACGGATTCCGGCTCGCCGAGGTGCCGACGACGATGCGCGACCGGGGCCAGCACGCCACCGGCACCAAGAAGGGCGGGAACCTCGGCTACGGGGTGCGGTTCGCCCGGGCGGCGGTCCACACCTGGTGGCGTGACCGCACGGCCGCGCGCAAGCGGCTGCGGCCCGAGAACACCCAGTGCTCGTAGACCACGAACTTGGCCACGAACAGCAGCGCCTGCACCGCAACGTAGGAGGCGGTGACGATGAGGACGCGGAGACCGTGGTGCGCCGGGATCGCCTGCACCTGGTCCTGGGTCCAGCCGGTCGCGGCCGACGAGCAGACCAGGGCCAGCAGCGAGATCAGGACGTAGCCGACGATCTCACGTAGGAACGCGACCCGCCCGCTGATCTGCCAGGCCCAGCGGCGGTTGAGGATCCAGTTGGGAACCGCGCCCGCCAGGAATGCCAGGATCGAGCACATGGTGGTGCTCAGTCCGATTACGTAACAGATCGCGAACACCACGATGCTGGTGATCAGCGCTATAACCGATCCGATCGCATAGCGAGTGATCTTGCCCGCGAATTCGGACTCGCGCGCGCGCCTGTATGCGTTCGAAAGCACTGACAGATCCTAGCGTGCTGGTGGGGGTTGACCGCGAGCGCCGCTACGTTTGGCTGCGGCTTGAGAGTCCAATCGTCTTCCGCTGACCCGCTGCTCGACGACGACCTCGTGATCGAGGCCGACAACCAGACGGTCCTTGCGCGTCTGCCCGCGGAGACCTTCGACCTCGTGTACATGGATCCTCCCTTCAACACCGGACGTCTGCAGTCGCGGCGCAGTGTCTCGGTCGCCGCGGACCCGAAGGCCGCCCGGGTCGGGTTCGGGGGTCGCCGGTACCGCTCCCAACTGCTTCGCTCGCTCAGCTACGACGACGAGTTCGCCGACTATCTGGGCTTCCTGGAGCCGCGCCTGCTGCGCGCGCGGGAGCTGCTGGCCCCCCACGGCACGCTCTACTTCCACATCGACTACCGCGAGGCGCATTACTGCAAGCTGCTGCTCGACGAGCTCTTCGGTCGCGACGCCTTTCTCAACGAGCTGATCTGGGCCTATGACTACGGCGCCAAGCCCCGCCGTCGCTGGCCGGCCAAGCACGACACAGTGCTGGTCTACGTGCGCACCCCGGGCGCGCACCACTTCGACGCCGAGGCCGTCGATCGGGAGCCATACATGGCGCCGGGCCTGGTGACCGCCGAGAAAGCGGCGCGCGGCAAGCGCCCCACCGATGTCTGGTTTCACACCATCGTCCCCACCGCGGGGCGGGAGAAGACCGGCTACCCGACGCAGAAACCGGAGGGGGTGCTGAGGCGCATGGTGGCGGCATCCTCGCGACCCGGCGGCTGGTGCCTGGACCCGTTCGCCGGCTCGGGGACCCTCGGTGCGGTGTGCCGCGAGCTCGGCCGCCATTACGTGCTCATCGATCGCAACCCGGTCGCGATCGAGGTGATGAGGGACCGGCTCGGCTCGGGGGTCAGTGAACCGGAGGTCGCGAACCCGGGGCTGCGGAAAGCCAAGCCTTGAGGGATGCGCGAAGCGATTCGCCTACTGCCCGTGAACCAAGGGGACGAACCTGACCGGGTCCAGCCGCTCGCGCACCAGCCCCCGCTCGGTGCGCCGCACCCGGACCAGATGCTGGCGGCCGGTCCCCACCGGCGCGACCAGGCGGCCGCCGGGCGCCAGCTGCGCCTCCAGGGCCGGCGGTAGCGTCGCTCCGGTGGCGGCGGCGACGTTGATGGCGTCGAATGGCGCCGCCTCGGGGAGGCCTTCCCAGCCGTCCCCGACCACGCAGGCGACATTGGCGATCCCCAGCCCGGCGAGCGTGACCTGGGCGCTGGCGCTCAGCTCAGCGTGGCGCTCGATCGTCCACACCTGAGCCACGAGCCGGCCCAGGAGCGCGGCGTGGTAGCCCGAGCCGGTGCCGACGTCGAGCACGCGGTCGCCGGGAGCGAGCTCGAGCAGCTCGAGCATCCGCGCGACCACGATCGGCTGCGAGATCGTCTGACCGCATTCGATCGCAAGCGCGACGTTCTCGTACGCGCGGGGCAGGTCGGGCTCGGACACGAACCGCTCGCGGGGTACCGAGGCGATCGCCTCGAGCACGCGCTCGTCGTGAACAGCGGCCCGAAGCCGTCTCGACAGGGCGTGCGCTGGGTCCATCTCCGATCAGTCTCCCCGTAAGCGGCCCGCGGCACACTCGGCGCCGCTCGCACGGGCGACGCCCGATGCTGGCAGAATTGACCCATGGCCACGAGCGCCCTCGTGCAACGAGCGCTGATGCTCGTCCTGGTGGTTCTGCTCGTCGCGATCGGCGCGATCCTGCTGAGCAACCGGAGCGCCACGACGGTGGCCGTGGCCAATGCCGGTTCGCAGTTCGTCGGTCCGACGATGCCGCCGGGACTGCACGCGGCGAACTTCTCGCTCGTGGATCAGAACGGCCATCGCGTGACGCTGGAGCGCTACCGCGGGCAAGGTGGTGGTCCTGACCTTCATCCACTCGCTCTGCCACGACACCTGTCCGTTCATGGTCGAGCAGATCAAGGGCGGCCTCAACGACCTCCCCGCGGGCGGGCGTGGCGTCCCCACGATCGGGGTCAGCGTCCAGCCGGCGCAGGATACCGTCGCCAACCGGCGCAGGTTCCTGGGTCGGCATGGCATGACCAATCGGCTGCAGTTCGTCAATGGCCCGATGCGCGCGATGCGCCGCGTCTGGCACGCCTACGCGATGCAGCCCGTGACGCCCAAGATCGATCATTCGACGTTCGTGATCCTGATCGACAAACGGGGGATCGAGCGGGTCGGGTTTGCCGCCGATCAACTGACCCCGGAGGGGCTGGCGCACGACATCCGGGTGCTGCAGCGCGAGCGCGCGTAGGGTCGCTCAGCGAATCGCGGCGTCGGCCGCCACAGCGACGAACAGCAGAGCCAGGTAGAGCAGCGAGTAGTGAAACAGCATGCCGGCCCGGGCAGAGGTGGGGTCGCGCCACAGGCGCCAGGCGAGCGTGCCCAGGACGCCGTCGAGCATCACCGCCACCACGACGTAGGTGGCGCCGAACGTGCCGAGCAGGCCCGGGAGGAGCGTTGCGCCCACCAGCGCCAGCGTGTAGAGCAGCACCTGGCGCGCGGTGGCGGGCACGCCACGGACGACCGGCATCATCGGGATGCTCGCCGCCTCGTAGTGCGGAGCCAGGAGGAGCGCGAGCGCCCAGAAGTGCGGCGGCGTCCACAGCAGCACGATCACGAACAACAGGGCGGCGCCGAGCCCGAGGCGCCCGTGAGCGGCCGCCCACCCGGCCAGCGGTGGGATCGCGCCCGCCGCGCCGCCGATCACGATGTTCTGCGCGGTGGTGCGCTTGAGCCAGAGCGTGTAGACGAGCACGTAGAACGCTCCTCCGCTGGCGGCGAGGGTCGCCGCGAGCAGATTGGCGAACGCCGCCAGCACGAGGAACGAGAGCGCGCACAGGGTGAGACCGAAGATGACCGCGTGAGTGGGCGAGATGCGACCCGCGGCGACCGGCCGCGACGCGGTCCGTGGCCCCATCAGGCGGTCGATGTCACGGTCGAGCACGTGGTTCAGCGCGCTCGCCCCCCCGCACGCCAGCGCGCCGCCCAGGACCAGTGCCGCCAGCGGCAGCAGCGCCGGCGCCCCGCCGGCGGCGGCGATCATCGCGCACACCGAGGTCAGCACCAGCAGCGACATGATCCGCGGCTTGGTCAGAGCCAGGTAATCACGGGCCCGGGCCGGCGCGGCGGCGCGGACGACCGGGCGCACGCGCGTCCCGGGGAGGGCATCGACGATCTCAGTCACGGCCGGCGCCCGCCTGCATCAGATCTCGCTCGCCGGCGGCTCGGCTTGGATGTCCTCGGCTTCGGGGTCGGCGGCGGCGAGCACGTCGGGCGACGGCAGCGCTGAGGAAGAGGTCGGGGTGTCCTCGGGGACTCGCTTGACGGCGAAGACGTACCAGATGGCGATCGCGATCAGCAAGCCGGTCGGCATCAGCAGCGTCAGCAGCGAGCCGGCGAGAAAGTTATCGGCGAACAGGATGGGTGACATCGGGCGTCAGCTCTCCTCAGGTTGTCAATGCGGTCTCACGCGGGCGGGCGTCGCCCTGCGGCTCGAGCCAGCGATAGAAGCCGATCAGGAATGTGATGGTGTAGGCCAGCGAACCGGGCACCCACATGATCCCGCCCGCGATCTGCTGATCGGTCAGGGCCGTGATCCCGCCGGGGCGATGGGCGAGGGCCGCGTAGGGTGCGTAGAGCGGGTCCGGAACGAGCACCAGCGCGATCGCGAGCCCCCAGCCGACGATCATGGCGCCGACCACGTACGTGATCCGAGCCAGCCAGGTCAGCCGCGGGCGCAGGGGACCGGGATCGATCACCCGGGCCCAGAACAGCAGCCCGGTGAAGAAGAACATCGCGTGCTCGAGCTGGTGAACGCCGCCGTAGCGCAGCGTGGCGTCGTAGGCGCCGGGAATGTGCCAGGCGATGATCGTCGCGTTGAACAACAGCCAGGCCGGCCAGGGCCGCGCCAGCGCCCGAATCGGAGCGCTCCACGACCCCAGGGCCAGCGCCCGTCCGATCTTCGTCCGCTCGCGCAACGGCAGGGCCCGCCACATGCGCGGCCACGGACGGCCGAGGAGGATCAGGGGTGGCGCCACAGTGAGGAGGAGCACGTGCTGGGTCATGTGGGCCCAGAACAGCTGGTCCGCGTACCCGTCGAGCGGTGAGTCGAGCGCGAGCACGATCGTCGCCAAACCGGCCACGAACGCCGCCGTGCGGAGGCGATCGTCGGCAGCGCGGCGGCGGACCCCGGCCGCCGATCCAGTACAACGTCGCCGCGATCGCGACGTAGGCCAGCGGGGGCTCGATCGACCAGCCGCCCCAGTCCATGCTCAGATCACGTAGAGGAGAACGAACATCAGCACGCCGGCGGCGACGTAGAACGTCCAGAAGAACGAGCACGCCTGCAGTCCGGCGTTCAGCGTCGGCGCGTCGGTGAGCACCTCAGCGGGGGTGACCAGCACGCCGTGGCGACGCCGGCGCCAATGGGTCGCGACCTGGGTCTCGATCCAGTACGCGCAGGGAAGGGCGAATACGGCATAGAAGGCGGTCCAGCCGATGTAGACGCTCGCGTAGCCGCCGCTCGCAGCGCCAAAGCCCAGCGTCGTCCACTCGATCACCTGCAGCAGGATGGCCATGAGCGCGAGCACGAGCGCCACGGCCCCGGCGCGCACGGTGAGCTCAGGTCGCGTGGCCGCGGCTCGCATCGCCGCGGCGCTCAGGATCAGCACCACCACGATCGCCGTGCCGAGGCCGATCGACGGGTTGACGGACCCGATCTTCCAATCCTTGTGGGTGTCCAGCGAGCGCAGGAAGAAGTAGGCGAACGCGAACGCGAGGAAGAAGAAGGCGGCCGCTCCGCAGAGTTGGCGGGCGCCGACCCACATCGCGCGGGGCTGCCACTCCGGCGGCTCGAGCTCGATCTGTGGATGAGTTGGGGCTGATGCCGATGCTTCCATCGCCTAGCCTCCTGTCCCCACCGGCGCCAATTCCGGTTCGCCGGAGCGCTCCACCCCGTAGGGATACGGATCTCCGTCGAACACGGGGAACCGATCGAAATCGTGAAGCGGGACCGGTGTCGGCAGCTGCCACTCCGCCGACTTCGAATGCCATGGATTCGCCGCCGCCGGCTCGCGCTTGATCAGCATCGACCACACCAGGTTTACGAGGAAGACCAGCATCGAGAGTCCGATCACGAACGCCGACACCGAGACCCAGTCGTTGAGGGCCTGCAGATTCGAGGGGTAGGTGACGACGCGCCGGGGCTGCCCGAGAATCCCCAGCGCAAACAGCGGTGCGAAGGTTGAGTTGAAGGCGAGGAACAGGGACCAGAAATGGATCCTCGCGAGCCGCTCGTTGAAGTTGAAGCCCGTCATCTTGGGTCCCCAGTAGTAGGTGGCCGCGAACAGCGTGAACACCAGGCCGCCCATGATCGTGTAGTGAAAGTGCGCCATCGAGAAGAAGCTGCCATGCGTGGTCACGTCGCTGGGGACGTCGGAGAGGAAGACGCCGGAGATGCCGCCGATGAGGAAGTTGAACACCCACCCGAGGCAGAACAGCATCGGCACGGTGAACCGTATTCGGCCCCGCCAGATCGTCCCCATCGCGCACAGGAAGATGAAGCCGGTGGGGAGCGAGATGAGCTCGGTGGACAGCATGTAGAAGGGACGCAGGTCGGCGTTGATGCCGCTCACGAACAGATGGTGCTGCCAGACGAAGAAGCTGAGCAGCGCCACGCCGAGCATCCCGGCGACGCCGAGGCGGTATCCCCACAGGGGCTTGCGGGCGAAGACCGGTAGCAGCTCGAGGACGATCCCGAAGCCGGGCAGCGCGACGATGTAGACCTCGGGATGCCCGAAGACCCAGAACAGGTTCTGCCACAGATACGAGCTGCCGCCGTTGCCCGCCACGTAGAAGGCGGTCTGCGCGGTGCGGTCGAGCGCCCCCATCATCAGTGCCGCCAGGAGCATCGGCGCGGCCAGCATCATCAGGATCGCGGTCGCGAGCACGCTCCAGACGAAGATCGGCAGACGCGTCCAGGTCATCCCCGGTGCGCGCATGGTGATGATCGTCGCCAGCAGGTTGAAGCCCAGCAGGCACATCGAAACGCCGACCAGCGCGAAGAAGCCGAGGTAGGCGTCATAGCCGGCCGTGCCCTGGTCGCCCAGCGGCTGGTAGCCGGTCCAGCCGGTCTGGAATCCGCCGAAGAAGATCGTCGTCACCAGGACCACGCCGGCCGCCATCAGCAGCCAGAAGGTGAATGACTCGATCCGCGGGAAGGCCATGCGGCGGGTGCCGATCATCAACGGCACCAGCCAGTTGGCGAACGGCCCCAGGATGACCGACGTCATCACCCCCATCATCATCGTGCCGTGCATCCCGACCAGGGTCAGATACTGATTCGGACCGAACACGTGGACGTTGGGTTGCAGCAGCTCGATGCGGATCAGCATCGCGTTGATGCCACCGGCCAGAAAGAAGACGCCGATCCCGACGATGTACTGGATCGCCACGACCTTGTGATCGGTGCACAGGCGGAAGTAGCGGGCGACGCCCTCGCCTTCGCTCTCGTGCTCGGCCAGCGTCGGCGGGTGGCCCAGCATGCGCCGGATGGGGTAGTTGGCAAAACCCAGCCCGACCAGGAAGCCGATCACTCCGAACAGGTACCCGAGCAGTACCGAGAGGTCGTTCTGCCCGGCCTGCGCGGAGTAGTAGTTGATGCTCTCGGCGTGGACGCTGTTGCCGATCACGTTGCCCACCAGCCAGCCCACGATCGCCAGCACGATCCCGGTGAGCAGGTTGAAGCCGATGAGGCCGCGCCAGGCTGGACGCCGGCCGGCGGAAATCGAGACCGCGGTCATCCACCTCTCCTTCCGGGAGCCGGGAAGTACTTCAGGGAATACGGCGTCAGCGTCTTACGAACCGCTGCGAACCGCTGCTGCTGCTGCGCGATCCAACTCGCGAACTGCGTCGGGGGCACGACGTGGCCCGTTTCGTACATGTAGCCGTGAAAGACGCCGCACAGCTCGGCACAGTGAATGTTGAACTTCAGCGGCCCCTTCGTCGTCACATACGCGACGTTGTCGATGCCCGGGTTGGCGTCCGCCTTGACCGCCAGCTGATAGGCCCAGAACGAATGGATCACGTCGAGGGAGGTCACGTGGAACTCGATCGTGCGGTTAGAGGGCAGATTGAGCGTGGGGGTCTCGATGCCGCCGTAAGACGGATACCGATAGGTGAACTTCCACTGCTGGGCGATGACCTGAACCTGGAGCGCGTGACCCGCGCCGGCGGGGGCCGCGATCGGATTCGGTCCCTGGCCGCCGCCGGCGCCATCGGCCAGCATGCGAACCGTGCCGTACCCCGCCAGGAACAGCACGAGGGTCGTGGTGACGATCAGCCACGTGGTCTGCACGCCGGCGTGGCCGAACACCGGCGGCCCGTCGAGCACCGCCTCGGGCTCGCGCTCGCGGAACGCGATCAAGGCGTAGACGAAGAACACCAGCACCCCCAGCGCCACCGGCGTGGAGAGGCCGAGCAGCACCGTGTTGTCGACCACCTGACCGGAGGACTCGACCGAGCCGTTGCCGGGTGGCAGTCCCGGCGCAGCCACGAACACCACCAGCGGCGTCGCGATCACGCTCGCCGCCAGCCAGTAGAGCGCTACCCGCCGGACGTGGTTGACCTCGCTCATCGACGAGTACGCCTCATGCGACCTTGATGAAGCCGTCCATGTAACCGACGGTCTGCATCGGGCCGCCCCACCCCTCGATGAACCCCGCCGCACAAGGAACGAAGCACTGCCAGCGGTAGAGCCCCGGTCCCGGTGTCCGGAACGTGAATGACGTCGTGCTGTGGTCGTTGCTGAGCGTGCACGGAGCGTTGCTGCACGGGTTCTTGGCCGTGGAGGGGATCCCGTAGACAGGAACCGAGAGCCCGATCTGGGGAATCGCGAACACGTGCGAGGCCGTGGCGGGATCGACCGCCTGCGTGGGCTTTCCGTTGAGCACGAAGCTATCGCCCTCCGTCCCCTGGGCCTGTGAGATGAACTCGTTGCGCAGGCCGGTCTGCGAGTCGTAGTTGAAGATCGTGACGTGGACCAGCGTGTTCGCCGGCAGGTTGTAGGTGGTGGCGTGGCGCCAGTGGCGCACGCTGGCATCGACCGCGTAGTAGGAGACCCAGGTCGGATGCGGATCGCTGAGCGACGCCGCCGGGACGGTGGCCAGGTAGAGCTGGGCGCCCGTGGCGGTCTTGCTCGCAGACGCCGATGCGGGCGCGCTGGTCAGGTAGGACCCGACGTAGAGTCCGAGCATCACGCACACCAGCACGGTGCACAGCCCGATCCCAACCAGCCTCTTTGCGCTTCCGCTCACCGCAGCCTTCCGTCGGCGCGGGAAACTATCGCTGCGGCCAGGAAAGGCAAGGCAGATGACGGCGATGTCATGTGGCGGTCATTTACAAGTCATCCGCCGGGAGCTATGTTGCTGGCCGAGCGACCGGAGCGAGAGGGTTAATGCGAATACTTGTGGTGGAGGACGAGGCCCGGATCCGCGCATTCCTGGCTCGTGCGTTTGAGGCCGAGGGGTTCACGGTCGACGTCGCCGCGGATGGCGAGCAGGGTCTTTCGCAAGCCCTCGCCGGCACCTATGACCTGGTGATCCTCGATCTGCTGCTACCGGGGCGCGACGGCCTGGACGTCCTGCACGAGCTACATCAGCAGCGGGCCGGCCTGCCGGTGCTGATCCTCTCCGCGCGCGACGACATGGCGACCAAGCTGCGGGGCTTTGAGCTCGGCGCGCGAGACTACCTCGCCAAGCCGTTCTCGCTCGACGAGCTGCTGGCGCGGGCGCGGGTGCAGCTGCGCGGGTGGCACAGCGTCGAGGACGGCACCGTCATCCACGCCGGCCGGCTCGCGCTCGACCTGGCGCGCCGACAGGCACGCGTTGGCGAGACCGTGGCCTACCTCCCGGATCGAGAGTTTCGCCTCCTGCACTTCCTGATGCTGCACGTCGGAGAGGTCATCAGCCGCGAGCGCATCCTCTCCGAGGTGTGGGGCTTTGACTTCGATCCACGATCCAACGTGGTCGACGTCTGTGTGCGGAGGCTGCGCCGCCAGCTCGGCCCCGATTCGCCGATCGAGACGGTCCGCAACGCCGGCTACCGCGCCGCTGCATGAGCGTCGCCCCGCTGCTGCGGCGCTATCGCGTGGAGCTGCTGTGGGTGGCGTTCGCGGCGGCGAATTACGCGGCCATGATCACCTGGCCGAGCTGGGAGACGATCCCGTTTCACTTCGTCTGGATCAGCCTCACGCTGCTCTACGGCTTCCGCGTGTGGCCGCTGCGCGGAACCCTGATCGTGCTCGCGGCCGTGATGACGATGACTGCCGTATCGATCGGGCTCGATGCCTTCGCAGGCATCCAGCTGTGGGGCGAGCTGTTCGAGGTGCCGCTGATGGCGGCGATGTTCCTCGCCATGGTCTGGCACGCGCGCCGGCGCGTGCAAGCGCTGCGGATGGCGGAGGCGCGGGCCGAGGAGCGCCGCTCGATGCTCGAGCGTCAGGAGCGCTTCATCCACGACGCCTCGCACGAGCTGCGTACGCCGGTGACGATCGCCCGCGGTCACCTCGAGCTGCTGTGCGCCCATGGCGAGGACGCACCCGAGCTCGATGTGGCGCTCGAGGAGCTGGCCCGTATCGACGCCATCGTCGAGCGCCTGCTGGTGCTGGCCAGAGCCGACCAGCCTGACTTCCTGCTGCCGGCCAAGACGGACCTCGAGCCGTTCCTGGAGGACATATTCATGCGATGGTCAGAGGTAGCGCCGCGCACCTGGCGGCTCGGGCCGCTGGCGCCGGGGCAACTCCTGGCTGACGCCGAGCGACTGCGCACGGCGCTGGATGCGCTGCTGGAGAACGCCGTCAAGTACACCCAGCCCCATGCCGCCATCGTGCTGCGTTCGCGCCACAGCGGCCCGGGGCTGGTGGTGATAGAGGTCGAGGACGAGGGCTGCGGCGTACCCGAGGAGGCGCTGCGGCGGATCTTCGATCGCTTTGCGCGCGCCGACCCGGCGCGGACACGCGCGGCGGGGGGTGTGGGCCTGGGTCTGGCGATCGTCGATGCCATCGCCAAGGGTCACGGTGGAGGATGCACCGTGACCAGCACCGAGCGCGGCTCCATCTTCGCGCTGCACCTGCCCAAGTTCATCCCGACGGCCTCGGAGCTGCCGGCGCCGATCCTGGTGCGGTGAGGCTGGGCCGGCCGGCGAAAGGGCAGCCTGCGGCCCCGGGGCGCTCAGACGCGTACGTGCTCCAGCCGTTGCGCCACGTCGCGCAGGAACCGGGCGGCGCGCTCCCCGAACAGGATCCGGTGATCGCACGCGAGCGCCAGCGTCATCGTGTGGCTCGCCATGACCGCCCCGTCTCTGAATGCGGGTGCGGCACGGATCGCCCCGGCGGCCAGCGCCGCGGCCTGCGGCGGGGTGATCAGCGGGCTCCAGCGGTCGACCCCGTGGGCGGTGAGATCCGACAGCGTGAACGTCGCGCCGGCCAGCTCGGGCGGTGTCAGCTCGCCGGAGCGAGCGCGGGCGGTGATCGCTTCCAGCTCAGCGTCGAGCTGCCCCAGCGCCTTGGTGTCGGCGTCGAGCACCGTGGGTGTGACCTGTCCGTCCGGGGTCAGGATCACGACGCCGACGTTGACGCGCGAATGCAGCTCGTAATGCCCGTCCCGGTAGGCGCCGTTGGCGCGCGGATTGTCGCGCAAGGCGAGCGCGACGGCGCGCACCAGGATCGCGGTGACGGAGGACCCGCGCTCCGCCGCCAGGGCCAGCGCCGCGCCCATGTCCACCGCGGTCTCGAGCTCCAGGTCGGGGACCGTGGCCCGGGTCTCGGCGGTCCGGCGCGCGATCGCGCGCTGCGCCCGGCCGGGCTCCTCGATGCTGGTCTCGCCTTTGAGCCCGGACGGCTCGGTCGGTGACGACGGCAGCTCCACTGTGCGCTGAACATAGCCGCTGGCCCGAGCGCCATGGGCTCGCCGCAAAGCGCTAGAACGGCCAGTCGGCCGTCACGTCCGCACCCTCCCACCGGCGCACGAACGCATCGGCCTCGAGCCCGACCAGATCCTCGCGCAGCGCCTTGGCCAGCTTGGCGGCCTGCTTGGGCGCCAGCTCCCAGTACAGCACCACCTCACCGTCATCGATCGAGACGAGCTCGATCCGGTCTGTCCGGTGCCGATCGGCCATGAACGCCGGCTGGTGGCCCTCTCGTGAGACGATCAGGTGAAAGGCCCGGTTGGCCCTCACGAGCTCATCCGATCAACGCCAGCGCCGCGACGGCACGCTCGAGACCTCGTTCGCCCGCGAACAGCTCGCCCCCCACCTCGATCGCCGGCAGCGATGTCACGCCGGCTTCGCGCGCGCGGGCTCCGGCATCCCGCAGCGCAGCGGCGGTGGAGCGCAGCGTGATCCCCTTGAGCACCGCGGTCGGGTGCATCTCGCAGGCCGCCGCGGCGATCAGGATCGTGCTGTCCCGGCTGAGGTCTCGGCCGCCCGCGAACGCCTGGCGAAACGCCGCCAGCGAGAATGCCACGGCCCGCCCCACCCGCTTGGCGTAGGTCGCGGCGAGCATCGCCCGTTCGGTGTCGGCCGGCCACGGCGAGGGCCAGCGCAAGGGCTGCAGACCGGCGGCCTCAAGCTCGTCGCGCAGCGAGGCCTGGTCGGGAGGCGCCTCCACCACGCCGAGCTGGGCACCGAGCACCGGCTCCCATTCCGGCACCACTCCGAGCTCGGACACCACGCGTTCAGCCACCAGATAGCAGGCGGGACTGCCGAGGTCGTAGAAGAAGATCGGCTGGTCGGCCACCGGCTCCCCGCTCAGGCCGGGTGAGGGCGCATCTCAGCCGTGGATCAGCCAGCCGTCGGCGGCCCGGGCGGCCTCCATCACGGCCTCGGCCATGGTGGGGTGCCCGTGGACCAGACGTGCTATCTCCGGATATCCACCCTCCAGCGCACGCGCGTTGACCAGTTCCTGGATCAGCTCGGTCGCCTTGGCGCCGACGATGTGGCCGCCCAACAGCTCCCCGTAGCGCTTCTCGCCCACGATCTTGACCAACCCGGTGCGGTCGCCGTAGACGGTGCCGGCGCCGACGGCGCCGTACTGCACCTTGCCGACCACCACGTCGTGGCCCTGCTCGCGCGCCTGCGCCTCGGTCAGGCCGAAGCTGGCCACATTCGGGGTGCAGAACGTGGCCCGCGGAATGTCGATGTACTCAATCGGGTGCGTCGGCATCCCGGCCGCGTCCTCTACTGCGATCACGCCCTCGTCCGACGCCTTGTGGGCCAGCGCCGGGCCGTGCACCAGGTCTCCGATCGCGTACACCCCTTCGACGCTGGTGTGCAGCGCGCCGTCGACCTCGATCAGACCATTCTCGGCGAGCTTGACTCCGGCGTCATCGAGTCCCAGGCCCTCGACGTCGGGTCCGCGACCGGCCGCGATCACCAGCCAGTCCACCTCGCCCGAGTGATCCCCGTAGGAGAACTTGACGCTGCGCTCGCCCGACTCGATGTTCTGCACCAGCATGCCCGTGTGGATGGTCATGCCCTGGCGCTTGAGGCCGCGCTCGGCCAGCTTGGAGATGTCGGCGTCCTCGGTCGGCAGCACGCGCTCGAGCGCCTCCAGCAATGTGACCTCGACGCCCAGCCGGGCGTATCCGGACGCGATCTCGGCCCCCGAGGCCCCCGCGCCGACGATGGCCATCGTCGCCGGCAGCTCGGAGAGCGCCCACGCTTCCTCGGTGCCGATCACGCGACCGCCGAACTGGGCGCCCGGAATCGGACGTTTCACCGATCCGGTGGCGAGCACGATCGTCTTCGCGGCGATGGTCTGCTCGCCGACCTTGACCTTCCCGTCCCCTGCGAGCGCCCCAGCGCCCTCGATCACGTCGACCGAGTTCTTCTTGAGCAGACCGGAAACGCCGCCGGTGAGCGTCTTGACCACCTTCTCGCGGCGCGCGATCACGGCGGCGTAGTCGACCTCGGGCTCGCCGACGTGGATCCCGAAGTCGCCGGCGTCGCGCACCTCACTGAGCACATCGGCGACACGCAGCACGGCCTTGGCCGGGATGCAGGCGTAGTTCAGGCAGCGTCCGCCGACCTTGTCCTTCTCGATCACGGCGGTCTTCATGCCGAGCTGGGCCGCCCGGATGGCGGCCACGTAGCCGCCGGGGCCGGAGCCGATGATCACGCAGTCATAACTGGATTCGGGCATCGATCTGAGCCTATCTCACGGCGCTCGCGCTGGAACGGTCGGGCGGTTCAGCGACCGGGGTAGCGGGGCATCTGGATCCGGCTCAGCACCCGCACGAGCTTGAAGAACAGGTAGCCGGCGCCGGTGATCACCACCAGGGCCACCACCACCCCGAGGATGTTGCTGGCTTCGATCAGCAGCAGCGCGAAGATCGTGGCGATGATCGCCAGCAGGGCCATGAACCCGAGCACCGCCCCGTACCACAGGCGCCACATTCCGACCGCGCAGGCGACCATCAGCGCCGAGAAGATGAAGATCCCCCCGGCGGCCGGATGCTTGCCGCCGATCTTCACTCCGGCCGCGAACGCGATCAGGTTTCCCAGCCCCAGCAGTGCCGCCACCGCCGCGGCGATCACGACCGTCCGCGGCCGTTCGCCCGGAGCGATCGGGGTGATGCCGGCCCGCACCTCGGCGTCGCGCCGCTGGGAGCGGGTCATGGGTGGCTCGACCGGCCAGCCGGCGCGCGACCCCGGGGACTGCCCGGGCTGGGGTGTCGGCTTGGGCGGCTTGACCGGGGCGCGCCCCGATCCCGCCGCGCCGGGTTTCCCGCGCCGGCCCCGCTTGCGGCTACGTTGTGACAACGGCGGCCTCGGTTGCGACCGGCTCCGCGTCGAGTTGCGCTCGCAGGGCGCGCGCCGCTCGCTCAGGGTCAGCCGCGCTGGTCAGGGCCCGCACCACCGCCACGCGGCTGCCTCCGGCGCGGACCACCGCCGGCACCCCGGCAGCGTCGATTCCGCCGATCGCGAAGAACGGCACGGCGGCATGTCTCGCCGCGTAGCGGACCAGGTCCAGACCGACGGCGGGGCGGCCGGGCTTGGTCGGCGTGGCGTGGACGGGGCCCACGCCGATGTAGTCGACGCCGGCAGCGTTGGCGGCCTCGATCTGCGCCGGTGAGTGGGTCGAGAGGCCGACCAGCCGCTCGGGCCCGACCAGTGCCCGTGCCTCGTCGACGGGAACGTCGTCCTGGCCCACGTGCACTCCGTCGACCCCGGCCGCCGCGGCCAGGTCGGGTCGATCGTTGAGGATCATCAGCGCGTCGTGTCGCTCGCACATGCGCTGGAAGCGCCGGGCCACCGCGAGGATCCGCTCGTCGTCGGCGCCGTCCTTGATCCGCAGCTGGACGAGGCCGACACCCCCGGCCAGGACCTGCTCCAGGAACTCGTCGGGACGTTCGTCGCAGACCAGATACAGGCGCGCCCGCGCCAGATGTTGTCGCCGATCGCTCACGCCCCAAGTCTGCCAGGAGTCGCGCGCTAGCATTGACGCCAACGGGAGCCCCACCGCTGGGCTGAGAGGGCGGACACCCAGTTCGCCGACCGTCAACACCTGACCGGGTAATGCCGGCGCAGGGAGGTTTCTTGTCGCAGCCCAACGCAGCAGCCGTCGATGTCGCCGTGGTTGGTGGTGGCGTGATCGGGCTGGCCATCGCCTGGCGCGCGGCCCAGCGGGGCCTCCGGGTAACGGTGCTCGAGCGCGGGGAGGTCGGAGGCGGCACCTCGTACGTGGCGGCTGGGATGCTGGCGCCGGTCGCCGAGGTCACCCCCGGTGAGGAGCCCCTCCTGGAGCTCGGGCTGCGCAGCGCACGTGCCTACGCGCAATTCGCCGCCGAGCTGGCCGACGCGGCCGGCGTGGCCGGCGTGACCGATGCTGGCCGGCGTGGCCGGCGTGGCCGGCGTGGCCGGCGTGGGCTACACCCCGTGTGGCACGCTGCTGGTCGCCCGCGACAACGACGAGGCGCAAGCGCTGGAGCGGGCGCTCGAGCTACGGCGCCGCCACGGACTGGCGGTGGAGCGCCTGCGGGCCAGCGAGGCTCGGCGCCGCGAACCGGGACTGGCGCCCACGCTGCGGCTCGCCCTGGACGTGCCCGACGACCACGCGATCGACCCCCGGATCCTGACCGCTAGCCCTCGCTGCGGCGGTCCTGGGCGCCGGGGGCGCGATCCGGCCGGGCGCCGAGTTCGCCACCCTTGACTGCGATCGCGGCCGCGTCACCGGAGTGACGCTGCGCGACGGCTCGGCACTGCGTGCCGACCACGTGGTGCTCGCCGCCGGTGCCTGGTCGGCTCAGCTCGACGGGATCCCGTCGCATGCCCGCGTCCCGGTGCGGCCGGTCAAGGGCCAGATCCTCCGCCTCCACGACCCCGCTGGACCTGGTCTGCTGACGAGGGTGATCCGCATGGGAAGCTCCTACATCGTCCCTCGGGGCGACGGCCGCTACGTGATCGGGGCGACGTCGGAGGAACGCGGGTTCGACACCACCGTGACCGCCGGGGCGGCGTTCGAGCTGCTACGTGACGCCGGCGAGCTCGTGCCCGGGATCTCCGAGCTGGTCATCGATGAGTTCTCGGCCGGCCTGCGCCCGGGGACGCCCGACAACCTGCCGATCATCGGCCGCGGCGCGATCACCGGCTTGTACTGGGCGACCGGACACCGGCGCGGCGGGATCCTGCTCGCGCCGGTCACGGCCGAGCTGATCCTGGCCGCGATCGAGACCGGGGGAGCGGACACGCCGGCGTCGGCGTTCTCGCCTGGGCGCTTCCGGATACCACCTCCGCCTGGCGTCGGCGACGCGCGGGCCGCGGCCGGGAGCCCGGCGTGAGCGTGCAGGTGACCGTCAACGGCGATCGGCGGGAGCTGCCCGCCGGCGCTACTGTCGCCAGCGTGGTCGAGTTGCTGGCCGTCGCGCCGGACGCCCGCGGCGTTGCCGTCGCGCTCGACGGCGAGGTCGTGACCCGCTCGCGCTGGCCGGAGACCGAGGTTCGCGAGGGCGCTCTGATCGAGATCGTCGCCGCCATTGGAGGAGGATGAGAGACATGGACGATCCACTTCGCATCGGCGATCGCGAGTTGCGATCGCGGCTCATCCTCGGCACCGGTGGCTTCGCCAACCACGAGCTGCTGGCCCGGGCGTGCCGGGAGTCCCAGGCGGAGTTGTGCACGGTGGCGCTGCGCCGCCTCGACCCGGCCGCCCGCGGCTCGATCCTGGACGTGCTCGACGCAGCCGGGCTGCAGGTCCTGCCCAACACCGCGGGTTGCTTCACCGCGCGCGATGCGGTCACCACCGCGCACCTGGCCCGCGAGGCGTTCGCAACCGACTGGATCAAGCTCGAGGTGATCGGCGACGATCGCACCCTGCTCCCCGACGCGGTCGAGCTCGTGACCGCGGCCGAGGAGCTGGTCGACGACGGCTTCGTGGTGCTGCCCTACAGCACCGACGATCCCGTGCTGGCCCGGCGACTGGAGGACGTCGGCTGCGCCGCGGTGATGCCGCTCGGTTCTCCCATCGGCAGTGGAATGGGGATCTGCAATCCGTACAACATCTCCCTGATCCTGGAGCGCGCCGGCGTGCCGGTGATCCTCGATGCCGGCGTGGGCACCGCCTCCGACGCGGCGCTGGCGATGGAGCTCGGGTGCGATGCCGTCCTCTGCGCCAGCGCGATATCCGGCGCTGAGGACCCCGCGGCGATGGCCCGCGCGATCCGGCTCGGCGTGGAGGCCGGGCGGCTGGCTCACCGGGCCGGGCGGATTCCGCGGCGCCGCTACGCCCGGGCCTCGACGCCGGTCGAGGGCGTCGCCGAGCTCAGCCGCGCAGTGGGGTCTCCGGGCGCCGGCGAATGACCGTCGACGAGCTGATCGACGGCTGGGAGGCGGCGTGGTCGGGCAAGGATCCGAGCGCGTTCGCGGAGGTCTGCGCCGGCGGGGTTCAGTACGAGGATCCCCTCACCGTGGCCCCGCTGCACGGCGCCGAGCAACTCGCCGGCCATGCCGCCCGGATGTGGGCCGCATTTCCCGACGCCCGCATGGAGCGCACTGGCGCGCGATTGCACGACGGCGCCTTCGTCGCGGCGCCGAGCAAGGTGCTCGGCACTCACCGCGAGCCGCTGGAGGGGCTGCCCGCCACGAATCGCTTCGTGGTGGTCCACTGCGTGTTCTACTGCGAGCTGCAACACGATCTGCTGCTCCGGGTACGGGGGTTCTTCGACGTCTACGGCGCCGCGACGCAGCTCGGGATCCTCCCGGGGCGCGGGACGCTCGGTGAGAAGGCGCTGTTGATGCTGCGCGGGTTCGGCCTGCGCGCCGCGCGCGGCTGAACCGAGCCGCCGTACACTGCTGCGCTTGCCACGCCACTTTCTCACCGGTGAGGAGCTGACGGCCTCCGAGCTCGAGCACCTGCTGCAGCGGGCGGCCGAGCTCAAGGCGGCTCCCCTGAGCTCAGACCGGCTCGCCCGCCGCGCCGTCGCGCTCATCTTCGGAGCCGCCTCCACCCGTACCCGGGTCTCGTTCGAGACCGGCATCGTCGAGCTGGGCGGCCATCCCATGGTGCTGCGTCCCGATGAGCTCCAGCTGAGCCGGGGCGAGTCGGTCCGCGACACGGCGTACGTGCTCTCCCGTCATGCCGCGGCAGTGGGCATCCGCACCGGCCCCGACGAACTCGTGGCGGAGCTCGCCGAGCACGCCGGCGTTCCGGTGTTCAACATGCTGACCGCGCGCCACCACCCGTGTCAGGCGCTCGCCGACCTGCTGACCCTGCGCGAGGCCTTCGGTGACCTGCGCGGCCGCAAGCTCGCCTACGTCGGCGACGGCAACAACGTGGCCCGGTCGCTGGCGATCGTCGGCGCGCTGGCGGGTCTGGAGGTCAGGGTGGCGGCCCCGGCCGGTTTCCAGCTCGAGCCGGTGGCGGGCGCGATCCTGACCGAGGATCCGCGCGCGGCGGTCGCCGGCGCCGACGCCGTCTACACCGATGTCTGGGTCAGCATGAGCGACGACCCCGCGACCGCGCAGCAGCGCCGCCGTGCCCTGGCCGACTACCGCATCGACGACGCGCTGCTTGCGCTGGCGGCGCCGCACGCGATCGTGTTGCACTGTCTGCCGGCTCACCCGGGCGAGGAGATCACCGCCTCGGTGCTCTACGGGGAGCGCCAGCGGATCTGGGATCAGGTCGAGAACCGCCGGCACGCACAGAAGGCGCTGCTCGAGCTGTTGCTCCCTCCGCCCCCCGGTTGGGATAGGCTCGCGCCAGCGCCAGCGCCAAGCCAATGAGGAGCCTCACCAATGCCTGCCCCGAAACGCTCGTCGAACGCCAGCCGTAAGTCGTCGTCGACCGCCAAGCCCGCTGCCAAGCGAGCCGCTACTTCCGCCAGCAAGACGCAGAGCGCCGCTCGCAGCGCCGCCAAGGGCACCGCCACCAGCACGCGCAAGGCGGCCGGCCGCACCGCCACGCAGGCCAAGTCCGGCGCCACCAAGACCGCCAACACCGCCAGGTCCGGCGCCACCAAGACCGCCAACACCGCCAGGTCCGGCGCCACCAAGACCGCCAACACCGCCAAGTCCGGCGGCGCCCGGACCAGCCGCTCCTCGCGATCGGGCGCAGCCGGCTCGACCGCCCGGGCCGCCGGCGCCGCTGCGGCCAGCACCGCCAAGAGCGCACGCAGCGGCGCCCGCGGCACCGCCACCGCGGCCCGCGCCGGCGCCGGCCAGGTCAAGAGCACCGGCAAGGCCGGCGCCACCCGGACTCGCCGCGCGAGCGGCGGCAATGAGGGGATCGCCTCGGTTGCCGAGCAGCTGGCCAAGGGGGCCGTCAAACCGCGCGACGTGGTCATGCTCACGCGCGATCGGATCCAGGAGATCCTTGACGACGCGGCCTCGCGTGGCCGCGTGACACGCAAGGACGCCAACGAGCTTGTGTCCGAACTCGTCCGCCGGGGGCGCCAGCAGAGCGACGACCTGATGCGAGATATCGAGCAGCTGCTCGATCGCGGCCGCGGTCAGCTGGAGTCGGCCACCAAGCTGGCGCGTAAGTCGGACCCGGTCGACCGGCTGGTGCGGGGTGCCGACCGGGCTCGCCGCACGGTTGGGGTCGGGCCGACCTTCCCCATCCTGGGTTACGACGACCTCAATGCCAGCCAGATCCAGAGCCGGCTGAGCGACCTGACCAAGCCCGAGCTGCGCAAGGTCCTGACCTACGAGCGCAACCACGCCAACCGCAAGACGGTGGTCCGGGCGCTGGAGAAGGCCACCGGCTGACGGCTTCTTACGGGGGGCTGCCATGCTAGACGCGTGGACAGCACCCAGACAGTGGCGGCGCGCCCCCAGCGCGGCGACGAGCTAGAGCTGACGATCGACTCGCTCGCCTACGGCGGCGCGGGCGTGGCGCGCACCGACGGATACGTGGTGTTCGTACCCGACACCGTGCCAGGTGACCGCGTTCGCGCGACGATCGGAAAGCGCAAGCGCGCCTACGCCGAGGCTCGGGTGACCGAGATCATCACGCCCAGCCCCGACCGCATCGCGCCGCTCGCGGCGCACCCCGGGGCTCCCTGGCAGGTGCTGCCCTACGACCGTCAGCTCGAGGCCAAGCAGTCTCAGGTAGAGGATGCGCTGCGGCGGATCGGCAAACTCGACTCCTTCGCGCTGCAGCCGATCGTCCCCGCGGTGGCGCAGTGGCGCTACCGCAACAAACTCGAGTACTCCTTCGGCACCGACGACACCGGTGCACTGGTCTGCGGCTTTCATGCGCCCGGGCGGTGGGACGAGATCGTCCCGCTGACGGACTGCCTGCTCGCCTCCGAGCGTGGCAACGAAGCGCGTGAACGGATCGTCGCCTGGTGCCGCGCCCAGGGGCTGGCCGCCTATGACCGGCACACCGGCGAGGGTCTGCTGCGAAACCTGGTGGTCCGCGAGGGCCGGCGGACCGGAGCGATCCAGGTCCGCCTGGTCACGGGGCCGGGACAGCTCGACCGCGAGTCCCTGGTGGAGGCCGCCGATGGTCTCGACGGCGTGCTGTGGACGCGCCAGCCGAGCGTGGCCGAGACCACCCAGGGGGGCGAGACCGAGTTGCTGGCGGGCTCGGATCGCTTTGAGGAGGAGCTGGGCGGGATGCGCTTTGACATCTCCTCTCAGGCGTTCTTTCAGACCAACACCGAGATGGCGGAGCGGCTCTACGAGCTGGCCATCGAGTACGCGAGCCTGACCGGCTTCGAGCGCGTGTTCGACCTCTACTGCGGGATCGGCACGATCGCGCTGCTGATCTCACCTCGGGTGGCCGAGGTGTGGGGGCTCGAGCTGATCCCCGAGGCGATTGCCGACGCGATCGCCAACGCGCGCTCCAACGAAGTCGACAACGCCCACTTCTTCGCCGGCGACGTGCGGCTGGCCATGCGGGAGCTCACCGAGCGCGCCGGGCGACCTGACGTTCTGATCGTCGACCCGCCGCGCGCCGGGCTGTCGCAGAAGGTGGTCAGGCGGATCATCGAGGCGTCGCCGCGGCGACTGGTCTACGTGTCGTGCAACCCCACCACGCTCGCCCCCAACGCGGCCCAACTGGTCGCGGCCGGGTATGAGCTCAAACGTGTCCAGCCCGTGGACATGTTCCCCCAGACGCCGCACATCGAGTGCGTGGCCGAGCTCATTCGGGCCTCGGCCCCCGGGACCTGAGCCGGCCTGGGAAACGCACGCGATTACTCGACCGGCCGCAACGGAGGCGGACCGATCGAGCAATCGCAGTGGTCTCGAGTGCTTACCTGCTCAGAACCTCAGTGGGTGAGGAGTTTGAAGTTCTGCGTCTTCCACTCCGCCAGGAAGAACGTCTTATCCGGGGCGCCGCTCAGTTCGGCGGTACCCCAGACGGCGTTCCCACCGAGGGGATCGGTACTCGCACCGGCATAATCGCCCCACCGGCAGGGGCGAGTGCTGCCGGTCTGGCTGGGACAACTGAAGTCGTCCACGATCCCGTTGCTGTTGGCCAGGATCGCCTCGCCGCTGGTCACCCCGGGTGCATCGGTCGTCGCATGAATTCGCCCGCGCGCCTGGATGAGCGTCGTCTTGCTGGCGGTGTTGTAGTTCAACGCAGCCGAGTTGCCCGCGCTGTTGGGTGCCACCGCTCCGTTGAAGGCGAACCCTCCCGCGACCGGCGGTGTGATCGTGCCCGTCTGCACCGGCGTGGTTTGGAGGTCCTTGAGCTCATACCATCGGACGACCGATCCCGCGCCGCCGGCGCCGGCGACGGTGTGCTGGGTCCAGATCCCGAACACACCCGAGCCGAGCTTTGGGTCAAGCGCGGCATTGGCCTGAGTCAGGCGAGTGTCCGACATGTCAACCTTGTCGGTGCTGCCAGGCTGAGGCAGGTTTGGCGGTGTGGCGTACGTCGGCACCGTGATGTCGCCGTCGTCGTGCAGCACCGGGGCGGCCGGCGGCAAGCCGGTCAGCCGGTACATCCGCAGCTTGGAGAACGTGTGCTCGGCGACGACGTAACCGCTCGTCGAGCTGCCGAAGATGTTCGCCGGCTCCGGCGTGAACGCGTTGGCCGCGGTCGGCAGGAAGAAGAACAGCTTCAACGCGGCGGGGGCAGGACACGTGGAGACGCCCACAGCGGGCTTGGAGAGCGTCCACACCACCGGTACCGACGGGTTGTTGTTGTTGTCCTGGAACCGGTTGGCACCGACGATCATCCAGCCGTTGTCCTGTCCGAGCTTGCCGTAGTCGTCGAGATTGTTACCGGTCGCGACGTGATACTTGCACCACGCCGAGGTCGTGTTGCTTCCCGCCAGGGGAAGTGGGTTTGAGGTCCTTGAGAAGCCGATCGAATAACCTTCGCTGCCCGTCGTCGCCCCGCAGTCCAAGCTCCAGTAGAGCCACCGCTTGGCCTGGTTGTCCCACTTGATCTGACCGTCACAGGTCGACGTGCTGCCGGTGAACGAGTCCTCGGAGAGGGATGACACCGGCGGTGATGCCAGGGTGGAGCGGTTGTACACGGCGAGCGTGGAATTGACGAATTCCAGGTAGTAGTTCGGCCCGATCGCTCCGGTCGTGTCCGGTGGAGTGTTGCCGTTGCCCTCGGCGCTGGCGCTGAAGCCAGGCTTGTTGAGGGCCACGATCGATGCCAACGGCGTCGTAAAGAGGTTCGCCGGGCTGGACCCGTGCGTGGCCAGCCAGCGGTCGTAACGAGCATTCGCTGCCGCCTTGAGCCGGGCGTACTGCGCCGCGTCGCGCGGGCGCAGCGGGTACACCACCGGTCCGTGCGCCGCAGTCGCCGCCGGCGACCCGCCGGCCACGGTCACCACCGGTCCGCTGACCGCCCGCACATCGCCGGCCCAGGCCGACGAAGCCAGCGTGGCCAGCGAAGCCACCATTGCTGCCGAGACTGCAAGCAGCCGAAAACCGCCCCTTCGGGCGCCACCCAAGAATCCCAACATCTAACACTCCTGACTCAGCCCCTGAGCTCACCGCTGCGGTGACACAGAACGCGATTTTACATTGACCCCCACGCCGTCATCCAACTAACGGCGCGTCAAGCATACACAAATCGAACCCTAACAGTGCCGCTTTGGTTTGGCGCCGAATCCGCCGTGACCGCTAGGCTCTGGCGCCGATGCGCGCCGTCACCATCCGCGACAACCAGCTGTCGGTAGAGGAGCATCCCGATCCCACCCCGGGCTCAGGCGAGGTCCTGCTCCGCGTTCACGCGGCGGGCCTCAACGGGGCCGACATGATGCAGTTGCGCGGCGGCTACCCCGCCCCGCCGGGCTCACCGCAGGACATCCCGGGTCTGGAGCTGGCCGGCGAGGTGATCGGGTTGGGACCCGGCGCCTCGCGTTTTGAGGAGGGAGACCGCGTGATGAGCATCGTCGGCGGCGGCGGGCAGGCCGAACTGGCCACCGTGCACGAGCGAATCGCCATGCCGGTCCCCGAATCGCTGTCCTGGACCGAGGCGGGTGGCGTGCCCGAGGTGTTCACCACCGCCCAGGACGCGATCTTCACCCAGGCGGGTCTGAAGCCGGGCGAGCGCCTGCTGGTGCACGGCGGCGCCGGGGGCGTCGGCACGGCCGCGATCCAGCTCGGCCGCGCCGCCGGTGCGCGGGTAACCGCCACCGTTCGTAACGCCGATCTGCGCAGCGCCGTGGCC
Organism: uncultured Solirubrobacterales bacterium; assembly: GCA_963744195.1. Lineage (GTDB taxonomy): Bacteria > Actinomycetota > Thermoleophilia > Solirubrobacterales > Solirubrobacteraceae > Palsa-465. Next base: position 109,446 of record CAVUSY010000022.1, read on the forward strand.
GAGCTGGGCGCCGAGGTGATCGCGCCCGAGGGGTTCGTGGCGCACGGTGGCTTCGACGTGATCCTGGAGCTGGTCGGCGCGCCCAACCTCATGGACAACCTGAAGGCGATCGACACCGGCGGCCGGCTGGTCGTGATCGGCACCAGCGCCGGCGCCACCGCCGAGATCAACCTCGGCCTGGTGATGATGAAGCGGGCGCGCCTGTACGGCTCTACGCTGCGCGCCCGGCCGCTGGAGCAGAAGGCGCTGACCGCCCGGGCGATGGAGACCTCGGTACTGCCGCTGCTCGCCTCGGGCGCGGTCCGGGTGCCGATCGCGCAGACCTTCCCGCTTGAGCAGGCCCGCGACGCCTACGAGCGCTTCGCCGCCGGGGGCAAGCTGGGCAAGATCGTGCTCGATATCGGCAGCTGACCGGCTCGATCGGCTCCTGAGCTGGTCCGGCCGCCTCCCGCGCTGCTGCGGCTGGCTCCGGCGCTGCTGCGGCCGGCTCCCGCGCCTGGAGCCGGTTCGATACCCGACGGGCAAGGGCCGCGAGCATGCGATTTGTGACAAACCTCCGGCCGGCCGCGTGGAATTCCACAAAACGTCAGCTATACGTGCACCTGGTGACAAACGCCGCTGACCGGGCGCGATTTGTCGCGGATTGCAGGTAAAACCGGGGGCCACCCACGCCCCACCCGGGCCCGTCCCCCACGCCCCGCCCAGGCCCGTCCCCATGCCCCGGACCCATCCCCACACTCAGAGCAGACCGCACTCGGGCCTAGTACGGCGGCAGGTCGGCCCACCACTGCCCGAGCACCCGGAACGCCGCCCAGAACTCGCGCTTGGCGCTCTCCTCGTCCAGCGCCTCGTCGATGTTGGGCACGTACAGGGCGTCGATCGTCGGCGTGAGCTTCTGTACCTCGCCGGGGTCCGCCTCGAGCTCCTGCGCCAGCGGGATCCCGAGCTCGTTGATCACCGCCAAGGCCTCGGGGCCCATCACCACGACCAGCTTGGGCGAGATGATGGCGAGCTCCTCGATCAGCCGCGCCACGCAGGCCGGGTCGGCCATGGCCGGATCGGCCACCGGACACTTCACGCACAGCGTCCCGTACACGGCCAGCGGGTCGATCGAGAGCCGCTTGAGCGACTTCATCATCGCGTTGCCCGTCCGGCCGTAGAACGCGACCCCCTCCTCCACCTCCGAGGGCCGGGCTGAGTACTTGACCATGAAGATGTCGGCCTGGGGATGTCCCGAGCCCAGGACGGGCATCAGCTGGCCGCGCGGGCACTGCGCGCACTCGCCCAGCCGACGCGCGAACGTGTTCAGCTCGCGGATGGCGCGTTCGAGGTACTTCTCCCGGATCTCGTCGTCGGTGGCGGGCATCCCACTCCGATTGGACGGCTGGCGTGCTTGTCCTTGCGAGTGCATCAGGACTTGCGCCCGGTCGCGCGCCTCACCCGTCGTTCCCGTGAGGCTCGGCGGGCCGCTTCAGGCATCGCCTTGGTCTGCAGGAACTTGAGCGCCTGGACGTAGAGCAGGCTGGCCGGATTGCGGATGATGTCGGCGTCGCGCAGCGATTCCATGAACTCCTGCGGGCCGTCGAAGTCGCGCATCCGGATCCGCACCGACCCGAGCCCCTGGGGCACGTGCGCGTCCGAGCCGGCACCGGCCGGGATCCGGTACTTGGCGGCGAACCGCACCGCCTCCTCGTTGAATTCGGCGATCGCCACGCGGGGATTGAAGATCTCGATCGCGTCAACGTCGTCGATGACCGGCAGCAGGTGCTCGTAGTCAGGGACGGAATGCATGCGGTCAAATGGGTGTGGCACGTAGACCAGGCCGCCCTGGCGCTTGATCTCGGCGATCGTCTCGCGCAGCGACATTCCGCGCGGGATCTTCTCGTCGATGAACAGGCCGATGACCTCGCCCTGGTCGGCGGTCTTGACCTCTTCGGCGACGATCACCTGGACCCCGTCGGCCTTCGCCAGCGCCTCCTTGGCACCCGAGATCTCGTTGTGGTCGGTGATCGCGATCGCGCCCAGCCCGCGGGTCCGGGCCTCCGCGATCAGCACCTCGACCGGGGTGGCGCAGTCGTAGGAGTGATCGGTATGCATGTGCAGATCAACGTCGATCAGCTGTCGTGAGGCCAGCCTCGCTCGGACCCGGCCGTTTCCCCGCTTGTCATGGCGCCGCGCCGCGAGCTCCAGGTAGACCTGCTCCAGCTCGGCGGCCACCCGGGGCCAGCCGAACGTCGCACTGAGCTTGCCGGTCGCCTGCGCGCGGCGGGTCAACAGGTCGTGATCCTCCAGCAGCGCGGTGAGGTGGGCCGCGAGCGTCTGGACCTCGCCGGGCTCGAACATGAACCCGCGCTCGCCCTCGGCCAGTACCTCCTCATAGACCGGCAGACGCGAGGCGATCGTGACCGCGCCGGAGCCCAGCGCCCGCACCACCGTCCCCGGGATAGCGCGAACACCGTCGGAGGCGAACACCGCGATGTCGGCGCCGGCCAGCGCCTGCGCCTCGGTGCACTCGCCCGCGTGGGTGAAGGTGACGCGATCGCTCAGCAACCGTCCCAGCGTGGCGGGCGGCGCCGTGGGCCGCCGCAACCACACCGTGGCGTGCCAGGCCAGCTCCGGCGGGAGGGTGCGAAGCGCCCGCAGGAACGTCCGCAGCGCCGCGCGTTCCTCGGTCGCGATCATCACCAGCTCTGGCGCCTCGGACCCGGCGCGCTGAGCTGAGGGGTCGGCTCCGGGCGTGATCACCCGGTACTCCCCGGGGAAGTAGCGCTGGAGCAGACTGCGGGTGGCGCGGTAACTCGCCGTCCGGGCGTCGAGCCGCGCGAACAGCAGCCGGGACAGCGGACCGGTCAGCTGCGTTGACAGGATTCGCTCCGTGGGGGCGTGGAAGCTGCCCACGTTCAGCGCGCGGGAGTGGCGCAGCGCCACGCTCGAGGCGCTGGGCGCGAACGGCTCGTGGACGTTGACGACGTCGAGGGCCAGCACGGTCAGCGCCTCCTCGATCGTGCGGGCCACATCGACCGGCAGCGACGCGGCGCGGCGCCGGGTGGGCGCGAACGGCAGGACCTCGCCAACCCCCAGCACGAGTGGATTCTCGTCGGCCTCGGTGAGCAGCGCCTCGCCGCGGGAGCGAATCCCGCGGCGGCTCTCGCGCACCAGCTCGCTGGACACCGATGGCGCGACGATCAGCACCCGGTGACCGCGCTGCGCCAGCTCGTGGGACACCCGCGCGATGTACTGGTTGACCTCGTTCTCCACCTCCCACGCGAACGGCGTCACCTGCGCGATGGCGAGGGGGCCTGGCACAGCGGGCGATTGTAGAGCCGCGGGCTGGCACCTCCGGCCGCGGGCGGTGGGCGCGTCCTACTTCTGGCTGCCGGCCTTGGTCTTGGGCTCCGAAGTCGCGGTGGTGGTCTTGGGCTCCGACGTCGCCGCGGAGCTCCTGCGCCCGTACTTGGCGATGAACTCCTCGGTCAGCGCATGCGCCTCGTCGTCGGGGCGCTGATGCATGGGGGACTTCATCAGGTAGGAGCTGGGCCCGTCGAGCTGACCGGCGAGGCCGTGGTTGAGCGCGAGCTTGCAGCACCGCACGGCGTCGGTGACGATCCCGGCCGAGTTCGGCGAGTCCCACACCTCCAGCTTGAGCTCGGCGGTCAGCGGCACGTCTCCGAACGCCTGCCCCTCGAGGCGGATGTGGGCCCACTTGCGGTCGGTCAGCCACGGCACGTAGTCCGAGGGGCCGACGTGGACGTCCTCGGGCGGCAGCACGTGACCCATGATCGACGTTACGGCATTGGTCTTGGAGATCTTCTTGGACTCCAGACGCTCGCGCTCGAGCATGTTGTAGAAGTCCATGTTGCCGCCGACGTTGAGCTGCGAGGTGCGCAGCAGCTTCACGCCGCGGTCGTGGAACAGGCGCGCCAGCGCACGGTGGACGATCGTCGCGCCGACCTGGGACTTGATGTCGTCGCCGACGATCGGCAGTCCGGCCTTCTCAAAGCGCCGGTTCCAGTAGTCCTCGCGGGCGATGAACACCGGGATGCAGTTCACGAACCCACAGCCGGCCTCGAGGATCTGCTCCACGTACCACTTGGTGGCCTGCTCGGACCCGACGGGGAGGTAGGAGACCACCACGTCGGTGCGGGTGGCCTTCAGCACCTCGACGATGTCGACCGTCGGCCCCGGGGCCTTGGTGATCTTCTGCTTGAGGTACTTGCCGAGGCCGTCGTGAGTCATGCCGCGCATCACCTCGACGCCCAGGCGGGGCACGTCGTCGCCGAGCTTGATGGTGTTGTTCTGCCCGGAGAAGATCGCCTCCGAGAGGTCCTTACCGACCTTCTCGGCGTCGATGTCGAAGGCGGCGCTGAACTCGATGTCGCGCACGTGATATCCGCCGAGGTCGACGTGCATCAGGCCCGGTACCCGTTCGGTGGGGTCGGCGTCCCGGTAGTACTGGACGCCCTGCACGAACGAGCTGGCGCAGTTGCCGACGCCGATGATCGCAACGCGGACCTTGTCGTCCTGATGGCGTGCGGCGCCGTTGGCGTCGCCGTTGGTGATGCTCACGGAGGCGTTCCCTTCTCGAAATTTGGCTCACCGGCGCAAAAGTGCGGCGCGGCGGACGATCAAAGGTAGTCCGGCTGGGCCGGTTAGTTACACCACTCAGGCGCCGGCGGCGGCAGCGTTGAGCTGGCGGCGCACGTACAGGATCCGCTGGATCATCGTCACCGCCGTCAGGGCGGCCAGAACGTACACCGCCGGGGCCAGCAGCTCGAAGTTGCCGATCGAGGCGCCGCGGGCGAACACCAACCCGATCGACAGGATCACCACGCGCACGGGCCGGGTCGCGAGCCCGACCTTGCAGGCGACGCCGAGCGCCTCGGCCCGCGCCCGCGTATAGGAGACCATCAGCGAGAAGAGGACCGCGATCACCACGGCGGCGACCGCCACCTGATCGTTGCGGGAGGCGAAATATGCGGCCACGGCGGTCAGCACGATCCCCTCCTCCAGGCGATCCAGCGTCGAGTCCAGAAACGCCCCGAACGGGGTGCCCTTACCCGACATCCTCGAGTAGCGACCGTCGAGGGTGTCCATCACCGAGCCGAGGATGAACGCCACCCCCGCGAGGAAGAACAGCCGGTCGACCACCAGCGCGGCGGCGGCCAGGTTTCCCACGAATCCGGTCAGCGAGATCGCGTTGGGGGTCAGGCGCGACTCGATCAGGCGCTCGCGCAGCTCCTGGGTGGTCGGGCCCTCGCCGCGCCCCCGTGACCGGCGGGGACGGGCTGGCTGTCGGCGCACGGGTGTCGTCGGTTCGGCCACGGCGCCATCCTACCCCCGCGGTGCGCCCGATCCGGGGCCGGCGCACGCCTCGGCGATGCTCAACTCCGCTCCGGCGTGGTCAAGAACCCCGCGATCTGTTCGATCAGCGCCGGCTGATCGAGCCACGGCCAGTGGCCGGCGCCCGCCACGTGCTGCAGCGTCGCGGCGGGCAGACGCGCGGCGTAGGCATCGGCAAAGGACGCCGGCAGCCACGGGTCGCGGTCCCCCCACACCACCAGCGCGGAGCCGTCGATGTCGGCCAGGTCGGAGCCGGCCGCCGCCAGCGAAGCGGCGTCGATGGAGCGGTGCAGCCGCAGGATGGCGCGCTGGGTGCCCTGGTCGAACTGCTCCCAGACCGCCTGGATGCGGGCGTTGGGCCACGCGTCGGCGGTCATCGCGCCGGCCCGCAGCGACCGGGCCAGCAGCCGCCGGTTGACCGAGCCCATCTCCAGCTCGCCCAGTGCCGGCCGGCGCCAGCGCCGCACCATCCTCGGCCACGTGAAGCCCGGCAGCAGGGGGATCGCGTCGATGATGGCCAGCCGCTGCACCCGCTCGGGATGGCGCTGGGCGAACGCCAGTCCGATCGCCGCGCCCCAGCCGTGGCCCACCAGCGCGACCTGCTCGATCTCGAGGGCGGCGAGAAACTGCTCCAGGAAGTCCGCGTAGCCGCCCAGCGAATAGTCCAGATGACCGGCCTTGCTCGAGCGCCCGAACCCGATCAGGTCCGGCGCGACGCCGCCGGACAGCGGCAGAAACGGCTGCCAGTCATCCGAGCTGGTCGGGACGCTGTGCAGATACAGGGCGGTCGTTGCGGCCGAGGGAGCGCAGCGGTAGAACACCGGGCCGCCGGCGAGCTCGATCGTTCGCTCCTCGACCATTTCGGTGCTCACGGCCTGGCGAGGATAACGTCCCCGGTGATGGGCGCGACCGCCACCGAACCGTCACCCCGTCCGCTGCGCACCCTGTGCCTGGGGGAGGCGCTGGTCGACCTGGTCGGGCACTCGCCGGGGCGGTCGCTCCCCGACGTGGCGCAATTCTCGCCCCACTTCGGTGGCGCGGCCGCCAACGTCGCCGTGTTCGCGGCGCGCCTGGGGGCGCAGGTCGCGCTCGCCGGCGGGGCCGGCGACGACGTGTGGGGTCGTTGGCTGCTGGAGCGCCTGCGCCAGGAGCGCGTCGACGTCTCGCTGTTCGAGCTGGTGGAGGGGATGCAGACCCCGCTCGCGTTCGTGACGATCGACGCCGACGGCGACCCGAGCTACGACCTCCACGGCGAGTCGACCGGCACGGTCGCCCACGCGCTCGGCGAGCGCCTCGAGCAGGCGGTGCAGGAGTCCGCCGCCCTCTTCGTCAGCACCAACACGCTGGTGTCCCCGTCCGAGCGCGCGGTGACGATGCGCGCCCGCGATCTCGCGCTCGCGCTCGGGCGGCCGGTGATCTTCGACGCCAACCTTCGCCTGCACCGGTGGAGCTCGCGCAGCGACGCCGCGGCCAGCGCCAACGCCTGCGTGCGCGGTGCGCTGCTGGTCCGGGTCAACCGGGCCGAGGCGGCGCTGATGACCGGGGAGCAGGATCCCGAGCGGGCCGCGCTGGCGCTGGTGAAGGGGGGCGCCCGGCTGGTCGTGCTGACCCTGGGATCCGACGGAGCGATCCTGCGCGGCGCCATGCGGGCCACCGCCCCCGGTGTCAGGGCCTCGATCCGCAACACCGCCGGAGCCGGCGACGCCCTCACCGGCACGCTGCTCGCGCGGCTGGCGCTGAGCGGCTTCTACACCTCCTCGGCCGCCGCGGCGCTGCCCGAGGCGGTGGCGGCCGCGGCCGCGGCGTGCGAGCGGTGGGGGGCGCTTGACTAACCGCGCCGTCGCCTGGCGCCGGCCGTCGGCCCGTCGCGTACGGGCGATCCGGGATCGGCTACGGCGGCTGTACGGAATCCCCGGCGCCCAGCCCCACGGCCATCCCATCGCCGAGCTGGTGCTGACCGTGCTGTCGCAGTCGACCAATGACCGCAATCGCGATGTCGCGTACCTGCGGTTGCGCGAGCGGTTCCATGAGTGGACCGAGGTCCGCGACGCGCCGGTGGACGAGATCGAGGAGGCGATCCGGCCCGGCGGGATCTCCAAGGTCAAGTCGGCGCGGATCAAGTCGATCCTGCAGGCGATCACCGCGTCCGCTCCCGCACATGAGCTGTCGCTCGACTGGCTGGCGGAGCTGACCGTCCCTGAGGCCCAGGACTATCTGTGCGGGCTACCGGGCGTTGGCCGCAAGACCGCCGCCTGCGTGCTGTTGTTCGCGCTGGGCATGCGCGACGTGCCGGTCGACACCCACGTGTCCCGGGTCGGGATGCGGTTGCATCTGCTGCGCCCCGGAGCGCCGTTTGAGGAGCTGCACGACACGATGCTGGCGATCACGCCCGCCGGGCCAGGAGCTGGAGCTGCACATGAACCTGCTGCGCCACGGCCGGCGGACGTGCCACGCGCGCCGGCCCCAGTGCGGCGCCTGCGCGCTGGCGCGGATGTGCCCCAGCGCCGGGACGTTCTAGCGACAGGCGGACATTTTCGCGGCCAATCGAGCTCCGAACGAGGGGTTTGTCGCCAGCGCCACGGGGGGTGGACCGATCCCGACGCACCTCGACGGAGACGGCCAATCGGACGCAAAACACCCCGTCACGGCCGTCTCGTAGCCTTCACCAGCCGCGGTTCGTCTGAAACCCGACCGCCTGGTGACCTGACTGAAAAAGCCGTCGGCGCCTCCAGCGGCAAACGCTCGGACGCGGCCCAAGAAGGCGTCTGAGCAGCCGTTTCGCCCGCCGCCCAAATCTGCTACGCTCCCACTAAGATTTTTTCGACTGAATAGGAGCAAGTAGACATGGGCAAGACGATCGGAATCGATCTCGGTACGACCAACTCGTGTATGGCCGTACTCGAGGGTGGCGAGCCGACGGTGATCGAGAACGCCGAGGGTGGACGGACCACCCCGTCGGTGGTGGCTTTCGCCTCCAGCGGCGAGCGGCTGGTCGGCACCGTGGCCAAGCGCCAGGCCGTGACCAACCCGCAGAACACGATCTTCTCCATCAAGCGCTTCATGGGCCGCAAGGAGGCCGAGGTGCAGGAGGAGGAGTCGATCGTGCCGTACAAGGTGGTCTCGGGCCCGGGTGGCGACGCCCGCGTGGAGGCCAATGGCCAGCAGTACTCCCCGCCTGAGATCAGCGCGATGATCCTCGGCAAGCTCAAGGCCGACGCCGAGGCCTACCTCGGCGAGACGGTCGACGGCGCCGTGATCACCGTCCCCGCTTACTTCAACGACGACCAGCGCCAGGCCACCAAGGACGCCGGCAAGGTCGCCGGGCTCGACGTCAAGCGGATCATCAACGAGCCGACGGCCGCTTCGCTGGCCTACGGCCTCGACAAGGAATCCGACCAGACCATCCTCATCTTCGACCTCGGCGGCGGCACCTTCGACGTGTCCGTGCTCGAGATCGGCGACGGCGTGTTCGAGGTCAAGGCGACCGCGGGTGACAACCACCTCGGCGGCGACAACTTCGACAAGGCGCTGGTCGACTGGCTGGTGAGCGAGTTCAAGAAGTCTCAGGGCATCGATCTCAGCGCCGACCCGATGGCGCTGCAGCGGCTCTACGAGGCGGCCGAGAAGGCCAAGATCGAGCTCTCCACCACGCAGGAGACGCAGATCAACCTGCCCTTCATCACCGCTGACGCCAGCGGCCCCAAGCACCTCGACACGCGCCTCACGCGCGCCAAGCTCAACGAGCTCACCAGCACCCTGCTGGACCGCACGATCGCGCCGGTGCGCCAGGCGCTCGACGACGCCAAGGAGAAGGGCGCGGCGACGATCGACCACGTGGTCCTGGTCGGCGGCATGACCCGCATGCCCGCCGTGCAGGAGAAGGTCAAGGAGCTGACCGGCAAGGAGCCGCACCGGGGCGTCAACCCCGATGAGGTCGTCGCCGTCGGCGCCGCGATCCAGGCCGGCGTGCTCGCCGGCGACGTCAAGGACGTGCTGCTGCTCGACGTCACCCCGCTGACCCTCGGCATCGAGACCAAGGGCGGCGTGATGACCAAGCTGATCGAGCGCAACACGACGATCCCGACCCGCAAGTCAGAGGTGTTCTCGACCGCCGAGGACAACCAGCCGAGCGTGGAGATCCACGTTCTGCAGGGCGAGCGCGAGATGGCGACCTACAACAAGTCGCTGGGCAAGTTCCAGCTCACCGGCATCCCGCCGGCGCCGCGTGGCATCCCGCAGATCGAGGTCGCGTTCGACATCGACGCCAACGGCATCCTCAACGTGTCGGCCAAGGATCTGGGCACCGGCAAGGAGCAGAAGATCGAGATCAAGGCCGGCTCCGGGCTGTCCGACGACGAGATCAAGCGGATGGTGACCGACGCCGAGTCCCACGCCGAGGACGACAAGCGCCAGCGCGAGCTGGCCGAGGCCCGCAACAACGCCGAGAACGCCGCCTACCAGGCCGAGCGCCAGCTCAAGGACCTGGGCGAGACGGTCGACGCCTCCTCCAAGGAGGAGATCGAGTCCGCGATCAAGGCGGTCCGCGAATCGCTGACCTCGGAGGACGCGGCTGACATCAACGCCAAGACCGAGGCGCTGCAGACGGCCTTCCACAAGGTCTCCGAGGCGATGTACCAGCGTGCCCAGGAGCAGGCCGCGGCCTCCGGGACCGACGGCGCCGGCGATGGCGCGAGCGCGTCGTCGACCAACGGCGCCAGCGCCGAAGAGGACGTCGTGGACGCCGAAGTGGTGGACGAGGGGAAGAAGTAATCAATGACCTTCGATCCAAGCATCAAGACCCCGGAGTCAGACGCTGACTCCGGGGCCTCCACCCCATCGGGGACGGGAAGCGCTACGCGACCGGTTTCTGACGCGGAGGCCACCCCGGAGGTTGGCGCCGACGAGGCGCCTGTCGACGGCGAGCCCGTGGTCGACGGTGACCCCGTGCTCGATGGTGAGCCCGTGCTCGATGGTGAGCCCGTGGTCGACGGTGAGCCCGTGGTCGACGGTGAGCCCGTCGCGGAGGGCGAGGCGGTGGCGGACGGCGAGCCGCAAGTGCCGGCTGAAGTCGACGTCGCCGTGCTGACCGCCAAGGCGCAGAAGGCCGAGGAGTATCTGGACCTGGCTCAGCGGACGCGGGCGGAGTTCGAGAACTACCGCAAGCGGGCCACGCGCGAGGCCGCGGCGGCGCAGGAGCGGGGTGCGGTCAAGCTCGCGCTCGCTCTGCTGCCGGCCGTGGACAACCTCGAGCGCGCGCTCGCGCACGCCCCGGCTCGCCCGAGGGCGAGAACGGCGCCGACAGCTTCGTGTCGGGGATCAAGCATGTGCACACCGACGTGGTCGGCGCGCTCAAGCGCGTGGGGATCGAGTGGTACTCGCCCGAGGGCGAGGCGTTTGACCCCCAGTACCACGAGGCCGTCGCTCAGCAGCCCGTCGAGGGCGCCGAGCCCGGCACGGTGGTCGAGGTCTTCCAGCGTGGCTACCGGCTCGGCGAGAACGTGCTGCGACCGGCCCGCGTGGTCGTCGCCGGGTGAGGCGGTGAGAGACAGTGGCTGACCGGACCGACTACTACAAGGTCCTCGGGGTGGGCAAGAACGCCTCCGAGGAAGAGATCAAGAAGTCCTACCGAAAGCTCGCGCGCCAGTATCACCCCGACACCAACCAGGGTGACAAGCAGGCCGAGGAGCGCTTCAAGGAGATCTCGCAGGCGCACGACGTGCTGTCCGATCCCGAGAAGCGCAAGGCCTATGACCGCGGCACCGGGCCGTTCGGCGGCTTCGACATGCCCGGCGGATTTGACCCGGCCTCGTTCGGCGGCGTCAGCGACATCCTCTCCAACCTGTTCGGCGGCGGCGCCGGCGGCGGCGGCCGGTCGTACCCAGGGCGGCGTCCGGGGCGGGACTCCGCGCCAGGCTCGGGGCCGCGACCTGGAGACCGAGGTGTCGCTCAGCTTCGACCAGGCCGTCAACGGTGACCAGATCCCGCTGGCGGTTCCGACCTCGCAGCCATGTCCGACGTGCAACGGCTCGGGCGCCAAGCCGGGCACGGTCCCCAAGGTGTGCCCGGTCTGCGACGGCCGGGGGCTGGAGTCACAGAGCCAGGGCATCTTCTCGATGTCCCAGCCGTGCTCCAACTGCCACGGCTCCGGGACCGTGATCGAGGATCCGTGCCCGACCTGCGGCGGCAGCGGCGCTCAGCGCTCGGTGAAGCGGATGCGGGTCAACATCCCCGCCGGCGTGCGCGACGGCAGCCGGATCCGGCTGGCCGGAAGGGCGAGCCGGGATTGCGCGGCGCCGAGCCCGGCGACCTGTACGTGATCACGCGCGTGTCCGACTCGCCGGTGTTCAAGCGCAACGGCGACAACCTCGAGGTCGAGGTTCCGCTGACCATCCCCGAGGCGCTCCAGGGCGCCGTGATCGAGGTTCCCACCCTGAACGGCTCAAAGCGCCTGCGCGTGGCGCCCGGCACCAAGCACGGCACCTTGCAGCGCCTGCGCGGTGAGGGTCCGCCGCGGCTCAACGGCAAGGGGCGCGGCGACCTGCACTACCGGTTCGTGCTCGACGTGCCGGCGTCGCTGTCGCCGGAGCAGTCCGAGGCGGTCGAGAGGCTGTCGCAGGTGATGAACGGCGATCCCCGGGCCGGCTGTTCCCGGCCGGCGCGGAAGCGAGCTGATGGCCACGCGACGCATGCGCACCACCACCCGGGTCGAGGTGTCCTCGGACCGAGGCGTGTTCATGATCTCGGTCGCCGCCGAGTTGGCCGAGATGCACCCGCAGACGCTGCGGATGTACGAGTCGCGCGGGCTGATCGAGCCCAAGCGCTCGCCGAAGGGAACGCGGCTGTATTCGCGCAAGGATGTGGATCGGCTCCGGCGCATCCAGGCCATGACCGCCGAGCTGGGCATGAACCTGGCCGGCGTCGAGCGCGTGTTCGAGCTCGAGGAGCAGCTCGAGTCATGGCTCGCAAGGTGGCGGCGCTGGAGAAGCGCGCCGGCGAGCTGGGGGCCGAGGTGGAGCGCTTGGAGGCGCTGCGACGTGAGCTGCGCGCCGAGATCGTTCCCTACGCCAGGGGCGGTCAGCTCGTGCGCAACGCCGACCTCCAGCGCTTCCGGCTGGCGGCCGACCGCGACGTCCAAGCCGACGTCTAGACGCGTCGCCCCCCGGCGCCGGACGACCGCCGCCGCCTGAGCGGTATGCAACGATCCTGGAGGGAGAGGCGTCCGTTGCTGCGGATTTCAGGCTTGGCTGGTCGACAAACAGGGGAGGAAGTTCGAATGGGTAGGTCGCGCTCGACGTTTGCACGGATCCTCCGTCGATGCTCGCTGGCGATCGTGGGCGGAGCCCTTGCGCTGGCTTGGTTTGCGCCGTCCGCGCTGGCGGGCCCCAGCGCCGGCATCACCCGGGTGGGGTCCGCCCCCGCGGCACAGCCGATCCAGCTCGTCCTGCCCCTGGCCGCGGATCTCACCGGGCTCGAGCGCTTCGCCACCGCCGTCACCACGGTGGGCTCGCCGCAGTACGGGCAGTTCGAGCCGATGGCCACCCTGGCGCGCCGGTTCGGCGCCCCCGTCGCCGCGCGCAGGCGCGTGTTGAGCTACCTTCGCCGCGCCGGAGCCACCGGTGCCCGGATCGACGCCACCGGCCTGTTCGCCGACGCGACCATGAAGGTCTCGCTGGCCCAGCACCTGTTCGGCACGTCGCTGGCCCGCTACCAGTCGGTCCGGGCCGGGCAGTACATCGCACCGACCGGCGCCACGCGCATCCCGCCGGCGCTGGCGGGGGCGGTGACCGGCGTGGTGGGGCTGAACACGCGTCCGGTGTTCGCCGCGCCCGCACTTCAAAGGCGCCAACCTCCCCTCGGGACAGTCGGTGCGGAGCGGAACCCCCGATCCGAGCGCCTGCGCCGGCGCACTGGCGCAGCGCGGGTTCACGCCCAGCCAGTACCTCACGGCCTATGACTATGCGGCGCTGCACAGCGCCGGCATCACGGGTCAGGGAGAGCGGGTGGCGCTGATCGAGATCGACGGCTTTCGTTATTCCGATCTGCGCTCGTTCGCAGCCTGCTTTGGCCTTGGGGTGCCCGCGATCAACGCCTACGGCGTCGGCATCAAGCATTCGCTGGCGCCCGGCGGGGAGTCGACGCTCGATCTGGAGGTCCTCGACGCGGCCGCGCCGGGCCTGAAGGAGATCGACGTCTACGAGTCGTCGGCTCGTGCCGCCGACGTGCTGCGTTCGTTGACCGCGCCGCTGCAGAACCGCACCAAGACTCCGGCGGTCATCTCCGCCTCGCTCGGAACCTGCGAGCCGGCGCTGCTGGAGTCGATCGGGGTCTCGGGGGTGCGGTCCACCGAGGGCGCGCTGGCGTTCGCGGCGGCGGCGGGCATCTCCGTCCTGGCTTCCAGCGGCGACGACGGTTCCACCGCGTGCATCGGGCACGACGGTCTGCCCGTGAACGTCCTCGCGGTCAGCTATCCGGCGTCATCGCCGTTCGTGACCGGCGTCGGCGGCACCAACCTGATCCTGAATCCCGACAACACCATCGGCGCCCAGCCGGTGTGGAACGACGGCCCGTTTGACATCTCGGCCGGTGGCGGCGGTGTCAGCGACGTCTTCCGCCGCCCGTCCTACCAGAACGGCTTCGTCACGCCCGACCGCCGGATCGTGCCGGACGTCTCGATGCTCGCCGACGTACTGCCGGGCTACGACATCTTCTGCACGGCGCGCAGCATCTGCGTCAACAAGCAAAACCCAGGCAATCCGTGGGTCGCGGTCGGCGGTACCAGCGCCTCCGCGCCGCTCTTCGCCGGGGGTATCGCGCTGGTGGACCAGGTCCTGCGCCAGCACGGCCGTGAGCAGATCGGAGCGGCGAACTCCCTGCTCTACGCGATCGGCAAGTCCAGCGCCGCCAGCAGCGTGTTCTACGACGTGACCACCAACGACAATGATCTGGGGCCGTACATCGGCAGCCGCCAACCGCTGGCCTGCTGCGCCGCCGGCCCCGGCTTCGACTACGCCTCGGGCCTGGGGAGCGTCGATCTGGCGAAGTTCGCGTTCGCGGCCGCCGGATTGCAGCCGCCCCTCGCCGCGCTCGGAGCATCGCTGCCCCGTCAGCGCCCGCTCGCGCTCGGTCATCTCGTGGTCCGGCTGTCGTGCTCGCGACACTGCCTGGTCGGCTCCTATGCCGAGGTGACGATCGGCCGCGCGCGGCCGTTCAAGGTCCGCTCGGACACGTTTCTGCTCAAGCGCCAGGGAAGCCGGACGGTGAAGCTGCGCTTCTCGCACGGTCAACTGCGCCGCCTGCGCGGGGGGTTACGGGCCGGCAAACGGATCTCCGCAGCGGTGTTCGGAGTGATCGTCGACTCCAGCGGTAACGTCGAGAGCACCACGGGCGGCATACGGCTGCGCATCCGGCACTAGCGGCTAGGCGGCATCGCCGCGCGGCGCAATCGCCCAGGGCTGGGTCCGACATGCCCCAGTCCTGGATTCACCCCTTGTGGTGAGGGTGATTTCGTGCGATAATCTTAGTCTAACTGACTGAGATTTAGACACAGGAACCGCTTATGCAACCAGACCGCTTTACGATCAAATCACAGGAGGCGCTCCAGGCCGCGCAACAGCTGGCCGACGAGCGCCGCAATCCGCAGACGACCCCAGAGCACCTGCTCGCGGTGCTGCTCGAGCAGGATGCCGGCGTCGTCGTACCCGTGTTGCGCAAGCTGGGCGTCGAGCCCGCTGCCGTTCGCCAGACCCTGGGTGCGGCGATGGAGAAGCTGCCGAAGCTGACCACCAGCGGCGGACGTGAGGAGCCCGCCGGCGGGTCGGGCGAGCTCGTCCAGATCCTGCGCGCGGCCGAGAAGGAGATGCGCGACCTGCGCGATGAGTACGTCTCCACCGAGCATCTGATGCTTGCGCTGTCGGCTCATCCCAGCCTCGCGGGCGACGCGCTACGCGCCAACGGCGCAACCCACGACGCGCTGGTCAAGGCGCTCGAAGAGGTGCGGGGCTCACACCGCGTCACCGACCAGAACCCCGAGGACAAGTTCCAGGCGCTGGAGAAGTACGGCCGTGACCTCACCGACGCGGCGTCGCAGGGCCAGCTCGATCCGGTCATCGGCCGCGACGACGAGATCCGCCGGATCATCCAGGTGCTGTCCCGCCGTACCAAGAACAACCCGGTCCTGATCGGCGAGCCGGGCGTCGGCAAGACCGCGATCGCCGAGGGCCTGGCCCAGCGGATCGTGTCGGGCGACGTGCCCGAGGGTCTGCGCGACCGTCGCGTCATCTCGCTTGACGTCGGCGCTCTGATCGCCGGCTCCAAGTACCGCGGCGAGTTCGAGGACCGGCTCAAGGCCGTGCTCAAGGAGATCGCTGACGCGCGTGGCACGGTCATCCTGTTCATCGACGAGTTGCACACGATCGTCGGCGCCGGCGCCGCCGAGGGCGCCGTCGATGCCGCCAACCTGCTCAAGCCGATGCTGGCTCGCGGTGAGCTGCGTGCCGTCGGCGCCACCACGCTCGACGAGTACCGAAAGCACATCGAGAAGGACGCCGCACTGGAGCGACGCTTCCAGCCCGTGTACGTCGGCGAGCCGACGGTGCAGGACACGATCGCGATTCTGCGCGGGCTCAAGGAGCGCTACCAGGTGCACCACAAGGTGCGAATCCAGGACACGGCGCTGGTGGCGGCGGCCACCCTCAGCCATCGTTACATCGCCGACCGCTTCCTCCCCGATAAGGCCATCGACCTGGTCGACGAGGCGGCGTCGCGGATCCGGATGGAGATCGACTCCAAGCCGACCGAGATCGACGAGGTCGACCGCCACATCATGCAGCTGGAGATCGAGCTGCAGTCGTTGGGCGACGATGACGACCCCGGCACCTCGGCCCGTCGTGAGCAGCTCGAGCGAGCGCTCGCGGAGGAGCGCGAGACGTCGTCCGCCATGCACGCCGAGTGGCAGCGTGAGAAGGACACCCTGGGGGCCGTGGCCGAAGTACAGGAGAAGCTCGAGCAGGCTCGGATCGAGCTCGAGCGTGCCCAGCGCGAGGCCGATCTCGGCCGGGCCGCGGAGCTTCAGTACGGCACCATTCCCGAGCTCGAGAAGCAGTTCGCGGAGGCCGAGTCGGCCGAGCTGGAGGCGGCGTCGGCGGAAGGTGGACCGAAGTTCCTCAAGGACGTGGTCGACGCCGAGGACGTGGCCGAGATCGTGGCCAAGTGGACGGGGGTGCCGGTCACACGGCTCCTGGAGGGCGAGATCGAGAAGCTCGTGCACATGGAGGACCGTCTGCACCAACGGGTCATCGGTCAGGATGAGGCCGTCGTGGCCGTGGCCAGCGCGCTGCGGCGCTCACGCGCCGGCCTGCAGGATCCCGATCGCCCGATCGGCACGTTCCTGTTCCTCGGCCCCACCGGCGTCGGCAAGACCGAGCTGGCCCGAGCGCTGGCGCAGTTCATGTTCGATAGCCAGGACGCGATGATCAGGATCGACATGTCCGAGTACATGGAGAAGCACTCGGTCTCACGCCTGGTCGGGGCGCCCCCCGGCTACGTCGGATATGAGGAGGGTGGCCAGCTGACCGAAGCGGTCCGCCGCCGCCCGTATTCGGTGGTCCTGCTGGACGAGATCGAGAAGGCGCATCCGGACGTGTTCAACGCGCTGTTGCAGGTGATGGACGACGGTCGCCTGACCGACGGCCAGGGCCGCACGGTGTCGTTCAAGAACACGGTGCTGATCATGACCTCCAACATTCCGGGTGGGCGCGCCGGGGTCGAGGGCCACTTCAAGCCCGAGTTCATCAACCGGCTCGATGACATCGTCGAGTTCGCCTCGCTGACCCGCGACCAGATCGGCGCGATCGTCGATCTGCAGGTGGCCAACCTGGTGACCCGAGTCCGGGAGCGGGAGATCGTGATCGAGCTGACCGACGATGCTCGGACGCTGATCGGCAACCTCGGCTATGACCCCACCTACGGGGCGCGGCCGCTCAAGCGGGTGATCCAGAAGCGACTGGTGGACCCGCTGGCGCTGGCGATCCTCGAAGGGCGGTTCGTGGCGGGCGACACCGTCAAGGTGGACGCGTCCGCCGGCGAGCTGGTGCTCGAGCGCGCGCCGGCTGTGGCCGCGGCGGTCTGACGATGTCAGCGCTGTGAGAGGGCCCGCTGCCCGGCTCGGGGCGGCGGGCGCTTGGTTGGGTGCGACGCGGATGTGGCTGAGCGTGCCGTGGCTGCGGTGAACGTGTAGGTGTCGGCTGAGCTGACGGGGCTGGTGCCGCCGGCGGTGAGTACGTACACGCGGACCGCGCCGGTGGTGTGCGCGGGCGCGGTCGCGGTGAGGGTGGTGGGGGACTTGTCGGTCACGTTGGTGGCTGCGCTGGTGCCGAATTCGACGCGGGCGCCGGGCACGAACCCGGTGCCGGTGATGGTGACCGTCCCCCCACCGCCGGTCGGGCCGGTGTTGGGGGACAGCTTGGTCACGGTGGGCGCGCCGTAGGTGTACTGGTCGGCGGAGCTGATGGGGCTGGTGCCGCCGGCGGTGAGCACGTACACGTTGACCAGGCCGGCGGCGCTGTGCGCGGGCGCGGTGGCGGTAAGCGTGGTGGGCGACTTGTAGGTCACGTTGGCGGCATAGTTCCCGGCGCCGAACGCCACTCGGGCGCCGGGCACGAACCCGGTCCCGATGATGGTGACCGTCCCCCCACCCGTGGTCGGGCCGGCGTTAGGGGCGACCTGGTCACGGTGGGCGCGCCGTAGGCGTACAGGCTGTCTGGCTGGCGGGGCTGGTGCCGCCGGCGGTGAGCACTTGCACGTTGACCACGCCGGCGGAGCTGTGCGCGGGCGCGGTCGCGGTCAGCGTGGTGGCGGACTTATAGATCACGTTGGCGGCATAGTTCCCGGCGCCGAACTCGACGCGGGCGCCGGGCACGAACCCCGTACCGGTGATCGTGACCGTGCCCCCGCCCGTGGTCGGGCCCGCGTTCGGGGTGACCTTGGTCACCGTCGGGGTCAGCGTCGTGATCCCGGTCAGCGGACTCACGGAGCGCTGGACCGCGTTCTGGGTCTGCACCACGAAGGTGTAGGTCCCCGACGGACGTGAGCGTGCCCGAGAGCACGCCGGTCGTCGCGTTCAGCGTCAGGCCCGGGAGGCAGATGGCCGCTGGCCAGCGCAAAGGTGGCGTTTGGCTCCCCCGGCGGGGTGCTCGCGGCGTAGGTGTAGCTGTAGGCCTTACCGACCGGGGCGTAGCTCGGCGGGGTGTCGGCGGTGAACGTCGGGGCTGGGGCATACGCCGCCACCCCCGTCGGTCCGGTCAGATTGGCCAGCGTGGTCTGCGCCCCTCCGCCCGCCGGTACTTCGATGACGTTGTCGACCGGGATAGCCCTCGGAGATGAACACATTGCCGGCGGCGTCCAGCGCGACGCCGGTGGGGTTCTGCAGCCCGCTGCCCACGGGGATCGGCGTGCCGCCCCCGGCCGGTACCTCGACCACCTGGTTACTGCCGTTTTCCGCGATGAACACGTCGCCCTTGAGGTCGACGGCCAGACCCTGCGGGCTGTTCAGTCCGCTGGCCACCGTGGTCTGCGTCCCGTTCGGGTGCACCTCGACCACGTCGCCGCTGCTCCCGTACTTGTCGCCCGAGACGAACACATCACCCTGACTGTCCACCGCCAAACCGGGCGCATACGGGATGTTCGGGTCGAGCGTGACCTGACCGCCGCCGACCGGAAACTCCTGCACGCCGTATCCGTTGCCCACGAACACGTCGCCCCGGGGGTCAACGGCCACCGACTCTGGATAACCGCTGCCCGCCAGCGTCCGCTGGGCGCTGCCGTCCGCGGGGTACTCGACGACGTAGCTGTTGAAGATCACCACGAACACGTCGCCCGCCGCGTCGACCCCGACGCCGGACGGGTTGTTCAAGCCGGAGGCCAGAGTGGTCTGCGGCCCCCCGGGGAACATCTGCACGAGCTGCCCGCTTCCGCCGGTATTGCCGCTATCGACGGCGAACACCGCGCCTGCCTGCGGCGTGTAGGCGTACTTGTCGGCGCTGGAGGTCGCGCTGGGCCCGCCGGGGGTGCTGACGGTCACGTCGACCGTGCCGTCGCTGCCGGCCGGCGCGACGGCGGTCAGCTTGGTGGAGGACTGGACGTTCACCGATGTGCCGGCCTTCGTGCCGAAGTCGACGGTCGCCCCGGAGACGAAGTTGGTTCCGGTGATCGTGACCGTGTTCCCGCCCGTCGTGGGTCCTGTGACGGGATTGACGCTGCTGACCGAGGGCGGGCCCGTAGGCGTACTGGTCGGCGCTGGAGGTCGCGCTTGACCCGCCGGGGGTGCTGACGGTCACGTCGACCGTGCCGTCGCTGCCGGCCGGCGCGACCGCGGTCAGCGTCGTGGCTGATTGGACGTTCACCGATGTGCCGGCCTTCGAGCCGAAGTGGACCGTCGCCCGGGAGACGAAGTTGGTGCCGGTGATCGTGACCGTGTTCCCGCCGGCGGTCGGCCCGCCGTTGGGACTCACTCCGGTGACGGTTGGCGTCGCGTCGTAGGTGTACCGGTCGGCGGAGGAGGTGGGGCTCGTCCCGCCCGGGGTGGTGACCGTCACGTCGACCGCGCCGGGGCTGGCGGCCGGGGCGGTGGCGGTCAGATGGGTCGCCGACTGGACGCTCACGGCGGTGGCGGGATTCGAGCCGAAGTCGACCGTCGCGCCGGAGACGAAGTTCGTGCCGGTGATCGTGATCGTGTTCCCGCCGGCGAGCGGCCCGGCTGCGGGGCTCACAGTTCTGACCGTCGGCCGGTCATAGCCGTACTGGTCCGCGGGAGAGGTGGGGCTCGTGCCGCCCGGGGTGGTGACCGTGACGTCGACGGTGCCGGGGCTGGCGGACGGGGCTGTCGCGGTCAGCCGGGTGGCGGACCTGAAGCTCACCGAGGTGGCGGGTTTCGGACCGAAGGCGACCGTCGCGCCGGGCACGAAGCCGGTGCCGGTGATCGTGACTGTGGTGCCGCCCGCGGGCGACCCGCCGGCGGGGCTCACTCCGGTGACCGTCGGCGTCGCGTCGTAGGTGTACTGGTCGGCTGACGAGGTGGAGCTCGTCCCGCCGTCGGTGGCGACGGTCACGTCCACGGTGCCGCTGCCCGGAGGGACTGTCGCCGTCAAAGAGCCGGGCGATTGCACATGCACGGATGTGGCCGCGGTGGAGCCGAAGGCCACATGGGAGCCTTGGGCGAACCCGGTGCCGGTGACCGTGATCTTGCCGCCACCGGCCGTCGGTCCGGCGCTGGGGCTGACGACGCTCACCGCCGGCACGGCGTTGGTGATCGTCGTGACCGGAGTCATCGACGCGGTGACGGCATTCCGGGCCTCGACGACGAACTGCCAGGTTCCAGTCGCGCTGACCGCGCCCGAAAGCACGCCCGTCGATGGATCCAGCGTCAGCCCCGGCGGCAGCGTGCCACTGGCCAGCGCGAACGTCGGCGCGGGCTCTCCGTTCGAGACCGTCGCGGTGTAGGTGTATGCTGTACGTCTGGCCCTGAGGCGCCAGGTCGGGCGGGGTGTCGGCGGTGAACGTCGGCGGTGGGGCGGCCACGGCAACCCCGGCCAGGTTGTTGCCCGGGTTGATCACAGTGATCTGCGCGCTGCCGTCCGCGGGGACCTCGACCACCCCATCGATCTCGTCGGAGACGTACAGGTTTCCGGCCGCGTCGAGGGCGACGCCCATTGCGACGCCGAACGCGCCGATCGTCTTGGTCTGTCCCCCGGGGAGCACCTCCAGGACACTGCCATTGCCCTGGAAGTTGGCCCGGTTGGCGATGAACACATCTCCGGCCGTGTTCACCGCCACCCCGGCCGGATCGTTCAACCCGCTGGCGATCGTGATCTTCTGATTAGCCGTGGCGGGCTGGGCGCTTCCGGCCGGCACCTCGATCACGTCGTTGTTGGCGCTGTCAGCGATGAACACGTCGCCCAGAGGGTCGACGGCCACGGCCTGGGGGTAGCCGAGATTGTCAGCGATGGTGACCGCCGGACCGCCGCCTGCGGGCAGCTCGACGACCCGGCTGTTGTTGGCGTCGGCGATGAACACGTTTCCCGCCGTGTCGACCGCCACGCCCCACGGTTGGGAGACGTTGGTATCGATGGTGGTCTGCGCCCCGCCGCCGGCCGGGATCTCCACGACCTGGTTGTTGTTCGTGTCTGCGATGAACACATTCCCGGCTGGGTCGACCGCCGTGCCCTGGGGGTTGCTCAGGCCGCCGGCCACTGTGGTCAGCGGCCCCGAGTAGGGCGCCTGCTCCACCACCTGGCCGTTGTTCGGCTCAGCCAGGTAGACCGCCGGGTTCGGGTTGCTGTAGCTGAAGGTCAACGAGACGCCCGGGCTCCCGCTCGCCGTCGTCTCGCTGCAGCTCCACAGAGCGCCCATCGCCAGGTTTGCGGTCCCCTCGGTGCAGAGGTCTGACCCGCCGCCCCCGCCGCCGGCCAAACCAGCACCGCCACCGTAATAGCCGGCGCCCCCGCCTGCGGCTCCCGCGCCAGATTCGTTGCCCCCGCCACCGGGGCCGCCGCTTGTTGTAGCGCCCCCCGTCGTTTCAGGAAAGGCCGAACACGTGCCCGGACCGGTCTGGCTGCCGCCAGTGCCTCCGCAGGCGAAGTTGTTGTTGCTGGACGTGAAGGAGACGACTCCGTCGGTGCCCGATGGATAACCGGCGTGGCCGCCGGCGCCGGACTGGTAGTTCGACTCCCCGGGCGGGTTGCCGCCGCCACCGCCGCCACCGCCGGCGATCAGCACGGGGTGGGAGAAGTCGCTGCCGACGCTCACCCCCGAAGCCCCGCCGCCGTCTCCGCCGTAGAACGCCCCCTGGGGGCCCTGATTCACGGTCCCCCCGCCTACATTGACGCACACGTCGAGCTGGCCCGACACGCCGGAGAGGGTGCCTGAGACGGTGCTCCCCGATCCCGGCCGGTTCGAACTCTGGTACCCGTAGCCACCTGACGCGCCGGTCGCCTGGATCTGAACGGTGTTCATGCCCGGCGGGAATGTTCTGGACCGAGCATCCCGGAGTGGTGAGGCTGGTCGACGGGCTCGCCCCTGCGAAACGGTTGTCCCTTGCCGTGGCCACCGACGCCGCCGCCAGTACCCCGGCCGCCACCACTGCCCAGGCGATTGCCGTGGCCAGCAGAATCCGCGTGGCGCCCGCCACGTAGGTAAGTCGCCTGCCCCTCGGCGCCCGCCGCTGGTGCCTCATCCTGCCCCTCGCTTTTCGGGCGTACACCACCGCCGGCTGAGTTGGCCGCGACGAGAGGCCCCGAGCCCACTCAACGCGAAGTCAGAGTATCGCATCCGATCGTCGGGAATTCCTATCGCCTGACCGTCAGGCCGCTGCCCGGGTCGGGGGTCCGTGGTAGAAGTGCCCTGCCACGATTTCCGAGCGAGAAGGAGACGGACGTGCCCACTTACATCATGCTCACCACGCTGAACCCCGACGGGGTCCAGACGATCAAGAACAACCCGGGCCGGATCAAGGAGGTCAACAAGGAGGTCGAGCAGCTCGGCGCCACGGTGAAGGCGCAGTGGGCCACGCTGGGCCAATTCGACTTCGTCAACGTGATCGAGGCGCCCGATGAGCAGACGATCGCGCGCGTATCGCTCGAGCTCGGCTCGCGGGGGACCGGTCGCTACGAGACGCTGATCGCGATCCCCATCGACGACTTCATCGGTTCGATCTGATTTGAGCCACCCCACCCGAGTATTGGTCCTCGGCGCAGGGGCGCGTGAGCACGCGCTCGTGCAGGCGCTGGCCGCCTCGCCGCGGGCACCGGAGGTGCTGTGCGCGCCCGGCAACGCCGGGATCGCCGCCGACGCCGAGATCCTCGACGCCGAGCTGGATCTCCTGGACGTCGACGCGGTGGTCGCAGCGGCGCGGCGGGCCGAGGTCGATCTGGTCGTGGTCGGGCCCGAGGCGCCACTCGTGGCCGGAGTCGCGGACGCGCTCGCCGCCGCCGGGATCCGCTGCTTTGGCCCCAGCGCCGCTGCCGCCCGGCTGGAGGGGTCCAAGGCGTTCTGCAAGGAGATCATGGCGGCGGCGGGCATTCCCACCGCCGCCCACACCGTGGTGACCGATCCGCAGGCCGGGCTGGAGGCCATCACCGGCTACCCCACGGTGATCAAGGCCGACGGCCTGGCCGCCGGCAAGGGAGTGATCATCGCTCAGGATGAGGCCGAGGCGCGTGACGGCGCTGGAGGACCTGCTGGTGGCGCGGCGCTTCGGCACCGAGCGCGTGGTGGTGGAGTCGTTCCTGGAGGGCGAGGAGCTGTCGCTGCTGGCCATCTGCGACGGGCGCAGCGCGGTCGCCGCTCGCCTCCGCCCAGGACTACAAGCGCATCTTCGACGACGACCGGGGACCCAACACCGGCGGCATGGGCTCCTACTCGCCCGTCCCGTCGGTCGATGACGCGCGTGCGGGTGAGATCTGCCGGCTCGTGCATCAGCCGGTGCTCGACGAGCTGGCGCGTCGCGGCACCCCCTTTCACGGCGTTCTGTACGCCGGTCTGATGATGACCGCCGACGGCCCCCAGGTGCTGGAATTCAACGTTCGCTTCGGCGATCCCGAGACCCAGGCGATCCTGCCGCGGCTGCGCTCGGACCTGCTCGGGCTGCTCGAGGCGGCGACCGAGCCGGGAGGGCTGGCGGGAGTGAGCCTGGAGTGGGCGCCCGAGACTGCGGTCACGGTCGTGCTGGCCAGCGGCGGCTATCCGGCCTCGTCGTCGAGCGGCGATGTGATCACCGGCCTGGACGGTGTCCCGTCCGACGTTTTCGTCACCCACGCCGGGACGGCCCGGACGGCGGCGGGCGAGCTCGTCACCGCCGGTGGCCGTGTTCTGAGCGTCACCGCGCTCGGCCGCGATCCGGCCGGCGCCCGAGCTAGCGCTTATGCTGCCACCGAGATGATCGAGTTTTCCGGCCGGCAGCTTCGCCACGACATCGCCCTGAGGGCAGTCCGATGAGCCCTGAGGAGTTGCCGGACGCCCTGGCGGTTCCGGACGAGCCGGCTCCCCAGCTGGCGCCGGCGCCGGAGCAGGGTGAGCCGATGGCGGGGACCGCCGCCGAGATCGAGCAGCTCGACGTCGACGCCCCGCGCGTCGGGATCGTGATGGGCTCCAAGAGCGACATGGAGGCGATGGAGGCGGCCGAGCGGGAGCTGACCAAGCGCGGGATCAGCTCTGAGACGCGGGTCATGTCCGCCCACCGCGAGCCCGACGTGGTCTCTGAGTACGCGCGCAACGCTCGGTTGCGCGGACTGCGCGTGATCATCGCCGGCGCCGGCCTGTCGGCCGCGCTGCCGGGTGTTGTCGCGGCGCACACTGATCTGCCGGTGATCGGGGTGCCGTTGACCAGCCGCACCTCGGTGGCCGGCGGGCTCGATGCCCTGCTGTCCATCGCTCAGATGCCTCCCGGAGTTCCGGTGGCCTGCGTCGGAGTCGACAATGCCCGCAATGCGGCCGTGCTGGCGGCGCGCATCCTCGCGATCTGACCGCTAGGAGGGTTGCTCGCTGGGGACGGACAGGTCGGCCGCGAGATCCTGGATGTACTGCGCGATGATCGCCGCGTCGGTACGGTTTGCCCGCCGGGCACTGCGTGCCTTCAAGGTTGAGCTACGGGGTGACTGGCTCATATGCTTGCTCCGTCGCGATCCGTTGTACGATGGATGCCGTACGATATCAGAAGTTCGATGAGCGTCGTACAATGAGCAGTGCAACAGATGTCACTTCACGTCACCGAACCAATCGCACACCCATCGCGCTCCCAGCTCGAGCTGAGCGCCGTGCTGCATGCGCTGAGCGATCCGGTGCGCCTGATGATCGTCGCCGAGCTCGCCAAGGGCGAGCGCGAGTACACCTGCGGGAGCTTCGAGCTCCCGGTGACCAAGTCGACCTGCACGCATCACTTCAAGGTGCTGCGCGAGGCCGGCGTGATCCAGCAGCGCCAGCAGGGCACCACGCGTCTGAACACGCTCAGGCGCGAGGACCTCGACGCGCGCTTCCCGGGACTCCTCGCGACGGTTCTCCAGGCCGCCGGTAGCGCAGAGCTGCCGCGGCCGCAGCTCGTCTAGCCGGTCGCGGCCGGTGATTCCGCGCTACACACGCCCCGAGCTGGCCGCGATCTGGTCCGACCACGCCCGCTTCGACGCGATGCGCGAGGTCGAGGTGGCGGCCTGCGAGGAGATGGAAGGTCCGAGCGCCGACGAACTGGGAGCGATTCGCGCCGCCACCTTCACCGTCGCGGCCATCGATGAGCGCGAGAAGCTGACCGATCACGACACCGCCGCGTTCGTCGATGTGCTGTCGGAGTCGGCCGGGCCGGCGGGGCGCTGGATCCACTACGGCCTGACCTCCAGTGACGTGCTCGACACCGGTTTGGCGCTCCAGCTCAAGCGCGCCGGCGAGCTGGTGCTGCCCGACTCCCGGCAGTTGGTCACGGCCCTCGCCACCAAGGCGCGCGAGCACGTCGACACGCTCTGCGTGGGACGGACGCACGGGATCCATGCTGAGCCGACCACGTTCGGGATCAAGCTGGCCGGGTTCGCGTTTGAGGCGCACCGCAACGCGGTCCGGCTCGAACGGGCTTTTGCCCAGGTGACGGTAGGGGCACTCTCGGGTGCGGTCGGCACCTACTCGGCGACCTCACCGGAGTTCGAGCGCCGGGTGCTGGCGCGGCTCGGGCTCGAGGCCGAGCCGGTCTCCACGCAGGTAGTGGCGCGCGACCGTCATGCCGAGCTGCTGCAGGCGATCGCCCTGGCCGGCGCCGGGCTGGAGCGGTTCGCGACCGAGCTGCGCCACCTCGCCCGAACCGAGGTCGGCGAGGTCAGCGAGCCGTTCGGGCGGGGCCAGAAGGGCTCCAGCGCGATGCCGCACAAACGCAACCCGATCAAGTCCGAGCAGGTCGCGGGTCTGGCCCGCGATCCTGCGCGCCGACGCCGCAGGCGGCGCTGGAGAACGTGGTCCTCTGGCACGAGCGCGACATCTCTCACTCCTCGGTCGAGCGGATCATCCTGCCCGACACCACCAGCCTGCTCGACCACCTCCAGCGCCGCGTGCTGGCGCTCGTCGGCGGCATGGTCGTCGATGCCGAGCGGATGCGGTCCAACCTCGAGCTGACCCACGGCGCGCTGTTCTCCCAGCGGCTGCTGCTGGCGCTGGTGGCCCGCGGGCAGACGCGCGACGACGCCTACCGGGTGGTGCAGCGGCTGGCCCAGCGGGCCCTCGACGAAGGCACTCCGCTGCGCGAGTTGGTCGCCGCGATCCGGCCGGAGCGGGGCTCGACCTCGACGCGATCTTCGACTATGCGCCGTTCGTGAGGTACGCGGGCGAGATCGTGGGGCGCCTGGACGCGATCGCTTTAGGCCGATCGTCGGCGCCGCACCGTACGCGCGGCCGGGCCAGCGTGCAATCCGTGACAGATCGAACCGGGCGCCCAAGGTTTGCCACCAGGTGCAGCCCAGGCCTCAATTCCGCGCCAAATCGGCCGCCGAGCCCGCGCTTTGTCGCAAATTGCATGTGCCCGGCGACCCCCGGCCCGGGCGGGCTCGGAGCTCCTGGCGGCGACCGGACCCCGGCGCCCCGGTGGCGTCAGAACCAGCCGCTAGCATCGCCTCCGTGACCACACTCCAAGACCTTCCGCTCCTCGCTTCGGGCAAGGTCCGCGACATCTACGACGCCGGCGATTCGCTGCTGATCGTTGCCTCGGACCGGATCTCGACCTACGACGTGGTGCACCCCACGCCGATCCCGGACAAGGGCAATGTGCTGACCGGCCTCTCGACGTTCTGGTTTGAGCGCACCGCCGACATCGTCCCTAACCACGTGATCTCGGTCACCGACGGCGTTCCGGCCCAGGTCCGCGGCCGCGGGATGCGGGTCCGTAAGCTCCAGATGCTGAGCGTGGAGTGCGTGGTCCGCGGCTACATCACCGGCTCGGGGTGGAAGGACTACCAGCGCACCGGAGCGGTATCCGGAATCCCACTCCCCGAGGGTCTGCGCGAGTCAGACCGGCTGCCCGAGCCGCTGTTCACCCCCAGCACCAAGGCCGATGTCGGCCACGACGAGGCGATCGACTTCGAGGGCGCGGTCAGACTGATCGGCGATCGCGGACTGGCCGAGCGTGTCCGTGACGTCTCGATCGCGCTTTATGAGCACGCCGCCGAGCACGCGCGCCAGAACGGAATCATCCTGGCGGACACCAAGTTCGAGCTCGGGCTGGACCCCGACGGCACGCTGACGATCGGCGACGAGATGTGCACGCCGGACTCGTCGCGCTTCTGGCCGGTGGACGAGTACGAGCCGGGACGCGGGCAGCCGAGCTTCGACAAGCAGTTCGTCCGTGACTGGGCCTCCTCCACGGGCTGGGATCGCAACCCGCCGGCGCCCCCGATCCCGGAGGACGTCGTGGCCCGGACCCGGGAGAAGTACGTCGAGGCCTACCAGCGGATCACGGGCGAGCCCTTCGACGCCTGGCTGCGTCGTACCGGTGCCGCCTAGCCGATGCGCGCGCGTGTTCTGGTCACTCCCAAGGCCGGAATTCTCGACCCGCAGGGCCAGGCAGTGGAACGGGCGCTCCCGGCGCTGGGCTTCACCGGCGTCAGCCGAGTCCATGTCGGGCGGCTGATCGAGCTTGACCTGGAGGATCCGACGCAGCTGCCGGAGATGTGCGAACGGCTGCTGACCAATCCGCTGATCGAGGACTTCCAGATATTGGATGAGCGGTGAAGTTCGGCGTCATCCGCTTCCCCGGGTCGTGTGACGAAGTCGATGCACTGCAGGCGGCGCAGCGGGTCGGTGACGCCGTGATCCTGTGGCACCGCGACCGGGATCTCCAGGGCGTCGATGCGGTCATCGTGCCCGGCGGCTTCTCCTACGGCGATTACCTCCGCGCCGGCGCGATCGCGCGGTTTTCACCGGTGATGGAGGAGGTGGCCGAGTTCGCGCGGGCCGGTGGGATCGTGCTGGGGATCTGCAACGGCTTTCAGGTGCTGTGTGAGGCGCACCTGCTGCCCGGGGCGCTGCTGCCCAACACCACGCTGCGGTTCGTCTTCCGCCAGGTGGAGCTGGAGGTCGTGCAGACCGACACGCCGTTCACGCGGGCGTGCACGCCCGGCGAGCGCCTTTCGATCCCGGTCAAGCACATGACCGGTCGCTTCTACGCGCCCGACGATCAGCTGGCCCAGCTCGAGTCAGACGGCCAGGTGCTGCTGCGCTACGCGCCCGCCCACAACCCCAACGGCTCGCTGCACGAGATCGCCGGGATCTGCAACGAGACCCGCAACGTATTCGGCCTCATGCCCCACCCCGAGCACGCGGTCGATCCGCTGACGGGCTCCACCGACGGCCTGAAGTTCTTTGAGTCGATCCGAGCCCACGTTGCCGACGGCGCCCTCGTCTAGCCCGGCCCGCCACCGTCAGCTCGGGCTGACCGACTCCGAGTACGCGCTGATCCTCGAGGGGCTCGGCCGCGAGCCGACCGACACGGAGCTGGCGATGCTGTCGCTGATGTGGTCTGAGCACTGTGCCTACAAGCACTCCAAGAAGCTGCTGCGGCGGCTGCCCACCGAGGGCCCGCACGTGCTGATGGGACCCGGGGAGAACGCCGGCGTGGTCGACGTCGGTGGCGGGCTCGGAGTGGCGTTCAAGGTGGAGTCCCATAACCATCCCAGTGCGGTGGAGCCGTTTCAGGGCGCCGCGACGGGTGTCGGCGGGATCCTCCGCGACGTCTTCGCGGTCGGTGCGCGCCCGATTGCGGTGCTCGACTCGCTGCGCTTCGGCGAGCCGGCCGACTCGGAGCGCTCGCGCTACCTGCTCCAGCACGCGGTCGCCGGGATCGGTCACTACGGCAACTCGATCGGGGTGCCCACGGTGGGCGGCGAGATCTACTTCGAGCCGAGCTATGAGCAGAACTGCCTGGTCAACGCCATGTGTCTCGGGCTGGCCCCCCACGAACGGCTGATCCGCAGCGCCGCCGCCGGGTCGGGCAACACGCTGGTGCTGCTGGGCGCGCTGACCGGCCGTGACGGAATCGGCGGCGCGTCGGTGCTCGCGAGCGCGGAGCTCGGCGAGGGCGACGCGGCCAAGCGACCGTCGGTCCAGATCGGCGACCCGTTCGCAGAGAAGAAACTGCTCGAGTGCTGTCTGGAGCTGCTTGACCGCGGGCTGCTGGGTTCGCTGCAGGATCTCGGCGCCGCGGGGCTGACCTCGTCCGCGGCCGAGATGGCGAGCAAGGGCGGCGTCGGCCTGGACCTCGACGCCTCCGCCGTGCCGCTGCGCGAGGGCGGGATGGAGCCGTTCGAGATCATGGTCTCGGAGTCGCAGGAACGGATGCTGTGCGTGGTCGAGCCGGCTCGGGTGGCCGAGGTCGAAGCGGTCTGCGAGCGCTGGGAGACGCTGGCCACCGAGATCGGGACGGTCAACGACAGCGGCCGGCTGCGGGTGCTGTGGGAGGGGACGGCGGTCGCCGACATGCCGGTGGAGATCCTGGTCGACGACTGCCCGCTGTACGACCTCGCCCCGGAGGCGGGGACAGCGA
Source organism: uncultured Solirubrobacterales bacterium (assembly GCA_963744195.1). Taxonomy (GTDB): domain Bacteria; phylum Actinomycetota; class Thermoleophilia; order Solirubrobacterales; family Solirubrobacteraceae; genus Palsa-465. The sequence continues at coordinate 139,342 of CAVUSY010000022.1, forward strand.
TCTACGCGGCGGGGCCGGCAGTCCTCACCGGCGCGGAGTCGCCGGCCGAGACCCTGCTCGCGCTGCTGGGCTCTCCCAACATCGCGTCGCGCCGGCCGGTGTTCGAGCAGTACGACCCGATCGTCCAGTCGCGCACGGTGCGCCGGCCCGAAGAGGCCGACGCCGCCGTCCTGGCGCTCCCCAACGGCGAGGCCATCGCGGTGTCGATCGACGGCAACGGACGCCGGGTGGCCTGTGACGCCCGGGTCGGCGCGGCCGAGGCGGTCTACGAGTGCGCGGCGAACCTCGCCTGTGTCGGTGCGACGCCGCTCGGGCTGACCAACTGCCTGAATTTCGGCAACCCCGAGAAGCCGCACGTGGCGTGGCAGCTGGTGGAGGCGGTGGAGGGGATCGCGGGGGCGTGCGAGGCGCTCGGGGTCCCCGTGGTCGGCGGCAACGTGTCGCTCTACAACGAAGCTCCGGCCGGGCCGATCCTGCCCACGCCGGTGATCGGGATGGTCGGCCGCCTGCCCGATCCCGCGCGAGCGGGCCGGCTCGGCTTCGCGACCGGAGGGGACACGATTGCGCTGGTGGGATCGTTTGCGCCGGCGATGGCGGGCTCGGAATTGGCCAAGTTGAGGGGGGAGGAAATCGCCGGGCCACTGCCTCTAATGGATGAGCAGGCTGTCCGTGATGCGCATGAGACGGTTCGGCTCATGGTCAACTCAGGAGCGCTGAAGAATGCCCATGACATAGCTGAGGGCGGCATCGCAGTGGCGGTGGCCGAATGCTGCATCGCCGGCGGGATCGGTGCGACCGTGACCCTCCCGGATGGATTGGACCCGTTCGGGGAGGCGCCGGGCCGCGCGTTCGTGGTCTCGGGGTCCGAGGCCGACCTGGCCGGGCATCTCATCCTCGGCCGCGTCGGCGGCGACACGCTCGAGCTGACCGGACAACTGAAGATTGCAGTTTCCGAGCTTCGCGAGGTCCGCGCCAATGGACTTGTTGGGTTCCTGTAAACGCGTTGCTAGCCTTGACTAAAGCTCCTCTGGTGCCAGCCTTGGACGATCATCGCGACGGCCCCCGCGACGAGTGTGGCGTCTTCGGGATCTATGCCCCCGAGCACGACGTCGCCCGGCTCGCCTATTTTGCGCTGTTCGCGCTCCAGCACCGTGGCCAGGAGTCGGCGGGGATCGCCACCTCCACGCGCGGGGGCAACATCATGGCGATCCGTGATCAGGGGCTGGTGGCGCAGGTGTTCGACGAGCACATGCTCCGCTCGCTGGTCGGCGACATGGCGATCGGCCACGTGCGCTACTCGACAACGGGGTCGTCGGACTGGGAGAACGCCCAGCCGATCGTTCGCGACGATCGCCGCACTCTGGCGCTGGCCCACAACGGCAACCTGATCAACGCAGTAGAGCTGCACTCCGAGCTGCGCGGGCGCGACGTGCCGTTTCGCTCCACCTCGGACTCCGAGATCATCGCCGCCCTGCTCGCGACCCACCCCGCCGAGCGGATCGAGGACGCGGTGGTCGACGTGCTGCCGCGATTGAAGGGCGCCTTCTCCACCGTGGTGATGACCGACGATGCGGTGGTGGCGTTCCGGGACCCGTACGGGCTGCGGCCGCTGGTCCTGGGCATGATCGAGCCGCCCGAGGGCGGGCGACCCGCGTATTGCGTAGCCAGCGAATCGTGCGCGCTGGACCTGATCGGCGCTCGTTTCCTGCGCGATGTCGCGCCGGGCGAGGTGGTCACGCTGACCGACGGCGGGTTTCGGACGCGTCTGATCGCCGGGGCTGAGCGCCAGGCCTTCTGCGTGTTCGAGCACATCTACTTCGCCCGGCCGGACTCGCGGATGGGCGGGTCCGTGCTCCAGGTCTCCCGCGCGCGAATGGGAGAGCTGCTGTGGCATGAGGCGCCCGTGGACGCCGACGTCGTGATCCCCGTGCCGGACTCGGGCAACGCCGCGGCGCGGGGACTGGCGCGCGCCGCGGGACTGCCCCAGGACGACGGCTTCATCAAGAACCGCTACGTGGCGCGAACCTTCATCCAGCCCGGCCAGGAGCTCCGTCGCCTGGGCCTGCGCATGAAGTTCAACCCGCTGCCCGAGGTGGTATCGGGCCAGCGCCTGGTTGTCGTCGACGACTCGATCGTGCGGGGTAACACGACTCGCCAGATCGTGCAGATGCTGCGCGACGCCGGAGCCGCCGAGGTCCACCTGCGGATCTCCGCCCCGCCGATCCAGCATCCCTGCCACTACGGCATCGACATGTCCACGCGCGAGGAGATGATCGCCCACGGGCGCACAGTGGAGGAGGTCTGCGCCGAGCTGGGAGCCGACTCGCTGCACTACCTGTCGCTGCAAGGCGTCTATGAGGCGATCCGGGCCCCGCGTGAGAATCACTGCGACGCCTGCTTCAGCGGCGACTATCCGATGGAAGGGTCCGAGACCGCGAACGGCAAGTACGCGCTCGAGCCCGCCCTCCCGCTCGTCAGCGCCTAAACGCATCACCAGGTCGGCGGGCGCGACGGGGCGCGATTTTCGCGGGTGAACACAGACCGGTCATGAATCGAGAAGCGCCGGTCACCGAGCCGCGGCTAGCCTGACCGCCATGCCACCCCGGCGGCAACCGACGGACACGCAATCGCCTGAGCTGCCGGACGCCGACAGCCACGACCTGATCCGCGTGCACGGCGCGCGCGTGAACAACCTCAAGGACGTCAGCATCGAGATCCCCAAGCGCCGGCTGACGGTATTCACCGGCGTCTCCGGCTCGGGGAAGAGCTCGCTGGTGTTCGGCACGATCGCCGCGGAGTCGCAGCGCCTGATCAATGAGACCTACAGCGCCTTCGTGCAGGGCTTCATGCCGACGCTGGCCCGGCCCGAGGTCGACGTCCTGGAGGGGCTGACCACCGCGATCCTGGTCGACCAGCAACGGATGGGCGGCGATGTCCGCTCCACCGTCGGCACCGCCACTGACGCCAACGCGATGCTGCGCATTCTCTTCAGCCGGCTCGGGAAGCCGCACATCGGCTCGCCTCAGGCGTTCTCGTTCAACGTCGCCTCGATCAGTGGAGCGGGCGCGGTCACGCTGGAGCGGGGCGGGAGGACCGTGAAGGAGCGGCGCAGCTTCAGCATCACCGGCGGCATGTGTCCGCGGTGCGAGGGCCGGGGCTCGGTCAACGACATCGACCTGTCCGCGCTGTACGACGACAGCAAGTCGCTGCACCAGGGTGCGCTGACGATCCCCGGGTACAGCATGGATGGCTGGTTCGGCCGCATCTTCGGCGGCTGCGGCTTCTTTGACCCGGACAAGCCGATCAGTGAGTACACCGAGAAAGAGCTGACTGATCTGCTCTACAAGGAGCCGACCAGGATCAAGGTCGACAACATCAACCTGACGTACGAGGGTCTGATCCCGAAGATCCAGAAGTCGATGTTGTCCAAGGACGTCGACTCGCTGCAGCCGCACATCCGTGCCTTCGTGGAGCGGGCGGTCACCTTCACGACCTGCCCCGAGTGCGGCGGCAGCCGGCTCAGCGACGCGGCCCGGTCGTCGAAGATCAAGAAGATCAACATCGCCGATGCGTGCGCGATGCAGATCAGCGACCTGGCCGAATGGGTCGGTGGCCTCGACGAGCCGTCGGTGGCACCACTGCTCGCCGCGCTGCAGCAGACGCTCGACTCGTTCGTGGAGATCGGGCTCGGCTACCTCTCACTCGACCGGCCGTCGGGCACGCTGTCGGGCGGCGAGGCGCAGCGCGTCAAGATGGTCGGTCACCTCGGCTCCTCGCTCACCGACGTCACCTACGTCTTCGACGAGCCCACCACGGGCCTGCACCCGCATGACATCGAGCGGATGAACGACCTCCTGCTGCGGCTGCGCGACAAGGGCAACACGGTGCTCGTGGTGGAGCACGAGCCCGAGACGATCGCGATCGCCGACCACGTCGTCGACCTCGGCCCCGGCGCCGGTAGCGCGGGCGGCACCGTCTGCTTTCAGGGGACCATCGAGGGGCTGCGGGCCAGTGGCACGCTCACGGGCCGCCATCTCGAGGACCGGGCCGCACTCAAGGAGACGGTGCGGACGCCCGCCGGCACGCTGGAGATCCGCGGCGCGACGGCGCACAACCTGCGCGACATCGATGTCGACATCCCGCTTGGGGTGCTGGTCGTGGTCACCGGGGTCGCCGGCTCGGGCAAGAGCTCGCTCGTGCACGGGTCGATCCCTGCCGGCGCGGGTGTGGTGTCGATCGACCAGGCCGCGATCCGCGGCTCGCGACGGAGCAACCCGGCGACGTACAGCGGGCTGCTCGAACCTATCCGCAAGGCGTTCGCGAAGGCCAACGGCGTGAAACCCGCCCTGTTCAGCGCCAACTCCGAAGGCGCCTGCCCGAACTGCAAGGGCGCCGGCGTCATCTACACCGATCTGGCGATGATGGCCGGCGTCGCCACCACCTGCGAGGAGTGCGAGGGGAGGCGCTTCGAGGCATCGGTGCTCGACTACCACCTCGGCGGCCGCGACATCAGCGAGGTGCTCGCGATGTCGGTGACCGAGGCCGAGAGCTTCTTCGGCGCCGGCGGCGACGCGCACACGCCGGCCGCGCACGCGATCCTCGACCGGCTCGCCGACGTGGGGCTCGGATACCTGAGCCTTGGCCAGCCGCTCACCACGCTGTCCGGCGGAGAGCGCCAGCGGCTCAAGCTGGCCACCCACATGGCGCAAAAGCGGTCCCGCCCGCCCGGCGTCTATGTCCTCGACGAGCCAACCAGCGGTCTGCACCTCGCCGACGTGGAGCAGCTGCTCGACCTGCTCGACCGGCTGGTCGAATCCGGCAAGTCGGTCATCGTCATCGAGCACCACCTGGCGGTCATGGCGCGCGCCGATTGGATCATCGACCTCGGCCCGGGCGCCGGGCACGACGGCGGCCGGATCGTCTTCGAGGGCACACCCGCCGACCTGGTAGCCGGCCGGGCGGGACTGGAATCCCTCACCGGCGAGCACCTGGCGGCCTACGTCGGCACCTGACCGAGGTCTCGCTGGGTGTGCTTGTGTGGCAGGATTTGGCGGGTGAGCAGCGGACCCGTCGCGGCGCAACGCCTGAGCGACCTCGCGCGGTTGCGCCGCGTCCGCGATCGGATCGACCGGGAGTATGCGCAACCGCTGGACGTCGAGGCCCTCGCCCGCGGCGCCTATATGTCGGCCGGGCACTTCAGCCGTGAGTTCAAGCTCGCCTACGGCGAGTCGCCGTACGGCTACCTGATGACCCGGCGCATCGAGCGCGCGATGGCGCTGCTGCGTCGTGGCGATATGGGCGTCACCGAGGTCTGTTTCGAGGTCGGCTGCTCGTCGCTGGGCACCTTCAGCACTCGCTTCACCGAACTGGTCGGGATGTCGCCCAGCGCCTACCGGCGCGACGAGGCGCGCGCGACCGCGGGGATGCCGTCGTGCGTGGCCAAACAGGTGACCAGACCGATCAGGAATCGAGAAGCGAGGGTGACAAGCGGCCATTAGCATGGCCGCCATGCCGATCACCATTCACTCGACCATGCTCCCGCATGACGACCCCGACGCAACCCTGGCCTTCTATCGCGACACCCTCGGCTTCGAGGTCCGCAACGACGTCGGATACGGCGGGATGCGCTGGATCACCGTCGGCCCCGCCGACCAGCCCGGCACGTCCATCGTCCTGTACCCGCCGGCCGCCACCCCGGGTATCACCGACGACGAGCGCCGCACCATCGCCGAGATGATGGCCAAGGGCACCTACGCCAGCATCAACCTGGCCACCGCCGACCTCGACAGCACCTTCGCGCAGCTGGCGGCCAGCGGGGCCGAGGTCGTCCAGGAGCCGACCGACCAGCCGTACGGGATTCGCGACTCCGCCCTGCGCGATCCCGCCGGCAACCTGATCCGCATCCAGGAGCTGCGCTGAGCCCTGACTAAAGCCGCCGAGGGCGGCGCTAACCTCGGCCGCCCGATGGACGCTCGTGAGGCACTCCGCACCCGGTTCGGATTCCCGCAGTTCCGCCCCGGTCAGGCCGAGGCCGTGGGCGCCGCCCTGGGAGATCGTGACGCGCTGGTGGTGATGCCGACCGGCTCAGGGAAGTCACTCTGCTACCAGCTGCCCGCGCTGATGCGAGACGACCTGACGCTGGTCGTCTCGCCCCTGGTGTCGCTGATGCAGGACCAGGTCTCGGCGCTCGAGCGCGTCGCGCCCGGCCGGGTGGCCCTGATCAACGCCCAGCGGGGCGGCGCCGCCAACGCGGAGGCGGTGCGGCGGGCCGGCGCGGGAGAGGTCCGGCTCCTGTACGTGGCGCCGGAGCGGTTTGCCGCGCCCGCCTTCGCGGAGGCCATCTCTCGCGCCCGGGTGGGGTTGTTCGTGGTCGACGAGGCGCATTGCGTGTCGCAGTGGGGTCACGACTTCCGGCCGGACTACTTCACCCTGGCCGACGCCGCGGTGCGGGTCCGGGCGCGGGTCACGATGGCGCTGACCGCGACCGCGACGCCACAGGTGGCCCAGGACATCGTGCGCCGTCTGCGCCTGCGTGAGCCGGTGCGCGTGACGACCGGCTTTGACCGTCCCAACCTGAGCTTTGCGGTGGTCCCCTGCGCCGGCGGTTTGGACAAGGAGCGGCGGCTGGCGGCGGCGTTGCGCGAGCCCGGAGCACTCCCGGCGATCGTCTACGCGGGCACGCGCGACGCCAGCGAGCAGCTTGCCCGCGGCCTCGAGGCGGCGCTGGGCGAGCCGGTACTGGCGTATCACGCGGGGATCGCACGGGCGGATCGCGCTGCCAGGCAGGAGCGCTTCATGTCCGGGCAGGCGCGGGTGATCGTGGCCACAAACGCGTTCGGGATGGGAATCGACAAGTCCGATGTGCGAACCGTGTGCCACGCGTCGGTGCCAGGCTCTCTGGAGGCGTACTACCAGGAGGCGGGCCGAGCGGGGCGCGACGGCCTGGCGGCGCGGTGCCTGCTGTTCGCCGAGCAACGCGACAAGGGCCTGCACGTGTTCTTCATCCAGCGCGCCAAGATCACCGCGGACGCGTTTCAACGAGTCGGAGAGCGCCTGGCCTGGGCGGGGATCGACGGCCGCTATGACATGGCGCTGTCCGAGCTCGCCGGGTACGCGTCGGATCGCCGCCAGCGCGGCGATGAGGACACCGGTGCGCGCGATCATCGGCCACCTCGCCCGCGCGGGGGCGTTGGAGCCGTTGCCGGCACCCCCCGACCGCGCCGCCGGGCGGATCGTCGGCGGCTGGGATCGGCGGGCGGCGGCGCTTTGCCTGAGTTCCGCGCGGGAGGCCGAGCGGGTGCGGTGGGCGCAGTACCGCTCGGTCTGGGAGTACGTCGAGCGGTCTCGGTGTCGCCGTGTCGCGCTGCTCGAGCACTTTGGCGACCGGCGGGTCCCGGCGCCCACGGTGGCGTGCTGTGACGTCTGCGATCCGTCGCTGGCGCCAGCGCCGCCACCCGCGACGCGCCCCGCGCCGGCCCCGGCTCGGCGGGCCGGGCTCGGGGGCCGGACGCCGAGCTCGGGCCGGACGGGGGCCCGGGCAGCGGCCCCGCCCTGGAGGCAGTGGGCGTGGAGGCCGGCGCTCTGGACCGCGCGATCGTGGACGTCGTCAACTCGGCCCGCCCCCCGGTCGGCCGCACCCGTGCCGTCGAGATCCTCCGCGGCGGCCGCTCCAAGGTCGTGGCCCAGTACTCGTATCACGGTCTGGCGGGGTACGGCGCCTTCGCCCATCTGCGCTCGGAGGAGGTGCTCGGCCGGGTGGACAGGCTGCTCGACGCCGGCACCCTGTGCTCGACCGGCGGTCGGTTCCCGAAGCTGCGCGCGGCGTGAACGTCGGGGTTCTGGCCTCTGGCGCCGGCACGAACCTGCAGGCCTTGATCGACCGGGCGCACGGCCAAGGCGCGACGATCGTGGCGGCCGGATCCGACAAGCCCGGCGCTCCGGCGCTGGAGCGCGCGCGAGCGGCCGGGATCGCCACCCGTGAGTTCCCGCTCGCGCCGGGGGGTGACCGTGCGGCGCGCGACGACGCGATCGCGCAGTGGCTGCGGGCGCAGGGCGTCGAGCTGGTCGTGCTGGCCGGCTACATGCAGCTGCTGAGCCCGGCGTTCCTCGCCGCGTTTCCCGACCGCGTGATCAACGTGCACCCCTCCCTGCTGCCCGCGTTCCCGGGACTCAATGCGGTCCAGCAGGCGCTCGACTATGGCGTCAAGGTATTCGGGGTGACGGTGTTCTTCGTCGACGGCGGCGTCGATGCCGGCCCGGTCATCCTTCAGCGTGCCGTCGAGCTGCCTGCTGCTCGCGACCGCCATGAGGTGCTCGAGCGACTGCACGAGATCGAGCACGAGCTGCTCCCGCGGGCGGTCCTGCTGATCGCGCGCGGAGCGGTCGAATTCGACCCCGCCCACCCTCGTCGCGTGGTGATCGCCCAGTAGAGTCGAGGCTCGATGCAGACCAGTGCCGAGCCCGTGAACGACCTGCTGCCGGTGGCCGGCGATCCCCAGGTCGCCCGCGCGCTGCTGTCGGTCTCCGACAAGACCGGAATCGTGGAGTTCGCCCGCGGCCTGGCGGAGCTCGGCGTGGAGATCATCTCCACCGGCGGCACGGCCCGGGAGCTGACCGAGGCGGGTGTTCCGGTCCGCTCGATCAGCGACCTGACCGGATTTCCGGAGATCATGGACGGCCGCGTCAAGACCCTTCACCCCAAGCTCTACGCGGGTCTGCTGGCGGTACGCGACAACCCCGAGCATGTAACCGCGGCGCAGGATCACGATGTCGAGTACGTCGACCTGGTGTGCGTGAACCTGTACCCGTTTGAGCAGACCGCGGCCCGGCGTGGCGCCTCGGAGGCCGAGGTGATCGAGAACATCGACATCGGCGGACCGACGATGATTCGCGCCGCGGCCAAGAACCACGCCTACGCCGCGCCGGTGGTCAGCCCGGAGAGCTACGACGCGGTGCTGGCCGAGCTGCGTGAATCCGGCCGGCATCTCTCCCCCTCCACGCGGGAGAGCCTGGCCGCCGAGGCGTTCGCGTACACCGCCCGCTACGACACCGCGATCGCGCGCTGGTTTCAGGAGAAGCGCGAGGACTTCCCGCCCCTCTACGTGCGCGCGTACCAGAAGGTGGTGGAGCTGCCCTACGGCGAGAATCCCCATCAGCGCGCCGCCTACTACGAGCAGGTGGGCGCGCGCGCACACCTGCTGTCCATGGTTTCGCAGCTGGGGGGCAAGCAGATCTCGTTCAACAATCTGCTCGACCTCGACGCCGGTCGGCTGTTGCTGAACGAGTTCCAGATCCCGGCCTGCGTGATCGTCAAGCACAACAATCCCGCCGGGGTCGCGGTTGGTGCGGCGGCGACCGAGGCTTACACGCGGGCACTGGCCTGCGACCCGATGTCAGCGTTCGGCGGCGTCGTGCTGCTCAACCGGGCCGTCGATCGCGAGCTGGCCGAGGCGATCAGCCAGCAGTTCGTCGAGGTCCTGTTCGCGCAGGGCTATGAGGACGGCGCCCTCGAGACGCTGGCCCGAAAGCCCAACCTGCGAATCCTCGACAATCGTGAGCGGCGCACGGGGGACGTGATCGAGCCTGAGCTGCGCCAGGTGGTCGGCGGCATGCTGGTGCAGGACCGCGACTCTGACCCCGAGGACCGCGGCGCCATGAGGGTGGTCTCGGAGCGCCCACCGACCGAAGCCGAATGGGAGGAGCTCCTGTTCGCATGGAAGGTGTGCAAACACGTGCGCTCCAACGCGATCGTGATCGGTCGCGGGCTGGCGACCATCGGGGTGGGCGCCGGCCAGATGAGTCGTGTCGACTCCGTGCGGATCGCGCTGGCGAAGGCGCGCGATGGAGTCCAGGACGCAGCGCTGGCGTCGGATGCCTACTTCCCGTTCGCCGACGGGCCCGAGCTGGCGCTGGAGGCTGGGGTGACCGCGATCATCCAGCCGGGTGGCTCAGTGCGCGATCCTGACGTGATCGAGGCCGTCAACCGGGCCGGCGCCACGATGGTGTTCACCGGCCGTCGTCACTTCCGCCATTGACCGAGCGCTGGCCAGGCGATCCCCCGTCGCCGTGGGAGGGCCCGTTCGGCTTCAGCCGGATCGTCAAGGCCGGCCGCTTCGTGATGATCGGGGGGACCACCGCCGTGGACGAGGATGGCGCGGTCGTCGGCGAAACGCCCTACGAGCAGGCGGTGCAGATTCTGCGCAAGATCCTCCACGAGCTGGAGCGTGCCGGTGTGGGGCCCGCCGACGTGATCTCAAACCGTGTGTACGTGACCGACATCTCGCGCGCCGACGAGGTCGGCCGGGCCCATGGGGAGGTTTTCGCCGGGTTTCGCCCGCTGATGACGATGGTCGAGGTCAGCGCCCTGATCGACCCGCGGATGCTGGTCGAGATCGAGGTCATGGCGTTCGCGGCCGAGTAGGGCCCGGCCCGGCCCGGCGCGGCGCGGCGCCAGCCCGGCGGGCGGGCCCCCGCTCGGGGTGCCGGGTGCGCGATGATGAGGGTGGGCCGCCGTAGCTCAGCTGGCAGAGCAGCGGACTTTTAATCCGAAGGTCGTGGGTTCGATCCCCACCGGCGGCACTGGAAAACTTCTGGTAAAGGGCGGGTACGCGTCCAATCGTGCATTTGTAGATGTGTCCCCAATATGTCCAGGGAAGAGCGGACGATCTAACGCACGGACGTTGCCGTACGCGTTCGGACCGGGCATGTCTTCCGAGTCGACCGCAGCGCTGCCAGCTCCGCAACCGACGCGCACAACAGCGGCGGTCTCGATGATCGAGGCCGCCGCTGTCTGGGTCCTCATCCGGCTGCGGTAACTGACGCCAGGTCGACGTAGTAGTCGTTGTATCCGGTATCTGTGCCGTAGACGACGAATTCGTTTGCAGGTGAGGTGCTCTCATGGCCGGTCAGCTGCACCCATTTGCCCTCGGGTGCGGTCGCGCTTGTGAGCGAGGTCGAGCCGCCGTTGCCGAGCCCAGCTCGGACCTTGCCTTTGACGACGAACACCCACACCGAGAAGTTGGCGTGTGCAGGCCCTGACCCTGGCGGTAGAAAGGCCTGCACGATCCCGCCATACCCGTTGTCGGTGACGTGCAGCATGCGGGAGCCGGCGCCAGCGGGGTCTCCCGACGACGGGGGGAGCAGGTCCTCGGTGAACACCGGGCTCGGCACCGCGTGCATGTACGTCGTCCAGCTCGCGGCGGCGGGGTGGGTGCCAGGGACTCTGCTGTCCCAATAGGTGCCGCTCGCCCCTGCCTGCTCAAAGCTCGGGTTTGCCAGCAGGTTCGTTGTGCTCACCACGGAGGCATTCGCGTGCGTGGCGTGAATCGCGATGGCAACAACGAGCGCGACGATGATCGACGCCGCCGCTGCAACGCAAGCGGTTCGCGACGCATGTCGAAGTCGGTGGGTATACATGACATCTCCTTCGGTTGATGATGACCGTCCGGTGACGGCGAGGCTCTTCGAGTGGTTTCACCGGCCTAGAAGCCGTCGTTCCACGCTGAGAAGCTTCCCGTGCCGGCATCGTGCTGTCGTCGCTCTCCGGGGTGAACTTGCGCGCGTTCGCTCATCCCCGCGGGTGACACCCCGCGATCGATCAGCCGCTTGCCAGCATCCGCCCAGGGGCGCGATCCATTCATCGCCCCAGCTCGGGCATGGCGAGCGTGTGTTCGCGGATGCTCATCTCGTCCTCCGGCTCGTCCCCGGTTGATTATTCGCTGGAGCCGACCCGTTCCCGCCGTGTTCACGACGGGCGGGAGCCGTGCTCGTACCTGTTCGAGCCGGCGGTCAACTACGTGCCCGGGCGCCGAGGACCACGTTATCCCCGATTCCACGACGGTCCTCGACCTCTCCTAGCCTCGGCCGAGACGACGGCCGCGGGGACGGCCACTTCCAGCCATCCCCGCGGGCCATCAGTCGCTGGCTTTCGCCAGCCATCCCCGCGCCGGGGGCGCAGCGGGGGAGGCCATCGCAGTATTCGTCCAAAGCGAGCAACACGCAATCGGTAATTCGGATGATCTTTTGGCGCTACCGCATCAGCGCGCGGACGCGGTGAGGAGCACCAGCGATCCCTCGTAGCTCGGCCGCGATGGCAGGATGTCGTGGCGGCGGTCCCAGCCGCCGGCCTGCCGGCACTACGGAGCGCGCCTCATGCACAGACTCGGGCAAGTGACTCCAGGCTGAGCGGGCCCGCCGTGGGCACGGCTCCAGCAGGACCTCGGGAAGGAGCAGCTATGAGGCGGGCGATCGGCTGCGCGAGTCGCTCGATGAGGCGCGGCAGATGGTTCGCGAGGCGATCGCGCTGGTGCTCGATGAGCGCAACGCGCGCGGCGAGGCGATTCCCGAGACTGGCTGGGCAGTGGTTGAGGTAGTTGAGATCGCGGCTTGAAGAAACGCGCCGCTGCTGCCCGGTCGCGACGAGCGCCGCAAGGGTCGTGTCCCAGGATATGCGTCTAAATCGCGCATTTGTAGATATGTCCCCAGGCCCGCGACGCCGTTTGCGATTGCAAACAGGGTTAGGCGTCGGGTCGCACTGCCGTCGCAGTCTCCTGCATCGCTTCCATCAGCGCCTGCACTGCGGACTGCGGACGGAGCATGTCCGTGATGGACACGATTTTCCCGTCCGGACCAAAGCGTAGAAGCTGCAGCACGTCGCCTTCGCGTCCCCCGATCCGCACGCGTGACACGAGCGCGACAGCATTGTCCTGGGTGAACTCGTCGGTGTACTCGATCTCCTCGGTAATCGATCGCAGACCTTGGAGGATCGTCCAGACCATCTCGCGTCCCTCGAACGGCTTGTGCGGGATCGGGCTGTACAGCTTCACGTCAGGAGCGAGCATCTCTCGAATCGGGGACATGTCGCCCGCTTCCACCGCCGCTCTAAACGGATGCATCTCGCCGCCCTTGGTTTGCCGCGCCAGACAATCGCACGTCGTGATCGATGAACACTACCGCGGGCTTGAAACGCCCGTGGACAACCACTGGAAGATCGCGTTCACGCCGTCACTCCCCGGCCTGGAACGAGACTCCATCCAGCGACAGGAACGTCAGCCGGCTCTTGTGGGCGTAGATCGTGCCGTCGGGCATTACGTCCACTCGCGCTAGATACGAGCCACCGGAATCGTTGTCCACCGTGGCGAAGACCAGCTCGTGGGTGGGGCGGTAGCCGGTCGGGAGGATGAAGATGTTCGGTGTTGCGGGGACGCGGCCGCTCACGTGGAACGACACGAGGCCGCGAAGATGGACGCGGCCCTCGAGGTCGCGGTAGAACCCCGCGGGGGTGAAGTTGCCGCCCGCGTTGGCCCACGCGCCGCCACCAGGCTGCACGCAGAAGACCGCCGTGCGACCCTGGTGGCAGGGATCGGTCGCCGCCGATGGATCCTGGGCCACCGGGTTCCAGGCCTCGACTGTGGCGAGCTGCGCGGACCCGATGCCATGCGCCGCTAGGTCGCTTGCGGCGATCGATCCGGCGAGCAGGTTGGCGTGGTCTCCGGCCGGCGGGTTGTTACCGGAGATCGTGTTCGGGCCAATCTGCGCATTTGACGAGAGCACATAGCTCGCGGCCGCGCTCCCAGTCGCAACTGCCAAGAAGAGCGCGAGCGCAGCAGCCGCGGTCGAGAACTTGTTCATTCTGTTCCTCCTTTGGTTCGTAGTGCGATCAGGGCGGTGGCCCGGTCAGCGACAGGGCGAGAGCGATGTGGCGGTGGTGGTGCGGATCTTGTGGCGGAGCATTTTGGGTCTCTCTCTTCTGGCTGGTTTTGCTCGTCCATCGTGCTTCCTCGCGGGGGTGCTGTCGTCATCTTCTTGGGTGATTCGGGTCGCTGTTCCTCACCCGCGGGGGTGAGTCGCGCCGTGCTCAGACGGGTGGGTCGATGGGTACCGGTGAGGGTGAGAGAGCGGGCGCGACGAGGCCGGTCTCCAGGCGAGCACGACGGCTTGGATGCGGTCGGGTAGGTTGAGCGAGCACGCACGCGACATGGTCTTGATCGTGTTTTCGCCGAGAATCAGCTCGGCGTCGGGCCGAGCAGAGCATTCGTCGGGGCGGCGCTCACGGGCGGCCGCTGATGGCACGGCCGGGTTGGGCTAGGTTCCGTGCGGCGGCGGCGTTTGTGACCCATCGGCGATCACCTGCGCGTTGATCGCTTGCACGGTTGCTGGTATGACCTTGAGCTCGCGTCGGTCATAGCTGATCAGTCCGTCGACCTCGTCCTCGACGTCCGTGGCCGCCGTGTAGATCGCCCCGCTCACTCCGGCGTAAAGTGCCTGGAGGTCGACCTGGGTGAGCAGGTCGACGTAGCGGCGGGTGAGGATTTGGGAGTTTGCCTCTCGTTCGTAGCCGAAGATTCTTCCTGGCCATACGTGGCCCGGGATGCGGAGCGCGAGCCCGCCGAACTCGCCGTCCTCGGTGGCCTGAATCGCGCTGGGGGTCTGAGCTGCGGGGCTGGGGTAGGCGTGCTGGTCTTGGACATCGCCAGGGTTTGGCTGTACACACGTGCAGCGGTTGTAACCGCTGATGGTGTCGACCAGGCGGGCCCGATCCCACGTGTGCAGGTCATGCGTGACCGGGCCGAGGTCGAACTGTCCCCACCCCTCGTTGAACGGGATCCACTGCACGATGGAGGGGTGATCGATGTTGGCGTTGACAATCGCGTGTAACTCGCGCCGGAACTCTTGTTGCGCGGCGGGGCGCGGCGCCACGACGGCTACGGCGGGCATGTCCTGCCAGACCAGTAGGCCGAGGCGGTCGGTGTCGTAGTACCACTGTTGCGGTTCGACCTTCATGTGCTTGCGGACCGCGTTGAACCCGAGCGCCTTCTCGATCTGCAGGTCGTAGGCGAGCGCCTCGGGGGTCGGGGCGGTGTAGCCGCCATCGGGCCAATAGCCCTGGTCCAGCGTGCCGAGCATGAAGGTGGGCTGGCCGTTGAGCTCGACCTTGGCCACCCCGCCGACCGAGACGACCGAGATCGATCGCATCCCGAAATAGCTGCCCACCGTGTCGATCGGGTGCCCGCCGCGCGTCAGGCGCACGGTCAGGCCGTACAGGTAGGGGTCCCGGGGCGACCACAGCCGGGCGTTGGGCAGCGACATCGTGAGCGTCGCGGTCGGGGAGCCTTGGGCGCTGCCCACCCGCTGCGTGCCCTGGTAGGCAATCGCCTGGATGGTGTCGCCCGCCGCATAGGTCGTGCCGACGGTGACGCTCAGGGTGTCGTGTTGCACGTCGGGCGTAGCGCGGATGCTGTCGATGTGCGCCAACGGTACGGGCTCCAGCCACACGGTCTGCCAGATCCCCGAGGTGGGGGCGTACCAGATGCCGCCCGGCCGCAGCCGTTGCTTGCCAACCGGCTCGCTGCCCCGGTCAACGGGCGCATCAACACCGACGACCAACTCTTGGACGCCGGCGGCCCGCAGCGCCGTAGTTATGTCCATGCTGAACGGGTCATAGCCCCCGCGGTGGGTCCCGATCTGCCGGCCGTTTACCCACACCGTCGCTCGCCAGTCAACCGCGCCGAAGTGCAGCAGCACCCGTCGTCGCGACCACGACGACGGGATCGTGAACGTCCGGCGGTACCACGAGTGCTCGTGATGGGCGCCGATACCCGACAGCGCCGATTCCATCGGGAATGGCACCAGGATCCGCTGTGGCAGAGCAAGCCCGATCGGCGAGGGCGCGCCCGCCTGCGCTGCGGCGAACTGCCACACCCCGTCGAGGTTCTCCCAGGCGGCGCGCGTCATCTGTGGTCGGGGGTAACCCCAGTTCGTACCGGTCGGCGACACGCGCGCCGTCCATGGGGTCGAAAGCACCGCCCTCCTGGCGCGCCAGCCGGTCTGCCGCGGGCCGGCCGGGGCGCTCGCCGCCGGCCGGGGCGGCGCGCTCGGTGGCGCCGGCAGCCCCCTCATCGCCGCGGCCACGAGCCCGGAGATCGCCCCCACCGCGCCGGGCTCACGCCCCGCGGCCGCAGCCCGCCCAGCGCCTGCGAGCATCGCGAGCGCCACGGCCAAGATCGCCGGCACCGACCACTGCGACACAACTCGTCCGCGCACCGCAGCGAATGTATCGACATACGGCGCTCGGCCCCGTTTAGCGTCAGCCGGCAGACAGCCGCCAGGACGACGCCGGGTCGCCGGTGCCAGGGACGCCTGAGCCCCGTCGCCAACCAGCTCGATACCGCCGGGCCGAGCTGTCGCGTTACCCAACCTCGATTGTCAGAAAGCGGACTTCCCGAGGTTCGGGTCGCGGGAAATGTCCCTCAGGCCCCCGCGTCGGGCACTACACTCCGACTTTCGGTGTGGTCGTCGGGGGCTGCGGGGCTGCGCGAAGCACTGAACAGACCGCGAACACGATCGGACGGGCGGACCTCACCGGCGGCAACGTCACCACGAGCTTCATCACCGGGGCCAGCGCACCCAGGGGGTGGCCGCCCGGGGCTCCTACATCTACTGGGCGAACAGCTCCACCAACACGATCGGACGGGCGATCGTCAACAACGCCAGCAGCGCGAACGAGCGCTTCATCACCGGTCTGAATCAGCCCTACGAGAGCCTGGATGGGGTCACGCTCGACCCGACCCACATCTACTGGACCTCTGGAGGCTATATCGGCCGGGCAAACCTCGACGGCAGCGGCGCCAACTCCGACTACATCTACAACGGCAGCGCCAACGGGATTGCCGTCAGTGGGGATCACATCTACGTGAGCGACGGCAGCCAGATCGACCGGCGGAACCTCGACGGCTCCGGGTTCACGCAGATCGTCACCGGCCTCTCCTATCCGGTGGGACTCGCGCTCAGCGGCCCCACGACTCAGGCAGCTCCGACCTTCACCTCGACCGCACCGACAAACGCAACAGTCGGGGGTAGTGCCTACACGGTCAGCGCCACCTCGCAGTCCGGCGGCCCGGTCACGTTCTCGATCGATCCCGCCAGCAGCGCGGTGTGTGCGATCTCGGGCAGTACGGTGACCTTCAACCACGCGGGGACGTGCACGATCGACGCGAATCAGCCGGGCACCGACAGCTACTACGCCTCGCCGCAGGCCAGTCAGACGTTCAGCGTCGGGGCGGCGAGTCAGACGATCGCGTTCACATCCACCGCGCCGAGCAATGCGACGGTGGGCGGCGCGACCTACACCGCGTCGGCAACATCGTCGTCTGGGCTTCCCGTGACGCTCACGATCGATTCCAGCAGCAGCTCGGTGTGCTCGATCTCTGGGACCACGGTCAGCGTCGACCACGCGGGGACATGCACCATCGACGCCAACCAGCCCGGAGACGCCGACTACAGCCCGGCGCCGCAGGTCCAGCAATCCTTCTCGGTCGCACCTGGTTCGCAGGCCATCACCTTCACCTCCACACAACCCTCCGACCCAGCGGTCGCCGATACCTACACGGTGAGCGCCACGGGCGGCCCGTCGGGCAATCCGGTGGTCATCACCGTCGATGCATCGAGCAGCTCGGTGTGCTCGATCTCGGGCTCCACCGTCCACTTCAACACGGCAGGAACCTGCACGATCGACGCCAACCAGGCCGGGAACGCCGACTACAACGCCGCGCCTCAGGGCCAGCAGTCGATGACGGTCAACCCGGCTCTCTACTGGGGTATCTCCGTTGAAAATCAGAACGCGACCACCACGGCCGAGATCGGTCATGCGGGCAACGACGGTGGCGACGTGAACGGCGACTTCATCACCGGCCCGACCCCGAGTCGGGCCTTCTCGGTCGTGGTCGCGGGCGATTACGTCTACTGGTCCGACAGCGTGAACCGCTCCATCGCGCGCGCGAACCTTGACGGCACGAACGTGCAGGAGAACTTCATCCCCAACGTCACCGGTGTGGGCGCGATCGCGGTCGACAGCTCCTACGTGTATTGGGCCTGGTCTCCGGGGGACGGCACGTCCGCCATCGGCCGGGCCAACCTGGACGGCAGCTCGCCGAACGAGGACTTCATCACCGGCCTGAGCAACCCGGCCTTTGTCAACGGCAACCTGCAAGACCCCACCGATGTCATCTCTCTCACCAGCGACGGCTCCCACCTGTACTGGACGGAGCTCGACCCCTTGCATGACGGGGGTTCGATCGGTCGGGCCGGCGTCGACGGCTCGAACGTGACCAACAACTTCATCCCCAGTCTCGACTATCCGGAGGGCCTGGCCGTTGACTCGAACCACGTCTATTGGACCGACTACGACCACTACACGATCGGGCGCGCCAACCTCGACGGCACCAATCCGAACGACAACTTCATCACCGGCCTCTATTACCCCCTGGCCCTGACGGTGGACGGCTCCTCCTTGTACTGGTCGTCCGGCAACGACAGCGTGTCACCAGCGGTGTTCAGTATCGGCCGGGCCAACCTCGATGGCAGCTCGGTCAACCAGAGCCTGATCACGAAGCTGCCCGGACCCATCTACGGACTCGGCGTGAGCTCGGGACCGAGCGCAAGCAGTGCGGACCGGAGGAACAGGTAAGTCGCAAGTCGTGCCGGGAGACCTGCTATGGGATTAGCGCGCGGGTCGTCGATGGTTGTGACGCAGTTCGCGTTCGACGGTGCGGATGATGAGCTCTTGTGCTTCGCGCAGGGTCCACGCGCAGCGGTCGGTCAGGGCTCGCAGGGTGTCCGGTGATGCGATCGCGAACGTGATGTCGGCGACATGGTCGGGTGTTAGTCCTTCTTGCCAGGTGCCGGGAGGCGTACCGTGGCCGAGGAGCTGCAGCGCCCCTTCCCGGCGTCCGCGCTCCATCTCGTCGAGGAACATCGCCACGTCGGGTTCTGCCGGGGCGGTTGCGCGCAGGACGTCGATCAGTGGCGTGATCCTGGGGGACACGTCCGCGATCTGCTGCACGTAGCGAGCGAGCTTGGCATGGGGGTCTTGCACGGATGCCACCTCGCGAGCCCAGCGACGTTCCCCAGGCGGTGTCTCAGGGTCTTCGTCGCCCGCGACGAGCCGGACAGCGCAGGCAGCGAGGAGCGCTGGCTTGGTGCCGTAGGCGAGATAGATCGTCTGGACGTGAACGCCCGCCTCGGTGGCGATTGCCTGCATCGTGGTAGCCGTGTACCCGTCGCGGGTGAACAGCAGGGCGGCGGCCTGCTCGATGCGCCGGCGCGTGTCCGCGTTGCGGCGCCGCTTCGGCCGGTCCCGCGCGGTCTTCGCCTGACTTGCGTTGCCTCTTGACACTTAGCATAGAGTATCACTCTATAGTGTCACTACAGTTTGAGGGGGTCTGATGCGAGTCTTGTGCAGCACGACGCCGATGGACGGCGTATTCGGTCCGTTCATCCCGCTGGGATGCGCGCTGGCTGAGCGCGGGCATGACGTCATCGTGGCGACCGGATCCAATCTCCAGTCGGCCGTTGAGGTGAACGGCTTCGAGTACGCACAGGCCGGGCTCTCGGCGTGGGACGGGGTCCGGGCAGCGGTCGAGGACCCGCACGTCAAGGCGGCACCGGCAGGCGACCGGATCGCGTTTCCGGCGGCGATGTTCGGGTGTGTTCACCCCGCCGCCAAGCTTCCCGCGCTGCGTGAGCTCGCCGGCTCGCGTGCGATCGACCTGATCATCCACCCGCCCGTCGATCTCTCAGGTCCATTGCTGGCCGCCGAGCTCGGACTGCCGAGCGCCTGCTACGGGTTCGGACAACCATTTGATCCCCGGGTCGTCGCCGCGATGGCCGACCGGATCAGGCCAGCGTGGGAGTCCGCCAACCTCCAGCCCGATCCGTACGGCGGGATCTATCGCGGTCGCTACCTGGACCCAAGCCCACCGAGCCTCCGCGCAGGTGAGGCGGTGCCCGCGACAGGAGGCACGTTGGCGATCCGGCCGGAGATCCCTGGCGATCCGACCGCGGCGCTCCCGCCGTGGGCGGGCGCCCTCGGGGAGCGACCGGCCGTGTACGTGTCGCTCGGGACTGCGCCGCTGTTCAACCAGCCAGAGAAGTTCGCCCCGCTGTTGGAGGGTCTCGCCGGATTGAACCTCGACGTTATTGTGACGGTCGGCAACCTCAACGACCCTGCGGCCCTTGGCAACTCGCGCGCCAACGTGCACGTCGAACAATGGCTGCCGCTGGCTCCAGTGCTTGCGCGCTGCGTCGCGGTCCTCTGCCACGCCGGGACCGGCACAACACTCGCCGCGTTGGCAGCCGGCTTGCCGCTCGTGCTCGTACCACAGGGCGCCGACCAGTTTGACAATGCGCGCGCGTGCGAGCGAGCGGGCGCCGCCCGTGTGCTACCGCCCGACCGGGTCACCGCCGTGGCCGTCAGCGACGCCGTCTGCGCCATCCTTGACAACGGGTCCGCTGAACGCATCGGGGCGCTCCAACTAGCCGGCGAGATCGCGGCAATGCCATCCGCCGCGCATGCAGTCGAAGCGCTTGCGGCCGGCATCCCGACGCGGGCGTGAACGCCGGCCCACAAGGGCGTCACGCATTGGCGATTATGCCGGCGTTCCGGCGGCTAGCGCCTTGACATCGGCGGTGTGCAGTGGCTTGCCTCCGATGCCCCAGTCGCCGCTGTGGACCTCTTCGACGATGACCCAGGTCACGCCTCGCATGTTCTCGCCCTCGATCGAGACCATCGCATCGGTGAGACGCTCGACGATCTGGCCCTTCTGCTCAGGCGTGAATACATCCTCGATGAGCTTGACGTTGATGAGTGGCATAAGACCTCCTGTTGATTGAGTAGCCGTCGTGCAGCTAACCACCGCACCGTGTGAGCGAGCGTGTGATCAGGCGATGAGTGCCAATTCAGCGTCAAGCGCCGGGTTGGCGATCGCATCGGCGAGCGGGCGCACGGCGTCGAGTGCCGCAGCATCGCCGAGCCGGGCGCGGTGGATGGCAGCCCGGACCAGGAGCTCGCGCATGTCGCCGCGCCCAGCGATCGTTTCGAGCTCCGCGAGGACGGTCTCGACGTAGCCCGGTTCGCACTCGCCGATTGCCTGGGCCGCCAGCGCATCGAGGCAATGCGCCTTGACCCATGCGTAGGCGTCCGCGACGCGGCCTGAGCGAGCGACCGCGTCGCGTAGGCACTCCAGCGCCAGGGCGTCTTCACCCAGCGAGCGATGAATCAGACCCTTCACGCGGGCACCGAACCCTTCCCAGCAGGGGTCGCCGAGCTCGCAACCGAGCGCAAACGCATGCCGCGCGAGACTTAATGCCTCGGTGTGTAGGCCCTCACGTAACGCCACCTCCGCACGAAGCGATTCGGGCAGCGGCTGCAACGCGCGCCAGCCTTCATCAGCGATCACCTCAAGCGAGCGATCCAACGCGCCAGCAGCCTCCCGCAGCTGCCCTCGGAGCAGCAGCGCCCGCCCGAGGATCGCCAGCGACCAGGCCTGCTGACGGCAATCCCCAGCGATTTCGGCGACCGTGATCGATTCATTCAGCAGCCTGATCGCCGCTTCGTAGTGCGCGCGATCCGACAACGCCATCCCCCGGACGCCCAGGACTTTCGCGCGCTCTCGACCGTCACCGACGTGCGCGCTCGCGCGAGACAGCCAGCGGCCAGCCGTCGCCGGCCGCCCGGCCTGGACCTCGATATAGCCCAACTCCCGGCACGCCTCGATCACGACTGGCTTCGCACCGGTCGACTCCGCCACGCTGAGCGCCTCGTGGAGCATCGCCGCGCCCTCCTCGTCGCGGCCACGCACAGCATGAACGAGCGCGCTCCCGAGCTCAAGCAGAACCCGAGCAAGCACGTCCGCGTCACCACACGCTCGCGCCTGCGCGCAGGCCATTCGCAAGCACGCCATCCCGGGTTCCACCGCGCCGGCGTCGATCGCCGCGATTCCCGCCTGCAACTGGCCGTTCGCCGCCGCGCGATCACCGAGGACGGCCGGTTCCCCGATCAGCGTCGCCGCGCGCGCCACGCGCGCATCGGGTGCACGGCCCAGCTCGCGGCGAAACAGCAACTCGCAGGACACCACGTGATGCCTTGCCGCCCCAAGGTCACCGGTCGCCGCCAAGCAACGCACGAACAGCTCATGCAGGCTCTCCTCGAAAGGACCGAACTCCAGCGCCCGAGAAGCAAACGCCGCCGCCTGCTCAGCGCGGCCCGACGCGAGCGCAGCCAGCGCAGCATCGTGAAGGATCCCCTCACTCAGCCCCGCGAGACGGCGACGCTCAATCAACAGCCACGACTCAAACACCGGACCTGCCTCCAGCTCGATCCCCTCCAGCAACTCGCCCCGCACAGACCCGACGTCAGCCTGTCCGGCGCTCATCATCAGCACATCCACAACGATTCCCGCAGGGGAACCCAACCGCAGCGGATCGCCGCGAAGCAGATCCGCCACGACGAGCGCCCGGCGCAACTCAGCCAGAGTCCAGCGCAGCGCCCCCTGCGGATCCGCTGCATCAGAGAACAGCAACGCAGACAGCCGCTCACGAGACACCGGCAGTTCAGCCAACGCCACATACGCGAGCACCGCCCACGACTTGCGACCCCGCGGCGACGCCAGCAGCAAACCATCCCGCTCCAGCTGCGGACGACCCAGAAGACGTACAACCAACCCTTCGCTCACACCGCAAGTATCCGTCGTCATCCACCGGTCAGCACGGATCGGATTCCATAGACGATCATGCAGGGATGAGTCGTGGGCCAACGCGACACGTACGTCGCCTGATTGACAGCGGCGAGATCTCGTCCGAACTCATCCGTGCGGCCGATCATGAGGCCGACCTACTTGGTCATCCATACATCGGGCTTGAGCACGTGGAGCTGGCGAGATTTTGGATCGGCGGCGACGAATCCCGGCGGCCTGTGGCCACGCCAAAAGAGCTGTAAACAGCATTTTTTGGATCCGAAGGTCGTAGGTTCGATCCATACCGGCGGCATCCTGTCAAGCCTGATCGAGCCCCGGGCGCATATGCTCTCGTCATGATGCGGGCTTGGATCATCCCCGGCTCGCGAGTCGGTGACCGCCGAGGACCTGTACCGACGTTGCTGCAGACGGCGCGCCGGATGATCGTCGGGTCGCTGGTGACCATGTGCTGCGCGGCTGTCGTCGCCGCGGTGGCTCCCGGGGTCGCATTTGCCACGCTGTGGGTGGCCAGCGCCGGCACCGACAGCGGCAATTGCAGTCAGGCCAATCCGTGCGCGACGATTTCGCGCGCGATCGCTCTGGCGATTCCGAACGACACGATCTACGTCGGGCCCGGCAGCTTCACTGATCATCTGACGGTCGACCCGTCGATCAGCGGGCTGACGATTCAGGGCGCGGGGATGCACTCCACTACCGTCAGCGGAGGAGTTGACCAGGCGGGAAGCGTGTTCACGATCCAGGCTGGGGCGACCGCGGCGATCGAGGACCTGTCGATCACGGGCGGCCAGGCGGCCGACGGTGGCGGCGTCAACGACGCCGGCGTGCTGACGCTGGCCCGCGACGAGGTGGCGTTTAACTCCGCCACCGGGTCTGGTCCGGGCGCCGGAACCGGCGGCGGCATCTACGCATCCGGCTCGCTCACCGTTACCGACAGCGAGATCTTCTCCAACCAGGCCGCTACCGGTGGTGGAGGGATCTCCCATCCCCCCGGTGGCGCAATTATGCTGACCCGCGATCTGATCTCCCGCAACACCGTCATGGCCGCCAGGGGGTTTGGCGGGGGGGTGTTCACGTTCGGCGGACACCTGGACGCCGACACGATCGTGGCCAACCAGGTCGTTGACTCGTCAGGCAACCCCGGCGGTTTCGGGGGTGGGGTCCGTGCGGTCGGCGCAGTGTTCAGTGGCGATACGATCACCGCTAACACTGCCGCGTGGGCTGGGGGCGCAGCCTTTGAGCAATACGACACCGTCGGGAGCACGATCATCGCCGCCAACAACGGCGGCAACTGTACGTACTCGTCCATCGATACTTCCTTCGAATTCAACCTGGAGGACGACCCCGGCGGCAGCTGCGGTTTTGGGGGCCAGCACGATCTAGTCGGCGTGGATCCCAGGCTGGGGCCGCTGGCGGATAACGGCGGCCCGACGCGGACGATCGCCATCACGCCTTCCAGCCCGGCCTATGACTTCAGTCTCGCATGTGATGGGACGGACCAGCGCGGCGTCTCGCGTTTGCAGCGAGGCGCGCAGAAGTGCGACATCGGCGCGTATCAGGTGAGCGCGCCGACCACCTACGTCGCCAACCCGCCGGCGGGGTCGGTGACGGCCTACTCCCCCGGCGCCAGCGGCGATGCGAGCCCGACGCTCACGCTGACCGGCCCGCATACTGGGCTCAAGCGCCCGACGGGTGTGGTGGTGGACGCCACCGGACGCGTATTCGTCGCCAACTCTGGCAACAACTCGATCACCGAATACGCTCCCGAGACAACCGGCGACGTGGCTCCGGTTGCCAGGATCTTCGGGGCTTTGACCCGTCTCAGCAGTCCTCAGGACCTCGCGCTGGACGCCAGCGGGCAGTTGTTCGTCACCAACTCCAACGCCAGCGTGACCGCCTACGGGCCACACGCCAGCGGCAACGTCGCGCCAACCGCGAGGATCGCCGGCTCCAGCACCAACTTGAGCCTGCCCCGCGGCATCGTCGTCGACCCCTCCGGCGCATTGCGTGTCAGCGACGCCAACGGCACCGTCAACACGTACGCGCCAGGCACGAACGGGAACGTGGCGCCTCTCGGTCGTCTCACCATCAACGGGGGAAAGGGAAGGCCCTATGGTCTGAGCTTCGACCCCCAGGGTGACCTCGTGCTCGCCGACGCGGCCGCAGGACGCGCGGACACGTTCGCCGCCACCGCCGTCGGATCGGCTAGTCCGCTCAGCGTCCTGTCCGGCGCGCCGCCGGGTCTGAAGAGCCCGGCCGGCCTGGACCTGGACGTCTCGGGCGACGTGTTCGTCTCCAATCACGCCACCAGCACGGTGAGCGAGTACTCGCCCGCCAGTGCGGGCGCGGCCGTGCCGCTGGCCACCATCGCGGGCCCGGACACCGGCCTGTCCAGTCCGTTTTACCTCTCCGAACTCCCGCCCCCACCGGCGCCACGCGTGCGTGCCAGCACCGCCCGCCGTCAATCTCGCAATCACCTCGTCCGCAGCGGCATCACCGTTCAGGTGAGAGCGTGGGGCAAGATGGCGTTTCGCAGCGAACCCATCACGATCGCGGGTCGCGCCCTCGCACGCGGCCGCACCATCGCCCGGGCCAAGGCCACCCCGCTCAGACCAGGCCGCACACGGATCCTGCTCATACCGCTCAGGCCCGCCGCCCGTGCGCTTCACAGCCGGCACGTCCGCGCGGTAACCGTCATC
Organism: uncultured Solirubrobacterales bacterium; assembly: GCA_963744195.1. Lineage (GTDB taxonomy): Bacteria > Actinomycetota > Thermoleophilia > Solirubrobacterales > Solirubrobacteraceae > Palsa-465. The sequence goes on from CAVUSY010000022.1 coordinate 164,567, forward strand.
ATCACCGTGCGCGATGGAGCCGGCGTGCAGATCCACCGGCTGACCGTAAGACTCAGCCGTTCAGCGAAAGCTCACAGGACTCGGTGACCGTGCCGCGCGACAGAGGGGGGTGAGATCCCCGCCGGCGGCAGCGAGGAGGTTCGACCATGGCTCAGCGTCGCCACCGAACGAGCGTGCCAAGCACGACCAGGCTCAGCGCGCTCGCGATCGCCGGGACGGCAAGCAGCAGACACGCGTCACGGGTGACGTTCGTCAGCTCCGCTCGCCCTCCGTTGAGGAGCAACAGGGCGACGGTCACGCCGGCGAGGCCGGTCAGCGCGAGCGCACCCAGCTTGCCGAGGTGATCGCCGGCGGACGGAAACGTCGCCTGGCCGCACGAGAACGCGACATAGGCGAGCAGCACGAGCTTCCACGTCGCGAGCCGGGGCAACAGGTGCCGGAGCTGCGACGGGTCGGTGGTTCCGACGGCGGCGAGTGCGATCACCACCAGCAGCGGTGGGACGAGCAGGAGCGGGGCGATCGCAATCACCGCGCCGCGGAGCGGACCAGTCGCCGCGTGCGGCACGCTACCGAGCGTTACAGAACCGCTGCCGCGGTTGCGCTGAGGGTAGAACAGGCGCACGCGTGCCCGGCGCCGGTCGCGCGTCCGCAGCCGGCCTCCGACCGGCACTCGCAACACGACACAGGCAAGGTAGTGCGCGGCCTCGTGCAGCACGGTGCCCGGCATCGCCAGCAGGTACCCCAGCAGCCGCGATCCGGTCGCATCGACCGCCAGCCAGAATAGACGGCGCTGGCCGAGAAACAGCGCCACAACCTCGGCGCCGAGCACGAGCACGAACAACATCAACGTGGTCATGCTCGTCGGGAACGCGGTCTAGAGGCCGGGCTTGCGGGTCCCGGGATCAACTCCGAGGGCGGCTCGGCCGCCGTCGGCGCCCGCGATCGCGCCACTGAGAAAGCTCGCCGGCACGATGTGGAGATTAGGGTTTCGATGGAGCGGGCTATTCTTCCTCGCTCGTCGCGCAGCATCAATCGATAGGGGACGGACATGGGCGCCAGGACCGGGATTGGTATCAGCCGCATGAGGGTTCCCGCGCTGGCTTGCTGCCTCGCCTGTCTGGTCGTCCTAGTGGCTCGTGCTGAGATCACCTCGGCGGCAGCGAGGCCTGCGACGGCCGCTTCCGCAGCGGCGGCTGAGCGGGGCAAAATCGAGGCCCTGGTCCGCACTGCGATGTCCGCGCATCATCTGCGCGCCGTCATCGTGCAGGTGACCGTCGACGGGCGGCCGCTGATCACCAAGGCCTACGGTCAGTCCATGACCGGGGTGCCGGCGACCGTCCGGATGCACTTCCGCAACGGCGCCGTCGCGATCTCCTATATGTCGACGCTGCTGCTGCGCTTGGTCGATCAGAAGCAGGCCAAGCTGGACGATCCGATCTCGAAGTGGCTGCCTCGAGTGCCTGACTCGCATCGGGTCACCCTGCGGATGCTCGCCGACATGACCGCGGGTTACCCCGACTACGAAGCAGACCCGAGGCTCGCCAACGATCTGTCGGCAAACCCGTTTCGCCAGATCACGACCAGCGACCAGCTCGCCCTGGCCTTCTCACATCCCCTGTTGTTCACGCCGGGCACGAACTGGAGCTATTCGCACTCCGACTACGTGATCCTCGGACTCGCTCTGGCCAAGATCGCTCACCAGCCGCTCGACGCGGCGCTGAGGCGGCTGGTGCTGCGTCCGCTCGGCCTGCGTAACACGATCGGCTCCACGACCGCCAGCATCCCCGCCCCCGTGTTGCACGCGTACACGTCGGAGCGCCGCCAGTTCCTCGGCATCAATCCGTCGATCCCGTTCCTCGAGGACTCCACCTACTGGAACCCGTCCTGGACCCTTGCTCACGGCGCCGTCGAGACCACCGACATCGCCGACATGACCCGCACCGCGATCGGCATCGGCAGCGGTAGCTTGCTGACCCGACGCTCCTACGCACAGCAGATCGCCCAACACCTCGGTTTTGGTCATCCGCAACCGGGCTGCGCGCGCTGCCGGACGTTCAGCCGAAGGTTCGCCTACGGCCTTGGTGTGTTCCGAATCGGGTCCTGGCTCGTCCAGAATCCGCTGTTCGCGGGGTACGGGTCAATCGAGGCGTATCTGCCGGCACGACACATCTCGATCGCCGTCGCCACGACGTACAGCGCCGGGAGCTTCGACGCCGAAGGCAATGCTCCGAACTACGCCACGCCTCTGTACAGCCAGATCGGCGCCCTCCTCGCCCCCCGGTATCGCCCACCGACCGGCTGATCAGCCGCTACACGTTTCCGTCGCCGTCGCTGGGTCCGCCGCTGTTATCGCCGTCGCCGTCGCCGCCGCCGTTCTGGGGGATGCCGCCGGCGCTGGGCGGAGGTGTCGTCGGAGCCTGCGTGGTCGTCGGAGCCTGTGTGGGGGTCGGCGCCGGAGGTGCGGCGGGCTGCGAAGGCGCGGGTGCCGCCGAGGTTGACGTCCGGGGCGGCGTCGAGGTGGTGACTGGCGGCGCAGGCGGTGGTGAGCTGGTCGTGGTCGTGACCGGCGGGGTTGGTGTCGAGACCACCGCGTGCGGGTGGCTGTGATGAATGCGACGGCGTGCAGCGCGGTGTGACCGGGGGTGATGCACGCGGGCGTGATGGCGCGTCGCCTGAGTGGACGCCGTGGTGGTGGTGCTCACCAGGGTCTTGGCGATCGGCTTCGCGGTGGAGGCGCCACCACAGCCGGCGATAACAAGCGCCGCGAGGACCGGCAGGCCAAGCAGCGCGGTGCGGATGTGCGGTTTGGTCATGTACATGTGAAGGGGCTTTCCGTTCTGATGATTGGATGGGTTGAAGGCCGACGCCTCAGGCGGTGAAGTGGTTGATCGCGAGGTCTAGGAGCGGTCGCTCGCGCTTCCATGCGCCGGGCTGCGCGGCAGCGACCAGCACCATTGCGGGGTGTCCGCGTGTCGGCGTGAGGATGCACGCGAGCTCTCGGTATCGCGATCGGCTCGTCACGTAGTCATCGATCACGCACGCCATGCGTTGGCCCGTTCTGCGCTGGACGCCGGTGGGGGCGGCAACCAGCCGCTCGTTACGGTCGCCCTCGGCGACGTTGTGGCGCAGCCGAAAGCGCGCCCAGCCCGCCAGCGTCTCGTGGCTCTGCGCCGGCGTCGCGTTGAGATAGGCACGGATCGTCCCGTCGCGGTTGAGCAACGCCGCTGAGGCGCTGCCCCGATCGCCGCTCACCGGGCGCCAGCCGGGCGGATAGGGAAGCAGCGCGCCCGAGGACAGGCGCAGCTCGTTCCAGCCGGGTGGCAGCGCAAACGGTTTGGTGCTCGCTGCGCGGTGGGGCGCGAGCGCCCTGTCACCGTGTCGGTCGCCGGTACCGATCCTCGACTCGGCGCCGCAACCAGCGACGGTGATTGCCGCGATCGCACCGAGGGCCAGCGATGCGGGCAGCGCAAAGCGCACGTCGTTGATCCGTGTTCTCATCTTGAACCCTCTGTTGTCGTCGAGGTCTCCGGCGGCCGGCTCCGCGTTGTCCCTCGAGGAACCAGCGGCAAGACGCCTTGTGGTCACAAAGACTCCGGGCAGGCCCGGATCCTTCCGGCCGACCGCCGCCCGAGCTCGCGTCAGCCAGGCGTCCCTCAGAAGGCTCGCGCGGCCGCGGCCAGTCGCTCGGACGCTCCCGGCGACATGGCGAGATACAGCGAAGGCTCGATCGTCTCCAGTTCGAGCAGGACCGGCGCACCCTCCGGGCTCGCCACGAGATCGACGCGCGCGTACACCGGGACGCCGAACCGGGCGCAGATCTCGGCGTGAAGCCGGGTCGCGAGAGCGCGCTGAGCGGGGTCGGCCGTCCCAGCCCGCACCAGGTTGTCTTCCAGCATGACCGCGGCCACGCCCAGCTTGTCAGCTACCACCGGCGCCACCCCGTCGCCTCGCAGGACAGCCCGCTTGCTCACGACATGCGAGAGCTCTCCGCCGATGAACACCAGCGCGGTTTCCCCGTGCTCGTCGACCGCTGACAGGTAGGGCTGTACCAGCGCAACCCGTCCGCTGGCGTGGATCCGCTCGATCAGGCCCACTGCCGCGGCGTGGGCTGACGGCCCGAAGCGGCCGGTGTCACGCGCACCCGCCGAGATGTTCGGCTTCACGACGACCTCACCGTCGAACGTCGGCACAGCCCCCCCGGGGGCGATGAACCTCGTCGAGACCGTTGGGCCCGACAACTGGCTCAGGTATCGCTTGTCGGCGTTGAAGGCGACGAGCTCTGGAGGGTTGCGGAGCCGGCTCGGTCCCACCTCGTGACACCAGGCCAGGAAGTCCTCACTGCGGCGGCTGTAGTCCCACACCGACCGCAGCACCACGCGGTCATAGGCATTCCAGTCGACGCTCTCGTCGTCCCACACCTGGAAATCGGCGCCCAGCAGCGCGGCGACGGGCCGATCGTCCGTCGAACCGTCGGGCAGCGCAGAGCAGGTGGCGAACGCGAACCTCATCGCCTCTGACAGCCTAGGAAGCCGGCCTGGGACGACCCACGCCGGGGCGAACTACGACGGCTGCCGCTCTGTGGCGATGGTCGTAGCGAGCTCAGGACCGCCGGCGAGCGTCTGGTAGACGACGCAGTAACGCTCGGTAAGGCGTAGCAGTGTGGCGAGCTGCTCGTCATCGGCGTCGGTATCGAGCTCGAACGAGAGCCGGATTTCCCTGAAGCCGACTGCCGCCTGGCGATCGACGCCCAGCGTGCCGCGAAAGTCAAGGTCGCCTTCGGCCCGGACGCGTCCAGATGAAATTGGGATACCCACGGACGTGGCGACCGCTTGGAGGGTGACACCCGCGCAGGCGACCAGGGCCTCCAGCAGCATGTCGCCAGAGCACAGCATCGACCCGTCCCCACCAGTCGCGGGATGAAGCCCAGCCTCCGCTATCGCGCGCCCCGTCTGCACTGAGCAGCTCACGCCGTCGCCGAGCACGCCGGCGGCTGACAACGTAACCCGCGCTGCTAGCGGATCTGCCCTATACCTCTCCTTCAGCGGCGCCTGCAGCGTGCGCAGTTCGGCCTGTTCCACGAACGCAATATACGACGCCGGCGCCGTCGCCGAGTCCCGATCGCGGAGAGAGCGGCGTCGGGGCAGCGCAGCGACATTCGGCCGCCGAAGCGAACCGCCAAACGCGCCGCCGTTGGTCTGGTAGGTTGGCGCGGTGGACGATTCACCCGCCCCGCACTCCGGGGGTGGCATACCGGGGCAAGATGGGCAGCGCGGCCGGGTCTTCTCCCGGCGAGCGGTTCTGGGTGCTGGGCTGGCCGGCGCCGCGACGCTGGCCTACGGTGCAGCCCTCAAACGTGTTCCGGCGCAAGCCGCCACCACGGCGAGCGCCGTTTCACCGCTTGGTGTGTACGACTTCAGCCAGAACTGGCTGTTCGGCGGCGTCTATGTCACAGGCGCGGAGGCTACGGGATTCCCCGATAGCGGCTTTGCCGCCGTCACCGTCCCGCATACGGTGACGCCGCTCTCCTGGGGCGGCTGGGACCATACGGCGTGGGAGAAGGTGTGGATCTACCGTAAGCACTTCAACCCCTTGGCGGGAACGGGTCAGCGGGTGTTCATCGACTTTGCGGGCGTCATGACCAGCGCCACGGTGTTCCTGGGCGGCGTGCAGGTATCTCAGCACCAAGGTGGGTACCTCCCGTGGTCGGTCGAGCTGACCCCGAACATCGTGTCGGGCGACAACGTACTGGCCGTGGTAGTGGATTCCACCTGGCAGAACGTGCCTCCGAACAATCCCAAGGGAGCCTGGTCGATCGATTACCTGCAGCCCGGAGGCATCTACCGCGACGTCTCGCTGCGCCTGGTACCAGCGGTGTTCGTATCCGACGTGTTCGCCAAGCCGACCAACGTGCTGAGTGCCAGTCCGAGCGTCGAGGTGCAGGTGACGATCGATGCGGGCACCGTGCCGTCCAAGCCGTTGCAGATCGACGCCGCGCTGCTCGACGGCTCCAAGGTGATCGCGTCGGCTACGGGCAACGTTGCTGTGACCGCGACTGGCCCGGTCGTCGCCAACCTGACCATCACCGGGTTTTCGGGGGTGAGCCTGTGGTCGCCGGCCAGTCCGAAGCTGTACACCGTCCGCGCCACGGTGAGCGGTCAGGGCATTCGCACACACGCGCTCCGCGTCAGCATCGGATTCCGAGAGGCGACGTTCGAGCTCGATGGCTTCTACCTGAACGGACAGCGCTTCGAGATCTTTGGCCTCAACCGCCATCAGCTCTTTCCCTACACCGGAATGGCGATGTCCGCCCGCCTGCAGCGCCGCGACGCGAAGCTGTTGAAGGGGACGCTCAACTGCAACATGGTTCGGTGCTCGCATTACCCGCAGTCACCGCACTTCCTCGATGCCTGCGATCAGCTCGGTCTGTTGGTGTGGCAGGAGCCTCCCGGCTGGATCTACATGGGAAACGACGCGACGTTCCAGCAGCTCGTCGTCCAGAACGTCAACGACATGGTGATCCGCGATCGCAACCGGCCGTCGGTCATCGTCTGGGCAACCCGGCTCAACGAGACCGGCAACTATCCCGCCCTCTACGCCCAGACGCGCCAGCTCGCCGACAGCCTCGACGGCTCACGCCAGACCACCGGGGCCGTGGACGTCCAATCCACGGACGGATGGGCGCAGGACGTCTTCGCCTACGACGACTACCACACCTCCAACGGCAACGCGATCCTCGAGCCGCCGGTGGCCGGGGTCCCCTACATGGTGAGCGAGGCGGTCGGCGCTCTCGACGGAGCGCCGCTGTATCGCTGGATCGACACTCAGCAGACGCTCGCGCTCCAGGCCCAGATGCACGCCCAAGTGCATAACATCGCCCAGTCCAATACGGCGTACGCCGGCCTGCTCGGCTGGGCCGGTATCGACTACGCCTCACTCAGCGGCGGCAATCGAAGCTGGACCAACGTCAAGTGGCCCGGCGTGCTGGACACCTTCCGCGTGCCCAAACCGGGCGCCGCGTTCTACCGCTCGCAGCTGAGCCCGTCGGTCAAGCCGGTCATCCTGCCGGTGTTCTTCTGGGACTTCGGCTCGAGCTCGCCGGCCAATGGACCGGGCCCCGGAACGATGATCGCCACCAATTGCGATCGTCTGGAGCTGTACGTCGGCGCAAAGCACTTCGCCACCGGGACCCCCGATAGCCAGAACTACGGCAGCCTCGCGCATCCACCCGTCTTCGTCGATCTCACCGTGGACGGCTCAAGCCGGCCTGACCTGCTGATCCGAGGGTATGTGGCCAACCGCCTCGTCGCCACGCTGCGGATGTCGGCCGATCCCTCACGCGATCGGCTCGGGCTGGCGCTCGAGGACAGCTCGATCCAAGCCGACGGCAGCGACATGACGCGCTTCACCTTCCGCGCCCTGGACGCCTACGGGAACCAGCGCCCGTACGTCAGCGGTGACGTCACCCTGGCACTGTCGGGGCCGGCGGCGCTGATTGGCGATAACCCGTTTCCGTTCGCCACCTACGGGGGCGTCGGCGGAGCGTTCGTCCGGTCGAACCCGGGCCAGACCGGCAACGTCACGATCACCGCGCAACACGCGACCCTGGGGCAGGCTACGGGCAACCTGACCGTCATCCCATCGTCCGGTCGGTTCCTGTAGCCCGGATGATCTTCCGGCAGATCATCCACGATGACCTCGGTTGTGCCTCCTACCTGATCGGTGACGAGAAGGCAGGCATTGCGGCGGTGGTGGATCCGCGGTTTGCCATCGATGAGTATCTCGATCTCGCGCGGTATCTGGGCGTCAGCATCGAGCACATTCTCGAGACTCACAACCACGCCGATCACGTCTCCGGCCATGGTCGGCTGACGGCGGCGACTGGCGCCACGATCCATGTTCACCGCGACGCCGGTCCTGATTTTGACCACGAACCGTTTGACGATGGCTGGGAACTTGAGCTGGGCGCCCTCAAGGTGCGGGCACTGCACACGCCCGGTCACCGGCCCGAGCACACCGCGTTCGCGCTGATCGACACGGCGCGCAGCGACGAGCCGTGGGCGGTGCTCAGCGGCGACACCCTGTTCGTGGGTGATGTCGCGCGGCCGGATCTGGCGATCGAGAAGGCGGAAGGGGCGAGGGGGATCTTCCGATCCTTGCACGGGCAGCTACTCACGCTGCCGGACCAGTGCGAGGTGTGGCCGGGACACCTGGGAGGCTCGATGTGCGGTGGCCCCGGGATGGACATGAAGATCTCCACCACGATCGGGTTTGAGAAGACCAACAACCCCACCCTCCAGATCACCGACGAGGAGGAGTTTGTCGAGGCGTCCCTGGCCAAGCTCGGTCCGCAACCCCCGAACTTCCAGGCCATCGTCGCGCTCAATAAGGGGCCGCTGCTGACCAGCGGGGTCGAGCTGCTGCCGCTGGCGCCGCGCCAGGTCGAGCAGAAGCGGGCGGCCGGCGCCCTGCTGGTCGACGTACGCACCGACCAGCAGTTTGATGACGCCCATATCGAGGGGTCGGTGTCCATCCCCGTGATGCGGGCCGGCTTTGGATCGAAGCTCGCGTGGCTGGCCGACCGCGAGCGGGAGATCGTCCTCATCGGCCGCGACGACATGGACGGCCGCCATGCCGGAGAACTCGCGATCGCGGTCGGGATCCGCAAGCTTGGCGGCTTCTTGCACGGCGGCATGACCAGTTGGCGTCAGGAGAAGCAGCCCGCGCAACGCATCGAGCGAATCACCGTCCCGACGCTGCTCGAGCGCTGGAACGATGCCGCCTCGGTGCAGATCCTCGACGTCCGCGAGCAGAAGGAATGGGATGCGGGCCACATTCCCGGGTCGCTGTTCGCGTGCTGGCACGACATCACCGCGTTGCCCGCGGGACTCGACGCCGGCAGCCCCGTGGCCGTGATCTGTGCGTCGGGCCAGCGTGCCGCGACCGGGGCCAGCCTGGTGGCGAGCTTCGGCGCCGAGGCGGTCATCCACGTGGTCGACGGCGGGGTGCCGAAATGGGAGAGCCTCGGTAACCCGCTCGAGCGGACCGAGCACCCGTCCGCCGTTTCGGCGGCCTAGACCGCCCCGTAGGCTCTTCGCATGAGCCGCTACGGCAAGCGTCGGGACATGCTCGTGCACGAGCAGGAGCCGTTCAACGCCGAGACCGGGCTGGTCGCGCTGGCGGAGTCCCCATTGACTGCTACTGACGCGTTCTACGTTCGGGGGCACGGCGCGGTGCCGGACATCGACACCGCCGCGTGGCGGCTGCACGTGCACGGGGCTGTTGAGCGCGAGTTGGACCTTTCCCTGGCTACCTTGCACGAGGCCTTCCGCGAGCGGGAGGTGACCGCGACCCTTCAGTGCGCGGGGAACCGGCGGGCGGGACTGATGGCGATCCGCGACATACCGGGGGAGGCGCCATGGGGCCCGGGCGCGACGGGCACCGCAACGTGGACCGGTGTCGCGCTCGCTGACGTGCTCGCGCTCGCCGGCCCGCTCCGCGAGGCCCGACATGTTGGCTTCGACGGCGCCGACCTCTGTCCCGAAGCCAGGCCCGCCCAGCGCTTCGGAGGCTCGATCCCGCTCGACAAGGCCTGCCGCCCTGAAGTTCTGCTCGCCTGGGGGATGAACGGTGAGCCGCTCCTGCCCGTCCACGGTGCGCCGTTGCGCGCGGTGGTGCCAGGCTATATCGGCGCGCGCAGCGTCAAGTGGCTCGAGCGGATCGAGGTTCGCTCGCGGCCCTGGCAGGGCTACTTTCAGCACGTCGTCTACAGGCTCCTGCCCGAAGACGGCATCCCCGGCCCGGGGGCGGGGATGCCACTGGGCATCGTCGCGCTCAACTCCGACGTGCTCGCTCCGGCCGACGGCGAGACCGTGGCAGCCGGCCCGGTCGAGGTGCGCGGCTACGCGTTCGCGGGTGGGGAGCGGCACGTCGCGCGGGTCGACGTCTCCCTCGACGGCGGCGCGCGGTGGACGCAGGCGGAGTTGCTCGCGGATCTCGGCCCATGGGCGTGGCGGCACTGGCGCACGACCGTGGACCTCACCCCCGGCGAGCATGAGATTCTCGTCAGGGCCTGGGATTCCTCAGCGGCCACGCAGCCGGAGGACGAAGCAGCGCTGTGGAACCCCAAGGGATATGTGAATAACGCCCGCGCGCGCGTCCGTATCCGGGCCACCGCGGCATGGTGAGGCAGGTCAGGTGGCCGGGGGGGTGCCCAGCGCTGAGGAGATCTCGTCCAGGGCCTGGTTCTCGGCGTCGCTGATCTGCTTGCCGCCGATACCGAGAAACCCGCCCTCCTTATGCGCGCTGGCCACCGCCTGCGCAAGCGTCATCACGAATCGCTTGTAGGCGTCAAGCTCCTCGGGCGTCGCCTTGGCCTCGAGGATCGCGACCGCGTCGCGCAGCTGCTGCGCGGTGACGGCAGCGATGTCTCCACCCGCCTCCCGGACGCGGTCTGGATCGATCGCCGGCGGCGACTTGACCAACTCGTCGAGCAGCTCACTGTCCCCGTGGTGTTCGCGTGCCTGCTGGTAAACCTGACCCATGGCCAGGCTCTCACGCAGGGTGCCGCCGCGGTCGGCGCTGATCACGCGCATGCCGGCGTAGAGGGGACCATTGACGATGGTGGACCACTCCTCGGCGTTGAAGTCAGCTTTTCGTGTCATTCGCGTCCTCTCCGGTCGTGGGTCCCCATCCACAGCATTGTCCCCGATGTCTCGCTCAATTGAGCGATCTCCGGGGGGAAGTGCTGCGCTGGTGCGCGAGATCTGATTGAGTGCGCGTAGTCATGTGGAGGAGGAGTGCAGGGCTTGGCCGTTCCCGCCGCTTGCGCGCTGCGTTGGCTGCGGTCGTGCTGGCGCTGACGTTCATGGCCGGATCCGGTCCGGCCACCGCGGCCGGCGTCGCTCCCGCGTTCACCGCGCGGGGCAGCGCGGAGCAGGTCTACGTGACCGGTCTGAGCCCGTTTGCCTCGATGTCGCTGCTGAACCCGTCCGGCGGGACGGTCGCCACGCAGCGGGCGGACTCGCTCGGCGGCCTGCTGTTTCGCAATGTGACACCGGGGAGCGGCTACCGAGTTCGTCTCTCGGCGGGCGGGACGGAATCGGGGCCGCTGACGGTGCTCTCGACGCAGCCTGCCCCGCCGAGCACCAGCATCTACCACCAGACGATCCCCACCAGCGGATACGGATACCTGACCACGCGCGACGGCACCACCTTGGCGATCGACGTGCATCTGCCGCAGAGCGCGGGGGGTGCGCTGCCCAATGCCCCGGGTGTCGAGCTCCCGCACCTCCCGGTCGGAGGTCCGTATCCGACCTTGATCGAATACTCGGGTTACGGGTATGCGGATCCCGCCGGACCTCAGAACGGGATCGCGGTCCTCGCCAACCTGATGGGGTTTGCGGTGGTCGACGTCAACATGCGCGGCACCGGCTGCTCCGGCGGCGCCTATGACTTCTTCGAGCCGTTGCAGAATCTCGACGGCTACGACGTGATCGAGACCGTCGCCCGCCAGCCGTGGGTTCTGCATCACAAGGTCGGGATGATGGGCATCTCCTACGGTGGGATCAGCCAGCTGTTCACCGCCCAGACCAATCCACCGAGCCTGGCTGCCATCTCGCCAATGTCAGTGATCGACAACACGCAAACGACGCTCTATCCGGGTGGCGTCCTGAACACGGGCTTCGCGGTTGCGTGGGCCAAGGAGCGAGTCCATGACGCGGAGCCGGCATCGGCCACCGGCGGGCAGAGCTGGGCTTACCAACGGATCCAGCAGGGTGATCAGACCTGCCAGGCCAATCAGGCCCTACACGGCGAGGCGGTGAACCTGCTGGCAAAGATCCGAGCCAACCAGTACTACGTGCCGGCCGTGGCCGACCCGCTGTCGCCGATCACCTTCGTCAATCGGATCCGGGTGCCGGTTTACATGGCCTGTCAGTGGACCGATGAGCAGACCGGCGGCCACTGTCCCGATCTGGCCGAGCACTTCACCGGCACGCGGCAGAAGTGGTTCACGTTCACCAACGGAACCCACGTGGACTCGCTGGATCCAGAGACGTTCAACCGCTGGTATGACTTCCTCGAGCTCTATGTGGCTCAACAGGCGCCCATCGTGAACTCAGCGGTGATCCACGCCGCCGCGCCGGTGATCTACCAGCAGGCGATGGGGATAAACGGGGTGCTGCTACCGCTGGATCCCATCCAGGAGCAGCCCACCTACGCCACGGCCCTGGCGGCGTTCAAGCACCTGCGATCCGATCCGGGTCCTGTTCGACAGCGGCGCCGGCGGCCCGGCGGCAGGGGACCCCGCCCCCGCCTTCGAGCAGTCATGGCCCAGCTTCCCCATCCCCGGAACCTCGGCTGATTACCTGTACCTGTCGGCCCACGGCACGCTTGGCGCCAGCCCTCCCGCGCAGGCGGGCGCGGACTCGTTCAAATGGAACGCCCATGCCCTCCCCCTGACCGACTTCACCGGGAACACCGGCTCGGGATCCGGTGGGCTGTGGACCGCGACGCCCACCTATCAGTGGCAGCAGAGCCCGACGGGCACCGCGGTGTCGTACCTGACCAGCCCGCTGAACACCAACGCGACCATGGTCGGCGCGGGCGCAGTGCACGTCTGGGTGCGGTCCTCCACCCCGAACGTCGATCTTCAGGCGATGATCACCGAAGTCAGGCCCGACGGCAAAGAGACGTTCGTGCAGAACGGCTGGGTGCGAGCCGACGAGCGCAAGCTCGATCCGAGCAAGAGCACCTTGCTCGAGCCCGTCCTGAGCCTCCGCCAGGCTGATGTCTCGCCGCTACCAACCGGAAGCTTTGTCGAGGTCACGATCCCGCTCTACTACGAGGGACACGTCTACCGGGCCGGCTCACGGATACGGGTCACGATCGCCGCCCCGAACGGCGACCAGCCGATCTGGTCGTTCGGCCAGACGAACCCCGCGGGAACCGCAACCGTCTCGATCGCCTATTCCAAGCAGATGCCATCGAGCCTCATCCTCCCGCTGATCCCGGGCGTCAGCGTCCCGACGGGCCTACCGCCGTGCCCGGGGCTGCGGGGCGAGCCGTGCCGGGACTATCAGCCGTCGGTCAACGGCACGGCCCCCAGATGATCACGACCGCCGAAGCCTGACCGCCGGTTCTACTACCTGGCTGATCCCTGCGGGTCTGACGGAGCGTTACGGAGCGAGGATATGAGGGCGGCGACCGCGGCAACGCCCAGCACCCCTTGGGTCCCCAGGGAGACGAGGCGGTAGAGCACGATCGCGGCGCCCCCGAGTCCGATGTCCACTCCCGAGGCGGTCATCACGCCCAGCATGAGCGGCTCGACCCCACCGACTCCGCCCGGCAGCGGCAGGGCGTTGCCGAGCTGGCCGAGCATATACGCGAGCACGATGACGCCGATCGGAGCCGAGCCGCCCGCGGCATGGAAGGCCGCGACGAGCACGCCGCAGTCCCCGGCCCAGTAGGCGATCGCGCCGAGCAGCGAGCCCGGCTGGCGTAGGCGGCCGGGAATCTCTCGCAGCCCGTCAGGGACTGTCCGCACCGCCTCGCGGGCCATCCGCCGCCAGCGCTCCGGGGGCTCCGAACCAAGCGTCCGGACATGCAGCAGCGCTGCGGCGCCGAGCGCCGCGGCGACGAGCACGAGCCCGAACGGGGCAAGTGCCACCACGGCCGGAGCGTGTCCCGGGCCGAGACCGAGCACGACGCTCGTGCCGAGCAGGGCGGCGGCCAAGACGTAGGGCAGATTGAAGATCGGGGCGTGGGCCACGCTGCGGACGATCACCTCGCGGAGCGGCATCCCGCTCTGTCGCAGCGCCCAGACGCGTAGCACCGGTCCGCCGAGACCGGTCGGCAGAACCGCGAAGGCGCCGAGCTCCCCCACCCCAATCTCCGCGCTGCGAAGCCGCGTGATGGTATAGGCGCCGTAGGAGAACACAGCGTGAAAGAGCCAGGCGTAGCCGGCGCAGGCGATCACCTCGAGCACAACCTCGACCGCAATCCAGGCGCCCGCAGGGTGCTGGAGGCGCTTACCCGAGCCCGGCACCAGACCCACGATCAGGATCCCGGCGGCCCCCACGAGGGCGACCAGCAACGCGACCCGAAGCGCCACCGAACGTCGGTCGTGACCAGCCGGCGGATCCTCCGAGCTCGAGTCGGCTGAGCGGACGGGTTGCCCCGTCATGTACAGGATGGCGAGGAGACGATGGGTGAGAGGCTAGATGCCACCGCGCCCGCCGCGATAATTGTCGGGAGCAATGCCACCGAGCCGGCTGATCGTGGGGTACAGCACACCGCTGCTCGGCGTTCTCGTACGCAGTCTGCGGGCGGCCGCGCTGGTGGCGTGCGCGGTCTGGCTCTGTGCCGGCTGCGGCTCTTCGCATCGTCCCGTCTCCACGACGATGCCGACGGTGGCCAGCCCACCGTCGAGCCCGACCACCTCTCGCGCCGTCACGGACACGAGCGCGACCACGAGCACCGTGACCACCTCCACGCCGGTCCCAGCGCGCAGACCGAGACCGCCGCGCCTGATCACGATCCTGCCCGCGGCACACCGCCCGGGGGTGTTCGGTTGGCTTCCGGCCGCTTCGGTGCGAGGGACCCCGGCAGTGTGGATCTCGCGCGTGAAGGCGTATCACGAAGCCGGCTTCACCATCACCCTGCTTCGCTTCGACCAGACCTTGGTCACGCTGGCCCTGCACGCCGGCGGGTCGCAACCGGGCGGAGCGGGCTGGCGCTACGGATCCGCGATCGGCCCGACCGAGAGCCGGATCGTAGTCGCGGCATTCAACAGCGCGTTTCAGCAGGGCTACGGCGCCGGTGGATTCGAGGCGGGCGGCCGCGTGGGCTGGCCGCTGCGGCGCGGGACGGCATCGGTCGTGATCTACCGCGACGGGATCGCCGACATCGGCCGCTGGCAGGAGACCATCCCCGCGCCGGGTCGTGCCGTGGAGGCGGTCAGACAGAACCTCGGCCTGCTCATAAACGGCGGGCGGATCGCGTCGACCGTCGACCGCTGCATCAAGGTGTGCTGGGGCGACCCGCTGCACGAACAGCCAGTCGTGGCCCGCTCGGCGTTAGGGGTGACCCGCAACGGGGATCTGATCTGGGCGGCGGGCCACGACCTTTCGGTTCGCGCGCTGGCCGAAGCCCTGGCGGGCAAGGGCGTGATCCGCGCGATGGAGCTCGACATCAATCCCCGCTGGGTCGCCGGCTATGTCTACGCGCATTTCCCCCGCCGCGTCGCTCCGGTTGCGGTCCCGCTGATGCCGGGCCAGACCGGGATCCCGGGGCAGTTCCTCGTGCCCTACTTCCGTGACTTCTTCACCGTCATCGCGCGCCGGCGCTGACTTAGGCTAGGCGGGCGTACTCGTCTGGACCCAGCGGGCGAAGGTGTCGACCCACTCCTGGGGCCAGGCGCCGTCACATGGCATCGACCCGTTGCGGACTCGTTGCAGAATGTCATCGGCGTGGGCGCGGACGTCTTCGTAGGACCACAGGTCAAACACGAAGCTCATCGATTGCCGGTCGCGCTCGCGGAACAGTTGGCGGATGTGCTTCTCGTAACGGACGGGTTCGTCGTCGACCGGCAGTACCACTAGCTCCTGAGTCGATGGTGGCGGTGGCGCGAGCGCGGAGATTCTGCTCCCGGGCGGCCCGGCGGCGGTGTGCCAGTCCCAGTGCGGCATCGGCATGTGCTCCGGGGGCTGGGCGCTGGACTGGGAGTTCTCGACGGCAAGGCGCGAGCCCCACTCGATGTAGGCCTGGAACGCGGAGCGGAACTCGGCGTCATTCGGCAGTCCGGCCTCGTGGGCGGATTGAAGCAGCAGCGCCACCCATCGTCCCCGCCAGTCCTCGGTGATGCACTTGCCGCGGTGCTGAGAGAGCATCCGCGGATACCCGCCGTATTCCTCGCTGTAGCAGGGCGGTCCTCCGAAGACTTCCCCGAGCCACTTGGCGACGCGCTCGGGATGGTCGGCGGACATGTTGGCGAACAGGGGGCCGAGCATCGGATCCTCGGGGACGTGCTTCTCATAGAACATCCGGGTCACGCGGGTGAGCGCCGGTAGTCCGCCGCACCACTCGAACAGCGTCGGCGCGCGGCCCTGGTCGGGCAGTGGATCGTGGAAGTCGACGTACCAGTGCATGCCGCTGCAGAACGGCTTGTTCTGAGAGTGGCCGCATCGGCACAGCGCATAGTGCTCTTCAGAAGCACCTGCGTTGCGCTGCAGCGCGTCGCCGTTGTCGTCCCGCAGGGCAATGCCGCCAGTGACTCGGTACGGCCCGTCCCTGGTGACGACCATCGCCGGCTCCCGTCGACCGTGGTAGTCCACCTCGTCGCGCGCCTCGACGCCGTCGACCGCGTAGCTGAGCGCGCCCGAGGGACAATCACGCACGGCGCGGATGATCTCGTCCATCCGCCCGCCACTCGGAGTTACGAACGGCTCCTCGCCGAGGCGAAACACCGTCGACAGGCGGTCGGTGCACAGACCCGAGTGCTGACAGGTGCCGCGGTTGTCGAGGATCGTGACCTGCTGGCCGACGTAGGTGTCGCGGCGGTCAGCCACGCGGCTCGGATCCTTCGCATCCGAGAAGCCGGCATCTCGGTGTGTGCCATCGCACAACGGCTTGAGCTTTGACTGACCGCAGCGACACAGCGCCATCTGTGGGGTCGTCTCGACCGGTGTTCCGAGCCAACTGTCGAGCCGCGGCGGGTTGGTCACCAGATACGGACCATCGTGCGCGGGAACGATTTCGACCGTCAGGCCCTGCTGCAGGCTCGCCAGCGCCGTCAGCCGCTGTCCGCGCTCGTCCTCGTTCGCCGCCAGCGAACGGGCCAGATCCTGCAGGGCGGCGGTGGCCTCGACCAGGGCGGCGGGCGGCTCTACCTCAGCTCGCAATCGCGTGGCCTCGAGCGCCAGCGCCCAGACGGCCTGCTCCCATCCGGAGACGTCGGTCGGCGGCTCGTCACCGGCCACGGTCTCGGACGTCGCCTCCGGTGCGCGCGCGAGCAGCGCCCCAACCACCGAATCGGCCAGTCGGTCGCTCGCTGCCCGATACCGATCGGCGGACGCCGGGTCAGCTGAGGCCAGGTCCCTGGCTTGCCGCTCGAGCCGCTGGGCCACCGTGACGACACGATCGAGTTCGGTCTGACTCGCCGCCGGTTTGGGTTTCTCTGGGGATCCTCCGGCCATCGTCCTCCTACCCGTGAAAGAATCTCGATGTCAAGACAAGGATAGCTTGAGTTGAAGATATCTTCCCGGGTCGCGGCGAAGCAACATCCCGATCACGTCGATCACGTTCGCGAGCAGTGGCGCGCGGTTGCCCCCGAGCTCGACGTCACGCCAATCGGCATCGTCGCGCGGATCGGCCGCGTCGCCGCCTACTTCGATCAGTCGACCAACGCACTGATGTCACGGTTCGGCCTGTCGCGCAGCTCCTGGGACGTGCTGGCCAGCCTGCGCCGTGCCGGTGCGCCGTACGAGAGTTCTCCCACCGACCTCTACCGCGGCTTGATGCGGACCTCGGGGACGATGACCCACCGCCTGCGACGGCTTGAGAACCAGGGACTGATCGAACGCTCCCCCGACCCCGAGGACGGCCGCGGGCTGCTCGTGCGACTCACCCCCAGAGGGCTGGAGCTGGTCGACCAGATCGCGCCGCTGCACCTGGAGAACGAGCGCCAGCTGCTGCGGTGCCTCGCGGGCGATGACCGCGAGACGCTGGAGAGACTCCTCCGCGGCTTGCTCAACGATCTGGAGGCCTCTCAGTCCGCGCCGCCGCGGCAAAAGAACTCCTTCTGACACCGGCGTCATCATCGCTACCTACCACCGGGAGGTCCGGCGAGGCTTAGGTCGAAACACCTGAGGGTGACCAGCTCAGACGCAGCGACCGAAACAAGTGCAGCCGGCTTGGAGCCCCAGGCCGCCTCGGCTCAGCCCCCGATGCCGTCGCCGGGAGCCGATCGGGCCCTGGCGCTAGCGGCGGAGTTCGTGGCCTGGCTCTCGCGCCCGCGGGTACGGCTCGCGCTGATCGGCGCAACCCTGTTGCTGATCGGCGCGCGTGTTCATGGCCAACTCGGTGTGGACGCTGCCGCTTGTGGTCGTGGGCGCGTTGATGGTCGCGATCGCCTGGATCGGGCGCCGACTGGACGGACGATTTGCGGTTGAGTGGGGGGAGGGCGGGACCCAGCTCGAGTTCCGGGCGAAGATCAAGTCCCCGGCGCCCGCACGTCATGCCGACCCGGGCGCGTCCCCGCGCGACCATGAGCTGACCGGCGGGCCGGACCCGGGACCAGGTCAACCGGAGATCATCGAGGGCGAAGCGCACACGGTGGAGATCGAGGTATCAGAACTGGAGGCGCTGATCGCCGCGGTCGAGACCAGCAACGGACACCGCCGCGACAGTGAAGCGTCGGGGCCGGGCGCACCCAGCTTCCAGGTCGTCCGCGGTGAGGCCGCGGCGCGTCAGAATCCCGCCACGCCGCGCACCACGAGATAGACGCCGGCGATCACCGACACCGCGACGACGAGAGCCAGGCCATGATCCCCCAGCCAGGCGCTGGTCCGGCGCAGCCGTTTGAGCGTGCCCTCGGGATCGACCGAGGCGGCGACGAGAGGGAGCCCAATGGGCGCCAGCATGATCAGATTGAACGCGACCAGGGCGACCAGGACGAGCACATTCGACGGATGCCGGACGGCGACGTCCTTGAGCGCCACCAGGTACATGCCACCAGGAAGGTTCAGCACCATGCCGATGCCGAAGATCAGCGGCATCGAGCCGCGGTCCAGCACCCGCTGAGACCACGGATCACGATGGGGGCGCTGTGCTTTGCGCGCTGCCCGTAGCTGCTTACGGCGGGCTCTGACTCCCGAGCTGAGCCACCCGGCCAGTAGCAGCGCGAGCACGCCGACGGTCAGATCCACGATGGGGCTGACGTGCGAGGACCCGGAACCGGTCAGCGCGCCGCTTGCCTCGAGTCCTGTCACGATCGCGTAGCCGATCCCGACCGAGGCGATGATGCCGCCGGCATACAGCGCGACCAGCAGCCGGATCGGGTTGCTGCCGCTGAGGATCAGCAACACGGCGGTCAGCGTGGCCGGCGAGACGGCGGCCAGCAGGGACAGCGGTGCGATCTGGGCGATCAAGCGATCTGAGTCCAGTTCATGGCGCGTTGGCGCCGTGCCAGCGTGGAGCGCGCGGGGTCCCTAGGATCCCAGGTATGCCACCACTTGATCAAATACGCAAATCAATCGAAGCTCGCCTTACCGAGCTTGACAATGAGATAGCGGCGCTTCAAGCCGCGCGCACTGCCCTGTTCGCCACCGGCTCCCCGGCGGCCACCAAGCGCCGGGCTGCCACGAGCGCCAAAGCCGCCACGAAATCCGCGAGCGGCAATGGTGCCAGTCAAAATGATGGCGCCGGCCCCAGTCCACAAGCTCGCGTCAAGTCGGCGGAATCGCCGTCCAAGCCGCGCCGGCCTCGGCGCAAGACGGCCCAGTCCGAGAAGCGTGGCGAGGTTCTGCTCGCCGGCAAGCTCGAGGCGATGCTGGCCGAAGCGCATCAGGGACTCAGCGCGATCACGATCTCCAAGCGCGCCAACGCCGGCTACAACCAGGTCCGCGACCTCCTTCGCGAGCTTGAAGCGTCCGGCCAGGTCCGGCGCACCGGCACTCGCCGCACCAGTCTGTGGCGGCTGATCACCGAGGAAGAGCAGATCGCCGAGCGAGCCGCTGAACTCGAGCGCCTGAGTCTCGCCCAGCGCGGCAGCTAGCGATCCGACCGACAGTCGGCTTAGGAGACGGAGACGGCACTCGGACGTCCTCGCGCGACGCCGGCGGATCGGCTACCGCGTCTCGCGCGGTCCGATTTGCCACCGGGAGCAACAGGCCCAGCGTCGCCGCGATGGCGGCGAGGACGATCCAGGTGTGCACGTGGCCCCACTCCTGCGACCTTGACCGCCTGCGACTTTCGGATCTCGCACCCACGCGCTGGGCGCAGGTGTCACTAGCCGGTGCCGGTTCGGCTCAGCTGCTCAGGCAACGGGGCAACGGGTGCGTCGGTCGATGACAGCTGGCGGTCACGTCCGGCGGCGAGCCCGACGAGGAGCTGGGGACCGACCAGCGCCACCAGCAGGATCAGGGCCGGGGTCCAGGATTGCGCCAGTCCATGGAGCGCACCCACCGCCAGCGGCGCCAGGGCCGCCAGCACGTAGCCGACCGACTGCGCCAGAGTGGAGAGGCCCTCGGTGATGGCGACGCTGCCTCCGCGCAGCACGATCAGCATGAGCGCGAGCGGAAACCCGGCGTTCTGCCCCAGGCCGAGCAGCACCGCCCAGAGGTAGGGAGCCGACATCGGGGCGAGCAGGATCCCGAGCAAGCCGGCCGCGGTCAGCGCGCAGGTCACGATCACCAGCGGGCGCTGGTCGCGGGAGCGGGTGGCGATCCCGGGCAGGGTCAGCGCGGTGACCAGGCCGACGGCCATGGTCAGGCTCAGGAGCAGCCCGGCGTGCGCCGCGCTGGCACCGTGGCTGCGGAAGATGCTCGGTAGCCACGCCAGGGTGGCATAGAAACCGCCCGCCTGTAGGGCGAAGAACAGCGTCACCTGCCACGCCAGCGGTTCCCGCAGCAGCGTGCGGGCGCTACCGGCCCGAGGGCCCGGTCTGGTGCGGTCGGCCGGGTCCGCATTCTCCGGGTGGGGCGGATCGGCATCGCGGTGCAGCAACGCCGGCAGCCACGCCGCCGCGGCCAGCGCAGCCGGGATCGCCCACACCGCCAGGCCGGGTCGCCAGCCGCCCCCCAGCGCGTCGGACAGGGGGACGGTCACCCCGGCGGCCAACGCGGCGAACCCGATCAGCGCCGTGGAGTAGAGAGCCATCGCCGCGCCGGTGCGGTGAGAAAAGTCGCGCCGCACCAGCACCGGCACCAGGACGTTGCCGATGGCGATCGCTGCGCCCGCCAACGCCGTTCCCAGGAACAGGAAGCTTTGACCCGGGATCAGCCGCAGCAGCATGCCGGCCAGCAATGCCCACATGGCGAAGGCGATCGAGGTGTGCACCCCGCGGCGCCTTGCCAGTAACGGCGCCAGCGGTGCCAGCAGCCCGAAGCACAGCACGGGCAGCGTCGCGAGAGCGCCCGCCCCGCCGGAGGATAGGCCCGTCCCGGACTGGATCTGGCCGAGCACCGGACCCACGCTGGCGGCGGCGGGTCGCAGGTTGATCGCGACCAGGACCATCCCGCCCGCGAGCAGGACGGGGGACAGGCGAGGGCGGGCGGACGGCTCATCGCGCACTCCCACAACCTAGCCAGGCCGAGGTCGCGTGGCGGGAGTTGCACATATTCCTATATGGGTATATTATGTCTCCCATGGCACGAGCAGCGACCACGACCGACGCGTTCAACGCAGTGGCAGAGCCGCGGCGACGAGAGATCCTCGACATCCTCGCCGGCGGCGAGCTGCCCGTGAACGACCTCGGGGGCCGGCTGGGGATGGCGCAGCCGCAGGTGTCCAAGCACCTGCGGGTGCTCCGAGAGGTAGGGGCGGTGCAGGTACGCGGCGAGGGGCGCCGGCGTTTGTACCGCGTGAACGGTCAGGCCCTGAAGCCGATTCACGACTGGGTCAAGAACTACCAGGCCTCGTGGTCGGAGCGCTTCGAGCAGTTGGATGTCGTCCTGGAGGAACTCAAGGAAACGGAGCAAGGAGATGGGATCAGTGAGCACTAGCGCAGCAGCCGTGGTGACCCTACCCGCGGATGATCAGATCCTGATCACGCGGGAGTTCGATGCGCCCAAGCGCCTGGTCTACAGGGCATGGACTACGCCGGACCTGGTCAGCCGATGGTGGATCGGCGAGCGCGGCGAGATGACGACCTGCGAGATCGACCTCCGGGTCGGCGGCGCCTGGCGCTATGTGATGATCGCCCACGGAGGATTCGAGGTCGCGTTCCACGGCGAATACCGGGCGATCGTTCCCGACGAGCGAATCGTCTCGACCGAGGTCTTCGAGGGCATGCCCGATGCGGAAGCGCTCACCACGGCGACATTTGCCGAAGCCGACGGCCGCACCACCCTCGAGATCCTGGTGCAACACGCGAGCCGGGAGCATCGTGACGCGCACATCAACTCGGGGATGGAAGCC
This sequence comes from uncultured Solirubrobacterales bacterium, assembly GCA_963744195.1. Classification (GTDB taxonomy): domain Bacteria; phylum Actinomycetota; class Thermoleophilia; order Solirubrobacterales; family Solirubrobacteraceae; genus Palsa-465. The sequence continues at coordinate 186,701 of CAVUSY010000022.1, forward strand.
GGCATGCAGGAGTCCATGGACCGCCTGGAGCAGGTTGCCCTCTCACTCCGCTGACCGGACACCTCCGCGCTGCCTCAACCGGTGAGCGTGGCGCGGGCGACGTCAAGCCGGCCGGCCAGGGCGCTCCCTCGCCGGTCGGTATAGGCAGGCCCGGTGCCATCGGTGACGATGACCTCGAGCATGGCCACGCCACGCGCGTACACAGGACCGTCGCGCCGCAGCAGGCCCGCGAGCTCCAGCAGCCGGGAGCGGTTGGCGCGCGCAGCCACGCGCTGTGGCAGGACGCGAACACGGCTGGGCGGACCGTCAGCGGAAAGGGCCAGACGCTCCAGCCCATCAGCGATCCGAGACCGTGTGCAACGGCTGCTCAGCTGCGCCGCCCGCGCCGCCAGCAGGCGTGAACCCGTGGGGTCGGCGCCTTCGATGAGGTCCTCGTCGAGCTTGCCACGAAGCAGGTGGGCAGCGGTCCGGACGGCTGCGCCCGGTCGCAGCAGGCAATCCGCGTCCTGCAATGGCGAGTCATGGAAGCCGGCAACTTCAGCGACGTGAGGGTCGCGAGCTAGCATCTGCCTGAACACCTCCGTTAGGTCTTTGCTGGTGTTGTAACCTACCATAGCGTTATGACGGTTTCAAGCCTCCAACCTCCGCATGACCTGCAGATGGTCATCGATTTCGTCAACACGCTCGACACCGAGCTAGCGACCGATGACATCAGCACTCCGAGCAAGCTGACCGATTGGCTGCGCGGTCACGAGCTGCTGAGTGATCCCAGCCCATCCATCCATGCCGCCCAGCGTGACGAGGCGATAGCGCTGCGCGAGGGGCTACGCAGTGTCATGCGAGCACACAATGGATTCAGCTCCGATCCGTCCGCGGCGGTCGAGCTGGAGCGCGTGGCGCAGCGTGGTGCGTTATCGGTGCGCTTCGACGTCAACGGCGCGATCCGGCTCGAACCGCGAGCCGCCGGTTTCGCCGGGGTCCTCGCGCAGCTGTTGGTGCCGGTCGCTCACGCCGCCGCTGACGGAACCTGGGAACGGACCAAGGCGTGTAAGGACGAGGGTTGCCAGTGGGCGTTCTACGACCAGTCGCGAAACCGGTCGGGGCGGTGGTGCGACATGGCGGTCTGTGGCAACCGCACCAAGGTGCGGGCCTACCGGACCAAGCGCACCGACCGGTGACGCCCTTGGCGGCGGAAGTGCTCGAGGATCAGCACGCTGACCAGCGCCGCGTACACGCACCACAGCGAGGTCAGCTCGTCGGCCCGCACGATCGCGGCCGCGACCATCCCCACCAGGCTGGCCGCTCCGAACCAGCGCAGGTAGGGACGGCTCGAAAGCAGCGCCGGTCCGCACGTCACGATCACGTACAGCACGACGATCAGGTAGTCGTTGGGAGTGTGGGTGGTGTAGTCGATGCAGTGCGCCTGCTCAGTGGCACCGATTGGGTAGCTGGTCACCTGCCACAACAGGTAGGCGCCGAGCAGCACGCCGAGCGCCGCCAATGGCCACACCCACCGCGCCTGCCGCCGGTCCGGCTCGGCGAGCGCGAACCCCACCGGCACGATCGCCGGCAGCACGGCGTGAGCGAAGACGATGTAGATCTCGCTGGCGGTTGCGCCTACGCCGCCGGAGACCTGACCGCGAAGTCCCAGCCACACGAACCCCTCCACGAACTGATGCGCGCCCAGAAGCAGCGGGAGCGACCCGATGATGAGTTCCCGCGGGGCCCCCACACGCCGCAGCGTCTGCACCCCCACCGCGGCCACCACCGCGCCGGCCGTGAAGTCCGCCTCCGGCGAGAAGCACATCGCGCTGCAGCCTATTGGGCCGCGGGTCCACCGTGCCAGCGCTTTGAGTAGCCACGCGCGCGGCACGTCCAAGTATGGTGGGGCGGTGCCCGTGACGACTGACCGGCCGGCTTGATGCGACTCGAGCTCGGCAGCGCCGTTCACTGCTCCGATGGGGAGTTCGGCGAGTTGGCCGATGTGGTGATCGATCCGCTCAAACGGCGCGTGACGCATCTGGTGGTCGCCCCGCCGCACCGCCACGACGAGGCACGCCTCGTGCCGATCGATCGCGCGCGGCCGCAGGAGTCGCCCCAGACCGGTATCCAGCTGGACTGCACGAGGGCCGAGGTAGGCCAGTTTCAGTCCGTCCAGAGGTCGGCGTACCTACGGCTCGGTGAGGCACCGGTGGAAGATCCCGACTGGGAGATCGGGGTGACCGACGTCCTCGCGCTGCCGTACTACGGGACCATGACGCCGGGGGGTGTGGGGCTGGACGTGCCGGGGATCGGGCTCGATGACCACGTCACCGAGGTATACGACCGCGTGCCCAGGGATAGGATCGAGGTCCGGCGAGCGAGCCCGGTCATTTCGTCCGACGATCACGACCTCGGGCACGTCGACGGCTTCGTCGTCGACGAGCAGGAGCGGATCACGCATCTGGTTCTGGAGCATGGGCACCTGTGGGGCAAGCGCGAGATCACCATCCCGGTCGAGGCGATCGCGAGCATGCAGACCGACCAGGTGACGCTCAGCCTGTCGCGGGATCAGGTGGGTGAGCTGGAATCCGTCCCGGTTCATCGCTGGTCGAGCTGATCCGCGCCGTCCGGCTCACGGCGCCAGCCGACTGTCGGTGGCTTCATCCCGTACTCCCGCGAAGTACTGGTCCAGGACGTCTCCGAACAGCTCCTCCTCCGGAGCCGCCCGCGCGAACAGCGTCATCGATGAGCGCAGCTTCATCGCATCGATGGGGCCGAACACGTCCTGCGCCGAGCGACCGGCGAGCTCGGTGAGGATGCGTGCGGATTCCCTGAGCCGGGAGCCGAGCACCGGATGGGCGAGGTACGCCTGCGCCTCGGCCAGCGAGGAGATGGCGTAGGCCTTCGCAGTGGGGCTGCGACCCAGGCCGGCGATCTGCGGGAAGATGAACCACATCCAGTGGCCGGACTTGCGACCGGCACGCAGCTCGGCCACTGCAGAGGCGTACGTATCTCCCTCGTTCTGGGCGAGTTCGAAACGCCGAAGCTGGTGGGGGTCTGTCATCTGCCGCGGGCAGTCCGGTTGGATCGACGCGATGCCACGTCTGACCGTTTGATTATGCAGCGTGGCCCGGGGTCTGCTGGTGGAGGGCGACGCCGGCGATGACCAGGGCGATGCCGACGATCTGGACCGCGGTGGGCAGTTGCGCGAGCACGAGGATGCCGGTCACAGTCGCTATGGCGGGCAGCAGCGAGACCATCAGTGCATAGGTCGCGCGGCGCAGCCGGGCCAGCGCCAGTTGGTCGGTTACGTAGGGAATGACCGAGGACGAAACTCCGACGCCGATGCCGGCCAGGATCAGGGTTGGGTGGGTCAGGGCCGGCACGGCCTGCCAGCCGGCGACCGGGGTGACCGCGACCGCGGCGATCAGCATCGAGGCGGCGAGACCATCGATGCCGCTCAGCTCAGGACGTTTGGCCACCTTGTCGGCGAGGACGATGTAGAGAGCGAACAGAATCGCGTTGGCGAACGCGAACGCGAGTCCCAGGGGCTCGCCCGCCAGTTGCACGTCGGTGAGGAGGTAGACCCCGGGCACCGCCAGCATCAACGCCAGCGCGTTGCGAGGGGTGCGCGCCCCCAACGCGGCCAGCGCGATCACGGGCAGGAACTCGATCGCCGCCACGGTTCCCAGCGGCAGTCGGCTGATGGCCGTGTAGAAGCAGCAGTTCATCGCCGCCAGTACACCGCCCCAGGCCAGGAGCAGCAGCCGCGATTCGCGATCCACCGCTGCGAACGTCCGCCAGGGGCGTCGCCACATCGCAAAGATCACCGCCGCCGCCGCGATGCGCATCCACGCCACCCCGAGCACGTCCACGCGCGCGAACAGCAGCACGGCGAACGACGGGCCGAGGTAATGAAAGATCGCGCTGACGAGAAAATAGCCGTGCGGGGGTAGGTCCGCCGCGATGCTCGCGAGGGTGCGGTGCGTCGCGTCCGCTGGGACGCGGCATGCCAATCGAGTGCTGTGAACGGAGGGCCGCCATCGATGTGCGTCGAAGTATCACCGCCCAAAATGAGTTGCGGAAGGACTAAAGACCGGTAACCTGGCGGCTATGCCTAAGAATGCAAGGCAGAATTCGGCTAGTGCCGACGACGCTCCGTTAGACGCGATCAACCGACGGTTGTTATCCGAGCTACAGGAGAATGCTCGCCTGAGCCTGGCTGAGCTCGGGCGCCGGGTGGGCCTGTCATCGCCGGCCATCGCCGAGCGCCTGCAGCGCCTCGAAGCGCTCGGAGTGATTCGCGGCTATCGCGCCGAGGTGGATCCGGCGGCGGTCGGCTTTTCCCTGAGCGCGATCGTCCGGATCCGGCCCGCTCCACGCCAGCTCGCCAAGGTTGCCGAGCTCGCCCGCGCCACCGAGGAGGTGGTCGAATGCCACCGCATCACCGGGGAGGACTGCTTTCTGCTCACGGCGCACGTCCGCTCGGTCGCCCATCTGGAGGAGATCATCGACCGGTTCGTCATCTACGGACAGACCACCACGTCGATCGTCCAGTCCTCGCCGGTCCCCCGGCGGGGCCTGCACGTTTAGGCGGCGCTGACCTCCGCATCGCGGCTAGGCTTGCCTGAAACCGTCCTACCGAAAGGCGATGACATGGCGCAACCGCTCTATACCGCAGAGGCCACCGTGACGGGCGGGCGCAGCGAGGGTCACGGCGTCACCAGCGACGGTGCGCTCGACGTACAGATGCGCACGCCCGAGGAATTGGGCGGCGATGGCGGCGGCACCAATCCCGAGCAGCTGTTCGCCGTCGGGTTCGCGGCGTGCTTCGAGGGCGCGCTCGGGGTGGTCGGACGGCGTGAACGTGCCGAGGTCGGAGACGTCTCGATCGATAGCCGGGTCAGCCTGCTGCCGACCCCAGAGCGAGGCTTCAAGCTGGCCGTCGAGCTCGACGTCAATCTGCCCCAGGTGCAGGATGCCGAGCAGGCGAAGCGGATCGTCTCCGCCGCCCACGAGGTGTGCCCGTACTCCAACGCCACGCGCGGCAACATCGATGTGAAGCTGACGGCCAACGGCCAGCCGGTGGAGTGATGCGGCTCCGGCCAGCCCTGGCCGACAGCGATCGGCTAGCCCTTGGCCGGTAGCGATTGGGCGTAGGTCACACCGCGGTTGACCCAGCGCTCGAGCTGGCGCTTGGTCCGCAGTCCGTCGGGCTCGATGCGCAGCCAACCCTGCATCTCACGTCCGCGCATTACGAAGGGCTGGGCGTGGGCCTCCTTCAGCAGTGCGTCGGTCTGCGCCGGATCGACGCGCAGCAGCAGCCCGCCCTGACCGCTGGCACTGACCGCCATGTTGCCTCCGATCAGGAAGGCCAGACCGCCGAACATACGCTTTTCAACTACGCCCGCGTCCGTGACCACCTCGCGGACGCGGTTGGCGAGATCCTCGTCGTAGGCCACCAGGAAATTATGTCGATCCGGTTCAAGCCGCGACGGGAGCCTCGCGCGCCCGCCGTGACGCTCCCACCGAGGCGGCCACGACCAGGGCGATGCCAACCAGCGCGCGGGCGCTCAGTCCCTGGCCCAGGACGAGGAAGCCGGCAAGCCCGGCCACGGCCGGCTCGAGACTCATCAGGACCCCGAACACCGACACCGCAATTCGACGCAGCGCCTCGAGTTCGAACGAGTACGGGATCGCCGATGAGAGCAGGCCCACGACCGCCCCGATCGCCAGCGACCGCGGCTCGACCAGATGCGAGCCGCCCTCGATCGCCCCGTCCGGAAGCGCGGCCACCGACGCCACGCACATCGCCAGCGCGAGCCCGGCGCCCCCCTCGAAGGCCTGCCCGACCCGCGCGTTGAGCAGGATGTAGACACCCCACAGAGCTCCGGCGGTCAGCGCGAACGCGACCCCGAGGCCGTCAAGGCCGTGGGTGCCCCCGCGCGAAAGCGCCAGTATTCCGGCCGCGGCGAGCGCGACCCACACGAGGTCGGCTCGGCGTCGCGACCCACCGACGGCAACCGCCAGGGGACCGACGAACTCGAACGTCACCGCGATCCCGAGGGGAATGCGGTGCAGGGCGTGGTAGAAGCTGAGGTTCATCCCGGCCAGGCACAGTCCGAACGCCCCGGCCAGCACCCACTCACGCTGCGAGCGGCCGCGTACCCGCGGGCGCCACAGGGCAACCAGTGCCACGCTGGCTGTGACCAGTCGCAGCAGCACGGCTCCGCCCGGGCCGACCTGCGCGAACAGCTTGGCAGCCAGCGCGGACCCGAACTGCACCGAGGTGATCGCGCCGACCACCAGGGCGCCGGAAGGCGCCCGTTTCAGCATCTCAGGAGTCCGGGTGGGTTTCCTCCCAACGCAACGCGGCGGCGGCCGCGCTGGCTGAGGGGCGAGTCCCGCTCCAGTCCCAGTTCAGCGAGGCCGAGTCCGAACGCTCGTGGTGAGCATCCTCCGGCACGTCGATCTCGATGCGCTCCGCTTCGATGGGACCCAGGCTGTCGGCCAGGTAGCGCTGGCGCACCGGGTGCTCGAGATAGGTCGAGAGCGCCGCGTCGTCGGACAGCTTGACGATCAGCGCATGGGTGAATCCATGATCCGCGGACCCGCGGTTGCGCCCCAGCGTCACGCGCTCGACGCTCTTGATCTCGTTGACCAGCGCTTGGGCCTGATTGAACGCGTCCTCGATCTGGGCATTGGTCGTGCCCGGCTTCCACTTCAGCAGGACTATGTGTTGGATCACCTCTCAAGACTCCTCTCGGCTCGGGACTGCATCCTGAGGGGATTCCCTCGGCCGCACATCGTATTCGCGGCCGTGGCCACGGCGGCGCTGTGACTAGGATGCTGAGCATCGCCAGCTTCCCGCCAAGCGCAGTTCTCGCACCGAGCCGGCGGACGGTCCTCGGGCGCCGATGAGCGAGGTCCCGCGCGCGATGAGCGAGGTCCCGGTCGGACGCGTGGTCGCCCTGTTTCGGTATCCGGTCAAGTCGATGGCAGCCGAGCCCCTGGAAACCGTGGAGCTGTCGTGGCACGGGTTCGCCGGCGACCGCCGCTGGGCTTTCGTCCAGCGCGAGCTGGTTCGCAGCAACTTCCCATGGCTGACCGCTCGCGAACGAGCCGACTTACTCCACCACCACCCCCGGTTCGTGGATCCCGACTCGCCGGAGAGCTCGCGTACGGTCGTCCGCACTCCCGCCGGCGCCGAGTTGGACATCACCGATCCGCGGTTGGCGCAAGCCCTTGGGGACGACGCTCATCTCATCAAGCAGAACCGGGGCGTCTTCGATGCCATGCCGCTGTCATTGATCACCACCCAGACCGTGACGGCTCTGGGGGCGCGCGTCGGACGCGAACTCGACGTGCAGCGCTTCCGTCCCAATCTCCTGGTGCAAGCCGACGGGGACGGGGAGTTTCCCGAGGATGGCTGGGTCGGAGCCACGCTCGCGATCGGGGCCGCCCGTATGCGGGTGGACAAGCGTGACGAGCGCTGCGTCATGGTCAACGTTGATCCGGTCACCACCGAGCGTGACCCGCTGGTCCTGCGCACGATCGCCCGCACGCGGGAGACGTGCCTCGGCGTCTACGGCACCACAGTCCAGCCGGCCGTGATTTCGGTCGGCGACGTCGTCGTCAGATGTGATTGACGTAGCTGTCGGCGAGATGTGCGGCCACCGTCTCGGCGGTGCCGAGGCCGGTATGCGTGCTCAGGATCTCCGCCGCTGAGGGGAGGTCCTCTCGCTCGGGCCAGGTCTCGCTGCGCCACAGCCCCGAGCGCAGGACCGACTTGGCACAGTGCAGGTAGACCTGCTCGACTTCAACCACGAGCGCGAGGGCGGCGGGCCGCCCACCGGTTTGCAGCCCGGCCAACAGCTCGGGATCGCGGGTCAGCTGCACGGTGCCGTTGATCCGCAGCGTCTCGCCCATCCCGGGGATCAGGAACACCAAGCCGAGGTGAGGATTCTCGAGCATGTTCTGCAGCGAGTCGACCCGCCGGTTGCCGGTCGCATCGGGGATCAGCAGGCGGTGATCATCGAGTACGGACACGAACCCCGGGGGTCCGCCCTTCGGCGAGCAGTCGCACCGCCCCGTCCGTGATGCGGTCGCCATGACCACGAACGGAGAGAGCGCGATGAACTCCCGGCAGCGCGAATCGAGATGGTCGATCTCCTTGAGAACCGCGCGCTCATGAGGCGGCGAATACAGCTCGCGCAACTGCTCGAGGCTCGTGATCTGGTGCTCAGCCATGGGGTGCGGATGTTACGGATTCCGGCGCCTTCTGTCCCGGGCCCGACCTACGCTCACCTCCACCGGGCCGACACCCCGTCCACCTATCTCGGTTGCCAACGCGCTCTGGAATCGTGCGTGAAGTGCTCGGTGCCCCGGATGCCTGCACTTACAATGCCCGTACCCGCCCCCATGGTCTAGCGGTTAGGACGCCTGCCTTTCACGCAGGAGATCGCCGGTTCGAGTCCGGCTGGGGGTACTGCTCGGGCAGCCTTGCCTGCCCACTTCCCCAGCACTAGGCTGGCCGCCGATGCCAACCCATGCCCGGACCACGGACTCACCCGCTTCCCCGGCGGCGTCGCAGCGTAGGCGCATGTGGTCTCGTACGCGTTTGCTCCCAGCAGCGCTGCTCGCCACCGGGCTGCTCCTGTTGGCAGGACCGGCGAGCTCGCCGGCGCTGTCGTGGTCGGCCGCGATCAACCCTCCGCGGCCCGACGCCACGCCTGGCGATTTGGGCCCATTGTCGTGCCCGAGTATGGCGCTGTGCGTTGCAGCGGACGGATACGGCCAGGGCGATCTGGTCGTCTCCACGATCCCGCTGGCGGGCGCCGCGAGCTGGAGGGTCGTGACGCTGCCCGGCGTGAACCTGATCTCCAGCGTCTCATGTCCGACGGTCAGCTTGTGTGTCGCCGGCGACGGCGACGGCAACGTGTGGGCGAGCACGAACCCGGCCGGTGGCTTCCGCGCGTGGCGCAGGACCCACCTCGAAACGCCGATCAACACCGACGGTCTGAGCGGGATGTCCTGCCCCTCGGCGTCGCTGTGTGTGGCGACTGACGTCAACGGCAACGCCTGGAGTTCGGCGGATCCAACCGGTGGCCGCGGGGCCTGGCATCACGCGACGATCCCGCTCGGGGCGAACATCAACGGTCCCGCGTCGTGCCCGACGACGTCAATGTGCGTCGTACTCGGCGACGACGGACGGACCTACTCCACCCAGACGCCGCTGACCGGAGGGTGGGCACCCACCGGCAGCCCTCGGACCCCGGGGCTCGATATTGCGGGGCTCACCTGTCCAGCCGAGAACCTCTGCGTGACCGGCGGGTCCGACCAGGCTCAGATCGACAGCGTGTTCACCACCAGCGACCCAACTGGGTCGAGCGGGTGGACGGCGGATGTGCTGCCGGGCGGCGGCAAGGGCGGCGTCGCGGTGTCATGCCCGAGCGCATCACAGTGTCTGGCCTACGACACGCACGGCGAGCTGTTCAGCTCCGCCTCGCCGGGCACCGCGGGCTCGTGGCAGGCCAGCCAGGTGGGCGTCGGCGTGCCGACCAACGTCGCCTGCCTCACCTCGGGCGGCTGCGTCGCTGTCAGCAAGGCAGGGCGCGTGTTCACGGCCCCCGCCGCGACGGGGCCGTGGTCGGCCGGAGAGATCACCGGTTGGAGCCCGGTCTCCGGGGTCGACTGTCCAACCGTGTCGACATGCCTCGCGGTTGACACGGCCGGCAACGTGCTGCACACCACGAGACTGGCCGCCGGCGCCGCGCCGTGGTCGGTGACCAGGCCGGCCGGCGTCGGCGGGTTCGGCGCCTTGGCGTGCCATGGCATCCGCCTGTGCATCGCAGGTGCGCAACGGGGCAGACTATGGCTGTCGCGCCAGCCGGCCCGAGGCGCCACAGCGTGGAAGCACGTGCGACTCGCTGGCCTGGGGCGGGAGGACGGTTCCTCGGGCGCGACCCAAGGGACAGGAGTGACAGTCACCGGGATCGCCTGTCCATCTCGCACGCTGTGCGTGGCGGTCGACGATACCGGCGACCTGATCGCCACCGCCGACCCCGTTGGCGGGGCTCGGAAGTGGAAGGTCCTGCTCAGGCTGCCGGCGCATGGGACGCGTGGCGGCCCGGTCCCGGAAGCCCTGACCTACGTCACCTGCCCGTCGACGCACCTGTGTATGGCGGGCGACCCATCGACCCCCTACCTCGAGCAATCAGAGCGTGGCATGTTTCTGGTCTCTCACCATCCTGACCGGCGAGGCAGCTGGCACGGTGAGCGGCTAGGACTGTCAACGGTCGCCTGCCCGTCGGCACGGCTGTGTTTAGCGGGCTCAGTTGGCCCCAGGAATCTGGCCTACACGCGCCACCCCTCCGCGAGCAGAAAGGCGTGGAGGTACCTTCGGCTGCCGGGCTTTGACCGTCGGGCCGGTCGCGTCGTCGCATCGGTTGCATGTGCTGGGCGGGTGTGCGTGGCCGCGGGCGGCGGGAACGGCGGCGGGGCCGTGGCCGAATCGAGCACGCCGACTGCGGCTCGCTCCTGGCGAGTGACTCAGCTGACCGGCAGCCCGGTCGTCGGCGTCCGGTGTTTCCGGGGGCCAGTCTGCATCGCCTACTCACAGGTCGGCGAGCTGTTCGTCGGGCGTTGAGCGGCGTCGCCAGAGCCGCCACTATCGACCGCCCCCCTTCCGTGAGGCTATTGGTAGCTGACGTATGCGGGACGGGTGCGCAACCTCATGACCTCGTGCGGCGATAGGAGCACGGGGTCGTTTGAGCGCTGGAGGAAGATCTTGAAGCCGGGGAAGAAGTTTCCGGCGCCCCGCATGACCTGGTGGTAGGCCGCGAGCTTGACCGCAACCGATCCCAGCCCATCCATCTGCAGCACGGTAGCCAGGCCCGCGCGGAAGGCGATGCGCTGGCGGTCGGGAAGCTCCGACAGACGAAACTCGTGGATGATGAACAGCTTCTGGGGCAGCCGGTAGCGGGCCACCAATTCCGAGAGATAGCGCGAGACAGCATTGATCGACGCCGACGACGAGGACCCGATCGCCTCGTTGGGCACCTGATCGCTGGAGACTTTCCACTCGGGATCCAGCGCCACTGAAACCGCGGGATCCTCCAGGAACCGGGCGTAGCGCCGGACCTCAGGAAGGAACTCTCCCCGCCCGGGCTGGAAGTCCAGAATCAGCAGCAGCCGGTGGCGATGGGCAGCTCGGAGATACCGGGACACGATCGCCTCGTCCATCGGTGAGCTAAAGGTGCCGGAAGGCCCCGGGTCGGGTGAGGCGATCGTCGCGACCAGCTCGAAGGCGGGCTGCACCGGCCGACCGTAGCCCGCGTAGGCCCGGGCCCGTCGCTGCACCCCGGCGGCGTCAGCCTCTGGATCGCGCGTGTGGCCGAGGACGTTCGACGTACCGATGATCCCGTAGTAGGCGACCACGAGATGCCCCGGCAAGATGGTTCGGCCGCCTCGCGGCAGCCCGATCACAGGCGCGGACCCGCGCGGGGATCGCGTGGTCCCGCCAGACGCATGCCGTGCCCGGCCACCACCGCCGACCGCGAGCACAACCCCGAGCACGGCCACCGCGCACACCAGCAGTCCTCCGTTACGCCGCCGGCGATTGCGGCGCCGGTGGCGCAGCGCTCGGCGGCGCTGCAGCAGCGCCTCGCGCGTGTGGCCCCCCGCCCCATCCTGCGAAACCTGCTCTCCACCGTACTCGGACAAGCCGAGAACCTACCCCACTCCTGCGGCCGCCACGCACCCCTGGAACTAGCCAGCGGCGAGGCGGCAAGGCCGACGCGCGAGAACTCTTCGGCCATCTTTGCTCCGACCACCTGAAGGGCAGACGCCGGTCGAAGCACACCTTGGTCGAGCACCCGTCGCCGAGGCCTAGAAGTCCCAGCGGCTGGCACCGTGTGGCGAGCGCAAGCCCACACCGAAGGCCGTACGGATCCGAAACCGAAACATGTGCCACGGGCCGGGCCCAGCGCTCTGAGCGCTGTAGGGCGCGATGAGCGCATCGCCCTCTACGCGCGCAGGCCAACCGCCCACGTCGTAGGCGGCCGCCACGGCAGCGAGCGTCGCGGGGTCGGTCTCGCGGCGCGCCTCACCTTCGAGGATGAGGTCAATACCGTCGAGCCGCATCGACAAGGTGCACGCGGGGTCAGCGAGGAGGTTGCGCGTCTTGCGCGTCGCGGGACCGCTGGTGAAGAAGAGGTCGCCGTCGTGCACGGCCACACCCACGCCGGCAGCATGCGGGCGTCCGTCGGGTCGGACCGTCCCGAGAAAGCACGGCAATTCGGGTCCGAGCGAGCCAGTACCGAGCGCCTCGGCGGCCCGACTCCAGGGCATCAAGTCCTGTTCATAAAGGGTGGCGAGGTTGACGGTTTTATGCGGCGTACGCTGTTCCAAGGCCGTCCTTTGTGGGTTGAGAGTCCAAGATAGGACCCGACCACTGCGCAAAGCTCATCGGTGCCGCCGCAGCGCGCCAGTGCGAGATCAAGATTCACAACGCGGGTCGTGCTTCCGATTAGGGCACGCGTGCCCGCAACTGCGTCGAATCCCCGCTGACCCGAGTGGATCTCGGCGACGACGACGGTACGTCCCAACGTCGAAAAGCTCCGCCACGACTGCGGATTCCTGGGATAGACCACACTTGTGCCCCCATCCTTTCACGCAGGAGATCGCCGGTTCGAGTCCGGCTGGGGGTAATCGCCCGTCGTTGTTGAAGATCCGGTTTGTCGCGTTCGTCAGGACAGGGCGACGATTGCTTACCCCTTGCAAAGGCCCTGCTAAAGCCCAGCTGTCGAGGCCGCTCGAGAACGCAGGCGACCCCTGCATGTCGGCCGGCAGCCCGGGGATCAGCGTGGCACGGCCGCGGCGGCCTTCGCCAGCAGAGGACCTCGACGCGGTTGGGTGGCTATGGGCCATGCCTCCCACGGTAGATGCTCTCCCATGCAGATTCTCGGCCCGAGCCGGGGCGGCTGGACCATGGACCGTCACGCCGCGGCGTCGCGGCCGCGGGTCCCGCGCCGGCGCTAGGAGATCACATCAGCCGGCTGGGCGGAGGTCAACGAAGGGGCCTCGCGCAACCGCGGGGTCGGCGTCCTCAGTCCAGGATCGGG
>CAVUSY010000023.1:0-123141 GCA_963744195.1 uncultured Solirubrobacterales bacterium
ATCCCTAACCCGGGGCTGAGCAGACGACGCGAAGCGATATCCGATTATGAGCGAGATCTCCGCCACCGAAGCCTCAAAGCGCTTCGCTGACATGCTCCACGTGGGAGCGCGGTCTCGAGGACCTTCGCCGGACGAAGGGGGCCGAGCGACCTGCCGCACGGTTGCGCTGAAACCGATTGCCTGAAGAGGGTCGTCACGGCTGCACGAGAAAGTGCGATCATTCGGCAACGCGCTGGTAGATCTCGGCGCCCACCGCTGCAAGGAGGAGTCAGATGTCCAGACGTCTGCTGGTGCTCGCCGGGGTCCTAGCGGGGCTGACTTCGGCCACGCCCGCGATCGCGGCGTCTTCGACGCCCGGGAGCGTGACCGCTACTGGCACCCAGCTAACCCGGGTGCTTCCAACCAACCGCAAGAGCAACTCCTCAATCCAGGCCGCCGTCACCGCTGCGCAGAAGGCCGGGATCAACGGAGCGCTGGCCGCCGCGCACGACAACGCGGTGAGCTATGCCCAGGCCGCCGGGCTGACCCTGGGAACGATCATCTCGGTCTCCGACGTTCAGAACAACGGCGGTGGCTTCTACGGACCCTACGGCGGCGGCCCCTACTACGGCTCGTTCGGCCCGGATCAATACTGCGGCACCCAACGCCGACCCGTGTTTAGGATCGTCAACGGCAAGCGCAAACTAGTGCGAGTAAAGAAATCCCGCGTCTGCTATGTCCCGCGCTATGAGGCAACAACCCTGAGCGTGACCTACAACGCGCAGTAACCAAACCGGTCGGGTTACTGGCGGTGGTCTCTGAGCCCTCTGGAATCCTCGGAAGGCGCTCCGAACACGGACCCCAGGAACACACACGTGCCTAAGATGACCAGGTAGCCGACAGCGGATGGGAGCAGGCCAGAGACCAGCACGAGGCCAAGCCCCAACAGCCAGGCAAGCGTCAGCCACCGCCACTGAGATCGAGCGGGATGCCGGCCGAGGCCCGCGCCCTGTCGGCCGCGAAACTCGGCTCTGCCTGACCCAGCCGGACTCATGAGGTAATGATTCCACCCCGATCCTGCTCCGGCAAGGGCCTATCCCAGTGGCTCGGTCAGCGCGCCGTCAAGTTGCGCTTGGACACCTCTCTGATCGGCGCCGGCAGCTTCGTCGACGCGGGGTAGGATCGTCTGTGGGAGGCTGAGAATGAGCGTCGCATTTTTGCTGACATCACTGGTGATCGTCGCCACTCCGGGGACCGGAGCGCTGTACACGATTTCGGCCGGAGTGTCGGGCGGAGCGCGCCGGAGTCTCATCGCCGCGGTGGGTTGCACGCTCGGGATCGTTCCGCACCTGGCTGCGGCAGTCACCGGAACCGCCGCCCTGCTGCACGCCAGCGGCGTGGCCTTTGAGGTCGTCAAGCTCCTCGGGATCGCCTTCCTGCTGTTCATGGCGTGGTCGACCTGGCACGACAAGAGCGCACTGACGGTTGAGGATCAGCCAAACGGCAAGCCGGCGAGCAAGGTGATCGCCTCGGCCGTCCTGGTCAACGTGCTCAACCCGAAGCTGACGCTGTTCTTCTTTGCCTTCCTCCCTCAGTTCATCCCAGACCATTCCCGCGGTCAGCTGGCCGCCATGCTGGCGCTCAGCGGCGTGTTCATGGCGATGACGCTGGTGGTGTTCGCCGGCTACGGCCTGTGTGCCGCCGCGGTCCGTGAGCATCTCATCTCGCGGCCGCGAATCGTGCGGCGGATGCGCCAGACCTTCGCCGTCTCGTTCGTTGCGCTCGGCGCCAAGCTGGCCGCCACCACCCGCTAACGCGTCTGGATTCAGTTCGCCTCCGGAGCCCCTGCGCGTCGTCTCATATCCGAACCGCTTCGAACAGACGCACAACTGGCGGAGGGTGTCGCGCAAACATCGGCGTTGTCGGAACGTGACAAAGGCCAACGCGGATGCTGCTGCTTCCCCGGTGACTCTGAGTGGATTTATGACGGTGGTTGCCACAAAACCACTCAGAGTCGGCGTCACCGAGTCCGCGGGCACGCTGGCCCCACGTCGATCAGCGGCGCTAGCAGTTCTTGATAATCGGCCGGCGCCGTCGGCGCTGGGCTCGTTCAGTGCTCGGACCCGCCCGTTCTCGGCGAGTGCTGCTTCGAGAAGAGAATCGATTTGCCGCCACTGGCGCGGGGCGGCCCCTGCTCGTCCTCGCCCGGCAGGTCTGAAGCGGGAAGGGGTTGAGGATTGGCCACCGGAGGCCGATAACGATCTGACACTGCGCTTGACCTGGATTCACTCAGCGAGCAGCGTTGGACCGCATCGCGAAGGCGGCGATGATGGTCGTCTGCCACCTCCGGGCTCGGTGGCGTCGACGACGTCCGGCAAATGGAAAGTTGGCGGCCCTATTCTGCCGGTGCTGCGCCGCGGCGTCCTCAGCGCGATCCCGGTAGGCGTGGGCCTGGTTCTCGAACTCGCAATTCGACGTCCGAGTTGGTGGGGCGGTGGCGACCGGCGCTCTGATCGTGGGGTTCGTCGCCTTTGACGCGCCCGCGCGGGAGAGGGCCCTTTGGCAGTTGGCTGCCTCGCCGATCATCGGTACGTTCGCGGCGCTCGGCGTCTTGTCCGGCGATTCCGCGATTCTCGCGGTCGGGGTGATGATCGCATCCGCCTGCGCAGCCGGGTTCTGCGTTGCCTTGCCTCCGCGCGTGGCCATCATCGCGATGCAAGCCGTGCTGGCCCTGCTGATCGCGCAAGGTCTTCGGCTCAGCCCCGACGACGCTGCGCGCGCGCTGCTATGGGGAACCGCCGGCGGTCTGCTCCAGGCCGGCGTGTCGTTGCTGGCATCGATCTCGGACAAGTCACGCGAAGCGCCCGGTCGGGCTGCCGGGTTTCGTAGTGCGTGCGCCGCCGGTGCTC
Organism: uncultured Solirubrobacterales bacterium; assembly: GCA_963744195.1. Lineage (GTDB taxonomy): Bacteria > Actinomycetota > Thermoleophilia > Solirubrobacterales > Solirubrobacteraceae > Palsa-465. The sequence continues at coordinate 2,889 of CAVUSY010000023.1, forward strand.
GCGATCTCACTCTCCAGTCAGAAGCATTTCGGCACGCATTGCGCTGGGGCGTCGCGCTCGGCGCAGCCGTCGCGGTCTACCGGCTCGTCGATCTGCAGGGACATGGGTACTGGGTACCGCTGACGGTGCTGTTCGTGCTCAGACCCCAAGCCGATGACACCCGCCAAAGGCTGACCATGCGCGCGGCCGGCACGATCGTCGGACTCGCCTTGGCGACCGGACTGGCGGAGATCCTCGGGCACCAGATGATCCTCACCGCGATCATCCTCGCCATCACCGCGGCGTTCTGCTTTGCCCTGATTGCGCTTGAGTACGCCCTCTTCACGATGGCGATCACCGTGTTCATCGTGCTGTTGTCGGACGCGCTCGGTGAGCGCGCGCTGAACGCGGCCGGGCAACGAGCGCTAGCCACTGCGATCGGAATCGGAATCGCCGCGCTTGCCTTCAGCCTCTACCCGAGCAGCCCGCTGCGAGGCGCACGGCGAGAGACCAGTGCTCAGTGAGTGACCCCGAATTTGGGCAGCGAACCGCTACAGCGAGGCCTTGTCTCCGCCCCCGGCGTTGCACAACCGTGGGATGATGATTGACGTGGCGGGCATCAAGCACGAGGGGGCCCCGCCCACGCGAGCGCCCGCTGCCGCGCGACGGATCGATCGGCCCACGGCCCTTGCGCTCGGAGGGATGGCGGTCGCGATCTTCGTCGTCGCGAACGATTTCACCGCTCCATCGGTCGCGTTGCCGGCGATCGAGCGCGGCTTTCACGTCGACGTCTCGACCGTGCAGTGGACGATCAACGCGTACGCACTGTGGTTTGGCGTGCTGACCGTGACCGGCGGACGGATCGCCGACCTACTCGGCCGCCGGAGAGTATTCGTAATCGGAGCGGTCGTGTTCGCCGTGTTCTCCGCATTGTCGGCGCTGGCGCCGAGCATCGGAGTGCTGATCGTCGCGCGGGCGTTGATGGCGTTCGGCGGAGCGATGATGTGGCCGGCCACGCTCGGGATGACGTACACGCTGCTGCCGGAAGCCCGTCGGGGACTGGCCGGTGGCCTCGTGCTCGGCGTCATCGGCCTCGGAAACGCCGTCGGTCCGCTGCTCGGCGGCGGGCTGACGGACGCGCTGGGCTGGCGCTGGATCTTCGCGCTGAATGTGCCGGTCGCGGCGTTCGCGGTGGCGATCGTGCTGCACACGGTCAGCGAGTCGCGCCAGCCCGGCGGCGAGCGGCGGTTCGACTGGCTGGGGATGGTTCTGCTCAGCGGCTCACTGCTGACGTTGCTGCTGGCCCTCGATGAGGTGTCAGACTGGGGATGGGGCGATCCGCGGGTGATCGCCCTGCTGGTGGCCTCGGCGACGCTGCTCGCCCTCCTGGTCCCGCTCGAGCGTCGCGCCGGCAGCTGGGCGCTCATCCCCCGGGACGTGGCGGGCAATCGGGAGTTCCGCACCGCGATGGCCGTCGTCCTGATGATGAGCATGACGTTCTTCACTGCGCTTGTGTACCTCCCGCAGTTCATGGAGAAGCTGCTCGGCTACTCGGCGCTGCGAGCCGGCGCCGGCATGCTGCCGCTGATGATCGCGTTCGGCGGCTCGTCGTTCGTCGCCGCGAGGCTGTACGAGCGCCTCGGCGCCAGGCCGGTCGTCCTCTCCGGCGCAGCGTGCCTGCCGGCCGGAATGCTGTGCCTGTCGCTACTGAGCGACGGCTCTGCCTACGCGGTGCTCGTGCCCGGGATGCTGCTGCTCGGGGTCGGGACCGGCCTGTTCTACTCCGCCGCGTTCACCGTGGCCGCCTCCTCGCTTGATCAGGCGCGCGCGAGCCTCGCGAGCGGGATTCTGTACATGTTCCAGGTGGCGGGCGGGTCGGTCGGTTTGGGAATCGCGACCACGATCGTCGCGGCCGCGGCCGGCGCGGAGGCCAGCGCGGGGGGCCATCCCGGCGCTGCCTTCGTCCGCGGGCTGCAGGACACGCTGCGCGTGAGCGCGGCGCTGTCGGCGGTCGGGTTCGTCATCGCCTGGCGCTTCCTCGCCCGTCCGGCGGCGACGAGGTTGCCGGTATCGGACGAAACCGCTGTACGCCATCCCTAGCGCGGACTCGTCGCCGAGCTCCGGTCGGCGAAGCGCTCGACGAGCCAGAGGGAGAGGCCGAGCCCGGCGGTCAGGCGCACCGCTTCCGAGACCGCGATCGTCGACGACACGCTCACGAACGGCTCGGCCCCGGGGTTGACAACGTCTGCCAGGGCGTTGTGGTGCGTGGTCGCCCTGCGAGTCCCGATGATGCCGGCATGAGCTAGGGCCTCGTGCCGATACACACGCCCGCGATGACCCGACCTGGCCGGCGCTGCGGGCCTGCAACGGAAGCCGGTTCCAGTCCCGCGCTCCGCGCTCGGCCCTGGCCGCCCAACCCCTTTCGGGACAATCAGACCTTTGCGCCAGACTGGTAGTTCCGTCAGGGGCAGAACCGGGGCTTGAATGCCGCCAGACCTTGCAGGATCACGGCGTTCTGACCTCGGTCGGGAGTGTCGGCGATGCATTCGATCACGCCGTCGCCGCCGAGAGCTTCGTCTACAGTTTCAAGACCGACCTAATCGTCGGCCGGGGGGTGGCGAACCAAGGCTCAGCTCAAGCTCGTGAGTACTCAGATGGGTCTCACGACCGCCGGCAGACGGCGCTCGGTGACATCCCACCGGCTAGAACCCGCCAGACCCAAGCCGCCCCGAGTACTATGACCTCGCCATCAGGCACCCCCAGCGGCCGACGCCGACCGCCCGGAACTGATGCTCGCCCGGACGAAGATGCCCACGACAAAGCTCTCGCCACTCGACGGGGCTGAGCAAGACTCGATGCCAGAATCAACGCCTACAAAACCCACTCTCTCTGGGACCGGGTCTAGCTCAGAATCGAGCCGGCGATGAGTGAGCCCCCGAGACCTCCGACCGGGCACCGAATGCTGGACTTCGGATCGGGCTGGACGAATCGGCGGCTACCGTGTCGATCGCTGTGCTGGCAAGCCGAGCGGCCGCTCGGCGGGGCCAAGCCAGTGGCCATGATCAGGCCGCTCGCCACATGATCGTCTGCCCGGCTTGGTCAGATCGGAGCGACACCGCGGTCCGCTAGGCAAGACGGAATCCGGTGAGTCTGCGGCAACCGTCCCCTGCCCCACCGCGCCCCCAGCTATAACGGCTCGACGATCCCGGGCGTAGGCTCGCCTTTGGGCGTTCTTTGGTGTGGGTTTGTCGACGTTGCTCACACTGCGGCACACGTCAAACGGACCGGGGAGGAAACGCACGTGAGCTTCGCACAATCATCGGTGGCATCGGAACAACGAGGACCGTTCGGGGCAGAACCCACGCGGTCCCGGCTGGACCTGAGGACGGTCCTCGGCCTCGGGCTGGTGGGTCTTGGGACAGGGATGCTCTGCCTCGGGATCTTCCACGGTTTCGAGAACGGGTCGTGCTCGAGCACCGGGTACTCCCGCAACTACGGGCCGGTGCCGCATTGCAGCAAGGGGATCGGCTGGTGGATGCTGATGCTGATGGCAGGGCTGGTCGTGGCGGGGGGAGGGGCGGCCCTGGCCCGCTCCATCGGCTCGCTCATGCTCCCGCTCGTGTTCGTCGCGATCGGGGCCCCGTTCATCGCTCTGGCGCTCGGGAACCACGGCCAACTGCTGTTCAACTCCTCCTCCAGCACAGGCAAGATCTTCGCCGGCGTGTTCGGAGGCTGCTTCGTGATCGCGGGGCTGATCTGGGGGGCGGTGGGCGCACGTGACATCACGGGTGTCAGCGGCGGTGCGCTGCTCGGCGGGCTGCTCGCAGCGGCGGTCGGCGTCGCCGCCGCGTTCGCGATCGCGGCCGGCGTCTCCAGCGCCCTCGGTAAAACGACCGCGCCAAGCTCAGTCCAGGTCGCGCCCGGCGTGACGGTCTTGTCCGCGGCCGCCGAAAAGGCCCGCCAGATCGCGCTGTGCAAGGACCTGGTCGCGGGCGATAAGCGTGTGATCAGCGCGCACGACAGTGCGTTGCTCATCGGCGAGTGCAACACGAATTGGAAGGCGGCCGAGCACCAGCTACCGGCAGCAGCAAGACGGGGAGCGCTCGCATACGCGGCCGGGCAGTGCAAGCAGCAAACGCGCCGGGCCGGCTCCGCGGCCGGACTTCCCGCCTCGGTCCGGTCCGCTCTCGCCGCCGCCTGCGGAAACCGCGCGAGCAGTCACGGAACGGGGCTGAAGAGCCTCCAGGCGCAACTCTGCCGGCAGGTCGTCAAGGCGCAGGTCCCCGCGGCGGCGCAGCGGCAGGCGCTCGCTGCCTGCCCCAAGCCATAGTGGACAGGCGGGTGTGGAGTTCAGCCGGGAGTTGCGCAACGACGTCCTAGCCGGTGCATCACGGTCTCGGTCCGACTGTGGAAGCGGGCACACGATGCCCCCACACCGACCCCGCGGTCAGAACCGATAACCCAGGCCTCCCGCCTCGTGGCGCAAATACTGCGCCGTCTGGCATTCGGGCTGGGCCGGAATTCTGGCCGCAGGGCCAGCCGCGTGCCGACACTACTCCTATCCGGGCGGCATGTGCAAGACATCAAGCACTCATCCGCTGCCATGCGTCCTGACGGTCGGCCCCGCAGCAGCAGAGCAACCAGAGGACAGCTGACTTCCTGGCAGGCCACGCTCTGGCGCCTGCTTCCAGCGTGATCCGCACCCAGGGCCAAGTCGTTCTTTCGACGCTGCTGGAATGTCCGATCTTCAGTTGGTCGCAGTCTCGGGCCGGTTCCCGGCCTATGTCGAGTCTGGGGCCCGGTCAGTGCGCGTGATGAGGTGCGCGCTGGCTTGCGCGCGGTCGTGCCGCCTGCTCGGTGCTGTAGCCGCGTGCCGCCTTCCTGATCTCGCCGGCTTTAGCGAGCTGGGTGAGATGGGCCGACACGCTTGCGGGATCGAGGTTCAGGCCTTTGGCGATGTCACCAGCGGTGCTTTCCCTGTGCTGGGCGAGGAAGTCGATGATGCGCGTCTCGCTGTCATCCTGGCGGCTGCGCGCGATTGCGCGCCGGTTGCTCGCGCGTCGCGCAGTCGCGCGGCGCACCGAGCGCGCCGGGGCGACCACATTCGGGGCGGCATTGTCGGCGCCCGCCCGCCCTTGGGGCTCGACGTCCTCGAGCGCGCCGGTCGTGCGCTCAGCACTGTGCTCGTCGGCGGATACCTCGGACGGGAGGCGCTCGATTCGCACCACCTCGGGATCACGTGCCGAAACCTGGGCAGGGATGTCAAAGCGAGGCATGTGCGCTCCTTTGTACGGCGTAATGCAGAATCGGCAGGCTGCGCTCGTCGCAACAGGCCGACTGGTCGTTCGGGGTACGCGAGGCCCCCACACCGACCCCGCGGTCAGAACCGATAACCCAGGCCTCCCGCCTCGTGGCGCAGAATACTGCGCCGTCGTGGCGTCCGGGCTTGGGCCGGGAATTCTGGCCGCAGGGCCAGCCGCCTACCGACACTACTCCTATCGCGGGCGGTTATGGGTCAGACATCAATACTTTTTTCGGTTCGTCACGCGCGAAGGGCGCCGTTGTCCTCGCCATGACCGCCGACAACACTGTCAACGCGAGGGCGGTCAGAGCTCGTCGCCGCCCACAGCGCTCATCCGCGGCTCAAGCCGTCCGACGTGAGCTCGAAACTGCTTCGCGTGATGACACTGCTCGCCTCCACCACGGTCAAGATCGAGCTCGGCTTGGGCTACTTGGTCCTGCTGCCGTTCTGGATCGCGGCGATCGGCGTCATCACCGGGCGCGTCCTCGGGGTGCAGATCGGACGCTGGCGCACCACGGTGGCGGCAATCAGCGGATGGTTCGTTGGCCTGATCGCCGGGGTCATCGCGCTCGGACCCAACAACCAGCATCCGGTCCTGGTCATCGCGCTATCAGTCTTCTTCGGCGTGCTGGCGGCGCTGCCGGTCGCGATCGTGATCGACGTGGTCACCCACGGAAGGCACGCGCGTCGGCGCGGGCGACGGACGCTTCGTCATCCGGTGCGCGCAACACGGTCGGTGCTGGCCCCTCTCGGACGCTTCCGCCAGATCCTCAACAACGCTCGGTCGGAGAACCTTCTGCACGTCCGGTACCGCACCCAAGCTGCGCTGGCCTCGCCCGACTTCGCGCGCCGTGTTCGCCTGGTGTTGGAACGTTCCGGGGGTATGTTCATCAAGTTCGGGCAGATCGCGGCTACGCGCAATGACCTGCTCCCCGAGACGCTGACCACGGAGCTCTCAAACCTCCATTCCAACGTTCGCCGCCTGTCGGACGAAGAGGTCGTCAGCGTCCTGGACGCTGAGCTGACGGAACCCGTCGACAAGGCGTTCGCCGAGTTCGATCACCAACCGCTGGCCGCCGCGTCGATCGGACAGACACATCGAGCAAGTCTCCACGGTGGACGCAAGGTGGTCGTAAAGCTCCAGCGGCCCGGACTCGATGAGGTGGTGCGCCGCGACTCGGCCGTTCTCTCGTTCGTAGCACGGCAGCTCGATCGGCGGGTGGAGATGGCCCACCGGATCGGGGTTCGAGATCTCGCCGACGAGCTGCTCACGAGCATCGAGTCCGAGCTGGACTACGGTCGAGAGGTGATGGCCGGCATCCGGCTACGTGAGAACCGCGGCTCGGATCTGGGCGTGCAGATCCCCGTCGTGCATCCAACGCTCTCGAGCGGCCGGATGCTGGTCATGGACGAGGTCGTGGGCCGCTCGATCTCCGACACGGCGGCGGTCGACGCCGTCCCGGTCAGCCGTCCGGAGCTCTCTCGGCGTCTGCTGAGCTCGTTCCTGGCTCAGATCCTCCACGACGGCTACTACCACGCCGACCCGCATCCGGGCAACGTCATGATCGACGCCGAGGGCACGCTCTGGTTACTTGACTTCGGGGCCGTGGGACGGATCGACGCACTGACTCGGGAGGCGCTCCAGGGGATCGCCCTGGGATTCTCATTGCGAGATGGCTCGTTGATCGCGCGTGCGGTTCGGCATCTGGTCGGAGACGATCAGATCGACATGCGACAGCTGGAACGTGACATGTCGCTACTGCTCGGCGAGGTGGAGTCGGCGGGATTCGGCCCGGAGGCGATGATCGGTGTCATGGATGTGATCGAGCGTCACGGACTGCGCCCGCCGCGCTCGATGCTGCTCCTGTCACGCACCCTCATCACCCTGGAGGGAACCCTCGGGACGATCGATCCCGGCTTCGAACTGGGCCCGGAGGCGGAGCGGCTGGTCACTCGCGACCATCAAGACGAGTTCGGGAGCCCGGAGGACCTGATGCGAAAAGAACTCGTGCGGCTGCTTCCCGCTTTGCGCACCCTTCCCGAGCATGCAGAGGCCCTCGCCACCCAATGGCGGTCCGGCCGCCTGGCAATGAGGGTCGAGCGGTACTCCGGCTCCGATCGCGCGGTGGTCGAGACGTGGCTGAACCGAGCCCTCGTGGCGCTGGCCGCGGGTACCGGCGCGCTCACCTCGGCCGCACTTTTGATAGCTGGGTCGCTTTCCCCCAACAGGACCATCCGTGACGTGATCTGGACCCTGGGATTCTCCGGCCTGACTGCAGCCACGGTGCTTCTGATGCGGACCGTCGCGCAAGGGTTGCACGCGCAGCTCGCGCCGTCGGAGTAGGCCGGCCCTCTCCTCAGGTGAGCGCCTTCTCGAGCCAGTGGTCCGCGAACGGCTCGCGATTGAACGCGGGCACCTCGACCCAGCCGGTTGACCGGTAGAGCGAGAGAGCTTCGACGAGAACGGCGCTCGTCTCGATGTGCGCCATCCGGGCCCCGCCGGCGACCGCGCACGCCTCCAATCGCTCCAGGAGCCTGCGGCCGAGCCCGAGGCCGCGGGCGTTGGGAGCGATCCACATACGCTTGATCTCGGCCGGCGCGTCGGCGTGATGCTTGACGGCGCCGCAGCCGACCGGCTGCCCATGCCGGTAGGCGACGAAGAACTCGCCGGCAGGTGGCCGGACCTCGCGCGGCAGAGCGGTGGCGCCAATCGACGGGTCAAAGCCACGTGGCGAGCGGCGGTTGAGCTCGGCGACGTACTCCTCCAGGCAGTACCGAGCATCCGGGTGCTCGGGATCGAGGCTGATGATCTGCACGCTCGCTGCGGTCAATGGGCGCTCACGTCACGCATTGTCAGCAACCGACCGAACGTCAACGCGGCGGTGGCCAGTGTCGCGACACGGTCTAGTGCCCGACGCTCAGCCGACCTGGTAACGCACCGGAACGTAGTTCTGGTCACTTTGTGGCGGACGGACGTATGCCCGGTTCTGCCGCGGCGGGAGCTTGATCTTCTCGTGCCGGAGGTGCTCGTAGGGGATCAGGCTGAGCAGATGGCTGATGAGGTTCAGCCGCAACGTGCGCTTGTCATCGGCTTCGACCACGTACCACGGCGATTCCGGCGTGTCGGTGTAGGCAAACATGTCGTCCTTGGCCTCGGCGTAGTCGACCCACCGCCTGCGCGCCTCGAGGTCCATGCCGCTGAGCTTCCACTGCTTCGCGGGGTCCTTCAGGCGCGCTTTGAACCGGCGCTCCTGCTCCTCGTCGCTGACCGACAGCCAGTACTTGACGAGGATGATCCCCGAGCGCAGGAGGTCTCGTTCGAACTGCGGACACGTCCGCATGAACTCCTCGTACTCCGCCTGAGTGCAGAAGCCCATCACGCGTTCAACGCCGGCGCGGTTGTACCAACTGCGGTCAAACAGCACCATCTCGCCGCCGGCGGGCAGATGGGCAACGTAGCGCTGGAAGTACCACTGCGTGCGCTCGCGCTCAGTCGGCGTGCCGAGCGCCACCGTTCGCACCACCCGCGGATTGGTCTTCTCGGCGATCCGCTTGATCGTGCCGCCCTTGCCGGCGGTGTCGCGGCCCTCGAAGACCACGACGACCTTCAGGCCCTTGTGAATGATCCAGTCCTGCAGACGCACAAGCTCCACCTGCAGGCGCTCGAGCTCCTTCTCGTAAGCTCGCTTGCCGAGCCGCTGGGGCTCGACCTCGTCCCGGGGGAGAGGAGGACGAGTCCACTCGGAATCGACCGTCGTCATGGCGGCGACGCTACCGCAACTGAGCGCATCGAACGAATCTCGGATGACGTGCGGCAGGTCCTGCTGCCCATGCCCCGATCGTATTGATGGCAGCGACTGACATCGAGGGGTCGCCGCAACGTTTCCGCTCGCCGGAGGGTTTAAGCAGCACCGGCAACCCGAGACCGCTGCTGAGCGTCTCGGTACCGGCGAGCGGCAGACCAGAGACTGGGCCGTCCTGTCCGGGTCGCTCGGCGCGAGCCCGTGGGCCAGTCCCGCGTTTGTGAACCGACCCCTAACCATTGTGAGGCTATGAAACGCTGCTTGACATCGATCCTGCTGGTGCTGGTACTGGCGGTTCCCGCCTCGGCGACCGCGACGACGTTCGGAGCGGAGGTCGGCAGCGATTTCGTCAATCAGTCGTGGGGCGCGTGGTCGGCCGGGCGGGTCATGCGGTCGCTGAACGCCCTGTATGCGGCGGGCGGCCGGGTGGGACGCGTCGACTCCGACTGGGCGGGGGCTGAGCCGCACGCACCGGTCCACGGGCGCCACACGTATAACTGGAGCTACGACGACACGGTCGTCAGCGAGATGGCCCAAGCTCATCTGCGCCTGGAGCCAACCCTGCAATTCGCGCCGAAGTGGGCCGAGGCACACCGGTCCAACGTGCTGCACCTGAGCACGGGGAGATTTATCGTGCCGCTGCCGCCGGCCAAGAACTCCAACTTTGCTGCCTACGCCATCGCGTTCATGCGACGCTACGGCGCGCACGGCGCCTTCTGGGCCGCGAACGGCGCGCTGCCCTATCTCCCCGTGAACAGCGTGGAGGTGTGGAACGAGCCCGACAACACCCACAACTGGGGTCCGCAGGTGAACCTGCAGGACTACGCGAGGCTGTACGAGGCCGTCCGGTCGGCCGTGCATAGCGTGAGCCCCGGCACCCGCGTCATTACGGGGGGCCTGGCTTGGACGCAAAGCTCCTTGCCACGACTGCTCAAAGCGTTCAGCGGCAAGCCCGTTGACGCGGTGGCAGTCCACCCATACGCGGCCACGCCGCAGGGAACCATCTCCCTGGCGCGCTATGCGCTGTCCGAGATGCGCCGGTACGGGCGGGGATCGACGCCACTCGTAGTCAACGAGTACGGGTGGACCTCGGTGCGCAACACCTGGGGCTCCACCAGCCCACGGCACGTCAAGCCATACGTCTACCAGGCCATGGTGGGCCTGTCGAAGCTCAGGATCTCCCAGATCCTCCCGTTTCTATGGACGTACTCAGCGTGGGGGCTCAACGATGGCCCGTTCGCGCAGGCAATCGCGCGGATCACCCACCACCGGTGACCGCCGGCGACCGTCCGGAGCGATTCTCGGCGATTTCTCAGGCTGTTGGGATCGCCTTCTTACGCCGCGGTAACACCGTGCTGAGTGAACCCGGGACAGGCCCGGATGATCGAAAGGACTAACCGCAAATGTTCCAATCCATCAAGAGGCTGGCGGTCGGAGTTGCGGCACTCGCCGCGCTGGCCCTCGGCGGCTCGGCCATCGCCGGTGCAGCGACGTCGACTACGGCGAGCAGCACGACCCCAAATGCGTCGAGCCCTCAGACCGCTCCGGCGTTCAATGGCCCGGAGCACGGCACCGCCGCCCATGAGGATGCGGAGAAGGCCGTGACGGGGGCGGCGGCCGCGAAGGCTCAGGCCGCCGCCGTCAAGAGCGTCGGCAGCGGGACCGCGGGGGCCGTCACCAGCGACTTCACCGGGACGGGCTACGAGACGACCGTCACCAAGTCCGACGGCACCAAGGTGGAGGTCCATCTCGACAGCGCGTACAGCGTCATGGCGGGCCACGGCGGCCACGACAATGGGGGAGGCCCGTCCGCCGGTTACGGAGGCTGACCGCATAACCGTGATGAGGGCCGGCCCGCCCGCCGGCCCTCGTCACGAGCTCACACACTTCACTCACGCCGCCCTCACGAAATTCTCAATGGGGGGGATGATCATCCCGCGGGTGGCCAATCCATCCGCGTCGCATCGCTGCCCTGTCGTCGACGACGAGCCCAACGTCGTCGACGTCATCTCCACGGCGCTGCGCTTCCAGGGCTTTGACGTCATCTCCGCCGGGACCGGGAGTGGTGCTCTGGCCCGGGGGCGCGAGGTCGAATCGGACCTCGTCGTGCTCGATGTGACGCTGCCCACCGCCGACGGCTTCGAAGCGGCAAGGCGGTTCCGGGCCGACCGGTCCGGGACGCTGATCATCGTCGTCACCGCCCGCGATGGGATGTCGGACAAGATCCATGGCGCGCCGGTGGGCGGCGACGGCGACATGACCGAGGCGTTCAGCACCGAGGATCTGCTGGCGCGGGCGCGGACAGCCCTCCGCGGGGCCCGCGATTCCAGGCCCGAATCCAACGTTCTGCGCTTCGAGGACATCGTGCTCGACGACGACGCCCACCAGGTGCTACGCGGAGGCCAGAGCGTCAGCCTGACGGCGACGGAGTATCGACTGCTGCGCTACCTGATGCTCAATCCGGAACGCGTCCTCAGCAGAGCTCAGCTGCTGGAGCACGTCTGGAGCTATGACTTCGGCGGTGACGCCCGTGTGCTGCAAACGTACGTCAGCTATCTGCGCAAGAAGCTCGATGTCCATGGCCCCCCGCTGATTCAGACCGTGCGTGGCGTCGGCTATGTACTGCGCCCGCCCAGGACCTGACGTAATCCGCCGCAACCAGCAACGGCCAACATGGCGGCGTCTCCGCCTACTGCCCCGCCGTCCCGCCGTCGCGCTTGGAAACGGTACGGAAACGTATGGTCAACGATGCTCCAGCATCCTGTATTTCAGCGGTCACGGGGGATCGCCAACAGCAGGGCGAATGGATCGTTGAGGGCGATGACCACAGCGCCCGGGGGCGAGAGTACGCGCGTAAGGCGAGCGGTAGACCAGACCGCTCGTCCCCGCGCGGCCACTGGGCCATAGATGAGGCGGGTGCCTCACCGCTCTGGTGTGTCCCAACTGCTCGGCATCGCGTCCTGGCGCGCCGAGGCATCGTCTCCGATCCTCCGAGCCTCACTCGGCAGGTGTCTGCCACCGTCTCGGGCCATGGCCAGCGCCTCCAGCTCGCTCAGCGGGGCCGGGCGGCGCGCGCTCAACCGCGATCAAAGCCGCCACGACGCCGGAGTCGAACTGGGTGGGGGTGTGGCGGCGCAGCTCAGCCAAGGCCCGATCACGCTGCATCGCCTGGCGGTAGGGACGGTCGACCATCATCGCCACGTAGGCGTCGGCGGCGTGGAGGATCCGCGCCCCGATGCTGATCTGGTCGCCGCGGAGACCGGCCGGGTATCCCGAGCCGTCCATGTGCTCGTGATGCTCCAGCACCATCCTCGCCGCTTCCACCAGTCCCCAGCTGCGCATCAGTTCGGCACCGAGCACGGAGTGGGTCTGGATCACCCGCAATTCGTCCTCGTCGAGCGGCCCCGGCTTGTTGAGGATTGCGTCGGGTACCGCGAGCTTGCCGATGTCGTGGAGCCGCGCGGCCGTCCGCACGTCGTCGAGCAGAGCATCGTCGAGCCCGATCTCACGGGCGATCTCCACGGCCAGGATGGCAACGCGGATGCTGTGGATGGCCGTGACCCGATCCTTCTTGTGCAGGAGCTCCAGACCGACCTCGCGTCGCGCCGGCATCAGGTCGCGGCCTTGCCCATCGCCGGCGATGCTGGTGCAGTTCTTTCCCGCCCGCTTGGCCGCGTACAGGGCGGCGTCGGCACTGGCGAGCAGCTCGTCACGCCGGCGACCGTGTGGCGGGAAGGTGGCCACGCCGACGCTGACCGTCATCGGGACCGGCAGCGTCGACACGATCGCCGCGACCTTCTGCCGTATGCCCTCCGCCACGGCGCAGGCGTCGCGCTCGTCGAGCCCGGGCAGCAGCGCGCTGAACTCCTCGCCGCCGATGCGAAACACGGTGTCGCCGCTGCGGGTGCCCCCCCGGAGGGCGGCCGAGACCAGGCGCAGCGCGTGATCGCCGGTCTGGTGGCCGTGGAGATCGTTGATCTGCTTGAAGTCGTCGATGTCGAAGAGGAGAACGCTGAACGGGCCGGCGGCGGCGATTTGGGCGTTGAGCACCTCGTGAAAGACGCGGTGGCCGAGCAATCCGGTCAGGGAGTCGTGGCGCGCCTGTTCGCGACTCTGCTCGTAGAGCAGGGCCTTGTCGAGTGAGAGCGCGCCCAGATTGACGAGATGCAGGAGCAGCTGATGCTGCTCAGAGCCGACCGCCGGGGCGGTGGTGACGGCGACCGCTCCGAACGTCACGTCGCCCACCGCCAGCGGGAAGGTAGTCCAGCGCTGGTCGAGCTCGCCACCCCGGGCGCCGTCAGCAGCGAGGCCGAGATCTCGCGCCTCTCCGGCGCTCGAGAGCACGATCAGCTCGCCATCGCGATCGATCAGTACGGCGCTGGCGCACACTGGTACCTCCGAGACGAGTGTCTCGGCGACGCGTCGCCCGACGTCGTCGAGCTCGAGCATGCCGGCCAGCGAAGCCGTCAGCTGCTGCAGGCGGTGAAGCTGGGCGAGCTGCTCCTTCATCCGGTCGTGGAGCTGCCCGTTCTCGATGGAGAGCGCGACGCGGTAGGCAACCGCTCGCAGCTCGGTCGCCTCGGAGTCCTCAAACGGCTCCTCGCCGCGACGCCCCAGAAGCATCAGCCCGAGCATGTCCTCGCCGACGATCAGCCGGACCCAGGCGACGTGGCGCAGGCTGTAGCGACCGAGCCAATCCGGGAGCGGCACGGTGTGGGCGGGGCCGATGCGCACGGATCTCAGCCTCGTGACCTCTTCCACCGCGGGCAGGGCAAACGGGCCGCGCGGCAGGTCGTCGGCGGCCACACCCCAGTAGCCGGCGATGCTCAGGCCGTCACCTGAGTCGAGGATCAAGAGCGCGATGTCAGCGAAGAAGAGCTCGCCGAGCTCGATCGCGGCTCGCTCGACAATGGTGTCCAGGTCCTTTTCGCTGCCGAGCACCGAGATCACCTGCGCCAGGCGAGTGGCCCGCATCAGCGTTCGCGCCATGTGCTCTTCGGAGCGGTCGAGTCGCTCGCGGAGCGAGGCGATCTCGACACCGTCGGCCGCAGCGCGGAGTGCGTCGCCGTTGCGCTCTTCGGTCAAGCTCATGTCAGAGCGCCAGGACGGCCACGCTCGAGTTGTGAACCCCGCTGGAGCCGGTTGTCCGCGCGAATTCGCCGTAGGTGTAAAACCCGCAGACCGGCACTCCAGCGAGCGCCGACGAGATCGCCGCCACCTCGTCGCGGCAGCGGTCGCCGAGCAGCGGCACGCGCGAACCACACGAGAACACCAGCACCAGACGCGCCTTTCGCCTCAGGCTCCCGACCGCCTGCTGGGCCGCGCGCCGGGCTCCCTCGATCAGGGCCTCGTCATCGGTCGACATGACCTGGAGGATGCTCTGCTCCGAGACACCGGTGTTGAAGTTGATGCCGCCGCCCTCAGGCAGGTAGGCATGCAGCTGGCGGACGTCGTAGCGTCCGCGCGCGTTGGGCAGTCCCACCGGGCTCGCCATCACCTTGTGGAAGAAGTCGGCGTCGCCGTGCTCCAGAGGAGCTCCCCGCTCGGCGAGGTAGGCCTCCAAGGCCGGCGTGCCGTCGAGCTCGTAGACGATCGTGCCTTCGGCCCGGGTCACGAGCATCGGCTTGCCCACCGGTCGCCAGCCGTGGTCCACGCTGACCCCCATGGGATGGGCGGAGTTGATCCAGACCGCCACGATCCCGTTGGTCAGGATGCGGTCCTCGCCGAACGTGTAGGTGCAGTCCCAGGTCAGATCGTCCCCGGCCACCCCTCCGACGAACGGGATCAGCGCGGTCGTCACCTCGTAGGCGCCCCGCGCTATCTCGCGCTGGTCGGGGGTGAGTCCGTCCGTCAGCAGCAGCAGGACGGAATGGCGATGGCGATCGCCGGCCCGGTCTCGGGCCGTCTGGGCGGCGCGCCGGGCCGAGCCGGCAATGTCCTGCTCGTCGCGCTCGAGGTGACAGACACCGAAGGAGCTCTCCTCAGCCACCAGCAGGGCGGCCACGCACCCGCTGGGAACCTGCTCGGCAACCGTGAAGCCGCCGGTGCTCGAGCAGCCCACGACACGGGCCGGGGCGGCCTCGTCGACCGCCGCGCGGTGCAGCGCCGCCAGATCCTGGTCGACGCTCGCGAACAGGATCACGAGGTCCTGGGAGGTCGGCTGGTGGTCACCCAACGCCATTCGCACGGCGTCTCGCCCCGCCGCGGCCGAATCACGCCCGTGACTGTGCCCGACGCCACGCGGCGGAGCAGCCTGCGCTTTGACACTGGTGGCCACCACCATCCATCGGAATCCGGTGCGGAAGTCTTGAGCGACCGATCCCCCGCAGTAGACGAGATCAGTGGCCCGCCGCGCCGGATCAGGCGCTCTGGCGCTCGAACACCAGCCGGTGGTGATCGAGGAGCTCGCGCTCGAAACAGATCTTGTTGGCGCTCACGCCCGAGGTGAACGCCAACCGAAAGTCGGCGTCGGTCAGCCAGCGCGGGACCAGCTGAATCTTCAGCAGTGTCTTGCGCAGGCTGCGCTGACCCATCTTCGCATTCCACCGGTTGATCGTCTCTATGTAGTCCAGGCGGCCGCTGCTGCTCGACACCAGGCGGAAATGCGGCTCGGCGCATCGGATCACCTGCTCCTGGCCGAAGGGAAGCCAGGAGCCGGGGAACTGACGTCCGAGCAGTGCGATGAGCCACTCGTCGGAGTCGCGCGGGGGGACTCCTCTGAGGGCATCCATGTCGATCTGGCCGGCCGGGATCATGTTGGCGCCGAAGACCATCGTCTGGAGATAGAAGCGGCCCTTCTCGGGCAACACGCTCGCGACGCGGGCGAAGAAGTCGCGATAGATCGCTTCCTGGCGCCCGGCCTCGTAATCCTGCGGCGAGCAGAAATGCTCAAACGCACCCAGGCTCGCTGCCGCATCGAACGGGCCGAACTGCTCGCGGGACAACTCTCGTGCGTCCTGCAGATAGACCTCGAGACCATGGCGGCGGCAGGCCGCCTGCTGCGCCGAGGACAGCGTCAGGCCGATCCCGGCCCCGCCCTGCTCTCTCACGTACTGCAGCAGCGCACCCCAACCACAGCCGAGATCGAGGACTCGGCGTCCCGGGCCGATGCCGATCTGGTCGTTCACGTACTCGTGCTTACGGCGCTGGGCCTCCGCCAGGCTGATGGTGAAATCTCCATCGAATTTCGCGCCGCTGAAATCCGACAGCTCGCCCAGGCTGAGCCGGACCACGCGATCGGTCAGCGAATACGTGAAATCGAGGTCCGTGCGGCTAGCCATGAGTCTCCCGTACCGGCTGTCGCAGTCTCCGGTCGAACACCGACACTACCGCTTCAGCGCCGGTGGATACCGCCGTCCACCCCGATGACCGGCTTGGTCACGTAGCCGTCGCGCATCACGGCCTTAGGCTTCCCGGTCATGCACCACGCCGCCGTTGCGCCGGTCGCACCCGACCTGTCAGCTGATCTCCGGGCCCTCGAGATCGACTCGCTCGCGAGCGGCGACACCCACGAGGAACTCGCCCTGACGGGCACCGCGCTTCCGGCCCAGAACGCCGGGGGCGTGAGCTTTCACGAGGTTCGCTGGACGAACGTCGATCTATCCGGTTCGCGCCTGGAGCAGCTGGAGCTGCGCGACTGCGCGCTGGATGTCTGCGATCTCGCCAACCTGGATGGCCGCCGTGCCAACCTCACGCGCGTGTCGATCGAGAACTCCCGGCTCACCGGCATCGAACTCAACGAAGCCGTCATCCGGGACGTGACGATCCGGGCCAGCCGCATCGACCTGGCGTCGCTGAGCTTCTCCCGGCTGGAGCGCGTGACCTTCGAGGACTGCCGGCTGGAACAGGCCGACTTCCTCGACGCCCAGCTCGATTCCGTCCGTTTCCACGGCTGCGGGCTCGCCGGCGCCGATTTCCGCGGCGCGCAGCTGCACCGCTGCGAATTTCGCCGCAGCAGCGATCTCACCGGGCTGCAGGGCGTCCAGAGTCTTCGCGGCGCGGCCATGGAATGGCCCGACATCGTCGAGATGGCCGGACAGTGGGCCGCCGCGCTGGGCGTCGAGGTTCTCGACGCGGACTGAGTTGGCCGTCCCACCCGCGCAGCGAGGTCGTCGCTGGCCGGTGCGATATGGTCGCCCGCCGTGAGCAGTCAGATGGCGACGGGCTAGCGCAGGAGGGTTCGGTGGCGACGATCGCTTTCTTCCCCGAAGGGGCGTTCGGCCCGACCAATAACTGCGCCGGGATCGGTGCGGTCCTGCGCGAGCGCGGGCATCGCGTGGTGTTCATCATCGAGGAGTCCTTCGCCGGGACGCTCGAGGCGCGCGGCTTTGAGGAGCGACTGATGCGGCTCGGCCCTGCGCCCCAGAACGAGGAGGTCCCGGGACAGTTCTGGAAGGACTTCATTCGCGACACCGCGCCGGTGTTCCGGCGTCCCACCATCGAGCAGCTGGAGGCGTTCATTGCGCCGACATTCGGAGCGCTGGCCGAAGGCGCGCGATACGTGGACGACCGTCTGACCGCGATCATCGACGAGCTCGCCGCTGACGTCGTGGTCGAGGACAACGTGGTCGCGTTTCCGGCGCTGGCGGCGAGCGGGAAACCGTGGGTGCGCGTCATCTCCTGCAATCCGGCCGAGCTCAAGGACGAGCGTGTCCCTCCGGCCTTCTCGGGTTACCCCGGCGACGGCGACCGGCGCGCCTGGGACGAGTACTGGGCCGAGTACCGCAGGGTGATAGCGCCGCTTCACCGCGAGCACGACGAGTTCTGCCGCGGGCGAGGCGCCCCTGCGCTGCCGGACCTCGAGCTGATCGGGACCTCACCGTGGCTGAACCTCTACGTGTACCCCCGGGAGCTGGACTATCCGCGCGCGGCGCCGCCCCCAGGTCGCTGGCTGGCGCTGGAGTCGTGTGTCCGTAGCGAGCCGGCGTCGTGGGAGCAGGCGCCCGAGGAAGGTGAGCGGCCGCTCACGTATCTGAGTCTCGGTTCGCTCGGGGCGGCCGACACCGACTTGATGCAGGGCCTGATCGACACCCTGGCCCCGCGAACCGATTTGCGGCTGGTCGTCTCGCTCGGACCCCAGCACGAGCTGCTGCGCGTGCCCGCGCATGTCCGCGGGGCCGAGTTCCTGCCTCAGACCGAGATCCTTCCGCACGCCAGCGTGGTGATCACCCACGGCGGGAACAACACGGTCACCGAGTGCCTTCACTTCGGCTGTCCGATGGTCGTGCTGCCGCTGTTCTGGGACCAGTACGACAACGCCCAGCGCGTCCACGAGACCGGTTACGGGGTGCGGCTCGACACCTACGGTCACGATCCGTCCGAGCTGCTGGACGCAGTGACGCGGCTTCTGGCCGACGCGCCGCTGCGCCGGCGTCTGAACCGGGTCGCCGCGCGGGTGTCGGCCGATCCGGGAACGATTCGCGCGGCCGACGCGATCGAGCGCGTGGCCACCGGCCGGCTGGCACCCGCCGAGATAGCCTGATCCGATCACCAAAACCCAGGCTCTCATCCACGCGGACCCCCTGAGCGTGGCCGGCGCCCTGGCGCTGCCCGTGCTGCGTCACGCGGTTCCCGAGGTACTCGCCGGCGAGGAGAACCTCGAGCGCGTGGTCCGTTGGGTGCACATAGTGGATGTCCCTGAGCCTGACGATCTGCTCCGCGGCGGCGAGCTGGTGCTGTCCACGGGCCTCGGTCCGGGCAACGATCCCGCCGGACAACGTCAGTTCATCCGCAGCCTCAGCGATCAGGGAGCGGCGGGGCTGGTGGTCGAGCTCGGCTACACCTACAAGCGGGCGCTGCCACCGGCGCTGATCGCCGAGGCCCGAGCCCGGGGGTTGCCGCTGGTCGCCACGCACCGGGCGCTGCGATTCGTGGACATCACCGAAGCGATCCACGGAGCGCTGGTCGACCGCAGCGTCTCGCTGCTGCGACGGTCCGCCACGACGAGCGATCGCCTCACCACGATCGTGCTCGAGCGTCGTGGCCTGGGGGCGCTGCTGGCTGAGCTCGCGGCCACGGTGCAGAACCCCGTGATGCTGGAGAACATCGCCGGACAGCTGGTCAGCTTCGCGGTCTACGAGTCGACCGAGCAGGAGATGCTCGAGGCACGCGAGGAGCACCGGCGGGCCCGCGACGCGAGCGCGTTGCGCGGCAGAGGCTGGGTGGCGGCGGAGATACGGTCCCGCGGGCAGCTCTGGGGGCACCTCACTGCGCTCGAGCTCGACTCCCCGTTGCGGGCCGAGGAACAGGCCGTGGTGCTCGAGCGCGGCGCCACCGCGGTCGCGCTCGAGCTGCTCTACGAGCACCACGACGAGCAGCTGCGAGCGCGGGCCGGAGGGACCTTCCTGGTCGACCTGCTCCATGCCCGCATGCAGGAGGACATCGCCGCCCGGCGCGCCGGCGCGTTGGATTTCCCGCTGCGCAAGGGCAATCTGCTGGCGGCGGCACTCGGGTGGCGCTCGGAACGGTGGGTGGAGCTCGGCGATACCCCCGATGACGCCTGGGCCGTGCTGATGCCGTCGCTGCGCGTGGCCCTCGGCTCGGACCGCCCAGCGCTGCTGGGACTGCATGACACCCGGCTGCTGCTGATATGCGCGGTCGCCGACGGCGAACCCGACGAGCCGACGCTGGCGGCCCTGGCCACCGACCTGCGCCGTCCGCTGGCCCGTCGCGGCCTCGGACCGGCGGACGCGGCGATCGCGTTCGCCCGCAGCGATCCGACCTGGACCGGGGTGGGGCGCGAGCTGGGCCGAGCCTCCGACGCCGTCATGGCTGCCCGCGCAACGGCGCCGAGCCTATGGCGCGATGCGCGCCGCGGCTCGCTGGTCGATCTGCTCTACGGGCTGCGCCGCAGCTCGGAGCTGCTGGCGTTCACGAGCGAGCAGCTCGGGCCCCTGTCCGACACCAGCGGGCCGCGCGGCCGTGAGCTCCTGCAGACACTCGAGGCCTACGTCGCCAGCTCCGGCCGCAAGGCGCACGCGGCGCGCGCGCTGCACCTCAGTCGCCAGTCGCTTTACCTGCGCCTGCACCGCATCGAGGAGCTGCTCGGAGTCGACCTCGATGACCCCGACGCGGTGCTCGCCCTGCACCTTGCGGTCCGGGCGCTGCGGCTGACTCAAGCGCTCGCGCCGGATGAACGCCTATGATCAGCGGCCTCATATGACAGTTCGTCAAGCGTTCGGCGCAACTCACGACACACCGCATCTACCCGCGGGAGCGCATGTGCAGGACTATTTCGCGGCCGTCATCAAACCGTACGGAGGATGAGGATGGAAACGTCGATCGGTGAGCCTGCTCCCATTGCCAGCAAGACCGGCAGGCCCGAGCTGAAGCTGGGCGCCATCAGTTACCTGAGCAACATTGTGATCGGCGTGGCGTCGACCGCGCCTGGATACAGCCTGGCCGCGACGATCGGCTTCATCGCCGTGATCTCGGGGATGGGCACCCACATGCCCGCGGTGATCATCGTCTCGTTCCTCCCGATGATCTGCATCGCCTGGGCCTACAAGTACATGAACCAGGCGGACCCGGACTGCGGCACGACGTTCTCGTGGATAAGTCGGGCGATGGGCCCGGGCTGGGGCTGGGTCGCCGGCTGGGCGGTGCTGTTCGCCGACATCGTCGTCAACGCCAACCAGGCCCAGATCGCCGGCACCTACGGCTTCCAGCTCTTCGGCTTCACGGCCTCAACCGCAGAGGTCCTGATCCTTGGCGGCCTGTTCATCGTCGCGTTGACGTGGATCTGCTGGCGGGGGATCGAGCTGTCGGCTCGGACGCAGCAGTTCCTGCTCGGGTTCGAGATGGTCACGCTCATCATCTTCGCCGTCGTGGCCCTGATCAAGGTCTACGCCAATCACCCCAAGCACTCGATGACCGTGAGCCTTGACTGGTTCAACCCGCTCAGCGTCGGCACGACGCCGCTGACGCTCGGCCTCCTGCTCGGCGTGTTCCTCTACTGGGGCTGGGATTCCGGGGTGTCGGTGAACGAGGAGACCAAGGACTCCGCGACCGCTCCCGGTCGCGCCGCCCTGATGTCCAACCTCGTGCTCATCGGGATCTTCCTGTTGGTCGCGACCGCCGCGCAGGCCTATGCAGGCCCGGCGTACCTGGGCAACAACGCCAGCGACATCTTCTCTGGCGGCCTGTCACGAGCCGTACTCGGCCCGCTTCACTTCCTGCTCATCATCGCCGTGCTCACGTCCGCCACGGCAGCGACCCAGACCACGATCCTGCCGGCCGCGCGCTCTGCGCTCTCGATGGCGCGACGGGGGGCCATCCCGAGGCGGTTCGGCTCGATTCACGAGCGAAACCTGGTGCCCGGCTACGCCACGGTCACCGCCGGAGTGCTCTCCGTGATCTGGTTCGTGTTCATCGTGAGCGTCTCGACCAACGTGCTGTCGGACTGCGTGACTGGCCTGGGCTTCCTGGTGGCGTTCTACTACGGCTTCACCGGCTTCGCCTGCACGATCTTCTACCGCCGCGAGCTGCTGAAATCGGCGCGGAACTTCTTCATGTTCGAGCGTGCTCCCGACGTTCGGCGGAGCGGTTCTGAGGATTCGTGTTCATCCGCGGATTCATCTTTTACGGTCATGCCGCGAATGACACCAGCCAGCCGTTCCTCGGCCTCGGGCGTGCCGGACTGGATCGGCCTGTTCGGGATTGGCAGCGGCGTCATCCTGATGCTGGTCCGCCGCGCCACCAGCCCGGGCTTCTTCAAGCGCGAGCGCCGGATGGTGTACGGCGACAAGATCGAGACCGTGACCCCCGAAGCCGAGTTCGCCCCCGCGGACTCGATGCTCTGAGCCACTCGCATCCGCCGTGCCGGCAGCGCCGTCGTTCTGGCTCGATGAGCTGGATCCGCCCCCGCCACGAGCCGGGCTGCGACATGATCGCGAGGCCGACGTGTGCATCGTCGGCGGCGGCTTCACGGGCCTGTGGACCGCGTATGAGCTGAGGCGCGCCGATCCGAGCCTGGAGGTCGTGGTGCTCGAGGCTCAGCACGTCGGGTTCGGCGCGTCGGGGCGCAACGGGGGCTGGGTGCTCGGCAAGCTGTCGGGTTCGGCGTCGGCGTGGCGAGCTCGCGGTGGCCCCGACGGTCCTCGCGCGATGACCCGCGCGATCCAAGCCACGGTGTCAGAGGTGGGGGAGGTGGTGGAGCGCGAGGGAATCGAGTGCGACTGGAAGCACGGCGGCTCGATGGTGGTCGCGCAGAGCGACACCCAGATGGCGCGGCTACGGGCGGCGTTCGAGGCCGAGAGCGCCTGGGCGGGACCGGACATGGGCTGGGAGCTACTCGACGCTGACCAGCTGCGGGCCCGGGTAGCCGTACACGATGGCCGCGGCGCGATGTACACCCCATACTGCGCGCGGGTTCAGCCGGCACGGCTGGTGCAGGGCCTGGCCGCCGCCGCCGAGCGCGCCGGCGCGACCATCTATGAGTTCAGCCCGGTCGGTGGCGTGCAGCCCGGGGTGGCGGAGACTCAGAACGGGAGCGTGCGGGCTCGGTTCGTGCTCCGGGCCACGGAGGGCTACACCGCGGACCTGCCCGGCCAGCATCGGGCCCTGCTGCCGCTCAACAGCGCCATGATCGTGACCGAGCCGCTCGGCGACGCGCTGTGGGCCGAACTGGGTTGGGACGCGGCCGAGACGCTTCTCGACGGGGCTCACCTCTATACCTACTCCCAGCGCACTGCCGACGGCCGGATCGCGATCGGCGGCCGCGGCGTCCCGTATCGCTTTGGCTCGCGCACCGACCGCGAAGGGCCGGTACCCGCCGGCACCGTCGAGGAGTTGCGCGAGCGGCTGGGTTCGCTGTTCCCGTCCGTACGCGGGGTCCCGGTCACCCGCGCCTGGCACGGCGTCCTCGGTGTCTCGCGTGACTGGTGTCCGACCGTCGGGTTGGATCGCCGCACCGGCCTTGGCTACGCCGGGGGCTACGCGGGCGAGGGCGTCGCGGCCAGCAACCTCGCCGGGCGCACGCTGCGCGATCTGGTGCTCGAGCGCGACAGCGAGCTCACCCGGCTGCCCTGGGTGGGGCGGCCGGCGCGCGATTGGGAGCCCGAGCCATTGCGGTTCATGGGGGCCCGGGGGATCTATTCCCTCTACCGTCTCGCCGACCATCGCGAGCAGCTGCGTACCCGGCCGTCGCGCATCGCCGCGATCGCCAATCTGATTTCGGGGCGCTGACTTTCTCGGCGCGCCGGGCCCGCGGCGGCCGCTCAGTGACGGCGGCGCGAACGCCCGAGGCCGCGCGCGATCATGCCGCCGACCGCGGTGACCACCAGCGCCGTCTGGGTCGCGTGCTCGCGCAGCCACTCACGACCGCGTGGCGGGGGCGGCGCCGGGCGGGCGGCTCGCGGGGGTGGGCTCGGGGGCCGGAGCGCGCTCGGGGGCGGCGGGGGCTCGGGGCGGCCTGGGCGGCGGGGGACTCGGGGGCGGCGGGGGCTGGCTCACCGGGGCGGAGCGCTGGGGCTCCCGTGGCGGCGCGCCGGCCTGAGTCGATGCGGCGGGGAGGAGCCAGCGCTCGCGTGGATCGGCCGACGGCTTTGGGGCGTCCGCCGGACTCGCCGCGGTGGCTGGGCTCGCTGCGGCCGCTGGGCTCGCCGCGGTGGCTGGGCTCGCCGGCGGCGGCTGGGTCCGCCGCGGTCACTCGTGGTGCCGGCCGAGACCGCTGCTCCGATGCCGTGGCGGCGGCCAGAAGCGCGGGCACGCTGAGCAGGCGGCGGCGGCCCGAGAACCACATGAGCATGGGAAGGGCCAGGACGGCGGCGATCAGGGCGATCGCCAGCACCGGTAGCTGGCTGCCCGAAGTGGAGGCGCGCTCATATCGCTGCGGACTTGCCACCCCGGACGGATTGGCGCTGTGCCCGGCCTTGGCGCGGGTGGGGGTCTGCCGGCTATGCGCCGCCACGGTCGTCGGTCCCGCGGTCGAGGCTCCGGATGCTCCCGCGACGTTGACGGGGACGGTGGTAGTGACCGGGAGTGCCGGCGCCGCGGCCACCAGCTCCGGCACCGCCGGGCCTGCCGCAGACGCGAGCGCGGTCTCACCGCAGCCGCTCTTCGCGGCCATGCGCAGGGTGGTCAGGGAAACCTGCTCCAGCAGCGTTTCCCGCCTTGCGCTGAGGTGCATGATCCGCGCCACCGCATCGGCGCTGTGGGGCGACGATTTGCCCAGCCCGGCGCGCAGGGTCAACAACCGCTGCGACTGCGGCGTCAGCGATCCGAGGCAGGCGTCGAGGCGCTCGACCATGCGGCGCAGGCGGCGATCCGCCGCTCTGGCGGCGGCCCCGCGCCGCTGGCGCGAGCGCATGGCGGCCGCGGTCCTCGATGCGGAGCCGACTCGAGCGCCGGCAGACCCCAGCAAGGTGCTGGCGGTCGCCCCGGCGGCCCCGTGGCCGGCGCGCCCCGACCCGGCGTACTGTCCGGTCGCCGCCGACGACGCCGGCGAGGCCGCGGAACCGGGTGAGGCGCCGTTGGCCGAGGCGGCGGGGCCGCTCGAAGCGCTGGACGAGCCGGACCGGACGGCGCCCGAGCCGGCCGAGGACCGTGACCGCGACGGCGTCGACCCAGCGGGAGGTGGACCCAGACGCCGCCGACCCTGACGACCCCGACGGGACGGAAATGGAGGGCGTGCTGACCCTCGGCGTGGTCACCGGGGGCGTCGAAATGCTGGGGACGGTGCCGACGGGAGTCGGGATCGGCGGCGTGGTGATCCCGGGCACGGTCACGGGGGGCACAGTCACCGTGGGCACGGTCACGCCGGGGACCGTCACACCGGGCACGGTCACGCCGGGGACCGTTACGCCCGACGCGTTGGCCGCCCGGGTGTCGATGTGGGGCACCGACCCGGATGGCACGGAGATGCCGGGCAGGCTGATCTTTGGCAGGGTGGCGGCGCTGGAGAGAGAGCCGGCCGTGAGCGCGCCGAGCAGCAGCGCCACGAACAGCCTGGCCATGCGGCGCGTACGACGGGTCATACCCCCTGAAAACGTCGCGGCCGGGCAAAACTTGCGAATTTTCCACCCGCGGGCCCCTTGTAGCCTCGGGGCAATGGTCGCCAGTTACCGCTCCGTGCTGTCCGTTCCCGGCTCGACTCGTATGTTGGCCAGCGCGCTGCTGGGCCGGTTGCCGCAGGGAATGTCGTCTCTGGCGATCCTGCTGCTGGTCCGCGGCACCACGCGTTCGTACGCCGCCGCGGGCGTGGCCGTCGGCGCGTACGCCTTCGCCAGCGCTGCGTGCGCACCCCTCCAGGGCCGTCTGGTCGACCGCTTTGGCCGGGTTCGCGTGCTGGCCCCCTTCGCGGTGGGCCAGGCGGTTGTGTTGGTGGGCCTGGTGATCGGCGCCTCCTCGGGTGCCGGTGCCGTCACGCTGATTGCGCTGGCGGCACTGGCGGGGGCGCTGATGCCGCCGATCGCGCCCACGGTCAGGGCGCTCATGCGCGAAGTGTGGCCGGACCAGGGAACCCGTGAGACCGCGTACTCGCTGGACTCCGTGGTACAGGAACTGGTGTGGATCACGGGCCCGCTGCTGGTGGCGGTGATCGTTGGCGCCACGTCGCCGGAGGCGGCCGTGTTGGTGCTGGCAGCCGTGTGCCTGGTGGGGACGGCCATGTTCGTGCGGTCTCCGCTGGCTCGCGGGGCCGGCCGGCGTGACTCCGGAGACGGGCGCCGCTCGGTGTTCTCCAACCCGGAGCTGAGATCACTGCTGGGGCCGGTGGCGTTGACCGGAATGGGCCTGGGCGCGATCGAGGTCGGGCTGCCCTCGCTGGCGCTGCACGCCGGGTCTCGTCCGGCCTCGGGGTTGTTGTTGGCACTGTGGAGCGTCGGGAGCATGGCTGGGGGGCTCTGGTACGGCTCACGCACCTGGCGCTCGCCGCTGTCCAGTCGCTACCGGAAGCTGCTCGCGCTGGCGGTGGTGTTCACGGCCCCTCTGATCGCCGCCCACTCGATCCCCGCCGGCGCCGTCTGCAGCATCCTGGCCGGGATGATGATCGCGCCCGTGTTCGCGTCCCAGTACGCGCTGGTGGGGCGGGCGGTCACGCCCGGCAGTGAGACGGAGGCGTTCACGTGGGTTTCGGCGGCGTTGGTGTCCGGGATCGCCCTCGGTTCAGCGCTGGGGGGTGCGTCGATCGGGTCGGCCGGGGTCAGCGCCCCGTTCGCGATCTCCTGCCTGGCCTCGACGCTGGCCGCGGCCCTCGCGGTCACGCTGCGAGACCGGGTGCCGCAGGCAGCCTGAGCGCCAATCGGAGGGTCGACCTCAGCTTCACGTCACAGGATCGTCTGGGTGATCTGCAGGACGTACCGCGGCAACGACTGCTCGGAGTAGGGCTTGGAGTCGTCGAACTGGAGCTTGTACTTGCCGTACTTGGGGTGACCGCCGGGGTAGAAGCGAGCCCTCGCCTTGAGCACGCCACAAGGTCCGTGGGCGCGGCCGAAGCGCGCCCTGGCCACCTGGTTCTTGCGCACGTAGTGGCCGTAGATGTACTTCCCCGGCGCGAAGCCCGAGAAGTACCAGGTCACCTTGCGGGTCAGCTTGGCCTGCGTCGGCTGCGGGAGCACGGCGAGCGTCGTGGCGGTGACGGGAGTCGCGGCCGAGAGCATCGTCCCCGCCAGGGTCGGATCCTGCGCCGTCAACGTCACCGTCTTGGCTCCCGGCAGGTTGAGGACCGGGTTCGGAGCGGTCGTCTGGACGGAGATGTTGCCGGCGGCGTCGGCCGTCGCCTGCGCGTTGACCGACCCGTCGCTGCTGTTGATGTACACGCTGTCCCCGGCGGCGTACCCCGTTCCGGTCACGGTCATCACGGCCGGCGTCAACCCCGTCTTGGTGTTCACATTGACGTAGCACGGCTTGTCGACGCTGAGCGTTTGGGCCGAGGCCGCGGCAGCCAGACCCCCCGGAGCGAGCAGGGTCAACGCAACGACCGCTGCGTGGACCAGCCTGCGACCGCCAGCGGCTGCTCCGCAGATCTGCATTCGCTTCTCCCTTACTGGACTGCCCGGCCGCCCGGGTGAGTGTAACGGCGATTCTCCGGTGGGCGGGAGGGGCGGGCGCCATGCCCGGCACGCTCCGGCGCTTGGCCCAGGTCGCGTTGACGCTGCTGACCTGCATCTGATATATCAGAGCGATGGCAACCAGTGAGCCCAGCGGCCTGCCCGCGCGTCAGAGGATCGTGGTCATCGGTGCCGGCATCGTCGGCAACAGCGTCGCCTATCACCTGACCCAGCTCGGCGAGACCGAGATCACCCTCATCGACAAGGGGCCGCTGCCCAACCCCGGCGGCTCCACCGGTCACGCCTCCAATTTCATCTTCCCGGTCGATCATTCCAAGGAGATGACGGCGCTCACCAAGGAGAGCATGCGCCAGTACAAGGCCCTCGATGTCTACCTGGAGTGCGGGGGCATCGAGGTGGCGCGGACCGAGGAGCGCATGCAGGAGCTGCAACGGCGGATGGTCTCAGCCAAGACCTGGGGGATCGAGCCGGTTTCGCTGGTCACCCCCGAGGAGATCAAGGCATTGGTTCCGTTCATCAACGAGGAGCTGTTGCTCGGCGGCTTCTACACGCCCGGAGCGGGGGTGGTCGACAGCCTGCGCGCCGCGACGATCATGCGTGAGCGGGCCGCCGAGGCCGGCGCCACCGTGGCGGCCAACACCGAGGTGCTGGGGCTCGACGTCGAGCACGGGCGGATCAGGCGGGTCCGCACCAGCCGGGGTGACATCGAGGCTGACCGGGTGGTCATTGCCTGCGGCTGCTGGAGTCCGCGGATCGCCCGCATGGCGGGTGCGAACATCCCGCTGACCCCCGCCGTGCACCAGATGCTCGACATCGGTCCGGTGCCCCGCTTCGCCGACGCCCGGACCCTCGTCGACTATCCGATCGTGCGCGACATGGACACCAACATGTACGAGCGTCAGGATGGGGGAGGGCTGGAGATCGGCTCCTACGCCCACCGTCCGATCCTCATGGACGCCGACGAGATCCCCTCGATCGAGGAGTCAGCGCTCAGCCCGACGGAGCTGCCGTTCACCCAGGCCGACTTCGAGCTGCAGATGGAGCAGGCGCTCGAGCTGATGCCGGACATCGTCGGCGACGAGTCGGTGGGCGTCCGCTACGCCATCAACGGTCTGCTGTCGGTGACGCTCGACGGGCTGCCCCTGATCGGTGAGACGCCCGAGGTCAAGGGTCTGTGGTCGGCGGCCGCGATCTGGATCAAGGAGGGGCCGGGCTCGGGCAAGACCGTCGCCGAGCTGATGGTGCACGGCGAATCCGAGATCGACGTCTATGACTCCAACATCGCCCGCGCCTATCCGCACCAGAAGACCCGGGCCCACGTCCAGGCGCGGGCCTCGGAGGGCTTCAACAAGATGTACGGGATCGTGCACCCGGCCGAGCAATGGGAGTCCGATCGCCGGGTCAAGCTGTCGCCGTACTACGAGCGCCAGCAGGAATTGGGCGCGATCTTCTACGAGGCGGCCGGCTGGGAGCGTCCGCAGTGGTATGAGTCAAACGCCCGGCTGGTGGAGGAGTTCGGCGATCAGGTGACCCGGCGCGAAGCGGAATGGGAGTCACGCTGGTGGTCGCCGATCATCAACGCCGAGCACCTCGCCCTGCGCGACCGGGCCGGGTACACCGACCTGACGGCGTTCTGCATCTTCGACGTCGACCGGACCGAGCGCCCTGGACGCGGTCCAGGCCATCGCGATGCGCCAGATGGAGGTGGCCGTCGGACGCGTCGTGTACACCCCGATCCTCACGCCGAGCGGCGGCTTCAAGGCCGATCTGACGATCATGCGGATGGCCCCCGACACTTTCCGCGTGGTCACCGGCGGGGCCTGGGGAATGTCGGATCTGAAGTGGTTCTCCGATCACCTTCCCGCCGACGGCTCGGTGCAGATTCACGACCGCACCAACTCGCTGACCACGCTCGGGCTGTGGGGACCCCGCGCGCGGGACATCCTCTCCAGCGTGACCGGCGACGACGTGTCAAATGAGGGCCTGCCGTTTGCGCGCTGGAAGTCGATCGAGGTGGGCTCGCTGGAGGTTGTCGCGAGCCGGATCTCCTATGTCGGAGACCTCGGATGGGAGCTGTACGTCCCGATCGAGCAGGGCGCCAAGCTGTGGGACGTGATCGCCGAGGCGGGCTTGGTGCACGGAGCGGTACCGGTCGGCGCCGGCGTCTACGGCTCGACCGGGCGTCTGGAGAAGTGCTACCGCGCCTACGGCGCCGAGCTCGAGGGCGAGTACAACGTGGTCGAGGCCGGCATGGCGTGGGGCAAGGTCAAGGACCAGGATTTCGTCGGCAAGCAAGCCCACGTCGGCCACCGTTCGCAGACGCCGGCGGCGACGATGTGCGCGCTCACCGTCAACGATCACACCTCGCGCTCCGGCGCCAAGCGCTACATGATGGGCGGCGAGCCGATCCTCACCCCGTCCGGCGAGCCGATCACCGACGCCAAGGGTCGGCGCTCCTACGTCACCAGCGCCGGCTCGGGACCGTCGATCGGCAAGTACATCCTGATGGGCTACCTTCCGCCCGAGCACGCCACGGTCGGCACTCAGCTCACCGTCCTGTACATGGGCGAGCCCTACCCGGTGACCGTCGCCACCAACGACTCGACCTCGGTCTTCGACCCCGACAACTCGCGGGTGCGCTCGTGAACATCCTGGTGTGCGTGAAGCGGGTACCGCTTACCGGCGGCAAGATCACCCTCACTGAAGACGAGCAGGCGATCCAGACGCGCCATCTCGGCTTCACCGTCAGCCCGCACGAGGAGTGCGGCGCCGAGGAGGCGGTCCGCCTCGTCGAGCAGCACGGCGGCTCATCGACGGCTCTCACGCTCGGGCCCGCCGAGGCCGAGGAGCAGCTGCGCGACCTCATGGCGATCGGGATCGACCAGGGCATCCACCTCGTCACCGACGGTTCGGAGTGGGATCCCCAGGCGACGGCCGGGGCAATCGTCGCCGCGATCCGCGCCCAGCCCGCGCCGTACGACCTGATCCTCTTCGGGACCGAGTCCGCGGACGCCGGTAACTACCAGGTGGCGATCCGCGTCGCTCACGCGCTGGGGCTGCCGGTCGTAAACGGGATCAAGGCCATAGGCCTCGACGGTTCGAGCCTGCGCTGCGAGCAGGAGACGCCGGCCGGGCGCGATGTCTACGTCGTGCCGACCCCGGCCGTGGTGACGGTCAAGGAGGGCATCAACCTCCCGCGGTATCCGTCGGTGCCCGGACGGATGCGCGCCAAGCGCAAGCCCATCGAGGTCTCTCAGCCCGCCAAGGCCGAGCCGCGGCTGGCGATGGTCCGCCTCGTCCTTCCGGAGACCTCCAACAAGCAGGCCGAGCTCCTGGGGCACGGTGCCGAGGCGGCGCCGGCCGTGGTGGAGATTCTGAAATCGATCGGGGTGATGTAGATGAGCACGCTCGTGTTCGTCGAGGACGCGTCTGACGAGCTCTCCCAGCAGGCGGTCGTGATGGCCAACGGCCTGGGCGGCGAGGTCGCCGCCGTGGCCATCGATCCGAGCGGCGGCTATGCCCCCGCTGCGTGGGCGCAGACGCTCGTCGGCATCGCCCAGTCGCGTGGTGCCACTGCCATCGCCGCCCCCGGCTCCGAGCGCGGGAACGAGATCCTCGCCCACGTCGCGGCCGAGCTAGACCAGCCGATGGCCGCCAACTGCGTGTCGGTGGCTCCCGGCGACCCGGCGACCGTGATCCGGGTGCGCTGGGGCGGCTCGCTGCTCGAGGAGGCCCAGGTTCTCGGGGCCCCGCTGCTGTTCACGAGCGCCGCCCACGCGGTCGCCGCCGCGCCGATCGCCGACGTAGAGACCGTGTCCGTCACGACCGCGCTGTCTGAGGTCGACAAGCTCGTGCGGGTGGTCGAGCAGGTCCCCGCCTCCACCGCGGGCGTTTCGCTGACCGACGCCGACGTAGTCGTCTCCGGCGGCCGCGGTGTCGGCTCGGCCGAGGGGTTCTCGATCATCGAGGAGCTCGCCGAGCTGCTGGGCGGCGCGGTGGGCTGCTCGCGCGCCGTGACGAGCGCCGGCTGGCGCCCGCACTCCGATCAGGTCGGCCAGACCGGGAGCAAGGTCTCGCCGGAGATCTACATCGCCTGCGGGATCAGCGGGGCTACCCAGCACATGGCCGGGGTCAAGGGGGCCAAGCGCCTGCTGGCGATCAACCCCGACGGTGAAGCCTCGATCTTCGCGGGGGCTGACTACGCGGTCATCGGCGACCTGCACGAGGTGGTGCCGGCGATTTCGGCCGAGATCAGGAAGGCTCGAGGGTCATAGGCGTCGCCGTCTCTGCCGTGGTGCTCGCTGCCGCGCTGGCGGCGAGCGGA
The DNA here is from genome assembly GCA_963744195.1 of uncultured Solirubrobacterales bacterium. Lineage (GTDB taxonomy): Bacteria > Actinomycetota > Thermoleophilia > Solirubrobacterales > Solirubrobacteraceae > Palsa-465. The sequence goes on from CAVUSY010000023.1 coordinate 34,305, forward strand.
ACGCTCTTCGCAGTACGCGTACGGTTCCTCGTGGACCTCGTGCGCTCGGCTGCTCCCACCAGGCGCTCGGGGGATCGGGAGCGCCGCGTGCGCAATGAGGCCACGATCGTGCTCGGCCAGCGCAAGCTGCTGCAACGGATCGTCCCCGGACTGATCCACGCCTTCATCTTCTGGGGCTTCCTCGTCCTCGGCCCGACGATCGTCATCGCGATGATCGCCGTCGTCTCCAAGCACGCCACGTTCCCTTGGCTGGGCGAGCAGGGCTGGTATGCCTTCCTGGTCGACCTGTTCGCGGTGCTCGTTCTCGCCGGCGTCGTCAGCGCCCTGTGGATCCGCAAGGTGCAGAGGCCCCGGCGCTTCGAGGGCAGCCACCTCGGCGAGGCAGACCTGATCCTGGCGCTGATCGCAACCATCGCGCTGACCCTGCTGCTGTGGCATGCGACGCGGATCGCGCTCGGGCTCAACGAATGGCCGGCGTCGTCAGCGCCCGTGTCGCACCTGCTCTCCCATCTCTTCGGCCACGACGGCACCACCCGCGTCCTCGAGCGTGTGTTCGTGTGGGCGCACGTGACCACCATCCTGGTCTTCCTCGCCTATCTGCCGCGCTCCAAGCACCTCCATATCGCGAGCGCCGCGTTCAACGTGTGGTACGGGCGCACCGGTCCGGGCGGCAAGCTCGAGACGTTGCGCTTCGACGACCCCGAGATCCCCGAGGAGAGCATCCGCTTCGGGGCCGGGACGGCCGCCGACCTGACGTGGAAGGAGATGCTCGACACGTTCTCCTGCACCGAGTGCGGCCGCTGCCAGGACGCCTGCCCTGCGTTTGCCACCGGCAAGGTGCTGTCGCCCAAGCTGCTGATCATGGGCTTGCGTGACCAGGTGTTCGCCGACGGTGGGGCGCTCGTCACGGCTCGAGCCCACGGCGACGGAGCCGGTAAGCCGCTCGACCTCACCGCGCTGGTGCCGGCAGCGGTTCCCGAGGAATCGGTGTGGGATTGCGTGACCTGCGGCGCCTGCGTGCAGGCCTGTCCGGTGTCGATCGAGCACATCGACCACATCGTCGATCTCAGGCGCCACCTGGTGATGGTGGAGTCGAGCTTCCCCTCTGAGGCCGAGCCGATGCTCCGCGACGTGGAGCGGGCGTCCAACCCCTGGGGCAAGGCACAGTCAGAGCGTGCCGACTGGGCGGCGCAGCTGGGTGTGCGGGTCCTCGAGCCGGGCGATCCGGCGCCGGAGTACCTGTACTGGGTGGGTTGCGCGACGTCGTTCGACGAGCGCGCGCGTCGCACCGCCGAGGCGACCGCGAAGCTGCTGCAGCGCGCCGGTGTGGAGTTCGCGATCCTCGGCCCGCGCGAGGCGTGCACCGGCGATCCGGCCCGGCGGATCGGCAACGAGTACGTCTTCCAGGCCTTCGCCGAGCAGAACGTCGCGACCCTCAACGCGGCGGGCGTGACCAAGATCATCGCCAACTGCCCTCACTGCTTCAACACGCTCGGCAACGAATACCCCGACTTCGGCGGTGACTACGAGGTGATCCATCACTCCGATCTGCTGGCCCGGCTGGTCAGCGAGGGGCGCCTGGCCCCGCGGCGTGACGAGGCGCTGAAGGTCACCTACCACGACTCCTGTTACCTGGCGCGCCACAACGACGTACTGGCGCCACCGCGGGAGCTGGTGGCGGCGATCGGTGACCCGGTCGAGATGAAGCGCAGCGGCAAGGAGACGTTCTGCTGCGGCGCCGGCGGCGCGCACATGTGGATGGAGGAGCGCGGCTCGGGGATCAACGAGAACCGCGTCCGCGAGGCGGCGGGCACCGGTGCCGGCACGCTCGCGGTGGCGTGCCCGTTCTGCACGGTGATGCTCGACGACGGTGTGCAGAGCGTGGGGGAGGATCTCCGGGTGGTCGACGTGGCCACGCTGCTGATGGAGTCAATCGAGGGGGACTAGAGGAGTCCGATCTGGAGCGAGCAGGCGCTCCAATTCGCGCTCGAGCCCGGCGTTGCCGACCTCGCGGACCTCGAGGGGGAGACCGATCCGCGCGGCGGCCCGCTCCGCGCAAGCGCGGGTCGAAGGCGTGGGGCGCTGAGCCAGCCACACCACGCGGGTGTAGTGGCGGAAGTAGTCGTCGCGCAGCTCGGGGTGGCGGTCGAGCCCGAGCTCCCGCACGACCGTGTGCTCGAAGGTGCGAGCGAGGAAATCGGTGAGGAAGTAGGTGCCCGGCTCCTCGGCGAGCGCGGCGCGCACCTCGTCGCGACCCAGGACGTCGTAGCAGGTGTCGCCGGAGAGCCGCGGGAGGCCGTCGAGCTCGCCCTGCGTGCCGCAGTCGCCATAGGCCACCGCCACCACGTCGCGGCCGCGCGACGCCTGCGCGACAGCGGCCGGGATCTGCTGCGGACGGTTGTGCAACAGCGCCGGCACCGGAACGACCTCTACGTCCCAGCCGCGGCGCGCCGCGATCCGGCGGATGTCCAGCGCCAGCGCGCCGCAGGCGACGATCGAGGCGGTCATCCCGGAAACGACAGCTGGTCGATGAACAGGTCGTTGAAGTCGGCGCGCCCCGACAGCTCCACGTACTGGACCTCACGCAGGATCGACTCCGCCTCGGCGCGCTCGCGCAGCGACAGCGCCGCGATCTTGGCCCCTTCGCCGGCGACGTTGCCCGCGGACACGATCCGCGGCAGCGCGATCCGGGGGACCAGGCCGATCCGCACCGCGCTCAGCGGCGTCAGGTAGGCGCCGAAGCTTCCGGCCAGCAGCACCTGCGAGACATCTTCGACGCTGATTCCCATCTCGCGCAGCAGGATCTGCCAGCCGGTGGCGATCGATCCCTTGGCGAACTGCAGCTCGCGCACGTCGCGCTGAGACAAGTACACCGACGCGGCCGGGTCCTCGCCGCGCCAGGCCAGCACGAACACCCGCTCCTCGCCGATCCTGGTCAGCCGGTCGGCTAGTCCCGGGTGCAGCTCGGCGGCCTGCTCGTCGGGGATGAACCGCCCCGAGTGGTCGAGCAGACCGGCGTGGACCAGCTCGGCGACCGCGTCGACCAGTCCCGAACCGCACATCCCCACCGCCTCCACGTCGCCGATCACGTCGAGTGTCAGCGAATCCTCGCCGACGCGCACGCCTTCGATCGCCCCCTCCGCGGCCCGCATCCCGCACTTGATCTGCGCGGCCTCGAAGGCGGGACCGGCCGGGGCGGCGGTCGCCAGCACCCGCTCCACCGAGCCCAGCGCGATCTCGCTGTTGGTTCCGACGTCGATGAACAGCCGGATCCGGCGGTCGCGCGAAAGTCCCGTGGCGAGCAGGCCGGCCACGATGTCCCCACCCACGTAGGCCCCCAGCGAGGGGAACACGTAGGCCGAGGCCCGCGGGTGCACCGCCACCCCGAACTCGACCGCGCGCATGGGGGGAAACGCATGGGTGGTGACGGTGAAGGGCGCCATCGAGAGCGGCTCCGGGTCGATCCCGAGGGCCATCTGCATCATCGTGACATTTCCGCACACGGTGATCTCATAGACCTCCGTGGCGTCTACGCCCGCCTCTGCCAGCACCTCGCCGGTGAGCTCGGCGAAGGTCTCGTGAGCCCGCTCGCGCAGCGCACCCAGCGCCCGCTCGTCCATCATCGTCGCTGACACGCGGGTGATCACATCCGCCCCGTAGGGCTGCTGGCGGTTGAGCATCGAGCGCACTGCGGCGGGCTGGCCGCTCTCGAGGTCGAGCAGGGTGGCGACCACCGTGGTGGTGCCGAGGTCAAAGGCGATGGCGAACCGCCGGGCCGTGGTGTCCCCCGGCTCCACGTCGATCAGCTCGTCGTCGCAGACCACGGCGGTGACGTCGAAATGTGAGCGCCGCAGCGTCCCGCCCAGCGTCCGCAGGAGCTCGAGAGACGAATGCGGCTCGAGATCCTCCAGCGCGTCGAGCACCCGCTGCAGGTCCGATCGCTGGTCCTCCAGCGTGGGCTCGTCGAGCACCAGGTGGCGCTTCTGGACCGCCGGGCGCAGGATCACGTGGCGTCCGACTCCCACCAGCGCGGCCTTGGGCCGGGTCTGCAGCGGCGGGACCTCGATCACCAGGTCGCTGCGCGCCCCGGCCCGGCAGGCCAGCCGCCAGCCGTCGCGCAGCTCGTCGGTGGTGAACGCCCGCGGGTCGATCGCCCCGACCGGGACATCTCCCGAGACGACTCGGACCTTGCACTTCTTGCAGGTGCCATGGCCGCCGCACGTCGAGTCGATCGCGATCCCGTTCCAGCTGGCGGCGTCGAAGATCGGCGTCCCGCTGGGTACGCGGACCTCGCCGCCGTCGGGGAGGAACCGCAGCCGGACCCGCTGTGCGCCGTCGGTCTCGGCGACCGCGTCGTCGCGCTGCAGCGGCTCGCGGCGCTTGGGCGAGGAAGCAGTCATCCCGCCGGCGCTGCCTCCTGCAGGGAGGCCTGACGCGCTCGGTGCGCGGCGATCCAGCTTGACCCCCACGGATCGTGGCCCAGGAGCAGGTCCGACGCCCGCACGGCCTGCACGCAGACCTCGGCGGTGGACATGATCGCGCTGGTGAGGCCGGCAGCCATCGCCATCGGCAGGAAGCCCGCGTTCAGGACGTGGCGCTGCGGGAGGCCAAAGGAGACGTTGGAGGCGCCGAGGCACATGTTGACCCCCAGCTCGTCGCGGATCAGCCTGATCGTGGCCAGCGTCACGGTGACCGCGTCGGTGGCGGCGCCGACGGTCATGGCCAGCGGATCGATGATCACGTCGGCGGTGGCGATGCCGTGGTCATTGGCGACGCTGACGATCTTGCGCGCACACTCCAGGCGCTTCTCCGGCGTCTCCGGGATGCCCGTCTCGTCGTTGGCCAGCCCGACCACGGCTGCGTCGTACTTGGCCACCAGCGGCAGGATCTCCTCCAGGCGCTCGTCCTCGGCGGTAACCGAGTTGACCAGCGCCCGTCCCTCGTAGACCGAGAGCCCGGCCTCGAGCGCCTCGATCACCGACGAGTCGATGCAGATGGGGGCATCGACGGCGTCCTGCACGGTGCGCAGCATCGCCATCAGCAGCTCGGGCTCATCGACCAGCGGGATCCCGGCGTTGACGTCGAGCATGTCGGCACCCGCCTCGACCTGGGCGAGCGCATCGGCGGTGACGGTCGAGAGGTCCCCGGCCCGCAGCTCCTCGGCGAACTTCTTGCGTCCGGTCGGATTGATCCGTTCGCCGATCACGCAGAACGGCTGCTCGGAGCCGATCGTCACGGTCCTAGAGCGCGACCGAAGCACTGTATCCATTGGACTCTCTTTCGACTCGGGGGGGAATTCCCAGGCGTTTACACAGCGCGGCGATGCCGGCGTCCTTGCGGAACGAGATGAAGTGAAGTCCGGCGACGCCGGGCTGGGACAGGGCATGGGTGGCGAGCTCGTAGGCGATCTCGAAGCACTCGGCCTCGGGATCGGTCGCCTGCTCCACCCGGGACACAGTCTCCGGCGGCACGTCGATCCCGGGCACGCCGGTGGCCACGAACCGCATCCCGGCGACCGAGCGCAGGATGCAGATCGAGGGGATCAGGGCGATCCGCTGGCTGACGCCGGACTCGTGGGCCTCGTGCATGAAGCGCTCCAGCAACGCGGTCCGGTAGCAGAGCTGAAGCTGCAGGAACCGAGCTCCCGCCAGGGCCTTCTTGGCCGCCCGGCGGACCCGGTAGCCCAGCGGCGGCGCGCTGGGATTCTCCACCGCGCCGATCAGAAAATGGGGCGCCGGGGAGATCCGGCGCCCCGACAGGTAACGCCCGGTGGAAAGGGTCCGCGCCAGCGCGATCAGCTGGGGTCCGTCGAGATCGAACACCCGCCGAGCCTCGGGCTCGTCGCCCGCGGTGACGTCGTCGCCGGTGAGGCAGCACAGATTCTCGACCCCGTGCATGGCGGCGCCCATCAATTCTGCCTCCAGCGCCAGCCGGTTGCGGTCGCGGCAGACCAGCTGCATGACGGGCTCCGCGCCGGCCTGTCGAAGCCCGATAGCCACCGCCAGCGGGGAGCAGTGCGCGTGGGCTGACGGGTTGTCGGTGGCGTTGAACGCGTCGACGAACGGCGCCATCGGCTCCAGGTGACGAAGGACGTCGGCCTGGCCGCCGCCGTTTATCACCGGCATCTCCGCGGTTACGACGAACTCCCGCGCCGCGAGCTTGCGCTCAAGGTTCGACAACGAGCGCACCAGACTGGCGCGGCCGCCGCGCCTGCCGCCATCCGGCCGGCACCTCACGATCTCGGCCGGTCACCAGATTCAGCCACGACGAGGTGCCATGCAGCGTGTTGTCGACCGGTGGACGCAGGTCGTCGATGTGACCGCGCCACAGTGGCAACCGCTCCGAGCGCTCGACCGCCTTGAGCCACACGCAGCGCATCTCAGGCTTGACCTCACAGTGCCCGTTGGCCCGCACGCCTCCGCACGGGCCGTTGCGCAGGGTCTTGGGACACGTCATGGGGCACGTCAGGCCGGTGGAATGCAGCACGCACTGGCCGCACATCTGACAGCCCCAGATGGGCTTCTTGACCGCGTGCTCCACGGCCGCCACGACCCCCGCTGCATTCACGCCGGGACCCGGTTGCGGCGCAGCTGGATCAGCTCCTTGGCCTTCTTGACCGCCGAGGATGCGTCGGCCGAGTAGCCATCGGCGCCCACGGCGTCGGCGTACTCCTGGGTCACCGGCGCGCCGCCGACCATCACGATCACGTCGTCACGGATCCCGGCCTTCTCCAGCGCGTTGATGTTGGCCTTGAACATCGGCATGGTGGTGGTCAGGAAGGCCGAGAAGCCGACCACGTCGGGGTTGTGCTCGCCGATCTGCTCGACGAACTTCTCCGGCGGCACGTTGACGCCGAGGTCGATGACGGTGAACCCGGCTCCCTCCAGCATTATGTTGCAGAGGTTCTTGCCGATGTCGTGCACATCGCCCTTGACCGTGCCCATCAGGAAGGTGCCGACCTGTTGGGTGTCGCTCTCGGCCAGCAGCGGGCGCAGGATGTCCAACGCGCCCTGCATGGCGCGGGCGGCGATCAGCATCTCGGGCACGAAGTAGTCGCCGCGCTCGAACCGCGCCCCGACCTCCTCCAGCGACGGGATCAGCGCGTCGTAGAGCATGGATTCAGGTTCCATGCCGTCGGCAAGTCCGTCCTCCACGCCGCTCTTGACGGCCGGCGCATTGCCTACGAGCGTCTCCTCGTAGAGCATCTGCAGGATCTCCTCGTGGGTCATGCGGCGTGTTCTCCTTGCTCGGTATTGCCGAGGCGGCGGCTCATGCTGCGCGCCTCGTCGATCAGTATCGGTTTCAGCTCGGCGATCCGTCCCGCGGTCATGCGCGTCGTCGGACCGGAGATGCTGAGCGCCGCGACAACCTCGCCGCCCGCGCCCCGGACCGGGGCCGCGATCGCCGCGAGCCCGAGCTCGAGCTCGTCGACGGCGGTGGCGAAGTCCTCCCGTCTCACCACGTCGAGCTCTGAGCGCAGCGTGGCCGGGTCGATGATGGTCCGGTCGGTGAGCTTGGCCAGCGGACGGGCCGGCATGGTGGCGCGCCCGAACGCCATGAACACCTTGCCGACGGCCGTGCAGTGGTAGTCGACCGAGCGGCCCAGCCACTGGCCGGCGCCGAGGAAGTGGCGGCTCTCGACCTGGGCCACGTGCTCCACACCGCTGCGGGCGGGGACCGCGAGGTTGATCGTCTCCCCGCAGGTCTCCCCGAGCGTCTCCAGCGACGGGTGCGCGAGCTCCACCACGCTGCGCTCAAGCAGGCTGCGCTCGGCCACCCGCAGGATGGCCGGACCGGGACGGATCCGCCCACGCTCGCCGTCCTGCTCGACCAGTCCCTGGCGCTCCAGCGCGCTGAGCAGGCGCGATGCGGTGCTCTTGGGGATGCCGCTGGCCGACGCGAGCTCGCCCAGGGCCATAGGCTGCGCGGACTCCAGCACGCGGACCAGCAGCTCGGCACCGCGGTCGACCGCGGTGGTGCCACGGCCCGATTCCGCCCCGGCCCCCGAAATTTGAAACTGTCGTTCCACGGGAGATATATTACGGCTGCGCACCGCCGCGTCAAGCCCGCTGCGCACCGCCGCGTCAGACCGTTACAGCGTCGACCCGAGGGAGGCCCGTCTTGTTCGTAAACGCCATGCCCCGCTACGAGATCCTCAGTGAGGATGCGATGGAGGTGCTGGACAAGGGCTGGCGCCGGATCGTCTCCGAGCTGGGGATCGAGTTCCTGCTGCCCGAGGCGGTGGAGCTGCTGCGCGCGGCGGGCCAGATCGTCGAGGACGAGAACCGGGTCCGCTTCGATCCTGAGTTCATCCTCGAGCAGGTGGCCAAGGCGCCCCGGGAGTTCGAGCTCCAGGCCCGCAACCCCGCCAACACCGCCCACATCGGCGGTGACCACATGGTGTTCGCGCCGGTGTACGGCTGCCCCTTCATCCGCGAGGGCGACGTCAGGCGCGACGCCAAGATGGCCGACTTCGAGAATCTGGTCCGCCTGGCGCAGGCGTTCCCAGAGCTCGACTCCCCCGGTGGCACGATCTGCGAGCCGGAGGACCGGCCGCTCGACTCGCGCCATCTGGACATGATCTACGCGCTGCAGACCCTGTCGGACAAGCCCTACATGGGCTCGGTCACCTCGGGTCCCAACGCTGCTGACACGATCAGGATGGGGGAGATCCTGTTCGGCGGCCGCGAGGCGATCGAGCGCGCGCCGGCCTCGATCTCGCTGATCAACGTCAACTCCCCGCTGCGCTACGACGACCGCATGCTGGGGGCGATGTTCGAGTACGTCAAGGCCGGTCAGGCGGTGGTGATCACACCGTTTCTGTTGATGGGCGCGATGTCGCCCGTGTCGCTGCCCGCGACGCTGGTGCAGCAGATGGCGGAGGGCCTGGCCGGCATCGCGCTGGCGCAGCTCATCCGCCCCGGCGCACCCGTGGTGTTCGGTTCGTTTCTCTCCAACACCGACATGCAGTCCGGCTCCCCGTCGTTCGGCACCCCGGAATCGGGTATCGGCGTCCTGTGCACTGGCCAGATCGCCCGCCGCTACGGCCTGCCGTGGCGCGGGGGAGGGGCGCTCAACGCCTCTCAGACCGTCGATGCCCAGGCCGCCTACGAGTCGCTGATGACCTTCTTGCCGACGTTCCTGGCCGGCGCCAACTTCGTGATGCACTCGGCCGGCTGGCTCGAGGGCGGGCTGGTCTCCTGCTATGAGAAGTTCATCGTCGACATCGAGCTGCTGCGCGAGCTCAAGCACGAGTTCACGCCGCTCGAGATCGACGAGGCGAGCCTGGCCTTCGACGCCCACACCGAGGTCGGGGCGGGCGGCCACTTCCTGGGAGCGGCGCACACGCTGGAGCGCTTCCGGGAATGTTTCTACCGCCCCCTGCTGTCCTCGACTGAGAACTTCGACCGCTGGACCAAGAAGGGCGCGCGCGACACCACCGCCCGGGCCGGGGAGATCTGGCGCGCCACGCTGGAGAGCTACGAGCAGCCGCCGATCGACGACGCCGTCAGGGCCGAGCTCGAGGAGTTCGTGGTTCGCCGCCGGGCCGAGCTGGGCGACTAGGGCAATCCTTCGGATTGCCTTAAGCATTGCTCCGCAATGCCGGGTAAGCGGCTACACGGGCGGGCGGTCGAGCCTCTCCACGCCGTAGCCGGCGGCCTTCAGCGCCGCGACGATCGACTCGCCGTGCTCGGCCCCGCGGGTCTCCAGCGCGAGCTCCACGCCGGTCTCACGCACATGCAGCGAGACCGCCTCGCGAACGTGGTCGGCGTGCACGACGTTGCCGCCCGCCTCGGCGATCGTGGTCAGCAGCGCCGCCAGGCCGCCGGGCCGGTCCGAGATCCGGGTGAACAGGCGCAGCCGGCGCCCCGCGGTCGTCTCGTGTCGATGCGCGATCGCCGCCAGCAGGCCCGCATCGACGTTGCCGCCCGAGAGCACGATGACCGTGGAGCCGCGCGGGGCGGGCGTGATCTGCCCCGCCAGGAGCGCCGCGACGCCGACCGCGCCGCCGCCCTCCACCACCAGCTTGGCCCGCTCCAGCAACCACACCATCGCTTCGGCGATCTCGTCCTCTCCGACCACCACCAGCTCATCGACCCAGCGTTGCACCAGAGGGAGGGTGATCTCGCCCGGGCGCTTGATCGCGATCCCGTCGGCGATCGTCGCCCGCGCGTCGAACGTGACCGGAGCCGCGGCCTTCAGCGAGGCGGGAAACGCCGCGCAGGCCTCCACCTGGACGCCGATCATGCGGACCGCGGGACGGGCGCACTTGAGCACGCCCGCGACGCCGGAGATCAGTCCGCCGCCGCCGACCGGGATCACCACGGTGGCGAGGTCGGGCACGTCGTCGAGAAGCTCCAGCCCCAGCGTCGCCTGCCCCAGGATGACCTCGGGATCGTCGAAGGGGTGCACGAAGCCCGCGCCGGTCTCGGCCGCCCGCTCGAGCGCCGCGGCCACGCAGGCGTCGACCGAGTCCCCGCCCAGGTTCACGGTGCCGCCGAACGCCTCCACCGCGGCCACCTTGGCCACCGGGGCTTCCCGTGGCATGAACACCTCGCACGGGATCCCCTGGGCGCGGGCCGCGTAGGCCAGCGATTGCCCGTGGTTGCCGGCGCTGCCGGCGACGACGCCGGAGGGCCGATCGAGCGTCGAGATCTTGTGGATAGCGCCGCGCAGCTTGAACGAGCCGGTGCGCTGCAGGTTCTCGGCCTTCAGCAGCACCTGCCCTCCGCATCCCTCCGAGAGGCTCCGTGAGCTCAGCATGGGCGTATGGCGGGCCAGCGGGGCGACGATCGTTCGCACCGCCTCGGCCTCGCCGTCCGCCAGGCGCTGTGCCACCCGGTCGGCGTCAGTACCCGCGCCGGCGGTCGTCATCGGCGGCTCGAAACGGTGGTGCTCGCTGCTTGGCGCACGATATTCCCAATGTTAGACTCCTAAGGCATGACTCATATATCAGTCATGTGTGATAGGCGTTGGTGACCGCGGCGACCACCCGGCGCGATCAGCGCGCCCCCCGGGAGCTGTTGGCCGACCGGGCCTACTCTGAGCTGCGCGACCGGATCGTCACGCTGGCGATCGCGCCCGGTGCGCCGATCGACGAGGATCTGCTCGGCGGCGAGCTCGACATCGGCCGCACGCCGGTGCGGGAGGCGATCAAACGGCTCGCGCTCGAGAATCTGGTCACCGTGTTCCCCCGACGTGGCACGTTCGCCTCGGAGATCAACATCACCGATCTCGCCGATATCTCCGACGTCCGCATCCAGCTCGAGGGTCACGCGGCCTATCGCGCCGCGCAGCGCATAACCGAGGGGCAGCGCTCCGAGCTCGCGGCGCTGCTCCGAGATCTCGCCCACAGCCAGGGCAGTGATGATGTCGAGGCGCTGATGGCGCTCGACGCCCGCGTGCACCGGTTCATCCACCGTTGCGCCGGTAATCCGTATCTGGAGGAGACGCTGGGGCGGTACTTCAATCTTTCGTTGCGGATCTGGCATCTGGTGCTGGACCGCCTTCCGCACCTGTTCACCCGCGTGCACGAGCACGACGATCTGCTGCAGGCGATCGACGCCGGTCACGCCGATCGGGCCCGCGCGATCCTGGCCGAGCACATCGAGACCTTCGAGCGCGAGATCCGCGCGGCTCTGTAACGCCGGGCGGCGTTCAGCCGTTGTAACCGAGCCGGGCCGAGAGCTCGTCGGCCTGCTCGACGGTGACCCGCCCCAGCAGCTCGAGGCGCTGGGGGCGCAATCGCAGCGAGGCGCCCGAGACGCACAGCGCGGCGACCACCGCCCCGCTGCCCTCCCGGACCGGGGCGGCCACCGCGGCCAGCCCCTGCTCCAGCTCGTCCACGATCGTGGCGAAGCCCGCGCCCCGGACGGCCTCGAGCTGCTCGTCGAGCTTCCCGCGGTCGGTGATCGTGGCCGGTGTCAGCGCCTCGAGCTCTCCGGCGGCCAACGCCGCCGCTCCCCAGGCCAGGAACACCTTCCCGGCCGCAGTGGTGTGGAGGCCGAGCGGGCGGCCCACCCAGTTGGTGACTCCGAGCAGATGTGACCCGTCGACCTGCGCGATCGCCTCGGTTCCGCCGGGCCGGGGCGCGATCAGGTTGGCGGTCTCGCCACTCTCGGCGGCGAGCCGGCGCAGACTGCGCCGCGCCAGCTCGACGAGGTCGGCGCGCCCGCGGTCAGACCGCGCGAAGCGCATCGCGGCGGGACCCGGCCGGACACTGGTCCGGTCGTCCTGGAGCGCCACCAGCCCATGGCGCTCGAGACCGTCGAGGACCGGCTCGAGCTCGCCGGGCGTGAGCGCCACTCCGGAGGCGAGCTCACGTACCGTCCACGGTGACCGCTCGAGCACCGCCGCCAGGACCTGCGCCACCTGGTCGGGGCCGGGATTGAGGGGTGACGGCCGGGCTGGCGGCTGGGGGCTCACGAGCGCCGGGCGTCGGGCGTCATGACGATCGTCTGCAGCTCGGTGAATGACTGCATGACGTGCGAGCCGCCCACCTTGCCGATCCCGCTGTCCTTGCCCGAGCGTCCTCCGAACGGCAGGTGGGCCTCCCAGTAGTTGCTGGACTCGTTGATGTTGACCCAGCCGGTGCGGACCCGGTCGGCGAATTGCAGGCCGCGCGCCAGATCGGCGGTGAAGATCGCCGCCAGCAGTCCGTACGGAGAGGCGTTGGCGAGGTTGATGGCGTGCTCGAGCGAGTCGATCGCCACCACCGGAGCGACTGGCCCAAACGTCTCCTCAACCGAGACGCGAGCGTCGGCCGGAACCCCCGCCAGCACCGTGGGCTGCCAGTAGAGGTCGGTGGGAAAGCCGTCGCCGCGGGCGCCGCCACTGAGGATGCGGGCGCCGCGCGCCACTGCGTCACCGACGTGCTCGTCCATCTTGGCCGCCACCGGCTCGTTGTTGAGCGGTCCCATCGTGGTGCGCTCGTCAAACGGGTCACCGAGCACGATCCGCTCGGTCACCGCGCGGGCCAGAGCCTCGACGTAGTGGTCGTACACCTCGCGATGCACCAGGATCCGCTCGCCGGCCGTACAGCTCTGGCCGGCGCACAGGTAGCAGGCCGTCAGCGTGGCGGCCACCGCGGCGTCGACGTCTCCGTCCTCGAGCACCACGATGGGGCCGTTGCCCCCCATCTCCAGCAACGTGGCCTTGCCGGCCGCGGCCTGCGCGACCAGTCGGCCCGTGGCGGTGGAGCCGATGAAGGCGACGCCGTCGGTGCCCGGGTTGCGGGCGATCTCATCGCCCACCACGGGCCCGGGTCCGGTCACCAAATTGAACACCCCGGGCGGCAGATCGGCGTCGACGATGCACTGCGCCAGCGCCACCGCGCACAGCGCCGTGCTCGGGGCCGGGGTCCACACCACCGCGTTGCCGCACGCCAGCGCCGGGGCGATCAGCTCGGCGGGCATGGTGTAGGGCCAGTTCCACGGGCTGATCACGCCGACCACGCCGCGCGCGCGGCGCGCCAGCAGCACCCGCTTGCCCGGCGAGACCGAATTGGGGAGCTCGCCCCCCAGACGCTTGCCGTCCTCGGCCGCCATCCGCCAGTACTCCACGAGCTCGTCGACCTCGTCGAACGCCTCGGCCGCCAGCGGCTTGCCCTGATCGAGGGTGAGCGTCCGCGCCAGCTCATCGCGCCGGGACTCGATGATGTCGCCCACCTGGTGCATCTTCGCGGCCCGCGCGAACGCGGTCAGCCCGGCCCAGGCGTCGGCCGCCGCGCGGGCCGCGGCGATCGCCGCGACCGCGTCCTCGCGGTCGCCCTGAGGAACCGTTCCGATCAACGCCCCGGTGGCCGGGCTCGTCGCCTCGAAAGTCTCGCCGCTGGCGCTGGGTCGCCACCCGCCGCCCACGAACATCTCCTGTGCGGGGCCTGTGACCATGCCTGCCTCCCGTCCGGGCCGCGTCCCGGCTGCGGCCAGCCACTCGTTGACACAATTCGACAACTGATATATAACAGCCTGATCTGCACCGGGTCAATGGCTTTCAACAGTGGTGGCGTGCGTCGATGGCCGAGTGCTCAATCGTGTCCGAGGAGTTGCGCCCAGCGGCGCAACGGGGGAGGTTGATCGATGGCAACCGTTGAGGCGCCGGGCGGCGCCGGTATGAGTGGCGACAGCTCAGAGCTCGCCGGATTCGGCTACAAGCAGGAGCTCGACCGCTCGCTGGGCAGCTTCTCCTCGTTCGCCGCGGGATTCAGCTACATCTCGATTCTCACCGGGGTGTTCGAGCTGTTCGGCTTCGGCTTCAACAATGCCGGCCCGGCCGTGTGGTGGTCGTGGCTGGTGGTCCTCGCCGGTCAGATGGCGGTGGCGCTGTGCTTCGCCGAGCTGGCCGGGCAGTTCCCGCTGGCCGGCTCGGTCTACCAGTGGTCCAAGCGCATCGGGACCGATTTCGTCTCGTGGATGACCGGCTGGATTCTGATCATCGGATCGATCGTCACCGTGGCCGCGGTGGCGGTGGCGTGGCAGGTGGTGCTGCCGCAGGTCTCGACCAAGCTCCAGTTCGTCGGCACCGCCGCCGACGCCGGCACCTACAGCACCCCCAACGGGGCCAAGAACGCCCTGATCCTCGGCGCGATCCTGGTCATCTTCGCGACCATCATCAACATGCTCGGGGTCAAGGTCATGGCCCGGATCAACAACTTCGGAGTGATCGCCGAGCTGATCGGGGCGTCGATCCTGGTGATTCTGCTGGTGTTCCACTTCCAGCGCGGACCCGGGGTGGTCGGGCACACGCTCGGCACCGGCACCGGGCACGCCTGGGGCTACTTCGGAGCCTTCCTGATCGGCGGCATCATGAGCGCCTACGTCATGTACGGCTTCGATACCGCCGGGACGCTGGCCGAAGAGACCAACGACCCGCGGCGAGCCGCACCCCCGGCCATCATCCGGGCCCTGATCGCCTCGGCGGTCATCGGCGCGCTGCTGATCCTGTTCGCCTTGATGTCGGTCAAGAGCATCACCGACAAGAACATCGGCCTGCTCGGACTGCCCTACATCATCAAGCAGGCCCTGGGCAACACCACCGGCAACGTGTTCCTGATCGATTCGGGGATCGCGATCACGGTATGCACGCTGGCGGTCTGCACCGCCTGCATCCGGATGCTGTTCTCCATGGCCCGGGACGGGCGGCTACCGGGCGGCTCCAGCCTGGCGCGGGTCTCGGGTCGAGCCCGGGTGCCGATCGTCCCGGCGCTGTTCGTGGGTGTCTGCTCGCTGGCGCTGCTGGCCATCAACCTCGCCAACCAGTCGGCGTTCCTGACCCTGACCTCGGTGGCGATCATCATGTTCTACCTGCCGTACCTGGCCGTCACCGGCTCGATGCTGCTCCGGCGGATCCGCGGCGAATGGCCGCGTCCCGAGCACGGGCCCTACTTCAACCTGGGCCGCTGGGGCCTGCCGATAAATGCCTTCGCCGTCGTCTACGGGACGGTGGTGGCGTTCAACATCGCGTGGCCCCGGTCGGTGGTCTACGGCAGCAAGTGGTACTTCCGCTTCGGCGCCTACGAGTTCATCGGCGGGTCGATCATCATCGGCGCCCTGTACTACTTCCTGGTCCAGACCCGCAAGCCACCGGAGGTGCTGGCCGAGCACCGCGCCGAGGTGCCGGCGCTCCCGGGCGATCGCCAGCCTCTGGGGGAGATGGCGCCATGATCGAGGCGGGCGAGTTTGACTATGTGATCGCGGGCGGCGGCACCGCCGGCTGCGTGCTGGCGGCGCGGCTGTCGGAGGACCCGTCGGTGACCGTGTGCCTGCTCGAGGCGGGACCGTCCGACGTCGAGGATCCGGCGATCCTGCGCCTCGAGGACTGGATGTTCCTGCTCGACTCGGGCTACGACTGGGACTACCCGATCGAGCCCCAGGAGAAGGGCAACAGCTTCATGCGCCACGCCCGCGCCAAGGTGCTGGGGGGCTGTTCCTCGCACAACTCCTGCATTGCCTTCTGGACCCCCAAGGAGGACCTCGACGAGTGGGCGGCGATGGGCTGCGAGGGCTGGAGCTCGGCCGAATGCTGGCCGCTGATCACACGGCTGGAGACCAACGACGGACCCGGCGAGCACCACGGCCGCAGCGGTCCCGTCAACATCCGCACTGTCCCCCCGGAGGATCCGTGCGGGGTGGCGATCCTGGAGGCGGCGGCCCAGGCGGGGTTGCCGACGAGCCGCTTCAACGAGGGGCACACGGTCACCAACGGCGCGGGCTGGTTTCAGATCAACTCGTCGGCCGACAACACCCGCATGTCCTCCTCCCACGCCTACCTGCACCCGCTCATCGGAACGCGCCCGAACCTCGAGGTAAGGACCCACTGCTGGGTCAAGAAGGTGACGATCGAGGACGGCCGCGCCACCGCCGTGCAGTACCTGACCCCCGATCTGCTGACCCAGGCGTCGGTCAAGGCCCGGCGCGAGGTGATCCTCAGCGCCGGCGCCATCGACACCCCCAAGCTGCTGATGCTGTCGGGGATCGGCCCCGGCGAGCACCTGCAGGAGTTCGGCATCGAGACGCTCGTCGACTCGCCCGGGGTGGGCTCCAATCTCGATGACCACGTCGAGGGCATCGTCCAGTGGGAGGCCAAGCAGCCCATGATCCGCCACTCCACCCAGTGGTGGGAGATCGGCCTGTTCGCCACCTCGGAGCCCGGCCTGGACCGGCCCGACCTGATGATGCACTACGGCTCGGTGCCGTTTGACATGAACACCATGCGGTGGGGCTATCCGACCACTGAGAACGGCTTCTGCCTGACGCCGAACGTTTGCCGGGGCCACTCACGCGGAACCGTGCGTCTGCGCTCCCCCGACTACCGCGACCGGGCTCGCGTGGACCCGCGCTACTTCACCGACCCCGACGGCCACGACGAGCGTGTGATGGCGTTCGGGATGCGCCTGGCCCGGAAGATCGTGTCGCAGTCCCCGATGGCCGAATGGGCCGCCCGGGAGCTGGCGCCGGGGCCCGACGCGCAGAGCGACGACGAGCTGATCGACTACATGCACAAGACGCACAACACCGTCTACCACCCCGCGTGCTCGGCCCACATGGGGCCGGATTCCGATCCGCTGGCAGTGGTCGATCCGAGGCTGCGGGTGCGAGGGGTGAGCCGGCTGCGGATCGCCGACGGCTCGATCCTGCCGTTCCTCCCGGCGATCAATCCCTGTATCACCACGATGATGGTCGGCGAGAAGTGCGCCGACATGATCAAGTCGGACGCGAAGGTGGAGGCACCGGCGGCGGTGGTCTGAGGCCTGCGTGGTGAGCGCGCAGGCGCCGGCCGAGATCACCGGCTTTCTGCGGGCCCACCCGCCGTTCGATGCGCTGAACGCCGACGACGTCGCCCGGGTGGCGGCCGCCGTGGAGCTCGAGGAGCTGCCGGCCGGGACGACGATCTTCGCGCAGGGCGCGGGGCCGGTGGAGCATCTGCGGATCGTGCGCAGCGGGGCGGTGGAGATCGTCTCCGATGGCCGCGTGCTCGACCTGCTGGGGGAGGGCGAGCTGTTCGGCCATGCCTCGATGCTGTCGGGCTTCCCGCCCGGCTTCGAGGCGCGCGCGGCCGAGGATACGGTCTGTTACCGGATCGGCGCCGACGTTGCCGAGGGGTTGCTGTCGGCGCCCGAGGGGCTGAGGTTCGTGGCGCGCTCGCTGCTGGAACCGCCCACCGAGCTGTACTCGCTGGCGCGGGATTCGAGCCGGAACCTCGCCGATCAGCCGATCGCCGCGCTGGTCAGTCGGGAACCGGTGATCTGCGGCCCCGAGGTGGCGATTCGCGCCGCGGCCGAGCTGATGACCGCCGCGCGGGTGTCGTCGCTGGTCGTCGACCTCGGCGACGGGGAGCTCGGGATCCTCACCGACCGAGATCTGCGCACGCGCGTGGTCGCCGCCGGCCTGCCCGTGGACGCGCCGGTCTCCGCGGCGATGTCGGCGCCCGCCTACACCTGCACGGCGGATCGCCCGGCGGGCGAGGTGATGCTCGAGATGCTCGACCGTGGCCTGCGCCACTTTCCCGTCGTGTCGTCGCGGGGAACCGTCCTCGGGGTGGTGGAGGACATGGACCTGGTCGCGGCGCAGACCCGCTCCTCGTTCTATCTGCGACAGCGGATCGCGGTGGCGCGCAGCGTCTCCGAGCTCGGGCTCGTCGCCGGCGAGCTGCGCCCCATGGTGATCTCGCTGCACGATTCCCGCGTGGCCGCCGCGAACGTGATGGCTGTCTACGCGGTGGTGATCGACGCCCTCACCCGCCGGCTGCTCGAGCTCGAGCTGCAGCGCCGAGAGCCGGACCGGCCGCCGGTCGAGTTCGCGTGGCTGGCGCTCGGCAGCCAGGCCCGCCGGGAGGCGCTGCCGAGCTCCGACGTGGACAGCGCGATCGTCTGGTTCGGTGAGAAAGATGACGAGCCGGTCCGCGACGCGTTGCTCGAGATCTCTCAGGCCGTGGTGGCGGATCTCGAGCGTTGCGGCCTGCGCACGGACGAGAACGGCGTCAACGCCTCGGCGCCGCCGTTCGTGCGCTCGCTGGAGTCCTGGCGCGGGCTGGCTCGCAGCTGGATCTCGGACCCGACCCAGGAGAAGGCGCTGATCCTCGCGTCCGTGCTCGTCGACAGCCGGCCCGTGTGGGGCGTGCACACCGGGACGCCCGTCTCTGACACCTTCCGCCTCGCGCCCGATCACCCCGATCTGCTTCGCCTGCTGGCTCGCTTCGCGCTCTCGCACCGGCCCCCGACCGGCTTCTTCCGGGGGCTGGTCGTCGAGCACACCGGCGAGCACCGCGGGATGCTTGACCTCAAGCTGGGCGGCGTGGTCCCGATCCTCGACCTGGCGCGCTGGGGCGCGATCGCCGCCGGCGTGACGAGCGCGTCGACCACGGAGCGCCTGCGTGCCGCCGGGGCCGCCGGCACGCTGTCCGAGGCTGACGCCCATACGCTCCAGGACGCCTTCTCGCTGATCAACAATCTGCGCCTGGAGCACCAGGTGACCCAACTCCAGGCCGGCGGCGAGCCGGACGACCACGTCGACCCGGCTGAGCTCAGCGCGCTGATGAGGAGCCACCTGCGGGAGGCGTTTCGCGCCGTGAACTCGATTCAGAAGCGGCTGGCGGGCGAGCTCAGCATCCGCATGAGCTGATGGTTGGGTTCCCCCATCGCGGGTAGCCAGGCTCGGTGACTTCGCGCTTTGTCTCAAACCTGGTCGTGCTGATTCTGACGGGCCCAGGGCAACCGCGGGCGCACGGACGGCTAGACCGATGCGGGTCGTGGTCACCGGAGCGACCGGCAACGTGGGCACGAGCGTCCTGGAGGCGCTGGCCGGGGAGCCGGCGGTCGACGAGATCGTCGGGGTGGCCCGGCGCTCTCCCCAACAGACCTTCCCTCGCACCGCGTTCGTCGCCGCCGACGTGGTGCAGACCGACCTGGTGCCGATCCTGCGCGGCGCCGATGCGGTCGTGCACCTGGCTTGGCTGATCCAGCCGGGCCGGGACGAGTCGGCGACCTACGCCGTAAACGTCCGCGGCAGCGAGCGGGTGTTCGCGGCGACGGTGCAGGCCAAGGTGCCGACGCTCGTCTACGCGTCGTCGGTGGGGGCTTACTCCCCCGGCCCGAAGGACCGGCGAGTCGACGAGTCGTGGCCCACCGACGGGATCGCCAGTTCCTTCTACTCCCGCCACAAGGCGGCGGTGGAGCACCAGCTCGACCGCCTGGAGCGCGAGCAGCCCGCGATGCGGGTGGTCCGGATGCGACCCGGACTGATCTTCAAGGCCGAGGCGGCGACCGAGATCCGGCGGCTGTTCGCCGGACCGTTTCTGCCCTCCAAACTGCTACGGCCAGGCTTGGTCCCGTTCGTCCCCGATGTTCCCCGGCTGCGCTTCCAGGTCGTCCACTCCCGCGACGTCGCGGACGCCTACCGGCGCGCGGTGCTCGCCGACGTGCGGGGGGCGTTCAACCTCGCCGCCGAACCGGTGATCGATCCGTCGCAGCTCGCCCGGATCCTGGGAGCCCGCAAGGTCAAGCTGCCCGCGTCGCTGCTGCGGGCCGGCGCCGCGGCGACGTTCGCGCTGCATCTACAGCCGACCTCCCCCGGGTGGGTCGATATGGCGCTGGGAGTTCCGTTGCTCGACACTGCCCGCGCCCGGCGCGAGCTCGGCTGGACGCCTGAGCACGCCGCCACCGACACGCTGCTCGAGCTGATCGAGGGGATGCGGGAGGCGGCGGACTTCGCCACCCCGCCGCTGGCCCGGGAGGCGAGCGGACCGGTCCGGATCCGCGAGCTGCTGACCGGCTTGGGGCGCCGTCCCTAGCCGAGTAGTGTGTATGTACGTATGCCGCGGGGGCAGTTCTCGCCCGAAACCACCAAAAGGAGCCAGCTGTCATGGCTACGCCTCTCAAAGCTCTCGCCGAGCATGGCCAGAGTCCTTGGATCGACTTTCTCTCGCGCCCGTTCGTTCGTGACGGTGACCTCGCCGGACTGATCGAGGAGGGCATCCTCGGGCTCACCTCCAACCCCACGATCTTCCAGAAGGCCGTGTCGGAGGGCGATGCCTACGACGACCAGCTGCGTGAGCTGCTGGGCTCGGGGACGGATCCCAAGGAGGTCTTCTTCCAGCTCGCGCGCGACGACATCCGCGGTGCCTGTGACCTGTTCAAGGAGGTGTTCGAGCGCGGGGACTCGACCCGTGACGGCTGGGTATCGCTCGAGGTGGACCCCAATCTGGCCGAGGACGCCGAGGGGACCTTCGAGGAGGCACGCCGGATCCACGCCATGATCGAGCGCCCGAACCTGTTCGTGAAGATCCCGGGCACCAAGCAGGGACTGAAGGCGATCGAGGACAGCATCGCCGCCGGTATTCCGGTCAATGTCACGCTCCTGTTCTCCCTGCAGCGCCACCGGGAGGCCGCCGAGGCTTACACCCGCGGTCTGCGACGCCTGCGCGACAGCGGCGGGGACTTGAACACGGTCGCCTCGGTGGCCTCGTTCTTCGTCTCGCGCGTGGACACTGAAGCCGACCGCAGGCTGGACGAGATCGGCGGCCACGATGAGCTCAAGGGCAAGCTCGCGATCGCCAACGCCAAGCTCGCCTACCAGACCTACCAAGAAGTGTTCAGCGGTTCTGAGTGGGAGCAGCTCGAATCCGTGGGCGGCTCGCCGCAGCGCTGCCTGTGGGCCTCCACCTCGACCAAGAACCCCGCATACCGGGACGTGGTCTATGTGGAGGAGCTGATCGGGCCCAAGACGGTGAACACCATGCCCCGGGAGACGATCGAGGACTTCATGGACCACGGGGTGGTCAAGGACACGCTCGAACAGGACGTCGAAGGCGCCCGTAGGACGCTGGAGCAGTTCGCCGAGGCCGGGGTCGACTACGACGATGTGGTCGCGGTGCTGGAACGCGAAGGGGTGGAGAAGTTCGCCGCCTCGTTCCGGGAGCTCATCGACGGGATCGCCCACAAGCTCGACCAGCTCGTCGCCACCTGACCGCCTTCGCGCTGGGACAGCTGCGATTGGTCCTCGCGTTCAGGCTCAGAGTGGACCTTGCGCCGACGGCCTGATCGCGTACTTTGTCTGAGGTGCTTCCCGGTCTCGAAGATGGCGCACGCGGTTCGGCCCTGCCCGGGGCCGAACCGGCGATCAGTGTCCGGGGCCTGACCAAGTCGTTCGGCTCGGTCCGGGCGCTCGACGGCGTCGACCTGGACGTCAAGAGGGGCACCGTGCTCGGCCTGCTGGGTCCCAACGGGGCCGGCAAGACGACGGTGGTCCGGGTGTTGACGACGCTGCTCAAGCCCGACTCGGGCGAGGCGCGGGTGGTCGGCCTCGACGTCGTGCGCGACGCCGCGAAGCTGCGCGAGAAGATCGGACTGGCCGGGCAGTACGCCGCGGTCGACGAGAACCTCACCGGCCTGGAGAACCTGACCATGGTCGGGCGCCTGTACGGATTTTCCCGCGCCGAGGCGAAGCGGCGCGGCCGCGAGCTGCTCGAGCGCTTCGATCTGGTCGAGGCCGGCCATCGCACCACCGCGACGTACTCCGGCGGCATGCGTCGCCGGCTTGACCTCGCCGCCGCGCTGGTGGCCAAGCCGCCGGTCCTGTTTCTGGACGAGCCCACCACGGGGCTGGATCCGCGCAGCCGGATCAGCCTGTGGGAGACGATCGAAGGGCTGGTGGCGGAGGGCACCACCGTGCTGCTGACCACCCAGTATCTCGACGAGGCCGACCGGCTGGCCGACGAGATCACCGTGATCGACCACGGGAAGGTGATCGCCTACGGGACCTCGGACGAGCTCAAGGATCGCGTCGGCGGCGAGCGGCTGGAAGTGGTGCTCGAACGGGCCGACGACGCCGACGCAGCGGTGCGCGCGCTCGCCCCGATGTCGGACGAGCCGCCGAATGTCAAGAACCTCGTGGTCAGCGCCAGCGTCCACAAGCGCAGCGGCGTGATCGTCGAAGCCGTGCGCCGGCTCGGCGAGGCGGGAGTCGGGGTCGCTGACATCTCGATCCGGCGCCCCACGCTCGACGACGTGTTCCTGACCCTCACCGGCCATGCCGCCGACGAGTCCGCGGAGCCGGCGCAGGTGGCGGAGGTGGCGGCGAGGTGAGACGGCTCGTGACCGACACCATGATCATCGCCGAGCGCAACCTGATCCGGCTGCCGCGCAAGCCCGAGCTGCTGATTGCGTTCACGGTGCAGCCGATCATGTTCGTGCTGCTGTTCCGCTACGTGTTCGGCGGCGCGATCCGGACCGGCGGCATCCCGTACGTCGACTACCTGATTCCGGGCATCATCGTGCAGAACATCGCCTTTGGTGGCTTCGTCACCGCCCTCGGGCTCAACGAGGACGTCCACAAGGGGCTGATCGACCGCTTCCGCTCGCTGCCGATGGCTCGCCCCGCGGTGCTGGCCGGGCGGACGCTCTCCGACGTGGTAACCAACTTCCTGTCGATCATCGTGCTGGTGATCACCGGCGTCATCATCGGCTTCTCGTTTCACTCCAGCCTGCCCGACGTGATCGCCGGGTTCGGCCTCCTGCTGCTGTTCGGTTACGCCTTCTCCTGGGTGTTCGCCCTGGTCGGGCTGGTGGCCAGCACCCCCGAGTCGGCGAACTCGGTCGGGTTTCTCGCCGTCTTCCCGCTGACCTTCATCTCCTCGGCGTTCGTCCCCGTCAGCACCATGCCCACGATCCTCAAGGACTTCGCCCAGATCAACCCGTTCACGATCGTGGTCGACGCGATGCGCGCGCTGTGGACCGGTCAGCCCGCCGGCAACTACGTCTGGGGCGCGGTGGTGTGGGCGCTCGTGATCCTGGTGATCTTCGCGCCGCTGGCCGTGGCGCGGTACCGCCGCGCCGCCACCGGTTGAGGTTCTAATTCAGCTGCCCGCGGGCGATGGCCAGGCACGCTTCGCAGCGCGGCCAGGGAGGGTTCCACGGATAGCCGGTGACGTCCTGGCCGCACAGCGCCGTGTCAGGATCGTTCTCGGTGACCAGGTGGCAGAGCTCCTCAAAGCCCTCATCGCCGATGCGCGGCACGTTTGCACAACCGGGATGCACGTTCGGGGTCTTGACCGGCGATGTGGGATTGGCTGCGCCAATTCCATTGAGGGATTCGCCGGGGGCGAATCCCCCGGGCGAGGTGTTGGCTGCGCCAAACCCATTGAGGGATTCGCCGGGGGCGAATCCCCCACGCGATTTGGATGTCATGGTCGCCCCATCATCCCACCGCCCGTAGGTGGGTGAAGGGCCGCCCCTCGCGCAGCTCGCGCACCACCGCCTGAACCAGCCCGTCGGTGTGCAGCACCCGCCCGTCGGTGACGGCGGCCACCACCGCCCGCTTGCTCTGGATGAGGCGGGCCATGCTCTCGTCGATCGTCCCCGCCGCCAGCAGGTACCACGCCGTGACCGCGTCGTGCTGACCGATCCGGTGGCAGCGATCCTCGGCCTGGTCGTGCATCGCCGGGGTCCACTCGAGCTCGAGGAAAGCCACGTTGGAGGCGCGCGTGAGCGTGATGCCCTGAGCCGCCACCCGGGTGGCGCCGATGATCAGCTGCGGGCCGTGGGGCTCCTGGAAGGCCCGAATCGCGGCTTCGCGATCGCTCAGCGAGTCCTGGCCGAGCAGATGCAGGGCGTCGGGAAACCGTGCCAGCACGGCCTGCTGAACCTCGACGTGGCGGGCGAACACCACCAGCGGCTCGCCGGAGGCGAGGAAGTCCTCGATCCAGGCCAGCGCCGCCGCGAGCTTCCCCCGCGCGGCCAGGCGCTGGAGGGTCCCCAACTGGGCCAGGCGTTCGGCTCGCAGGGTGGCGGCGATGCGAGCGTTCAACTCGGAGAGATCCAATGGCTGCGAGCGCAGCCACTCGATCACGTCGCGCTCGGCCAGCCGGTACTCCGGCTCGTTGGTGAGCGCGATCGGCACCACCACCTGGCGCTTGGCCGGCAACTGCGGCAGGACCTCAGCCTTGAGCCGGCGCACGAAGCAGCGCCGCCGCAGATGCCAGTGCAGGCGCTCCTCGCTGAGCTGACCCCGGAACTGGCGGGAGAAGCGCGCACCCGAGCCGAAGTCCTCCAGGCGCCCGATCACCCGCAGCTGGGCGATCAGCTCATCGGCGTGGTTGAGCACCGGCGTCCCGGTCAGGGCCAGTCGCAGGCCCTCGGGGACGACCGCCGCCGCGAGACGACGCACCGCCTGGGTGCGCTTGGCCTGCGGGTTCTTGCAGTAGTGCGATTCGTCGACCACGATCGCGCGAGGCCGGCGGCGCCCCAGCGCCTCCCGATGGGCCGCCACGACCTCGTAGTTGAGGATCGTGATGTCGCCGCTGGGGGGAACCGCGCAGCGGCCCTGGACCACCGCCACCGAGCGGTGCGGGAGCCACCGCTGTGCCTCCCGCTGCCAGCCCAGCTTCATCGACGCCGGGCACACCACGACCGCCGGGTAGGCCTGGTCGGCCTCCAGCGCGGCGAGCGCCTCGACGGTCTTACCCAGGCCCTGCTCGTCGGCCAGGAACACGCGCCGCGCGTCGAGCGCGTACCGGACCGCCGCCCATTGGAACGGCGCCAGCTCGCCG
Source organism: uncultured Solirubrobacterales bacterium (assembly GCA_963744195.1). GTDB lineage: Bacteria > Actinomycetota > Thermoleophilia > Solirubrobacterales > Solirubrobacteraceae > Palsa-465. The sequence goes on from CAVUSY010000023.1 coordinate 59,346, forward strand.
CCCAGCGTGGCGGCGGTCGCGTCAATCGGTTCGGCGGTGGTGGCACGGGAGCGCCGGACCGCGCCGGCCGCCTCGCGCGATTCGGCCAGCAGCCCGCTGAGCACCTCCACCGCGTGTCCGGACACCTCGACGGCGTGAAGGGCGAGGAACGCGTCGAGCGGTTCGGCCAGCCATGGGTCGAGCGGCACCGTGCGGCCCTCGGCGCCCGGCAGGCGCTCGAAAGCGGTGCCCACTTCGGGATCCCAGATGACCTCGAGGCGCAGTTGCTCGCCCTCCACGCTGCGAAACCACACCAGCTGGGCCGGGGGCGGATCGCCGCCTCGCTCGACGATCTGCAGGCACCGCTCGGCGCCCGCGTCGAACCGGGCCGAGGTCTGCTCGCGCAGGGTCTGGGCCGCTGTCGTGGTGAGCGCCACCAACAGCTTGCCGTCGTGCTCCAGCGCGTCGGCGGCCAGAGCCTCGGGCACCGGGCCGGCCAGGGTGTGGAGGACCCACCAACCCCGGCCGTCGTGACGCACGGTGCTGACCGAGCCGATCCAGCGTTGCTTGACTCCGGCGAGCCACTCGAGCACATCGGAGTCCGCGGCGAGCTCGGGATAGCGCTCCAGCGCTTCGGCCACCTTCAGCGCCGTCCGGTCCTCGGCCGGCGCTGACCACTCCCGCCGATCCCAGTCGAAGCGACGATGGGGGATGGTTCGCACGAGCTCGACCAGGGACCGGTCGTAGGGGAACGAGAGCACCACGACCGGCTCGCCCTCGCGGTTGTGGCGCAGCTCGATGTTGGAGCGCTCGCGGACCAGTTCCATTGCGCCTGAACGCTAGCGGGCCACCGGGACGCCGACGGACGTCTCTGGGGGTGGCCGGGCGCGGTGGGGGCGGCCGGTTAGGCCGGGACTCCGACGGTGGCCGGCTCTCGCGAATGTGAGTCGGCGGGAGGGTCCTCGCGGAAGCATTCGGCGGTCCGCAGCGCCGTCCGCAGCGCCCAGCCGCTGGTGGTGACCAGCGCCAGGACCAGGATCACCCCGCCGAGGGCGACGACGATCCACCAGCTGCTGTGGGTGGCCGCCGCGAACGACGGCCCGATGGCGCCGACCACGCCACCACCGGCCAACGCGCCCAGCACAGCCACCCCCAGCGTCGAGCCCACCTGCCGGCTGGTCGACGCCACGGCAGCCGCGACCCCGGCCTGCGACGGCGGCATGCCGGAGACCGCGGTATTGGTGATCGGAGGGTTGATGAGGCCGAAACCCACGCCGAACAGCACGTAGGCGACGATCAGCACCGAGAACGGCGTGCTCACCGTCAACTGCGTGAGCACCAACCCGCTGGCGATCGTGGCGAGGCTGCCGCCGACCAGCGGCAGGCGCGGCCCCCGGGCGCCGACCACGCGCCCGGCCAGCGGCGCCACCACCAGCATCACCCCGGCCATCGGCAGCGTGTACAGGCCGGCGTCGAGCGGGGAGAGGCCGCGGACGTCCTGCAGGTAGAGGGTGTTCAAGAACAGGAAGCCGCCCAGCGTGGCGAACGCGCACACGGCGATCGCGCTGGCTCCGCTGAACGGGGCACTGCGGAAGAACCGGATCTCGATCAGGGGCTCGGGGCGGCGCCGCTCGTAGACGATCAGCGCCGCGAAGGCCACCACGGCGACCGTGAACAGGCCGATCGTCTGTCCTGACAGCCAGCCGCTGCGCGGTGCCTCCGATGATCCCGTAGGTGAGGGCGGCGAGCGCGACGATCACCAGGACCTGCCCAACCGGATCCAGGCGCCGGGCTCGCCTGGCCCGCGACTCGGGGACGTACAGGGCGGTCAGGAGGATCGCGGCGAGGCCCACCGGGACGTTGACCAGGAATACCGAGCGCCAGCCCACCGAGTCGACCAGCGCCCCGCCCACCACCGGACCGAGAGCCATGCTGATCCCGATCACCCCGCCCCACACGCCGATCGCCTGGGCGCGCTCGCGCGGATCCTCGAAAACGTTGCGGATGATCGACATCGCCACCGGGTTGAGCATCGAGCCACCGATCGCCTGCAGTACGCGGGCCGCGATCAGCATGTTCAGGCTCGGAGCCAGCGCGCACAGCAGCGAGCCGAGCGAGAACAGGGTCAGCCCGAGCTGGAACACCCGGCGACGCCCGACGCGATCGGCGGTCGAGCCGGACAGCATCAGCAGGCTGGCCAGCACCAGGGTGTAGGCGTCGATCGTCCACTGCAGCCCCGACAGCGAGGAGTGAAACGAGCGGTGAATCGCGGGCAGCGCCACGTTGACGATCGTCGTGTCCAGGCCGACGATCAGCAGGCTCATCGAGCAGATGCCCAGGATCAGCAATCGCTGGCGGCGCTCCGGGACGGCGGGAGGCGCCTCCGGGGTGGACGCCTGCGGCTGCTCGGGGTTGGAGGCGCTCACCGCCTCCGATGCTAGTAACCCAGGCTCCGGGACCAGCCCGGCCGAACCGTCAGCCCAGCTCTGCCTGCCAGCCCTCGATCAGCTGGCGGGCGGCCTCCACGTCGGGGTGCAGCGGGCGGTCGCTGAGATCGGGATCGAGCCGCTCGGTGGCCATTTCCCACAGCGAGCGGGTACCGGTTCCCACCGGGTCCTGACCGGCCAGACGCAGCGCGCGGACGGCGACGACCAGTTCGGTCGCCACCGCGACGCGCAGCGCCCCGAGGGTCTCCTGGGCGCGCCGAGCGGCGATCGGCGCCAGGCTGGAATGAGACTCCACGCCGCGGGAGACCGAGACCGTCTGGGCCGCCACCGGGGTTACCAGCGAGCGGACTTCGGCGACGGCGGCATGGGCCGTGTACTCCAGCACCAGCGCGCCGGATTCGGGGCCGGGGCGCCGGGCCAGGAACGGCGGCAGACCGGTCAGGCCGGCGTCCAGCAGCGTGCTGACCCGCGCGGCGATCAGCGCCGCCGATTGGGCCAGCGCCGTCCGCAGCCCGTCGATGGCGTTGGCCAGCGGCGCGGCGTGCGGATTGCCGTTGGGCAGCGCGACGTCCTCCCCGGCGATGATCAACGCGTTCTCACCGGCGAAGTTGAGCTCGTGGCAGACGGTCTCCTCGAGCACCCGCAGCGCGTCGTGGACCGTGCCGTCCACCTGCGGCTGAGCCCGGAACGGGTACGGGTCCTGGATGCCCAGTGGCCCGGGCTGGCGGGTGCGGGCCCGCACGCCCGCCAGGAGCTCGCGCATGCGCGCGGCAACCGCGGCCTGGCCGGGACGGTGGGCCCAGGAGTGGATCCGCGCATCGAGCACCACCGGATCGGCGGCCGCTGCCTCGAACGACAGCGCCGCCACCGACAGCCAGGCATCGAGCAGGCGTCGCGCGTCTACCACCAGCAGCGCGGCCCGCCCCACACTGACCGCATTGCTGCTCATGAACGCCAGGCCGTCGCGGGGGCCCAGACGGGCCGGCGCGATCCCAGCGTCGGCAAGCGCCGCCGCCGCGTCCACGAGTTCATCGCCGCGCCAGATCTCACCCTCGCCGATCAGCGCCAGAGCGATGTCGGCGAGATTGGTCAGATCGCCGGTCCCGAGCGAGCCGAGCTCACGGGTGAACGGCGACAGACCGGCATTGAGCGCGCCGACCAGGGCCTCCAGCAACTCGGAGGCGACGCCGGCCCCGCCGGCGCCGAGCTGGTTGGCGCGAGTGGCCATGGCCGCTCGCACCAGCTGGGCCGGCAACGGGGCGCCGGCTCCGCAGGCATGGCTGCGCAGCAGACCGAGCGAGTAGTGCTCCCGCCGAGACTTGGGGACCCGGTAGGCGCGTAGCGCGCCGACGCCGGTGGTGACGCCGTACAGATCGTCACCGCGGGCCAGCAGCGCGGCAATTGCCTTCCGGGCCTGGTCGTTGCGCGTGTGGGCCTCGGGACCGAGCTGCGCCACCGCTCCCTCGCGGGCGATCAGAGCCACCTGCTTCGGGGTCAGCGTCGCGCCGTCGAGGATCACCGGCTCCGGGAAGGGGCCGGCGCCGCTGTCGGAGAGAGGTTGCACCGCCATGGCCGTGGGACTCTAATCCGGGGGCAAGGCGGCCGGTATCGTCGCCCGTCATGGACGGCGCCGTCAGCATCACCGGGCGCGATCTCACCCCCGTGACGCTCGCCGCGGTGGCTCGCGGCGCCGCGCCGGTACGGATCGACGCCGGCGCCAGGGCGCGGATCGAGGCAGCGGCGGCGGTGGTCAGCCGGGCGGCGGCGGCGGGGTTGCCGGTCTACGGGGTCACCACCGGTCTGGGCTCGCGTGTCGTCGAGGCGGTCGACGGCGCCGATGCGGGCGCGTTCTCGCTGCGGACGGTGCGTGGCCGCGCCACCGCGGTCGGCGAGCCACTGGCCGCCGAGCTGTCCCGCGCCGCCATGGCCGTCCGCCTCAACGGCCTCTGCGCCGGAGGGTCGGGCGCCGGGCCGGCCATCGCTGACGGGCTGGCCGCGCTGCTCAACGCCGGGATCAATCCCGTGATTCCCCGCACCGGCTCGGTGGGAGCGGCCGACCTGTGCCTGCTGGCCCACGTCGGCCTGTCGCTGATCGGCGAAGGCGAAGCCGAGCTCGACGGTGAGCGGCTGGCGTCGGCGACGGCCCTGGAGCGGGCCGGTCTGGCCCCGGTCAAACTGGGACCCAAGGACGGGCTGGCGATCTGCAGCAGCTCGGCCGTCGCCACCGGCGTGGCGGCGCTGGCGCTGCTCGACGCCGAGGCGTGCCTGAGCGCCGCGCAGATCTCGGCGGCCCTGTCGATGGAGGGATTTCGCGCCAACCTGAGCCCACTCGATCCGCGCGTGGTGGCGGCCCGGCCGGCGCCCGGGCAGGAGTGGTCGGCGTCCGGACTGCGGGCGCTGCTGGCCGGGGGCGAGCTCGGCACTCCCGGTGCCGCCCGCCGCCTCCAGGACCCACTCAGCTTTCGCTGCGTGAGCCAGATCCACGGGTCGATGCGGACCGCGCTCGACCTTCTGGCCGGCGCGCTCGAGCCCGAGCTCAACGGCGCCGCGGACAACCCGCTGGTGCTCGCCGGCGACGAGGAGATCATCTCGACGGGCAACTTTCATGTCCCGGCTCTGGCGCTGGCCCTCGATGCCACCGCGATCGCCATCGCCCAGCTCGGGGCCGCGGCGGCCCAGCGCCAGGCGCGGCTGGCCACCGGCCGGCTCAGCGGTCTGCCGGCCAATCTCGCGCCGGGGGGGCCGGTGCGATCCGGGGTGGCGCCGCTGAGCAAGACCGCCCAGGCGCTGATGATCGAGATCCGTCACCTCGCCGCGCCGCTGGCGATGTCCTCGTCGGTCGATGCCGACGGCGTCGAGGACGACTCCACCGGTGCCACGCAGGCCGCGCTGCGGGTGCGCGAGCAGCTGGAGCGTCTGCGGCGGCTGATCGCGGTCGAGCTGCTGGTAGCCGCGCAGGCCGTCGACCTGGCCGCTCCGGCGCGGCTCGGCGCCGGTGCCGGCGCTGCGCATCGGTGCATACGCGAGCTGGTGGCGCCGCTGCAGGACGATCGGGCGCTGGGGGCCGACGTGGAGCTCCTCGCCGGTGTCGCTGTGGGGAGCGGGATGCTGCTGGAGCGAGTGGCGCAGGCGGCGAGTGGCTGAGATCGCGATCACCTATCTGAACGGGTCTGACGTCGCCGCACTGGCGCTCAGCGACGAGGAGATCCTGGGGGCGGTCGGCGCGGTGCTCGCGGCGCAGGGGCGGGGTGAGACCGTGGTCGAGCCGCGTATGCATCTGTTTCCTCGTAGTGGCGTCAGCGGCGCGGGACATTTCAACGTGCTGCGGGGGGCCAGCGCCGAGCACGCCGGCGTCAAGGTCGTCGGCGACTACGTCGAGAATCATCGCCTTGGGTTGCCGTCCGAGCTGGCGTTGCTGCTGCTGCTGGACCCGGCCACGGGCGCGCCGGTGGCGATCATCGACGCCACCGCGATCACCGAGATGCGGACCGGCGCGGTGACGGCGATCGGAGCCGAGCACCTGGCCCGTCGCGGCTCGCGTACGCTCGGGCACATCGGCACGCGCGGGACCGCCTACTGGAATGTGCGGCTCCTCTGCCGCGTGCTGCCCGAGCTCTCCGAGATCCGCGTTCACTCACGCCGGCCCGAGAGCCGCGAGGCGTTCGCACGGCGGCTCGCCGAGGACCTGGATCGTGAGGTCCGCCCGGTGGCGAGCTGGGAGGAGTGCGCGCGCGACGCCGACGTGGTGGTCGAGGCCGCCCGGCTGACCGAACCGGCGCCGTTGCTGCGCACCGCCTGGATCGCCCCGGGGGCGCTGGTGGTCCCGTATGGGACGGTCAGCGCGGTGGAGCTCGACCTGACCGAGATCATGGACAAGATCGTCGTCGACGACTGGGGCCAGGCCGGCATCGGCCCGTTGGGCGCGCTGCGCGCCCACGTCGACTCGGGCCGGTTGTCACAGTCCAATCTCCACGCCGAGCTGGGTCAGATCGTGTGCGGCGCGCGCCCCGGCCGGGAGCGCGACGACGAGACGATCCTGTTCTGGCATCGGGGTCTGTCGATCACCGACATCGCGCTGGGGGAGGCACTGCTTCGAAAGGCTCTGGCGCAGGGCGTGGGCACGCACTTGCCGTACCGGAGCTAGCCCGCAGCATTGCGCTGCGGTAGCGTGCGGCGCCGATGGGAGTGGACACCAACACCGGGATGCGCTGCCGCGGTTGGCCGCAGGAGGCCGCGCTGCGGATGCTGCACAACAATCTCCACCCCGATGTCGCCGAAAGGCCCCAGGAGCTGGTCGTCTACGGCGGCATCGGTAAGGCGGCGCGCAACTGGTCCAGCTACCACACCATCGAGCGTGAGCTGCAGCGGCTGGGCTCCGACGAGACGCTGCTGGTGCAGTCGGGTAAGCCCGTCGCGGTGTTCGAGACCCAGCCCGATGCCCCGCGGGTGCTGATCGCCAACTCCAACCTGGTGCCGCAATGGGCGACGTGGGAGCACTTCCGACAGCTTGATGCCGCCGGGCTGATGATGTACGGGCAGATGACCGCCGGTTCCTGGATCTACATCGGCAGCCAGGGGATCCTGCAGGGCACCTACGAGACCTTCGCCGCCGCCGCGCGTAAGCGCTTCTCGGGGACGTTGGAGGGACGGCTGGTGGTCACCGCCGGCCTGGGCGGAATGGGCGGCGCGCAGCCGCTGGCGATCACCATGCTCGGGGGGGCGGCGCTGTGTGTGGAGGTGGACCTCCAGCGCATCGAGCGCCGGATCGAGACCGGTTATCTGGACGAGCGCGCCGCCGATCTCGACGACGCTCTGGCTCGCCTCGACACCGCGCGCGCGCAGCGGCGGGGGCTGTCGATCGGGCTGGCCGGAAACGCCGCCGAGGTGCTGCCGGAGCTCGTCCGCCGAAACGTGGCGATTGACATCGTCACCGACCAGACCAGCGCCCACGACCCCCTGAACGGTTATGTCCCGGCGGGCCTGACGGTGGAGCAGGCCGAGGTCCTGCGCCGGCGCGAGCCCGATGAATATCTGCGCCGGGTGGGGGAGAGCGCGGTGGTGCACGTCGGTGCGATCCGCGCCCTCCAGGCCGCCGGCGCCGAGGCGTTTGACTACGGCAACGCGCTGCGGGGGCTGGCCTTCGAGTACGGCGACGCCGAGGCGTTCTCCTACCCCGGGTTCGTCCCCGCCTACATCCGGCCCCTGTTCTGCGAGGGCAAGGGACCGTTCCGCTGGGTCGCGCTGTCTGGCGATCCGGCTGACATCTACGCCACCGATCGCGCGATCCTCGATCTGTTCGGCGACCAGGAGCACATCGCGCGCTGGATCCAGCTGGCCGGCGAGCGGGTCCACTTCCAGGGTCTGCCGGCGCGGATCTGCTGGCTCGGGCACGGCGAGCGTGACCGCGCCGGCGTGCGCTTCAACGAGATGGTCGCCAGCGGGGAGCTCAAGGGGCCGATCGTGATCGGCCGTGACCACCTCGACGCCGGCTCGGTCGCCTCGCCCGAGCGCGAGACCGAGTCGATGCGCGACGGCTCCGACGCGGTAGCGGACTGGCCCCTGCTCAACGCGATGCTGATGACCGCGTGCGGCGCCAGCTGGGTCTCGATCCACCACGGCGGCGGCGTGGGGATGGGCAAGTCGATCCACGCCGGTCAGGTCGTGGTGGCCGACGGTACCCGCGAGGCCGGCGAGCGGGTGCGCCGGGTGCTCAGCGCCGACCCCGGGCTCGGGGTGGTGCGCCACGCCGACGCTGGGTACCCGGAGGCGCTGGAGGCCGCGCGCGCCGGCGGGATCAACATGCCCATGCTCGACCCCGAGCCGGACGGGCAGGCCGCTACCGGATCTCCAGTCGGGGATGTGATCGGGACGGTCGCCTCGGGCGGGCTCACGTTGCCGGGGAGCGCGGGATGAGCTCGGTCGCGTTCACCGGCGCCGAGCAGCTCCTGCGCCCGCCGCGGGACGGGCTGCCCTACCTGCGCGGCGACCAGATCGAGGCCCAGACGCTCGAGCCGGGGGGGCTGACCGTCGTCGACGGGCTGATCGCGGCGATCTCGGGCCCCGATCAGGAGACTGATCTGACGGTCGACGCCTCAGGGTGCGCGCTCGTGCCCGGATTCGTCGACTCCCATACCCACCTGCCGTTCGTGGGCTGGCGGGCCGGCGAGTACGAGCAGAAGCTGAGGGGCGTCCCCTATGAGGAGATCTCCCGGGCCGGGGGTGGGATCGCGGCGTCGGCGCGGGCCCTGCGCGAGAGCTCCGACGAGCAGGTGCTGGCGCAGGCCGGCGCGCTGGCGGCGGAGATGCTGGCGGCCGGCACCACCACGTTTGAGTGCAAGTCCGGGTACGGGCTCTCGCGGGAGGGCGAGCTGCGCGCGCTGGCGCTGGCCCGGGAGCTGGGAGCGCGGGTCCCGCAGACGACCACCTCGACCGCCCTGCTGGCCCACTCGGTGCCGCGCGGATACACCGCCGAGGAGTGGATGGAGGAGGTCGCGCAGATGCTGCCGGAGGCGCTGGCGCCGGGGAGCGTGACCGCGCTGGACATCTTCGTCGAGTCGATCGCGTTCTCCAATGCGCACCTGGCCCGGATGGGGGAGCTCGCCGCGGCGGCGGGGGTCGCGCTCCGCTGCCACGTCGAGCAGTTCGCCAGCCACGGCTCGGTCCCGGTGGCGCTGGCCGCGGGTGCCCGCTCGGTCGATCACCTGTCGATGCTGCCGCCGTCGGACGTGGGGCCGCTGGCCGCCGGCCGAGTGCGCCGCGGTCCTGCTTCCGGCCGCCGAGTTTCTCGGTGCCGAGCATCGCGCCCCCGCGCGGGCGTTGCTGGAGGCGGGCGCGATCGTGGTGCTGGCCACCGACGCCAACCCGGGCACGGCGCCGGTCGTCTCGATGCCGCTGGTCATCGGTCTGGCGGCTCGGCTCTACGGCATGAGCGTCCGTGAGACGCTCGCGGCGGCGACGCTCAACGCCGCCTGGACCCTCGGTCTCGACTCTGCGGTCGGGCTCGATCGAGGTCGGCAAGCGGGGGGACCTGCTGCTGCTGGATGGGCCGGTGGAGCAGATCGCGTATCGCTTCGGCCACAACCCGGTGGCGATCGCGTTCGTGGCCGGGGAGCCTGTGTATGTGCGTGACGAGCGGGCGGCGGATCGGATCCGTCGGCGATGAGGCGCGCATCGGGTGGAGGTGGGGGCGATGAGGATTCGGCTCCGCCGGCGATGAGGACCGCCACCGTGGCGGCGATGGTCAACGCCCACAGCCATGCCTTCCAGATCGACCTGCGGGGTATCGGCGAGCGGGCGGGCGAGTCCCCTTCTGAAGATGACTTCTGGAGCTGGCGCACCGAGATGTACCGGCTCGCCGGCTCGCACGACCCTGCCTCGATGCGGGCGGTGGGCGAGCGAGCCTACGCCCAGATGGCGGCCGCCGGTTACGGCGCCGTGGGCGAGTTTCACTACGTCGTGCACAGGCCCGACGGAACGCCGTATCCCGAGCCCAACGCGATGGCGATCTCGCTCGCCGAGGCGGCGGTGGCGCAGGGCCTGGAGATCGTGCTGCTGCCCGCCGCCTACCATCGCGACGGCCCTGGCCGGCCGGCCGGTCCCGGTCAACGGCGATTCTGCGATCCCGACGTGGACACCTTCCTGGCGCGGCTCGACGGACTGCGGGCCTGGGCGGCGGATCGTCCCGGCGTCAGCGTGGGAGCCGCCGTGCACAGCGTCCGCGCCGTGCCCGCGGACTGGATCGAGGCGGTGGCCGAATACGCCGAGCGCCACGGTCTGGTGCGCCACGTCCACGCCTGCGAGCAGCGTCGTGAGCTGGAGGAGTGCCGGGCCGAGCACGGCTCGTCGCCGATCGAGCTGCTTGACCGCTGCGGGTTTTTGGGCGAGCGCACCAGCGTCATCCACGCCATCCATGTCACTGCCGCGCGATATCGAGCTGCTGGCGGACAGCGGGACGATCGTGGTCACCTGCCCCACCACCGAGGGCAACCTGGGCGACGGCTACCTGCCGGCCCTGCGCTACCGCGATGCCGGCGTCCGGCTGGCCATCGGCACCGACGAGCAGGTCCGGATCGACCCCTTTGAGGAGCTGCGCGAACTCGAGACCCTGGCCCGCCGGGAGGGGCAGACTCGGTTCGCCCTGCTCGCCGCCGCGGGCGGGGACCTGTGGGGCCGGACGGTGGTCAACGGTGCGGCGAGCTTGGGCCTGGGAGTGGGGCCGGGGTCGGGCCTGGCGGGGGTCGGCTCCGGCTGGGGTCGGGGTCGGGGTCGGGGTCGGAGACATCGAGATCGATCTCGACCATCCCGAGCTGGCCGGGGTGGCTGAGGCGGATCTGCCGCTCGCGCTGGCCACCTGCGCCTCGGCCGCGGTGGTCCACCGCGGCGTCGGCTGAGCGGTTCGTCCGGCGAGACCGGCGGGACCGGGCGGGTCGGCTAACGCCCCGCCTGGCGGCGTGCCCGCAGGATCGAGTCCAGACGGGCAGCCTCCCGCCCGGGGGTCCGGGTGAGGCGTTCCCAGGTGACGCGGACCGTGGCATGCTCGGCCTCCAGGGTGGCGGCGTCGCGCTCCCGGTCGCGCTCGAACGAACCCTTGCCGGAGTGATACTCCCATCCGTCCAGCTCGACGATCAGCCTCTCGGCGGCGAACAGAGCGTCGACCTCCCAGCCGGCCACGATCACGTTGACCTGAGGGGTGGGGAGCCCGTAGCGCTTGGTCATCGCCAAGAACCTGTCCTCGAACTCCGCCCGCGTCGGTCCGGTCCGGGTCTGCACGAACGGGAGCAGCCGGCTCGCGCCCGGGTACGTCGGCGGTACTCGCTCCAGCAGCTCAGCCAGCTCGGACAACCGCATGTGGCGCCCGATCCGGGCGTCGTTGACCGCCCGCGTCAAGGCGGGGTCGGAGAGTCGCGGTGCGCAGTCGAGCACGGTTCGGGCCGGACTGGTGACGCGGATGCCGAGGTGGTGACGGATGTCACGCCGTGTCAGCGTGCGCGAGCGGTGCGCTCGAATGCCGCGAGGACGCCGATCGCCCGCAACGGTGATCTCAAGTCTTGGCTCCCACCGCTTTCTGATGCCCCACAGGGCGGCGGCCGAGGCGTGGCTGAGGACCGCGCCGGGTCCGCCCGCCAGCACCGCGGCGGCTGCGCGCGCCACGGCGTCGGATCTGACGTAGCCGACCGCATACACGCCGTAATGAACCGGTATCAGCCGGCCCTTGGCGATCCATCGCGTGATCGTGCCGGCGCTCATCCCCAGCTCGAGCAACTGCCTGCGCGTGACATGCCCCTGCTGCCGCTCGGCCAGGCGCGAAACGCGCACCTCCATCGGTCCGGCGTGGGCGATGTTGTCCGCTATTCGGAGTTTTCCTACCAATCACCTCAGTCTGCGCGCATGCGCAGCCGGTGACCGCGGGAAAGTCACACAGTTTTTACGTCGAGGCCCTACGGCTGCCGCTGCGAGCGCAGCCGCACGCCGGTCAGGTCCTCGTACAGCCGCAGGGCGCTCATCTCGCCGGCCTCGTCCCCGTAGGCCGCGCGGGCCCGGCGGTGGATCTGTTCCACCAGCGAGGAGAGCTCGACCGGCACGCCGACATCCCGGGCCAGGTCGACCGCGAGCCCCAGGTCCTTGGTCACCAGCTTCATGGCAAAGCCCTCGTCGTAGTCGCCATGATCGAGCACCATCCGCACGTCGCGCTCCAGAAACACCGAGTTTGCGGGTGAATTCACCAGCGCGGAGTGAAGGGTGTCGAGATCGACGCCCGCCTTGACTCCCACCGCCAGCGCCTCAGCGGTCGCCACCGCGTGGATGAACCAGGTCAGGTTGAGCAGGAGCTTGACCGCGTAGCCGCTGCCGTTGGGACCGAGGTGAAGGATCCGCTGCGGGTCGCCCATCGTCTCGAGCACCGGCAGCGCGCGAGCGAACGCTTCCGGCTCGCCCCCGGCGTAGATCGCGAGGTTGCCGGCCTCGGCGCCGATGGTCTGCCCGGCGACCGGCGCGTCGAGCAGTTGGACGCCGCGCTCCCGGGCGGCGGCCAGCGCCTTGCGACCCACCTCCAGCGAGCTGGTGCTCATCTCGATCACCAGCCCTCCCGGGGCCAGCGATGCGATCGCGCCCTGGGGCCCGGTGAGGACGGCATCGACCTGCGGAGGTCCCGGGAGACTGGTGACGACGATGTCAACCCCGGTGACGCAGTCGGCGACCGACTCCGCCGCCCGCGCTCCGGACGCCGCCGCGCGGGCCAGCGCCGACGAGTCGAGATCGAAAGCGGAAACCTCGTAGCCGCCGGTGATCACATGACGGCACATGTGGCCGCCCATGTGGCCCAGGCCGATGAACCCCACCCTGGTCACCAGTGGTGGCGCATGCCCGGCGACATCGCGCCCGGGCGGGTATGGGCGGTCAGCGCCATGCGGGTCCCAGGCGGCGTAGAACGGTGGCTGCAGCGCCAGCCGCAGGCGCTCGATCCCGATGGCGGTGATCTTCACGGCGAACGGCGCGCTCAGTCGCCGCCGTAGAACGGGCTGCGCAGGCGGTCCCGGCGGTCCACCAGCGCCTGGGCCGCGGCCGGGTCGCGCCCCTCGACGGCGGTGCGGATGCCCTTCAGGGTCGCGGCGCGGCTGGCCACCCGGACGGCGGTCTCGTCGTTGGCGCCGGGGTCGACGTAGATCGCCACGAACACCAGCAGGTCGCCGGTGGCGACCAACAGCTCCTCGGCGACCGCGTCGAGCACCCCCTGGGCGATCCCGAGCTGGCCGGCGCCCCAGGTGATCGTCTCGTGCCGAGGCTCGGTGGCCGTGGCCTTGTTGATCATGATCGTCGGCGGCCAGATCGGCTCGTATTGCTGCTTGTCCTCGCCGACCACGACGAGGATCGGCGCATGGCCGGGGATGGGGGAGGTGAAGGTGCCCAGCAGGGAGGCGGCGGTCGGCGTGCCGCGCTCGGCGAGCACCACGTTGACGTGGGCACCGTCGGGGTCGACTCCGCTCCAGCCCTCGCCGATCAGGCCGTCAAAGCCCAGGCCGGGCGTCGCCGGGTGCCCGGGGCGCGCCACTTGGGGTTGGGTCGGCCGCCCGGCGCTCACGGCCGGCCCCCAACCCGCGCACGCGGCCGCCCGGCACTCACGGTGTTGGCATCCCGATACCCGGACCCATCACTGGGACGCGGTTGTGCCACACCTGCAGGCGCCTGTCAAGGGCTGGTCCCCATCCCCGAGCAGGATCACGAACTCTTATTCCTCCCCGAAGCGGGTCCCCACCCCGAGGCTCAGGCTCCGAACTGGTTTCGGACCGACTCCATCAGCGTCAGCGCTGAGACACTGGGATCCCGGTGACGCGGATGGCACAGGGCGATGGTGCGGGGGATCAGGATCTCCTTGGGCTCGAGCCAGGTGAGCGACGGCTCCACGGCTCCGCTGGCTCCGAGTCGATCGAGACAGGCGTGACCGTAGCCGGCGGCGACCAGACGCTGCAGGGCCAGGTTGTCGTCGGTGCGGTACACCACGCGCGGGCTGATGGCGCGCCGCCGCCAGGCGTCCTCGAGCTCGAGCTGGGTGCGCCAGCGCCGGGTCCAGGCGACCAGGTCAACTCCGTCGAGCAGGTCGAAGGTGGGCACCTCGGCGGCGGCGAGGTCGCTGTCACGACGGGTCAGGATCACCCACGGGTCATCGAGCAGCGGGATCGAGTCGATCCGGTCATCGGGCTCGGGGTTGACCATGAACGCCAGATCGAGCTGGCCACCGGCGAGACGGTCAAACGTGCGGGCTGAGTCGTGGATCTCCGCCAGCACGACCTCCACGTCGGGCCGGCGCTCGCGCAACGTCCGCAGGGCGCCGGGCAGAAGCTCGGTGGTGGCGGTCTGAAACACGCCGATCCGCAGGGTCTGGCGTTCGCCGCTCTGGATGGCGGCGATGTCCGCCCCGAGCGTCTCCACCTCGCCCAGCACCCGCCGCGCCCGGCGGTAGGCCACGTCGCCGGCATCGGTGAGCGCCGTCGCTCCCCGGCCGCCCGGACGGGTGAGCAGGGGCGCATTCAGCGACCGCTCCAGGGCAGCGATCTGATGCGACACCGCGGACTGTGTGTAGCCCAGCGACTTGGCCGCCGCGCGGAAGGAGCCGTGGTCGGCAATTGCCACCAGGGCCCGCAGGGCCCGCAGGTCGATCGAAGAGTGATCGACTAGACCGGTCATACGCACGCAGAAGAGTCATTTTGCAACACGCTCCGAGCATCGTACTTTGTCACCAGGATGTTTTTCAACGGTTCAACGACTCGCTGGCGCTCGGCCATTGCGCGGCCGCAGTTGCGGTGCAACCGCCTGCTGTGGTTCGTCTATGCGCTGTTCTTCGCGGCCGGGGTGGCGCAGGCCGCGATCGTGCCGCTGCTGCCGCGCTTGGCGGCCCTGTACGGCCTCTCTCCGTCGGAGACCGGCCTGCTCCTGGCTCTCCCCGGGCTGGCGACGCTGGCGGTTTCGATGCCCGCCGGGCTCGCCGCGGACCGCTTCGGCGCCCGTCGCGTGACGCTCGCGTCGGGCGCGCTGCTGTGCCTGGCGTGCCTGGCTCAGGCGGCGCCGTCGCTGCTCGCGCTGCTGCTGGGCCGGATCGCGTTCGGGGTCGCGTTCGGCACCGTCTGGACCACCGGCATGGCATGGCTGTCGGAGATCGATCAGAGCAGAACCGGCGCCCGGCTGGGGCCGTCGGTGACGTGCTCCTCGGTCGGAGTGATGGTGGGCCCGGCCGTCGGCGGTCTGCTGGCCCAGCCCGCCGGGGTCGGCGCGCCGTTCCTGCTCATCGCCGGCGTCGCGGCGCTGGTCGTCACGCCGCTCTGGATCGGGTCCTCGGCGGCAAGCCGGCCCGCGGCCGGAGTCCACCCGGAAGGCGACACCCATGCGGAGACGGACCGCCCTGACCCGGCCGCAATTCACCCACAGCCGGGCCGCGCCCACCCTGGCGCCAGCCACGGCTCCGCGGGCTCCCTGGCCCGGCTGGCCCGCCTGGCTCGCCGCCCCGGCGTCGGCGCGGCGGCGGGTGGCCTGATCGTCTCCGGCGCGGTGTCCGGCACGGCCCAGCTGCTGATCACCAGCGGCCTGCACGGCGACGGGCTGTCGTCGGGCAAGATCGGGCTGGCGTTCTCGGCGGCCGCCGTCGCCTACATCCTCATCAGCCTGGTGACGGTCAGGCTCGGCGGTCGCGCGTCGACGCCGCGAGTCAACGCGATCGCGACGCTGCTGCTGTCGCTGGCGCTGACTCCGGCGCTCGCCGGGGACGGTCCGGCCACGCTGGTGCTCGCGCTGCTGCTGACCGCCCTGCCGCGGGCCGCGATCAGCACGATCGCTTATTCACTCGCCGCGCAGCCCGGCGATCGCGGGGGTGGGGGAGACGGGTTCGTGTTCGGGATGCTCAACGGCGCGTGGGCGGGAGCGATGGTGCTGACCCCGCTGCTGGCCGGACTGCTGGAGCAGAGTCACGGCGCGGACGCCGCGTATCTGGCCGTGATCGTGCCGTCATGCCTGATCGCCGCCGGCCTGATGGCCCGCTCCAGCCCGCGCCGACGCCCCGCCCACCGGCTGGCGGCCGGCTGAACCGCTAACGCTGCTCAGACGCGGTCGTGGCCGCCGACGGCAGCGACCCGTTCTGGCCCGTCTGCAGCCGCCGTAGCTCGTCCAGCGGGATGTGGCAGCGGATCCCGTGTCCCGCCTCTTCCTCCCGCAGCTCCGGCTCGGTGGTCTCGCAGATCTCGCCGATCTTGCGCGGGCAGCGGGTCTGGAAGGGACAGCCGGAGGGCGGATCGGCGGCGCTGGGGATCTCGCCCTCGAGCCGGATCCGGAGACGACCGCCGTCATCGAGGCTCGGTACGGCCGAGAGCAGGGCCTCGGTGTAGGGGTGGTGCGGGCCGGTGAACACCTTGTCGGCCGGACCGATCTCCATCACCCGCCCCAGGTAGAGGACCACGATCCGGTCGGCCAGGTACCGGACCACCCCGAGGTCATGGCTGATGAACAGGTAGGCGACCTCCTTGCGCTGCTGGAGGTCGGTGAGGAGGTTGAGGATGGCGGCCTGGACCGAGACGTCGAGCGCCGAGGTCGGCTCGTCGCACACCACGATGCGCGGGTCGCCGGCAAACGCCCGGGCGATCGCCACGCGCTGTTTGAGACCACCCGAGAGCTGTGAGGGGCGCATCGGCAGGTAGCGTTCAGACAGCCGCACGGACTTCACCAGGGAGAGGAGCCGGGCCTTGAGCTGGTCGCCCCCGTAGCCGCCCAGCTTCGACAGCGAGCGGGAGATCAGTTGCCGGACCGAGTGCCTTCGGTTCAGCGCCGAGTCGGGGTTCTGGAACACGATCTGCAGGGCCTTCTGGTCAGCCGAATTGCGCTTTCCGGCCAGCGGGGCCAGGGGATGGCCGTCGAGCTCGAGCTCCGCACCCTCATCGGGCGGGATGATTCCCATCAGCACGCGGGCCAGCGTGGTCTTGCCGCTGCCCGACTCGCCCACCAGCCCGACGGTCTCGCCGGGCCGGATGTCCAGATCGACCCCCAACAGGCCACGCACGGTCTGCCCGGACATGTGAAAGGTCTTGCTGGCGGCTCGGACCCGGATCAGCGGCTCAGACCCCGGCGGATGGGCGGGCGCCTCCGGGGGCGGCGCCGCAAGACTGCCGGCCTCAGCACCGCCGCCCGCGTCACCGGCTTCGACCGGCACGTCATCGGTCTCGCGGGGCACGCTCTGGGCGCGCTCGTGGTAGTGACACCGCGAGCCACGGCCGCCGCCGATCTCGTACATGGGCGGCGCCTCGGTCCGGCAGCGGTCGTCGGCCAGGCCGCAACGGTCGGCGAAGATGCAGCCGGCGATGACCGATCCCGGGGCCGGCAGCGAGCCGGGGATCGTGGACAGCCGCGAGCGCGTGTGGTCGCGCTCCGCGGTCTGGCGACTGGGGATCGAGCGCAGCAGGCCGACCGTGTAGGGGTGGCGGGCGGAGCTGAACACCGCCTGCGCCGGTCCTTCCTCCACCAGCTCGCCGGCGTAGAGGACGCCGACCCGATCGCACATCTGCGCGATCACCGCGAGGTTGTGGCTGATGAACAGCAGCGAGGTGTCGAACTCGCTGCGCAGGCCCCTGATGAGGTCGAGCACCTCGGCTTCGACGGTGGCGTCGAGCGCCGTGGTCGGCTCGTCGAGGATCAGCAGCGCCGGCTCGGAGGCGAGTGCCATGGCGATCACGACGCGCTGGAGCATCCCGCCCGAGAGCTGATGGGGGTAGCGTCCCATCACGCCGGCCGGGTCGGAGATGCGAACCTTGCCGAGGATCTCCTCGGCCCGGTGCAGCGCCTGCTTGCGGTCGACCCCCGCGATCTCGTAGACCTCGGCGACCTGACGCCCGACCAGGATCGACGGGTTCAGCGCACGCCCGGGCTCCTGGTAGACCATCGAGACGGAGCTGGCGCGGAGCTTGCGCAGCTCGGACTTGTTGAGCGCCAGGACGTCGCGGCCGCCGATCTCGATCGAGCCGCCGCTGACCCGGCCGTTGCGGGCGAGATAGCGGACGATGGCCAGGGCGATGGTGGACTTTCCGCAGCCGGACTCGCCGACCAGCCCGAAGGACTCCCCGCGGGCCACGTGGAAGCTGACGCCGCGGACCACGCGCTGATCGCGGCGGCGGACCCGATAGCTGATCTCGACGTCTTTGAGCGTCAGCGCGTCGCCGGACTCGGGGCCCGGGAGCGGCGCCGTGGTCTCAGGGAGGGCGCTCATGTCCGCACACTCGAGCTGAGGAGATTGGGGGCAGCGGAGGTGCTCATGCGTCCAGGGCAGATTCGATCGAGTTGGCGATCAGGTTGACGCCGATCACCAGCGAGGCGATGGCGAGGGCGTCGAACAGGACCTCCCACCAGTATCCCGCGGTGACCTGCCCGTAGTTGGTGGACAGCTCCAGGCCCCAGTTGGCCGAGGGCGGCGGGATCCCGAAGCCCAGGAACGACAGCGTGACGATCGTGAATACCGCGTATCCGAGCCGCACCGTGAATTCGACCATGATCGGCGCCAGCACGTTGGGCAGGATCTCGACGAACATGATGTAGCGCGACGACTCGCCGCGCAGGCGGGCCGCCGACACGTAGTCGAGCTCGCGCTCCAGCAGCACCGCCGCGCGCACGGTGCGCGCGATCAGCGGTGCGAACACGATCCCGATGACGAAGATCAGGGTGGTGTTCGATGGCCCCAGCGCGACGACACCGAGGATGCCGGTGACCACCAGCGGCAGCGCCAGGAAGGCCTCCACGAAGCGTCCGACGATCTCGTCGACGGCGCCGCGGAAGAAGCCCATCACCAACCCCAGGGCGGTTCCGAGCACGGTCCCGATCAGCGTCGCCAGCGGTGCGATGACGAGGATGTCCCGCGAGCCGGTGATGACGCGAGAGAACATGTCGCGGCCGAGCTGATCAGTGCCGAACCAGTGCGTGCCCGAGGGCGACTGGTTGATGGCGCTCAGGTCCTGGGCCAGCGGATCATGCGGAACCAGCAGGTTGCCGAAGATCGCCGACAGGATCCAGAACACCAGGATCGCCGCGCCGAACGCGAACGTCTTGGAATGGGTGAGGTTGCGCAGGAACTCGTCCCGCCCCTCGGTGGACCGTCCGGCCGTTACCGCGCCGGCCGATTCGACCGGTATCTCAGCGATGCTCATTCGACGCCCCGGTAACGGATCCGCGGGTTCAGCAGCGAATACAGGATGTCGGCGATCAGCGTGGCGAGCATGT
This sequence comes from uncultured Solirubrobacterales bacterium, assembly GCA_963744195.1. Classification (GTDB taxonomy): domain Bacteria; phylum Actinomycetota; class Thermoleophilia; order Solirubrobacterales; family Solirubrobacteraceae; genus Palsa-465. The sequence continues at coordinate 78,512 of CAVUSY010000023.1, forward strand.
AGACGATGCCGATCACCAGCACGCCGGCCTCGAGCATCGGGAAGTCCTTGCTGTTGGCCGCGTTGTAGATCAGCGAGCCGATCCCCTGGTAGTGAAACAGCGTCTCCACCAGCACCAGGCCGCCGATCAGGTAGCCCGTCTGCGTGGCGATCACGGTGATCGTCGGCAGCAGCGAGTTGCGCAGGATGTGGCGGCGGATCATCACGCCGCGGGGGAGACCCTTGAGCGTCGCGGTACGGGCATAGTCGGAGGCCAGGGCCTCGACCGTGCCGGCGCGCGCCATCTGCTGGATGTAGCCGAACAGGATCAGCGTGAGCGGGATCGCCGGCATCAGCAGGTGGTAGATCTGGGTGCCGATCCCCGCCCCGGGCGGAGAGGTGGCCGAGATCGGGAGCACGTTCAGCGCGATCCCGAAGATCAGGATCAGGATGATGCCCGACACGACCTCGGGGATCACGGTCGCCGACAGGCCGACGATGCTGATCGCCCGGTCAATGGGCTTGCCGACGTTGAGCGCCGCGATCACGCCGCCCAGGATGCCGAGCGGGACGACCATCACGAACGCGACCGCCGCCAGCTTCAGCGAGTTGCCCAGCGCCTTGGTCAACAGCGGCCCGATCGCGGCCTGGTACTGATAGGAGCTGCCGGGGTTCCCGGTCACGAAGTGCCCGATCCAGGTCAGGTACTGAGAGAACACCGACTTGTCGGTGCCGAGCTGGTGAGACAGCGCCTTGACCGCCGACGGCGCGGCCAGGGGACCGAGGATCGCCCGGGCCGGGTCGCCGGGGAGCACCTGCGCAGAGAAGAACACGATCAGGCTCAGGATCAGCAGCGTGATCAGACCGAGGCCGACTCGCTTCAGGATGAAGGCCAGCATTTTCGTGATTCTCCCTCTCGCCGCTCCCCGGGGACCCCCTCGGGATTATGCCGACTTATAGGCGTCCTTGAGGTAGACGGCCGAGATCGAAGTGGGATTGACCCCGTGCACCGTTGATGCGGTCGCCGTGAGTCCGTCGATGAAGTACGGGATCACGATCGGAGTCTCGGCCAGCAGCAGCGTCTCGATCTTGCCGGCGAGCGTCTTCTGGGTCTGCAGGTCGACGGCGGCGACGTACTGCTTGACGAGCTTGTCGTAGGTGGGGTTCTTGAAGTGTGCGGCGTTCCACGGACCGCCTGAGGTCAGCGGCGCCTCCAGGAACACGTTCGGCACGCCGCGGTCACCGTAGTCGACCAGGCTCATGGCGGCGTCGAGCCAGTCGGAGTTGCCGTACGTCGACTTGCCGTAGTAATTGGTCTGGGTCTCGACCTTGAGCTTGATGTTGACGCCGATCTTGGTGGCGGCCTCGGCGATCACCTGGGCCAGCGCCGGGATCTCCTCGTACTCCTCGGTCGTGAGCATGGTCGAGAAGCCGCTCGGGTGACCGGCGGCCGAAAGCAGCTGCTTGGCCTTGGCCAGGTCCTGGGCGCGCTGGGGCACGCTCAGGTCCGCCGAAGGGAACTTCGGCGAGAACGGGCTGTCGTTGCCGAGCACGCCGTCGCCGTTGAGCAGCGCCTGCACCATCCCCGGGCGGTTGAGGCACAGCGCGATGGCCTGGCGCACGCGGGCATCGGTGAACGGCGCCTGGTCATTGCGCATCGACAGCTCGCGGTGGTTGGCTGACTTGAGCTTGATGATGTTGTACTGCGTGTTGTTGAGCAGCGACTGGGCACCCTGGGGGACGAACTGCACGATCACGTCGATCTGGCCGCCCTGGAGCGCCAGGATCTGAGGCTGCTGGGAGCTGTAGAACGTGAACGCGGTTGAGTCCAGATGGGGCGGACCGCCCCAGTAGCTGGGGTTGGCGACGAAGCTGGCGCCCTGGTTCTGGGTGTAGGTCTTGAGCTTGAACGGTCCGGTCCCGACGAAGGTGCTCTGCCACTTGGCGAAATCGGTCCCCTTGGGGACGATGATCGCGTTGTAGTTGTCGGACGAGACCAGGTAGGGGAAGTTCCCGTTGGGCGCGTCGAGGTGAAACGCGACGGTCCCCGCGTCGACCTTGACCACCCCGGCCGGCTTGAGCACACCGGCGAACGTGGACAGCGCGTTGGAGGCGTTCTTGGGATCTGCGAGCTGCTGGAAGGTGTAGACGACGTCGTCGGCGGTCATCGCCGCGCCGTTGTGGAACTTGACGCCGGAACGGAGCTTGAACGTCCACACCGTGCCGCCCTTGCTGGGCGTCCAGCTGGTCGCCAGCATCGGCTGCAGCGCCAGGACCATGTTGTTGTCGAAGGTCAGGAACTCGCCGGTCTGGGCGAGCATGCACAGACCGCCGGCGTCCGAGACGGTGAGCGGGTTCACGGCCGCCGCCGGGGCCTGGGTGGCCAGGCGCAGGGTCCCGCCCTTGGTCGGCGTGCCGCTGGCGGCGCCCGACGACGAAGATGACGACGACGAGGCGGGCGAGTTCGCGTTGCCGCACGCGGCAAGGATCGTCCCCATCAGCGACGTCGACATCCCGATCACGGCGCCCTTGCGGAGGAACTGCCGGCGGTCGAGCCGCCCTGCCACCAGCTCGTCGATGTAGTGGTTCTCCAGCTCGCTGCGGCTGTTGCGGACGCTGTCGAGCCTACGTGCGTTTCCGGCCATGGTCAGTCCCCTTTCTGTCGCCGGCGAACGCGGGAGCGTCCGTGACGATCGTGGCCTCGACGGTGCGCGTCCGAGGTTCGTTGAAAAACAGCAGCGGGCAGCCGATCACCCAGGTCGCTTCCGGCCGACGGCGGTTGGCGGCAAGCTGCGGACAGCCTGCGGCGACGTCGGTCTCAAGGGTTCATCGGCGCCGTCCACTGATCACCGTTCTTTCACACCAGCATTGTGCTGTCAAGAGCCGTCCGGCCCAAGCGTCTCCCGGGCTAGTCGGGCAGCCGCCAGGATACCGGCGTGGTCGGCGCCTTCGCTCGGGGTGTGGCTCTCGCCGCCCTCCAGCGGCACGAACAGCAGCAGGGTTGCGGTCAGCGCGGCCAGGTGCTGGGCGTCGTGGCCCGCCCCGGACCAGGTCTCCTGCGCCGCGATCCCGAGGGCGGCGGCGGTGCGCAGGGCAGCGGCGGCGAGACTCGCGTCGAGGGCCACCGGCTCGCCCCCGCGGGTCAGCCGCAGGTCGGCGCGCACGCCGCGGCGATCGGCGATGTCCCGGGCTGTGGCCCGGATCGCGGCGTCGAGCCGGGCCAGCGAGCCGGAATCGACAGCGCGAACGTCGATGGCCAGCGCCACCCGGCCCGGGATCACGCTGACCGCGCCGGGGGAGACCGTCAACGTGCCCACCGTCGCCACCGTCTCCGGCGGCTCGGCCCGGGCTGCCGCCTCGACCGCCAGGACCAGCTCGGCGGCGGCGGTCAGCGCGTCGTGGCGGTCCTCCATGGTGATCTCGCCGCAATGGCCGGCGGCGCCCTCGATCTCGACCTCGAAGCGGCGCGGCGAGGCCACCCGGGTCACCACCCCGAGCGTGCGCAGCGACCGTCGCTGGGCGACGTGAACCTCGACGTGGCGGTGCAGGCGCGCCACCGGGGGCTCCACCCGCTCAAGGGTCGAGAGTGCCTCCAGGTACTGCGCCTGGGCCTCGGCCGCGCTGACCCCCCGCGCGTCGTGGAGCTCGTGCAGAGCGGTTTGCGCCAGCGAGCCGACCAGCAGCCGCGAGCCGATCGTCCCCGCTCCGAACCGGGGCGCCTCCTCGGCGGTGCACACCAGCAGCCCCGGCCGGGCGCCACCCGCAGCGCCGGCGCGCAGATCGTCGGCCAGCTCGAGCCCCAGCACGGTCCCCAGCGCGCCGTCGTAGCGGCCCCCGTCGGGGACCGTGTCCACGTGCGAGCCCGACGTGACCAGTGGGCCCGACCAGCCGCTGGGGAGCGCCCACAGGTTTCCGTGGCGATCGATCCCGGGCCGGAGCCCGGCCTCGGCCGCCCACCCGGCCACCAGCAGCATCGCCTCGGCCTCGGCCGGGGAGAAGGCGGGGCGATCGGCGCCGCCTTCTGGTCCGTGCGCGATCTGCCACAGCTCCTGGAGGCGCTGCGCGATGCGCGCCGGGTCAGGCAAGGGCGAACTCGGCCAGCGGCTTGCCGAGCATGGCCTCAACCTCCGGGTACACGCTCGGCTCCTTGACACCGTCGCCCAGCGGCACCAGGGCCTTGGGGACGTGCAGGACGGCGACGTCGTCGCCCTCGCGGATGTCGGCGATCGAGATGATTCGGCCCGTGTGGGGCGAAAGTGTGGCCAGCACGTCGGGGAACGTGGCCAGCCGCTCGCCTCCGGACTCCGCGGTGAGGTACTCGTTGACGAAGCCGAGCTCCAGGTCATCGACCTCGATCGTGCCGATGTCGAAGGCGTTCTCGGTGCGCAGCCGGCGGCGGCGGACCTGCCCTTCGGCCATGATCCGTCCGCCCAGGTGCGCCGCGGTGACGTCGATCATGCGTCGCGGGCCGGCCGACTGCGCCGCCAGGATCGCCTCGCCCAGCTCGATCGCGAAGCTGATCGCGCCGACGGCGGCGTGCTCGGCCACGAACGAGGCCGGCAGGGGGTTGCGCGCGGCGGAGATGAAACCGCCCGACTGGTCCGCGGCGGTTCGCAGCACGGCCGCGGTGTGGCGCACGGTGCCGCGCGCCACCACCTCCAGATAGCGGTTCTCGCTCCGGTTGCCCCCGGCCACGGCCTGGATGGTCTGGTAGTCGTCGTCGGCAGCGAGGCCGAACGACCCCATCTTGCCGGTCGGATGGGCGCGGCCATCGCCGGCGGCATCGATCACCAGGGTCCCCAGAACCGCCGACGCGACCCACCCGTTACAGGTCGTGGAGGAGCCGTTCTGGGCCGTGACGGTGCCCACGATGGGCTCCGGTACGGCCTCCATCAGAAGCTGCAGCGCCCGGACGTAATCGCCCGGGCGCATCTCCCATCCCACCGCCGCGGGGGCCCCGATCGCGCTGACGGTGGCCAGCATCGCCTCCGGGTCGATCTCCGCCAGGGTGGCCAGCCGCGGCGTCCCGTACTGCACCGCCGTGGTCCCCACCAGCATCCCGTGGTCGACCCAGCCGCCGCCGCCCGCGGCGAGCACCGAGCCACCGGCCACCGCCGCGTGCACCGCCTGCAGATCGAGCTCCCTCATTGCCACCAACCTCTCATGTCGACCAACCGCTCACGCCGGCGACCCCAGCCCGAGCCCGTGCTGCGCGTGCCGCATCGATCGCCTCCGGGTAGCCCGCATCGGCGTGGCGCAGCACCCCGAGCGCGGTGTCCACGTGCAGCGACGCCTGCAGCCGGGCCGCGGCGTCGGCGCTGCCGGTGGCCACGACGGTCATCCCGGCGCTCTGGGAATAGCCGGCATAGCCCCCTCCACCCGCGTGCAGGGCGACCAGATCCGCTCCCGAGGCGGCGCCGAGCAACGCGTTGAGCAGCGGCCAGTCGCTGATCGCATCCGATCCGTCGGCCATGCCCTCGGTGATGATGTTGGGGTGGGTCATCGCGCCGCTGTCCATGTGATCGCGCGTGAAGGCGACCGGTGCGTGCAGGCGCCCGGCGGCGACTGCCGCGTTGACCGCCAGCCCCAGCCGGGCCCGCTCGCCGTGCCCGAGCCAGGCGATCCGAGCCGGAAGGCCCTGGCGGACGACGTGGGCGCGGGCGAGCTCGATCCAGTCCGTGATCCGGTCCACGCCGGCGAACAGCTCCAGGCAGAGCTCATCGATGACCTCCAGGTCCTCGTCGTCGCCGGATAGGCAGATCCAGCGAAACGGACCGATCCCCCGGCAGAACAGCGGGCGCAGATAGCGGGCCGTGAAGATGTCGATGTCCATCGCCTCGGGCAGGCCACCGGCGGCCGCGTGGGGACGGATGTTGTTGCCATAGTCGAACGTCACCGCACCGCGGGCGCGCAGCTCCAGCATCGCGCGGACGTGACGCACGAGCGTCGCCGAGGCGAGCGCCTCGAGCTTGCCGGGATCGCCTCGACGCAGCGCCGCCGCCTGCTCCGGCGTGACGCCGGACGGCAGATAGCCGCTGCGCAGATCGTGGGCCGCGGTCAGGTCGGTGACGACGTCGGGGACAACCTCACGGGCCAGCAGCCCCTCCAAGAGCTCGGCGGCGCCGCCGATCAACGCGACCGCCAGCGCCCGCCCTGCGCCCCGGGCTTGCAACGCCGCGTCGAGGGCTTCGTCGAGGTCCGCGGTGACCACATCGATCAGCCCGTCCTGGGCCCGGCGCCGGGCCTTGTCGCCGTCGACCTCGGCGATCAGCGAGATCCCTCCCAGCATCCGGGTGATCGCCAGCGGCTGGGCGGAGCCCATCCCGCCCAGGCCGGCACTGACCACCAACCGCCCGCGCAGCGAGCCGCCGAAGTGCTCCCGGGCCACCTGCGCGAAGGTCTCGTAGGTGCCCTGCAGCACGCCCTGGGCACCGATGTACTGCCAGCACCCGGCGGTGAGGCCGCCCCAGGCGATCAGGTTGCGCCGCTCGAGCTCGTAGAAGTTGTCCGCTGTGGCCCAGCGCCCCACCAGGTTGCAGTTGGCCAGCAGCACCGCCGGGGCGCGGGGACCGGTGGGCAGGACGGCGATCGGCTTGCCCGACTGGACGATCAGAGTCTGGTCATCGTCGAGCCGGCACAGCGCCGCGACGATCGCGGCGAGGCTCTCGTGGTCGCGCGCGACCTTGGCGTGGGCCGCGTATACCACCAGCCGCTCGGGGTCCTCGGCGATCGCGAGGTTGTTCTCCAGCAGGCGCAGGATCGCCTCGGTTCGCCAGCTGCGACAGCGGCGGGGTTTTCCGGGAGGAAATTCCCCGGGCGAGGCCCCACCTGGGGCCGGGGCGGGCGGGGGTTCAGGCATCGACCCCGACCGGCCGGCGGGCAGTGCCGGCGGCGACGAAGCGGCCGTGGCCGGCCCCGCTCACGGCGCCGGCGTGCTCGCCGTCCCACACCTGCACGCCCCGGGAGAACGCGGCGATCACCCGTCCGCGCAGCCGGCGTCCCGCGTAGGGGCTCCAGCCCGCCGGCGTGACCAGGGTCGCCGGGTCGACCTCCCACTCCAGCTCGGGGTCGAGGACGAGCACGTCGGCGTCGGCGCCCGGGCTCAGGTTCCCCTTGCGCGGCCACAGCCCGAAGCGGCGGGCGGGGGCTTCGCTGACCAGACGGGTGAGCGCCGCGGGGCCGAGCGCGTCGTGCACGAGGGGAACGATCAGCTCGACGCCGGGCGCGCCGGAGGCCAGCGCGAAGATGTCGGGTCCGAGCTTGCGCTCGAGTGGCCATCCCACATGGTCAGAGGAGATCAGGTCAAGTCCGTCGGGCGGTAGCGACCGGCGGCGCAGCGGCGGGTTGATCTTGGCCTCCCCGCCACGATGTCGGAGCGCGGATTCGTCCAGCAGCAGATAGTGCGGGCAGGTCTCGGCGCTGACGTCGAGCCCGTCGGCGCGCGCACCCGCGATCAGCGCCACTCCGCGCGGCGTGGAGACGTGGCAGACGTGCAGCCGCACTCCGGTGGTGCGCGCCAGCTCCAGGCACCGCGCGATCGCCTCGTGCTCGGCCACCGGCGGTCGCGAGCGGGCGTGGGCGAGCGGGTCGCCGGCGTGGCCGGCCGCGCGCTCGAACTCGATCCCCGCCCGGACGATCTCGTCGTTCTCGGCGTGCACCCCCGCCAGTCCTCCGGCCGCCGCGATCGCGGCAAACGCCGTCAGCATCTGACCGTCGGGGATGCGGGGGAACCGGGTCGGGTGGGTCTCGAAGGTCGACAGCTTGAACGCGGCCGCTCCGGCGTCGACGAGCGCCTGGACCTGGTCGACGGGGCCGCGGGGCGGAACCGTCGCCCACAGCGCCACGTCCACGTGCGCCTCGCGCTCCACGTCGGAGATCTTGGCCTGCAGGCCGGCCAGGGAGTCGACCGGTCCGGCGGCGTCATAGGGCATGTCCACGATCGTGGTGACCCCGCCGGCGGCCGCGGCGCGGCTGCAGAGTTCAATTCCCTCCCCGGCGTAGCTGCGGGTGTGCACGTGCACGTCCACGGCCCCCGGGAGCAGGAGCGCGTCACCGAAGTCAAGGCCGCCCCGGAGCGGTCCACCGACTTCCTCGATGCGTCCGTCACGGATGCTCAGACCGGCTCGCCGAGGAGTGGCGCCCGGCACCAGAAGTCGCCCCGAAATATTCCCGGCCAGTGAGATGCGGATAGGTTATCGTACCTATTTCGATGACCATCGTCTCAGCTAACGAGAGAATTATGCTCAGCGGAGACGATCTCACGGTCGACGACATGCTCGCCGTTGCCCGCGGCGGCGCCCGGGTCGACCTCGACCCCGAAGCGCTGCTCCGGGTCCGGGCTGCCCGGGACGTGGTCGACCGCGTGCTGGCCAGCGGCGAATCCGTGTACGGCCTCAACACCGGCCTGGGCTCGCTCTCGCGCCACCGGATCCCGCTGGAGGAGATCGGCGCCTTCTCGTTCGCGACGGTGGCGGATCAGGTCTCCTCCTACGGCCGTCCGCTCGAGTCCGACGTCGTCCGCGCGATGATGCTGTCGCGCGTCAACGGCATGTTGAAGGCCGGGGTGGGGGTGACCCGCGAGCTGATCGAGCGGCTGGTGGCGGTGCTCAACGCCGGGATCCATCCCATCGTCCGCATGATCGGATCGGTGGGCCAGGGGGATCTGTCGGAGATGGCGGATATCGGCAAGGTGCTGATCGGCCGCGGCTTCGCCGAATACCAGGGCGAGACGATGCCGGGGGCGGTGGCGATGCGACGCGCCGGTCTGGAGCCGATCCGGCTCGAGCCCAAGGAGGCGCTCGGACTGATCAGCGCCAACGGCGTGACGATGGGACGTGGCTCGCTGGTACTCGTCGACGCCGCCGACCTGATCGAGAGCATGCAGATAGCGGCCGCGCTCAGCTTCGAGGCGTTCGCCGCCAACCTCTCGATCATCCACCCCGCCGCGGCGCGGATGCGGCCCCACACCGGGCAGGCCAGAGCCAGCGCACGTCTGCGGGAGCTACTCGAGGGCAGCGAGCTGTGGCGCCCGGGGGCGGCGCGCAACCTCCAGGATCCGCTTTCGATCCGGTGCGTCCCGCAGACCCACGGCGCCGTCTACGACGCGCTCTCGGTGGCCCGCGGGATGATGGAGATCGAGCTCAACTCGGCCGGCGACAATCCTCTGGTGCTGGTGGAGGAGGGCGCGATCGTGTCGGTCGGGAACTTCGACGTGACGTCACTGGCGATGGCGTTTGACTACATGCGGCTCGGGATCGCGCACGCCGCGCAGGTCGCCAACGAGCGCGTGCAGAAGCTCCTGTGGCGCCACTTCAGCGGATTGCCCACGGGGCTGGCGCCCCACGACGGGCCGACCGGTGGCCTGCGGCCGCTGGGGCGCTCGTTCGCGGCGCTGGCCTCGGAGGCGCGGTTTCTGGCCAACCCGGTTTCGCTGGACTACCGCGGGCAGCTGGCCGAAGGCGTCGAGGACCACGCCTCGATGGCGCCGCTGGCGGTCAGCACGACCTCCAGCCTGGTCAGCCTGGCCCACCGGCTGGTCGCGCTGGAGCTCATCATCGCCGCGCAGGCGGCCGACCTGCGCGGGGGCCCGGAGCGGCTGGGGGCTGGAACCGGACGGGCCTACGCGGTGGTGCGCGAGTACGCGGGCACCCTGACCGACGAGACCGAGTGGAACGCCGACCTGGAGGGGCTGGCCGAGCTGGTGGGCGACGGGCTGCTGGCCCACCGCGTGGCCTACGTGGCCGGCGCACGTCCGGCGCTGTCCGAGCACGAGCCGCCGGGGATCTGAGATGCCCGAGGGAGCGCTGCAGCGAGCTGTGGAACTGCTCGGCCGCCTCGGCGATCAGCCCACCGAGCTGACCGTCGCCGAGCTGGCCGACGGGGCCGGGATGCCGACCAGCACGGCCTATCGACTGCTCGCCGAGCTCGAGCAGCACGGGCTGGTCCAACGCGGCGCCGACCGGACGGTGGTCCTGGGCGCCCGCCTGGTGGCGCTCGGGCGCGTCGCCGAGGCGGGTCTGCACGAGCGGCTGGTGGAGCCCGCCGAGCCGGTGATGCGGCGGCTGTGCGAGGAGATCGGGGAGACGGTGATCCTGACCTCGCCGTGTGCCCTGGAGGGCATCGTCCTGCACGTGGTGGAGACCCAGCAGCACTCGGTGCGGCTGTCCTACGCGCGCCTGCGGCGGGCGCCGATGCACCGCGGCGCTTCGGGCAAAGTACTCGCCGCCTACCTGGAGCCGGCCGAGCGCGAGCGGCTGCTGGCAGCGATCAAGGCACCGGGGCTCGCGGCCGAGCTGGACCGGATCCGCCGCGATGGCTTCGCCTATACCTCGGGCGAGCTCGACGAGGGAGCGGCCGCCGTCGCGGCCCCGATCCTCGATCGCCGCGGGCGCATCGAGGCGGGGATCTCGGTGGCCGGCCCGGCGCCGCGGATCGCGGCCGACCTGCCGCGCGTGACCGCGGCGGTGAAAAACGCTGCGCTGAGCATCGAGCGGGCCTAATCGGGGTAGTCAGCACCCCTCATGCCCGCTCAAACGGCGCGGGCATGAGATGGTTTGCGCGCGAGCGGCCCGGTTTACCGGCTTGAGCGACACGACTCCAGACTCCGCAGGCACGCGAGTGGCCGGACCCGGCCCTCGCCGCTCCCGCGTCCGTCCCGCCCGCCGGGGACCGTTGGCGCTCCACGGCCACCGCCCCCGAGCCGGCAAGCACGCCGACGAAGGCCACGAGCTGAACGTCGTGCGTGGCCTGGCCGCGCTCAGCCTCGACGCACTGTCGAGCGTCGCCTACGGGCCCGAGGCGATGATGGTGGTGCTGGTTCTCGGTGGGGTGGGGGCCCTGCGGTTCACGCTGCCGCTGACACTGGTGATCACGGGCATGCTCGTGCTGCTGGTGATCTCCTACTCCCAGGTGATCACCGCTCACCCCGACGGCGGTGGCGCCTATGCGGTCTCCAAGGCCAACCTGGGGCGTTGGCCGGCGCTCCTGGCGGCGGCCTCGCTGGTGGTCGACTATGTGCTCACGGTGGCGGTCAGCCTGGCGGCCGGGGCAGCCAGCCTCGGCAGCGTGTTCCCGGTCCTGGCCAACCATCTGCTGCTCGTGTCGCTGGCCGGGCTGGTGCTGCTGACCGCCGTCAACATGTTCGGGATCAGCGAGTCGGCCAAGTTGCTGATGCTCCCCGCCGCGATCTTCGTGGCCAGCGTGATGGCCACGATCGTGATCGGAATCGTGAACCCGCATTTCCACGCGGTGATCGGCAGGCGGGTCACGTTCCCGGTCACGGAGGCCGTGGGGGTGATCCTGATCCTGAAGGCGTTTGCCGCCGGCTGTTCCGCCGTGACCGGAATCGAGGCGATCGCCAACGGCGTGCCGGCGTTCCAGGAGCCACGGGCCCGGACCGCCCAGCGCACCGAGATCGCGCTTGGGGTGCTGCTCGGCGTGATGCTGGTGGGCCTGGCCGTGGTGGTGCACATCCACCATGTGGAGCCTCGCGGCGGGGTCACGGTCCTGTCGCAGTTGACCGCAGGTGCGATGGGGACCGGGTGGATGTTCTACGTCTCCAACCTGGCGATCACGGCGGTGCTGGGGCTGGCCGCCAACACCAGCTTCGGGGGGCTGCCCGTGCTGATGAGCCTGCTGGCCAAGGATCACCGGCTCCCGCACGCCTTCTACCTGCGCGCGGAGAAGCCGATCTACCGGATCGGGATCGTCTCGCTGGCGCTCGCCGCGGTGCTGCTGCTGCTGGCCTCGGGGGCGCGGGTCAACAACCTGATCCCGCTCTACGCCATCGGCGTGTTCATCGGCTTCACTCTCAGCCAGGTCGGCCTGGTCCGGCACTGGCTCCGGGAACGCGCCAGCCATTGGCGTGCGAGGGTGGGGGTCAACGGCGCCGGCGCCGTGATGACGGCAATCGTGGTGGTCGTCCTACTCGGTACCAAGTTCCTCGCGGGCGCCTGGGTGGTCGTGATCGCCGTGCCGATGCTGATCTTCATGTTCGCACGCACCGAGGCGTACTACGAGGGGGTCGGGCGCGAGCTCAGGCTCGGGCGCACACCGCCGAGGCCATGCCGGCGACAGAGCATCGTGCTGGTGCCCACCTCGACCGTCAACCTGCTGACCGAGCGAGCCGTCAGCGCGGCGCTCTCGCTGGGTGACACGGTGGTGGCGATCGCCGTCGCGGGCGATGAGGAGGAGAGGCAGGAGATCATCCGGGCCTGGAGCGAGTGGCAGTGCGGGTCGCCCATCGAGGTGCTGATCGATCCCAACCGGTCACTGATCCGGACGGTGCTCAAGTACGTGGAGTCGATCCACGAGGAGGACGCGTGGGTGACGGTGCTGATTGCGCAGATCGTGCCCCGCAAACGCCGCCACGAGATCCTTCACAACCAGCGCGGGCGGCTACTGGAGGCGGTGCTCAAGGCGCGCACCGATGTGATCGTCGCGATCCTGCCGTTCAAGCTGCACGATTGAGCGGCCGGTGCCCCGCACCGGCGGGAAGCCCTCACATCGCGACATTGGAGCCGGTCATCACCGTGCGGGCGCTGGGCAGCCCGAAGGCGTCGATCGGGCTGGTCGCGTTGCGCGCCATGGCGACGAACAGCCGCTTGCGCCACAGGGCCATGCCAGGCGCGCCGGTCGGGACGATCGTCATGCGCGAGACGAAGTAGGAGGCGTGCTCGAGGTCGAGGTTGCGCTCCAGCAGGCCCCGCTTGCGGGCCAGGGCGAGGGCCTCGGGCACGTTGGCGCGATCGTGGTAGCCGACCCGGATGCTGACGTGAGCGACCTTGAACAGACCGTGCCCCAGCCGCTGCACGCAGAAGCGATCGGACTCCTCCACGTGCGGGATGCTGACGGGGTCGGTGGAGACGATCACCACCTTCTCCTGAAAAGCGTTCATGTGCTCGACCTGGGCTCGCAGGGCGAGCGGCGTGGTCTCGGTGCCGGGGCTGAGGAAGATCGCCACCCCGGGCAGCCGGACGAGCGGCGGCTCGGCCTCGGCCAGGCCACCGAGGAACTCCTGGAGCGACCCTTCCTGCTCGGTGCGGTTTCGGGTCACGATGTCGCGGCCGCGCCGCCAGGTGACCATCACGGTGGCGATCACCAGCCCGACCACCAGCGAGAGGTACGCGCCGTGCTCGATCTTGGCCAGGTTGGCGCTGAAGAACGCTACCTCCACGGTCAGGAACAGGCCGCCGAGCAGGGCCAGTCTCCACCGCGGGGTCCGCCACAGCGAACGCGAGACCGCGATGAACAGGATCGTGTTGAGGATGAAGGTCCCGGTCACCGCCACGCCATAGATGTCGCCGAGCTTGGCCGAGTGCTGGAAGACCAGGACCAGCGTGGCGACCCCGAGGCACAGTCCCCAGTTGATCAGCGGCACGTAGATCTGGCCCTCCAGCTTCGAGGTGTGCACGATCTTCAGCCGGGGGAGGAAGCCGAGCTGCACCGCCTGCTTGGCCACCGAGAATGAGCCGGTCAGGGCGGCCTGAGAGGCGATGACCGTCGCCATCGTGGCCAGCACCACCATCGGCAGCCGCAGCGTGGACGGTACGAGCAGATAGAACGGATTGGAGATCGTGCTCGGATGCGACAGGATCAGCGCCGCCTGGCCGAGATAGTTCAGCAGCACGGCGGGGAACACGATCGTGAACCAGGTCATGCGGATCGGAGTGGACCCGAAGTGGCCCCGGTCGGCGTAGAGCGCTTCGGCGCCCGTTACGCACAGGACCACCCCGCCCAGGGTGAGGAACGCCGCGGCGCCGTGATCGACCATGAAGCGCGCGGCCCACACCGGCGACAGCGCCTGCAGGACGCCGGGATGCAGCAGCACCTGGTGCGCGCCGAGGATCCCGATGGCGAGGAACCAGACCATGATCACCGGACCGAACAGCCAGCCGACCGCGCCGGTGCCGAAGCGCTGCACCGCGAACAGCGCGATCAGAATCGCCAGCGCGATCGGCACCACGAGATGGGTGAGGCTGGGAGTCGCCACGTTGAGGCCCTCCACCGCGGAGATGACGGAGATCGCCGGAGTGATCATCCCGTCGCCGAAGAACAGCCCGGCGCCGAAGATCCCCAGGACCACCAGCACCAGCGCGTGGGGCACTCGCCGGCGCTGGACCAGCGCGGTCAGGGCCATGATCCCGCCGTCGCCACGGTTGTGCGCGCGCATGATGAAGCCGGCGTACTTGATCGACACGACGATCGTCAGCGCCCAGAAGATCAGCGAGGCGATGCCGTACACGCCGGCCACGGTGGTGTGCACGGCGGCCCGGTGAGCGTTGAAGATGAACTGCTCGGTATAGAGCGGGCTGGTGCCGATGTCTCCGTAGACGATCCCCAGGGCACCCAGCCCCAGGACGGCGCGGCCGGCGTGCGCGACGACGTCCCGCTGGTCGTCCCCGGCGGCCCGGATGGCCTCGGAGGGCTCGATTCCCTCCGGGATCGGCGCCGGGCGCATCGGCCAGTACCCGAGCTTGTGGGCGGCCTCGTTGAAGTTGCGCTTGATCCCCGGCTCGACCGGAAGGGGCTCGCCGTTTCGCTCGACCCCCGGGTCGAGCTTGTGCGCCCCCTCGTCCAGGGTCTGTCGAGTTCGGGTGGGAGTCATGGCTCCCTAGATGGTGGGTCCTCCTACGTCAAGGGCCCATGCAGGAATGGCCCGCGCTCATACAGATGTTGTGAAGATGGGGAATGGCTGCGCCATTCCCTTGGGAGAAACTTCGTTTCTCCTGGGTCGCTCCCGGACAGCCGGTTGTTGGGATGACCTCGCCATCCCCAGTTCCTTCTACATCGCGACCTGCGAGCCGGTCATCACGGTGCGATCGGTGGGGAGCCCAAAGGCGTCGATCGGGCTGGTCGCGTTGCGGGCCATGGCGATGAACAGCTTCTTGCGCCACGGCGCCATGCCCGGGGTGTCGGTGGGAACGATCGTCATGCGGGAGACGAAGTAGGAGGCGTGCTCGAGGTCGAGGTTGCGGTCCAGCAGACCCCGCTTGCGGGCCAGGGCCAGGGCCTCGGGCACGTTTGACCGATCGTGGTAGCCGACGCGGATGGTGACGTGCACGATCTTGAACAGCCCCTTGCCCAGCCGCTCCACCGCGAACCGGTCGGGCTTGTCGACGTGCGGGATGCTGACGTGGTCCAGGGACACGATCACCACCTTCTCGTGCAGAGCGTGGATGTGCTCTACCTCGGCGCGCAGCGCCAGCGGCGTGGTCTCCTTGCCGGGGCTGAGGAAGATCGCCGCGCCGGGCAGCCGGACGATCGGCGGCTTGTGCTCGGGCAGAGCGGCCAGGAACTCGTCCAGCGGCCCCTCCTCCTCGTTGCGGTTGTGGGTCACCCGGTCGCGGCCGCGACGCCAGGTGATCATCACCGTCGCGACCAGGCCGCCGACGCAGAGGGGCAGCCAGGCGCCGTGGGTGACCTTGGAGAGGTTGGAGGTGAAGAACGAGATCTCGACGGTGAGGAACAGGGCACCCATCAGAGCCAGCCGCCACCAGGGGGTCTGCCACACGGAGCGGGCCACGGCGATGAACAGCGTGGTGTCGAGGATGAATGTCCCGGTGACCGCCACGCCGTAGATGTCGCCCAGCCGGGTGGAGCGCTGGAACACGAGCACCAGCGTGGCGACGCCGAGGCACAGCGCCCAGTTGATCAGCGGGACGTAGATCTGCCCTTCGAGGTTCGAGGTGTGAACGATCTTCAGTCGCGGCAGGAACCCGAGCTGCACCGCCTGCTTGGCCACCGAGAACGATCCGGTCAGCGCGGCCTGGGAGGCGATGATCGTGGCCAGTGTGGCCAGCACGATCATCGGCAGCCGCGCCACGCTGGGAACCAGCAGGTAGAACGGATTGGTGATCGTGTGCGGGTGAGCCAGGATCAGCGCACCCTGACCGAGGTAGGAGAGCAGCACCGCCGGAAGCACGATCGTGAACCAGGTCATGCGGATCGGGAGCGCACCGAAGTGCCCCCGGTCCGCGTACAGGGCCTCCGCCCCGGTGACGGCGAGGACCACGCCTCCCAGCACCAGGAAGGCGGCGAAACCATGATCGAGGATGAATCGCACTCCCCAGCTCGGCGAGAGGCCCTGGAGCACGCCGGGATGCATGACCACCTGGTGGGCCCCGAGGATCCCGATGGCGAGGAACCAGACCATGATCACCGGACCGAACAGCCATCCGACCGCGCCGGTGCCGTGCCGCTGCACGGCGAACAGCGCGATCAGGATCGCCAGCGCGATCGGCACGATCAGATGCGACAGGCCGGGGTCGACGACGTTCAGTCCCTCCACGGCCGAGGTGACCGATATCGCCGGGGTGATCATCCCGTCCCCGAAGAACAATCCGGCCCCGATCAGCCCCAACGTCACCAGGATCGTGCTGCGGGCGACCCCCCGGCGCTGGATCAACGCGGTCAGGGCCATGATCCCGCCGTCGCCACGGTTGTGCGCGCGCATGATGACGACGGCGTACTTGAGCGAGACGACGATCATCAAGGCCCAGAAGATCAGCGAGGTGATGCCGTACACGCCGGCCACGGTCGTGTGGACGGCGGCTTTGTGGGTGCTGAAGATGATCTGCTCCGTGTACAGCGGGCTCGTGCCGAGGTCGCCGTAGACGATGCCGAGCGCCCCGAGCGCCAGGACCAGGCGGCCGGCGTGGGCCACGACATCGCGTTGATCGTCGGCCGCTGCGCGGATCGCCTCGGAGGGCTCTGTGCCCTCGGGGATCGGCGCCGGGCTCACCGGCCAGTAGCCGAGCTTGTGGGCCGCCTCGTTGAAGTTGCGCTTGGCCGCCGGCTCAGCCGTCGCCACGTCGCCGTCGCCGTCGCCGTCGGCGCGAGCGCCCGGATCGAGCTTGTGGGCTCCTTCATCGAGGGGCCGCCGGCCGCGGGTGGGGGTCATGCCGACAGCTCCATGGATGCGATCACGATTCGCCCGTCACTGTCCATCGGAAGCTGGTAGCACAAAGTGGATACTCACGGTAGCGGCGATTCTGAGGGCGAGCGCAGTTCATCGGTGAGCGATGCTCCGAGAGGGTGCGATTGCGCCCCATTGCGGGAGCAATTCATCCGGCGAACCGGTAGCCAACCCCCGGGTCGGTCCGGATGTAACGAGGGCCGTCAGGGGGCTCGATCTTGCGCCGCAGGTTGGCGATGTGCCCACGCAGCACCTGGGTGTCCTCGCCGTATCCGCTGCCCCAGACGGCGACCAGCAGATCGTGATGGGTCATCAGGCGCCCCCGGTTGCGGGCCAGTAGCCGGAGCAGGTCGAACTCGGTGGGGGTCAGGTGGACCTCCTCGCCGGCTCGCCGCACCGTCCGCGAGGCGAGATCGATCTCCAGCTCGTCGGCCTCGATCACGGACTGCTCGGGATCGGGATCGATCCGCCGCAGGTTGGCCTGCAACCGGGCGATCAGCTCGCGCGGGCCGAACGGCTTGGTCACGTAGTCGTCGGCCCCGGCCGCCAGCGCCCGAACCTTGGCGTCCTCCTCGCCGACGGCGGACAGCACGATCAGCGGCATCCGCGTCCATTCGCGCAGCCGCCGGCACAACTCGATCCCGTCGATGTCCGGGAGCACCAGATCGATGATCGCGGCATCGGGCCGGGCCACGGCGGCCACGTCCAGGGCCTCCTCGCCGGTGCTGGCGGGCAGGGCCTCGTAGCCGGCGTCGCGCAGGATCACCCGCAGCGCCCGCAGGATCTGGTGCTCGTCATCGCAGACAAGGATTTTGGGGCGGGTGGCGTTCATACCTCCACCCTCGCGGCCGACCGTTCCGCCACCGGTAGGGAGATCACGAAGCTGGTGCCCTGGCCCGGGAGCGATTGCACCGCGATCGTGCCTCCGTTGGCCTCCACGAATCCCTTGGCGATGGCGAGGCCGAGTCCCGAGCCCGTCCACTGCCCGGCGCCCGCGTCACGGCCGCGATAGAACGGCTCGAAGATCCGCTCCAACTCCGCGGACTCGATACCCGGCCCCTGATCGACGACGCTGATGACCACCTGCGGCCCGGCAGCGGCGGGCGTGCACCGAGATCGGCTGCCCGCCGGAGTAACGGCGGGCGTTCTCGAGCAGGTTGGCGAACGCCCGCTCGAGCTGGGCGGCGTCGGCACGGACCTCGGGCAGGGTCGGATCGATCGTCATCCGGATGTCGACGCGCGGCTCACCCAGACCGTCGCCGGCCGCCGTCACCAGTTCCTCGATCGAGACCCAGTCCGCCCGGGGGGGCGCGCCGCCCGCCTGCAGCTTGGAGAGATCCAGCAGCTTGTCGACCAGCGTGGCCAAACGCGTGCCCTCCTCCACCACGGCGCCGCTCAGCTCGGTGCGATCCGACGCGCTGAGCGAGCCCGCGCCGAGCGCGTGACCAGCGGCGACGATCGCCGTCAACGGCGAGCGCAGGTCGTGCGAGACGGCTCTGAGCAGGGCGGTCTTGATGTCGTCGCTGCGCCGCAGGGCGGCGGTCTCCACCGCCTCGGCTTGGAGGGCATCCCGCCGTTCGGCGATCGCCACCAGCGCTTCCAGCGTCGGCACCACGCGGCTGCGCAGGTAGGCCTCGGTACCCGGTGGTAGATCGCGCGACACCAGCAGGGTGGCGACCTGGCGGCCATCGGCGTCGTCGAGCTTGAGCGAGATCCGGCGGTCGTCACCGGCCGCCACCCCGAGCTCGATCGCCGCCGAGCGCAGGTCCAGCGCCTCGGCGACCCGCCGGGCGGTGGTGGCCAGGGCGTGCGCGGTGTCCGCGCCCAGCAGCAGCTCGCGAGCCAGGGCGGCGGCGAGGTCGGCCTCGGCGCGCCGTCGCTCCGCCTCCAGCGCGCGCGCTCGAGCCAGCTCACCGATCGTGCTCGCCGCCGCCGCGACGATCACGAATGCGGCCAGGGCGACCCAGTTGCGGCTGTCGACGATGTCGAAGCGCCCCGTCGGCGGGAGATGGAAGAAGTTGAACGCGGCGGCGCTGACCAGCGAGGTGGCGAGTCCCAGCGCCGGTCCCCAGTAGATCGAAACCAGCAGCACGGCCGGCAGGTAGACGACGCTCAGCGAGACCACCGGCGCGATGTGGCGAAGTGGCCAGATCGCCGCCGTGGCGACGGCGATGGCCAATACCGCCACGGTGATGCCGACGGTGAAGCGGGGCCGCGCGCCCCGGAGGGCCCCGACCGCCGTCGCGGGCACCGCGTCCGCATCGGACCAGGGGCGCCGGCGCAAGAACGAGCTCACGCGCCGCTCAGGCTCCTCCGTAGGAGCTCGGCGGGGGTGAGGCACCCCGGGTCGAGGCAATCTGTCCGAGCAATGCCGACGGCACTGGTCCCGCCGAGAACGCGCAGGCGCGGGAGCCGGTAGGGATCGCTGCCGGGGGCCGCCCAGCCCGGGACAACTGTCGTGGAGCCGACGAATCCGGCCGCACGAACGGCCGCGATCACGGTGTCGTTGTAATGACCCGACGGGTAGCAGAACCAGTTCACCGGAACGCCGTAGCGACGGCGGATGATCTGGCGAGCGGTGGCGACCTGGTAGTGCAGCTCCGAGGGGGTGAGGGTGATCAGGTCGGCATGGCTGATGCCCTGGGTGTCGAGCTCCCAGCCGGCATTCACCAGCCCGCGCACCTGAGAGTCGGTGAGGCCGCCCTGGGAGGGCGGCAGCCCGCTGAGCTGGATGTTCTCATCGGCCACCCAGCCGAGGCGCTTGAGCACCGGCAGCGCGTTTACGTACTGCGAGCGATAGCCGTTGTCGAATGTGAGCACGATCGGCTTGCCCGCGGGCAGCCGGGCCCCGTGCATCCAGTAGGCCCGCAGCTGGTCCTGGGTGACCGGATGCCAGCCGGCTGACTTGAGCGCCTGCATCTGGGCCGCGAACTCGTCGGCCGTGACGTACAGCCCCGGGAACGGCGCCCCAGGCGGCGGGGGGGCGATCACGTGGTACATCAGCACCGGCACCGCGGCCGTACCCGGCCTGCCGGTGGCGGGCCCGAGCACCGCCGCGGTCGACGCCCCGCGAGCCGGATGGGCGGTCCCGGCGCGATGGCGCCGATGCGTCGTGCCCGCCACGCGAGCGGGGCGCTGTCCTCCCACGGAGGGCGGCGAGCTACCGCCGGACGTCGCCACGGCGATCCCGGCGACCACGACGATCACCACCAGAGCGGCCACGGCCCCCAGCCGGCGGCGTGTCGTACGCCGCCGGCGCTCGGCCGCTCTGGCCGCCCGGCGCCTATGCAACTGCTCTGCGTCCATATCCCAGCGAGCGTATAGCCTGCCACGGCGATCTCGAGATTTCCGGGAAGGACTCGAAGGCGTGGGAGCGAACGCAGCACCATGCTCCTGAGACACCGTCCGCCGGGGATCGATTCACAGCCCGTGCGGCTCCGCGAAGGGCTCGAGCACCTCGAGCAGACCTCGATCGCCGTGTTGCGCTGGCTCATTGCCAACAAGGTGGACTTCGTGGTCGTCGGCCCGGTCGCCCAGGCGATCCGGGGGGACGTGAACGCGAGGGGGCCGGTGGCGATCGTGCCCGCCCCGTACGGCCGCAACTTCGAGCGTCTGTGCACGGCCCTGGTGGCCGAACGCGCCGGGCTTCGGGCTGAACGCGGACTGTCGGCAACGGAGCGCTCGGAGGGGGTGTCGATCAAGCTCACGGTCGACAAGCTGGCCCGCGGGAAGCGCTGGATGCTCCGCTTCGGCGCCCACGACCTCGACATCGAGGGCGTGCCCGTCGGCGGTCCCGATTCCTCGCGCGCGACGATCGGCGGCACGCCCGGCTATCAGGAGCTGCTCTACGAGGCCGTACGGATGGAGATCGCGCCCGAGCTGAGCGTCCAGGTGGCCTCGCCCGAGGACCTCGAGCACTACTCGCACGTGCGTCGGACCGGCTCGGCGCCCGAGTTCCGCGTCACGCGCAAGACCCAGGCCGGGCAAGAAACCGCTTAGCGGTCGATCTGCGCAGGGTTTTACGCGGCTTGTACCGGCGGGCGCCGAGGCAAGCCTTGGCTACGCTGAGGGCATGCATGGTCGCGCGCGCAATGCCCTGATCGGGGCCACGTTGGGAATTGCCCTGTTCGTCCTGATCTGGTACGTGAGGGTCCACATCGGGATCGTCGCGCGAGCCGATCGCTCGGTTCTGCTCGGCTTCGCCGGTCTCGATCGACCCGCCGTGAACCGGATCACCTCGTTCGTAGCGAACCTGTGTGACCCCAAGCCGTACGTGGTGCTGGCCGCGATCCCGATCCTGGTCGCCCTGGCTCGGCGCCGGCCGCGCGTCGCCGCGATGATCGGGGTGGTCATCCTGGGCGCCAACGCCACCACGCAGCAGCTCAAGCCGCTGCTGGCCGAGTCGACGGGATCGCTCATCCCGGGGCTCGGCGCCGCCTCGTATCCGA
The DNA here is from genome assembly GCA_963744195.1 of uncultured Solirubrobacterales bacterium. Taxonomy (GTDB): domain Bacteria; phylum Actinomycetota; class Thermoleophilia; order Solirubrobacterales; family Solirubrobacteraceae; genus Palsa-465. The sequence goes on from CAVUSY010000023.1 coordinate 99,853, forward strand.
GTGGGCATGCCACTGCGGCGATGACCCTCGCGCTGTGCTCGGTGATCGCCGTACCCGCGCGCTGGCGTCCGCGGGTCGCGGCGTCCATGGCGGCGTTCGCGGTGGCGGTCTGCTACTCGTTCCTCGAGCTGCGCTGGCATTACCCCAGCGATGTGCTGGGAGGGTTCCTCATGGCCGGGATCTGGACGTTGCTGGGAGCGGCGGCGCTGTCGGTCGTCGATGCCCGCTGGCCCCAGCGCGTGATATCCCCGGAGGCCAGACGGGCCGCGCCGATCCCGATCGCGGCGGCCCTGACCCCCGTGGCGGTCGTCCTGCTCGCGGCCGTCGCGTTCGCTGCCCTGCTGGCGATCGTCCGGCCTCACGCGGTGGTCACCTACGCCCGCGCGCACGAGGCGTTCATCTTCGGGGCCGCCGCAATCGGCGCGATGAGCCTGCTCATGGCCACCGCCGCGATGCTGGCGTTCAGGCGCGATCCCCCCGAGGCCTAAGCCACCTCAGGGTTGGCGGCGGCCGCGGAATCGACGCCGCCGATTCCGCAATGCAACCGGGGGTTCAGCCGAGTTCACCGGAAGCGGCCGGGCTCCCATAGTGGCTCGTTGCCCTGGTTGGCCGCCCGGCTGAGGATGAAGAGGAGATCGGAGAGCCGATTCAGGTAGCGCACCACCTCGGGACTGGTGAGCTCCCCGCAGGCGATCGTCAGCCGCTCGGCCCGACGGCACACCGTCCGGCACACATGCAGGTGCGCCGCCGCCGCGGTGCCTCCCGGCAGCACGAACGACTTCAACGGCGCCAGCGTCTCGTTGACCTCGTCGCAACGCGCCTCGAGCCAGGTGGTCTGCTCAGGCAGGACCCGCAGCCGCTCGCGCTCCGGGTCCGCGGGCGTCGCGATATCGGCGCCGACGTCGAACAGGTCGTTCTGGATCTGCCGCAGCCAGTCGGCGTGGCGATGGTCGAGGCCGTCGACCGCGAGCGTCACCCCGATCTGGGCGTTGAGCTCGTCGACGGTGCCGTAGGCCGCGATCCGGGGGTCGGTCTTGGGGACGCGGCTCATGTCGCCGAGGTGCGTCTCGCCGCCGTCCCCGAGGCGCGTGTAGATGCGCGTCAGGTTCACTGTCATGGTCGGGTCAGTCTACGGAGGGCGCCGGGCGCCCCGGCGCGCCGGGTACCCTCCGGCGCGACGCGCGTCGGCTTGCCAGGGGCGGGCGCGGTAGGATCCGGGGCGTTCAAGGTCGGTGGCGATGGGAAGCCGGTTCGAATCCGGCGCGGACCCGCCACTGTGTTCGGGGACGTCAGTCGCATGACGCCACTGGGCGGCGCTCAGCCACCCGGGAAGGCGCGACGGATCGGCCCGTAAGCCAGGAGACCAGCCTCCGACCGCAAAGCCAACAAGCCCTCGTGGAAAGGGGTGGCCCCTCATGCAATTCCGAAGAATGATCGCTCTCTGTGGCGCGTCGATCGCCCTCGTCCTGGTTCCGGCTGCGAGTGCGCTCGCGGCGGGCACGCAGGTCAGGGTCAGAGTGGAAGGTAAGAGCCGTACGCTGCTGGCCGGCACCGGCGTGCAGACCCACGGCGGCTCGATCACCAAGGCCGGCGCACCGGCCGGCTCGTGTCCCGCCACCAGTGCCGCCGGAGCCCTCGACGGGGCAACCCACGGTCGCTGGGGCGCCGTATACAGCTCCAGCTTCAGCCAACTAGAGCTCACTTCGATCCTGGGCGAGAAATGGACCTTCACCTCCCCCAACTACTGGGGTGTGTGGGTCAACGACCGCTATGCGACCACCGGCATGTGCGAGATCAAGCTGCACCGCGGCGACCATGTCCTGTTCGCCGTCGACTCGGCCAAGCACCACGAGCATCCGCTCGGGCTGAGCGGACCTCGCCACGCCACGGCAGGACGCCGGTTCAGGCTCACAGTCGTGTGGTACAGCGACGCCGGGGTGGCCAAGCCGCTCGCCGGCGCCCGTGTCCATGGCGGCGGAGTGAACGCGGTCAGTAACGCGCACGGGGTGGTGTCGGTGACCGCCTCGTCCACCGGCAAGCAGACCTACACGGCCAGTGGGACCGGCTACATCCGCTCGGCGCGGGTGACCGTGCGGGTCTCGTAGGGATAGGTGCGGCACCGGTTCGCAGCCGCACTCGCCGCGCTCGCCGTCACGGCGACGCTCGGCGGGTGCGGCTTGGGCTCGGGCCCGGGGACCGGCGGCGCCAGCGTCCGGATCACCCGCGCGTTCGGCAGCCGCCCCGTCGGCGCGCTCTCGGCGGCAAAGGTGCCGGGCTCGGAGACGGTGATGCGCATGCTCGAGCGGTCCTTCCGCGTTCAGACCCGTTACGGGGGAGGCTTCGTCCAGGCCATCAACGGCCTCGCCGGCGACGGCGCGCGGACCGCCTGGTTCTATTACGTCAACGGCGTGCAGGCGCCCCAGGGCGCCGCCACCACGGCGGTGCATCGCGGCGACCACATCTGGTGGGATCTGCACGACTGGCAGGCCACCAATTCCGTTCCCGCCGTGGTGGGGTCCTTCCCCGAGCCGTTCGCCCACGGAGTGGGCGGCAAGCGATTCCCCACCACGCTCGAGTGCGCCGCCGACGTCGCAGCCGCCTGCAAGCAGGTCACGACCGCGCTCAACGCCGTCCACGTGCCCGTCGCAAGCCAGCTGATCGGCACCGGCTCGGGTCCCGACACTCTGGGAGTGGTGGTCGGGACGTGGCGCGAGATCGCGCCCGAGGTGGTGGGCAGCCTGGTCGCCCACGGCCCCGGCGCCAGCGGCGTGTATGCGCGTTTTGCCGGCAGCGCAGGCCACTCGCTGCAGCTGCTGGACCCCAGCGGCCACGTGGCCAGGACGCTCGGCTCCGGCGCGGGACTGATCGCCGCGACCGCGGACAGCAGCTCGGCGCCAACCTGGCTGATCACGGGTACCGATGCGGCCGGCGTCACGGCGGCCGCCCGCGCCCTGAACGCCCACGCGCTTCACGATCACTTCGCGCTGGCGGTCCAGGGCAGCTCGCTGCTGCCGGTGCCGCTGCAGGCGGGCCGGTGAGCTACCGCCGGCGCTCCAGTCCGCTGCACACCGCGCGGGCCGCCGCGGGCTGCGCCTACTGCCTGGCGCTCGCGCTCGCGGCGCTGATGGTCTCTAGTCCGCTGGCGCTCACCGCGGTCCTGGTCGCGGTGCTCCTGGCCGCGGCGGCGGGGGGGGTGGGACGCGAGGTGGCCCGGGCGCTGCGTCTGGGGGTACCGCTGGCGCTGGCCATCCTGGTCATCAACGCACTGGTGTCACGCGATGGACTGACCGTGATTCTGCGGCTGGGAGACCTGCCGCTGCTGGGCCACACCGACATCACGCTCGAGGCGACCGCCTACGGCGCCATCCTGGGGCTACGGGCGCTGACGCTGATCCTGTGCGGCGCGCTCTACACGATCGCGGTCGATCCGGACGAGGTCCTGCGTCTGTTCCGCCGCGTGTCATTTCGCTCCGCTCTGACCGCGACCCTCGCGACGCGCATGGTCCCCGTCCTGATCCGAGACTCCCGGCGACTCGCCGATGCCCAGCGCTGCCGGCCGGGGCCGCCCCCGAGCCGCCTCGCGCTGATGCGGGCCGCCAGCAGCGGGGTCCTGGATCGCGCCCTGGACGTGGCGGCGGCGCTCGAGGTCCGTGGTTACGGCGCCGGGCGCAGACCGCCGCGCCGGCGGCGTCCGTACTCCCGCCACGATCTGGCCTTCATGGCGTCGGCGGTGATCGTGGTTCTCGTCGCCGTGGCGGCGGGGTTCGGGGGCTTGGCTCCGTTTCACGCCTACCCGTCGCTGAGCGACCCGTTCGGCGCCGGCGCCTTCGCAGCGTCGGCGGCCCTGCTGGGCTGCGCGCTGCTCCCGTTCGCCAACCGGCGGGGGATCAAGCCGTGAACGCGTTCGAGCTGCACGAGGTCACCTACACCTACCCCGGAGCATCGGGACCGGCGCTGCGAGACGTGACGCTGGAGATCGCACCGGGGCAGATGGTGATCGTGGCCGGAGCGTCGGGCTCGGGGAAATCGACGCTGCTGCGCATCGCCGGCGGGCTGGTCCCGCACTTCTACGGCGGCACCTTCGCCGGCCGGGCGATGGTGGCCGGTCTGGACACCCACGAGCACGGTCCCGGCTCGCTCGCGCTCGCGGCGGGAACCCTGTTTCAGGATCCGGAGACACAGATCGTGATGGGCACGGTCAGGGCCGAGCTCGCCTTCGGGCTCGAGAACCGCGGCGAGGCGCCCAGCGCCGTGGCGCGCGCGGTCGAAGAGGCAGCGCTGGCGCTGGGGATCGCCCATCTGCTCGACCGGTCGACGTCGGAGCTGTCCGGTGGCGAGCTGCAACGGGTCGCGCTGGGCGCGGCGCTGGCCCCGCGGCCGCCCCTGCTGGTGCTCGACGAGCCGACCTCGCAGCTGGACCCGGTCGCCGGCGATGAGCTGATCGGGCTGCTGCGGCGCTGCAACGAGGATTTCGATACCGCAATCGTGCTGGCCGAGCACCGGCTCGAACGCTGCCTGGCTGCGGCCGACCGGGTCATCGCGCTCGGCTCGGGACGGATCGTCTGCGACGGGTCGCCCCAGGAGTTCCTGGAGTGGGCTCGGCGCGGCGCCCCATCGCTGCAGACCCCCGGCGCCCGGCTGCTGGCGGAGATCGGGGCCGCCCCCGTGCCGGGGGTCAAGCGAGCCCGCGCGTCGTTGCGGGCAGCCGGGCGCTTGGATGAGCTGGCCGAGCTGGAGCGAACCGATCCGGAGGACGAACCGGACAGCGCGCCGGCGGTTGCGTCGCTGCGAACGCGCCTGGCGGCGCGGCGCCATCACGGCCCGGCGCCGGCGCTCGAGTTCGAGCACGTCTGGCACGAGCTGCGCTCGCGGGCCGGCGATTCTGCGCGACGCCTCGCTGAAGCTCGCGCCGGGTGAGCGCGTCGCGCTGATGGGGCGTAACGGCGCCGGCAAGTCAACGCTGCTGCGCCACGCGGCGGGACTGATGCGCCCCACCCGCGGTCGCGTGTCGAGCTCGGGGCGGGTGGCGCTGCTGTTGCAGAACCCCGGTGACTACCTGGTGCATGAGCTGGTGGCGCAGGAGGCTGCGGCGCCCGCGCTGGCTGCGGTCGGCCTGGGCGGCGATCGGTTCGCGGCTCGACATCCGCGGGAGCTCTCGGGCGGCGAGCGCCAGCGGCTGGCGCTGGCGATCGTGCTCGGCGACGGGACGGTGCCCGCCGCGGTGGTGTGCCTCGACGAGCCGACGCGGGGCATGGATCGTGACCACCGCGAGCAGCTGGCCGGCCTGCTGCGCGGGGTCGAGGCCGCCGTCCTGGTCGCCACCCACGATCCCGAGTTCGTGGCCGCCTTCGCCGACCGGGTGGTGCTGATGGCCGACGGCGCTCCGATCGCCGACGGGCCGGCCCGGCAGGTGCTGACCGGGGGGAGCTACTTCGCCACCGAGACCTCCCGGATCCTCGGCGGCGCCGGCGGGGCGCTGACCCCGAGCGAGGGGGCGGCGCTGCTGGAGAGAGCGCGCGCGCGAGAGGCGATCGCATGAGCTGGCAGCTGGGCGCATTCACGCTGCTCGGGCTGGCGCTGGTGGCCGGCTTCGCCTGGTACGAGCGCCAGCGTCCCGACGCTCGGATCGTGGCCCTCGTCGGTACGCTGGCGGCGTTTGCGGCGCTGGGACGGATCGCCTTCGCGGCGCTGCCCAACGTCAAGCCGACGACCGACATCGTGCTGATATCCGGCTATGCGCTGGGCGGCGGACCCGGCTTCGCGGTCGGGGCGCTGGCCGGGCTGACGTCGAACTTCTTCTTCGGTCAGGGCCCATGGACGCCGTGGCAGATGGCCGCCTGGGGGGCGACCGGGGTGCTCGGGGCGGGACTCGCGCGGCTGGCGACGCTGCGTCCCGGCGGGCCGAGCGGCGCCCACCCCAACCCGGGGCAGGAGCCGATCGGACGCTGGCCGCTGGCGATCGTCTGCTGCCTGGCCGGCTTTGCCTTCACCGTCATCCAGGATGTCGGGGACTGGGTCAACTACAGCGACCACAGCCTGGCCCAACTCGGGGTCTACGTCGGTCAGGGGCTGGGCTTCGACGCCATCCACGCCGCCGGCTGCTTCGCCTTTGCGTTCGTCTTCGGGCCGGCGCTGACCCGGTCGATCCAGCGCTTCGCGCGCCGCCTGCAGGTGACCTGGGTCAGCCCCGGGACGGCCGCGGCGTCGTCGATCGCCGTCGCACTCGTGCTCTGCGGCGCGCTGGGCCTGCGCCAGCCGCCGCCCGCCCGGGCCGCCGGCGGGCTGCAGGCATCGATCTCCTATCTGGTCTCCGCCGAGAATTCCGACGGCGGCTTTGGCCCGGCGCCGGGCCAGCCGTCGGCCGCGCTGTACTCGGGATGGGCCGCGCTGGGGCTGGCGTCGGCCGGCACTGACCTGCGGCGGGTGACCCGAAACGGCGGCGGCTTGCTCGCCTACGTGCGCGGCGCCCCCGGCTCGCTGTCGGATGTGGGATCGCTGGAGCGCACGATCCTGTTGGTCAGGGCCGCCGGCCTGCCGGCGCGCAGCTTCGGCGGACGCGACCTGCTCGCCAGCCTGGAGCGCCACGTGCGTTCCGGCGGGTCGGTCGCCGGTCAGGTCAACCTCACCGCGTTCGCGGTGCTGGCGCTGCGGTCCGCCGGGGTCGCCCCGCCCGCCGCGACGATCGCCTGGCTGGAGCGGCAGCAGGACGGCGACGGAGGCTTCAACTTCGTCGGCGCGGGCGCTACCAGCGACGTGGATGACACCGGGGCGGTGCTGGAGGCGCTGGCGGGCCGGAGCGGCGGCGCCGGCCAGGTTCGCTCTCGCGCGATCGCCTATCTGCGCCGCCAGCAGAACCGCGACGGAGGGTTTGCGTCCCAGCCCGGTGGCGAGTCCAACTCCCAGTCGACCGCCTGGGCGATCCAGGGACTCGATGCCGTTCACATCGACCCCGCGAGCTGGCATCACGGCGGTCCCGCGTCGCCGTTGTCGTTCCTGCGCTCGATGATCGCCAACGATGGGTCGGTTCGCTATGCGCGGGGCGTGCAGCAGACACCGGTCTGGGTCACGGCGCAGGCGCTGATGGCCCTGGAGGGCAAGCCGCTCCCGCTGGCTCCGGTCGCGGGCACGCCGGCGCCAGCGGCGCCAGCGGCCCCGGTCGCGGCCGCGCCAGCGGCCACGCCGGCCGCACCGGCGGTGAGCTCGGGTCGGCCCGCCACCCCCCGGGGCCGCCGACCCGCCACGACGTCTGGACCCCACCGCGCGGCGGGGACTTCGCCGCACCCCAGCAACCCAGCCCACGGGGTCCGCGGCGGCCGCTCCGCTCACGCCCTGAGGGCCAGTCCCGTAACCGACCTGGTCACCGCCGCTGGACTCGCGACGGCGCTCGCGCTGGCCCCGCTCGGCCTCGGTTGAGCCTCGCGTCGGCCGGTGAGTCCGCTGCAATGATCCGGCAACCGATACGCTGCACCGCCGCATGAGGATCGGAGTCCCGAAGGAGACGGCCGAAGGCGAGCGCCGGGTGGCGCTGGTCCCTGACGTCGTCGCCAAACTGATCGGCCAGGGGCTGGAGGTCGTGGTCCAGCGCGAGGCCGGAGCGGGGGCCCTGATCCCCGACGCCGCCTACGAGACGGCGGGTGCGACGCTGGTCGACGACGCGGCGCAGGCCCTCGGCGCCGATGTGGTGGTCAAGGTCGCGGCTCCCAATCCGCAGGAGACCGCCCAGCTCGGGTCAGACAGCGTGCTGATCGCGTTTCTGGGGCCTTTGACCAACGTCGAGGGCGTGAAGGCGATCGCGGCGACGGGAGCGACGAGCTTCGCGCTGGAGGCGGTCCCGCGGATCAGCCGGGCCCAATCGATGGACGCCCTGTCCTCGCAGGCCAACATCTCGGGCTACCGGGCGGCGCTGATCGGAGCCCAGGAGCTGGGGCGCTACTTCCCGATGCTGATGACCGCCGCGGGCACGATCCGCCCGGCGACGGTGCTGGTGCTGGGCGCCGGGGTGGCCGGGCTGCAGGCGATCGCCACGGCGCGCCGCCTCGGCGCGGTGGTGCAGGGCTTCGACGTGCGGGCGGCGGTCAAGGAGCAGGTCGAGTCGCTCGGAGCGCACTTTCTGGAATTCGACCTGGGGGGTGATCTGGAGGGCGCCGGCGGCTACGCCAAGGAGCTCACGTCCGAGCAGCAGGCGCGCCAGCAGGAGCTGATGGCCGAGGCGATCGGCAAGGTCGACGTGGTTATCACCACGGCGCTGGTGCCCGGGCGGCGCGCTCCGATCCTGGTCACCGCGGAAGCGGTCGCAAAGATGAAGCCGGGATCGGTGATCGTCGATCTGGCGGGCGAGGCGGGGGGCAACTGCGAGCTGTCGCAACCGGGCCAGACGGTGCTGGTCGACAACGTCAAGATCCTGGCCCCGCTGAACGTGCCCAGCACCCTGGCCGAGCATGCCTCGCAGCTGTACTCGCGCAACATTCAGGCGCTGCTGGGGCTGATGGTCGGCGAGGACGGGACACTGGCGCTCGACTTCGACGACGAGGTGATCGCCGGCGCCTGCATCACCCGCGGAGGAGAGATCGTCCACGCCGGCGCCAAGGCGGCCGCGGCCTAGCTCCCAGGAGGCTTTCGTACATGGACAGACTCGTAATCGACATCGCAGTGCTGGTGCTGGCCGGGTTCGTCGGGTTCGCCGTCATCTCCAAGGTGCCCAACACGCTGCACACCCCGCTGATGTCGGGGACGAACGCCATCCACGGAATCGTCGTGCTCGGCGGTCTGCTGCTGGTGTCGGAGTCCAGCGGGGTGCTGGAGAAGGTGATCCTGGTGATCGCGGTGATGTTCGGAACGATCAACGTGATCGGCGGGTTCCTGGTCACCGACCGGATGCTCGGCATGTTCAAGCGCAAAGACGTGAAATCCGCTAAAGCGGATTCCATTGCGGAATCGGCTGGCGCCGATTCCGCGCGGGGACGGGAGTGGTCAGAAGTGACCCTCCCGGCCGTCTTTCTGCAGAGCCTGAACTTCATCGATGTCCTGTACATCGTCGCCTTCTCGCTGTTCATCTACGGGCTGAGCGGCCTGACCGGTCCGCGGACGGCGGTCCGCGGCAACAAGATCGCCGCGGCCGGTATGGCGATCGCGGTGATCGCCACGCTCCTGCACAAAGGGGAGTTCCACGGTTCCAGCACGCCCTGGCTGATCCTTCTGGGGGTGGTGCTCGGCACGGCGGTGGGAGTTCCCGCCGCGCGCAACGTGAAGATGACCCAGATGCCCCAGATGGTGGCGCTGTTCAACGGCGTCGGCGGCGGGGCGGTCGCGCTGATCGCGTGGGTGGAGTATCGCCACCACTTCGGCGGGGACTTCCCGCTGCGGGTCGAGATCCCCTCGCTGTTCGCCGCCGTCGTGGGGTCGGTCTCCTTCTGGGGCTCGCTCATCGCCTACGCCAAGCTCCAGGAGATCCTGCCGGGCAGGCCGATCAAGCTGCCCGGCCAGACATTGATCAACGGCGCGCTGCTCCTGATCGCGGTGGGCAGCGCGGTGGTGCTCGCCGCCGGCACCCACTCCGAGGCGCTGTTCATCATCGGGATCCTCGTCGCCGCGGCGATCCTCGGAAACATGGTCGTGCTCCCGATCGGTGGCGCCGACATGCCGGTGGTGATCTCGCTCCTGAACGCGTTCACCGGCCTGTCGGCCGCGGCGACCGGGCTGGCGCTCGGCAACACTGCGCTGATCGTCGCCGGGATGATCGTGGGCGCTTCGGGCTCGATCCTCACCAACCTGATGGCCAAGGCGATGAATCGGTCGGTTCCGGCGATCGTTGCCGGAGGGTTCGGGGGCGCGGTGGCGGCTCCGGCCGGCAGGCGCCGGCGCCGCAGGCGGCACGGTGCGCTCCACCAGCGCCCAGGACGTCGCGATCCAGCTGTCCTACGCGCGCCTGGTGGTGATCGCGCCCGGTTACGGGATGGCCGTGGCCCAGGCCCAGCACGCGGTGCGAGAGCTCGAGCGCGCGCTCGAGGCCAAGGGCGTCGAGGTCAAGTACGCGATCCATCCGGTCGCCGGACGGATGCCGGGCCACATGAACGTGCTGCTGGCCGAGGCTGACGTCCCGTATGACCTGCTGCGGGAGATGGACGACATCAATCCGGAGTTCTCCCGCACCGACGTGACACTGGTGATCGGCGCCAACGACGTGACCAACCCGGCCGCCAAGAACGAGCCCGGCTCGCCGATCTTCGGAATGCCGATCCTGGAGGTCGACAAATCCGGTGCCGTGGTGGTGCTCAAGCGCTCCATGGCGTCGGGGTTCGCCGGGATCGACAACCCTCTGTTCTACGACCCCAAGACCTCGCTGCTGTTCGGCGACGCCAAGGGCTCGGTCTCCGAGATCACCGCCGAGGTGCAGGCGCTCTAGGGTTTCCGACGCCGCGCCCGCGGTTAGAGTCGCGAAGCAGACCCATCCAGCAAGCGAGGACCGACCATGGGCATAGACCCCAACCGGCTGACAGCGATCCCCATCTTCTCCGAGCTTTCGCCCGAGGAAGCCAAGCGCCTGGCCGCGTTCGCGACCGAGACGAGTGCCGCCGAAGGCCAGATCCTGGTCAAGGAGGGCGACTACTCGGTCGAGCTCATCGCGATCGAGGAGGGCACCGCCGACGTGATCCAGGGCGGGAAGAAGATCGCGTCACTGGGACAGGGCGACCTGATCGGCGAGATGGGTCTGATGGAACGCCGGCCCCGCAACGCCGACGTGATCGCGAGCTCGCCGATGCGGCTGATCAAGCTCACCCACTGGGAGATCCGGCGGATGTCCGAGGACACCGTCAACCGCATCAAGGCGACGATCGATCAGCGCCGTGAAGACGGCATTGCCGACCCCTCTCACCACTCCGACTGACTGTCAGCCCGCGGGCCGCAGCGGGCCGTCGGCAGCGCGCCGCCGTGGCCCCGCGAGCGGCCACCGGGCGCCCGGATCCGGCCCACCGCGAACGTGTCGTCGAGATCTGGTACGGTGCCGCATCGCCGAGTTCCCGGAATGCCGCCCCGGGGAACGGGGAACCCAATTCGTTGGGGCGAGTCTCGCGGTGATCCGCGAGGAGCGCTCGTTTTTCGAGCGCCAGCCCGTCAGCTAACCCCGTAGGCCCAAAGGCACAAGTTGCAACACCGCACCCGCGGTAGTCACTACGTGTCAATTTTCAGCAGCTTCACAAACCCGAACGTGTGCAAGCCGAGCGTGGACCCGGTCCGCCCGGCGGACGGCGTCGAACGCTGTCAGGCGATGAGACACGCGCGCCGACTGGCGATCATGGTGCTGCTGGCTCTGACCGTGCCGGCCGGAACCGCTCTGGCCGCGTCGGCTCGGATCACCGGCGGCGCCGGGCTGATCACCTCCGGCACCCCCAGGGGGATCGTGGCTCCCGCCCACGTCACCAACCTGTTCAGCCGCACCCTGCGCAAGGGACAGCGCGGAAACGATGTCAAGACCCTGCAGACCTGGCTGACCGACGTCGGATACTCGGTTCCCCAGACCGGCTTCTTCGGATCCATGACCAAGAGCGCGGTCCGCAGGTTCCAGCTCGCCTCCGGACTGTCACCCGCCAGCGGCTCGGTGGGACGCCGCACCGCGTCCGCTCTGAGCGCCGCGGTCCAGAAGGCCGCGAAGACCAACCAGGTCCCGACCACAAACGGCACCACCCCGGCCCCCGCCACCGGCACCGGCACCACCACCAGCGCCGACGGGCTGGTGTTCCCGCTCCAGCCGCTCTCCAAGGTGCTGGGGCCGTCGAGCTGGTCGCTGGATCAGGGCATCGACATCAGCACCGTCGGCGGCGCGTGCGGTCCGCAGGTGACCGAGGTCGCCATGGCCCCGGGGACGATCGTGCAGGAGGGCATCGACGGCTTCGGACCGTCTGCGCCCGTGCTCAAGGTCTCCAGCGGCACCTACGCCGGCCGCTACATCTACTACGGACACGCGGAGCCGGCGCTGGTGCCGGTTGGCACCACCGTGACCGCCGGCCAGCCGATCGCCGAGCTCGGCTGTGGCGATGTCGGCATCTCCTCGGGTCCGCACATCGAGATCGGGATCAGCGCCCCCGGAGGCCCGGTGTGCTGCCCCGGCTATCAGGAGACCTCGCCGGCTTGGTACGACGTGATGCTGGGCCTCTACCACCAGGCGGGCGGCTGACGCCAAGCGCGGGCTCGGGCCCCTGTCGTCCGGGTACGCTGCGCGGGTGCTGACCCGTGATCGCGCGCTCGAGGCTCTGGCCGGCGAGCCGTTCGACATCGTCGTGATCGGCGGCGGCATCACCGGCGCCGGGGTGGCCCTCGATGCGGCCTCACGCGGCTACAGCGTCGCGCTGGTCGAGCAGGCCGACTTCGCCGCCGGCACCAGCAGCCGATCCTCCAAGCTCGTCCACGGCGGTCTGCGCTACCTGCAGAACTTCGACCTGGGGCTGGTCCGCGAGGCCCTGCTGGAGCGCCAGCTGATGGTCAAGCTGGCGCCGCACCTGGTGCGTCCGCTGCCGCTGGTGGTGTCGGCGTTCGACGGCGCCAAACCCGATCGGATGATGGGGATCGGGTTGAACATGTACGACGTCATGGCGGCGCCGTCGCTGCGGGCCCGCCGCAGCGCTCGTCGCGGTGGGCACCGAGTCCGGTGAGGCCGACTGGAGCCCGGCCCGTCATCGCATCATCTCCGGCGAGGAGGTCACCGAGTTGCTGCCGGCGCTCGCGGGCAAAGACCCCACCGGGGGCTACCTGTTCTACGACTGCCAGACCGACGACGTCCGGCTGGTGCTCACCGTGCTGGGCGAGGCGGAGCGATTCGGCGCCATCTGCGCCAACCGGGTGAGGGTGACCGGGCTGGGGTGGCGCGGCGACCTCGAGGCCGGCGTCACCGTGCTCGACTGCGAGAGCGGCACCGAGTTCGTCGTCCGGGCCGAGAACGTCGTCAACGCCACCGGCGTGTGGGCGGACCGGATCCGGCCCGAGGAGCTTCACTCCGAGGCGGAGGTGCCCCATATCGCGCCCAGCCGCGGCACCCACATCACGCTGCGCCACGAGGACCTGCCGCTGGTGGGCGGCGCGATCGTCCCGGTCGGCGATGGCCGCTCGATCTTCGCCCTCCCGTGGCTGGGCGCCAGCCTGATCGGGACCACCGACGAGAACTACGAGGGACCCATCGATCACGTGCAGCCGTCCGGCCGGGACGTCGAGTACCTGCTGCGGGCGGTGAACGAGTTCTTCGGCGCGAACCTCAACCGCCAGGACGTGGCCGGGGCCTACGCCGGGGTGCGGCCGCTGATCTCGACCGGCGACAGCCGCAAGTCGGTCGACATCTCGCGCAAGGCCGAGCTGTATGAGACCTCCAGCGGGCTGATCACGATCACCGGCGGAAAGCTCACCACCTGGCGCCGGATGGCCAAGATGGCCGTGGATCGGTTGGTGGAGCGCGACGGCCGCCAGGCCCCCTGTCGCACCCAGGAGATCCCCCTCGGCGCCCCCGTCGATCCCGCCGAGCTGCCGCGGGTGCAGGGGGTCCTGGATGAGGCCTATCCACCAGCTGGCGGCTCGCTACGGCCACGCCGCCGAGAAGGTGCTGGCCACCGCCGCCGGCCGCGGGGAGCTCGCGCAGCCGATCGTCGCGGGCCGGCCGGACCTGCTGGCCGAAGCGCCGTTCTCGGCTCGCTGGGAGCAGGCGCGGAGCGTCGCCGACGTGCTGTTGCGCCGCACCCGGCTGGGGCTGCTGTGCGCCCGAGAGCTGTGCCGGCCCGACAGCGACGCGCCGCTCCGGGTGGCGCGGGCGATGGGAGCTGAGCTCGGCTGGAGCGATGGGCGCGTGACCCGGGAGGTGCAGCGCTTCGGCGACGAGGCGGCCGCCGAGGGGATCGTGGTGGCGGCGTAACCGGAGAGGATCCCTCGACAGCCTGGGTTCCGGGGCAATAGACTCCGGCTTGTCGCCGAGCTGCCGGCAGGGCAGCGTGAGATCGACGACAGGATGTCGCGGCAACGCCGGTGACAAGGGAGATGGAGAGATGGCCAAGGTCGTATCCCGCCGTTCGCGCTCGAGCGAGGCTGAAGTCGTGCCGGAAGCCGAGCGGACCGCTCCGGAGGGATCTCGCGCCGGCGCTTCATCGGTTACCTGATCGCCGCGCCCACTCTGATCGCCGCCGCGGAGCTGGGAACGCAGCCGGCGCGGGCGGCCATCCCGACCGTGCAGCCGGTCGACTTCTATGACCTCAGCGACCTGCTGACCGACGCGGCGCTGCCGACTTCGAACCTGATCACCGTCGAGGTCAACCCGGATGGAACCGTTTCGTTCGCGCTGCCGCGGGCCGAGGTGGGCCAGGGCATAACCACCGCGGTGGCGATGACGATCGCCGACGAGATGAACCTGGCGGTGGAGAAGGTGACCGTCACCCTGGCCGACGCCCGGCCCGAGCTGCTGTTCAACCAGCTGACCGGCGGCTCGAACACCATGCACGCGATCTACACCCCCGTGCGCGTGGCGGCGGCGCTCGCGCGCCAGCAGCTCACCAACGCCGCCGCCCAGCACCTGGGTGGGACTGCGTCGGGCTACACCGTGCACAACGGCGTGATCCACGCACCGGGAGGCGGAACGATCACATTCGGCCAGCTGACCAAGCGGGCGGCGGTCAAGCGCACGACGCGGATGCACGTTGCGCTGAAGCCGGCGTCGCAGCAGACGATCGTGGGCACTCCGCACAAGCGGATCGACGGGCACGACATCGTGACGGGCGCCAAGCAGTTCGCGATGGATCTCAACGTTCCGGGCGCGCTGCCGACGATGCTGTGCCGGCCGCCGACCATCAACGGCAGCGCGCTGTCGGTCCGCAACCACGCCAAGGTCCAGGCGATGCCCGGGGTCACCGACGTGGTGATCGTCCCCCACACCGGCTACGTCCCGGGCGGAGTGGCGGTGCGGGCGCAGACGTTCGGCCAGTGCATCGACGCGATCCGCGCGCTGAACGTCAACTGGGCGCCCGGCTCGGTGGAGGGC
The DNA here is from genome assembly GCA_963744195.1 of uncultured Solirubrobacterales bacterium. Taxonomy (GTDB): domain Bacteria; phylum Actinomycetota; class Thermoleophilia; order Solirubrobacterales; family Solirubrobacteraceae; genus Palsa-465. Next base: position 114,860 of record CAVUSY010000023.1, read on the forward strand.
AAGACCGAGGCCAGCGTGCTGGCCGACCTGCACGCGGCCGAGCTCCCGCTCACTCCCGCGATTCCCCTGGCCACCTCGCTGGAGGAGGTGTTCACCTTCCACTTCCGGCCCGGTGATCCGCTGGAGCCCAACTGCGCCGTCGCCGACGTGCGAGCCGGCAGCGCCGAGATCTGGTCCAGCCTGAAGTCGCCGATCTGGGCCCAGGGTCAGATCGCGCTCAGCCTGGGACTGCCGGTCGACGCGGTCACCGTGCACGTGGCCCAGGGCGGCGGCTCGTTCGGGCGCCACCTGTTCTGCGACGCCGCGTTCGAGGCCGCCACGATCTCCAAGCAGATCGGCAAGCCGGTGAAGCTGATGTGGCACCGGACCGACAGCTTCCGCCAGGGCCGCTCACATCCGATGCTCACTTCGAGGGTGCGCATCCAGTACCTGGGCCCCAACGTGGTCGCGTTCGACCAGCGTCACACCAGCGTGGCGACCGACTTCACCCAGGGCCTCGGGCGATCTGCTCACCGCGATGATCTCGACCCTGCCGGAGCAGAACTTCCTCGAGTACTCCCAGACGATCTTCAACCTCACCGCCAACATCCCCTACAACTTCGGCCTGGCCACCCAGCTGCTCAACGAGATCTACCAGTACAACACCTTCAACACCAGCAGCGTCCGCAACGTCTACAGCCCCGAGGTCGCGACCGCGACCGAGCTGATGGTCGATCAGGTCGCCAAGGCGATGGGACAGGATCCGTACAAGTTCCGCCGGGCCTTCGCTCATGACAGTCGCCTGGTCGCGGTGCTCGACACGGTGGCCAAGGCCGCCAACTGGGGCCGCGCGATGGCGCCGGGGACCGCCCAGGGCATCGCGGTGCACAGCGAGTACAAGGGCCGCGCCGCGTGCGTGGTCGAGATCGACTGCACCGCGAAGACGGTCAACCGGAAGGTGCCCAACGGTTACACCGGCCCGCGGGTGACCAAGGTGGTCTACGCGGTCGACACCGGGCTGCCCATCAATCCGCTGGGGCTCCAGGCTCAGATGATGGGCGGGATCATGGACGGGATCGCGCAGACGCTGAGCTACAGCCTGCACCTCCAGGACGGCCACTTCCTGGAGGGAAGCTGGGACGACGCCTACTACACGCGACAGTGGAACACGCCGTTCGAGGTCAACGTGATCGTGATGCCGCCGACCAGCAGTGATCCGGGCGGCGCCGGTGAGTTCGGCGTGGCGGCGTCGATGGCGGCCACCGCCTGCGCCTACACGCGAGCCACCGGCAAGATGCCGACCAGCTTTCCGCTCAACCACGACGGCCCCCTCGGCTTCACCCCCTTCCCGACGGTGCCGCCGATACCCCAGTCGCCCACCGACGGCCTGGCCTTTACCGAGTAGGGAGGAGCGACCGTGCCCAATTACACCTTCATCCTCAACGGCCGGCGGGTCTCCGTGCAATGCGACGGCAACGTCCGGCTCCTGTGGGTGCTGCGGGACATCCTCGGGGTCACCGGCCCCAAGTACGGCTGCGGGCTGCGGGTGTGCCGGTCCTGCACGAGCCACATCAACGGAAAGGCCTTCAATCCGTGCTCGGTGCCGGTGTCGAAGATCAAGCCGAGTGATCGGATCACCACGATCGAGGGGCTCGCGGCGACCGTCCACGCCGATCTGCACCCCATGCAGCAGGCGTGGCTGGACTTCGACGTGGCTCAGTGCGGCTACTGCCAGCCGGGGCAGATCATGACCGCCGTGGCCAAGGTCAAGGAGTTGCAGGCCAAGGGCCAGCCGATCACCGACGCCGACCTGGACGAGATCCGCAACATCTGCCGCTGTGGCACCTACGCGCGCATCCGCGAGGCGATCAAAGCCGGTGCCGCGGCGATGCACGCCGGGCCATAACGATCCGGATAACCTCGGTCCTCGATGGACGAGCTGCACGAGTTCTGCGAGCGCATGCTCGGTGACCGCGACGCAGCCGCTCGGGCCGCCGCGCAGGCGCGCCAGGGCAAATCCGGCGATCGCGTGCCGGCGCTTATCCGAGCCGTAGCGGCCTGCCGCAGCGCCGCTGACGTGAACCCGGCGTCGCCTTCGGCGGCCAATCACGGAGGCTCGAACTCAGCCCCGGGCTCGGGGTCGAGTTCCGGACTGCGCTACGCCTCTGACTCGGACTCGGCGCACCGTCACGACGCCGAGGTGCGTTCGGGGGACGAATCCGGTTCGGACTCCGGGCCGAGCATGGCCGTCGCGGTGGCCGCCGAGGTGGCGGCGGCAACGGCCCGCCTGCCTCAGCGTCAGCGAGAGGCGCTGGCCCTGCGCGAGTCGCTGCGGTTGTCGCACTCCGAGCTGGCCGAGGTGATCGGGATGGAGCCGGTCGCAGTGGCGCCGCTGCTGGCGCGAGCCCGGCTGCGACTGCACCGGGAGCTTCGCGGCAACGGCCTCAACGCCACCGGCTGTCCCGAGCGCGACCGTGCGTTGCGAACTATCGCGCTGCGACAGGATCACGAAAGCGTGCCGCCGGCTGACGACGACTGGCTGCTCGAGCACGTCGGGCACTGCATGAGTTGCGGGCAGGCTCATGGTGCGATGCTCGAGGCTTCGGTGCGCTACCGGGCCTGGCGGGTCGAGCCCGCCGCGGCCTCCGCCTCCGGCGAGCGGGTGAGCGGCGCTCGGCAGCGGTTACTGCGCACCAGCGCGGGCGAGCTGCGCCTGGGTGGCCGTCCGTGGCTAATGGGAATCGTCAACGCCACGCCGGACTCATTCTCGGATGGGGGTACCCAGCGCACCCTGGACGAGCGCGTCGAGCTGGCGCGTACCCTGCTGGCCGGCGGCGCCGAGATCATCGATATCGGTGGGGAGTCCGGTGTGACCAACCGGCCGGCGGTGCCGCCGGACGAGGAGATCGCCCGCGTCGTGCCCTTGATCGAGCGAGTCGCGGGCGAGCTCGGAGCGCGCGTGTCGGTCGACACCTACAAGCCCGCGGTGGCGCGGGCGGCGATCGCCGCGGGGGCGTCGATAGTCAACGACGTCAGCGGCCTGCGCGATCCGGAGCTGGCCGACGTGTGCGCCGAGACCGGCGCCGCGCTGGTCCTGATGCACACCACCGTGGCCCCCAAGCGCAAGCTCCTGGACCCGTCGCTCGACGACCGCATCGTCGCCGACGTGCGGGCCTTCCTCGAGCAGCGGATCGGGCTCGCCCTCGCGCGCGGGGTCGCCTTCGAGCAACTGATGCTCGACCCGGGACCCGATTTCGCCAAGACGCCGGCGCAGACGGTCCTGGTGCTCAGGGCGCTGGAGTCGCTGGCGGAGCTCGACCGTCCGCTCCTGCTGGCGGTGTCGCGCAAGGATTTCGTCGGGGCGCTCACCCAGCGCGGACCACGGGAGCGCCTCGCCGGCACCCTCGCCGCGGTCGGCCACGGCGTTGACGCCGGGGCCCACGTGCTGAGGGTCCACGACGTCCAGGCGACGGCGGACTTCCTGACCGTGCGCGCGGCGCTCAACGGCGAGCGCCCCACCGATCCGGCGCTGCGGGTTCCGGACCCTCTGCGCTGGGCCCAATGAGCTGCTGACCGACCCAGCCGCTAGATTCGGGTATGCCGAATCGCCGGTCGCTGGCTCAACGCGACCGGAGCCCACCGATCCATTCCCCAAAGGAGTCCCCTTGTCCGTTCTAGACCGCAGCTCGCTGGAAGCCAGCCCGCTCGCCGATCTCCACACCATCGCCTCAGAGCTCTCGATCGACGGTTATCGCCGTCTCCGGCGCGGCGAACTGATCTCCGCGATCATCGAAAAGCAGGGCGGCGGTGAGTCCGACGGCTCGCCCGTCGGAACCGACGCCGAATCGGAAGCCGCCACGAAGGACGCCGCCACGAAGGACGGCGCCGAGGCTCCGGCTCCGGCTCGTCGCAGGAGCTCCAGGTCCGGTGCCCGCCGCGCCGCGGCTGAGACGCCGGAGGCTTCCGCCGAGCCCGCCGAGGCCGCCGAGGTTGGGCAGGCCGGCGAGTCCGGCGAGGACGGCGCGGAGTCGGAGGCCGCGCGGCGGCGCGGGGTCGGAGGCCGGCGCGGCGGGGGCGGGCGCCGAGTCCGAGGCGACCGGCGGTTCGCCGTCGGCCGAAGCCGAGACCCAGGCGGATCGTCCCTCCACCGGCGACGACGACGATGACGACCGCTCCGGTCCGCGGCGGCGGCGCGGACGGCGCGGCGGCCGCGGCCGCACCACAGCGCGCGAGGAGAACGGAGCTCACGCCGATGCCCGGGATGCGGGCAAGGCCACCGCAGAGGACGACGAGGAGGAGCCCGAGACGCCCGAAGGAGACCTGGCCGAAGGCGTGGTCGAGCTCCTCTCCAATGGATCGGGCTTCGTCCGGGTGCAGCCGCCGGATCCCTCCGACGAGGACGTGTACATCTCCTCGGCTCAGGTCAAGCGCTGCGAGCTGGTCTCCGGCGATCGCATCGCCGGCCCCAAGCGCGCGCCGCGACGTTCGGAGCGGTTCGCGTCGTTGATCCGGATCGAGACGATCAACGGCCGGCCCGCTTCCGAGCTGGCCGACGGGGTCCGCTTCGATGACCTCCCGGTGGCCTATCCCGACGAGCGTCTGAAGATCGGCTCCGAGGATCCCACCCTGAAGGCGATCGAGTGGCTGACACCGTTCGGCAAGGGCTCGCGCGTGACGATCGTCGGCGCCAGCCGGTCGGGCAAGTCCGAGGCGCTGCAGCGGCTCGCCGCCGCGCTGGCCGAGCACGAGGATCTGGTCATGACGGTCGTCCTGGCCGGGGTCCGGCCCGAGGAGATCTCGGCCTGGAACCAGGGCCCCGCGAGCCCCGTGGCGGCGGTCAGCTTCGCCGCCAACGAGGAGGCGCGCAGCGCCGCCATCGATCCGGTCATCGACCAGGCGCGGCGTCTGGCCGCTCGCGGAACCGACGCCGTGGTGCTGATCGACACGCTCGACGGCGCCAGCCAGCAGACCGCACGCCGAGCCCTCGCCGCGGCACGCAACATCGTCGACGGTGGTTCGCTGACCGTGATCGCGACGGCCGCCGAGCCGATCGGGGGCGAGACGACCGTGATCGCACTCGATGTGGGCCTGGCCAGCATCGGTCGCTTCCCGGCGTTGGACATCATCGCCAGCGGCACGCTGCGGCCTGAGCTGCTCGTCGGCGAGGCCGGTGCCGAGGCGATCGCCCGGACCCGCGCCGAAGCTGCCGAGGGCGACACTGCCGAGGGGTAGATAAGCCGCTCGGCGCCAAGGTCGTAGTCGGGCCGGGAACTCAGTAAGCGGTGCACCGCGAGCGGTGGCGTGGCGAGGCCTTGTAGCGCGGCTCCCGCCCCCGCTGCCACAGCAACTGGTCGACGTCGGCGGCGCGGGTGTCTCCACGCGCCGCGACGATCAGCTCAACGGCATGCAGCGCACAGGCCCGGATCTCAACCTCCTCGGGCGAACCGTGCTCGATCAGATCACCGCGTTCGATCCGATCCACCAGCGCCGGATCGAACCGCAGCACTCCGTCGAGTCGCAGCACGTGCGGGACGAGGTTGTCGGCGAACATGGTCAGCGCACCGAGGTCGGCAAACTCGGCCACGCCGGCCCGAGCCAGATCGGCGGCGGCGATCTGCGCCCGCTTGAGAAACGGCACCTCGAGCTCCTGATAGCGCGAGCAATCCGCGAAGCACGGCCAGGCGCCCAGCCTCAGAGCCAGTCTCACCGCCGACCCGCCGGCAGCATCGACGACGCCGGCGAAGCACCCGCCATGGTCGCGCTGCACGCGATCGCCGAGGTCGCGCAGCGACGCCGCGAACAGCCCCAGCAGTGGATGCTCGGGATCCTGCCCGAGCACGGGAGACAGCGCCCGTGGCTCGATCCGCCCCAGCTCGACCGCGCTCCACGGCCCGGCGCGCCGTGCGCGCTCGGTCAGGCCTGCCGCGATGGTGTCGTAGCCCGAGCGACCGTCGCGCTTGCGCAGCGTGGGAAACCAGCCCGAGCCGAAGTTGATCGCGTCGAGGGTCAGCCAGAACGCGGCCAGCGCCTCGCGCGAGCCGAGCGCGGGCGAGTCTTCGCTTTGTGCGCTGGGGGCTGGGGCGGGGAGCAGCAGTCCGGCGGCGTACGCGCTGGTGGTCTCCGGCTGAATCCGAACCGAGGTGGCGCGCTCGGCGATGATCGCGCACGTCTCCCGGAGCTCTCTCATCCCGGCGAGGATGCCGCGCGCTCGAAGCGCAGCGGACGGTTGGTAGGAATGCTCCGGATGCCGGACAAAATAGCCCACGCTTCGCCGCACCCCTCACGGTCCGGGCAGCGGATCCGCCCGCGGCATGTGAAGCGAGGCGAGCGCGGGTTAGGCCTTCCGGGGCGCCCGCTAACGTGAAGAGACCAGCGATGACCGAGCTGACGACTGACCTCGACGCCCTGCTAGCGGGCCTCAACGAACCCCAGCGCGAAGCCGTTACCCACGGCGATGGTCCGCTGCTGATCCTGGCCGGAGCGGGATCCGGCAAGACGCGCGTGCTGACGCACCGGATCGCCTACCTGGTCGCCACCGACGCGGCCAAGCCGAACGAGATCCTGGCCATCACCTTCACCAACAAGGCGGCGGGGGAGATGCGCGACCGGGCCGGGTTGCTGGTGGGCGGCCGGGTTCGTGCGATGTGGGTCATGACCTTCCACTCCGCCTGCGCCCGGATGCTCCGCGCCGAAGCACCGCGGCTCGGCTACACCCGCCAGTTCACGATCTATGACCAGGCCGACTCGCGCCGGCTGATCAGGCGCTGCCTTGACGACCTGGGCATCGACCCCAAGCGATTCACCCCCGGATCGGTCGGAGCCCAGGTCTCCGACGCCAAGAACAAGCTGCGCGACGCCGACGCCTACGCCCAGATGGTCGGCTCGTTCTTCGAGCAGACGGTCGCCGACGTCTACCGCTCCTACGAGCGCGAGCTGCATCGCATGAACGCGATGGACTTCGACGATCTGCTGGTGCGCGCCGTCAACGTGCTCGAGTTGTTCCCCGAGGTCCGCGAGCGCTACGCCTCCGGGTTCCGTCACGTCCTGGTCGACGAGTACCAGGACACCAACCACGCTCAATACCGCTGGCTGCAGCTGTTGGCGGGCGTAACCTCATCGTGCAACGCTTCGGTGAGAACAGGGAGAGCAGAGGGATCGCCTATGTAGCCCAACGCGCGGGCAGCGAACCTCCGAACTTCCTCGAACTCATCGTGCAGCGCCTCCGTGAGAGCAGGAATAGCCGAAGCGTCACACTTCGCGCCTAACGCATCGGCAGCATTGCGACGAACGTAGCGGAATTCATCCTTTAGCGCCTCAATCAAGGCTGGGACGACAACCAAATCAATATCGCTTGTTTTTCCCAATGCGAGAGCAGCACGCGCACGAAGCGCCCTGTCTTCATCGTGCAGGGCCACGAGATGCCGTGCAACTTCCGGGTTTATCATGCGGATGGAACTCCTGTCTACGAGCGTTGTAATGCCAGTCACCGAGGGCGAAAACAGATGCGAGACTCACTGCAAAATGTTAGATCGTCTGGTTATCGGTGTGCAGGTCACGATGTCAGCATTGGTCAGAAAGTTCACACCTAATCAGAAACGGGCTATTTGGCTCTAAATACTCCTTGTGTTGGCGTTGAAAATGGCTGCTTTGACGTGAGCATGGTCAGAAATTTTCTGACCATGCTCACGTCAAAAGAATCAGTAATAGGGCCTTGTGCTAGTTAAAACGGCTTCGAGATAAGATTTTTGCGCCAAAAACGCTGATTTTGGCAAAATCGGTCTGAAATGAGAAGACAATCCTAACTAGCACAAGGCCATAATAATGACCTCGATGTTATTAGTCCCTTTGTCCGATCTAACTGGTATGTAACTTATGCTTCTTTCATTCGCACTGTTTTCTGATGCTCGAAACAATAGATTTGCCCATCGAATTGGGTTGCATGATTACGGCAGTAGGCTTCCACTTTCTCGGACACGACTTTACCACAGAGAGCGCAATTAGCGGCGGATGCAGAGACCGTGGAACCACCGCCGTACTCGATCTGGCACTCGAGGCGTAGTTGCTCGTTCTGAACGCGCCTGCATAGATGGCCCTGACTTACGAGAAGAACGAAGTAGTGCTTGATCCCGAACAGAACGGCAAGCAATAGGATGTAGGGCCAAAATACCTGTATGAGCGTAGGTATTGCCATGAGCAACCCCTTGTTAATGAGGCCGCTCAAATCTATGCTGGGTGGTGCAGGTTGCATTTTCCCTCTATGATCAATAAGACAACGACCTTTTAGTGCATCTTGAACGGTTCGC
>CAVUSY010000024.1:0-300567 GCA_963744195.1 uncultured Solirubrobacterales bacterium
TCGTCCAGACCTCGACGCACGAGGGCTTCTGCCTGCCGCCGCTGGAGTCGATGGCCACCGGCGGAGCGGTGGTGTGCACCGACGCGCACGGCAATCGCGATTTCTGCGTCGACGGGGAGAACTGCTTGATCCCCGCGGCTGCCCCGGCTGCCGTTGCTGCGGCGATCGCGCGATTGCTCGGCGACGCCGAGCAACGCCGGCGCCTCGGCGCCGCCGGCATCCAGACCGCGGCCGAGTACGCCTGGAGCCGGCGCATCGACGCGCTCGAGCGGTTTCTCGGCGAAGTGGCACAGCCCCGGCGGATCGCGGCAACCACGACAGTCGTCCCGCAAGCCCGCCGGGTCTCGGCTCGCTGAGCCGCGAGCTCGGGGCCGGTCACGATGCGAGCCGAATTCGCCGCCGAGCGACTGCGCTGTCCGGTCTGCCGGCAGGACCGCTCGCTGCGCCTGCACGCGGAGCGGTCCGACGAGCGAGAAGTGCGCGAGGGAAGGTTGGTGTGCTCACGCTGCCATGCGGAGCTGCCGGTGCACCGCGGCGTCGGTGAGCTGATGGTCGACCCGCCCGCGCACGTCGTCCGCGAGGCGGCCGGCCTGGCTCGCTTCGCGGAGTTCATGGCCAACAACGGCTGGAATCGGGAGCGCATCCTCCAGCTGCCGAACATCGACGACGGCTACTGGTACGTGCAGGCCCGGTCGATGATCCAGCTCCTAGACACGGTTGACTTCCAACCGGGGCAATCGCTGCTGGACGTCGGCTCCAACACCTGCTGGGCCTCGAACCACTTTGCCGTACGGGGACTCGACGTGGTCGCGCTTGACATCGCCACCGCCGAGATGCAGGGGCTCTATACGTCGGATTTCTTCATCGAGGGCGGAAAGTCCTACTTCGAGCGGGTGCTGGGTTCGATGAACGACATCCCGATCGCGTCGGGCAGCCTCGATTACGTCTACTGCTGCGAGGTCCTGCACCACAACGACCCGGCTGGACTGCGACTCACGGTGCAGGAGGCCTACCGCATCCTCAAGCCGGGGGGAAAGCTCCTAGTCGTCAACGAAACCCTCAAGACGATGCGTGATCCGGTCGGCGTGCACGTCGAGCCGGTGGCGCAATTCGAGGGCTATGAGCATGCCCATTGGGCCGCACGCTATCGCTGGGAAGCCATTCGGACCGGGTTTTCCACCACCCTGCTGGAACCCAGCTACCGCTCCTTCTTCGGCGCCGGACTGCCGGTCGCCAAGCCCGGCAAAAGGACGCCCGGCCCGCGGCTGATCTACGAGCTGCAGTCGCGCCCGGCGATCCGCCGGGCCTACCTGGAGTGGCTCAACACCGTCGTGGGCGGAGTGGCGTTCGGGATGATCGCCACCAAGCCGACCCGGCGTCGGCGCCTCGGGCGCTGACGTCTGGCGCGACGTCGCACCCGATATTGTGACCACGTCGTGGCCGCCCCCGCGCTCGTCATACGGTCCTCGACGCCCGCGGCATTGACGCTGCGTCTCCAGGCCTGGGTCAGGCCTAGTGGCCGGCAGGTGGGGCTTGCTTTGCTCCTCTACGCGGTGTTCGACATTGCGTATTTCGGACGGTCCACGCTACTGGAGCTCGACACCTCCTGTGCCTGCCGCTGGGGCGCGGATCCGACCGTCTACATGTGGTTCTTGGCGTGGTGGCCGCATGCGCTGCTGCACGGGATCAACCCCTTCTTCACCCATTCCCTGTTCGCCCCCAGCCGGATCAACTTGGGGGCTCTGGATCTTGTCCCCGGCTTCGCGATTCTGGCCTCCCCGATCACGCTGCTGTTCGGGCCGCTGGTCGCCTACAACATCCTGGCGCTGGGGACACCGTTGCTGGCCGCGCTGTTCACGTTCCTGCTGTGCCGCTACGTCAGCGGCAGCTTCATCGGGGCGCTGGTGGGGGATACATCTTCGGCTTCTCGCCCTACATGCTGGGCCACATGCAGGGCCACCTGGACCTGTTGCTGACTTTCCGATTCCAGCCGCCGTTCACCTGACGCTGCGACTGATCGACGGACGCGTGGGGCGGCGCACGTTCGTGGTGTCGATGGCGGCACTGCTGACGATCCTGTTCCTGTCCCAACCGGAGTTGACGCTGACCTTCGTGATCCTGGGGGCGATTACGTTCGCGGTGGCATGGTGGCTGGCACCGGCGAGCCGCGAGCGCATCGCCGGGCACTGCCGCCGGTGCTGGCGGCGGGACTGGCTGCGGCGGTGGTGACCAGCGTGTTCATCTATTACGCGCTCACGGGTGACGTCACCCCCGGGTTCTTCAACGGCTTCGGCAATACGTATGTGGCCGATGGCCTCGGGTTCGTCATCCCCACCCCGGTGCTGCGACTCGGGCGTCACTGGTTCGCCACCCTGGCCAGCGATTTCTCCGGCGGCACACCGGAGAACGGCGTCTATGTCGGGTGGTGTTGGTGCTCGTACTGGCCCGCTATGCGGTCACCCGCTGGGGCAGGCCGGCCACGCGCGTCCTGCTGGCCATGCTGGCGTTGATCGTCGTGCTGATGCTCGGGGCGCACCTGCACATCGACGGGCACCGACCGTCCCGCTGCCGTGGAACTGGCTCGACGGGTGCCCCTGTTCGGCCGGATCGCGCCCGTCCGCATGGGCCCGTACATGTTTCTGATCGTCGCGATGATCGTAGCGATGTGGCTGGGCCAGCCGCGTTCCGGCCGCACGGGCGTGGCGAAATGGGTCGTGGCGGCACTCGGGCTGGCCACCTTGTTGCCGAACTCAGCTCCGGCTTGTGGCACACCCAACCCGCCAACCCGTGCTTCTTCACCACAACCAATATCGGTCGGTGCTCAAGCCCGATGAGACGCTCTCGCAGTGCCGTTTGCGACGCGGGGTGACAGCATGCTGTGGCAGGCTGAAACCGGCTTTCGGTTCAAAATGGCGGACGGCTATCTCGGCGCGTTGATGCCGCCGCAATACGGTCGCGACCTCGGGCTGCCGGCGTTATCGACGCTCGGGATACACGCCCGACCCGGCGGCGCTCGCCGACTTCCTGGCCGACCGGCAAGGTGGCCGACGTGCTCGTTGAGGCGGCCAACCCGCAGCAATGGCCACAGGCCCTCGCGGCGCTGGGATTGCGGCCCCGCCTGCTCGGGGGGATGCTGGTGTACAAGGTCCCCCACCCGCTGTCCTCTGGCTGACGTCACAGACCAGTGCCGCTGTCCGCTGGCTGACATCGGGCCGGGAGTCCCAGCCGGTCGCCGGTCTCGGCGGTCAGAGGTCTTCGGCGATATGCGGTGCGGTCCGGTTGAAGACCACGAAGCCGAGCACGAAGATCATCAGGGTGATCGCGATCGGCTCCAGCACGGCGAGGTGAGAGCCCATCACGGTGGAAACACTCGGCGCGGCGTGGTTGACGAACGAGTGACGAAACTGCTGGAACACGACCGCCAGAGGATTCAGCATGTACACGTGCACCAGCGTCGGATTCAGCTTCTTGATCACGTACTCGACCGGGATGATCACCGGGGAGGCGTAGAAGACCACCTGGGCGACCACTTCCCAGATCGGCTGGATGTCACGAAAGTACACGTACATCGCCGACAGCAGCATCGCGAAGCCGGTCGCCAGGACCGCGAGCATCAGCACGATCAGCGGCAGCTCGAGCCAGGTGAGCATCGGGCGAACTCCCTCGACCAGGGCGAACACCGTCACCACGATGAGGTTCAGCGACAGGTTGAACATCGCCAACAGCACGACCGACAGCGGGATCACCAGCCGCGGGAACTGGATCTTGCGCACCAGGGTCTCGCTGTCGAGGACGCTGCGAACCGACCCGGCCGTCGCCTCGATGAAGAACGTGTAGAGCACGATCGAGCCGAGCAGCTGACTGCCGTAATGGTTACCCGAGGGCCCCAGGCCCGCACCGACGTGGCCGATCACCGTGAAGAACACGTACAGCACGCCGAACAGCAGCAGAGGTCTCACCAGCTGCCAGAGGTAGCCGAGCGCGGAGCCGAAGAAGCGCAGCTTCCAGTTGGTCACCGCGATGTTGAAGGTCAGATGCCAGAACCTCGCCCAGTCGTCGGTGAGCGCCCGGGGGCCCCGGATCGGGCGCCCCAGCGCCTCGTAGGGGACCGACTCGGTGCTCATGCCCCGATTTGCTCGGTCAGCAGCGGATCGGCCCGGCGCACCCCGACCACCACCGGTACGTCGACCAGTCCACCCAGCGCCTCCGGTCCGGTCACCACGAAGGTGAACGCGCCCTCGAAGCGATCCATCAGGTCAAGCCCGTAGCCGCGGTGGGCGAGCGTGAACATGGGGCTGTAGCGCCCCGGAGCGAGCACATTCTCAAAGCTGAACGAGAACACCACCTCATCGCCGGCCCGAAAGTGTCCGCTGCGCTCCCGCTCCGACGCCGTGCTGGCCACGATGATCGCCTTGTGCTCGTCGTTGAGCACGTAGACGCTGGCCGCAGGATCCTCGACGTCGACCATGAACAGGACCCGCGCGTGCAGGGTGATCCGCTCGCCCTGGGCCACCGACGGCTGACGTTCGCCGCGCTCGTTCTCGACCCACGCCTCCAGGACTCGGGCCTCACCGTCGCCGGCGCGCGACTCAGCGGCGCCCGCCGCCTCGGGATCACGGCCGAAGTTGATCTCGAGGTAGCGGTCGGCGACCTCGTGCGGTTCGCCAAGGTGCACCTGGACACCCCGCTCGAGCAGCAATGCCCGATGACAGAAACGCTGCATCGAGCCCATGTCATGGGTGACGAAGATGATCGTCTTGCCGGCGTCACGCAGCGTCGTGAACACGTCAAAGCACTTCTGCTGAAACGCGGCGTCGCCCACGGCCAGCACTTCGTCGATCATGAGGACGTCGGCGTCGACCTGGATCGCGACCGAGAAGGCGAGGCGCACGTACATGCCCGAGGAGTAGTTCTTGAGCTTGAGGTCCTTGAACTCCTCCAGCTCGGCGAACTCGATCACGCTGTCATAGCGCTTGCGTGCCTCGCGCGGGGTGAGACCCATCATGATCCCGTTCATCACCACGTTGTCACGGGCGGCCAGATCCTGGTTGAAGCCGACGCCCAATTCGATGAACGTCGACAGCCGTCCCCGGCGCCAGATGTCGCCCTCGGCGCCATAGATCCCCGCCAGGCACTTCAGCAGCGTGCTCTTGCCACTCCCGTTGCGTCCCGCGATGCCGAAGAACTCGCCCTGCTGGATTTCGAACGAGATGTCCTGCAGTGCCCGGAACGTCCTGTATCGCGCCCGTCGCCGTGGGTGCAGCGCGCGCTCCTTGAGCGTATGCATGCGCTCCTCGGGCGTGCGGAAGGTCTTACCCACCGAGCGTGCGACCACCACGGGCAGCCGCCCGCCCTCGCTGGCCGAAGCTGGCATGGCGAGAGCGTAGCTCACATATCGCGGCGCTCGAGCGACAACACGCGCACCAGCCACGGCGGCAGACGGGCGGCACGCGTCCCCAGCCCGGCGCCGGCCAGGCGGGCGAGATGGTGCAGGCCGGAGCGCGCCAGCGCGCCGATGGCGTCGCCCCGGCGCGGCTGCGGCGGCGGATGAGCGCGGCGCCAGCGCCAGTCTGCGCCGACCGAGCCGCGCAGCCTCCGCGCCGCCGCCCGGGGCGAGAGCGGCTCCACCCAGCCGTATACCTCCCGCATGGCACGGCCCTCGTCAAAGCTCCGCCGCAGCCACTGACCCGGCGAGTAGTCGTGCGAGTGCAGCACGGCGGCCGAGGGCACGAACACCTTGGCGAAGCCGGCCCGCATCATGTCGTGGGCGAGCCGGTGATCCTCGGCGTAGGTGACGTCACGAAACGGCACCTGCTCCCACGCCCGGCGCGCGAGACAGCCGTTGGCGTCGGTGAAGAAGCCGCGCTGGCCGAGCAGTGCCGGGGCCGGTACGGCGCGCTCGGCGGGCCCGAGGCGGTCGATCCGCGGCACCGGCGAGGTCGAGAAGGACTCAAACCAGTCGGTGAGCTCGCGGGCGACCATCGGACTGGCGTCTGGCCGCGGCCGGTAGGGGCCGAAGGCGAGCCCCACGTCGTCAGCCAGAGAGAATGCGGCCACCAGCCGCTGGAGCCAATGCGGGCCGTCGGGGACCGAATCCTGGGTGAGGAAGGCCACGAACTCCCCGTGCGAGCGCTCCATCAGCAGGTTGCGCGTCCGCCCGTGCGAGAACCGCTCCGGCGCGATCTCGACCACCTCGGCTCCGAAGCCGCGGGCGACGCCGACCGAGCCGTCCTGCGAGCCCGAGTCGCACACGATCAGCTCCAGTGAGAGGGCCGGTCCGAGGTCCTGAGCGGCCACCGCCGCCAGGACCCGCTGGAGCAACGGGCCGCCGTTGCGGACCGGGATGGCGACCGTTACGAGCCGGCTCACTCAGGTCACGACACTAGAGCCCGGCCAGGATCGTGCGCAACCCGTCACGAAGCTGCACCGGGGTCCCACGAGGTTTGAGCCGATGAAGCCGGCGCCGCCGGTGACCAGGCATCGCATGCGCCAGGAGACTACGGGCGCGAGGGCGGCGGCGAAGACTGCATCGATTGAGTGCAGCTTTTCGCCCGCATAGAGGGTCAAGGGAGCAACTGCGTAACTCCCAGACAAAAATCCCGTTGCTATACGTAACCCTGTCGTCCCAGCCCCTATGGCTACAAGAGATCCGGAGCCATCCATGCGCCCTCAGGGCTCAGCCGCGCCAGAAACGATCACGATCACGCCGCCGGAAACGGCCGATGTGCTCGGCGTTCCGCTCGGCCTGACCGACTACGAGTCGACGCTGGACTGGATGGACGCGAGCGTCGCCGCTCGCCAGCGCGGATACGTTTGCGTCTGCAACGTACACACGCTGATGGCCTCCGCCGAGGACGAGGAGCTGCGCGCGGCCCTGCTCGGGTCATCGATCAACGTGCCCGACGGCCAGCCGCTGGTGTGGGCGCTGGGCGCGCTCGGACATCCGCTCGGCGCCCGCGTATACGGCCCGGAGCTGATGGCGCGAGCCTGCGCCCGCGGCGCCGACACGGGCCAGCGCCTGTACCTGTACGGCGGTCGCAACCAGGGTGCGCTCGTCCAGCTGGCCCTGAACCTCCGCCAGCGCTATCCGGGCGTCAAGATCGTCGGCGGCTACTCACCGCCGCACCGTCCCCTGACCGCCGACGAGCGCAGCGCGGTGATCAAGGAGATCAACGGATCGCGCGCGGATGTCGTCTGGGTCGGGATCGGCGTGCCCAAGCAGGAGAAGTGGATGCTCGATATGCGCTCAGAGCTCCAGGCACCGGTGCTCATCGGCGTCGGCGCCGCGTTTGACTTCCACGCTGGATTGGTCCCGCAGGCACCTAACTGGATCCAGGAGTCGGGCCTTGAGTGGGCCTACCGTCTGGCCCACGAGCCGCGCCGCCTGTGGCGTCGCTATACGCGGTACAACCCCCGCTTCGTGGTCGCGTTCGCGCGTCAGTTCGCCCGCCACCGCCGCGCCGCCGGTCGCACCTGAGCGCCCGCAGCGGCGGCGCCAACGGCTGCCTTCCCGCCGGCGGGACCGCTCGCCACCCCGAGCAAAATGCATGGCGTGCCGAACCACCCCACCGCCACGATCGTGATCCCCGTCCGGGCGGCGTCCGCCTACCTGGAGGTCACGCTGGCCTCGGTGATGCCGCAGGCCGCCGGCGCCGGCGCCGAGGTGGTGGTGGTCAGCGACGGCCCGGATCCGGCGACCGCCGCGGTCGCCGACCGGCACGGCAGCCGCCTGGTCACGCTGCCCCAGCCGCGAGGACTCAACGTCGCGCGTAACGCCGGCATCGACGCGGCCCGCAGCGATCTGGTGGTGTTCATCGATTCCGACGTGGAGGCGCCGGCGGGCTGGCTGAACGCGATCCTCGAGGGCGCCCGCGCCAACCCCGATCGGGAGGTGTTCGGCGGACCGATCCGAGCCCGTCTGGAAGGGGGACCGCGCGGGTGCGGCCGGGAGCCACCTCCCATCACCGCGCTCGACGCCGGTCCCCGGGACCGTGACGTCCCGCTGGTGTGGGGCGCCAACATGGCGATCCGGCGCTGCGCGTTCGATCGCATCGGGCGATTCCACGCGGAGCTGAGCGGACGGGGCGACGAGGAGGAGTGGGAGCTTCGCTACACCGCGCAGGGAGGCCGCATCCGCTATCTGGCCGCCGCGGGGCTGGACCATCGTCGTGCCGCCGCCGACTCCCGGCTGCGCGTCCTCACTCGCGCCGCCTACGACCAAGGGCGCGAGGCCCGCCGCCACGACGTCCGAGCGGGCAAGGTCCGCACGATCCCCACCGAGCTGCGGATCCTCGTCGGCTGCGCCTGGCACACCCTGCGCCGTCGGTGTGCGTTCGGGATAGTGATGGGCGCGCGCACCGCGGGGAGCCTGCGGGAGGCGCTGGCCGGACGCCGATCATGACCGAGCCCGGTCCGGCGGACGATTTCCTGTCCGGCGAGAGCGGGATGGTGTTCGGCAAGCGCGCCACCAGCCGGGCCGTGGCGTCCGATGCGCTGGCGGATGCCCTGGCCCTGGCTCGCGCGCAACGCTGGCGCCTGGAGCGAGCGGCTCGGAGCTTGCCGCCCCGGCGCGTGCTCGCCTTGGGCGTGGAGCGAGCCGGCGAGCCCAACCTCCTGGCCGCGGCCCGGGCAGAGCTGCTGCGCTCCCGTCACCACGTGCGCTTTGACAGCACCACCGTTGGCACGCTGGGCAAGTTTCAGAACCTCAACGCCCTATTGGCGGGCAATCCGCCGCTGGAGCACGACTGGCTGCTGGTCATCGACGATGACGTGTCGCTGCCGCGCGGGTTCCTCGACGCGTTCCTGTTCCTGGTGCAGCGGTTCGGGCTGCGACTGGCCCAGCCAGCGCACCGGGCCCGCTCACACGCCGCCTGGCCGATCACCCGACGGCGCCCCGGGAGCATGGTCCGGGAGACCGCCTACGTGGAGATCGGGCCGGTGGTGATGTTCCATCGGACCACATTCGGCGCGCTGCTGCCGTTCCCGGAGCTGCGCGCCGGCTGGGGGCTCGATGCCCACTGGGCGGCCGTGGCCCGCCAGCACGGCTGGCCGCTGGGGATCGTCGACGCGACGCCGATCCGGCACGGGCTGCGCCGGATCGCCGCCGCCTACGATCGCGACGCGGCGATCGCCGAAGGGCGCCGATTCCTCGCTGACCGGCCGTACGTGAAGGCGTCGGAGTCACAGCGCACATTCGTCACCCACCGCACCTGGACCTGAGGCCCGTTGCTAGCCTCACAGTCCGTGTCTTCCCTCGCTCCGGCGCCGGAGGGCGCCGTGCCGGAGGCGGGCTCGGAGCCGGCGTCCTCCTCCTCGATGCGAATCAGCCGCAACGCAGCGGTCGCAGTGGTTCTGGCCGCCGCCCTCGCGGCGCTGGCCTTTGCCAGCCGCGGCGGTTTCGCCGACACCGTACCGGCGGGGGATACCTGGTCGGAGATCGTGGTGACACTGCTGGGCGCGGGAGCATGCGCCGTGGCCGTGGTGCTGGGCGCCCCGGGCCGCGCCTGGGGTGCCGGGGTGGTGGCGCTGTTCGCCGCCGTGGCGGTTCTCACCGCGGTGTCCATCGCTTGGTCGGTGGCCCCCGACTACTCGTGGCAGGCGTCGGGTCAAACCCTGGCCTACCTCGCCGCCTTCGCCGGGGCTGCCGCGCTGGCCCGGCTGGCCCCGCAACGATGGCCGGCACTGGTCGGGGCGCTCGCGACCGCGAGCGCCGTGGTGGCGGGCTACGCGCTGCTGGTCAAGGTGTTCCCGGGCACGCTGGCCGCCGGCGACACGCTGGGACGGCTGCAGTCGCCGTTCGGCTATTGGAACGCCGTCGGGGTGTGCGCGGCGATCGGCCTGACGCCATGCCTGTGGGCCGGATCCCGGCGTTCGGCAGGCTGGCGGCTGCGGGGGCTCGCGGTGCCCGCGGTGGCGCTGCTGATCAGCGTCGTAATCCTCTCC
Source organism: uncultured Solirubrobacterales bacterium (assembly GCA_963744195.1). GTDB lineage: Bacteria > Actinomycetota > Thermoleophilia > Solirubrobacterales > Solirubrobacteraceae > Palsa-465. The sequence continues at coordinate 9,943 of CAVUSY010000024.1, forward strand.
TACTCGCGCTCGGCGCTGCTGGTGGCGGCGCTCGGCGTCGCTGTCTGGCTGGCGTTCGTGCCGTTGCGCCTGCGCGCGGTGCTGACGCTGGCGCTGGGCGCGCTGGGGGCTGGCGTGATCACCGGGTGGGCGCTGTCTCACCACGCGCTCACCGGCGATAACGTCGCGCTCGCTGCCCGTTCGTCGGCCGGAACCTCGTTCGGGATCGTGCTGGCGCTGTCCCTGGTGGCGGTCGCCGCCGCGGGGTCAGCCTGCGCCGTCGCCGTCGATCGCACCCACCTATCCGCCACGGCACGGCACCGGCTCGGGATGCTGTTACTGATCCCGGTCGCACTGCTCCCGTTCGCCGTGATCGCCGCGCTGGCCGTGTCGTCACGTGGGCTGACCGGCGAGGTCTCGCATGTCTGGAGCACCCTGACCAGCACCAGCGGCGGGGTTGGGGATAGCGCCAACCGTCTTGTGCAGCTCGGCAACAGCCGGCCCGTGTACTGGAGCGAGGGGATCACGGTCGGCGAGCACGCCCTGCTGAGGGGCGCCGGAGCGGCCGGCTACGCGATCGCCCACACGCGCTACACGACCAGCACGCTGCCCGTACAACACGCCCACAGCTACGTGATCCAGACATTCGCCGACTTCGGATTGCTGGGAGTCGCGGTCAGCCTCGCCCTGCTGGTGGCTTGGGGTCGAGCGGCCGCCCGCCCGCTGGCCCGCCGGACGCCGTGGAGCGCGTTATCGGCCCCGCACGTGGCGGAGCGTGAGGGCCTGCTCACCCTGGCCGTGGTGGTGCTCGCGTTCGGAGTCCAGTCGGCGTTTGACTGGACATGGTTCTTCGCCGGCGTCGCCATCCCGGCGCTGCTGTGCGCGGGGTGGCTGGCCGGCCGGGGGCCGCTGAACAGTCCGATCGGCCGCGCGCGGGAACGCCGCCGCATGCTCGACCGCCCCGGAGCGGCAGCGGCGGTGACCGGGCTGGTGGCGCTGGCGCTGCTTGGCGCCTGGACGACCTGGCAACCCCTGCGCGCGGCTGACACGCTGTCCGCCTCGCTGTCGGCCGCTTCGAGCGGCAACCGGGGCGCCGCCTTCACCGATGCCAGGGACGCCGCGAGCATCGATCCGCTGGCGATCACGCCGCTGCAGATACTGGCCTCGCTGTACACCGGGGCCGGCGACCCGGCCGCGGCGCGCGCCGAGCTGGTGGCGGCGGTCGACCGCCAACCGCAGAACCCCCAGACCTGGCTCTCGCTGGGAACCTTCGACATGCAGCACCACCACCCGCGGCAGGCCTACGGTCCGCTGCTGCGCGCACACACTCTGTATCCGACGGACCCGATCGCGGGGACCCTGGTTGCGCTGCTGCGGACCCAGCTGGGGATCAAGCCACCAAAGCCGTGACCGGCACCCGGCGAGCCGTGACCTATGGGGCGAATCAGCGCACGGCCCGGGCCAGGAGCAGTCGCCGCAGCAGCGGTGGTCCCCCGGCGCTACGCACCTCCACCGCGCCGAATCCGAACTCCTGCAACAGCTCACGCAGCGACCGGGCGGTGTAGAGGTGCAGGTGATCGCCGAGCGGCTCGGAGTAGCGCTCGATCCCCGTCAGCGCCAGGCGCACACGTCCGTGACTCGGCGTGGTGAGCAGCAGCCGCCCGCCCGGGGCCAGCACCCGCCGCAGCTCTGACAGCCAGCGGGCCGTGTCGGCAACGTGCTCGATCACCTCGCTGGCCCAGACGAGGTCGAACGAGCCGTCGGCGAACGGCAGCGGTCCGTCGATCGCCACCAGCTCGAACTCGAGCGAGCCATGCCGTTCACGCGCCCGGCGCACGGCAGCCTGCGCGACCTCCACCCCGACCGCCCGGGCCCCGGCGCGCTGCAGCTCCTCGGTGAACGCGCCCTCGCCGCACCCGAGGTCCAGCGCCCGATCCCCGGGCCTGACGCCGGTCCGCATGAATCCCAGACGCAGCTCGAGGTCGGGCGGGCTGAGCTCGCCGGGGAGTCGTTCCCAGAGCTCCTCGTAGTAGGCCTTCACGTGCCGGGGCGGGGGGCGCGACGCTCGAGCAGGAGCGTCACGGGTCCGTCGTTGACGAGCTCCACCTGCATGTGCGCGCCGAACACGCCTCGCTGCGCGCCGAGGCGCTCACAGAAACGTTCGTAGAGCGGCTCGGCCACCTCGGGTGCTGCCGCTTCCGTGTAGCTGGGGCGGTTTCCGCGACGGACGTCGCCGTAGAGCGTGAACTGGCTGACGCACAGCACCTCACGGTCGCCCAGCGGCTCGTTCATTCGGCCCTGGGCGTCGGGAAACACCCTCAGCGCGCGTACCTTGTCCGCCACCCAGTCGCCCTCGGCGGCCGAGTCGCCGTGATGCAAACCCAGCAGGACGAGCAGGCCGGGGCCGATCTCGGCCACGCGCCGTCCCTCGACCTCGACCGCGGCTCGGCTCACCCGCTGGACCAGCGCCCGCACTAAGCGCCTTGCGCCGTAGCAGTGGTGGGGAGCACTACGCGTCGCGGAGCTCGGCCGCCGCCCGTTCGGGCGCGACGATGTTGAGACCCACCCCGGCGCCGAGCTCGAGCCCGGCGAGATGGGTCAGTCGGGGCAGGATGTCGATCCGCCAGCAGAAGTGCTCGGATCCGCGCGGTGCCGTGCGCACCCACAGGTTCAGCGGCGGAGCGGCCCCCAGCCGCCGCGCGAGCCGGCCGAGCGCGTTGTGCAGCATCGCCGCGCCGGTGGGCCCGTCGTCCTCGAAGCGCATCCGGGGTGCCCGAGGGGCGATCATCAGCTGGTAGGGCATCCGCGATCCGTACGGGGTCATCAGCACCGCCTCGTCGTCGATCGTCACGATCCGCTCACGCCGGCGGACCTCCTGCTGGACCAGATCGCCGAGCAGGTTGGCACCCATGGTCCGGGTGGCGTAGGCACCGAAGCGCTCCCGCTCCCGCGCGATCGCCGCCGGCACGAACTCGAGCGCGTAGAGCTGCGCATGGGTGTGCGGCAGCGAGGCGCCCGCTTCGCTGCGCTCGTTGACGCTGAGGTGCACGCAGGCGGCGTCGGCATGGACGCGCATCCGTTCACGCCACACGCCGACCGCGGCCTGGACCTGCTCCACCGGCAGCTCGCCGAGGGAGACCACCGGGTCAGGCGCGTTGACGATCACCTCGTGCCGGCCCCGGGCGGGGCCGGCCCAGAACAGGTCCTCCTCCGCTTCTGGCGGGGGTTGGGGCGAATCGGGGTCCAGCGCGGGGTACAGATTGGGCACCACGCGCACCTTCCACCCCGGCCCGTCCGCTGGGCTCCCGTCGGGACGCAGGGCATACAGCTCTGGTGGGGTCCGCGGTTCGTGACCCTCGGCGAACGGATCGTCCTCGCGGTCCAGCGCCGGCGCCGGCGTGGCCCGCAGATCGCCGCCGGGACGGTCGGCGCGGGCGCCGGCGATGATCGCGCGCTGGCCGGTCAGTGGGTCGATGCGCAGCTCCGGCACCAGACTCGCTACCGGAGCTGCTTCTCCATCGCGATGTGCTCGATGCCTGCCTCCATGAAGATCCGCCCGCGGGGCTCGTAGCCGGCGCTCTCATACAGCGAGCGGGCATAGGTCTGAGCGTGCAGGACCATCCGCCGGGCCCCTCCGGCCCGTGCCTCGACGTCGGCGAGCTTCAGCAGCGCGGTCGCGATCCGGTGGCGCCGGGCGCTCTGGCGGACCGCCAGCCGGCTGAACTGAACCGTTGGGCCGACGAACAGCAGCCGGCAGGTGGCCAGCAGCTGATCACCGGAGACCGCCACCAAGTGGATTCCGTCGCGGTCGCGGCCGTCGACCTCCTCGCGCTCGGGCACGCCCTGCTCGCGGCAGAACACATCGTGGCGGAGCTCCAGCACCGCGCTCATCTCGCGCCTGCCGGCGACGCGACGGACTTCGTAGGTCAGGGTGTCGGTCATCTCAGTACGTAGCGCCTGATGTCCTGCTCCAGCGCCGCGGCGCTTTCATACGGACCGGCGTGGTCATAGACGTAGGTGGTATGCCCCCGGCGCCCGTAGAACAGGGTCTGTGGATAGTAGGTGGCGGCCTGGAAGGCCTGCGCGATCGATTCGTGGGGGTCGGTGTAGCTCGGATAGCTGAGCGGGAACCGTCGCAGAAACGCGGCCGCCGCTCCATTGCCGTCCTTGCCGTCAATGCCGATGAAGGCCACCTGGCGGCCATACTTCACCGCCGCCCGCTGGAAGGCGGGAAACTCGATCTGGCAGGGCCCGCACCACGAGGCCCACTTGTTGACCACCACCGGATACCCCTTCAGCGCCGCCATCCGGGCGCGGAACGCGGCCACTCCTCCCCCCAGCAATCCGTTGGCCTGGCTGTGCACAGCGGCCAGTGCGGGAGGCGACCCCTTGAACGCCACCGCCTCCGCCGTCGGGGGGGAGCCGCGCTGTGGCCCTGGCCGGCGCCGCATCCGGCGAGGACCGGCAAAGCCACCAGTAGAGTTGTGGACCAGGTCCTCAGACGCACGAGCGACAGCTTGACATACGGTTGGTCGCCGGCATCTGCTTAAATAGGTGCTGTCCCTCGGGTTGGAGGCAAGGGACAGCTTCTGAGGAACCTCGTCGTGCTCGGCCTAATGCCGAGATTGTCTGAGCCGCTACGACTCTGCGCCGCGGCTCGCCAACCCTTTCGCAACCTTTCAAACAATGATGGGTGCTACCACCCCCTTTCCGAGTCCTGACGCGATCGCCCGCGCTGAGCGGCTGACCCGCGAACGCTTCGTCTATGACGGCGAATCACTCCAAGACGCCCTGGCCCCAGGGTCGGCGCGTCGGCGTGCGCTCGATGCCGCCCTCACCGAGCTGGAGGAGGGACGCAAGACGCCGTCGATCGAATGGCGGCGTGAGTTCTCCCTGCTGCTGGGGCTCGAGCGCGTGCTGTCCGAGGAGGAGCCTCACCTCGCCGATGGCACGGTGCTCTCCGCCCATCAGGTCGACGCCCTCTCGGGCACGCTCACGGCGCTGCTGGCCGAGGCGCAGCGCAGCGCGAACGGCAACGGGAACGCGTCCACGCCGGCCAGTGCCAACGGCGCGGCGAGCCCGAACGGCCGGGCGGCGCCGGCCCTGACCCAGACTCGCGACGAGTCCGACGAGTCCGACGAGTCCGAGGACGAGCTCGACCTCGACGAGGACGCGCCCGAGGACGAGGAGCCTCAGGACTGGCAGGACGAGGAAGAGGACGACGAGGACGAGGCTGGACAACTCGAGGACCAGCCCGAGGACCCCAACGCCGCCAAGCGCTTCTGGTTCGAGCACGCCACCGGCGCCGGCAAGACCGTCGCGGCGCTCGGGTTCGTCGAGGCCTCGCGGACCGGCGGCGTCCTGATCCTCACCCACCGCCGCAACCTGGTGGACCAGTTCCACGGCGAGCTGCGCGATCGCGGCTATCGCGACCGGATCAGCCCGGCCCTGCTGGAGGGCCAGGACGCGGCCAACGGCCCGGTCACCGTCGAGACGTACCAGTGGTTCGTGCGCAACGCCGGGCGCATCTCCGACGCCTACACGATCGTGATCTGCGACGAGGCGCACACCGCGCTGGGCGAGAAGACCTCGGCGTCGATCCGGGCCTGGTCGGGCCCCGTGTTCATCGGCATGACCGCCACCGGAGCGCTGATCGCGCGTCACGTCACCGACCTCTTCCCGACTCAGACCAGCCGCTTCGATCTGGCTCAAGCCGCCCGCCGTGGCGTCATCTCGCCCCTGCGCTGCATCCGCATCCCGCCCGGCCCCGGCGTGCGCACGATCGCCAAGGTTCCGCTGCGCCGCGGCGAGGTCGACACCGAGTTCGACCAGGAGATGCTGGCCTCGATCCTGGACCAGACGCCGTTCAACCTGGCCATCGCCGACCTCTACAAGACGCGCTTCAACGGCGTCCCAGGGGTCGTCTACGCCGCCGGCGTCAAACACGCCATGAACGTGGCCCAGGCGTTCCGAGACCTGGGCATCAACGCCCAGGGGGTCTCGGGCGAGACGCCCAAGCGCCAACTGGCGCGGATCCTGGCCGACTACGAGTCGGGCAAGGTCGACGTCTTGGTCAACGCGCAGCTGCTCGCCGAGGGGTGGAACAGCCCGCGCGCCACGATCTGCATGCACCTGGCGCCGACGGCGTCGAAGCGGATCTACCAGCAGCGCGTCGGACGCGTCACCCGGCGGCATCCCGGCAAGGAGGCCGGGATCGTGATCGATTTCGTGCATCCCGCGACCAAGCACGACGACCCGGTGGTGACCCTTCACTCACTGCTGGACCGCGACGTCTACCGCGGCGGTGCGATCGTGGTCGGGCCGGTGCGGCGCGGCCGCGGACGCCGAGTCCGCGTCGAGCGACGGGTCCTGCCGGTGACCCCCGATCCCGAGCGGCGCGCCGAGGTCTTCGAGCGCGAGCTGTGGCGGATCGCCGTCGAGCACCTCGACTATGGCGAGCAGCACGTGTGGGCCGCCCTGGCCGGCGCTCGAGTGGCGCCCAACGGCTGGCGGCGCGCCAAGGCGATGCTTCACTTCGACCGCGGCGGCGAGCTCAAGCGGCGGTTCCTCCTGACGGCGCTGCAGCGCAACCGCAACACCCAGCTGCGGCTACGCGCGCTGCAGGAGATCGCCGCCAGCCGGGACGCCGAGGCGTTCGATACCGCGATCGACATCATGGGCGGGTGGCCGCGCGACGAGCGGCGTGAGGGCGTCAAGATCATGCTCCAGGCGCTGGCCGAGCGCCGCATCGGCCGCCGTGACCAGGCCAACGCGTGGATCTGGCGAATGGCCGAGTACACGCGTGAGGTCCACGAGGAGTACGCGGTCCAGCGTTGGCCCGAGACCAAGCGGCTGCTCGGGCTGCTGGTGAACTCCAGCGGCTCCGCCCACGCGCGCAACGCGCGCCGGCTCGTTCACGCCTCGCGCAAGGAGGACCGGCGGCTGTCAGCGGCACTGCTGGCGGCGGCGCTGGCGCACACGCCGGAGGCCGAGGAGGCGCTGCGCGGTGCGCGCACCCGGATGGCCCGCAAGCCCGCCGCCCTCGCGCGCGAGCTGCTGCGCAACTTCCCCAAGGGCCGGCGCGGCTCCAAGCGCCGCCGGCGCAAGACCGGGCCGGCCGGCGCGGGGGCGGAGACCGACAGCGCGGTCACCACCGAGGCGGTGGCGAACCAGGACGAAACGACCGCCGAGCCGCCGGAGGACAACGGCGACGTCGAGGAGTTCGACGTCGACGACGACGCCGACGACGCCGACGACGCCGACGACGCCGACGACACGGATGAAACCGACGACACGGACGACACCGACGACGCCGACGACGACCAGCTCTCTGACGAGCAGGACGCCGAGGCCGCCGCGTAGCGATGTCACGACTCGTAGCCCTGGCCGCAGCGGTCGTGGCCGCAGTCACGTTCGCGCCGGCGGCCGCCGCGGCTCCGGTGTCGCACGCGAAGCTGTTCGTGACCAAGCGTCTGGCGGTCACCTGCGGGGTGGCGATCCGCGACCCGGGTGTGTCGGGCACTCACGTCCTGTGCAGTGCCGGCGGTGTTCCGGCTCCCAGGGGCGGCGCAGATCGGCACTTCCGGCTTCGTAGCACTCGGCCCGACCCGGTCCCCGAAGCTGCTGGCGATCGGTCAGAACTCCTTCGTGAGCCGGCGCCCCGTCAGGCTGGGCAAGGGGCGACGGTGGAGCTCGGTTGGGGTCAGCTGCCAGGTGAGCCGGCATACGGTGCTGTGCTTCAACCGCGACAACCATGGCTTCGTGATCGGCAACGGTCGCTACAAGTCGTTCTGAGCCGCCGCCTCGGGGACCACGACTCGTTCTGAGCCGCCGCCCCGGGGACCACAACCGGTTCTCACCCGTCACCTCGAGGCGGCGACGAGGTGCACCTCGCCCGCCTCGAGCGCATGACGGCCCTGGCCGCTCTGTACCAGCAGCCGGCCGTCCTCGTCGATCCCGTCGGCTCGCCCTTCGCCGGCCGCCCACCGAACTTGGCTCCCGCGCAGCGCGTCGCGGCCGCGCAGAGCCTCCAGGACCGCAGACTCCGGCGCGGCGATCCAGCTCCCCAGCGAGGTCAGCAGCCGTGCCAGCATCGGCTCGACGGCATCGGGCTCCAGGCCCAGGGTGGCCGCGCGCGCCTGTAGCTCCGGCGCAAGCTCCTCGATCCGCACCGCCACGTTGATCCCGATGCCGAGCACCGCCCAGCTCTCCTGCGGTCGGCCCTCTACGAGGATGCCGGCCAGCTTGCGACCGTCGATCACAACGTCGTTGGGCCACTTGACCTGGAACTGAGGGCCGGCCAGCTCGGCCACCGCTACACCGGCGGCCAGCGCTAGCAGCCGAGGCGGCTCGCGGATCACCAGCGAGCATAGGAGCGCCCGGCCGGCCGGCGCCGACCAGCTACGCCCCTGCCGGCCCCGGCCCGAGGTCTGCTCGGCGGCGGACACGAGGGTCCCGTGCGGCGCGCCTCCCGCGGCCAGCTCGCGGGCGCGAGTGTTGGTGGAATCGGTCCGGCGCAGATGCAGCCGCGGGAGGCCCAGCCCCGGCGGCGGCGTCTCGCCGGAGCTCACGCCGGCCGGATCCGCAGCTCGTCGCCGACCTCGAGCCCGAGCCGCGTGGCCGCGTCGCCCTGGCTCACGGCGACCGCGAGTCGCCGCTGCGCGTCCTCGTAGAGCAGCACGTCGCCGCGCGAGACCTCAGAGAACGTGGTCACGTAAACCCCGATAGAAGCTGTCGACTGGGGTCCCGGGGCGGGCTCGAGCTCGACCGAGCGCCCGAGCTTCAGGCCGGTGCCGGCCAGATCCTCGTGCCCGGCGTCGAGCTGCAGGTTGCCGAAGCGATCGATGTAGCGCACGTGGGTGACCAGCGCGCCGTCCTCCCGGCGCGGACGCGTCCGCTCCAACACCACCAGCTCGGCCGGGTCCAACGGATCGCCAACCTCCCCCAGCGCCACCCCGCCGGCCAGGTGAGCCGCCACCGGAGCGAAGATGTCACGCCCATGGAAGGTGGCCGAGACCGGCTCGAGCCGGAAACGCGAGCGCGAGATGTCGACCGCCTCCACGACTCCCCCGCCCGCCGCTGCCGCATCCATCAGCAGTCCGTTGTCAGGCCCGACCAGCAGGCGCTCGTCGGCCGACCGCAGCGCCACCGCGCGGCGCTCGGCGCCAACATCGGGATCGACCACGGCGAGGTTGACCCCGACGGGCACATAGGCCTGCGCGTCGGCGAGGATCGCGGCGCCGGCGCTGACATCGTGACGGGGCACGCCATGGGTGAGGTCGATCACGCGAGCCCCCGGACAGACGGTGGCGATCACTCCGTGACAGATCCCGACGAAGTCGTCGACCAGACCGTAGTCGGTGAGAAACGTGATGACGGGAGGCTCGCTCATTGACGAGAGGGCTTCCCCACGTCGGCCACGATCGCCTCGATCAGCCCATCGATGTCGTGGCGCTCAGCTTCCAGATCAGGCTCGTGTCCGCGCTCGCGCAGCGCACCGCTGGTGACCGGTCCGATGCTGGCCAGCCTGGTCTGCTCCCCCAAGCCGTCACCGACCGTGTCGAAGAAGAAGCGCACCGTCGAGGATGACGTGAACGTCACGTAGTCGGCCTGCTTCACCGCCGCCACCTGCTGCGAGCTCATCGGCTCGGCCACCGTCTCGTAGAGCGTCACCACGTCGACCTCCGCCCCCCGCCCGCGCAGCGCGTCCGGCAGCACATCTCGCGCCTCGGCGGCCCGCGCGATCAGCGCCCGCGTCACCGGCACATCCGCCAGCGCCTCGACGAGTCCCTCGGCGACGAAGCGCTCGGGCACCACATCGGCGATGACGCCGTGTTCGCGCAGCGCCGCCGCGGTGCCGGGTCCGATCGCCGCCACGCGGGCACCCGCGAGCGCCCGGGCGTCCCGGCCGGCCTCGGCCAGGCGGTCAAACAGCAGCCGCACGCCGTTGGGGCTGGTCAGGCAGACCAGGTCGTAACGGGCGATCTGGGGCGCCGGGCCCGGCAACGGGACGATCCGGATCGCGGGCGCCTCCAGCGCGTCGGCACCCAAACCGCGCAGCCGCGCTCCCAGCTCACTGGCCTGGGCGCGGGCTCGGGTGACCGCGATCGTGACTCCGGCCAGTGGCCGTGACTCAAACCAAGCCAGGTTGCGGCGCAGGGCGGCGACGGGACCGAACAGCGAGATCGCCGGGGCCTTGACCTGGTGCTGGTCCGCCGCCGAGGCGATCGTCGCCAGCGTCCCGGTGACGACGCGCTGACCGGGCAGCGTGCCCCGCTCGATCACCGCCGCCGGCTCGGTCGCCTGCCGCCCGCCCGCGATCAGCCGCTGCGCGATCTCCCCGAGCTGGCGAACGCCCATGTAGACGACGAGCGTTCCGGGAAAGGCGGCCAGAGCGGACCAGTCCAGCGCCGACTCGGGCTTGCCGGGGTTCTCATGCCCGGTGATGAACGCCACCGCGCTGGCGCTGTCACGGTGGGTGACCGGGATCCCGGCGTAGGCCGTAGCGGCGACCCCCGCGGTGACGCCCGGCACGACCTCGAACGCGATACCGGCTTCCCGCAGCGCCTCGGCCTCCTCGCCACCGCGACCGAACACGAACGGGTCGCCTCCCTTCAGACGCACCACCGAGTCTCGATTGCCGCCGTGCTCCAGCAGCAGCCGCTCGATGTCCTGCTGGGAGACCGACGGCCCACCGCCGACCTTGCCTGCATAGATCAGCTCGGCGTCGGCGCGGGCCCCGTCCAGCGCGGTGGCCGGAATCAGACGGTCATAGATGATCACCTCCGCCTGGGCGATGAGCTCGAGCGCGCGCGCCGTCATCAGACCGGGATCGCCCGGTCCGGCGCCCACCAGGTAAACCGTCACGCGCTCAGCTCCCGCTCGGCGTCGCGCAACAGCCCGGCCGCACCGGCCGAGAGCATGCGCTCAGCGCAGCTGAACCCGACCGTGTGGGGTCCGCCGCGCACGCTGTCCCGCAGCCACGCCGATCCGTCCGGCCGGCCGACCCAGCCGACCAGCTCGACGGTGCCGTCGTCCCGCCAGGTGCCGTGGGCACCCACCGGGGTGTTGCACGAGGCCCCCAGGGCGTGCACGAGATCCCGTTCGGCGCTGACGCAGGCCATGGCGCCGCGGTCGGTCAGGCGGGCCAGAGTGTCGACATCGAGCGCTCCGGTACGGGCTTCGATCGCCAGGGCGCCCTGCCCCGCGGCGGGAACGAACTCGTCGATGACCGCGCCGGCCGCGGACTCGCGCCCCAGACGCTGGAGGCCGCCCAGGGCCAGCACCAACGCATCGACCTGACCCTCGGCGAGCTTGCGCAGGCGGGTGTCCACGTTGCCGCGCAGCTCCACCACCTCGACGTCCGCACGGAGCGCATGGAGCTGCGCCGCCCGGCGAACGCTGCTGGTGCCGACCAGAGCGCCGGGCGCCAGCGCGTGGATCCCACTGACCCCACAGATCGCGTCGCGGGCATCCGCGCGCTCGGGAATTGCGACCAGCGCCAGGCCTTCGGGCAGCAGCGTGGGGACGTCCTTGGCCGAATGCACCGCGATGTCGATGCGGCCGTCGAGCAGCGCGCGCTCCAGCTCGGACACCCAGCGTGATTTGTCCTCGATCGCCGCTCCGCGGTCCCCCAGGGTGGTGATCTTCACGATCTCGGCACCGCCGAGCCGGCGTGCGACAAGCTCCGCCTGTATGAGCGCGAGCGTGCTCCCGCGCGTCCCAACGCGCATCAAGGTCGCCGGCTGCCGCCCGCGCGCGCGGGCAGCTCGCGAACCTCCGCCAGTCCATTCAGGCGAACGTCTTCGCCGCCGTCTCGCCTGACCGGGGACGGCACGCCTGAAGCGGTCACGGCGGCCGGGTCCGCCTTGTCCGCCCGCGCTCCGGCGGCGAAGGACTCTTCCTCGGACAGACCGAACAGGTCGCGCACCAGCGCCATCCGGGCGTGCACCCGATCGTCGCGCATCTCCTTCATCTTGAGTGTCGGCTCGTGCAGCAGTCGGTTGACCACGGCGCGCGCCAGGGCGTCGATCCGCTCGCGATCCCGGGGCGAGGCCGACTCCCAGCGGCCCGCGTTCTCCTCCACCACCTGCTCGGCGATGGTGGTGGCGTGGGTCCGGAGCGCGGCCAGCGTGGGCAGCACTTCGAGCGATCCCAGCCACGCCGCGAACTGCTGGATCTCCTCCTCGATGATGCCCTCGGCCCTTCGCGCCTCGGCCTGGCGGACCTTGCGGTTACGCGTTGCGACCGCGTGCAGGTCGTCGATGTCCGCCAGCGACACCCCGTCCAGCGTGGCGCAGGCAGCGTCGATGTCGCGCGGGACGGCGAGGTCGATCAGCAGCATGGGACGGCCGCCGCGCTCCTGCATCACCGCCGCTACCTCCCGCATCTCGAGCAGCAGGTGCGGAGAAGCGGTCGCCGCGACGACGATGTCGGCCTGCAGCAGCGCCTCGGGCAGCTCGTCGAAGCTGACGCTCTCACCGTGGTAGCGGCGGGCCAGGCTGAGCGCCCGGTCACGCCGGCGGTTGGCCACGAAAACGGTATGCGTACCGCTGTCCGCCAATGCGCGAGCGGTCAGCTCGCTGGTTTCGCCGGTGCCCAAGATCACCACCCGGCGACCGCTCAGCTCGCCGAGCTGCTCCTTGGCCAGCGCCACCGCGACGCCCGGCAGGCTCAGCTGGCGCTCGCCGATCGCCGTCTCGGTCCGCACGCGCTTGCCCGTGGCCAGGGCGGCGGTGAACAGCCGGTTGGTCAGCGGTCCGGCCGTCTCGTTGGCCAGCGCGCTCTCGTAGGCTCGCTTGATCTGGCCCTGGATCTCGGCTTCGCCGACGATCATCGATTCGAGTCCGGCCACGACTCGATACAGGTGGCGCGCGGCATCGCAGTTGCGATGCGAGTAAATCGCCTTCGCCAGTCCGGTGGGGCGGATGCCGGCCTGCCGCGCCAGCATCGCCAGCACGGTGCTCTCGGCCTCGACCGAATCGCCCACGACGAGGTACAGCTCGGTCCGATTGCAGGTCGAGACGGCAATCGCCTCGTGCACCGCCGCCGCACCCCTCAGCTCGCGCATGAAGTCCGCCGCGCGGGCTTGGGGCAGGGCCAGACGCTCTCGCACCTCGACCGGTGCCGTCTTGTGCGAGACCCCGATCGCCAGTAGCTCACTCACAGCAGGGCCTCGTGGTGCGGCTCGGACTCGCGGGCCGCCCGCGCAGCTTCGACGTCGCGCTGCAGCTCGGCCAGCTCGCGTTCCACTCGCTGGGAGCGGACCGCCATGATCGCCACGTAGATCAGGATCACCAATACGAACACTATGTAGGCGCCGGCCACGAATTTGCCAGAACTACCCAGCGGCAACGCCGGCGCGACCGCGAACAGGAGGCTCACGACGGCGCCGCGCTCCTGCCGGCCGGCCGGGCCAGGTCCTCGCCGAGCAGCGTGCGGCGCAGGCGGCGGACCTGGGACCGCGTGTTCTTGGTGGTCATCTCGAACTTCCACAGCGTGGCGAACAGCAGCGCCATACCGATCAGAGAGATCAGGAAGGTGAGGCCCATCGACGCGGGAAGGTGGCCGCCGCCGAGCGTCAGCACCCGCGGGTGGACGTACTGCTGCGCCAGCCGCACCGCGATGAAGTTCAGCGGCACGAACGCCCCGGCGACGACCGCGAACACGCTGGCGTAGCGCGACTGGCGTTCGGGGTCCTCGATCGAGAAGCGCAGGGGCTGGTAGGTCGCGAACATGAGCAGGACGATCAGAAACGAGACCAGCGTCGGCTCGTTCCAGACCCACCAGTGACCCCAGGAGGCTTTGGCCCAGATCGAGCCGGTGATCAGGCCTGCGGTCCCGAAGATCAGGGCCAGGTGGATCGCGACGTAGGAGCGCATGTCCCAGCGCCGGTCACCGGTGCGTAGATAGCCAATCGCCAGCAGGCCTCCGAACACGAACCCGGCCAGCGAGACGATCGCCAGCGGGACGTGGATGTAGAAGATCTTCTGGACAAAGCCCTGGTCGGCGTCGACCGGGGCGTAGAAGAACACCAGCGCGAGCGCTGCGGTAATCGTGATCAAGGTTGCCAGGGAGAGACCGCGAAGCCCCTTCCCGTAAGTCGTGGAAGGCACTAATCCTCCAGGAGGAAATCGAACACCGCATAGGCAAGCAGCGCGAACACCACATCATAAAGAGCGAGCACGGCCAGCCATCTACCCGGCGGCGTGGCCGCGGCGTGAACCGAGAGCAGCAGCGGACCGATACCCCGCGCCGTCGCGATCAGCGCGGGGATCAGCAGCGGCAGCGCGATGACCGGGCCGATCAGGTCGCGGGCCCGCGTGTGGACGGCGATCGCCGAGACCAGGGTGCCGATCACCGCCAGTCCCAGGTTGGCCAGGGCAAGCATCAGAATCAGACCCGGCAGCGGCGGCCCGAGCGAGGGGCCGAGCAGAAACAGTCCGAAGGCGGGGACGGCGATCACCTCGAGCAGGGCGAGGAACAGAAACAGGCCGGCGGCCTTGGCCATCAGCATCGCGCTGCGGTCCACCGGGGCGAGCAGGAAGGCGTCGAACCCGCCCTGCTCGCGCTCGGCCACAAACAGGCGGTTGATCCCGAGCATCGCGGCGAACAGCAGCGTCACGGTCAGCACGCCCGCCGCGAGCTGGCCGTCGATCGTCGGCCGGTTCAGCCCGAAATGGAAGATCACGAACGTGACCAGCGCGAACAGGACCATCGCCGGGATCGTCTCCAGCGTGCGCAACTCCAGGCGCAGGTCCTTGCGCAGCACCACCCATGCCGTCCTCATGCGTAGAGGTTGTGCAGCGCATCGTCGCTCAGCTGCGCGGGCGCGCCCACGAACGCGGCACGGCCGTCCTTGAGCGCCAGGACCAGGTCGGCTTCGCCCAGCGCGGCCCGTGGATCGTGGCTGGTCAGGACGCGGGTGCGGCCGGAATTGCGGCCGATCAGCGGCTCCACCAGCTCGCTGGCGGCGGGGTCGAGATTGGCCCGGGGCTCGTCCAGCAGCAGCAGCTGCGGCTCGTGCAGGACCGCCCGGCATACCGCCAGGCGTTGGACCATCCCGCGGGAGAGCAGGCGGACCGGCTCGTCAGCACGCCGCTCCATCTGGACGGCCCGGAGCACGTCATCGACGCGGTGGGGGGCGACGCGGTGCAGCCGGGCGTGGTAGTCGAGGTTCTCCCGGCCGGTCAGCTCGCGGTACAGCAGTGGCTCGTGCGCCAGCAGTCCGAGCCTGCCCCGGACCTTGAATCCCCGGCGCGGCAGCGGCTCCCCGAACACCAGCACCTCTCCGGCGTGGGGACGCAGCAGCGACGCCAGGATCCGCAGCAGCGTCGACTTTCCGGCGCCGTTGCGTCCGAGCACGGCAAGCGTGGCGCCGGCCGAGACCCGCACCGTTATGTCCCGCAGCGCGGTCCGCTCGCCGAAGTAGCGCGAGAGCCCGCGCAGCTCAATGTCCGGGGGTTCTACGTCCACCCTCGCGCTGCAATGTCGCGACGGCGTGCTCGAGCGTGGGCGCGATCACCGGGAACAGCTCCGAGATCGCCTTCGGGTTGCCGGGGAAGTTGACGATCAGCGAGCGGCCCGCGATGCCCGACACGCCACGGGTGAGCAGACCCATGGGGGTATGCCGGAGCGCCTCCGCCCGCATCGCCTCGGCGAACCCGGGAGCGGGACGTTCGATCACCGCCCGGGTCGCCTCCGGGGTGACGTCGTCGTCGGTGAGCCCGGTACCGCCGGTGGTGAAGATGAGCGCCGTACCTTCCTGCGCCTGGCGCCGGAGCCACTGCTCGATCAACTCGCGGTCGTCGGGCAGGACATCGCGCGCGACGATCTCCGCCCCGGCCGCCTGGGCGCGTTCGGCCAGCGCGGCGCCGGAGCGATCTTCGGTCTGGCCGGCGGCCACCGAGGTCGAGACGGTGAGGATCGCGGTTCTCATCGCGCCACCAGGATAGGGTCAGGCGGTGCCGGCCGGGGATTGGCGGCGCCACTCCCCGGAGCGGCCACCAGACTTCTCCAGCAGCGCCACCGAGGCGATCTCGGCGCCGCGCTGGACGCCCTTGACCATGTCGTAGACCGTCAGAGCGGCCACCGACGCGGCGGTCAGCGCCTCCATCTCGACGCCGGTGGGGCCCGTGGTCCGGGCCTCGGCGAGCAGCTCGATCTCGCCGGCCTCCACGTCGATCGTTCCCTCCACGCCGACGAACGAGAGCGCCAGGGGATGGCAGAGCGGGATCAGCTCGGCGGTCCGTTTGGCCGCCTGGATGCCGGCGATGCGGGCGACGCCGATGACGTCGCCCTTGGGAGCGTCGCCCGACTGGACGATCCGCGCGGTCTCCGGATCGACGCGGACCACGGCGCGCGCCAGCGCCCGTCGCTCGGTGGCCGGCTTCTCGCCGACATCGACCATCCGGGCGCGCCCCGACTCGTCGAGGTGGGTCAGCTCGCTCACCGCGCCGGCCGCAGATCGCTCACTACGCCGGGGCCGGCGCGTAGATCCGCTGGGCCGACTCGATCAGCTCGCGCACGCCGGCGGCATCGCCGTCGCGCAACAGCTCGATGGGATCCGGCGCCCCACCCACGATCGACTCGAAGAACTGCTTGCGGTCCTGGTACGTGGGCAGGGTGTCCTTGGCCCAGCCACGGACGTCGTTGAGCATCACTGCGAGCTGCGCGTAGGGCTCGCCGAACTGCTCCCCGATCTCGCGTTTCATCCGCTTGGCCAGCGCCGGCGAGGCACCGGCGGTGGAGATCGCCACCGCCAGCGGACCGGTGCGGACGATCGCCGGAAGGATGAAGTTGCACAGCGGCGGCACGTCAACGACGTTGACCAGCATGGCGCGGCGCTCGGCATCGTCGTAGACGCGAATGTTGACGTCGGTGTCGCTGGTGGCGGCGATCGCGATCAGGCAACCCTCCAGATCGGCGGGCTCGTATCCGCGCTGCGCCCACTCGATCGAACCCTCGCGCGCCAGCTCCACCAGCGCCGGATGGGCATCCGGGGCGACCAGTGTGACGCCGGCGTCACAGGCGAGCAGGCCCTCGACCTTCTCCAGTCCCACGTCGCCACCGCCCACGACCAGGCAGCGGCGGCCCTTCAGGCGCAGGCACGCGATGTAGAACGGCGTCTCGAGCATGTCCCGGACGCACGTCTGGTCGCAGATGCCCTTGCGCAGCTGACAGACGCATTCCTTACCGGCGTAGGCCTGGGCGGGCATGGGTTAAAGCCTAGCTATCCAGCGACTCGGCCCATCCGTCCCGAACGGCCCCCGCCCCTTGTGCCTACCCGGCGGGCGCCGGCGCGCTATGAATGTTGCTGCCGCGCTTTCTTGAACATCGGCCGTCGACCGTCAGGACCCTCGCATGAGCACGCGCACTCTCACCACCCACTTCTGGCATCCGTTTGCCGACATGTCCCACGTGGCCGACCACGAGCTGGTCGTGCAACGCGGCGAGGGGGTGTGGATCTACGACGACTCGGAACGCCGCTACCTCGACGCCACCGCCAGCCTGTGGTACGCCAACGTCGGCCACGGTCGTCCTGAGATCCGCGAGGCAGTCGCGGCGCAGATGCAGCAGATCGAGGCCTACTCGGCGTTCGGAGACTTCGTCAGCCCCACCGCCCGGGAGCTCGCGGCGCGGCTGGCGGCGCTGGCTCCGATGCCCGACGCCCGCGTGTTCCTCGGCAGCGGCGGCGGTGACGGCGTCGAGACCGCGGCCAAGCTCGCGCGCCAGTACTGGTGGCTGAGCGGACGCGCCGGCAAGACGCACCTGCTGAGTCGCACCAGCGGATACCACGGCACCCACGGCTTTGGCACCTCGCTGGCCGGGATCGAGGCCAACAGCGCGGGCTTCGGGCCGCTGGTCGACGACGTCTCGGTCGTCGCCTTCGACTCGCTCGAGGCGCTGGATCAGCGCATCCGTGAGCTCGGCCCGGACCGCATGGCGGCGTTCGTCGCCGAGCCGGTGATCGGCGCCGGCGGTGTGCTGCCCCCGCCGGAGGGCTACATCGAGGGCGCGGCCGCGCTCTGCCGTGAGAACGAGATCCTGTTCATCGCCGACTCGGTCATCTGCGGCTTCGGGCGACTGGGTACCTGGTTCGGGATCGAGCGCTGGGACGTGGTCCCGGACATGATCGTGTTCGCCAAGGGCGTGACCAGCGGCTATCTGCCCCTAGGCGGGGTGGTCATCTCAGACCAGATCGCGCAGCCGTTCTGGGAGACCGAGGGACGGACATTCCGCCACGGCGCCACCTACGCCGGGCACGCGACCTGCTGCGCGGCCGCGCTGGCCAACCTCGATCTGCTCGAGCAGGAGAACCTGATCCCCCGGGGGCGTGAGCTCGAAGGCGTGCTCGCCGACGCCGTCAGGCCGCTCGAGCGCCATGCCGAGGTCGCCGAGGTCAGAGCCGGGCTGGGCCTGCTGGCGGCGGTCGAGCTGGTCCCCGAGGTCGTCCAGAGCGGCGGGGTGGCGAAGGTCGTCGCCGCGGCCCGGCAGAACGGGGTGATCGTGCGCGGGCTCGCCCGCGGGGTGGCCGTGTCGCCGCCGCTGATCATCGAGCCCAGCGAGATCTCGCTGATCGGCGAGGCGCTCGAGTCCGCCGTGAGCTCGCTGGGCTGAGCTCCGAGCCACACGAGCGGCCCGCTACGAGCGGCGGAGCGCGTCGCGGCCCAGCCGGGTGCCCAGTTTGAGCAGTGGGGCCGCGCCGGCCCGCAGCGCCGCGGCGCGGATCGACGGCCGGCCGTAGAGGATCGTCGCCGCCTGCTTGAGCGCCCGTCCCAGCGTCTCGTCGTAGGGATGCCACCAGGCATTGGCGACCGTGGAGGGCTCCCACACGCGGAGCTTGACGTTGACGCACTCATAGAGGCCGAACTTCGAGTGGGTGCGGCCCAGGCCGGACTCCTTCACGCCGCCCCAGGAGCACTGGCAGGCGCCGTGGCTGAACATGTGGTCGTTGATCCACACCATCCCGGCCTCGAGCTCGCGCGCGATGCGCTCTCCCTTGCTGCGATCTGACGTCCACACCGACGCGCCCAGGCCGAAATCGCTGTCGTTGGCCAGGCGCAGGGCTTCGTCCTCGCTCTCGACCACCACGATCGGCAGCACCGGCCCGAAGATCTCCTCACGCATGATGCGCATCTCCGGAGTGACCGCCGTCAGCACGGTCGGGGCGAAGAAGTCGCCCGTGAGCCCGTCCCGCGGTTCAGCGATGGGGCCGCCGCAGTGCAGCTTCGCGCCGGCGCTGACGGCATCGTCGACGAGCTCTCGGACCAGCTCGAACTGCTCGGCGGACACCATCGGCCCGATCTCGGTGTCCCACCGCATCGGATCGCCCACCCGCAGCCGCCGGGCTCCGTCGACGACGCCGGCGATGAACCGCTCGGACACCTCCCTCGCCACATAGACCCGCTCGATCCCAGAACAGGTCTGACCGGCGTTGGCGAACCCGCCCCACAGGGCGCCGGCGATGGCATGATCGAGGTTGGCGTCAGGGAGCACGATCATCGGGTCCTTGCCGCCGAGCTCGAGCACCGAGCCCTTCAACTGCCGCGCGCAGGCCTCGCCCACGCCGCGCCCGGTCTGCACCGAGCCGGTGAAGAAGACCTTGGCCACGCTCGATTCCACCAGCGCCGACCCGGTCCCGGGCCCGTGGACGACGCGCACGAGACCCTCCGGCACGCCCGCCCGCTCAAACACCTTGCGGATCCGCTCGCCGATCAACGGGGTCAGCGAAGCGGGCTTGAGCACCACGCCGTTGCCGGCCATCAACGCCAGCGCCACCTCCCCGAACGGAATGCTCCACGGGTAGTTCCAGGGCGCGATAACCGCGATCACGCCGAGCGGCTCATACGTGAACGCCGATTGCTTGGTCTTGAGAAACAGCTGCGGCATCGCGATCTTCTCGTCGGCGAGGATTTGCTGACCCTCGTGGGCGATCCAGTTCAGCGCATCGATGGTCGGCAGCAGCTCCATCGAAAACGCCTCGTTGCGCGGCTTGCCCTGCTCGTTGACGATCAGGTCCCGGATCTCGTCGGACTCGTCGATCAGCACCTGCGCGGCGCGTTGCAGGTAGCGGGCCCGGTCGCGCAGGGTCAGCTGAGCCCAGAACGGCTGTACCTTGGCGACGTCGTCCACGATCGCCTGGACGGCGTCCGGATCGGTCGCCGGGACGGCGCCCAAGAGGGCACCGCTGGCAGGGCTGTGAGAGTCAAGCGTCGCGGCGGCCGTCGCGGTCATGGCGTCCGCGGGAGTTTAAGCCACGCGGCTGGAGCTGAGCGCCTGAGCGCGGCCGATCAGCGCGTCGCGCAGCAGGGGCTCGAGTCCTTCGGTCAGCCGCCCGTCAGCCACCAGCAGCGCCGGCGGCTGGGCCGGCCCGGCGTCCAGATCCAGCGCGCCGATCCCGACCACGGTCTCGGCCAGGCCCACCAGCGCGGTGGCGCAGATCACCAGCGTGCGTCGCGGGTGGCGCGCGGACGAGGCGCGCGAGCTCGAGCTCGTCGTACTCGATGCCCTGGTCCGCCAGCAGCCGCCTGACCCCGGCGAGGTCCCGGGGCCGCGCCAGCCGCAGGCACACGCGGGGGCCCGCGCGTGAGCGCGTAGGAGCTGGCCAGCAGGGCGCCGGGGTCAAAGCCGATTGCCATTCCTACAGGGTAGTAGCTTCGGTACTCGGCGTTTCCGGACCGCCCCGCGGCACGGTTTTGATTTCGAGTTGCCTCGGCCCGACGGCGCGGATAGTATGCACCCCAAATTCAGGGGACCGCCGACCCAAGGGGGATGGTTAGATGAGGTCACGCAGGTGGCGCAACACTCTGCTCGCGGTGGGGATGGCGCTGGGCATCTGCGCTGCTCCGGCCACAGCGGGCGCGGCAGCCGGCGCGCCGGTGCCAGTGCCGACCTTCACTCCGAAGCTGACTCTCATCGGCACGGTCAATCTCTCGGCGCTCCCGGGCGGCGCCGCGGCCAACGCCAATGGCGCGTCGAGCACGAGCTCCAGCCCGCGGTACCGCACGGTCGACAACCAGGTCATCACCCACCGCCCCAAGGGCGCCGGCCGGCACCGTCGCCCGCACTGAGCGCGAATCTCCTCGCCCCGGTCACCAATCAGAACGTCCCCGGCGAATCAGGCTTTGTGGGCATCACCGGTTACGAGCAGTCGTTCGCCAACGGCAACTTCGACCTCGAGCCGCCCGATCAGGGTCTGTGCGCGGGGCAAGGCACCGTCGCCGACTTCGTCAACAACGCGTTCAGCGTCTACCAGCCCGACGGCGCCCATCTGCTGCCGGTCATCCCGTCCTATGAGATCTTCAAGCAGCCCAAGGGCGCGTTCCTGTCGGATCCGCGTTGCCACTATGACGCCGCGACCCAGCGGTGGTTCCTCACCGAGTTCATCTTCGGCACCGCGACCGCACCCACCAGCACCCAATTCATCGCGGTGAGCAACACCTCTGACCCCACTGGCACGTACACGATCTGGGCGTTCGACACCACCGACAGGGGGACCAAGGGCTGCCCGTGCTTCGGCGACTTCGACATGCTGGGCGTGGACAACAACGGCATCTACATCACCACCAACGAGTTCTCCAACACCGGTCCGGCCTTTAACGGCGCGATCATCTACGCGATCTCCAAGCAGGAGCTGGAGACCTACTCGGCCAGCAAGATCGTCCCCGTCCCGGTGGGGTATCGCCTGACCACGGATCCGTTCGGGCGGCCATACCATGTGTCGCCCGACCACGACGCCACCCGGCGCTGCCTTCGCCCCCAACACCGAGTACTTCGTGGAGTCCAACGGCAACGCGTTCTCTGACCACCACCTCGTCGTTTACGCGCTGCACGACACATCCCTGCTGGCCCAACCGGGCGTCCCGTCGCTGTATCGCACCGAAGTGACCAGCGAAAGCTACTCGTTCCCGCCTGACGCCAAGCAGAAGCCTGGCCCGATCCCGCTTGGGTCAGGCCTCGCAGGATCCCGAGGGTCAGCTTCAGGCTGATTTCGACGCGGTCCAGCAGACCACGTATGTCGGCGGCCACATCTACGCGGAGCTGGACTCCGGAACCGCCAGCGGCACGGACCAGGCGGCGTGGTTCATCGTTGACTCCGAAGCTTGCGCGGCGGCAACGCTCACGGCCACCGTCGCCCATCAGGGCTACGTGAGCGTTGCCGGAGCGAGCCTGCTGTATCCGGCCATCGGCGTCGACTCCGCGCGGCACGCGGCTACATGACGTTCTCGCTCAGTGGGACGGCCTACTACCCGAGCGCGGCCTACATCGCGTTCGGACCCAACGGGGCCACCGGACCGGTCCGGATCGCCCAGCCCGGAGCCGCGCCGGAGGACGGCTTCACCTGCTATGCGGCGTTCGTCGGACCCAACTACGGGGGCTGCCGCTGGGGCGACTACTCGGCGGCGGTAGCGGTCGGCAGGCAGATCTACATGGCCACGGAGATGATTCCTCCGACCAGCCGTGACCAGCTGACCAACTGGGGCACCTACGTCTGGAATGCCCCTGCTCCGTAAGCACTGAGCAGAGAGCTGTGGCCGGGCGGTCTGACCGCCCGGCCACGCTCACGTCCGGCCTCCCCCGCGCTACCGGTCGGCCTGACCGCGGGCGCGCCGGATCTCGGCCAGGCGGTCGCCCAGAGCCGCCTCAGCCTCGTCAGGGGTGTAGAACCGGGCGCCCACCGCGGGCCCGGGCATCAGCTCCTGCGGCGAGAGATGATCGGGCCGCCGGTGGGGGTTGTCGTAGCCGCCGTCGCTGCGCGTCGAGGAGCGCAGATGAGCGGGCGGTGGCGACGCCCCCCGCTCCCGGATGTGCTCACGGGCGGCGAACACCGCCCGCTTGGCGCTGTCGGACTTGGGGGCCAGCGACAGATAGATCGCGGCCTGGGCCAGCGCGAACTGGCATTCCGGGAGGCCGACATGCTCGACCGCGCTCGCGGCGGCGGTCGCGACCAGGAGGGCCTGCGGGTCGGCGTTGCCGATGTCCTCGGAGGCGAGCACGACCATCCGCCGGACGATGAAGCGGGGGTCCTCGCCGCCCTCGAGCATGACCGCGAGGTAGTACAGCGAGGCGTCGGGATCCGACCCGCGCGTCGCCTTGATCCAGGCCGAGATCGTGTCGTAGTGGCGGTCGGCCTGGCGGTCGTAGAGCAGGGCGCGCCGCTGGAGCGCGTCCTCGGCGTGTGCGAGCGTCACCGGCTGGTCCTCGCCGGCGGCCTCACAGGCGAGCTGCAGCGCGTTCAGCGCGCTGCGGGCGTCGCCGCCGGAGCGCTCGGCGAGGAACTCAAGCGCGGCCTCCTGCACCCGTTCGGGCGCCCCGCAGTGCCCGCGGGCCACCGCTCGGTCGAGCAGCCGGCGAACATCATCGGTGCTGAGGGCCTCCAGCTCGTAGAGGTGCGTGCGCGAGATCAACGCCGAGTTGACCTCGAAGTACGGATTCTCGGTGGTCGCGCCGATCAGGGTGATCAGGCCGTCCTCGACCGCGGGCAGGAGGGCATCCTGCTGGGCCTTGTTGAAGCGATGGATCTCGTCGAGGAAGAACACGGTCCGCCGGCCGCCGGCGCGCAATCGCTCGCGGGCCCGCTCGATCACCGCCCGCACCTCCGCGCGTCCGGTCTGCACGGCGCTCTGCTCCTCGAACGCCGCGTCGGAGGCCTGGGCTACCAGCCGTGCCAGCGTGGTTTTACCGCTGCCCGGCGGCCCGTGCAGGATCATCGAGTGCGGACGCCCCTCCTCGATCGCGCGGCGCAGCGCCGAGCCCGGCGCCAGGAGCCGATCCTGTCCCACCAGCTCGTCCACCGCTTGCGGCCGCAGGCGGGTGGCCAGCGGCGTGTCCGGGCCGGCTGGGGCATCGGCGCCGACCGCGTCCTCGTTTCCGAACAGGCGCTCCATGTCAACAAGTATGAGCGGCGCCGATGTCGCCGACCGCGGGCTCAGCGCGCGACGAAGGCCCGTGCCGCGTCGTGCAGCCCGCCGTTGGTGGCGATCGCGTCCCCACCGTCGGCGGTGGTCCGGCCGGCCAGGTCGGTAAAGCGACCGCCCGCCTCCAACACGATCGCCATCGGGGCGGCCAGGTCCCACAGCGACGCCACCGGGTCGAGCGCGATCTCCAGCGCTCCCTCCGCCACCAGCATGTACTGCCAGAAGTCGCCATAGCCGCGGGTCCGCCAGCATCGCGCGCTCAGCTCCAGCAACGCGTTCAGACGGTCCACCTCGCGCCACTCCTCAAAGCCGGCGAAGCACATCTGCGCGTCGGACAGCTCGCGGATGCGGGAGACACCAAGCGACCGCGGCCGGTCGCCGAGACCGTCACGAACGAACGCGCCGCCGCCGGCCGAGCTCCACCACCGGCGCCCGAGCGCGGGGGCTGAAACGACGCCCACCACCATCTCGCCCTGGTCCTCGAGCGCCAGCAGCGTGGCCCAGACCGGGACACCTCGCACGTAGCTCTTGGTCCCATCGATCGGATCCACGATCCAGCGCCGCCCGTTCGGTGACTCGGCCGCGGCGCCGTACTCCTCGCCGAGGACCGAGTCATCGGGCCGCTGCCCTGCCAGCCGTTCCCGCAGCGCCGACTCCACGTCACGGTCGGCTTCGCTCACCGGGGTCAGATCGGGCTTGGTCTCGACAATCAGATCCTCGGCCCGGAACCGCGCCAGCGTGATCTCGTCGGCGACGTCGGCGAGCGCGAGCGCCAACGCGAGGTCTGCTTGACGGTCGGGCACGGACCGGATCCTAGAGGCGGCAAGCCGGTCCGGGCCGCGGCGCGAGCGGTTGGGCCGACTGGCGTGGCGTTGAGATGGCGAACCATTACGCTCACGCGACATGACCAGCGACGACCTCCAGCACGAGACCACGCAGGTGCTGCAGCGCCTGGTGCGCTTCAACACCGTCAACCCCCCCGGCGACGAGCGGCCCGCGATCGAGTATCTCGACGGGTACCTGTCCGACGCCGGCTTCGATACCGAGATCCTGGCCGAAGTCGACGAGCGCCCGAACCTGGTCGCCGATCTTCCCGGTGAGCGGGAGGGTCCGACCCTCTGCTTCCTCGGCCACGTGGACACGGTGCTCGCCCACCCCTCGGAGTGGAGCCACGATCCGTGGTCCGGTGACGTCGCCGACGGCTACCTGTGGGGCCGCGGCTCGATCGACATGAAGTCCCAGGTGGCCGCCGAGGCGGTCGCCGGCGCGGCCCTGGCCCGCAGCGGCTGGCGACCCGCGCGTGGGTCGCTGAAGCTGGTGTTCACGTCCGACGAGGAGACCGGCGGGGAGGTCGGCGCGCACTGGATCACCAGCACGCACCCCGACCGGGTCCGCTGCGACATGCTGCTCAACGAGGGGGGCGGGGAGTCATTTCAGTACGGCGGCCGGCGTCACTACGGTGTGTGCTGCGCGGAGAAGGGGATCTTCCGTTTCAGCATCACCGCGATCGGGACCGCCGGTCACGCATCGCTGCCCAACACCGGCGACAACGCGCTGCTGAAGCTCGCCCCAGTGCTGCAGGCCCTGGCCCAGCAGCCCGAGTCCTACGAGGTGACCGAGGCGCCCGCGGCCCTGCTCAGCGGACTCGGCGAGGATCCGGCCGATCCCGGCGGGGCGATCGAGCGGATCGCCGCCGCCGAGCCGCGACTGCGAACGCTCGTGGAGCCGATGTTCGGGGTCACCCTGACCCCGACCATGGCGTCCGCTTCGCAACAGATGAACGTGATCCCGTCGCGCGCGCAGATCATGGTCGACTGCCGCGTGCCGCCGGGGCTGGGCGAGGACGCGGCGCGACGGCGCATCGCCCAGGTACTGGGCCACATCGACGGCCTGGAGATCGAGTTCACCGAGCAGATACCTGGCAACAACTCGGCGGTCCACAGCGAGATGATGAGCGCGATCCAGAGCTGGATCGAGGCCAACGACCCCGGCGCGACCGCGGTGCCGGTGATCCTGCCGGGCTTTTCGGACTCGCGCTGGTTCCGGGACGTGTTCCCGGACTGCGTGGCCTACGGCTTCTTCCCTCAGCGCTACCAGGGCTTGCTAGACGCCGCGCCGCTGGTGCACAACGCCGACGAGCGGATCGACGTCCGCGATCTCGGTTTCGCCAGCACGTTCTATTGCGACATCGCGCGCGAGCTGCTCGGCTGAGGCCGCCTCACGGCCGCTGAGCTCGCGAGTGGACCGCGGCAACAGGGCGAGCGCCAGCATGGCGAACGCCAGCGCGCTGCCGATGCCCAGCACGGTCCGCGCGCCGAACGCCGCCGCCAGCGGGCCGGCGAGCGCGAACCCGAGCGGAAGCAGAGCCAGCGAGCCCATCCAGTCGTATGAGCTGACGCGGGACAGTGCGGACGCAGGCACGTTGCGGACCAGAGCGGTCTCCCACCACACGCCGAACAATGAGAAGCCGAAACCGGCCGCGAACGAGAGCGCGAACACGAGCGCCAGGGGCGTGGCGAGCGCGAAGGCGACCACCTGCACCGGCCACGCCAGGCTGAGCAGCAGACCCACCAGCAGCGGGCGTGCCGGCCGCCACTTGACCCCGACAAGGGCACCCGTGACGGCTCCCGCCCCGGCGACACTCTCGAGCACGCCGAACAGCCCGGCGCTCCCGTAGATGTCTCGGGCCACGACGGGAGCCAGCGCATACCACTGCGCGTAGGCGCACAGCACCGCGCCGGCGAATGCGGCGACCGTCGCCCATACCCAGGGCCGGGAACGCACCTCGCGCCAGCCCACCCTCAATTCGTGCACCACCGAACGCCGGTCCCGGCCCGCGCCGACCGACCGGGGGCGCACGCGATTCAACAGGACCGCGCTGATGACAAAGGTCGCTGCGTCGAAGCTGAACGCCGCCCCCGCGCCGAGACCCAGCACCAGGGCCGTTCCGAGCGCTGGACCAACCAGGATCGCGACGTTGGCCGTCGATTCCGACAGCGCCCGCGCGTCCTGGACCAGGGCGCTGGAGATCGTCTGCGGGAGGAGGCCGGTGTAGGCGGGTTGGAAGAACGCGCGCGCGGCGCCGAACAGCGCCTCGATCACGATCATCTCTGCAACGGAGGCGCCGCCGGCGAGGATCAGGGCCGCCAGCGTCGCGTGCAGCGCCGCCCTGACCAGGTCGGTGATGATCATGATCCGTTGCCTCGGAAGCCGGTCGGCCCATACGCCACCGAACAGCAGCAGCGCCACCAGTGGCAGCGACTGCGCTGCGAGCACGAGTCCGAGGTCGGTCGGCGAACCGGTGCGTTGCGTGATGTACAGAGCGAGCGCGACGATCACGACCTGGTCGCCGACAGCGCTGGCCGACTGACCCAGGAACAGATTTCGGAAATCTCGATGGCGCAGGACGCGCAGATACGAACTCACGGCAGAACCTCAGGACGGACGACAGGAACGGCACGGCCGGCGGCGCCCTCAAAGGGCGGCGACCGAAGTGAACGTCAGCGTCGAGGTATGGCGAGCATCGCAAGGCCAGCGTAGCACCGGGATGGCGGCTCGGAGGGCAATAGACTCAGCGCATGTCGACGCAGGTGAGCGCCCGTCTGGACCCGGCGATCTTTCGGCTGCCGGTGGACCGGATCCGAGAGGGCTATTACTCCGACGCCTACTTCGTCCTGACCAAGTCGCTGCTCGAGGCCGAAGGGGAACACCCGCACGTGACCGTGCAGGTGTTCCAGAAGCGCCATTCGGTACTGGGCGGGATCGACGAGGCGATCGCCGTTCTCAAGACCTGCGCCGGGCACTCCGAGAACGGGGAGTGGATCCACGGCTGGGACCAGCTCGAGGTCCACGCTCTGCACGAGGGCGACCGCATCACGCCCCGCGAGACGGTGCTCACGATCGAGGGCGACTACTCGCTGTTCGCCCACCTGGAGACGGTCTACCTGGGGGTGATGGCCCGGCGCTCGTTGATCATGCGCAACGTCAGCGAGGTGGTGGAGGCCGCGAACGGCAAGCAGATCTTCTATTTCCCGGCCCGGCACGACCACTGGATCGTGCAGACCGGCGACGGCTGGAGCGCCCACGTGGCCGGCGCGATCGGCGTCTCCACGGACGCTCAGGCGTCCTGGTGGGGCGGGCGCGGGATGGGAACCGTTCCCCACGCGCTGATCGCCGCCTACGGGGGCGACACCGTCAAGGCGGCGGCCAAGTTCGCCGAGCACTTCCAGGCTGAGATGAACATCACGGTGCTGGTGGACTTCGAGAACGACTCGGTCCGGACCGCGCTGGAGGTCGCCCAGGCCCTCGGTCCGCAGCTATGGGGCGTTCGGCTCGACACCTCCGAGCAGCTCGTCGATCGCTCGCTACAGGACGAGATGGGTGGCTTCAACCCGACGGGAGTCAATCCGCAGCTCGTGGCCAAGGTCCGCAACGCGCTTGACGGCGCCGGCTTCCCGGGGGTGCGGATCGTCGCCAGCGGCGGCTTCAACGCTGCCCGGATCCGCGAGTTCGAGGCGGCCGGGGTTCCCGTCGACGCCTACGGGGTCGGGTCATCGCTGATCCGCGGCCAGAACGACTTCACCGCCGACGTGGTGATGCTGGAGGGTCGGCCCTGCGCCAAGGTGGGCCGCAAGCTCGAGCCCAATCCACGACTGGAACGGGTCCAGTGACGGCGCCGTTGCTGTCCGCGATCGATCATGTCGGCGTCGCCGTCTCCAGCATCGACTCGGCGCTGGCCCTGTACCGCGACGCCCTGGGGATGCCGCTGGTCCATCGCGAGACCGTCGCCGAGCAGGGCGTCGACGCCGCGCTGCTGGACGTGGGAGACGGCCACGTGGAGCTGCTCGAGCCACTCGGCGCGGACACCGCGGTCGGTAAGTTCCTGAGCCGTCGCGGTCCGGGCCTGCATCATGTGGCCTATCGAGTGGCGTCGGTGCAGGAGACGCTCGACGCATGTGCGGCCGCCGGCATGCGTCTGATCGACGAGGCGCCGCGGATCGGGATCCGTGGCTCACGGGTGGCGTTCCTGCACCCGGCCTCCACCGGCGGTGTACTCACCGAGATCGTTCAGCCCGCAGCGGAGGAGCATTGACATGACAGACAGACCTCAGAAGATCAACATCGGGTTCCTGGGGGGGCCGGTGCTCAGCGCCCGGGTGGCGCCGCCCGAGCTCACCCGCCTGCGCCAGGCGCTGGGTACGACCGGCTGGCACGACCTGGTCGCCGAGGACGGGACGATCGCGCTGGACCTGGAGAAGGTCGTCTACGTGCTGGTCGACACCGAGGGCCACCGAGTCGGCTTCGGCACCTGAACCCGTCCGGGGGTCATCAGACGATCCGGTTGCGGAGCACCCCAATCCCCTCGATCTCGAGCTCGATCTCATCGCCGGGCTGCAGCCAGCGGCCGTCTCCGTGCTCGAGGATGCAGCCGCGCCCCACGGTGCCCGAGCCAATCACGTCGCCTGCCACCAGGCCGGGCGTGTTGCGCGCCGCCGTCATCAGCAGCCGCTCCCAGCTGTGATGGATGCCACCGGTGCGCGAGTCGGTTCTGACTTCGCCGTTGACGCGCGCTACCGCACGCATGTCTAGATCGGAGGGCAGCTCGTCCGGCGAGACCAGGACCGGACCCAGGGCAGTGGCGAAGTCCTTGCCCTTGGCCGGTCCGAGGCCGGCCTGCATCTCCAGTCCCTGCAGATCCCGGGCCGAGAAGTCGTTCATGATGGTGAAGCCCTCCGGGCGCCCATCGGCTCCGATCACACAGGCGAGCTCGAGTTCGTAGTCGAGCATCTCGGTGTCGGCCGGCTTGGGGACCTCGTCACCGTCGCGGTAGACCGCGCTCGGATTGGAGAAGTAGAACACCGCGATCTCGTACCAGACGGCGGGTATGTCGTCGCGGCCGGTGGCGCGGCGGGCGTTACGGGCATGCTCCTCGAACGCCATGAAATCTCGTACCGAGGGCGGCCGGCCATCAGGATATGGACGTCTCATCGCTGAAACAGCGTAGATAGAACGACCTCGGTGACGGTGCGGGTGACCCCGTCGGTGGCGCGGATCCGCTCCAGGACGAGCTCGAGGTCCTTGGTGTCGCGCGCCATCACGTGCAGGAGAGCGCTGGCCTCCCCCGCGACGGTGTGCGCCGAGACGACTCCTCCCTCACGCTCCACCGCCCGCCGGATGGCGCCGGCCGGCATGTTGCCCTCGCAGTACAGGTCCACGAACGCCTCGGCGTGCCAACCGAAGGCCTCCGGAGCCACCACCGCCGTGTAGCCGAGGACGACCCCGTCGCGCTCGAGCCGGTCGACGCGCCGCTTGACGGCCGGCGCGGACAGATGCACGTGGTGCCCGATGTCCTGGAACGAGCGGCGCGCGTTCTCACGCAGCAAAGCAACGATCGATTGGTCAACAGAGTCCACAATTCGCTCTCATACGCCATGAGACGCAACGTACCGGTCTTGAGAAGCCGCTCCGACACGCGGATCATTGCAGACAATGACTACACAAGAGCTATCGCTTCCGAAAACGCCCACCGCCGACGTGATGCCGGTCCACGGCATCGACCACCTGGAGCTGTTCGTCGGCAACGCCGCCCAGGCCGCCTACTTCTACACCCACGCCTACGGCTTCACCGAAACTGCCTATCGCGGACTGGAGACCGGGACCCGTGACCGGGTCTCGCACGTCCTTCAGCAGGGCCGTATCCGCTTGGTGCTGACCGGCACGCTGACCGGCGAGGACGAGATCGCCGATCACCACAAGCGCCACGGCGACGGCGTGCGCAGCATCGCGCTGAGCGTGCCCGACGCGAGCGCCGCCTATGAGTACGCCACCGCCCACGGCGCCCGCGGTATCAGGACGCCGTACGAGCTGTCCGACGAGCATGGAACCGTGCGGCTTGCCTCGGTTGCCACCTACGGCGAGACACAGCACCTGTTCGTGGAACGCGCCGACTATCGCGGCGCCTTTCTGCCCGGGTTCGCCGCTCGCGACGTCGCTCCCACCGGCCCCGACGGGTTGCTGGTCGGCATCGACCACGTGGTCGGCAACGTGGAGCTTGGCCACATGGAGGAATGGGTTCACTACTACGAGCGCGTGTTCGGCATGACGGAGCTGATCCACTTCTCCGACGAGGCGATCTCGACCGAGTACTCGGCGCTGATGTCCAAGGTCGTCACCGATGGCTCGGGCCGGATCAAGTTCCCCATCAACGAGCCCGCGCAGGGCAAGCGCAAGTCCCAGATCGAGGAGTACCTCGACTTCTACCGGGCGGCCGGGGTGCAGCACATCGCCGTCTCGACCACGGACATCGTCAAGACCGTGACCGAGCTCAGCGCGCGCGGTGTGGAGTTCCTCCCGATCCCCGCCTCCTACTACGCCGACGTACCGGGCCGGATCGGCGAGATCGAGGAGGACATCGCCGACCTGCGCCGCCTCGGGATCCTGGTCGACCGCGACGACGAGGGCTACCTGCTGCAGATCTTCACGCGGTCGGTCGGCGACCGCCCGACCGTGTTCTTCGAGCTGATCGAGCGACACGGCGCGCGCGGCTTCGGGGAGGGAAACTTCAAGGCGCTGTTCGAGGCGCTCGAGCGCGAGCAGGATCGCCGCGGGAACCTCTGATGCGCTACGAGACGCGGGGGCGAATCCCCCCTAAGCGACACGTGGCGTTCCGTGAGAACGGAACGCTGTTGACCGAGGAGGTGATGGGCTTCGAGGGCTTCTCGGGCAACGAATCGATCCTCTATCACCTGCAGACGCCCTGCCGGATCACCGAGCTCGGCGAGTTCACCCCGATCCGCCACCAGGAGTGGGTGCCCGACGCCCACGCCCACCGCCGGTTCGACTCACGAGCCGTGGCGGCGGGCGGCGACCCGGTGTACGGCCGGCGGGTGCTGATGTTCAACGACGACGTGGAGATCGGTCTCTGCCGCCCCACCGAAGCGCAGGACTACTTCTTCCGCAACGGCGAAGGCGACGAGGTGATCTTCGTCCACCACGGCGCGGGTGAGCTGGAGACGTCGTTCGGGACGCTCCCCTATCGCGAGCACGACTATGTGGTGATCCCCCGCGGGACCACCTACCGCGTCAAGCCGGAGGGCGACCAGCTGTGGCTCACCTTTCACACGCCCGGCGAGCTCGAGACGCCGAACCGCTACCGCAACCGTTACGGGCAGCTGCTGGAACACGCTCCGTACTCGCACCGTGACTTCCATCCGCCCGGCGAGCTGGCCACCCATCGCGACCGCGGCGACCACGAGCTCATCGTCCGCGTCCGCGGCGGCTATCAGCGCTACGGGCTGGACTACCACCCGCTCGACGTGGTCGGCTGGGACGGCTACGTGTATCCCTACACGTTCAACATCGATGATTTCGAACCGGTGGCCGGTCGCGTCCACATGCCCCCGCCGGTGCACCAGACCTTCCAGGGGCCAAACTTCGTGATCTGCTCGTTCTGTCCCCGGATGCTCGACTGGGAATCGGACCCCACCCACCCGGCGATCCCGATCCCCTACAACCACTCCAACCTGCAGTCGGAGGAGATGATCTATTACGTCTCCGGGGAGTTCGGTTCGCGCCGCGGAATCGACGTCGGCTCGATCACGCTGCACCCGTCGGGCCTGCCCCACGGCCCTCAGCCCGGCCTGGCCGAGAAGTCGATCGGCCAGCGCTTCACCAACGAGCTCGCCGTCATGTGCGACACCTTCCGGCCGCTGCGACTGACCGAGCTGTGCCGGAGGCTGGACGACGGCCGCTATGCGCTGTCGTGGGCCCAGGACGACCCGGCGCCGGCGGCCGCGCTTGCTTTCTCAGGCTCGAAGCGTACGCTCGATGGAGCACACGGGGCCGCAACCGCGCATCTCCAATCAACACCAGACGATCGGGCGCCTCTGGGGCCTTGACGTCGGGAAGGTCGTCACCATGCATTCTGAACGCCACGGACCGCCAGCAGTGCGAGGGGGCGTCGGATGACCGATGTGGAAAAGACGCACGAGGAGGACAAGATCCGCGACACGGTCGCCCGTCTGGCCAGGCGGCATCCCAGCGGAGGTCAGGTCATCGAGCGCGCGGCAATCCTGGCCGAGGGCACCGATTCCAGCTCGATCCTGGCC
Organism: uncultured Solirubrobacterales bacterium; assembly: GCA_963744195.1. Taxonomy (GTDB): domain Bacteria; phylum Actinomycetota; class Thermoleophilia; order Solirubrobacterales; family Solirubrobacteraceae; genus Palsa-465. Next base: position 42,947 of record CAVUSY010000024.1, read on the forward strand.
TGGGTAATCGCCCACGACGGGCAGCCCGAGTCGCTCCCTGCGGCCATGGCCGGCGGAGGGCTGCACGGCGGGCGGATGACCAGCAGCGTCGTCGCCCGCAACGCCGCCACGCCGCAGCGCTACGTGCTGCCCCCTGGGCAGCTGCCCTGATCACCTCGCCGGGGCAGCTGCCCTGATCACTCCGCCGTGGCAGCTGCTCTGAGCACGGATCGGCCGTGAGCCGTCAGCTCGCGGCGTCCCCGTTTCGCGCCTTCGGCGGAAGGGCGGGCCGGGTGATCGTGTCCGACGCCACGTCGGCGACCATGATGCCGTCGCGGATCTGAGACATCAGCTCGCCAACCCCACTGGGCGAGTGGGGCAGCAGGATGGTGTTGGTCTGCGAACCCTCCCCCAGGGCGCGGATCATGTCGGTGTACTGGGTCAGGGCCACCAGGGCCATGGCCTCCTTGGGGTCGAGGCCCTGCCCGGCGATGATCGCCAGCGACTCCTTCAGGCCCTGGGCGATCGCCTTGCGCTCCTCGGCGACGCCTTCGCCCTGTAGGCGCATGGTCTCCTTCTCGCCCTCGGCCTTCTTGACCGCCAGGATCTTCTGCGCGTCGCCCTGGGCCGCCGCGGCGATCTGGTTTCGCTGGGACGAGTTGATGTTGTTCATCGCGTCCTTGACGCGCTGGTCGGGCTCGATGTTGGTGATCAGAGCCTTGACGATCTCGTAGCCGTACTCGGCCATCTGGCGGTGCAGCGTGTCCTGGATGTGCATGGCGATGGTGTCGGCGTCGGCGTATGCCTCGTCCAGGCCCATGCTGGGGATGTGCGAGCGGACCACGTCGAACGCGTAGGACTGGATCTGCACGGCCGGGTCATCGAGCTTGTAGTAGGCGTCCTGGACTTGCTGGGGATCGGCACCGACCTTGTACTGAACGGCGAGCTTGACGTGGACGAAGACGTTGTCTTTGGTCTTGGTCTCGATCTCGGCGTTGAGCTGCTCAACCTGCAGCGTCATCTTGCCGGCGACGCGCTCGACGAACGGGGACTTGCGCTGCAGGCCGGGGCCGGCCACGCGCACGAATTTGCCGAAGCGCTCGACGATCGCTCGCTCCTGCTGCTCTACGGTGAAAAAGAAGAGTGGCACCGGTTCCCCCTTTCAGGGGTCTGTATCTGTGGAGCCGCGCTTCTGAGCTGCAGGCGCGACGTTGTCCTTTGAAGTCAAGCACGGCCGCGGGGTGGGCAGAGCGATTGGTGAGGAGAATTCACCCGGGGAGTACCTTCGAACCATGACGCCGTCTCCGCAGCCGGCCGGACTGGCTGGGACGCGTCGCCGACGCGGCAATGCTCGACGCGGACCCCGCGAACCTGCCCGAGACGATCGGGCGGCCTGAGCCGCTTGCACCCAGCCATACTCGCGCCACCCTGGTCGGGATCGGCGGCACGCTGACCGCGGTGACTCTGATCGGCGGCCTGGCCCTGGTTGTTCTGGGAGTGATCCTGGTGCTGACCGGCGGATTGGGGCTCCTTGACGCCGGCGCCGTCGTTGTCGGCCTGATCGCCGCCGGCACCCACTGGGGCTGGGTCCACGTTGCCGAGGCGTCCGCCGACGCGCTGGAGCGCCGACAGCACGGCCCGGTGCTCGAGCGCCGCCGGCAGTGGCTGGAGTCGGTGGCGCCCTACGCCCGCCACGAGGTGACCACCAACGTCGGCGACGATGGCTCGATCGACATCGTCCTGGTGACGTACCGCCCGATTCGCACCGACGAGAACGGCTTCAGGTTCGTGCGGGAGGTCCAGCTCACCGAGGTTCACTCGGGCGATGAACCCGCGGCCCTGGTCACCGAACGCGCGGAGTTGCTGCGCCGCCAGGCCGCGATCGACACCGAGCACGCCCGCGAGGAGTTCCAGGTCGAGGCCGACGCCTACGAGATGGCCCAACTGGGCAGCGAGGATGAGCGAGAGCAGCTCGCCGCCCGCCGCGCTGCCTCCCATGCGCTCTCGGAGCAGATCAACGCGAATCTCCGTGATCCGCCGCTGACGCAGTAGGCGACGGTGGCGCGGCCGCCGTACAGTCATGCACCGTGTCCGCCCGCGAACTGGATCGGCGCCTGCTCAGGTTGGCCCGCACTCGAGCCCACGACGCTCGCGCCGAGCGGGCGCTGTCGACGTACTCGCGGCTCGGCGAGCACGCCGCCTGCTGGCTGGCCCTGGGCGCGGCCGGGGCCATCCTGGACGCCGACCCTCAGGAGCGAGCGAGATGGCGGCGCGGCGTGGGGATCGTCGCCGCCGCCAGCGGCATCAACTTTGCCGTCAAGCTGGTGGCGCGCCGGCCCCGGCCTCGGCTCACCGACCTGCCACCCCTGACGCCCACCGTGTCCTCGCTGTCGTTCCCGAGCGCCCACGCGACCACGTCGTTCGCGGCCGCCCGCGCCTACCGGGGGCTGGTGGCCACGCCCGCCCTCTACGCCGCCGCGAGCCTGTTTGCCATCAGCCGTCCATACCTCGGCGTCCACTATCCCAGCGACGTGGTGGCGGGAGCGCTGCTGGGGACCGGTGTGGCGGCGCTGTGGCCGGCCGGGAAGGGAGGCCGCCCGTGCCGATGAAGGTGGGCATCGTGGGCATGCCCAACGCCGGTAAGTCCTCGCTGTTCACGGCGCTGACCGGGGTCGCGGCCGAGGCCGCGAACTACCCGTTCACCACCATTGAGCCCAACGTCGCGATCGTGCCGGTCGTCGACGACCGTCTCGAAATCGTGGCCGACACGGTGCGAGCGTCCAAGCTCGTGCCTGACACGATCGCCTTCCACGACATCGCCGGCCTCGTTGCCGGGGCCCACCGCGGCGAGGGCCTGGGCAATCAGTTTCTGGCCAACATCCGAGAGACCGACGCGATCGTTCACGTGGTGCGCGCGCATGAGGATTCCAGTGTCGTGCACCCCGAGGGCCGCGTCGATCCGCTCGCCGACATCGACACGATCGAGACCGAGCTGGTCTACGCCGACCTCGAGCAAGCCGAGCGCCGCTTGGATCGCGTCGCCAAGACAGCCAAGACCGGCGACCGCCGCGCCGTGGTCGAGGCCGAGTGGCTGCGACGGCTGATCGAGGCGCTTCAGCAGGGGCGCCCGGCGCGGACGGTTCCCGCTCCCGCCGACGCCCCCGACGCGATGTCGATGCTGGCTCCCCTGACCGGCAAGCCGGTGCTGTTCGTGGTCAACGTCGAGGAGGGCAGCGACGAGGTCCCGGAGGCGATCGCCGCCCATGCCGCGGCCCAGGGCGCCGGCGCCGTCGCGGTCTCGGCCCGGTTGGAGTCCGAGCTGTCGGAGCTGAGCCCCGAGGATGCCGCCGCCATGCGCGCCGATCTGGGGTTGGCGGAGTCCAGCCTGCAGACCGTCGTCCGCGGGGCCTTCTCCCTGCTCGAGCTGGTCACCTTCTTCACCGCCGGCGAGGACAAGCCGGCCCAGTCATGGCACCTGCGGCGCGGACTCTCGGTGTGGCACGCAGCGGGGCTGATCCATTCCGACATCCAGCGGGGATTCGTCCGGGCCGAGGTGGTCGGCTGGGAGGCGCTGCGCGATGCAGGCGGCTACGCCGGCGCGCGTGATCGCGGGACGCTGCGACTCGAGGGCCGGGATTATGTGGTCATCGACGGCGACGTGATCACGGTCAAGTTCACGCCCTAGGCAGGCCCCTCGATACGGCATTTCGATGACTCTGAGTGGATTCATGACACCTGGCGTAAGAAATCCACTCAGAGTGAGGCTCAGAGGTCTCCCAAGGTCTCCGCGTTCTCGAGGCGCTCCGCCAGCCGGTTCATCCCGAACCGGCGCGCCGCCGCCGCGCCGCCCTCCAGATCGGTGGGACGATCGGGGGGCAGTTCCAGCTCCACCGGGCGCAGCGTCGCGATATCCCGAAACGCCCGCAACGCGTCGGCGGACTCGGTCAGCGCGGCGGCGATCCGCGGCCGCTCGGCGGCGGCGCCGGCGATCGCGCCCTCCAGCGTTCCGTAGCGCTCGAGCAGCGCCGCGGCCGTCTTGGCTCCGATCCCCGGCGCGCCGGGCAGGCCGTCGGACGGATCTCCGCGCAGAGCGATGAAGTCGGGGACCAGCTCGGGCGCCACGCCGTAGCGGCTCTTCACCTCGCCCGGACCGACCTCTTCGAACCCGCTCGATTTCTGCTTGAGATACAGGACGCTGACGCCATCGGCAGCGCACTGGTACATGTCGCGGTCGCCGGTCAGGATCAGGCCGTGGCCGCCCGCTCGCGCCTCCTGGGCCGCCAGCGCGCCCAGGAGATCGTCGGCCTCGAGCTCGGGCGAGGAGTCACAGCTCCAGCCGAACGATCCGAACAGCTCCGGCGCCTGGTCGAACTGCCACGCCAGGGCGTCGGGCACCGCCGGCCGCTGGGCGTGATAGCCCGGGAACAGCTCGACGCGGTACCTCGCGGACTCGGCTCCGAAGCAGACCACGATCGCCCGTGGGGACACGTCGGCGGCGATGCGCAGGATCACGTTGACCGCGCCGAGCAGCGCGTTGACGGGGTGATCGTCGAGGCCCCGGATCGAGTCGGGCAGGGCGAAGAACGAGCGGTAGAGCACGAACGGCCCATCGATGGCCAGCAGCGGTCCAGACACGTGCACCAGCGTATTTGACTGCGCGATATGGTCGGCCACCCAGCAAAGGAGAGAGAGCGGATGACCACCACTTCACTACTCGAGGTCAAGCAGTTCATCGGTGGCGAGTGGAGCGACGCCGCGAGCGGCTCCACTTTCGAGGACACCGATCCGTTCACCGGCGAGGTGGTGGCGATCGTGCCCGCGGGTGACGGGCAGGATGCGCGCCGGGCGATCGAGGCGGCGCAGGCGGCGTTTGCGGACTGGGCGGCGACCCCGCCCGCAACGCGGCAGGCGATCTTCCTCAAGGCGGCCGACATCCTGGAGCGGCGCAGCAACGAGATCGTGTCGCTCCTGGCCCGGGAGACCGGCGCCACGTTCGGCTTCGGGATGTTCCAGATGGGCTTCGTTCCGGGCCTGTTTCGCCAGGCGGCGGCGGCCCCGTACCAGCCCATCGGACAGGTGCTCCCGTCCGATCACCCGGGAACCCTGGCGATGGGCATCCGTAAGCCCGTCGGCGTGGTGGGGGCGATCGCGCCGTGGAATGCCGCCCTGATCCTTTCGGCTCGCTCGATCGCGGCGCCGCTGGCACTCGGGAACACGGTCGTGCTCAAGCCCTCGGAATGGTCGCCGGTGGTCGGAGGCGTGGTGTGGGCCGAGATCTTCGCCGAGGCCGGCCTCCCCGACGGGGTACTCAACGTCGTCACCCACGCTCCCGGACAGGCCGGCCCGGTGGGCGACGAGCTGATCGCCAACCCCGCCGTCCGGCGCCTGAACTTCACCGGCTCGACGCACGTGGGGCGCAGGCTGGCCGAGGCCGCCGGCCGCCATCTGAAGCGGATCGTGCTGGAGCTCGGCGGTTACAACCCGCTGATCGTGCTCGCCGACGCCAACCTCGACTTCGCCGTCGATGCGGCGGCGTTCGGCGCCTTCCTGCACCAGGGGCAGATCTGCATGTCGAGCCGCCGGATCCTGGTGGAGCGCCCGATCGCCGACGAGTTCTCGCGACGGCTGGCGGAGAAGGCACAGGGCCTGAAGGCGGGCGATCCCAAGGAGCCCGACACGATCATCGGCCCGCTGATCAACCCGGAAGCGGCAGCGATGGTCAAGGGCCGGGTCGACGAGGCGGTCGCCAAGGGGGCCAGGCTCCTGGCTGGCGGTGACGCGGACGGCAACGTGTTCCGCGCGACGGTGCTGGCCGAGGTGCCCTCGGACTCCGAATTCGCCCAGCAGGAGACCTTCGGCCCGGTGGTGGCGATCGACGTCGTCGACAGCGCCGAGGAAGCAGTGGAACGGGCCAACGCCAGCGCTTATGGTCTGAGCGCCGGAATCATCACCGCCGACGTCGACCGCGGCTTCTCGCTGGCCCAGCTGCTGGAGACGGGGATCGTGCACATCAACGAGCAGACGGTGGGCGACGAGCCACAGATGCCGTTCGGAGGAGTCAAGGACTCGGGGTGGGGTCGCTTCGGCGGCCAGGCCGCGACCGAGGAGTTCACCGAGCTGCGCTGGGTCACGATCCAGGGCGGTCCAGGGTCACCCGTATCCGTTCTAGCCGTCCGGGCCGCCCGGATCGGCCTAGCCGGCGCTGACCGTGGGGCCGTGCAGCCCGGCCACCGACACGCGATACCGCCCCGGTGTGGTCAGCGGCGCCCGGTAGGTACCGCCGCGGCGCAACGACGCCGTCGCGACGGTCACCCAGCCCCGGCCCGCGCGCTGCTGCACCGCGATGCCTCGCCCCCGGGGGGCCGGGAAGACCGAGCCCGCGAGCCCGGTGCGCGAGCCATTGGTGGTGATCGACGTGAACGCGACATCGGTGCTCGTCAACCCGAACAGGCCCTGCAGCTGATCGCCGGTCACCGTGCGTGGTCCCCCGGCTGCCGACCACCGAGGCGTCGATGACTCGGGGCGAGACGCCGTGTCTGACCACCCTGATCCCGATCAGCCGGCCGTGGACGAGCGCGCCGAGCTTGGCGGCAGCCGAGCCGAGGCTCAGCTGCGTGCCCCAGCGGTGGTACGGGTCGCCACCGGCGCCGTCGTAGGGATCGGGCACTCCGCGCAGCCAGGGCTCCGGGATCGCGCCCGGCCAGACGTTCTCGACGTTCTCGGTGTAGCCGCCCGAACTGGCGAAGAAGTAGGTGACCGCCGGTGCACCGGCGAAGGTCACGATCTGCCCGCTGGTGAGCGGCCACCGCTGCATCGGTCGCCGCGGTCTGCGCCGCGACGCCGCCGTACATCTGCGAGCGGGTGTCGGCGTAGAGGTCATAGCCGGAGCCTCCGACCGCGGTGGTGACCGCGTAGGTGCGCGACGCCACGGCCTGAGCCGCCAGCGCCTGCGCGGGCCAGCTCGCCGGCATCTCCTCCGAGATGACCCCGCGTACGTAGTCGTCGAGGCCGACCGCGTTGACCGTCTCCACACCTCCGTGACCGTCGGGGCGGAACTCCAGGGCGCCCCGGTAGGTGCCGGTGCCTGGAGCCGTCAGCGGGCCGGCCCCGGTGACGGTGAGCGGGGAGGCGAAGCGGCCCAGCGACGTCCCTGCGACCGACATCACCTGCAGCGCTCCGCTCGGCAAGCGCCAGCACTCGGTAGGTGCGGCCGGGATGCAGAGCGGTCACCCCGGCCGCGGAAGCGCCGCTGAACGAGGCCGAGCCGTCGGCCAGCAGGACCCGGACGACGCGGGTCGGATCGGTGCTCCCGAGCGCGGTGCCCTGGTAGTAGTGGGCCAGGATGGAGCCGTCGTCCCGGCCGTGCAGCGCGTAGCCATAGGCGCCGTACTGGCTCATCCCGATGCCGTGGCCGTCGCCGCCGCCGCGGATATAGAACGTGCCGGCGGCATGCGCCGGACCGGTGAGCGCGAGCGTCGCCGAGAGCGCACCGAGCCACGCCGCCACCACCCGCACCGGTGCCGCGCACCAAGCGCGGCGGTTTAGATAGGGTGCCTGAGTGTCCGAGCGCAAGGCTTCAGATGTGTTCGTGGAGTGCCTCGAGGCCGAGGGGGTCAAGTACGTGTTCGGCATTCCGGGCGAGGAAACGCTTGATCTGAACGAATCGCTGGCCGATTCGTCGGTTCAGTTCGTGCCGGTCCGCCACGAGCAGGGCGGCGCCTATATGGCCGATGCCTACGGCCGCTTGACCGGTCGCGCCGGGGTATGCCTGGGAACTCTCGGGCCCGGAGCGCTGAACCTCGTGACCGCGGTGGCGGATGCGTTCCTGGATCGAGCGCCGCTGGTGGCGCTGACCGGGCAGTCCGACCTCGAGCGGATGCACAAGGAGTCACACCAGTACATCGACCTGATCGGAGTCCTTCGCCCGGTCGTGAAGTGGAATGCACGGGTTTCGAGCCCCGAAATCGTGCCCGAAGTGGTGCGTAAGGCCTTCAAGGTGGCCGAATCCGAGAAACCGGGCTCCACCCACCTGGAGCTCCCCGAGGACGTCATGTCCCGTCCCCTCGACGCCTCGCCGCTGCCCGGGCACGCGCCGGTGCGACCCGAGCCGGGGATGCGCGAGCTCCAGCGCGCCACCGAGATCATCATGGCCGCCGAGAACCCGATCATCCTGGCCGGCAACGGCGCGATCCGCACCCACGCCAGCCGGGCGCTGCGCGCGTTCGTCCACACCACCGGGATCCCGGTGGCCGAGACGTTCATGGCCAAGGGCTTGCTCGACTACGAGGATCCCCACGCGCTGGGCACGGTGGGGCTGCAGTCACGCGACTATGCGATGGCGGGCTTCGACGAGGCGGACGTGGTGATCGCGGTCGGCTATGACCTCGTGGAGCACGCGCCCCAGCACTGGAACCCGCGCTCGGACAAGCAGATCGTGATGATCGACACCGTGGCCGCGGAGATCGACGAGTTCTTCATTCCCGAGGTCGAGCTGATCGGCGACATCCCGCACGTCCTGGCCCGGCTGGCGGCCGGCTGCAGCCGGCAGCCTCACCCCAGCCACCGGCGTCTGAGCGCCTGCGCCACCTGGTCCTCGGCGCGCTCAGCGAGGCGCGGCACGACAACCACTTCCCGATGCGCCCGCCCCGCGTGCTGGCCGACATCCGGGACGCCCTGGATCCGTGCGATCTGCTCGTCTCCGACGTCGGTCTGCACAAGCTGTGGATCGGGCGGATGTTCCCGGCCCACGAGCCCGGCACGGTGCTGATTGCCAACGGTCTGGCGGGGATGGGCTTCGCGCTGCCCACCGCGATCGCGGCAAAGCTGGTGGATCCCAATCGCAATGTCGTCACCGTCAGCGGCGACGGAGGCTTCTTGATGAACTGCCAGGAGCTGGAGACCGCTGTCCGTCTGGGCACTGCGGTCGTCAACGTGGTCTGGGAGAACGGCCAGTTCGGCTCGATCGCCTGGAAGCAGGACAAGAAGTTCGGCCGCCACTTCGACGTGGGCTTCGGCAACCCTGACTTCGTCAAATTGGCCGAGGCGTTCGGGATGCCGGCCTGGCGCTGCGCCAGCGCGGACGAGTTCGCGCAGCGCTTCACCGCAGCGCTCGCGCTCGACGTGCCTTCGCTGATCGTGGTGCCGATCGATTACTCGGTCGACGTCGCGATCTCCCGCGAGCTGGGCGCCGAGACCGTCGCCACCTGACGCCTCAGGTGTTGCCGCGGGCCATTTCGCGTAGGTCCATGGCCTTCTCGTAGGTCTCCTCGTCGACGCCCTTCTCGTAGGCGACCTCGCGCAGCATGCGGCCCGAGCTGGCGGCCTCCTTGACGATCTCGGTGGCCTTGTCGTAGCCGATGTGAGGGTTCAGCGCCGTCGCCGCGGCCAGCGTCGACTCGGCCGAACGGATGGTGCCCTCCTCATTGGCCTGGATGCCGTCGACGCACTTCTCGGCGAAGATACGGGAAGTCGACGCGAGCAACCGGATCGACTCCAGCAGGTTGCGGGCGATCAACGGCACACGGACGTTGAGCTCGAAGTTGCCCTGCATGCCGCCGATGGTGACAACGGTGTCATTGCCGATCACCTGCGCGGCGACCTGCAGCACGACCTCTGGGATCACCGGATTGACCTTGCCCGGCATGATCGAAGAGCCCTTCTGCAACTCGGGGAGGAGCAGCTCCCCGAGACCGGCGCGGGGACCGGAGCCCATCAGCGCCAGATCGTTGGCGATCTTGGTCAGCGACACGGCGGTGACCTTGAGCGCACCCGAGAGCTCGACCAGCGCATCACGGTTGCCCTGCGCTTCAAACGGATCCTCGGGAGGGCGGATCTCCAGTCCCGTGGCCTCGGTCAGCCGCGCCCGGACCCGCGCGGCGAACTCGCGATGGGTGTTCAGGCCGGTTCCGGTGGCGGTACCGCCGAGCGGGATCTGCGAGACCTGCGGCAGCGCGGCGCGGATCCGCCGGGCCGCCAGGCGCATCTGAGCCGCATAGCCCGAGAACTCCTGGCCCAGGGTCACCGGCACCGCGTCCATCAGATGCGTGCGGCCTGACTTCACCACGTCGTGGAACTCGTGGGCCTTGGTCGCAAAGGCCGTCTCGAGCTGCTCGAGCGCCGGGAGCAGGTCATTGACGCACTCGTCGAGCGCGGCCAGGTGAACGGCGGACGGAAACACGTCGTTGGAGGACTGACCCATGTTGACGTGGTCATTAGGGTGAGCCCCGTCACCGGCGAGGTTGGCGATCACCTCGTTGGCGTTCATGTTCGTCGAGGTCCCCGATCCGGTCTGGAACACGTCGATCGGGAACTGGTCATCGAATTCGCCGGCGGCGACGCGGTCGGCGGCGGCGGCGATCCGCTCCGCAACGTCCTCCTCGAGCAGGCCCAGCTCACCGTTGACGCGGGCGGCGGCGCCCTTGATTCGCCCCAGCCAACGCAGCACCGGCACCGGCACCGTCTCGCCGGAGACCGGGAAGTTGGCGACCGCCTTGGTGGTCTCACCGCCCCAGAGCTGCTCGTTCGCCTGCACGCCCATCGACCGTCCTTTCACCTCGCTTGTCCAGGTTGGAACGCTACTCGACCGGCGATCTCAACCGCAGAACGCGATCAGTTCGCGCGCCACCGCCACCGGGTCGTCGTAGGCGATCAGAAATCCGGTTCCTCCCAGGGTTCGCAGCTGCCCATCGGGGATCAGATCGAGCGCCTCCTGGGCGGCGGTGAGCGGGTGGGCGGCGTCTTCCTCGGCCCACAGCAGCAGCACCGGCATCTCCATGCGGGGGTAGGCGTCGAGCAGCTGGCTCTGGGCGTCGACCGGCCAGCGCCGCGCAAACTTCGCCCACGAGCGAGCGCGGTTGCCGTTGCCGCCCACGTCGGCGAACGCGTGTCGCACCAGGTCACGGGCGGCGTGGTTGCTCTGCAGCGACAGCCGCTCGCCGAACGACGGGCTGAACACCAGCTTGGCGCCGTGGGCGAGGATACGGTCGAGACCGGGCAGCGCGGCAACGCGGCACGCCGCCCGCCACGCCGCGCGGCTGGTCCCGAACTCGTCGCGCCGGTGTAGCCGGTTGGGCATCAGCACCAGCCGGGAGGGCTCCAGGCGGCCGGTGCTGACCGCCAGCAGCGCGATCTCGGCCCCCACATCGTGGCCTGCCACGATGCAGCGCGGGCCTCCCACTTCCCGGCAGAAGCCCGAGATCACCTCAGCGAGCCAGTCGGGCGTGTAGGGATGGCGGGGCCGGTCCTCAGAGTCGCCGTGCAACGGCAGGTCGGGGAGTACGACGCGAAATCGCGCCGACAGCGGCGCGACGATCGGCTCCCACTCACGGTGCGAGAGCCCGAGCGAATGCAGCAGCACCAGCGCCGGTCCGGTACCCGTCTCCCGGTACGCGACGCGCGCGCCGTCATGATGGTGATAGAGCCGCAGTCGCATCTACCTCGGGATCGTCGCACTCCGGCGCGGCGAACCCCGGGACCCCTTAAGCATCCCCCTATTTGCCTAAGCTTCCGTTAACCGTGTTCGCCTGGGGATCATGTCGGCCCCGAAGGTTGTGCAATTGCTGCACTCACTTGATCAACTCTCCGCAAATGGGGCTGAAATGCCAGGTATGAAGCGAACTTCCGGCATTCCGCTCGGACTATCCACCTCGCAAGCTGCCCAAGCCCTCGGCGTCTCCCTGGGAACCATCCGACGCTGGTCGGACATGGGTTACCTGCACTCCTACCGGACCCCCGGCGGCCAGCGCCGGTTCAGCCAGGAGCAGATCGACCAGTTCGTCGGCTCCCTCGAGCAGCAGCCCACCGAGCTGATCGCCGACCGCAAGGCCGGCTGAAGGCCCCGCTCGGCGCTCCGGCTCAGCCGCCGGCGCCCGCCTCCTTGATTCGGCGCTCCATGTCGAGCTCGATGTCGAAGTCCGCCATGTCGGCGTGGCGATAATCGACCCCCTCCCCGGTGAGCAGTCCGGCCAGCACCTCGACGTAACGCGCGTCCACCTGGGACCCGGCCACCCGTCGTAGCTCGGTCAGCGCCTCGAACGAGCTCATACGCGTCCGGTACGTGTCGCTGGCCGTCAGCGTGTCGTAGACCTCGGCGACCGAGATGATCTTGGCGATCTCCGGGATCTCGTCCTCGCCCGAGGCCGTGGGGATAGCCCGCGCCCGTCGACGCGCTCGTGGTGGGCGACGACGATCTCGGCCACCGGACCGTACATGCCGAGGTCACGCAGCATGTCGGCCCCCAGCTCGGGATGCCGCTGGATCGCCATCCAGTCCTCCTCGGTCAGCGTCCGCCCCTTTTCGGCGACCCGGTCCGAGAGCGCGAAGTGCCCGATGTCGTGGAGCAGGCCGGCGGTGTGCGCGAGTTCGCACTCCTCGTCGCTCATCCCCACCGCCCTGGCGATGTCCTGCGCGAATCGCGCCACGGCGGCGGCGTGGCGCGCCGCCCGCTGGTCGCGGACGTCGAGCGAGCGCATCAGTCCGGCTAGGACGCCCCAGGACAGCGAGACGTACTGCTGCGCCCGGCGCCGGGATTGCTCCAGGAGGTGGGTCATGTAGGAGAACGCGAATACGGCCGCCAGCGCAAAGGCGATCCCCCCGGCCCCGACCTTCAGCGTGATGCTCACGCCGGCCACCGCGACGAGCACGCTCAGCCCCCCGCTGGGGAGAAACTCGACCAAGGTCCTGAGGCCGAACTGCTGCGCTTTGCGGTTGAACAACCGGCGTAGCGACGAGAACAGCCCGAAGCTGAGCGATCAGCGCGCCAACTGCCGACCACGGCCACGACGACGTAGAACCGAGCGCTGTCGGTCGGTCGCGACACCAGGGCACGAATCGCGACAGCGGCGAGAACCGCCGGAACCAGATTCGTGGGCAGGTTGATGAAAGCGATCGTCCGCACCGGGGTCCGGAGCATCGCCGCGGCCGAGAGCTCCGAGATCAGAGCCGCGGCCGCCGCGGAGGCCGGCCCGAGGAAGGCGGCGGCGAGAACGTAGACGATGAAGGACGCGGACACCGACAGCCCATCGCGCTCGCCGACGACGAGGACGCCGGCACCGACGGCGGCGAAGCCGAGGATGGCGCTCAGCGAACTGACCCGCTCCTGCGGAGCCAGCACGATGGCGATCAAACACACCAGATAACTGGCCGCTACCACGGCGACGGCTAACGCGTCGCGCAGCTCACTGCGACTGCCGTCACCCGCACGTCGGCGGAGCATGTATGGAAGGTAGCGCCAAATCGCACACGCCACCAGCGTGTTGGCAGGTTTCGATCAGCCCTGACGGAATCCCATATCAATCCCTCCCGGAGCCAATGCTGCGGACCGGTTGAAGGGCGTGAGAGAATTCCTCTGACCCGGCCGGCGCGCCGCACAGCGGGCTCCTCGCGGCCATCAGGTCGCGTTCCCGTGCGTCTAACCGGTCGTTACATCCATGGGCGTCCAATACGCCAGAAAAAACGATCGGCTTTGCACAGGTTTTTTGTAGTTATCCTGTGCAATTTTATGCCTACACGGTTCATTTGGCAACGTTAGTCGTGACCTTCTTGGACGAATGCGCTATCTGAAGACCAGCGAAGCCGCCGCGTTGCTAAACGTGAGCCCGAATACGCTGCGTGCTTGGGAGCGCCGATTCGGATTTCCGAAACCGCAGCGCTCGCCCGGCAAGCACCGCTTGTTCACCCACGGCGAGATCGCCGCGCTGCGCGACGCGCTCCAGGAGGGACTATCGATTTCGTCGGCAGTCTCTCGCGCGCGGGAGGGGCTCGCGGCCGACGCCAACTCGCTGGTGGGAGCGCTCGTCTCCTACGAGCGCGAGCGAGCCGACCAGGCGATCGAGGCCGCGCTGGCGCTGCGCTCGGTGGAGCGCTCGGTGGAGGAAGTGCTGCTGCCCACGCTCGAGGAGGTCACCCGTCGCTTCGGAGTCGAGTCGGCGGCATGGGCGTTCGCCGCCCACTGGGCCGCTGATTGGCTACGGCGCGCGGCGCGACTGGCCCCGCCGCCGGTACGACCGATGTCGATCGTGGTCGGCGATGCGGCTCGCGATGAGCTTGACTCCGACACACCCTACATCCGGGCGTTGGAGCTCTTCTGCTCGCGCGCGGGCGTCAACGTGCTGAGCCTGTCGGCCCGCGGGGTGGCGGGCATCGGCGACGCCGTCGCGATTCACCGCCCCGACATGGTCGTCGTGGCCGGCTCGCATCTGGACGACGACACCGTTGCCCGGTGGGCGTACGCGATCCGGCTGGCGGCCGGGCCGATGCCGGTCGCGGTGTATCGCCGCGGGGGCCAGCGGGCCAGGATGCGAACGACCGGCACCAGGATCCTTCCCTCGGGTGCCCGGGAGGCGCAGCGCCGGATCGTCGACCTGATCGAGAGCGAGCGCCGGATCGCGATCCCCTTGCCGTCACAGCCCGTCGTCGTAGGTCGCAGCGTCAGCCTCTGACGCCGCACGGCTCGTCGCTCCGACGTCGGGCACCTGAGTCCTCCCGGCTGCAGGCCGGCAGTCAAATTGCAGGCGTGGTTGCGCGCCTTGTGCATTGCGGTGGATATCGCGATAACTCTCCCGGTGAACGGGATCCGGACCAACGCGGCTGCGGTGATGCTCGGGATCAGCCCGAACACGCTGCGAAGCTGGGAACGCCGCTACGACTTCCCCCAGCCGCTGCGGTCCGCGGGCGGCCATCGCCAGTATTCGCTGACTGAGATCGAGGCGCTGCGGATGACGCTGGCCGAGACGCACAACGTGTCCTCGGCCATCTCGCTCGCCCGCGAGCGAGGCGAGGGCCCGTCCACCTGTGCGCGCCTGATCGCGGCGTTCGCCGCCTTCGACGAGGACCTCGCCAACCGGCTGCTGGAGGAGAGCCTCGGCCTGCGTTCGGTGGAGCGCACGGTGGAGGAAGTACTGCTCCAGGCCGTCACCGCGCAGTGCGAACCGGATTGCACCACCGCCGAGTATGAGTTCGGCTGGCGCCACGCGACCGGCTGGCTGTCGGCTCAGCGCCGCCTGGCCCCGGGCGCGACCCGCCCGCAGGGCGTGATGATCTTCGATGCCTCGGCCCCCTGCGACCTGGATGCGGTGCACGCGCAGGCGCTGGAGCTGGTGCTGCGCCGAGCTGGGCTGCGCACCCTGTCGCTGACGCCCGCCGTAGAGGTCACGCGCCTGGGACGCGCCCTGCGCGCACTCGACCCCAAGGCCATGGTGCTCACCGGCCGGCGGGTCTCGCTGGACTCGATCGGCCGGCTCGTCTACGCCGTCCGGTCAGTGGCTCGGGAGGTGGCGGTGTTCGACTATCGCGGCGCGGTCCCCGATACCGGCGCCAGCACCGTGGTCCGGCTGGGCGAGTCTCCCGTGGCCGCCCGCGATGCGCTGCTGAGCAAGCTCGATCAGGCTCAGACCGCGATACAGATGCGCGCCGTCGCGCCCCTGGCCGCGACGCAGGTCGCTCGGCCCGGCGCCTAGACCGACACGGCCCGATGCCGCCGGCCGGCGTGCCCGCCGGGCACCGCGCCGGTGGGTCGCGGCGGTAGACCTAGAATCGTGCGCCCATGGCCGCGCCGCACCGTCCTGTAGACCCCCGCGCCTCGTTTCCCGAGCTCGAGCAGCTCGTGCTCAAGCGCTGGCGCGAGCGCGACGTGTTCGCCGAATCGATCAGGCGACGCGCGGGGGCGCCGCAGTGGGGGTTCTATGAGGGTCCGCCGACGGCTAACGGACCGCCCGGGACGCATCACGTCCTCTCTCGCGTGTTCAAGGACATCTTTCCGCGCTATCGGACGATGTGCGGTTACTACGTCGAGCGCAAGGGCGGCTGGGACTGCCACGGATTGCCGGTGGAGCTCGCCGTCGAGGCCGAGATGGGGATGAAGTCCAAGGCCGACATCGAGCGCTTCGGAATCGCCGAGTTCAACGCGCGCTGCCGAGAGAAGGTGCTCAGCCACGTCGAGGACTGGAACCGGCTCACCGAGCGGATCGGTTTCTGGATCGACCTCGATGACGCCTACCGCACACTCGACGCTGACTACATCGAGTCGGTGTGGTGGGCGCTGAAGACCATCCACGAGAAGGGGCTGCTCTACCAGAAGCTCAAGGTGGTCCCCTACTGCCCGCGGGATGAGACCACGCTGTCCAGCCACGAGCTGGGTCAGCCCGGCGTCTACCGCGACGTGGTCGACCCGTCCGTCTATGTGCGATTCCCGGTCACCGACCCGCGCGGCCCGGCGCAGGCCGGAGACGAGTTGCTGGTATGGACGACGACGCCCTGGACGCTGGTGTCCAACGCGGCCGTGGCGATCAACCCCGAGCTCGACTACGTCCGCGCTCGCAACGACGGCGGCCCGGTACGGATCGTCGCGCGGGGACTGGTGCAGCGGGTACTGGGAGAACAGGCGGAGGTGCTGGCGAGGTTTTCCGGCCGCGAGCTGGTGGGAACCCGCTATGCGGCGCCGTTTCCCTACATCCCCGCCGAGGCCTACGGCCCCAAGGGCCATACCGTCCTCGCCGCCGACTTCGTCACCGCACAGGACGGCACCGGGCTGGTGCACACGGCGATCGCGTTCGGCGAGGACGATTTCCGCCTCGGCGAGCGGGAGGGCCTGACGGTCGTCAACCCGGTCAGGCTCGACGGCACCTACGACGAGCGCATCGGCCCGTACGCGGGACGCAAGGTCAAGGATGCCGACGCCGACCTGATCGAGGATCTGCGCAGGCGTGACCGTCTCCTGCGGGCGGAGTCGTTTGAGCATTCCTACCCCCACTGCTGGCGCTGCGGGACACCGTTGCTGTACTACGCGAAGCCGTCCTGGTACATCGCCACGAGCCAGATCAAGGATCGGCTGCTGGCCTCCAACGAGACGGTCAACTGGCATCCCGAGCACGTCAAGCACGGGCGCTTCGGCAACTGGCTGGAGAACAACGTCGACTGGGCCCTGTCGCGGGAGCGCTACTGGGGCACGCCGCTGCCGGTGTGGCGCTGCGACCACGGGTGCACGCGCGTGATCGGATCGTTCGCGGAGCTGCACGATCTCTCCGGGGTCCGACTGGAGGATCCGCACCGGCCCTTCGTCGACGCGGTCACGTTCCCCTGCGAGAACTGCGGGGGCGAGATGCGCCGTGTGCCGGAGGTGATCGACGTCTGGTTTGACTCGGGGTCGATGCCGTTCGCCCAGTTCCACGCTCCCCATGCCGGCACCGAGCACTTCCAGGAGCGGTTCCCGGCCGATTTCGTCTGCGAGGCGCTCGACCAGACGCGCGGCTGGTTCTACTCGCTGCTGGCGGTATCAACCCTGCTGTTCGACCGCTCGTCGTATCGCAACGTGGTCTGCCTGGGTCTGATCCTTGACGAGCAGGGACGCAAGATGTCCAAGTCGCTGGGGAACACGGTGGAACCGTGGGAGCTGATCGACCGATACGGCGCCGACGCGCTGCGCTGGTACTTCTTCACCTCCAAGCTGCCCTGGGACGGCTACCGCTTCTCGCTGGAGACGATCGGGGAGGCGGTGCGCCAGTTTCTGCTGCAGCTGTGGAACACGTATGGCTTCTATGTGCTCTACGCCAATGCCACCGAGGCGGAGGATCGGGCCGCCCCCGCCGGACCCACCCTGCTGGACCGGTGGGTCCTGTCACGACTGCAGGAGACGGTGGCGATCGTGCGCGACCGCCTGGACGAGTTCGACGCCACCACCGCCGGCCGGGCGATCCAGGCGTTCGTGGACGAGCTCTCCAACTGGTACGTGCGCCGCTCCCGGCGGCGGTTCTGGGAAGGCGACCCGGCGGCGTTTGCGATCCTGCGCGAGTGCCTGGTCACGGTCGCCAAGCTACTGGCCCCGTTCACGCCGTTCATCGCCGACGAGATCTACGACAACCTCGACGGCAGCGAGCCGAGCGTGCATCTGTGCGACTTCCCGGTCGCCGGGGAGCGCGACCAGGAACTGGAGGCCGCCATGGAGGTGGCCCGCGAGACAGTGCGCTTGGGCCTGGCCGCCCGCGGTCAAGCCAAGATCAAGATCCGCCAGCCGCTGCGCGCCGCGGTGGTGGTCGCCACCGGGCGCGAACGCCAGGCGATCGAACGGCTCGCCGACCTGGTCCGTGACGAGCTCAACGTGCACGAGCTGCGGTTCGTCTCAGCGGCCGACGAGCTCGGGCGGACCGAGATAAAGCCCAACTACCGGACCCTGGGTCCTCGCTTTGGCAAGCAGATGCCGCTGGTCGCGGCGGCGGTCGCCGGGCTCGATCCGGCCCACGTCGTGGCCGCGCTGCGCGAGGGCCGGCCGGTGGGCATCTCGGTGGCCGGCAGCGACCACCGGCTCACGGCCGAGGACCTGGTGATCAGCATGAAGCCCCTGGAGGGCTACGAGGTCGAGCGCGAGGGCTCGCACGCGGTCGCCCTCGAACTCGAGATCGACGATGAGCTGCGCTCCGAGGGCTGGGCCCGTGACATCGTGCGTGCGGTCCAGAACGCCCGCCAGGACGCCGGCCTGCAGGTCAGCGACCGTATCCGCCTGACATTGGACGGCGACGACGCGCTGCTAGCGGCGGCCCGGGCCCACCGCGCCTATCTCGCCGGGGAGACGCTGGCCACGCAGGTCGGCTTTGAGCCGATGGACGGAGCCGCGACGGCCGTCACGATTGACGGCCGGATGCTCCGGGTCGCGGTCGCCAAGGCTTAGCTAAGCGAGCGCCGGCTCGAGCTCGGACTCGATCTTGCCCTTGGGGTAGGCGCCGATGACGGTCTTCTTGACCTCACCGTGGCGGAACAGCATCAGGGTCGGGATCGACATGACGTTGAACTTGACCGCGGTCTCCTGGTTCTCGTCGATGTTGAGCTTGACGACCTTGAGGGCCTCGCCGCGCTCGGTGGCGATCTCCTCGACCACGGGGGAGACGCGACGGCACGGGCCACACCAGGGCGCCCAGAAGTCGACCAGCACCGGTACCTCTGACTCGATGACCTCGGACTGGAAGTTGTTGTCGGTTACGTCGGTGACCGCGCCTGACATCTCGTTCTCCTTCTCGGGTTACTTCAGCTTGGGGCTACTTCAGAAAGTATAGCGCTGCGTGGCAATAGCCTACTGAGGATGGCCGAACCAACCAACCGAGAGATCGCGCAGGCGCTGGACGAGCTCGGCGACCTCTACGAGCTCGACGGCGCCATCATCCACCGCATCGTGGCGTACCGCAACGCGGCCAAGGCCGTGCGCGACGCGCCGGTATCGGTTACGGCGCTGGCCCGGCAGGGTCGCGCCACGGAGCTGGCCGGGATCGGATCGACGATCCAGGAGAAGGTGCTGGCGCTTGCCGACGATGGCGTGATCCCTGCCGCCGCCAAGCTGCGGAGCAAGTTCCCGCCCGGGCTGCTGGAGATCACACGGCTACCCGGCCTCGGACCCAAGCGCGCGCGGCGGCTCTACGACGAGCTGTCGATCGACTCCCTGGCTGCGCTGCGCGCGGCCGCCGAGGGTCAGCAGATCAGATCCCTGAAGGGCTTCGGGCCCAAGGCCGAGCAGAGCCTGCTCGCTGCCGCCCTGGCCGCCGAGGCGGCGCAGGCCGACGGGGGGCCGGAGGGCGACTCGGGACGCGTCGTGCTCAGCCGGGCCCTGGCCGTGGGAGAGCAGCTGGTCAGCGCGCTGCGCAGCGATCCCGCCTCTGAGCGGGTGGAGCTCGCGGGCTCGGCGCGGCGCATGACCGACAGCGTCAAGGATCTCGACGTGATCGCCACCGCCCGCGACCCGCTGGCGCTCGCCCAGGCCGCAGCGGCGCTGGAGCTGGTGGAGGCGGCCCAGAATCCGGGCGAAGCGGGCGTGCGCCTGCGCACGCACACCGGGGTCAAGGTCGACCTGCGGATCGTCGCCCCTGACCAGTTCGGAAATCTGATGCAGCACTTCACCGGCTCCAAGGAGCACAACATGGCACTGCGGGAGGCGGCCGTCCGCAAGGGCCTGCACGTATCCGAGTACGGCGTCCTCGACGACGCCACCGGGGATACGCACCGCTGCGAGCGCGAGGAGGAGGTCTACGCCCTGCTCGGCCTCGATTACATACAGCCGGAGCTGCGTGAGAACCGCGGCGAGCTGGAGGCGGCTGCGGCCGGAACGCTGCCTCCCCTGATTGAGGTCGCCGACCTGCGGGGCGACCTGCACTGCCATACGACGGCGTCGGACGGCACCGCGTCGATCGAGGCGATGGCGCTGGCCGCCCGTGACGCCGGCTATGAGTACCTGGCCATCACGGACCATTCGGCCAGCTTCGGCTTCGGGGACGAGGTCTCTCCCGAGCGGCTGTACGAGCAGATCGAGCAGATCCGGTCGCTGTCGGGATCCGACGCCGTCGGCGGGATGCAGCTGCTCGCCGGCTCGGAGGTCAACATCCTGCCCGACGGCTCGCTCGACTACGCCGACGAGCTGCTGGCCGAGCTCGACTGGGTGGTCGCTTCGGTGCACTCGTCGTTCGCGATGGACGGCGCGGCCATGACCGATCGCATCGTGCGGGCGATCTCCAACCCCTACGTCGACGTGATCGGACACCTGTCGGGCCGCAAGATCGAGCGCCGTCCGCCGTACGCATTTGACTTCGAGCGGGTGCTGGAGGCGGCGGTGGCGACCGGTACGCTGCTCGAGATCAACGCCAGCCCCGACCGGCGTGACATGGATGACATCCATGCCCGAGCCGCGGCGGCGGCGGGCATCCCGATCGTGATCAACTGCGATGCCCACCGGGTGGGCGGATTCGAGGTGGCGCGCTACGGCATCGCCACCGCACGGCGCGCATGGCTCGGTGCGGGCGCGGTCGTCAACACCCGGCCGTGGTCCGATGTGGTCAAGCTGCGCCCCCGGGCGCGCTAGCGGCTACCGGCTGCGCGAGCGTCCTGGCCGATGCTGAAGCGGCGCCGGCGCGCTGGACCGACCGGAGGTCGCCGGTCGCGGCGGCGGCGGTGCGGTCGAGCCGCCCGACCCCTCACCACCGCGTCCACGGCCCCGGAATCCGGGCCATTGACGCTGGATCGCGACGAACCACGCCAGCCCGAGCAGGCACAGCACCAGCGCGACGAAGAAGTTCAGCCGCAAACCCAGGATGTGGTTTGAGTAGTCGATCCGGAGCGTCTCCTCGAAGACCCGAAAGCCCGAGTAGCCGGCGACGTACAGGGCGAAGACCCCGGGCGGCCTCACTCGGCGGGTCTGGCCGAGCCAGATCAGGAATCCCGCCAGCGCCAGGTTCCAGATGATCTCGTAGAGAAAGGTGGGTTGAAAGGCGGCGTGATGCAAATAGCCGGGCGGGCGATGAGCGGGACTGATCTCGAGCCCCCACGGCAGCGTGGTCGGCTTGCCGAACAGCTCCTGATTGAAGTAGTTGCCGACTCGGCCGATCGCCTGCGCGACCAGCAGCCCCGGCGCGGCGATGTCCATGAAGCGAGGGATCTGGTCCCGCGGCAGGCGGCGATACAGGACCCACAGCCCCGCCGCGGCGCCGCCCGCGATCCCGCCCCAGATCCCCAGGCCGCCCTGCCAGATCGCGAACACGCCCCACCAGTGATCTGGCACCTGACTGGGGGTGGTGATGACGAAGTAGATCCGTCCGCCGATGAGCCCGGCAGGAAATCCCCACATGGCCACCTCGTAGATGAGGTCCGGATCGCCCCCCTCGCGCCGCCAGCCCCAGCGCGAGATCAGGATCGCCGCCGCCACCGCCAACACGTACATGATCCCGTAGGCGTGAAAGAACAACGGGCCGACGCTGAAGCCGTTCTGCGCCGGGCTGGGAATGAACGCCAGTGGGCTCACCGTTTCCATCCTGCCAGCAATCGTGACGCTACGCGGTCGGCGACAGACCTAGACGCGAGGGCGAGCCGATCGTCCAACCGGGGTCCCGTTGAGCTCCAGCAGGTTTGAGCGGAAGCCCGGGGTGCGAACCAGCCGGATCCGCCGTAGCGGCGAGGTCCGCTCGACGTAGAAGCGGGCCCCGTCGCGCTCCTCGATCGCCGTCACCGCCGATGCCTGATGACGCCACGCCAGCGACCAGATGACCGCGAAGCCGGTCGCGATGGCCGGCACCTGCGGCAGCACGAACCCCAGGGCACCGGCGGCGAGCGTGGACAGCAGCAGCGGCCACAGCCGGTTCATGACCGTCCGGGACGGGTCCACCTCGGGCAGCGACGCCTGCGTCCGCGCGCTCGCCAGCAGCGAGGCGATCGGCGGCGAGGTCTCGCCACGGTGTCCGAGCTGCAGCCCGACGAGACCCGCCACGACCCACCAGCTCGCGGCGACCGGTACCACCAGGTCGTCGCCGGCGCCGGCCGCTCCGGCGAGGGTGACGGCCGCCAGCACGCTGGCTGCGGCGGCACTGATCAGGACAGTGGCGCGCAGGAAGTCGGCGAATCGCACGGGTTCTCACTCGGCGATCAGGAGCCGCAACAGCTCCCGCACACCGTCGGGCCCATCGACGAGCACGTCAGCCTCGCCGGCGATCGCCGAGGGACCCTCCTCGGAGCGCACGCCGACCCGGACCGCACGCGCCAGACGGCCCTCCTGCACCAGCTCCGACAGCGTCCGAAAGGCATCCAGGTCGGTGGTGTCGTCTCCGACGTACATGGCCGAGGTGATCTCGTCCCCGGTTTCGGACAGCAGTCGCCTGATCCCGGCACCCTTGTCGATCTTGATCGGCGGCCGGACCTCCAGCACCTTGCGCCCCCAATGGGTCCGCAGCCCCGCGGCCTGGGCCCGCTCGGCGATCGAATCGACCACGGCGCGCGCGGCCTCCTCGTCGGGAGCTCCCCGCCAGTGGAAGGCGACGATCGCCCCCTTGTCCTCGAGCCGGACGCGCCGCTTGCGGGCGTCCGCGGTGTCGGCCTCGCGGCCGAACTCGTGGATCCGCCGTACCCAGTCTTCGACGCCGGGGTCGAGCACCGCCTCGGTCCATCCGGCCCGGAGCAGCTCCACCCCGTGTGAGCCGAGATACGAGATCGTGCCGATCGAGACCATCGCGCGTGCCTCTGACGCACGGCGACCGCTGACGCACGCCACCAGCCCGTAGGTGCGAGCTACCCCGATCAGAAGCTGGCGCGTCGTCTCGGGAACGTGCGCGTCGGAGGCGTGCTCCACGATCGGCGATAGCGTGCCGTCGATATCCAACAGGATCGCGGCACGTTCGGGGCTCGCTCGGAGAGGCGCGAGCGCCTCTGAAAGCAGCGCTGACGTCACGGCCCTAGTATGCCCGCTCGCGCTCACTGACCGTATGGTCACGGCCCGGTGACAGCTACCATTCATCGCGCCGATGGCCGAGCCGACGCAAGGCGAGGGTTACGTGCTCTCCAGCCTCAACGAAATGGGCGACGGCCCGGGCTTCCGGAAGGTGCGTCGTGAGCTCGGCGTGACGGCGTTCGGGATCAATGCGCTGGTCCTCCCGCCCGGCTACGCCAGCGGCATTCACTACCACGACGAGCAGGAAGAGACCTACTTCGTCCATCAGGGTTCGGTCGAGTTCCGCTTCGGCGACGGCACCGCGCACGTCGTCGGCCCAGGCGGAATTCTGCGCGTCGACCCCGCCACGCACCGGGGGATGCGAAACGTCGGTGACGCTGACGCCATCGTGCTGGTGGCCGGTGGCAAGGACGGGTACGTCGGACGCGACGGACAGGCGGTGGGCGACGATCCCCGTGGCGGTCCGGCGGGCGCCACGTAATCGTCGGGGGGCGGAGATGGCTGAATCCGGACACGAGCCGGCGATCCCCGCCGCGTGGTAGATGCGATCGCACTGGCGCTACGCGAGCCAGAGACGCTTTAAGCTCGCACCATGCTTCGCCGCAGCCATTGCGTCGCGCTCGTCTGCGTGCGGTCAACTCGGTCCGGCGCGAACCGTCTCCGCCGCGGCGGGCTAGCCCTGGTCGGGCTGGGGCTCGGGCACGACGGGGGTCGCGGGCTCCTGGGGGGCCGGAACCGTGGCGGGCTCCGCCGGGTCGGCGGGCGTCCCCGGATCCGGATCCGCGGGAGTGATCGGGGCGTCAGGAACCGCCGGGGTGGCGGGCTCGGAGGGCTGCGGAACCTCCAGACGCCAAACGGGCTCGGTTGTACCCGCCGGTGGACTTGATTGGCTTCCTGCTAAGGACATACGGCTTCCTTATCCATCTCGACTTAGACTGCCCGGCCGTGGAAACTGTTCCCGAGCGGCTTGAACCGCCCCACAACCCTATCGAGCTTTACGGCTACGAGACGGTTGCCCCTGCCGATTCGGCGGTGAAGGATGACGGCTTCACGGCGAGCGCCACCGTCGAAGCGCCCGAACTGCTCCGGCGTCGGCGGACGCGGCCGGTGCGACGGTCGCGCACGGCGCGACGCGCGCGGTGGTCGGCCGCGACGCGGCAGGAGCTGCTGTGGGTGGCGGTGGTGTATCTGGCGACGCGGGGGGTGCTCCTGCTGGCGACCTACCTCGACAGCTCCCTCGGCCACCACAACTTCCTGGGTGAGCTGGCCAACTGGGACGGGCTGTGGTACCGGCAGATCGCCAACCACGGCTACCTCAATCATCTCTCCCACGCCCAGACCACGCTGGGCTTCTTCCCGCTGTATCCGATCACGATCTGGATCCTGGAGCCTGTCTTTGCGCTGACCGGACACGACCCGATCTGGTCGGCCACGATCGCCGGATTCGTCATCTCGGTCACCGGCGGGTTCGTCACCACGGCCGTTCTCTACCGCATGGCCACCAGCTGGTGGGGCAAGGAGAGCGCCCGGCGCGCGGTGGTTCTGTTCTGCCTGTTCCCCGGCTCGGTGGTGTTCTCGATGGTCTACTCCGAGGGGGTCCTGCTGCCGCTCGCGGTGGGGTGCATCTACGCCCTGCAGCGACGGCGCTGGCTTCTGGCTGGGCTGTTGGCCGGCCTCGGCACCGCGGTGCAGCCCACCGGGCTGGTTCTGATCCCGGTTTGCGCCGTCTCGGCCGTCCTGGAGCTACGGCGCCAGGGCTGGAATTTCGCCGACGCCCGAAAGGCGTTTCTGGCCCCCATCCTGTCCTTGACCGGGGTGTCGGCCTTCGCCCTGTTCCTGTGGATCTGGACCGGCACCCCGCTGGCCAACTACGAGGCCCAGCACTACGGCTGGAGCGAGAAGACCGACCCGTTCGCGCTCGTGCACCTGACCACAACGCTGGCGGGACAGATCTCGCTGTCGCATCTCAACGAACCGGCGATCAACCTCAACCTGGTGGTGGGCCTGGTGGGGGCGATCCTGCTGCTGGTGATGCTGGTGCTGATGTTCCTGTCGCGGCGCACGATGGGCGTCGAGGCAATCGTCTGGACGCTCGGAATCAGCTTTCTCGCCCTCACGTCCGAATACGTGCCGCCGAACCCGCGCATGCTCATCACCGCCTTCCCGGCGATCATGGTGGCGGGCCATTACGCCCGCGGCAAGTGGTTCACGGCGCTGGCCTGGGCCAATGGGGTGCTGCTCATAGTGCTCAGCGTGCTGACGTTCTACGGCATGACGCTGCGCCCCTGATTCGCCCCACCTCTGCCTCGGGCCACGATCCGGCGCGCCGCTACCGGTTCGGTCCCGGCAGCAGCTGCACGTGAATCGCGCTCGCGTACCCGAACGACTTGATCGGAGCATGACCGAATGCTCGCTGCAGGCGGGCGTCCAACGTGACATAGCGGGCGTGGTTGGCGAGCGACTGCGCCGGGCCGTCGAGCTGACCCTCATGGCTGGAGACGAACCACAGGCGCCGGCAACCCGACGCGCGCCGAGTGATCTGTGCCGGTGTCAGGGTGGCGTAATCCTCGATGAACGGCCGCACCTGGCCCCAGCCGGCGATCGGCAGGATCGACGCCGGTGCGCGGCTTGAGCCGGGCGCGCCGGTGCCCACGTAGTACTGAAACGCCATGCGACCATCGGCCGGGTAGAAGGCTGCGCAGTCGCCGGGCCTGGAGCCGCTGAGCACGTACGCCGCCGCCTGTCGCCACGGCTCCGGTGAGACGCCGTAGCTAGGCGCCAGCTGCAGCGCCCTGAACGCCAGGAACGCCACCAGGGCGCCGAGGGCCAGCCAGCGCGGAACGCGGCGATCGGCGATCCCCGCCGCCAGCAACAGCGCCGCCGGCGGCCCCGACATCAGCAGATTGCGGGGCAGGAACAGCGGCTGGATCACAAACGACGCCAGCCACACGATCACGACGGGTACCGCGAACCAGGCTACCGTCATCAACCCGCCCCAGGACTGCCCGCCGCGGATTGCCGGCCAGCCCGCCGCGGGTTGCCGACCGCGGATTGCCGACCACACGATCATCAGCGCGACGATCAGCACCACCACGATCGTGACCAGCAGCAGCATGGAGGTCGTCGAGGTGCGGTGAAAGCTCGGCTCCAGCCCGGCCGAGGTGAGTGCTTGCAGGACCTGCATCTCGGTCTTCTGCGTCGGTCGGGGAACCCAGAACAGCTGGCTCGAGCCCCGGTTCAGCGCCAGTAGGACCAGAGGAACGCAGCAGATCCCATACGCGACCAGGGCCAACAGGAAGCGGACCGCGATCCGGCGGCGCCCGACCAGCACCAACAGCTGGGCCGGGACGACCAGGACCGCGACGAAGCTGGCGTAGGTCGCCAACGCCATGAAGATCACGTAGGCCACCCAGTAGAGACGGTTCGGACGCTCGTCACTCCCCTCCGTCGCGAGCTCGATGAAGGCCACGAAGGCGGCACAGACGAACGCCACCATCGGGGCGTAGCCGCGGGCGTTCTGGGCCCAGAACACCAGCGGCAGGCTCACCGCCGCCAACAGCCCGGCGGCGAACGCGGCCCGGGCTGAGAACAGACGCAAGCCAATCACGCCGACCAGAGCGACAGTCACCACCGACGCCAGCGCCGAGGGAAACCGGATCACCAGCAGACTGTTGCCGAACATCCCGATCAGCGCGTGCAGGAGCAGATAGAAGCCCGACATGTTGCCGCCGTCATGGGCGATGGCCGCACCCAGCGCCGAGCCGTGCTGGGAGGCGATCGTGACCGTGGCGGCCTCGTCGAAGCCGAGGCTACGGCCGCTGATGTCAAGAAAGCACAGAACCGCGGCCAGGGCCGTGGGGATCCCGATCGCGACCCAGTCGCGCGCGCCCGCGCTGACGGTGGGCACGGCCAACCGGGGCTCCACCGCGGGCTCGGCACGTCGGGCGGCTTGACGACGGCCATCGAGTTCAGGTTCTGACCAACGTCGAGGGGATAGCGTCGGCGAGACCTCGCGGGTGCCGGCCGCCCGGATTGGCGTCGCCGCCTCCCCGCTTGTGGTGCCACCACGCGGTTCCGGCGATCAACGCGTAGACGGCGAGCACCACCGGCGCGCTGCCCAGGGGCAACGCGAGGATGCCACCCGGCTTGACCGCGAAGGCCGACACCGCCAGCGCCACGGCCAGGGCCGGG
Source organism: uncultured Solirubrobacterales bacterium (assembly GCA_963744195.1). Classification (GTDB taxonomy): domain Bacteria; phylum Actinomycetota; class Thermoleophilia; order Solirubrobacterales; family Solirubrobacteraceae; genus Palsa-465. Next base: position 70,299 of record CAVUSY010000024.1, read on the forward strand.
GAGCGCTGCGGAGCCCGACACGCCGCCAGCAGCACCAGGCCCCAGCTGAAATACCACGGCCAGGCGGCCGGACCACCCGCGGCGGCCGCCACCAGGAACAGGCCCAGATAGGGCACGAGCTTGGAGACCCGCACCCGATAGACCAGCACCGCGCCGAGCCCGGCGGTGAGGACACCCGCCACCGCGCCGAATGCCGACTCCACGCTCCGGGCGTCGACCGCGAGACCGGCGTCGTGCAGGAGCGCGGCCACGGTCCAGCCCAGCCCGGTGGCCGGGGTTATGGCCAGACGGACCCTGGCGGGCGTAGAGAACACCGAGCCCGACAACCAGCTGATGCCCAGGCCCGAGCCGGCGCTCACGACCGCCAGCACGCCGGCGGCGATCAGGCCACCGGCGAGCAGGAAGCGCACCTGGTCGCGCGGGTGCCCCTCGGCGCGAGCCCAGGCGACCGCGATGAACACCGCGCCGGCCAGCGCGGGCACCTTGATCGTCGCCGCCACAGCGCACAGCGCGATGCCGACCATTGGTCGGCCTTCCAGCGCCACCGCGACGCCGGCGACCAGCAGTCCGATCATGAGCGCATCGTTGTGGCCTGCGGCGACCAGCTCGAGCATCGCCAACGGGCTCAAGACGATCAACCAGGTGGCGCGCGCGGAGTCGGTACCGAGCGAGCTCGTCAGCCGGGGCAGGAAGGTGGCCACGAGCGCGATCCCGACCAGCTCGAGGCCTCGGAGGACCAGCGCCCCGGCGATCAGGTGCGAGCCGGTGATCGCGACGATCACGCTGGTCAGCGACAGAAACAGCGGGCCGTACGGGGCCGGCGTGTGGCGCCAGAACGGCGACACCGCGTGCAGGACGCCGGGGTGACCCAACGACGCCAGTACAGCCGGCGTGTCGTGGTACGGATTGAGCCCGAGGTGCAGGATCGTCCCCTGCGCCAGGTAGCTGTAGACATCACGGCTGAACAGCGGCGGCCCCAGCGCCAGCGGGAGAGCCCACGCCGCAGCGACCACGAGCAGATCGCGGCGGTCCTCGCCGCCACTCGGTCGGCCGGGACCCAGCATCCGCCCCAGGCCCAGCCAGGCCAGACACAGCAGCACCATCCCGGCGTACAGCAGCGCCACACTGGCCGCGCGTCCCGACGGAGCCGAGGGCACGTACCACCATCTGACCGTGGGATCGCCCACGGCGCGCGGGCCGGCGTAGGCGATCACCAGTGAGCCCAGCAGCCCGAGCCCGCTGAGCGCCCAGAAGCCGCGGGATCGCCGGAGACCGTTCAGTCCAGTTGACACGATCGCGAGGTCTCGGCCGGCTAGGCGGATCCGCTGAGCGAACGCTCGCCCCGAGCTCCGACCGCACCCGTGGCCGCGGCCGCTTCCAGCCGGACGGTCCCGACCGCCGCGCCCGGCGCCACCGCGGGCGCAGCGCGGTGGCGCCCCTGCCAGGCCACCAGCACCAAGCCGGCGATCGTCAGCGCCGTCCCGGACGCCAGGTACGCCCAGCCGGTGGCGGAGTCGCCGCCCGCGAGCTCGATCGCGCCGAGCACTCCGAACGCGGGCAGCCCGATGGCGATCATCTGCTGCTTCTGTCGCTCGCTGAGACGCAGGCGGACCGGGTCCAGACCGGCGATGGGGAACCAGAACAGCAGCCCGCAGACGAGGAAATACTGGTGCACGGCGAAATGCAGCACCGGACTCTCCTCGGTCACCGTCCGCAGCGGGGTGAGCTGGTAGGCGAACATCGAGAGGTAGTAGTCGAGGCACAGCAGGACGGGGGCGCGGCGGTGGTGATGGAAAAACCGCACGACCGAGCGATTGAGCACGCTCACCACGTCACGCCGGCGGGCGGGACTGAGCGTCCGCAGCAACAGCGTGATCGGCGCGGCGAACACCAGCAGGGCGGGCAGGGCCATCATCACCAGCATGTGCTGCACGACGTGTACGGCGGGGTCGTCCCCGTACACCTGCAATCCGGACCCGTAGAGGCCGGCCACCAGCGCCATGCCGGCCAGGAACCATGCCGTCCGGCTGCGAGGCCAGCGGCGTCCCCGCGGCGAGCGTCTCGCCGCCGCCAGGACGTACGCGAGTCCCACGCCGGCGACGCTGACGTACAGGAGAATCGAGCTCGGACCGGTCTCCCAGCTGGTGAGGATGGTCTGCAGGTGGATGGGTCTCAACACTTCTCGATGCAGCCGATCGGATATGCGCCCGGGACGCGAGTGGGCACCAGCGGACGAGCGTACCTGACCGTTTCCGGCCGGTAGTGGTGGGGCGGCGCGGGCGCGGCCCGGGCTGGAGGGGGCCAGCCCGTGGCCTGGACTCGAGGCGGCCGGCCCGGTGATTGCATCTAAGGTAAAGCGATGCTGTCGTTCGCCTGCGGCCACTGTGGCCACCTGGTGTTCTTCGAGAACACCGTCTGCCTGAGCTGCTCCACGCCGCTCGGGTTCGTGCCCGAGCGCCTGGAGCTGGTCGCCCTGGAGGGCGAGGAGGAGCGCTCCCTGCACCGCTGCGTCAACCTCGAGCTGGCCGCATGTAACTGGATGGTCGACCGCGAGGGGGCCTTGTGCCGCTCCTGCGAGCTGACCCGCACCCGCCCCAACGACGCCGACGCTGCCGGGCTGGCCGCGTTTGCCACCGCCGAGGCCGCCAAGCGGCGCATGATCATGCAGCTGCTGGAGCTCGGCCTGCCGGGAGTCCGCCCCGGGGCGCTGGCGTTCGACCTGCTCTCCAGCGAATCCCAGCCGGTCGCCACGGGTCACGCCGACGGGGTGATCACGATCGACCTGGCCGAATCCGACGATGCCCGGCGCGAGGCCCGGCGCGCCCAGCTCGGCGAGCCCTACCGCACCATGCTCGGGCATCTCCGGCATGAGCTCGGCCACTACTTCCAGCCGCTGCTCGTGGTGGGCGACGATGCCTGGGCAGAGTGCCGCGAGCGGTTCGGCGACGACCGTGAGGATTACGAGGAGGCGATCGAGCGCCATTACTCCGCCGGCGCCCCGGCGGACTGGCCGCAGAGCTACGTGAGCGCCTACGCGACCATGCACCCCTGGGAGGACTGGGCCGAGACATTCGCGCACTATCTCCACATCCGGGACGCGCTCGAGACCGCGGCCGAGTTCGGGGTCACGGTGAAAGGTCCACGCGCGGTGACCTTCGACCGTTCGCTGAAGGCCACGCCGCAGTCCGAGGCCGGCGAGCGCAGCTTTGCCGAAGTGCTGTCGAACTGGCTGCCGCTCACCTACGCGCTGAATGCCGTGAATCGCAGCATGGGCCGCGACGACCTGTACCCGTTCACGCTCGCCCCGCCGGTGATCGAGAAGCTCGAGTTCGTCCACGAGCGGGTGCGGGACGCCAGCCGCGCCATCGCCTGTGGCGCTGTATAAACCCCCGGCGTGGCCCCCGACTACACCCGCGGCCTGCACGAGCTCGGAGACTCCCTGTACGCATATCTGCAGCCCGATGGGGGCTGGGGCTGGAGCAACGCCGGCCTGATCTGCGACGGCGAGCACACCCTGCTGGTCGACACGCTGTTCGACCTGCATCTGACCGAGCGGATGCTGAGCGACATGCGCCGGGCGGTGCCGGCCGCCGCGCGGATCGAAACGCTCCTCAACACGCACGCCAACGGCGACCACTGTTACGGCAATCAGCTCGTCGGCGGCGCCCGGATCGTGGCGTCGGAGCACACCGCGGCAGAGATGAAGGAACTGCCACCGGCCGCGTTTGCCGCGCTGGTGGAGCAGGCGCCGAACATGGGCGAGATCGGTGAGTTCTTCCTCAGCTGCTTCGGGAAGTTCGACTTCAAAGGGATCGACTCGGTGCTACCGAGCGAGACCTTCAACGGCGAGCTGACGCTCCGGGTCGGATCCAAAGAGGTGCGCCTGATCGAGGTGGGGCCTGCCCATACGCGCGGCGACACGCTTGCCTATCTGCCCGCCGAGCGCGTCCTGTTCGCCGGGGACATCCTCTTTCACGGCGGGCATCCCATCGCCTGGGCGGGACCGGTGTCGAACTGGGTCGACGCCTGTGACCAGATCATCGCGATGGACGTGGAGACGATCGTGCCGGGCCACGGGCCACTCGCCGACAAGGACGCCGTGCGCGAGCTCAAATCGTATTTCGAGTACCTCTACGCGCACGCCCGGGAGCGTCACGACCAGGGCATGACGCCGGTGCAGGCCGCTCGCTCGCTCTCGCTCGATCGCTGGGCCGAGTGGGGCGAGAGCGAGCGGCTCGCTGTCAACATCGCGACGATCTACCGGGAGCTCGAGGGCGACGAGGAACCCGCCAGCCCGCTGGTCGCATTTCAGCAGATGGCCGAGCTGGCCGGCACGATCTGACGCCTGTGTCACCATGGACATCCCGGAAAGGCACCCGATGGCAGTCGACCCGATTCCAGCTCACCTGCACACGGTCACCCCGCGACTGGTGGTGAGCGACGGCGCGGCGGCCATCGACTTCTACCGCGCCGCGTTCGGAGCCGAGGAGATCGGTGACCGCTTCAGCGGACCCAACGGCGAGGTGATTCACGCCGAGGTGCGGATCGGCGACTCCGTCGTGATGATCACCGCTGAGACCGGTGACGGCGCCCCGGCCGGAGCGCCGGGATCGTCGGCCGGCGGCGTCACTGCGATCATGGTGACCTACTGGGAGCAGGTCGACGAGGCCTGGGAGCGCGCACTCGCCGCAGGGGCCGAGGTCGTGTTCGCGCTGGACGATCACTTCTACGGCGAACGTGGGGGGCGCCTGCGCGATCCGTTTGGCCAGCAATGGATGCTGAGCCAGCGAACCGAGGACCTCTCCCCAGACGAGATGGCAGAGCGGGCCGCTCGATACATGCAGTGAGAACGTCGCGGCGGCCCCGGCGCGGGAGACATCCGCGCCGGGTGTCACGCCTCACTCCTCGAAGCGGACCGGCTCCCCCGTCTCGGTGTCCTGGAAATGAACCGGCTCCATCGCTTGGGTGTCCTCGAATTGCGCGGGCCCGACCATCTCGGTGTCCTGGTAGCGGGGCGTCTCGGTGGTGCGGTTGTCCTGGAAGCGGACCACCTGTGGCTCGGGCGGAGTGGTGGCCTCGGGGAAGCGCTCGGCGGCCTGCTCGGCGAGCGCGATCAGCGCGCTGCCGGTGCCGCGAGCATCCTCGAGCAGCCGAATGCGCTCGCGCCACACGGAGTCGGTCTCGTTGTCGAGCTCGCGCAGCTGCCGTTTGGCCCGCTCGGTCATCTGGACCGCGTTGGCGGCGGCATCCGCGATGCAGCGCTCAGCCTGCTCCTTCGCGCGACTCGTCGTCGCCTTGGCCTGCTCCTCGGCGCGGCGTGTGGTCTCGTGGGCCTGGTCGTGAGCGACGACAAGGATCGAGGCCGTCTGCTCGCCGATCCGCTCGATCTCCTCATTGATCGACAACGGAGCGGGCCGTTGGGAGCGAAGCGCCTCGAGCTCGCGCTCGAGATCGGAGATGTACTCGTCTACCGCAGCGCGGTTATATCCGAACGGGCCGACCGCGAAGCGCGGCGGGGCCCCCATCGGCTGACCTTCGTCGGCCAGGTCCTCGGGGGTCGCCTCGCCCGGCTCCAGGGACAGCGGATCGGTCCGGCCGCGGTCCACGTTCGAAAACGCCCGCGCGATGCGATCGCCGAAATCCGCGAAGCGAGAGCCGGCGGACGGCTTCTCCTGGCGCTGCTCCTGCTCGCTCTCCTCGAGCGGGTCATCCAGTCGGTTGAAGTAGCTCATGCATGGCTCCTTAAGCTTGCGAACGCGGTGCACGCGGCTCTTCGCCGTCACGGGGCGGTTCCCTGTCCGCTGCAACGCGCCGTCCAGGCACGCGGGCCGAGCGCCGGGGTGGTTCAGACGGTGGCGACCGCCGCCCGCGCCGCCGCCAGACGGGCGAGCGCGGCGTGATGGCGCCCGGCCCCGCCGAGCATCGCCGCGTCGAGCTGGGCGCGCTTGTAGAGCCAGTGAACGTCCGCCTCCCAGGTGAAGCCGATCCCTCCGTGCGCCTGGATGGCGCTCCCGGTCACCTCGCGACCGGCGGTGGCGGCGGCCGCCGCGGCCAGCGCCGCGCCTTCGGCCAACCGGCTCGGATCGGCGTCGGCGGTCCACGCCGCGAAGTACGCGGTGGAGCGTGCGCTCTCGGTGTGCAGGAGCATCTGCGCGCAGCGATGTGAGACGGCCTGGAACGATCCGACCGGTACCCCGAACTGCTTTCGGTTCTTGACGTATTCCAGCGTCATGTCGAGCGCCCGTTGACACACGCCGACGAGCTCAGCCCCGATCGCGGCGTGGACCCGGGCAGCGGCGCCGGTGCCGAGCGCCTCCCCCTCCCCGCTGACCCGCGCGAAGCGGCGGGTGGGGTCGATCGTGGTCACTGGCTCGGTACGAGGCTCGGCCACCAGCGTCGCCTGGTCGCCGTCGAGCAGGACCACCACCGCCGCGCCGTCGGCATCCGCGGCCAGCTCGACCGTGCCGACTCCGGCGGTCAGCTCGCCGGCGATCAGTCCCGGGAGCCAGCGACCCCGCTGCTCCTCGCTACCACATGCTCCGATCACCGCCGCCGCCACCGCGGAGGAGAACAACGGCGTCGCCGCGCAGGCGTAGCCGAGCTCCTCGAGCAGGACCGCCAGCTCCACCGCGCCCAGCTCCTGGCCGCCGTACTCCTGGGCCACGGCGATCCCCGGCCAGCCCAGCTCGACGATCTCGCCCCACAGACGCTCGTCGTACCGCGCCGCTTCGGCCGCCTCTCGCACCTTGGCGAAGGGTGAGCGCGCGGCCAGCAGCTCGTGGGCGACCGCCTGGATCTCGCGCTGGTCATCGGTCAGATCGAAGTCCATGACTGCTCCTATCGGGCCCTGGGAAGACCGAGCACACGCTCGGCGACGATGTTCTTGAGCACTTCGGTGGTGCCGCCCTCGATCGAGTTGCCGCGCGCTCGGAGCAGCTCATAGGACCACCGCCCTCCGGCCTGCAGGGCGCTCGGCCCGAGCAGGTCGACGGCGAACTGGGTCAACTGCTGGTTGGTCTCGGACCACATCCATTTCGTCAGCGAACCCTCGGGGCCGGGCTGGCCGTACTTCTCGATTGCGGTCAAGCCCCGGTAGGCGGTGAGACGCAGGACCTCCGCCTTGAGGTGCAGCTCGCCGAGGCGGTCGGCGACGACCGGGTCGTCGAGCAGCCCCCGACCCGCCGCCTCATCGATCAAGCGGTCGAGCAGCTGGCGCAACCGCACCTGGAGGAAGAAGGCGAGACCGGCGCGCTCGTTCATCAGCGTGGTCAGCGCCACCTTCCAGCCGTTGCCAACTCCTCCGAGCACATTGGCCTCGGGGATCCGCGCGCCGTCGAGGAACAGCTCGTTGAACTCCTGCTCCCCGGTGATCTGGCGCAGCGGCCGGACCTGCACCGCGGCCTGCTCCATGTCGAGCAGGAAGTAGGTCAGGCCCTTGTGCTTGGGCACCTCCGAATCGGTGCGGGCGACCAGCATGCACCACTTCGAGTACTGCGCAACGCTGGTCCATACCTTCTGCCCGGACACGATCCAGTCGGTCCCGTCCTTGACCGCGCGCGTCTTGAGGCTCGCCAGGTCAGAGCCGGCATCGGGCTCGGAGAACCCCTGGCACCAGATCTCCTCGGCGGTGAGGATCGGAGTGAGATAGCGATCCTTCTGCTCCGGCGTGCCCCAGGTCATGATCGTGGGGCCAGCGAGCAGCAGGCCGAGCACGTTGGCGGGCAGCGGCGCGCCCGAGCGCCCCAGCTCCTCGAAGAAGATCGCCGACTCGGTCAGCGTGGCCCCACGCCCGCCGTACTCAACCGGCCAGTGCACCGCCGCCCAGCCGCCGTCGGCGAGCTCACGCTGGAAATCGCGGCGCCAGACGTAATGAGCGTCCTCGTCGCCGTCGGGCTCCTGTCCCGGCTCGTGCGCGGCAAACCAGCCACGCAGCTCGTCACGGAAAGCAAGCTCACGCTCGCTGAAGGTCAGGTCCATCGTTGCACCTCCCCGGCGAGCCGCACGGCGCAGCCCACCAATACATCTTCGAGATCAAGCACACCGTTACCGTTGCGCACCCGCGTACACGCGAGCTCGTGCACACCCACCGCCAGCAGGTACAGCGCCTCACGCGGCGGCACCGGCAGCCCGGACTTGGCGAACGTCTTCGCGTACCGGTTCGCGAACAGATCCAGCACCGCCTCACGCTGCTCCCACACCACGCGGGCTTCGATCAGATAGACCCGCGCGAAGACCGGATCCTGCTCCAGGGTCTGGAGATACGCTCGGATCCCCAGGCGCAGTTCCTCGCGCCAGTCGGTCGCGTCGCGCACTGCCGACCGGATTCGCTCCTCGAGCACCTCATAGCCGGCCCGGTAGGCGGCCAGAAGGCACGCCTCCTTGGAGTCAAAGAGCTCATAGAAGGTTCCCCGCGACACCCGAGCCAGGCGGACCGCATCGGTCACCGTGGCTGCGTCGTAGCCGTTCTCGGCCACCGCGCGCACCATCGCCTCCAGCAGCCGCGCGCGCTGTGGGCGATCGCTCAGCAGCGGAGCGATCGCGGGGTGACTGGCGACGAGCGAGTCGGTCACGGGAGCAATATATCTCAGAAGTACATTTGCGTACTTCCGGGGTACAGCACGTCTGCCCCATTCCCCCCGGTGGTCAGCTCGGGAGATCGGGCCGTGGGCGCTCCATCACCCGCTGTGGGTCGACGGCCCTGAAGCCAAACCGCTCATAGAGCGCGTGGGCGTCGTTGGTGCCGAGCATGATTCGCAAGCCCCGCAGATCCGGGTGGGCCAGCGCCGTGTCGACCAGCCAGCACGCCGAGACCGCGACCACGGTGAGCCGGCAGCACGAACACATCGGCCAGCCACGCGAAGCGAGCGCGATCGGTCACGGCCCGGGCGAATCCGGCCTGGTCCCCGGACGGAGCCAGCAGGCTGAACACCAGCGAGTTGTCGATTCCCCGGTCGACCGTCTCGGGGGTGATCCCGGGCGACCAGTAGCTGGTGTTCAGAAACTCCCACACGGTCCGACGGTCCACCCGGGCCGGGTCATCGGAGATCGTGTAGGCGTCCTGGTTTCGCCATTGCATCGCGGCACGGATTGAACCGGACAGGAGAGCCGCGGCGTGGAGCAGGTGCCCGGCCGGAGTTGGCCCGACTGTCTCACTCTGAGCCACCACCCGGGTGGCGGCGGAAGTACGCTTGCCGTCCCGGTTCTTCGTTGAAGCGGAGACGACTAGACCCGGTAGCGGCCTAGCCGGGCGCCTTGAGCGACTCGAGGGCCGCGCGCTCGCGATCGGGGGCAGCCCCGGTGGTGGCAGATCGGCTCGCAGCGGCGCCGCCCCGGGGAGCTGCGAGAGCCAGGCCCAGGTGTCGGCGACCGTGTCGCGCAGCGGCCGGCAGCGCAGGCCCGCGGCGTGCGCGCGCTTTACGTCGGCAGCGTGCATCCCCGCGAACTCGTGCTCAGGAGGTAGCCAGATCGGGAGCTCCGTCCACGGCTCGATCCCCGCTGCCAGCACCGCCTCGGGCTCCATCCAGCACAGGGTCGAGGCACACGAACCGGTGACCGAGCGGCAGGTCTCCAACAGCGCCGCCACGGGATGGGCGCGAAACTTAGCGCAACTCTCTGGTTGCGCGTAGCCGGACCCGCGGGAGGGAGAAACCGGATGGCATGACATCTCCGTAATCCGTTCCGGCACCTTCCTCGGAGCAGTGGGTGATGGAGCAGAGGCGTCGTTTCTCGAGTCCCGCGGCCGCGCGTGCGGCCCTGCAGTCGCAGTGGGAGGCCTTCCAGGCGCGAGGGGCGATCCTCGACGGAGTGCGACCTGAGATCGCCGCGTCGTGGCAGCGCTGCAACGCGCTCGAGCTGACCAGCGAGATGCCGGCCGTGCCGCTCGACGAGTCGGCCCTGCGCGGCTTTGACCACGCCGGCCAGGCCCGCCAGCAGTTCTTGACCGTCGGTCGCGGGCTGGCCGACGAGCTCGGCGCCGAGCTTGCCGACACCAGCTCCGCGGTGATCGTCTGCGACGACTTCGGCGTCCTGCTCTACCGCGCCGGCTCGCCCGAAGTTCTACGCCGGACGGGCGAGGTCAACCTCGTCCCGGGCGGCATCTGGAGTGAGCAGGAAGCGGGGACCAGCGGCGTGGGGCTGGCTCTGGAGCTGGGCGGGCTGGCGCAGGTGTACGCCGCCGAACACTACGTCGGAGCCTTTCACGGTTTCTGTTGCACCGCCGCCCCGGTGCGCCATCCCGTCACCCGAGAGGTGCTCGGGGTACTGGGGCTCGCGACGGACACCAGCGTGGCGAGCTCGTACGCCTCATCGCTGGTGGCGCGCGCCGCCGCGGAGATCCAACGGCAACTGGAGGAGCAGGTGTTCGGCCGCGAGCGGGAGCTGCTCGAGCAGTACCTGCGGGGGCGGGCCGGGCGCCAGGCGCCGTTCCTGACCGTGGACCGCTCCGGCCACACCATCATCCAGAACGCCCGCATGCTTCAGACGGCGTCGGCGGAGGACGTGCAGCTGCTGCTGAGCTTCGCCCGGCACGCGCTCCAGACCGAGACGGACGCCGCCGAGCAGCTGGAGCTGTCGCGGGGCCCGTGCCAGGCCGAGGTGCATCTCGTCCACGCGGGCGCGGAGGTCCTCGGCGCGCTCGTGTCCCTGGAGCGTCCCAGCCGGGCGAGACCGCAGCCGGCCTGCGCCGCGCCGGCCGACTGGTCTCCGCTGGTGGGGCGCTGTCCCGCCATGCAACAGCTGTTCCGAGAAGCCACCAAGGTGGCGAAGCGGCGAATTGGGGTGGCGATCTGGGGCGAGCCGGGGACCGGAAAGCTCGCGCTCGCGTTGCGGCTGCACCAGGTCGGAGGCGACCGCGGCCCGCTCACCGTCGTGCACTGCGCCCGGCCCACCTGGCGTCAGGAGTGGCGCCGGGCGGTTCGCGCCGGCGGCACCGTGGTGCTCAACCGAGTGCACGCGCTGGATCCGGGCTCCCAGCTCGGGCTCGCCGACGACCTCGATGAGCAGGCGGCGGCCGGCACGCGCTGCTGGGTGATCAGCCTGCTCAACGCGCAGGCACGACAGCCGGTAGCCGAGCTGCTGTTTCGCCTCGCGGCGGTGTCGCTCACCGTTCCCCGCCTCCGCGACCGCGGCCATGACCTGCGGTTGCTGATCGACGACTGGTGTGAGCGGCGCGAGCCACCCCACGCCCCGCGCCCGGTCGTGCGGCCCGAGGCCCACGACGCCCTGGCCGCGCAGGCCTGGCCGGGCAATATCCGCGAGCTGCACAACGTTCTCGACGCCGCGCTGCTGCGCGGTGGATCGATTATCGGCGTCGAATCGCTGCGGCTGAGCACAGCGGTGCCCGGCCTCGGACCACCATGGCACCGGCAGCCTGCGCGAGATCGAGCATGACGCGATCAGCGGCGCGCTGGCCCGCAACGGCGGCAATGTGACTCACGCCGCGCAGGAGCTCGGCATCGGCCGTGCCACGCTCCATCGCCGGCTGCGCGCGTATCGGCTGCTGAGCCCCGTCCCCGGCGAGGACGGAGAGGCGCAGGGCGCCGAGGCTGACTCACTCCGGACAGAGGGTGACTCAACCTGAGCCACTTGCCGCCGGCTGCGGCGGCGATAGTCGCTGGAGAGGGAAGGTGACCGCCGCTCCGGCGCGAGCGCCTTCCAGGCACTCTACGCAGGGAGGAACAGACTCATGTCCCAGCGCTTTCGCGCCACGTTTCCGCTTGCCCTCTCGATCGGCGTCGTCGCGTTCGTCTGGGTCGAGTTCGTGCTCAATTTCGCCTTCCACTGGGTGGTGGTAAAGGACGGCGTGTTCGGGAAGTTCGGGCTGCCTTCGGTGTTCACCCTCGTACTCCCCGCCTCGTTTGTGAGCTGGGGTCTGTTCTTCGCCCTGGGGGCAAACAACAGCGCGCTGCGCAAGGTGATCGTGGCGGCGGCCCTGGGCACCATCGCGGGGATCGTGATCATGCTGCTCGGGCCGGCGTTGGCGGGAGCTCCGAAGTTCTGGGGTCTCGCGCTCGCCGTCGCAATCGCGGCCTTCCTGCTGGTGGCGGCGTCGGCCCTCTCGGAGACCGACATCTTCGCTCCCGCCGCGCCGTTCATCTGTGCCGGCACGGTCCTGATGTGGTGGTTTGCCACCGGCCTGGACAACTACGTCCCCAACGGCAAGGGACCGCACACGGTCGCGGCGATGATCGCCGCGGCGACGCATACGCCACTGGCCGCGGGAACCGGAGCGGTCGGCGGTCTCTTCTCCGCCTCATGGCTATGGGTCGCGATCAACTCGTTCGTGTCGTTCGTGTGCGGTGCTCTGCTGGGGCCACTCTCGCTCCGCCTGGCGGCGATCAAGCTCCGGCGTCCGGCCGTGTCCGGCGCGCGGAGCACCACCGCATAGCCGCGCGCTCGCGATCGGGGGCGAGCCCCGGTGGTGGAAGATCGGCTCGCAGCGGCGCCGCCCCGGGGAGCTGCGAGAGCCAGGCCCAGGTGTCGGCCACGGTGTCGCGCAGCGGCCGGCAGCGCAGGCCCGCGGCGTGCGCGCGCTTGACGTCGGCAGCGTGCATCCCCGCGAACTCGTGCTCGGGAGGTAGCCAGATCGGGAGCTCCGTCCATGGCTCGATCCCCGCCGCCAGCACCGCCTCGGGCTCCATCCAGCACAGGGTCGCGTGCGCACCGGTAACCGAGCGGCAGGTCTCCAACAGCATCGCCATGGTGGCGTGTCCACGGCGGCTGACCACATTGAACGCGCCGTGGTGACCGGCCAGCGCGGCGTCGAGCGCGAAGCGGGCGAGGTCGCGCGCGTCGACGTACTGCAGCGGTAGGTCCGGTGGCCCCGGAGCCAGGACCTGGCCCCCGGCGGCGATCCGGTTCAGCCACCAGGTCAGGCGCCCGACGTCCTCGTGAGGCCCGAGGATGAGCCCCGGCCGCGCCACCAGGGCCCGGGGGCCGAACGCCTCGAGTATCGCCAGCTCTGCCCCGCGCTTGAGCTCCGGATAGCTCCCGTCCTCGGCGTCGGGCGAGGCGCCCACCGTCGGTGCGGACTCGTCGACCCCGAGCGGTGGTGGCGGCGCGTATACCGACTCGCTGGAGATGTAGACGTACCGGCGAGCGCGCTGAGCCAGGACGGCGGCGCAGTCGCGGGCCGCCCGCGGCGCTCCCGACCAGGTGTCGACCACGAGGTCCCAGTCGCGTCCGGCCAGGACGTCGAGGCTGTCCGGACGCATGCGGTCCCCGGACAGGGCGCTTACGCGAGGATCGACCGCGGCCCGGCTACCGCGATTGAAGGTGCTGACCTCCCAGCCCCGGGCCAACCCGTCGTGGACAAAAGCGCGCCCGACGAAGCCGGTACCACCGAGGACGAGGAGCTGCGTGGGCATGGGGGGCGAAACTTAGTAGCTGGGCGTGTAGCGGCCCAGCCCAGACCGCTCGTGCAGCCGCTACAGCACCGCCTCGACCGGGGTGGGGGCCGCCTCGGGCGGCGGCCGGATCTGATCGAGACGGTCGACCTCGGCCAGCGCCGGGAACAACCGGCGCCACACGACCGCCAGCGCGACGGTGATCGCACCGCCGCCGACCACCGCCGGCACGGTGCCGACCAGGAACGCCGCGAGCCCCGACTCGAACGCCCCCAGCTCGTTGGAGGCACTGATGAACACCATCTCCACGGCCATCACCCGCCCCCGCAGCCGATCCGGCGTCGCCAATGCGACCGTGGTGGAGCGGATGTTCATGCTGAACAGATCGACGAAGCCGCTGACGCCGAGCGCCAGCAGCGAGATCACGAACACGCGGGAGAGGCCGAACACGATGATGCTGATCCCGTACAGCGCGACGACCACCAGCAGCGTCGGCCCGGCGCGACCCACGATCGGGCGCCGCATCACCACGACGGCGGCGATCAGGGCACCCACGGCCGGCGCGGCCCGCAGGATCCCCAGCCCGGTCGGACCGACGTGGAGGATCGAGCGGGCGAATACCGGCAGTAGGGCGACCGCGCCGCCGAACAGGACCGCGAGCAGGTCAAGCAGGATTGCGCCCAGCAGGATCTGCGTGCGTCCCACGAATCGCAGCCCCTCGAGCACGCCCTCGAGGTTCGCCGCCGGGACGGCGCCCAGTCCGGCGGTGACGACCGCGTCGGCCGCCGGGCGCGGATGCATCGCCAGCACGCTCGCCGCCGCGACCAGACAAGTCCCGGACGCCAGCGAGTAGACCAGGGTGGGCGAGCTGCCGTAGATCAGGCCGCCGACCGCCGGACCGATCACTTGGCCCCCCTGGATCGCGATCGAGCGCAGGGTCATGGCGCTCGCCAGCACGCCAGGGCTGACCAGGGTGGCGGTCATCGCGCGGGAGGCGGGAGACCCCAGCGCCATCGAGATGCCGGCTCCCGTGGCCAGCGCCAGGTAAGGCCAGATCGCGGTGTCACCCGCGGCGCTCACCAGCGCCAGACCGGCGCCGACGCCGGCCCCGATCAGCAGGGAGCCGGCGAAGGTCAGCCGGCGCGGGACTCGGTCGGCGAGGTGCCCGGCGGGCAGCGCCAGCACCACCATCGGCACGAACTCCGCCAGACCGATCCAGCCGAGATCCAGCGCGCTGCGGTGCTGGGCGTATACCTCCCAGCCAATCGCCACCTCGAGCATCTGCAGGCTGATGCCCATCCCCAGGAGAGCCAGCCACCAGAGTCGGAAGTCGCGCTCCGCGAGCGCCGGACCGAGGCGAGTCAAGCTGAGCCGCTCACAATTTCAGACTAGCTATGGTCGCTGCGGATGAGGCGGGAAACCCTGTGGACGCCTCGCCTCCGCCTGGAGCCGTGGGGCGAGCAGCATACGGAGATGTTCGTGGCCCTGGCGCGAATGCCCGAGGTGATCCGGTACGTGGGCGACGGCAAGCCGTGGTCGCAGACACGGGCCACCGGGGTGTCCGCGGCGAGCCTCGAGCACTGGCGCCGCCACGGGTTCGGCTGGCGTACGGTGTTCGACCGCTTCAGCGACGAAGCGGTCGGGCTGGCGGCGCTGAACTTCGCAGGCGACGGGCGCCGGGGTCGACGCCGACGAGTACGAGATCGGCTGGTGGCTTCACCCGTCAGCCTGGGGCCGGGGGTTTGCCCGTGAGAGCGCCGGGGCCGTCCGCGACGAGGGCTTCGCCCGGATCGGGGCTCCGAGCCTGCTGGCCCGGGTTCAGCCGGCCAACGCGGCCTCGCTCGCCGTGGCTCGGGCGATCGGGCTGACGTCTGAGTCTGTCAGCCACGGACGAGCCGGTGAGAAGATCGCCGTTCTGCGGATGACCGGCGCGGACTGGCGCCGGATGCAAGCAGCGGATGACCGCCGTGGACTGGCCCCGGGCGCGGCCGGCGCCAGCCCGCAACTGGAGTCATCGGTCAGACGCCCACGACGCGGGCCAGGCGCCTAGGGCCGGTTGCGCCCGAACAGGTCGTGGGCCTGGACCCACTCCTCGGCGACGATCGCCGACCCCAGCGATAGCTCACCGCAGAGCACGGTCGCGGCCACGATCTCGGCGAACTTGCGCACCTTGCCCTTGCCGTAGCAGTCGAGCACCTCCAGGCACTCTCGCTGCGTCGCGAGCCCGGTGCCACCGCCGTAGGTGGCGACGATCAGAGACGGGATCGTGACCGAGTAGTAGTAGTCGCCGTTGTCGCGCAGCTCGGCGTACACGAACGCCGCCGACGATTCGGCGACATTGGCCGCGTCCTGTCCGGTCGCTATGAACATAGCCGTGATGCCATTGGCGGAGTGAGCGCCGTTGTTGTTGACGCCGGACATGAAGCCGCCCAGATTGGAGACCTGGCGCGCGCGGAACATGAGCTCTGAGTCCGAGCGCATGATGCGGTGAAACAGCTCGTTGGGGACCGTGGCCTCGGCGATCACGCGCTTGCCCCGGGTGCGGAGCATGTTGATCTGCGAGCTCTTCTTGTCGGTCGCGAAATTGGACTCCAGGAAGTAGTGCTCGATCTCAGGCCGCTGCTCGGCGATCCATCGGCACGCCGCCTGCGTGGCCTTGCCGGTCAGGTTCTGACCTGCCGCGTCGCCCGTGGTGTAGTCGAAGCGGGTGTAGAGGATTCGCCCGGCCGTGTATTGCTCGATCTCCTGTAGCCGGCCGGTGTTGGTCGTCGTCTCGGCGACCCCCTTGACCTCGTCGAAGTGCTCCTTGAGCCAGTGTGAGAAATCACGCGCTGCACGCGCATCGGCAAACACGAACGCCGGGGCGCGCTGCATGTGGTCGGCGACGATCGTGGTGGTCACGCCGCCCGCCTCGTAGAGCAGGCGCATGCCCCGGTTGTAGCTGGCCACCAGGGTCCCCTCTGCGGTCGCCATCGGCACGTAGAACTCGCCCTGGGCGTGTTCGCCGTTGACCAGCAGTGGTCCGGCCAACCCGATGGGCACCTGCGCCGCGCCGATGAACTGCTCGATGTTGCCCGACACCCGGCCGGGTCAAACGAATAGGCCGACACGTGCTCGAGCTCGGCGCCGGTGCGCTCCCGGACGAACGCTGCGCGCTTCTCGGCCGCCTCGCGCGTGTAGTCGTCCTGCCGGTCTCGCGGGACCGGCACCCGGCCATTGCTCGCATCTTTGCTCACGGCTCTCCTCCAGGACGTTCGGGTGACATTGGGGTGGTCAGCCGCGCCGGCGACTGGCCTCGATCAGATCGGCGACGCTGACCAGCTTCACGCGCGGTCGACCGGCGGGCTGCCCGAGCGCCGACTCGTGGGCGTCGATGGCCTCCCAGCCCGCCCAGGTGACGTGATCGGGGACCCGCTCGCTCAGCCACGCCGCCACGGCGGCGGCGTCGGGGTCACCGGCCGGGTGGTTCAGCCCTCCAGTCTCGGCGTCCTCCACGATCCGCGCGACCGTGTCGGCGGCGTCCTTCTTGTTGGTCCCGATCACTCCCGACGGGCCTCGCTTGATCCACCCGACCACGTACTCGCCGGGGCACGGTCCCGCATCGCCGATGACGCGTCCGGCCTCGTTGCGGATCAGCCCCCGGTGCTCATCGAACGGGATCTCCGGCAACGGGATGCCGCGATAGCCGATCGAGCGCAGCACCAGCCCACACTCGATCACCTCCTCCTCCCCGGTCGGCTCGGCGCCGACCCGGCCGTCCTCGCGGGTGACCAGGCGGTTGATCGAAACGCGCACGCCCGAGACCGGGCCGTCGTCGCCCTCGCCCAGGATTTCCACCGGGGAGCGCAGGAATCGCAGCTCCAGGCGGTGGGACTTGCCGGCCGGCTCGCGGCTGGCGTAGTCGCGCAGGATCTCGAGGTTGCGTCGCGGAGTGGTCTCGGCGGGTTCCTCAACGCCTTCGAGCTGAGCCGGATCGACGATCACGTCGGCGCGCTCGAGCTCACCCAGCTCGCGTAGCTCCGGATTGGTGAAGGCGGCCTGGGCCGGGCCGCGGCGACCGAGCAACACCACCTCGGTGACGCCGGCGGCGCCGAACGCGTCCAGCGCGTGATCAGCGGTGTCGGTGGGTGCCAGCTCGGCGGGGTCCAGAACCAGCATCCGCGCAACGTCGATGGCCACATTGCCGTTGCCGACCACCACGGCTCGGCCGCCGTTGAGGTCAAACGTCTGACCCGCGAACAGAGGGTGGCCGTTGTACCAGGCGACGAACTCGGTGGCGGGGTGTGAACCGGGACGGTCCTCCCCGGGGATGCCCAGCCGGTTGTCGGTCGCGGTGCCGACCGCATAGACGACGGCGTGATAGCGCTCGAGCAGATCCTGGCGCGAGATATCGGTGCCGAGTTCCACGCCGCCAAAGAAGCGGAACGCCTCGTGGGTGGCGGTCTTGGCGTAGACGCGGGTGACCGATTTGATCTTTGGATGGTCGGGCGCGACACCCGCCCGCACCAAGCCGAACGGGGTGGGGAGCGAGTCGTAGAGGTCGACCTCGAAGCCGGCTTTGATCAGCTGGTCGGCGGCGTAGAAGCCGGACGGACCGGCACCCACGACGGCGACGCGGAGAAAGCGATTGGGTTCGGCTGGCACCGGGATGAGACTACCCACGGCCATCTGGGCCTGGACGCCCGGCACGGGCGCTCTGGCAGCGCGTGGTCGCGTCGCGGCCCGGCCGCTATCTTTTATGAAGGATTGCGGATACGGCATTCTTAAGTGCTTTGGTGCACAATTGCTGAATCCGCTTCGGCTACGGGGCGGACCTGCCCCGCGCCGGAGCACCCACCGGTCGTCCGCTGAACAAGGAGAGAAAAATGTCACTGAAGATCGGATCAACCGCACCGGACTTCGAAGCCGAGACCACCGAAGGCAAGATCAACTTCCACGACTGGATCGGGGATTCGTGGGCGGTGCTGTTCTCGCACCCCAAGAGCTTCACTCCCGTGTGCACCACCGAGCTGGGCTACATGGCGAAGATCAAGCCCGAGTTCGATCGCCGCGACACCAAGATCATCGGCCTTTCCGTGGACCCGGTGGGCGACAACCAGACGTGGTCGCAGGACATCGCCGAGACGCAGGGGGAGGCGCCCAACTACCCCATCATCAGCGATAGCGACTTCAACGTCTCCAAGCTGTATGACATGCTGCCCGCCGACGTCGAGGGCGACTCGAAGAGCCGCACGCCGGCCGACAACCAAACCGTCCGCAACGTGTTCGTGATCGGCCCGGACAAGAAGATCAAGCTGATCCTGGTCTATCCGATGACCACCGGACGCAACTTCGACGAGGTGCTCCGGGTAATCGACTCGCTGCAGCTGACGGCCAAGCACAAGGTCGCCACGCCGGTCAACTGGCGGGAGGGCGACGACGTGATCATCGCCGGCTCGGTCTCAGACGATCAGGCCAAGGAGATCTACCCCGACGGCTGGGACTCCCCCCGGCCCTACATTCGGATCGTGCCGCAGCCGCAGAGCTAGCCGCAGTCGTCGCTCCGGGCGCGGCTCGGCCCGCGCCCGGACCGGCCACAATCAAGACCATGGACGAGTCCGACCCGCCGGGCCTGGAGGGGACCGAGCGGCCGCCCATGGGCGGGGCCGACCCTCCGGCCGCGGAGGGGGCCGATCCCGACGTGATCGAGCTTGCCACCAGGCTGTTCGCGCTCGCCCGCGAAGGGAGGACCGGCCGGCTTGCCGCCTACATGGACGCCGGCGTCGAGCCCAACCTCAGCAATCACCACGGCGACAGCTTGGTGATGCTGGCCGCCTACCACGGCCACGCCGGAACCGTCGCCGCGCTGCTTCAACGCGGCGCCGACCCCAACCGCGTCAACGACCGTGGGCAGACGCCGCTGGCGGGCGCGGTGTTCAAAGGTGAGACCGAGGTGGTGCGAGTCCTCGTGGCCGGCGGGGCGGATCCCGAGGCGGGCCGGCCGTCGGCCATGGCCACGGCGGCGCTGTTCGAACGGCCGGACCTCGCCGATCTGCTCCGCCCGGGCTGAAGCGGACCGCTCGGGCTGCGACTGTCCGCCCGGGCTGAAGCGGACGCCGAGCCGAATCGACCAGGCCGGCCGTCACCCCCTCGAGATCGACTCCACGCTCAGGATCCCGGTGCCGGAGCACGCCAGGAACGGGAACGGCACCGCCACTCCCGCGGCAACGGTCGCCCGAACGGATCGCTGGGATGAAAAGGCCGGTCGGCGCATGTTGGTGCTCCCCCTCGTCGCGCTGGTGGACAAACGTGGCGCGAGTATGGACCTCTGACCGGATGTGCGCCAAGCGAACGCGTCAGGCGCCGACGGTGACGTCGTAGACGTCGGCGGCCGGGCTGGACATCACGCGGTCCGCCATCTCCTGCTTGAGCGCCATCAGCCGAGCTTCCTGCTCGGGACTGCGCTCGCTGCGCGCCAACTCGATGAACTCGTCGGTGACGAATCCTTCGCGCAGCGAGAGGGTCACCGTGTGGAGGCGATAGGTCAGTTCGAACACGAACCGCTCCAGTGCCAGTCCGCGCTCGGGCCGTGCCAGCTCGGGTTCCACCGCATACCGGCCCTCCGTCACCGCACGCGTGACGAGCTCGAAGCCGTCCCGCGCTCCCGGGCCGCCGAACGCCGTCCTCACCGTGACCCCGTGGCGCTCCGGCGCGGCTCCACCCTCGAGCCACGGGAAGCCTCGCTGCATCACCTTGAAGGCATGCGCCACCCCGCCCGGCGAGCCGCCGCCGTGGTAGCGCAACATGTCCTGGTAGGAGTGGCGCAGCGGGCGGTCGCCGTCGCGGACCTCGAGCGTCTCATCGCCGGACCAGCCCAGGAGCTCCGCTTCGAGCTCATGCAGTCGCGCATAGGACTGCGTCAACTCCAGGCGCGCGGCCTCCAGGATCTCCGCCGGCGCCGGCTCGGGCACCCACCGGTTCTTGATCGGGCTGGTCGCGACCAGCGCCTGTAGATCCTTGGACGCGGTGCGCAGACGCTCGTGCGCCCGCCGCAGGTCTACGCGCTGCTCCTCTGAGAGCTCGCCGGGGATCGCCATTTCGCGCATCATGACACCGGCTCTGCACCCTCTGGTAGACCCCGGCTGGTTCCCACAGGGCTCTCGCCTATGCGATCCGGGAACTCGCCATGCTCCCGTTCCCGAGCGGCTAGAGCCGCCCGTGGTGGACGGCCTCGATGTTGTGGCCGTCAGGATCGAGCACGAAGGCGCCGTAGTAGCCATCGGAGTATTCCGGCCGCAGGCCGGGCGGGCCGTTGTCGCGTCCTCCGGCCGCCAGCGCGGCGGCGTAGAAAGCGTCAACCTGCTCGCGCCGGTCCGCCGCGAAGGCGACGTGGACCGGAGCTCCCACCGGGTACTCGGTCGAGATCGCGAAGTCGTCCGCTTCTTCGAGCCCGAAGGTGACCTCATGAGCCCCTTCGCGCCAGACGCCGAGCTCCGCGAACCCGAGCGGCGTCAGGGCCTGGGCGTAGAACTGCCGGCTGCGCGCGAGGTCGCTGACGCCGACGCTGACATGGTCGATCACGACTCGCCGTCTCGGCACAGTCCGGACTGTACAAGCACCGATCCGGACGGCAGGATTACGTGAGCGCCATGAATGAGCCCTCCCCCGCGGTGCCGGGCGGGAATGCCTCAGCGCACGGAGATCAGGTCGACGACGAAGACCAATGTCTCATCGGGACCGATGACCCCACCCGCGCCGCGCTTTCCGTACGCCAGCATCGGAGGAATGGTGATCCGTCGCCGGCCGCCCACCTTCATCCCCACCACGCCCTGGTCCCAGCCGGAGATCACCTGACCTTTGCCGAGGGGGAACTTGAACGTGCTGCCCCGATCCCACGACGCGTCGAACTGCCTGCCGGTTTTCCACGAGACCCCGACGTAGTGCACCTCGACGGTGTGTCCCGTTGCCGCCTCCGGGCCGTCGCCGACGACGATGTCCTCCAGCTCGAGCTGGTAGGAGGGCGGCTGCCCGACCGGGACGTCGACCTGGGGCTTGCCGGTGTCAGCCATCGCGGACAACCGTAGCGGCCGAGCGCTGAACTCGCAGGTGTGAGGCGGCCCCGAGCAGCGCGGGGCTCGCATCCAGTCGTCCGATGTGAAAGCGTCCGGACGATGGCGGTACTCGACGCGATCGTGGTCGGCGGAGGCCACAACGGCCTGGTCGCCGCCACGCTCCTGGGCCAAGCCGGGCGGTCGGTCCTGGTCCTGGAGAGCCGCGGCGAGCTCGGCGGCGCAGCCGTGTCCGAGGCCCCGTTCGCCGGCGTGGGAGCGCGGCTCTCGCGCTACTCCTATCTGGTCAGCCTGTTCCCCCACGGTCTCCTGCGCGAGCTGGATGTGGGAATCGAGCTGCGACGGCGTCGTGTGGCCTCGTACACGCCCCGCGGCCAGGTCGGGGTGCTTGTCTGCGACGACCCCGCCGCCACGAATGCCTCGATCGAGCGCTCGGTCGCGGAGCCGAACGCCCAGGCGGGACTGCAGAGCTTCTCGGCGCTGACCACCGGCGTCGCCCAACGCTTGTTCCCGACCCTCACCGAGCCGCTGCGCTCGCGGGCGGAGATCAGGCGCATGGTGGCCGACGAGCCGGCCTGGGACGACCTGTTCGAGCGGCCCCTCTCGGATGTGCTCACCCGCACGTTTCAGAACGATCTCGTTCGCGGGCTGGTGGCGACCGACGCACTGATCGGGACCTTCGCCGCCCTCGACGAGGATGAGCTGCGCCAGAATCGCTGCTTTCTGTATCACGTGATCGGCAATGGCACCGGGCACTGGGACGTCCCGGTTGGGGGCATGGGGGCGTTGACCGCGGCGCTGGCCCGCGCAGCCCGGCGGGCCGGTGCGCAACTCCGGACCAACTCGCCGGTGGCGGCGATCGAGTCCGACGGCGAGACGGCGGAGGTGCGAACCGCGGATGGGACCCGATACGGGGCCAGGCACGTCCTGGCTAACGTCGCGCCCGCCGTGCTCCAGGCATTGATCGGCGATCCACCAGCACCGGTCGCGCCAGAGGGTTCCCAGCTGAAGCTGAACCTGCTGCTGCGGCGCCTTCCGCGCCTGCGCGATCCCTCGGTTTCACCCGAACAGGCCTTTTCGGGCACCTTCCACGTCAACGAAGGCTACGCCCAGCTGCAGCGCGCCCACGCCCAGGCGGCCGACGGGGCGATCCCCGATCTGCCGCCGTGTGAAACCTACTGCCACTCGCTCACGGACCCCAGCATCCTCACGCCGGATCTGCGTGACGCGGGCGCCCAGGCGCTGACCGCGTTCGTCCTGCACATGCCCGCCCGGCTGTTCCGTGACCATCCCGAGCAGGCCAAACGCGACGCGGTGCAGGCGACACTACGGTCGATCGACTCGGTTCTGGCCGAGCCGATCCAGGACTGCCTGTGGCGAACCGCCGACGGGACCCCCTGTCTGGAGGCGCGAACGCCTGTCGAGCTCGAAGCCGAGCTCGGGATGCCCGGCGGCCACATCTTCCACCGCGATCTGGCGTGGCCGTTCGCGGAGTCCGAGGCGGAGGTCGGCCGGTGGGGCGTGGAGACCGACCGAGCCAACGTGTGGATCTGCGGCGCCGGAGCACGCCGCGGCGGGGGCGTGAGCGGGATCGCCGGACACAATGCGGCACGGGCCGTACTCGCGGCCGACGCCGACCGCCATCGGGTTCGCTAGCCCGTGCCCGGCGGCGACACCCAGCGAGCCTCCGGGCCGGCGTTCTTCTTCGGCGCGATGTCACCGTATTCGTGGTTTGCGGCCGAGCGGATCCAGACCCTGATGCCCGAGGCGCAATGGCACCCCGTGTATGCCGGCGCGCTGTTCAAGGCCAACGGACGCAGCACGTGGGGATTGAGCAATCGGCGTGCGGCGGGCCTGGCCGACTGCGAGGCTCGTGCCGTTGCCCACGGCCTCGGAGCGATTCGCTGGCCGCAGCCCTGGCCCACCAACGACGTGCTGGTGGCCCGCGCGATGGCCTACGCCGCGGGCGAGGGGATGCTCGAGGCCTTCGCGCTGGCGGCGATGCGGCTGGCGTTTCTGGAAGGCGGCGAGCTGGGCGAGCTGACGGCCGTGCAGGAGGCTGCCCGGCGGGTCGGGATGGATCCCGATCGGCTCGCTCGCGCCGTCCGGCAGCCGGAGGTCAAGCAGGCCGTGCACGCGACGCACGAGCTGGCGATCTCCCTCGGAGTGTTCGGCGTTCCCACCGTTGTGGTCGGGGAAAGCGTGTACTGGGGCGATGATCGGCTGGAGGCCGCCGCTGCCGCGGCCCGGGAGGCGGGGCTGGCGTAGCAGCGCGGCCAGCCGAAACGGCGGCCGGCCCGGCTCGCGCACGCGAGTACGCTCTGTCGATGGACTCAGTTGCACCCGGTGACCTCGTCAGAGTCACGGGCGACGGCCCAGAGCGCGACGGGATCGTGTTCGACACGCCCAGCGCCTCCAAGGTCGTGGTCGCGGTGGTGGATCCCCGCCGCGGGCCGCGGATTTCGGACCGTCCACCCTCGGACGCTGAGTGAGCGCAACGTTGCGGGATCCGACGACCCGGCGCTCCGCCGTCTCCTCCGGCGCACACCGCTGCCGGTCCGCGGCGCCGCTCGCGCCGCCAAGGGCGCCGGGCATGAGCAGGCTGCTCATACCCGCGCGTCGGGGCACCGCACCACCGGCAAATAGGGCTCGGGCTCGGCGGCCGGGTGGGTGGCGCCGAGCGCGCCGCGTGGAGCCAGACGACTTGCATTTATGTTTTTTTTCGTGAAATCGCCACGAGATCCGCGCGCAGCGATAGTCTGCGCGACCATCAACGCCGACTATCCTGATCGCTCGACAGCCAGGGGGAGTAATGGCTCAAGTCTCTAGCCCAGCGCCAGATGTCGACCTCGACGCCGAAGGACTGGATCGCGGAGTCAGCTTCATCGGCCTCCTCTGGGCATCCGAGACGTCGATCATCGGCTCCGGTTGGCTCTTCGGCGCGCTCGGCGCCGCCGTGCTCGCCGGTCCATCCGCGATCATCGGCTGGGTCCTCGGTTCGGTGATCATCGGCGTGCTGGCGCTGGTGCACGCCGAGCTGGGAGGCCTGTTCCCGGTCAGTGGTGGCACGAGCCGCTTCCCGCACTACGCCTTCGGCAGTTTTGCCGGCGCGACGTTCGGTTGGGCCTCGTACCTGCAGGCTGCCAGCGTGGCGCCGATCGAGGTGCTGGCGGCGGTCCAGTATCTGTCGACCGCTCACTGGGCGCGCGACTTCTACGTCAGTCACTCCGGGTCGGGCGGGACGCTGCACGGCGGTGGGTACGTCGCGGCGGCGATCCTGATGCTGCTGTTCGTGATCATCAACCTCGTCGGCATCCGCTGGTTTGCCCGAATCAACAACGGGATCACCACCTGGAAGGTGGCAGTTCCCGTGGTCACCGTCCTGATTCTGCTGATCGGGCACTTCCACAGCTCGAACTTCGGCCACGCCGGCGGTGGCTTCTTCGTCCATGGCGCCGCCATCAAGAGCATCCTGCTGACGCTGCCAGCCGGGATCATCTTCTCGCTGCTGGGCTTCGAACAGGCGGTGCAACTCGGTGGCGAGTCGGCTAACCCCGGCCGCGACCTGCCCCGCGCGGTGATCCTGTCGATTGTCATCGGGGCAATCCTCTACATCCTCATCGAGGTCGCCTTCATCGGGGCGATGCCGCCGAGCCTGCTCGCATCCCAGCACGGGTGGACCAACCTCGGCTCGACCAACACCAATGCCCAGGTGGTAGCCCTGAACGCCGGCCCGTTCTTCACGCTGGCCAGCATCGCCGGCATCGCGTGGCTGGCCACGGTGCTACGAATCGATGCCGTCGTCTCGCCCGGGGGAACCGGCCTGGTGTACGAGACCACCTCCGCGCGCCTGGCCTTCGGGCTGAGCCGGAACGGCTACATCCCGACCCTCTTTGAGCGGGTGAGCCGTTCGAAGGTGCCGGTCATCGGGGTGATCATCTCGACGCTGATCGGCATCCTGTTCCTGCTCCCGTTCCCGAGCTGGAGCAAGCTCGTGGGTATCGTCACCAGCGCCTCGGTGCTGATGTACGCCGGCGCACCCGTCGCCCTGGGGGCCCTGCGCAAGCAGAAGCCCAACCTGGCTCGGACCTACCGGTTGCCGGCGGCCGAGGTGCTGTCACCGCTCGCCTTCGTCGGTGCCGGTTGGGTGATCCTGTTCTCCGGCTGGCAGACATACACCACGCTGCTCGTGGCGATGCTGCTGGGTTACGCGTTGATCGCGGTGTCCTACGGGGCCAAGCTGAACGCGAAGGCCCCGCCGATCGACTGGGCGGCCGCGCAGTGGATCGGGGTGTGGCTCGTCGGCATGGGCGTGATCTCGTACCTGAGCGACTTCGGGCCGGGCGGGATCATCGGCGGCATCGGGATCTTCAAGAATGTCCTGGACCAGGGTGGCACTGACGCCATCGGCCTGTGGGGCGGGATCCTCGCGTCAGCGGGGTTCAACCTGATCATCTACTACTGGGCCATCCACCTCCGGCTGCCCGATCACAAGGTCGACGAGTACGTCCGGGACGTCTACCCGCCACCGGTCGCGGAGTAAGCCTAGCGGCGAGGACCCCGCGCTCGGAGCGATCCGCGCTCCTACCACCGCAAGGTTGGTAGGAAATCTCCGAATACCGGACAAAATAGCCCACGCTGGGCGCGCCGGCGCCAGCCCGGCGAGCTACCCCCAGCCGGCTGCCAGGAACACGTTGACCCAGGCTTGGAGGGGTCGTCCTCGGCGGCGGTTGATCTGGAGCATCACCAGCGGTGACGGACCGTCACTGCCGTTCCAGTGGGTCCCCTGAGGTGTGACCCCCAGCCGGGTGGTGATCCCGGCCGGTTGCAGAAAGCCGGCAAATTGGGTCCGCTCGCCGCGGTGCACCGGGCCGCTCCACATGGGGTCGCTGAGCACGAAGGACCGTCCGCCCAGCGAGGCGATAACCGAGACCGCCGGCTGCCGGAGCCATACCGTGAGACCGATCCGATCGCACTTGATCGAGTTGGGAATGCCGCACGCCACGCCCATGTACGGGGCCTGGGAGAACAGTAGCCGGGAGTCGAGCACCACCTGCGGTGCGGCAGCCTGGGACTGGTTACCCGCGTCGCGGATGCGGCGTCCGATCCCCGCCGCCCGCAAAGCCGCCAAAGCCCGCAAACCCGGCCACCCCGGCCAGAATTGCCGCAACCCCGATCGCAGCACGCCGGCGGCGTTGCCGCCGTCTCGCCTCCTTGATCACGCCGGCCTCGATAGCGTCCGGCTCAACGCGGGCGTCGGCCGTGGGCGGGGGCGGCGCCGAGACACTCACGGCAGCGACCGCATGATCTCGACCAGCTCGTCCTGCCCATAGCCGTGATGGCGGGCCAGCCGGAGCAGCTCGCGAGCCTGGGTGAGGACGATCCCACGATGCGGGGACCCGGCCACGCGAATACCTTGCCCGCGACGAAACTCGAGCAGGCCTTCGTCCCGCAGCAGCCTCAGCGCACGCAGGACCGTGTTCTGGTTGACCCCCAGGACTGCGGCGAGATCACGCGCGGGAGGCAGTCGCTGGCCCGCCGACGGCCTCACCGTCGGCGATCGACCGGCGGATGGCCGACGCCACCTGCTCGTGGAGCGGAGCGGGATCGGAGCGGTCGATGTTGACCTCCAACATGGTGCTAAGCACACTATCACCATGATCATCCGGGGCGGTGCGGGTAGAACCTCGGAGTCGACCTCAGCCCTGGAGCGGCACATGGGCCGCCAGCTCATCCAGCCACGCCTCCGCGGTGCTGTCGCTCGGCGCGCGCCAGTCCGAACGCGGCGAGAGTGAGCCACCCGAGCCCACCTTCGGGGCGTTGGGAAGGGCAGAGCGTTTGAACTGGCTGGTCTGGAAGAAACGCCGCAGGAACAGCTCGAGCCAGTGCCTGATCTCCGCCAGCGAGTACTCGTTGCGCCGCTGCTCGGGGATCAGGTCGGGCCAGTCGCCGCGGTTGCGGTCACCCCAGGCGTAATCGGCCAGGAACGCCACCTTGCTGGGGCGGTAGCCGAAGCGCAGGATGTAGTAGAGAAAGAAGTCCTGAAGCTCGTAGGGCCCCACCACGCTCTCGCTGTCCTGCTCGGGACCATCGCCGGCCTCGTCGGCGGCCGGAATCAGCTCGGGCGAGATCGCGGTGTCGAGGACGGAGCTGAGCACCGTGCCGGTCTGAGGCCCGAACTGGTCGGTCTCGATTGCCCAGCTCAGCAGAAATCTGATCAGCGTCTTCGGCACCGAGGCGTTGACGCTGTAATGCGACATGTGATCGCCGACCCCGTAGGTGCACCAGCCGAGGGCAAGCTCGCTCAGGTCCCCTGTCCCCAGCACCAGCGCCTGATGTTGGTTGGCCAGACGGAACAGGTGCGAGGTGCGCTCGCCGGCCTGGACGTTCTCGTAGGTGATGTCGTACAGCGGCTGGCCCTCCGCGGCAGGATGTTCCAGGTCACGCAGCATCTGCAGCGCGGACGGACGGATGTCGAGCTCGCTGGCGCTGACCCCCAAAGACTTCATCAGCGCGTGCGCGTTGCGCAGGGTAAGGGCGCTGGTGGCAAACCCGGGCAGCGTGTAGCCGAGCACGTTCGTGCGCGGCAGACCCAGACGATCAATGGCCCGGGCGGCGACGATCAACGCGTGCGCGCTGTCCAGGCCCCCCGACACCCCGATCACGACCTTCTCGATTCCGGTGGCCAGCAGCCGGGTCTGCAGGCCCCGGACCTGGATGTTGTAGACCTCCTCGCAACGCGCGTTCCGGCTGGCGGGATCGGCCGGCACGTACGGAAAGCGCTCCACCCGGCGCCGGAGCGGGAACGGAGCCCTCGGCGGCTCGAGGTCGAACTCGATCGTGCGCGTCCGCCGCAGCCGCTCGCGGAGGTCGTGCATGGAATCGCCGTAGCTGCTGGTGCTCATGCGGTCGGCCCGGATTCGATCGAGGTCGAGGTCGGCGAAGATCAGCTCCTCCTCGTCGGAGAATCGTTCGGACTCCGTCAACAGGTCCCCGTTCTCGCAGATCAGCGCCTGCCCATCCCACGCCACGTCGGTCGTGGATTCGCCCAGCCCCGCCGCGGTGTAGACGTAGCCGGAGATCGTCCGCGCCGACTGGCCTTCGCACAGCGCCCGGCGGTAGCTCGCCTTGCCGACCGTGATGTTGCTGGCCGAGAGATTGGCCAGCACCGTGGCCCCCGCCAGCGCGCCGTAGGTGCTGGGCGGGATCGGTGTCCACAGGTCCTCACAGATCTCGACGTGGAGCGTGAAGCCGGGCACGTCGCGGCAGGCGAACAGCAACTCGGGGCTGAACGGCACCGTCTCCCCCAGCAGGCGCAGCTCGGCGCCGATCAGATCTCGCGCCGCGCGGAACTGGCGCTTCTCGTAGTACTCGCGGTATTCGGGCAAGAAGCTCTTGGGTACGGCGCCGAGGATGCGGCCGCGGTGAATCACGATCGCGGCGTTGAACAAGCCGCCCTCGGCTCGCACCGGGGCCCCGACGACGATCACCGGGCGCAGCGACCGGCTGGCGGAGACCACTCGCGCCAAGGCCCCGGTGACCGCATCCTGCAGGCCATCCTGGTGAAACAGGTCCTCGCTCGAATAGGCCGCCAGGCCAAGCTCGGGGAACAGCACCAGGGCGGCGTTGTCATCGGAGGCTCGCCGGGCGAGCCCGATCGTCCGTCCCGCGTTGAACTGCGGGTTGCCGACGCGGATGTGGGGCACGGCCGCCGACACCCGCACGAAGCCATGGCCGTAGGGACAACCGAACCGCCCCGGGGCATCCTCGCGCATAGCTGTCATTGGCGCAGTATCGCTTCCCGGGCCGCGAAACCGCAGCCAGAACCGGATTGGCGGCGCAACCGTGACCGTGATGCTCGTTTGCGTGGCGGTGCGCCGGGTATCAGTTCAGCCTGATGGCCCCAACGACCGGACAGTTCGTCCTCGAGCGATTGGCCGACGACTGGGGGGTACGCCGCATCTACGGCTATCCCGGCGACGGCATCAACGGTCTGATCGGGGCGTTTCACGAGGTCGGCGATCGGGTCGAGTTCACACAGGTCCGTCACGAGGAGATCGCCTCGTTCGCCGCGTGCGCGCACGCGAAGTTCACCGGTGAGGTGGGAGTATGCATGGCCACCTCGGGGCCGGGCGCGATCCATCTGCTCAACGGCCTGTACGACGCCAAGCTCGACCACCAGCCGGTGTTCGCGATCGTGGGCCAGCAGGCCCGGATGTCGCTGGGGTCCGAGTACCAGCAGGAAGTCGATCTGGCGGCGCTGTTCAAGGACGTCGCGAGCGAGTTCGTGCAGGTGTGCATGGTGCCCGAGCAGGCACCGCACCTGATCGACCGGGCGATGCGGATCGCCAAGGCCACCCGCTCGCCGACGTGCGTGATCATCCCCAACGACGTCCAGGAGCTGCCCTACTCGCCACCGCCCCGGGCCCACGGCGCCGTCCCATCCTCCAGCGCCGGGATCCGCCGCCCCCACGTGGTCCCCGACGAGGGCGCCCTTGCCCACGCTGCCGAGATCCTCAACGCCGGCGAGAAGGTCGCGCTCCTGGTCGGCCAGGGCGCCAAGCACGCCTTCGCCGAAGTGGAGCGGATCGCGGACCTGCTCGGCGCCGGGGCGGCGCGGGCCCTGAACGGCCGTGCGGTGCTGCCGGATGACCTGCCTTGGGTGACCGGCTCGATCGGGCTGCTGGGCACGCGTCCGTCGTATGACCTGATGGAGGGCTGCGACACGCTGCTGATGATCGGGTCCAACTTCCCCTACTCGGAGTGGCTGCCCGAGCCCGGGCGGGCCCGAGGGGTGCAGATCGACATCGACGCTCGCCTGATCGGCAACCGCTATCCGATGGAGGTCAACCTCGTCGGCGACGCGGGGGATACGCTGCGCGCGTTGATCCCGTTGCTGGTGCGCAAGCAGGACCGATCGTGGCGCGAGGAGATCGAGGCGGGCGTCGCGCGGTGGTGGCGGATCCTCGAACACGAGGCCAACCAGCCGGCGGATCCGATCAACCCTCAGCTCGTCTTTCACGAGCTGAGCTCGAGGCTTCCCGACGGCGCGATACTCACCGCGGACTCCGGTTCGGCCACCGACTGGTGGGCGCGGCACCTCAAGGTCCGCGCCGGCATGCAGGCCGCGCTGTCAGGGACCCTGGCCACGATGTGCCCGGCGATCCCCTACGCGCTGGCGGCTAAGTTCGCCTACCCGGAGCGACCGGTCATCGCTTCGATCGGAGACGGCGCGATGCAGATGCTCGGCATCAACGCGCTGATCGACATCGCGCACTACGCGCCACGCTGGTCAGACCAGCGGATCGTCGTCTCGGTTCTGAACAATCGTGACCTCAACCAGGTCACGTGGGAGCAACGAGTGATGTCCGGCGACCCCAAGCTCGATGCCTCGCAGGTGCTGCCGAACTTCGACTACGCCGGTTACGCCCGCCTGCTGGGCCTGCATGCGGCGCGCGTCGAGCGTCCGGAGGACGTCGGTGACGCCTGGGATGCGGCCCTCGCGGCCGGTCGCCCGGCACTGATCGAGTTCGTCACCGATCCCGAGGTCCCGCCGCTGCCGCCCCACATCCAGTTCGAGCAGGCCAAGGAACTCGCCCACACGCTGGTGAAGGGCGACCCGGCCGCGCCGCGCTTTATGAAGCAGTCGCTGCGCGGAAAGCTCGCCGAGCTCCTGACCCGCTAGGAAGGCGAGGGGGATAATGCACGGATGTCACCGATCTCCCGTGGCTTCATGGGTCGCCGCCGTCCCGTCGCTGATTCTGCGCGCATCCCGCCAGGGCAGTATCTGACCGCCGACTTCCCCGTACTGTCGGCGGGGCCCACTCCACACGTGGCTCTGGACGAGTGGAGCTTCACGGTAAACGGGGATGTCGGAGGGGCGGCGTCATGGTCGTGGCAGGAGTTCCTCACGCTGCCGTCGGAGACGTTCACCGTCGATATCCATTGCGTGACCAAGTGGTCAAAGCTCGACACCAGTTGGAAAGGGGTGTCGCTCGACACCGTGCTCGCCGGCGTGCAGACCCCCGCCACATACGTGACGGCGTTCTCCGACGGCGGCTACACGACGAATCTGGCCCTGGCCGACGTGACCGACGGCAAGGCCTGGGTCGTCTACGAGTACGGCGGCGAGCCGCTGGAGCCCGAGCACGGCGGGCCGGCGCGGCTCCTGGTTCCCCATCTCTACTTCTGGAAGAGTGCCAAATGGGTCCGCGGCCTGACGTTCACGCCCGACGATGAGCCCGGCTTCTGGGAGGGCTACGGCTACCACAATCATGGCGACCCATGGCTCGAGCAGAGATACCAGGGAGACTGAACTGGCAGCTCGCGACCGTGATCGAGCTGGTAAACGAAACCGCACGGACGAAGAGCATCGCGCTTGAGCCCGCCGGCTGGCCCGGTCACCGCGCCGGTCAGCACGTCGACGTCCGCCTTACGGCGCCCGACGGCTATCAGGCCCAACGCAGCTACTCGATCGCCTCCAGCCCGGAGGACCGGTACCTGGTGCTGACCGTCGAGGAGATCGCAGACGGCGAGGTGTCGCCCTATCTGGCGCAGGAACTGGTACCGGGTGACGAGCTCGAGCTTCGCGGGCCGATCGGCGGTTACTTCGTGTGGGAGGAGTCAGTGCCGGGACCGGTGCTGCTGGTGGCGGGCGGATCGGGAATCGTCCCGCTGCGGGCGATGTTGCGCCACCGCGCTGCCGTCGCCGGCAACATCGATGTTCGGCTGCTGTATTCGTCACGATCTCTGAACGACGTGATCTACCGCGACGAGTTGGAGCAACTTGCCGTGCGCGACGGCGCGGACATTCAATTCACGCTCACGCGCGAATGGCCACCGGATTGGAGTGGTCATCGCGGTCGGATCGACGAGCGGCTGCTCAGCGAAGTGGCGTGGCCGGCCTCGGAGCAGTCACTTGCCTACGTGTGCGGGCCCAGCGGGTTTGTCGAGACCGCTGCCAACGCACTGGTCAATCTCGGGCATCCGGCGGCGCGAGTGCGGACCGAGCGATTCGGGCCCACGGGTAGCTGACGGAAAGGGAGACGCGGATTCATGGAGGCACTGGACGGAAACGCGATCGCCGGGCCTCTGTTCGCCTACTTCGGCGCGGAGATGACGACCGTGACCGGAGTCTGCGGGGACTGCGGCACAGCCGCCCAGATCGCCGAGCTCCGGGTCTACCCCAGGGCGCCCGGCGCAGTGGCGCGCTGCCGCCACTGCGACAGCGTGGTGATGGTCATCACCGAGATCCGCGGTCGTAGGCCGGTGCAACTGGACGGCTTCGAACTCGTCGCTCCGCCGGGGGTCGATTGGCTGGACGCCCGTTCGCCGTAGGGAGTTGGCAACACACGGGAGGTGGCAACACCCACGGCAGATGCGGGCCAAGCGCACGATCAGGGCGGCCGGGATCCCCTTCCGGGTGCCCGGCGACCACCGGCTGCCCTGATCGCCTCACCGCCTCAGCGACCGAGCGGCCGGCCGGTCTCCAGCATCGACTTCAGCCCGCTGAGCACCCACTCCCAACCGCCTCCCGCTTGCGCTCCCTCGCTGCCGCTGACCAGAGACGCCAGCCCCGGGGCGTCAGTGAGGTCGTGGGTCACGGTGAGCTTGGTGACGTCTCCGGAGCCCGGCTCGATCTCGTAGGTCACCTGCGTGAAGCCCTCCGCGGCGATGTCGGGGTCCAGCAGCAGCCGCCAGGTCTGGACGAGTTTGCGCGGCGGATCGGCCTCAATCACCTCTCCGTCGAGGGCAACCTCCGGAGCGCCCTGCTCGCGCATGCCCTGGTTGGACAGGGCACGGTAGGCACCCCCCGGCCGCAGGTCGTATTCGCCCGGTACCGCGTAGCCATAGCGACCGTTGAAGTCCGGATCAGTGATTGCGGCCCAGATCGCCTCGGGCGTCGCCCGGATATACACGCGATAGACCTGTGATGGTCTCGGTCATGGTCATCGTCATCCTTCGCCTCCAGTTGGTCTTTGAGGTCCACGAGGGCTGACGTCCAGCGCTCGCGGTACTTGTCGATCCAGCGGTCGTAGATGAGCCGGATCGGCACGGGATTGAGGTAGTGCAGCTTTTCCCGGCCCGCCCGGCGCGTGACGATCAACCCCGCTTCCTCCAGAACGCGCAGGTGCTTCATCGCCCCGATCCGCGTCATCTCCAGCTCTGACTCCAGGTCCACGAGCGTGCGGCCGTCACGCGCGAACAGGAGGTCGAGCAGAAATCGCCGCGCCGGGTTGGCGAGCGCCTTGAATACGAGGTCATCGTCTTCCACGGCGCCCATAATACGTAACTATAAGGTTACGTGTCAAGGGCTGCAAGATCGCCCAGCCGAACTGGTGCCGGCGCACCGGGCTCGAGGTCGGCTCAGCGACGGCTGGGCTGGAGTACCAGCCGAGCCGCGGTCGCGGGCGGCAGCGTCACCGGGGCTGGAGTACCAGCAGAGCCGCGCTCGCGGGCGGCAGCGTCACCGCGTAGCCGGCGGTGCTCAGCGTGACGACGCTGGGCTGGGGGAACGCCAGCAGGCCTGTATTGGTCGTGGCGCCGAAGCTCTGGCCGCCGAGGGTGATCCCACCGGTCGCGTACGCGCTCGACGCCCGCAGGCGCTCGATTCCCGCCGGACCCGCCGACCCCGGCACGCGAACCAGCGACCTGGCTGAACGCGTCAAGCTGTCGTTGATCAGCAGAACCCTGATCCGATGGTCGGGGGCCAGTGTCGCCCACGCACGAAGCTGCGCTTGGCCGCCGGCCTGAACCGGCAGCAGACGCGAGCCTGGCGGGGCGGCCTGTCTGAACATGAGCACCCCGTAGTAGAGGGGATGCACCGTGCCTGACCATTGGCTGTGGGCGTACACGAAGTCGAACAACCCGTTGGCGGCGTTCGGATAGGTGTGGATGTTCACCCCGTCGATGCCGTCGGAGGCGATCGTGAACAGCGCGTCCATCACCCACAGCGCGGAGGCGAAGGTGTCGCTCACCCCCAGCCTCCCGTTGCAGGTGACCGAGTTCATCTCGTCGACCCGGAAACTCGCCCCGACCCTGTGCGCCGAACTGACATACGGCGAGACGCCATTCACGATCCCACGCGAGGCCGGTGGCGAGAGGAGGTGCGCGACCGAGGGGTAGACGGGCGAGGCGGGGTCGGTCACGCACTGGTTCAGGCCGTAGGCGTGCCAGGTCACGATCCGGACCGGCGAAGCCGGTGAGAGAAACCGGCGAAATGCGTCCAACCACGACACGAGGCCCGTCACCGGGCCGGCGATCGGCAGCTGCGGCAGCACCCGCAGCGCCCGCGAGAACTCCCCGGCGAACGTGCTCGGGCTATAGCGCGGACCCCGCGCGTAGACCGGCGCTCCCACCAGGCTGGACCAGACCACCGGGGAGCCATGGAGCTCGCGGTACCACGGGATCTGCGTGTAGAGCTCGGGTTCGTTGCCAATCTCCAGGGCGTCGATGAATCGGCGTCCCAGTCCGGCCAGCAGCTGTTCGCCTTCCACCGCCGCGATCCGCGACCGGTTCGCCTCCAGACCCACACCGAGGATCAATCGCGCGTCGAGGGCCCGCGCCAGGGCCCGGGCGGACGTCATCCAGCTCGGGGTCAGGATATAGGTGACCCCCAGCGGCCGTGCCATGCCGGCGACCGGCCACCATGTCCGGTCGGTGCTCTGGCCGCCGATGCGGACCACGGGCCTGCCCTGCGGCACGAGGTTGCGGACGAGCTGGACGAGCACCGGATCGATCGGCTGCGGTGGCGATCCCGTCAGTACCGGAATCGAGCGGTACTCGAGCGCCAGTCCGATGAAGCCCGCCCCGACCGGACGCACGTTGGACGGCGTGGGCGAGACCCGGATCACCGACGCCGAGGCCGGCGTGCCACCGCAGGCGGCGCCGGCGGCGATCAGCGTCAGCACGCCGATCACTGCCCACCGCAGGCGCGCTGCCCAGTAGAGCGAAGTCAAGTTGCGAATCTAACCATGCCCCGGGTGGAGGCGAGCCACCGCGGCCGATCAGTGGTCGAGTGGACCCAGGGCGCAACTACTCGCATCGTTACGTGTTGATGTGGGAGTCCAGATACCAAACGAGGAGGCAGCATGCGCAGATTGCGCACCGTCGTTGCGTTCATCATGGTCGCCACGATTGCCTGCGTCGTTGAAGCGATGGGCGCGTCGTCCGCCACCGCTCCAACCGCCACCGCCGCACCAGCCGTTTTCCCACCCCCGGCGGCGACAACCGGATCGGCCACCAGTGCCGGTGCGACCAGCGAAACGGTCACCGGCGTCGTGAACCCCAACGGGCACAAGACCAGCTTATTTCATCGAGTACGGGCAAACCGCCAGCTACGGCGCCCAGTCAGCGCACATCAATGCCGGCAACGGGAGCACCAATATTCCGGTGACAGTGACGCTGACCGGGCTGACTCCCAGCGCCACCTACCACTATCGACTGGTGGCAGTGAGCAACTATTGGCACGACCTTCGGCGCGGATCAGACCTTCACGGTCTCGCTGGCGAGTTCGCAGATCAGGGTGATGGGTCGAGAGGGCTTTGTCTCGCCTGGTGGCGTGATCGGCGTTGAGCTTGGCTGCTTCGTCGGTCAGACCACCTGCACGGGGCACATCACGATGAGCCACAACGGCGTCGTGGTGGGCCAGCACGATTACACCATTCCGCCTGAGAGCGGCGGCTTTCACAACATGAAGCTGACTCCCCAGGGACAGCAGCTGCTCACCCAGAACTCTGTCTGGCATCTCCTCGGCGTGCGCGTGACCGTGCGTGACTCAACCGGCCAGACACTTGACTACGTCATTCATCTCGCTCGCTGGGTCTGGCACTGATGCCATAGCCCCTGTGTCGGGTGCGCCGCGCTGCAGCGGCGCACCCGCATGCGGGCGGCGACGGCCGATCTGGCGGCTGTCGTGCGCGGGATGGCGCCGTGTCGCTGCGCGTGGGACGGCCGGTCACCGGCTGGGGACCAGCCAGGAGCGACTGTCGTGCGTGTTTCCGTCGGGCGTGAAGCGCACTGAGATCGGCGGGTGACTCGTCGGGATCGAGAACGCGACGCACCCGGTTCGCAGCTCGTCGGCTCCGATCGCGTTCATGAAGTCCTGGACCTGAGTCTTGCACGGCCCGGCGCGGACGAACACCGGCGATGCGAGGCCGGCCGTGGATCGCAATGAGAAGTCGCTCGTGGCCGAGCCGTCATAGCCGGCCGGACCGGCGTCGCGCACCGACGCCAGGACGCCCACGGCCTTCATCCCGGGCGAAACAGTCGCCCCGGAGCCCCGGAGCGGATCGAGCAGCGAGGTAATGGTCACGAGCATCGTCGTACCCGCTACGTGGACGGTCTGAGTCGCGCCGATCCGCGGCCCCCTCGAGGCCGCGCGCGTGACCGAACGCCGCGGCCGGTGCCGAGTGGCCGGTCTCGGCCTGGCCTGGCTGGCGGTGGTCGTGATCTTGCCGGCGCTTGCGCACGCCGAGAGCATCAAACCGCTGCTGAGGAGCCCCACGGCGAGGATGCGGCTCAGGACGCGGCCGCGCACATCGTCTCGCGGCAGCTCGGGGACCGAGCGCTCCGCGGTGGGTCACCGAGGGCGCGCCTGAGCGCTGTACTCCTGGTTGGGAAGCATGTTGGTGGCCATCGCCATGCGGTTGGTGAGGTTGTACATCGCGGCGATCTCGGCGACGTCCCAGGCCTCTTCGGCGGTCAGGCCGGTGTCAAGCAGCGACTGCAGGTCGGCGCGCACGATTTCACGTGGGCGCAAGGTGAGCTTCTCGGCGTATTCGCAGATGGCACGCCGGCGCGGATCGAGACCGGCGCGGCGCCAGTCGTAGGAGATCCGCTCGCCGAGCACCGGGTCGCCAAGCTCCTCACGCAACGCGGCACCATGGGCCACAAGGCAGTAGAGGCAGCCGTTGGCGGCGCTGACCACGACCGCGATCATCTCCCGGTCAGCGGCGCTGAGCTGTTCGGTGGGCTCGTGCAGCTGGCGGTAGTGGGCAAACCAGGCGCTCAGCCGCTGCGGTCGAAACGCATAGACCCTGAATACGTTGGGCACGAAGCCGAGTCGCTGACGGGCCTTGGCGAACAGCCCCCGGAGGTCGGCGGGCAGCTCGGCCTCATCGGGGACGGGAAACCATGATCCGGTCGTTTGCGCTTCGGCTTGGGTCTCAGCGGTCTCGGACATTCAGGCAGTCAGGGATTGTGGCGCTTCGCGCGAGCCGGCGCCGGCGAGCTCAGCCGCCCGGAACCATCTGCGGCGCGCCGGCCGGCACGTCGGTGGCCGGTTCGGTTTCGGTCTCGTTGCGGCGCAGGAACAGGTAGACCCCGAGTACCGAGCCGGCGAGCGTGCACAGTCCCCAGGCGATCCCCTGACCCACCTGGGTGGCAATCGGGCCGGGGCAGGCGTCAGCCACCCCCCAACCAAGGCCGAACAGGACACTGCCGGCGATGTGCCGGCGAGCCGGTGACTCTGGTGTCCAGTTCACCGGCGTGCCAGTCAGCAGCGCCCGCGCCTTCAGGCGGCGCAGAAGCGCTAGACCGGCGGCGGCCACGATCACCGCCGAGGCGAAGAACAGAAACAGATAGGAACGCTCGAACAACAGGGCCTGCCGGATCACGTTGGGGCTGGTCATCCCGCTCCATGCCAGGACGGTTCCGAACACCAGGCCCACGCCGAGCCCCGCCAACCGTGAGCTCATGACACGACCGCCTTGATGACGAAGCTCACGGCGATCGCCGTCGCGAAGAACGTCGCCGTGGCGGCGAGGCTCGCGGGCGACAGCATCGCGCTTCCGGTAAGGCCGTTGCCCGAGGTGCAGCCACCGGCGAGCTTGGCGCCAAAGCCGATCAGCACGCCGGCCAAAAGGAGGATCGGTGCGATGGCGATCTGGGCAGCGCCATGCAGATTCGCCGTCAGCCAGCCGTACCCGTGGAAATCGGGGCCACCGGCCGCCAGCGCGAACACGGTGCCACCGAGCAGCACCCCGATCACGAACCAGCCTCGCCAGTCAAAGCTGAACTGTCCGCTCGCGAAGTCGCCCGACGATCTCCGAGTAGCCACCCGTCACGCCGAGCCGGCCGTTGAACAGAGCCCGACAGGCGACCACGCACAGCCCGAGGACCGGACCGGCGATGTACCAAGCGAGCTGAGGATGAAGCAACGCTGCCTCCTTTCACGAGCCGAGCCCGGGTGGCGCCGGCTCGCATCGGAGTGTAAATCCCGCTCTGGCGCTCGTGGTGCCGGGGCTCAGATGCCGCGCAGCCTGCCGCCATCGACGGCGATCGCCGTGCCGGTGATATAGGCGGCCAGGTCAGAGCACAGGAACGCGGCGGCCCAGGCCATCTCCTCGGGCCGGCCGAGCCGGCCGGCTGGAATGGCATCGACGGCCGCAGCCTCGGCCGCCTCCATGGATCCGTACAGGTCCGCGATGCGCGCCGTGGCGATCTGCCCCGTGAGCAGCGTGTTGATCGTCACCCCGTATCTGGCCACCTCGGTGGCCAGCGTCTTGTAGGCCGCCAGCGCGGCGGAGCGCTCGGCGTTGGAGAGCATCAGCATGCCGAGCGGCTCCCGGACCGAGGTGGACGCGATCCCCACGACCCGTCCCCACCGGCGTTCGCGCATCCCGGGCAGCACCCGGCGCAGCAGGGCCAGCGGTGCCAGCACGAGGTGGCGGTGCGCCTCCTCCCATTGAGCCTCCGTGAACTCGAGCGGGTCCGGACCCGCGGGCGGACCGCCGGTGTTGGTGACCAGGATGTCGACCGGACCGACGTGCTCCTCGACGCGGTCGATCAAGCCGGCGGCAGCGCCAATGTCACCGGTGTCCCAGCCAAAGCCGGCCTCAGCCCCGATCTCGGCCGCCACGTCGGCGGTGCGGGTCTCATCACGAGCGGTGACGACGACGCGGGCACCCTCGGCGACCAGCGCCTGCGCCACGGCACGACCGATGCCCTGGCTCGCTCCACCCACCACCGCGGTCCGACCGGCGATCCCCAGATCCATGCCGCCAGTATCGCGCAGCGAGAGCGCGCACGACCGTCGAGCTGGCCCGCCGGCACACAAAACCCGCGCCTTTGGCCGTTCTTTGGTGCGCCTTAGGCCCGGTCGCTCAGGGTGGGCACATCAACTCAAACGTTTCCCAACCAGGAGGGACGAGATGGGGCTTTTCAACAAGATGCGCAACCTCACCGGAGCAGTTCCCAAGGAGCTGCTGGAGCAGGGTCTGCTCGGCCGCGGGATCATCGTCAGCGTCCAGCAGACGTCGGTGAGCACCGGGGCTGACTTCGACCCGGCCCACGTCTGCGTGTTCACGGTCGAGGTGTCCCTTGACGACGTACCGCGCTACACCGCCACGTGCCGCCAGGCGGTCCGGGCGACGATCCTGCCGCAGCTGATGTCACCCGGCGCCACCGTCGCGGTGCGCGTCGATTCAACCGATCACAGCCGTGTCGCGCTGTCGCTCGGCGAGGAGCCGCCGACGGTGACGATGGCCGCCTCCGGCGATCCGAACACGGCGTCCGCCGCCCGGATCCTTGACCTCGGTGTCCCGTGCAAGGCGGTGATCGTGCAGTCGCAACCGCTCGGGATGCGCAACCCCAAGGGCGACGACATGTACGCCTTCATGCTCACGATCATGGCCGAGGGGCGGGCTCCGTTCCAGATCCAGGTCGGCAACCCGGTTCCCGCGGCGGCGGTGCCGCTGCTTTACCCCGGCAACACGGTGCCGGCCAAGCGGATGCCCGACGGCGACGACCGCCAGGTCGTGATCGATTGGGAGGCGGCGCTGGCGCAACTGTCATCCACCGCCGCCTGACCCCCACAGCAACAGACGTAATCCCGGCGGTGGCTGCCGCCGCGAGCTGCATCGACACACACAACCACACACATCGATTGACAAGGAGTTAGACAATGGTTCTAGTTACGGGAAACTGGCGGATCTGGATGGCCAGCACTGCAGTGTCACTGCTGATCTTCGCGGTGGTCTACTTCACGGTGATCGCACCGAGTGAGAACACCGCCAATCAGGCGCTCAAGTCCGGACTGCAGCAGACCCAGCAGGCGTTCAAGCAAGCACAGAAGCAGGCCGCCGGCGCCACCAGCCAGGCCGGCAGCGCCAGCGGCAGGCCAGCGGCGTCAGCAGCCAGGTCCAGACGCAGGTGAACAAGGCGGCGAAGCTGGCCGCCTGCGTGACCGCGGCCGGCACGGATACAGGCCAGATCCAGGCCTGCCAGACCAAGTTCGCCCATTAGCCGTCCGGGAGCGTGGGGACGACGGGGGCCAGTGATCAGCGGCCCGCGAGGCGAAAACTCGCCGAGCGGGCCGCTGCCGTCGTGCCGCCCCCTGCCGAACGCCGGCCTCGCGCGGTGCCGCTGAGCAGCAGCCGCGGCTCGCTTGCTCGCGGTCGGGGCTCAACCGCTGAGCTATGGTTGCGGTCGTGCGGCGCATGGCCTTTATCTGTGGGGTGTTGCTGTTCGCCCTCGCTCCCGGCGTCGCGGCCGCGCGGGCGCCCCGCAGTCGAGCGGCGGATGCCGCGCTGACCCGCGCGCTTGGGCGTCTGGTCGCGATGCGCGGCGGCCCGCCGGGGGTGGTGGCGGTCGTCAAGCGCGGTGGTCGTTCCACGATCTTCCGCGCCGGCGTGCGTGACCTGCGCTCGGGAGCGGCGATCACCGGCAGCGATCGCATGCGGATCGCCAGTACGGCGAAGGCGTTCAGCGGCGCCGTGGCGCTGGCGCTGGTCAGCCGCGGGGTCCTGTCGCTGGACGCGACAATCGCCCAACTGCTACCTGAGCTCCCGGCAGCGTGGGGGGCGGTGACGCTGCGTGAGGCCCTGGGCCACACCGGCGGCATCCCGGATTTCACCCGCAGCAAGGGGTTTCAGGAGTACGTCGGCCGCCACTCCAAGTCGACACCGCCACCCAGCTTCCTGCTCAAGTTCGTGGCCAACCAGCCGCTGGACTTCGCGCCCGGGACGCGATTTCAGTACTCCAACACCGATAATTTCGTGGTGGCCCTGATGGCCGAGGCGGCCACTCACCGTTCCTACAACAGTCTGCTGGCGTCGCTGGTGTACAAGCCGCTCGGGCTGAGGCGCACCAGCCTGCCGCGCGGAACCCTGATGAAGTCGCCGTTCATCCATGGCTACCAGCCCGACCCGCCACGACCGTTGGAGGATGTCTCGAGCGTGTTCAGCGCCGCCCTGGCCTGGGCGTCCGGCGGGATCGTGTCAACGCCCAATGATCTGAATCGCTTCGTGAGCGGGTATGTCGGCGCTCGGCTCTTCAGCCGCCGCGTGCAGGTTCAGCAGCTTCGCCTGGTGGCTGGACACTCAGAGCCGATCGGCCCCGGCGCCAACATGGCGGGACTGGCGATCTTCCGGTACCGGACGCGCTGCGGCACGGTCTACGGCCACACCGGCAATACCCTCGGCTACACGCAGTTCATGGGGGCAACCCTGAACGGCAAACGATCGGTCACAGTTTCCGCCAGTGAGCAGCTGACTCAGGGACTGACCGGGCAGCGGTTGGCGGTGTTCAAGCGCCTGCGTCAAGCCGAGGAGACCGCGGTCTGTGCGGCCCTGGCAACCCGCTAGCTCATCGCTTGAGCGGTTCGGACGCGGCGACCGGCCAGCTCATCGCTTGAGCTGTTCGGACGCTGGCGACCGGGAGCCCATCCGCGAGTTGTACGCAAGCGGCCGCCGGGGCGGAGGAACGATTCAGCGTGTGGCGCAGCTGCACGAACGCGATGGCCCCGAGTACAGCGGGCACTCCGAGCTGAAAGGCTCGATACGCGAGCACCGCGGCGGCCGCCTGGGGCAGCGAGCTGCCATAGAGCACCATCGCTCCGATCAGGCCGCCGTCAGTGCCCCCGATGCCCCCCGGCAGCGGTATCAGCCCGCCGAGCTGGCCGATGACGTAGGCGAAGATGAGCGGGGCGAGCGGAAAGCCACCGCCGAAGGCCGCGAACGCGGCGATCAGGGCCGCGATGTCGAAACCCAGATAGCCGATCGCGCCGGCGATCGCCTGCCATTGCCCGGAGCGCAGCAGCGTGCCGGTGTCGCGAATGCCGTTGCCGAGGATGGCGGCCACCGTGCGCAGCCGGCTCACCACGGCACCGCTGTCCTTGTCCGGATCGATCCGGGCCAGCAGCCACGGTAGCGTTGCGATCACCGCGACCGTAGCCCAGGCCAGAGCGGACAGAACCACCGTTGGCACCACCGGGATGTGGCCGGAGAACAGGCCGGTCAGCAGCAGCGGGTCCGAGCACAGCCGCGCAGGCGAAGTTCGGCAAGCTGGTGAGCACGAAGAAGGCAACGCTGCGGCGGCCGATGTGCTCAGTGGACATTCCCCCCTGTCGTAGCGCCCACGCTCCCAGGGCCAGCCCGCCCGCGCCTCCGGTTGGCACCAGTACGTTGGTCGCCTGTTCTGCCATCCCCAGCTGATAGCTGAATCGCCAGCTCATCCGCGGACAGAACACGTCCCGAAAGGCGGCCACGTTCGACAGGCAGGACCCCAGCTTCAGCAGCCCGATCAAGCCGAGGAACCAGGGGTCGGCGTGGGCGAAGCGACTCCGCAGGGTCCCCAGTCCAGGCAGAGAGCTCACCACCAGGGCGACGAGGACGATCAGCCCGGCCAGCGCAAGCAGGCGCCGAGCGAGGTGCTTGGAGCTGAGTTCGTCGGGCATCGCCGTCGCCGCGGCGCCGGGCCGACCATCGACTGCGGTCCTAGGCATGAACCAGGACTAGACCCATCTCACCCCTCCTAGTGTGCGCGCTCACGCGAAGTAGTGCCCGACGGTGTCACTTTAGGCCACCGCCAGCCGACGGGCCGGGACGGCCGGCTTCCAGCCGCGTGACGGCGAAGGAATATGCTCAGGTCGGATGCCGACAACAGCAGTACTCGGGCGCGAACCGGAGCTGCTGCGACTCTCTGAACTGCTCGCGGCGGCGCGTCGCGGCAGCGGCGGGGCGCTGGTGGTCAGCGGCGATCCTGGAGTGGGCAAGTCGCTGCTGCTGGCCGCGACCATGGCCGCCGCGGAGGACTTCACGGTGCTGTCGGTGACCGGCGTGCAGTCGGAGTCCGACCTGGCGTTCGGCGCCCTCTCGGCGGTGGTGCACCCCTTGCTCAGTGGTATCGGCGACTTGCCCCGGGTGCAGGCTGACTCGCTCCGCGCCGCGGTTGGCCTGTCCTCGGAGGCCAACGTCGAGCGGCTGGCTTGCCATGCGGCGGTGGTGAGCCTGCTCGCGGCGGCGGCCAACGCCCGGCCGGTCCTGGTGGTAGCCGACGATCTGCAGTGGTTTGACGCGGGGTCGCGAGATGCAATCCTGTTCGCCGCTCGGCGGCTCCAAGCCGACCCGGTGGCGTTCGTGCTTAGGGGTGCG
Source organism: uncultured Solirubrobacterales bacterium (assembly GCA_963744195.1). Classification (GTDB taxonomy): domain Bacteria; phylum Actinomycetota; class Thermoleophilia; order Solirubrobacterales; family Solirubrobacteraceae; genus Palsa-465. The sequence continues at coordinate 114,063 of CAVUSY010000024.1, forward strand.
CAGCGGAGACATCGAACCGCCTCCACACACCGGCCTGCCCGAGCTCGAGCTCAAGGGCTTGGAGGAGGCACCCGCGTTGGAGCTGGTGACGCGGACGGCCGAGGGGGTGAGCCTCGCCGTGGCCAAACGCTTGTGGTCGCATACCGCGGGCAATCCGCTGGCGCTGCTCGAGATCCCCCGCAACCTGAGCTCTGAGCAGCGCACCGGACGCGTTGGGCTGGACGAGCCGCTCCCGGTCGGCCGGCGCCTGGAGGTGTCGTTTGCCGGCCGAGCCGCGACGTTGCCCGAGTCAAGCCAACGGGCATTGCTGGTCGCGGCAACCAGCTACACGGGTGCGACGGACACGATCCTGGATGCGCTCACAGTGCTCGAATTGCCGCCGGACGCGCTTGACGCCGCCGAGGAGGAGGGCTTGATCTCGATCGCGCGCGGTTCCCTGACCTGGCGCCATCCGCTGGTTCGCTCGGCCATCTACCACGCTGCCAGCGCGCCGGCTCGGCGTATCGCCCACGCCGCGCTGGCGGGCGCGGGAGGCGAGGCACGACTGTCAGACCATCGGGCCTGGCACCTGGCCGCAGCCGCGCCCGCCCCGGACGAGGAGGTGGCCATGGCACTCGAGCACGTGGCCGTGGAGGCGGCGCGCAGAGGCGCGCCGGGAACGGCGCTGCGCGCGTTCGATCAGGCCGCCAGGCTCAGTCCCAGTGAGCCCGACCGGGCTCGGCGGGAGGTCGCGGGCGCCGAGCTGGCGCTGGCGGCTGGTAACTGGGACGAAGCGCTGGAACTCCTGGACGGTGCGCACGGCCGCAGCGACGACCTGGTGCTCCGTGCGCACGGTGAGCGGATCCGCGCCAGAATCGAGATGCTCCGGGGCAGCCCGCACGCGGCGCACGATCGTCTGGTCTCGATCGCGGAGGCGCTCCAGGACATCGACCCAGCCCTGGCCGCGGCCGCGATGACGGAGGCAGTCCTCGCCCGCACGATGACCGGTCCGGTGCCGGCCTACCGCGCCACGGCTGAGCGAGCCTTTGCTCTGGCTCAACCGGTCGGGGGCGAAGTCGAGGCGATGGCGGGGGTGGCGCTGGGTTGTGGGCTGCTCCTGTCCGCAGAGACAGCGGCGGGACTAGAGCTGTTCGGACGCTACGGAGCAGTCGTGGAGAAGCCCGAAGTGTGGCTCTCGGCGCCCGAGCTGCCCGGCATGTACGCCTGCCTGCACGCCTCGATCGAGCGCTTCGAGACCGCGGACCGCCTCTTCACCGCGATGGTGGGAAGCGCTCGCGACCAGGGCGCGGTCCGTGCGCTGCCCTATCCCCTCAGTGGGCGTGCGCTGCTCGACCTCGAGCTTGGCCGTTGGCCGGCAGCCCTGGCCGGGGCCGAGGAGGCGGTGGAGCTCTCCCGGGAGATGGTCGGCGGCGCGATGCTGGCCTCCAGTCTGGCCGCGCTGGCGCAGGTCGAGGCCGCCATGGGACGTCCGGACGCGACGCGCGCGCACGCCGACGAAAGCCTCGCCATCTGCAAGCACCTGAACGCGTGGGCAGTCGAGCCCGAGCCGGTGCTCGCGCTGGCGTCTCTGGCGCTCAGCGTGGGCGACCACGAGACCGCGGTCAGCGTCTGGCAGCGCGCCACCGTTGACATCCGTGAATGGGTGCTGGAGCCGGGCTGGGAGCACCTCGATGACGTCATGATCGAGGCCAGCATCAGGGCCGGGCGCCACGGGCAGGCCGAGCGGGAGCTGGAGGACCTCGAGCTGAAGGCGTCTCGGACCGGACGTACCTGGGCGCATGCGGTCGCCGCCCGGTGCCGTGGACTGCTCGCCCCCGCTGCGGAGATCGACCGGTACTTTGCCGCCGCGCTGCAATGGCACCAGCGCGCACCCCTGCCCTTCGCGCGGGCGCGGACGGAGCTCTGCTACGGCGAGCGGCTGCGTCGCGCCCGCCGCCGCGTCGACGCTCGCGAGCAGCTGACTCGGGCCTCGGCCACCTTCCACGCCCTGGGCGCCAAGATCTGGGGGGAGCGGGCGGAGCGCGAGCTGGCGGCCGCCGGCTACAGCCGCCTGTCGCCGGCCGAGCAGTCGCCGTGGGCTGACCTCACGGCGGCCGAGACCCGCGTCGCCCAGGTGATCGTCGAGGGTGCCACCTACCACGAGGCGGCCAGCGCTCTATTCGTGAGCCCGCGCACGATCGAGACGCACCTGCGCCAGATCTATCGCAAGGTCGGCGTTCGGTCGCGCAGCGAGTTGTCCCGGAGGTTGGCCGTGACCGGAGGCGCTTTGTAAATCTGACTGCGCTGACCGCGGAAAATCCAAACATCAGGGTTTTCCCCGATGCGGGACGCCGCCTGGTAGGCGACGATGTGCTTGTTCGACGGGGGCACAGGGGGCCCGGCGCGGAGGTGATTTACCTTCGCGCCGGGTTGGGGGCGCAGGGGTTGGGGTCGGGAAGGCCGCGCAACGGACCCCGCGCTAAGGCTCGCTAGCGCTGCAGTCCCCTGGCCACGGGGGTGCATCCACCTCGGCGGCAGGTCATCGCCCCCGGGCGCCTGCGAGGATCCGGGCATGAGCATTCATGCCGGTAGCCCGCATTGGCTTGCCCTCGACGGGGCCGTCAACGCCCGTGTCGTGGTGCCCGGCGTGCTGCTCCGGGCGGACAACCTGCAAGGGCTCAGCGGTCGCGACGTGCGCCTGCTCGTCCGCGAGGAGGGGCTCGAAGTGGTCCTCGACCTGCGGACGGACGTCGAGGTCGCGCTCGAGGGACCCGGTCCGCTGACCGCCGAGCCGGAGGTGCGAATCGAGCACCGCTCGCTGTTTCCCGACTCCGGCGGTAACACCGATCTTGATGCCGAGACGGTCAGACCCTGGCGGTGGGTCGAACACGACGACTTCCCCCACGAGTCGGCGGTGGTCCGCGCGTACATGAGCTATCTCTATCGCCGCCCCGACTCGATCGTCGGCTCGGTGCGCACCATCGCCCGGGCCGACGGCGCCGTTCTGGTGCACTGCGCGGCCGGCAAGGATCGCACCGGGGTGGTGGTCGCGATCGCGCTCGACGCGGCCGGGGTCGATCGAGACACGATCGTCGCCGACTATCTGGCCACGGGCGAGCGCATCGAGGCGATCATGGCGCGGCTCGTCAGCTCCTCGACCTACCGGGCGGAGCTGGAGGGCCACGATCCGCAGCGACACGCTCCCGTCCCCGGGGCCATGGAACGCGTGCTCGAGCTGGTTGACCAGCACTTCGGCGGGTCCATTCCTTGGCTGTCTCAACACGGGCTGACCGACAGCGATCTGGAGCTACTCCGGAGCCGCCTCGCACCCGCCCGGTAGAGTCGAACTCGAGCTCAGAACGATGACTTCGGCCCTTGATCAGCTGCATAAAAAGGCCCGAGCCCTCGCCGAACGTCAGCTTGCCGACGACGAGCAGGTGGTGACCGTCCTGCGCGGTCGCTCCCGACAGGCGATGATCGTGACCGACTGGCGCATCCTGATGGTCAAGCCCGGGATTCTGGCCGGCGCGTGGCTGGGCCCGAAAGCGGCGTCGTTCCCGCTGGCCAGTGTCACCGCGATCAACGTCCACTCCGGGCGCGCGGTCTCCGCGCTGGAGCTCGTGATCGCGGGCAACCCGAACCAGGTGAAGCCGGATTTGACGAGCGCCTTTCAGGAGCCGAACTGGCTGCCCTGCGATGCCTCGGTGGGCAGCTCCCCCGTGATCGCCGAACTGCGTGCTTACGTGCAGAGCGGTGGTCGGGCCCGTTCGGCTCGCGCTGAGCTCGGCGCTTACGAGAGCCCCTGACCGCGCGGGTATTAGGAGAAGAGGATCAGTCTGTACGCGCTGAAGGCGAAGAAGGCCGCCAGCAGGGTCCAGGTCACCGGCCAGCTCACGGTCCGCAGGAACGCAGTTTCAAAGTGGCCGAAGCGAAGTACGTACGCGACGATAAGCACCAAAACGACTGCGTAACTCGCGATCGCCACGCCGCTCGGAAGTCCCAAGCCGAGGATCGGCGCACCGACGAGACCAAGCAGCAGCCAGGCGGTGACGGCCAGGAAGTCGACCGAGAGGTTCGTGCGCTCGCGCCCCACGATGGTCATGAACCCAGCACCGCCCACGAGTGCCGCCGCTATGAATACGCCGAGCGGCCAATGGGATCCGAAGGCGAAGATTGAGCTCATGAGCTTGCCCCCGAGCCACAGCAGCAGTGGCTCGATGCAGCTCACGGCCACGTAGCAGGCGAAGATGTCGGCCGTGGAATCCCACGGATTCCCGAACACCGGCCGAGTGGGTACGAGCGCGGCTCTGAGCGCGGCTGGGTCAAGCGTCGCGCGAATAGAGGTTCTGTTCTGCGATTCCAACTTCAAATCTCCCGAGGCTGAGGGGAATGGTAGGTAAATCGCTCGCGAGGAGGTGGCACCGGCGCGGTCAGTCGTGGCGGCTGGGATGGCCAGGCCCCGGCCACGGCGCCAGACAGATCAGCAGGCGTGAGTCGCTGACCGCGCGGACCTCATGCCGCTCGGCGGGCTTGAAGTGGACAAGCCCGTGCCCGCCGAGGCGCTCCTCGTCGGCGCCGGCGCTGAAAACCACCTCGCCGTCGAGGACCAGTACCAGCGCGTGTTCGTGAACCTGGTGATCGGTCAGGCTCTCGCCTTCCGGGAGGAGGAGCAGGATGATGCGATTGGCGTCATGGTCGGAGCGCAGCACGCGCGGCGCATGCGCCTCAACCTGCTCGGAATCGAGCTGCCAGAACTCCATCTCGGCGGGGAGCATACGCCTGCCACGGCGAGCGAACCGCCCCGGCCGGGTGATGTAGCGTCCTCGGGTCCTACACCTAGGAGCCACATGCCCGAGCGCCGCGTCCTTTCCACCACAGTCACGCAAGCCTCATGGCTGACCCCGAGCATGGTCCGTGTCGTAGTCGGAGGCGCTGACCTCGAAGGCTTCCGGGCCGGCGAGTTCACCGACCACTACGTCAAGTGCCGGTTCGGAGACAAGACGCGCTCCTACACGGTGCGCGAGTGGAATCCCGAGCGCCGTCTGCTCACGCTTGACTTCGTCGTCCACGGCGATCGCGGTGTCGCCGGCCCATGGGCGGCACGAGCGCAGGCGGGAGACAGCCTCGAGCTCACGGGGCCTGGCGGCGCCTACACGCCGTCGGCCGAGGCCGATTGGCACCTCATGGTCGGTGATGACTCCGTGCTCCCGGCGATCGCGGTGTCCTTGGCGCGGGTCTCGCCGGGAGTGCCCGTGTTCGTCGTCATCGAAGTCGAGGGACCTGAGCACGAGCAGCCGCTGCACTCTCCCGGTGACCTCGAGGTCGCCTGGGTACACCGCAGCGCCGGGCCCGGAGAGGAGCCTACGCTGCAGCTCGACGCCGTCAGAGAGCTGTCGCTGCCCGAAGGGCGTGGTCACGCCTTCCTGCACGGCGAGGCCACCGCGGTCCGCGTCATCCGTCGTCATCTGGTGCTCGAACGCGGCCTGCCGGCCGAATCCATCTCGGCCAGCGGCTACTGGAAGTTGCGTCGCACCGACGAGGAGTGGCGCGCGGAGAAACGCGAGTGGACGGCGCTGGCCGACGGCGACCTAACGCCCGAAGTCCGATCGTCGTCCGGGGCCGGGTAGGGCCTCACGTCTGGGCCGACCAGCGCGACACGTATGCAGCGACCGCTCGTCACCTGTCAGCGCGCTCGCAGCATGTCGATCACCAGCTCGAGGTGTCGACGCCAGTTGAATCCCGGCTTGCCGCCCATCGTGGAGCAGACGCCGCACATCAGCATCCCGATGTCGTTCGCATCGATGTCCGGGCGGATCGTGCCCGCCTTACGGGCCCGGGCGATCAGCTCTCCGGTGACAGCCATCAGCTCTTGCTGCTCGGCCTCGGCCTGCATCCAGATGTGCTCGCCGGCGGCCGCCAGGGCGTGCTGGACGGCAGCGTCGCCGGCTGCGGTCTCCGCGTTGCGACGCAGTAGATCCTCGAACAGGGCGAACGGCTCGCCGTCCTGCTCGAGCGCCTCCCGGCCTCGCTTGCCGAACAGCCGGAACTTCTCACGCAGGAGCTCCACCAACAGCGCTTCCTTGGTCGGGAAGTGGCGATAGACGGTGCCCACGCCGACGCCCGCCTGGCGGGCGACATCGTCGATCTGGGCCTCCGCCCCGTACTTGGCAAACACAGTTCGCGCGCTCTCGAGGATCCGCTCGCGATTACGGCGGGCGTCGGCGCGCAGGGGGCGCTCAGTATCGATCACGGTGTTGGCCACAGCATTTTCACCCGGCCTGGCTTGACAACCGGAATCTTAGTTCACTATAGTCCAGCGCGCAACCGGAACCGGAGGTCAGCTTCCATGACATCGCTGAGCACACCCGCAACGTCCCCGCTCTACACCCCTCGCGCCAAGAACTTCGCGTTGCTGCTCCTGGCGATGACTCAGTTCGTGATCGTAATCGACGCTTCGATCGTGAACGTAGCGCTGCCGTCGATCGGAACCCACCTCCACTTCGGGCGCACGGATCTCTCCTGGGTAGTGAACGCGTACACGCTCACCTTCGGCGGCTTCCTGCTGCTCGGCGGCCGCCTCGCCGACCTGTTGGGGCGCCGGCGCATGTTCATGCTCGGTCTGGGGTTGTTCTCGGTCGCGTCGTTCGCCGGCGGTATCGCCCAGTCGGAGGGCTGGCTGCTCGCGGCGCGCGCGGTACAGGGCCTCGGAGCGGCGATCGTCTCCCCGGCCGCGCTTTCGATCATCACCACCACCTTCGCGGAGGGTTCCGAGCGCAACCGCGCTCTCGGCATCTGGGGGGCGGTCGCGGGCGCCGGCGGCGCCGCGGGCGTGCTCTTGGGCGGGATTCTCACCAGCGGCCTGAGCTGGCGCTGGGTGCTGTTCGTCAACGTTCCGATCGGGATCGCTGCGGCGGCATCCGCTCCACGGGTCCTGCGCGAGAGCCGCTCCGAGGACGGCGCCACCAACCTCGATCTACCGGGCGCGGTCACCGTAACCGCGGGCCTCTCGCTGCTCGTCTATGCGATCGTCGACGCCGTCAACGCCGGCTGGGGATCCTCGACCACACTGCTCAAGATCGCCGGCGCGATGGTCCTGCTGGTCGCGTTCCTGATCATCGAGCGGCGCCAGCGCCACCCGCTGATGCCCTTCTCGATCTTCCGCCTGCGGACGCTGCGCGGAGCCAACATCGTCGGGCTGCTGATCGGCATGTCGCTGTTCTCGATGTTCTTCTTCATCTCCCTGTACCTCCAGAACGTGTTGCACTACTCGCCGATCAAGACCGGGGTCTCCTACCTGCCGCTGGCGGTCGGAATCATCCTTTCCGCCGGCGCCGCCTCGCAGCTGGTAACCCGTTTCGGGTTCAAGCCGCCGTTGATCGCCGGATTGCTGCTGATCGCCGCTGGTCTGCTCTGGTTCTCGCAGGTGCCGGGTACCGGTGGCTCCTTCGCCGCTGATGTGCTCGGGCCATCGATACTGGCCGCGGTTGGCCTCGGGCTGGCGTTTGTGCCGGTGACGATTGCCGCGGTCACCGGGACCGAGCCGCAGGAGGCAGGGCTCGCCTCAGGCCTGATCAACACCTCCCAGCAGGTGGGCGGGGCGCTCGGACTCGCGATCCTCGCCACGATCGCCAACAGCCATACCCAGAGCCTGTTCCACTCCGGCGTTCATAACGCCTCGGTCGCTTTGACCAAGGGGTTCGATCAGGCCTTCCTGGTAGGCGCCGGTTTCGCCGTCGCCGGAGCGATCCTGGCCGCGCTTCTGATCTCCTCGCGTGACAGCCGCGAACATTCGGTGGCGGCCCGCAGCGAGAACCCAGCGGCGGTTCCCGTTGCGGCGGGATAGCGCACCTCAGGCAGCGACCGGCGCCGCGACGATCGCACCGCGGGACGGTCAGGGTGGCGCCCGGCGAAGTGTCGGGCCGAGAGAACACTCAATACGCGCGTGACGCTCACCCGGTGTGGTTCGGCGGTGAGCTCTACCCCCGCCGGGTGAACGTCCCGCCACAACGAATATGCTGCTCGGATGGCCGGGTCAAACCCCCCCGTGGAGGATCCGGGACCGCAGGGCCGATGCGTCTGTGGCGAGAAGGTCACGATCGCTGATGCGCGCGAGATCACCCTGCCCAACGGTCGCCCCGGTTGGCAGGGCTACTGCCCCGCATGCGGAGCCCCTCTGTTTGCCATCCGCCGCGGATCGAGAGCGAGCCGCTAGCAGCGAGGGCATGGCGGAACGCTATGGCCAGCGGCAATGGGAGATGCTGGAGTAGGTTGACGCTCGCGGTGCTGCTGGTGGGGGTGGTGTGTTTCTGGATCGTGTTCGCGGGACCTCCGCCGGCCGCGGCGCGCACCCGACAGGCGCTCTCGGTCCGTGCCGACGGTCTCGGCATCCAGCCCGGGAAGATCAAGCACGTTTGGCTGATCATCCTCGAGAACAAGTCCTACGACGCCACGTTTACCGGCCTGAATCGGAACACGTATCTGTGGCGGACGCTGCCCTCACAGGGCGTGCTGCTCAAGAACTACTTTGGGACCGGACACTTCAGTTTCGACAACTACATCTCACTCGTCAGTGGGCAGGCCACACAAGCCGACACCCAGGTCGACTGCCCCTACTTCGACCACTTCTCGGGCCACGTCGATACCTCAGGCTCGCTGCGACGCAACCCCAACTATGGCCAGATGACTTCAGCCCAGGGTGCCAACGCGGCCGCCGGTTCGAATGGATGCGTCTACCCGTCGAGCGTGAAGACGCTCTTTGACCAGCTCGACGCCGCCCACGTGAGCTGGAAGGGATACGCCCAGGACCTGGGATACCCGGACCCAGCCCCACCGAGGCACTCGGCCGGCATCCGGTTTTGCGGGGCTCCATATACCTCCCCCGGACCGACCGGAAGCACCGCACAGCCCAACCCGAGCACGGCGACCGCGACCGATCAGTACCTGCCCAAGCACTTTCCGTTTGCGTGGTTTACGTCGCTGGTGCGCTCGGGCCGGTGCAATCGTGCTCACATCGCCAGCCTGTTCGATCCCAGCCGCGGCCTCTTTCACGATCTCAGGCGCAAGGCGAACACGCCGGCGTTCAGTTGGATCACGCCGAACATGTGCAGTGACGGGCACGACGCGGTCTGTCACGGAAACAACCTTTCCGGAGGCTTCTCGCGCCCGGGACGCCCCAAGGCGCCTCGCAACTATACGGGGGGTCTGTACGCCGCCGACCTGTTCCTCAGACAGGTCGTGCCCGCGATTGAACGGTCTCCCGCGTTCCGCGACGGCGGTCTGATCGACATCACCTTCGACGAGGCGTTCCCACCGTTCACCTATACCGGCAACAGCTTTGCGAACTCCAGGATCGTGGCGCCGGATGCCGCCACATCGATCGCGAACGACTCGGCCGGGGAGACCCTCTTTGGCCGTGCGGTCCACTTCGAACCCACCGGGCCGAACACGCCACTGGCCAGAAACGCGCTGGGGCAGGAGCTTTATCCAGGCCCGGGCGACAATGCCTTCATCGACCGGCCGAGCAACTGCGTCGCTCAGAGCGTGCCGCCGAAGCCGACGGGAACTTGCCTCCTCGGTGGTGGCATGAATGTCCCGGGGCCGCGCACCGATCCCGGTGCGACCGCAGCGCAGGGAAGCTCGATGATCTCCGACAACTCGATCGTCATCACCGACTCGGGGCGATCGGTGACCGGGGCCGGTGTTCCGCCCGGTGCGTTCGTCGGCCGGGTGAGCAACACGCCGGTGATGGCAATGGCCTCGAACCAGAACGGCGGTTTTGTCGTCGCCGGCTCATTCGCGCTCGTCGATGCCTTCAGCCGACCGCTGCTGACCACCACTTCGGTGAGCGGGATAACTTTGGGCCCGCGCACCTCCGCGACCGATCCATTGTTCAACGCGGTCGCTCCGACCACCGGCGGCGGCGATGCCGGCAGCGTCCTGATCAGCCCCTATATCAAGCCCGGAACCGTCAGCAGACGCTTCTATAACCACTACAGCTGGCTGCGCACGATGGAGGACCTGTTCGGCGTCGCGAGAGTCTCCCGCGGTCTGGATCGCGACGGGCACCTCGGCTACGCCGCCCAGCCTGGCCTCGCTCCGTTCGGATCAGAGGTGTTCAACAACCCCCGCGGCCAGACGAGACGCTCGCGTGGCCATCTTGACGTCGGTGGGATCGCCCGGGCCAGCGCCGCGCACCCCGGGCTCGCCGTCCAGGGTGACACGGTGGCAATTGCGCTTCCCCATGGGCGCGGGCTCGCGACGGCCGTCGGTCCTGCCATTGCGCCGAGCCTGTCCGCCGCCGCTACGACCACACCCGGGACGTTCACGATCACGCTCAGCGCTCGATCCGGAACGCTTCCGCTCCGCCCCGCGGCATTCACGATCGTTGACCAGCACGGCCGGCTTCATCAACCGCAGGTGTCCGCTGCGCACGGAGGACCGATGCCCACGCATGTCACCCCGGGCCATCCCGTCACCCTGACCATCGAGGCGGTCCTCCCGGTTGGCGGCGGCAGGATCGTCTGGGCGCCGATTGGATCCAAGCCGATCGTGGCCTGGGACTTCGCCGCCGAGATCAACTGATAGGTCGTGCCGCGCCGACATCCCCGAAGCGTCGGCGTGCTGCTTGGCATCGCCTTCCTACTGTGGGGAGGGTCGGTCAGAAGCCCGTCCGAAGCGCGCGCCGTGGAGCGCATGCCAGCGCCCCCTCTCGCGCTCGAGATGACTGCACTATTTGTCCGGCCCAGCTACGCGCCCGGGCAGGTGGCCCGCCTGCGCGTAACGGCGGACGCGACCCGACTCACCGTGCAGCCGATCGCCGCGTTTTCGAAGTCTGACGACCCGCACGCGCCGATCGCCAACGACCCGGCGGTTGGACCGGCGCGAACCGTGGCGTGGCACCCGGGAGCCGGTACGCTCGCCATCCGGATCGGCTGGTGGGCCAGCGGGGTCTACTTCGTCAGGGTCAGAAGCGCGGTCGGGCAGGTCGTCGCCCCGGTTGTCGTCCGTCCGGCCCACCTCGGCCACACGTCGGTCGCGGTGATCGTCCCGACCTACACCTGGCAGGCGTACAACCGCCGCGGAGGCGGTACATGGTATGCGTGCAGCTGCGTCAAAACGGTCGATCTCACACGACCGTTCCTCGACGGCGGCGTTCCCTACAACTTCGGCCAGTACGACCGAGGCTTCTTCCAATGGCTTGGGCGTAACAGCCTGCGCGTCGACGTCCTGGGCGACGGGACTCTCAACGGAATCAGCACCGGGAACGAACTCCGTCACCACTACCGCATGGTGGTGTTCGAAGGCCACGGCGAGTATGTCACCAGCCACATGTTCGACATCATCCAGCGGTACCGAGCTCTCGGCGGCCACCTCGCGTTTCTCTCCGCCAACGACTTCTTTCGCGAGGTCGTCATCAGCGGCAACTCGATGACCTTGATCGGCCGCTTCCGGGACCTCGGCCGGCCCGAAGCAGCACTGCTCGGAGCGCAATACCTCGACTGGAATCGCGGCATCTATCCCAACCAGCGCTACCGTGTCGTCGGCGCTCGCCGGGTCCCGTGGCTGTTCGCCGGAACCGGACTGAAGAACGGCAGCCTGATCCCCGGTTACTACGGCACCGAGATCGATGCGAAAACGTCGGCCTCACCACCTGGCACCGCGGTGGTGGCCACGATCCCCAACATCTTCCCGGGCGAAACGGCGGAAATGACCTACTACCGGACCGCCGCCGGCGCGGAGGTATTCGACGCCGGGACGATCAACTTCGGCGGTGCCGCCGCCCACTCGGACGTCTCCACGATGCTTGACAACCTCTGGGCGCACATGTCCGGTAGCAGCCCACCAGGCCCGTCAAAGCCCACCTCAACGCCCAGCCCGAGCTCCGGCTGATGGTGATTTGATGAAGGTGCTGATAATCGGCGCCGCGGGGATGCTGGGTCGAAAGCTGATTGAGCGACTGGCAGGTGATGGCCGTCTGGGAGCTGAGCCCATCTCGCACATGTTCCTGGTCGATGTCGTACCGGTTCAGTCCGTCCACGCCGGCGAGATCGGCGTTGAAGCGCTCGTGGCCGATATCGCCGAGCCGGGAGTCAGTGAGGATTTGCTGTCGCGCCGCCCCGATGTCATATTCGACCTGGCAGCGGTCGTCTCGGGAGAGGCGGAAGCCGACTTCGAGAAGGGCTATCGCGTGAATCTCGACGCGACCCGCGGGCTGTTCGACGCTGCACGCTCGTCGCGCCGGCACCTATCGGCCCCGTCTCGTTTTCTGTTCGTCGATCGCGGTGTTCGGGCCGCCGTTTCCAGACGTGATCGGCGACGCGCACGCCACGACGCCCGCTACGAGCTACGGGACGCAGAAGGCCATCGCCGAGCTGCTCCTCTCCGACTACACACGCCGCGGGCTCCTCGATGGCATAGGCATTCGGCTGCCGACGATCTGTGTACGGCCGGGCGAGCCCAACCTGGCGGCCTCTGGGTTCTTCTCGAGCATCATTCGTGAGCCCCTGAATGGCAGGACCGCTGTGCTTCCGGTGTCCCGGGAGGTACGTCACTGGTTTGCGTCTCCGCGCGCGGCGGTTGACTTTCTCCTCCACGCCGCGACCCTGGAAAGCCGTGTCATCGGTCAGCAGCGCTGCGTGACCATGCCTGGTGTCTCCGCGACCGTCGCAATGGAGATCGACGCATTGCGCCGCGCCGCGGGTGAGGATGCCGTGTCGCTGATCAGGAGCGAACCCGACGCGGCCATCGCGCGCATGGTTGCCGGCTGGCCACGCTCGTTTGATGCCCGTCGAGCGTGTGCGCTGGGATTCCGGGCCGAGACAGACTTCGATGAGATCGTCCGCGTGTACATCGAGGACGAGCTGGGAGGCGGGGTCAGCGCTGCGCGCCGGTGAGAGATGGTTGGTAGGAAAACTCCGCATAGCGGACAACATCGCCCACGCTGGACCGATGCAGGTGCCGGGCCGTTCATGACCCTTCGGAGCTGGCGCCCGGCGCGAACTCGCCCACGGGTCGATCGTCCGACGACCGTGTGAACGGCTCCGGCTGTCTCGGCCGGGAGTCGATGTCGAGCCGGGGCAGAAAGTAGTGGGCGAGCGGTCCGATAGAGAGCGCGTAGATGACCGTGCCGATGCCGACGGTGCCACCGAGCAGCCAGCCGACCGCGAGCACCGTCAGCTCGATCGCCGTCCGAACGATCCGGACGGAGTGCCCGCGAGCGGCGAGGCCGGTCATGAGTCCGTCGCGCGGGCCGGGCCCAAGCCCCGCGCCGATGTACGCCGCCGTCGCGACCGCGTTTAGAACCACGCCCCCGAGCAGCAGCGCCCACCGACCAACGATCTGATGAGGGGGCGCGAACAGGGCCAGTACGACGTCGATCACCACGCCGACAACGACGACATTGCAGACCGTGCCGATACCGGGCCTCTGTCGCAGCGGGATCCACAACGCCAGCACGATCAGGCCGACAATCACAGCCCAGGTTCCCACCCCGAGTCCCAGCCGCCGGGACAACCCTTGGTGAAAGACATCCCAAGGATCGACCCCCAACCCCGCGAGCAGGATCATCCCATCGCTGACCCCATAGAGGACCAGCCCCGGCAACAGCCGAGCCACCCGCTGTGCTCTGGGAGGGGGAAGCAGCACGGCCACAGTCTCGCAACCGACCGGCAGGATCAGCCGGCGCTTGCCGGGATCCGCGGCTCAGATTGGGTTCTGCTCCGCCAGCGTCACCAAACGCGAGCGAACCTGATCCGGTCGCTCCTCGGGACCGAAATGCCCGCACCCGGCGAGCAGTTCGACCGCATAGTCATCGGCGATGACGGTATCTGCCGAGACCAGCGCAGGGTGAATCGCGAAGTCAGCGCTTCCGTGAAGAGCTCTGATCGGCACTGTCGCTCGGCGGCGCTCGGGATGGCGAGCGGCGGCCGGTAGCTCACGCGTCAGGAAGGTTCGGTAGGTGTCAGTGGTGGCCTGAGCACAGACCGGATCACGAAACCGTTCGGCGTAGCAGCGGATGTCCCGCGCGCTGATCGCGTCAGCCTCTCCCACTCCCAGGCGGAAGATCACCTGTTCCAACACTCGGGTGCGCTGCACCAGCGGACGCCCGGCAGCTGCCATCAGGGGCATGTGACCGAGGCGCCACATGTGCGCCAGCAGCGTCCGAGGCGGGTTCCAGGGATGCGCGATGTTGAGCGCCAGCAGACCACCGAAGCGCCGCGGCGCCCCCAGGACGAGCAGGTAGCCGATGAAGGCCCCCCAGTCATGGCCCACCAGCAGGACGCGCTCCAGGCCGAGCGCGTCGAGCAACGCCAGCAGGTCATCAGCCACGTCCTGCTTGGCCCACTGATGCGGGGCCGCCCCCGACCAGCCATAGCCAGGGAGGTCCGGGGCGATGATCCTCAGGCCCGGCGGGGGGTCAGCGAGCAGGTCCCGATAGCAGTAGTGATGCTCGGGCCAGCCGTGCAGGACGAGCACTGGCGTCCCAGTGCCGGATTCGGTCACGTGAAAGCGAACCCCGCGCGCGGAAACGAACGACCGGCGAACACCGTCGATCGCCGGCGGATCGCTCGTAACCGATTCCCCGGTCATGGCCACAAGCCTACGCGGCGCCGTCCGGCCACGATGCCGCCCGGCCTCCAACGCCCGTTGAGAACGAGCCCGGGGGGTTGAGGCCTTTGGCGCCAAGGCCGACAAATCAGGCATGAAGACAAGGCCTGGAGCCAGCCTCGGGAGGCGAGGCAAGCAGATCCCGCGGCGCACGGGGCTCGCAGCTTTGGTGCTGACGCCGCTGCTCGCGCTAGCCGGCATGGCGGGCTCCGCCACCGCATCCTCGGTTCAATACTGCACCGCGGTCCCGACCGTTGGTGGGATTCCGCCCTGGGGCTTTCACACGGGCGCGCCGATCACGGCCGCAACCGGCAGCTACGCCCGCGGCCACGGTGACATCAACCTGGCCGCCAACACGGTCTCCGGGATCCTCTGCCAGGTCGACCGTGTCCTCAACCAGCCCGACCGCCTGATCATCATGACGGTCAAGCACCACCTGGTCTACCACTCCCACCACGCGATGAAGTGGGGCGTGCCCGGGAACATCATGAAGATCATCGTCCGCGTGCAAAGCAGCACCGACCCGCAGTGCAAGGCGGGCACCCCTGGCCGCGTGACCCTGTTCGCCAGCTACAACGGCGTGCGCCGCGACAGCGTTGAGTTCACCTTTCCGGCCGCCTGTCAAGATCACAACCACCTGTACCGCGGACGGCAGGTCGATAACCAGGTCCCGCCGCTCTAGACCGATGCCCCGAGGCAAAATCGGTGTGTGGGGTGAGCACGAGGTCAACGTCACTCTGCGGCGGCCATCGGGCTGCCGAGCTGGGTGGCATCTTCGAGCCGTTGCATGTCCTGCTCATCGAGATCGATGTCACCGGCGGCGATGTTCTCCTCGAGGTGCTTCACCGAGCTCGTGCCGGGGATCAGCAGGATCCGTTCGGAGTGGTGCAGCAGCCACGCCAACGCGATCTGGGAGGGGGTGGCTCCCTTGCGTTCCGCCACCTCGGCGATCGCCGGATCGGCCGCCAGCTGCCGGGGACCGCCAGCGAATGCCGAGCCCAGCGGGAAGAACGGCACGAAAGCAAGCGCGCGCTCCTCGCACAGCGCCAGCCCATCTTCTCCAGCGCGGTTGACGAGGCTGTAGGCGTTCTGTACGCACGCGATGTCGACGAGCTCGAGCGCCCGGCGGACGGCATCGGCGGAGGCGTTGGAGACTCCGATCAGGTCGAGCTTCCCCTCCTGGCGGAGATCCTCCAGCGCACCCAGCTGCTCGGCCAGCCGACCCTCGGAGTCGTTCTCGTCGAACAGGCGCAGGTTGACGAGATCGATCCGCTCGAGCTGCAGTGTGCGCAGGTTGTCCTCTACGCCGACACGCAGCTCGGCCGGCGACTGCGCCGGCAGCCAGCCGCCCGCCTCGTCACGGCGGGCACCGACCTTGGTGACGAGCTTCAGGTTCTCCGGATACGGGTGCAGCGCCTCACGGATCAGCTCGTTGACTACGTTTGGGCCATAGAACTGGGAGGTGTCGATGTGGTCGACACCGAGCTCGACCGCGCGGCGTAGGACCGCGCGGGCACGTTCGGGATTGCTCGGGGCGCCGAACACGCCGGGCCCTGCGAGCTGCATCGCGCCGAAGCCGACGCGGTTGATGGGCTTGCCGCCCAGAGATGATGTTTTGCTCATGGTCCACATGGTGCGCCTTCCGGGTCGCGCCGACAAGAAGTCTGGTGATCCTGTGACCGCTGCCACCAGGCGCGCTGGTCGGGACATTCCGGCTGGAGCACGCACGACCCCCGGAGAGGAGCGCACCGGCGGCCTGCTCTACGTGTGCGGGCCGACCGAGTTCCATCTTTTCAGCGGCGTGGTCGTGCTGATGTCAGTGCACGCGGGCACGGCGGCCCGACGGTTGACGCCGGCGCGGGCCGCAGGTTGAGAGCCACGAGCGCGGTCGCAGCGATTCCGCCCGCAACGAGAAGCACGGCAGAGCGGAGCCCGTCGGCGATCGCGACGTGCTGCGCGTGGCCTTCGCGGCCGCCGGTTCCGGCGTTGGCGACCAGGACCAGGAGGGCGAGACCGACCGCGGCGCCGATCGAGGTGGACGTCGATGCGACGCTCGAGGCGACGCCCTGCTCATGGTCGCTGACGCCGATCCCCGCTGCGATGAACATCGTGGTGAAGGTCACGCCATCGCCCATGCTGAGCAGGATCAGGCCCGGTACCAAAGCGGGGTATGAACCGGTGGGCGACATCGCCAGGCCGAGCACGGCCGCGCCGAGCGCTCCGCTTGCCAGGGCGGCGAGGAGCGTCGGCTTGAGGCCGCAACGCGTCACCAGCCCGCCGGCGAGCGTGGAGCCGGTCACGACGACGGTCGTGGGCAGCAGGAACGCCAGTCCAGTCTGCAGAGCGCCATAGCCGTGCACGTCCTGGAAATAGAGGGTCAGGAAGTAGAGCACCGAACCGAACGTGGCCCAGAACAAGAAGGCGATCGCGGCCGCGGTAGCGAGGTTGCGATTGGCGAGCAGCCGCGGTGGCAGCAGCGGATCGGGACTCGTGCGCTCGATCAGCGCGAACGCGGCGAGCAGGAGTGCACCACCCGTCCCGGCGACCAGCACCGCGGCGGAACCCCACCCTAGTCTCGGTCCCTGTACCAGGGCGAATACGACCAGGGTGACTCCTATCGTCACGCTCAATGCCCCGGGCAAGTCGAAGCGACGGCCGCGCACGATGATCGGATCGGCGGGGATCAAGGCGAATGCGAGGATCGCTGCCGCCCCGGCGAGCGGCACGTTGACGAAGAACACAGCCTCCCACCCGAGCGCTGCGGTGAGCACTCCACCGAGCAACACTCCGATCACCAGTCCGGCCGCGCCCGCGCCGCCCCAGATCGCCACCGCACGATTGCGCTCGCGGCCCTCCGCGAACAACGTGTTCACGAGCGACAACGTCGCCGGGAACACCAGCGCGCCGCCGAGACCCTGCAGCGCCCGAGCAGCGAGCAACACCGCCGGGCTTGGGGCAAGGCCGCCGATCAGCGACGCGCCGGCATACAACCCCAGCCCCGCCACCAGCACCCGGCGTCGTCCCAGCACGTCAGCCGCCCTGCCCCCCAGCAGCAAGAAGCCGGCTGAGGTCACCGCGTACGCGCTGATCACCACCTGCAGCGTCTGCGCGGAGAAGCCGAGGCCGCGAGCGATTTTGGGCAGCGCGACCACCACTATGTATTGATCCAGCGACACGATCAACATCGCGAACGCCAACAGCGCCAGCGCCGCTCTCGTACCGGACGCCCATGCGACGGGGTCGCCGTCTTCGGGCCGGTTCATCAAGCCACACTCAGCGCTTCCCAGTGGTGACCGTCGAGGTCAAAGAACCCACGCTGGTACCGGCCATCGGCATCTTGTGGTGAGCCCGCGGCGGTGGCTCCGCCGGCCAGCGCCGTGTCGACCAGGCGGTCAACGCTCGAGCGATCCTCGACGCCCAGCACCAAGATCACCTCGGTGGCCTCGGTGGCGGCGGCGACAGGCCGGCTGGCGTAACCGCCGAACACCGGGCTCGTCAGCAGCATCACCTGGGTGTGCTCGCTGATGATGACCGAGGCCATGCCTTCGACGACACCGAAGAAGTCGAAGCCGAGGGCGGAGAAGAATTCCTGCGAGCGCTCGAGATCGTCGACAGGGAGATTGACAAACAGCTTGGTTGGCATCTGATGGTCCTTTGCTCGTGGTGGGTGGAGCCGTGAAATTAGGCTCCCGGCGGCCTGGTGTTAAGAGCCAATTCGGTGATGTTTCAGTGGGCCGGTTTGGACAACAGCGAGCCCGCGGCGATCTAGTTCGCCACGACGAGCTCCGCCTGCGCTCGCTCGGCGATGGCCTGCAGCGTTCGCACCGTCGTTTCGACGTCCGCCGCGTCGAACTGGCTGAGCAACTCGGCGGCGGGAACGGCGATGTAATCGCGCAGGCTGCGGTAGAGGGCGTCGCCCTCGGGCGTCAGATCGAGCTGCACGCCGCCGTGGATCAGCCCCTGGGCCTCGAGCCGAGCGAGCAGCTCGCGCGTCGACTCGGCGTTCAAGTCGCGCGAGCCCTCGAGCTCGTGGCTCAGGGCCTCACGGGGCAGCCCGGGTCCTTCCGCGGCGATCAGCCGTAGCGCGTACCAGCTCTCGGGTTTGACATCGCGCTGGGCGAGATGCTGGCGTAGCTGGGCCGTAAGCGTGCGCTCGGCGAACGCGAGGGTGTAGCCGAAGCGGCCATAGAGGGCGGGCGTCGTGGTCACGTCATGCTCCAATTCAGTAGGATCGACAGGTTCCTGTCCAGTCTAGCAACTAGACAGGTGCCTGTCTATACCATGGAGCAAAACTTCCCCACCCAGCCGCTGGTAGGCCTCCTGTTGCGACTGCTCTACCAGCACTATTCCGAGGACATCCATGCGGCGCTTCGCGACGCCGGGTTCGGCGACCTCGGCCCCGCACACGCGAACGTGTTCCCGTTCGTGGGACCCGAGGGCGTCACCGTGTCAGAGCTCGCCAGGCTTGCCGGCGTGCGCAAGCAGACGATGGCGCAAGCGATCGAGCAGCTCGAGCAGATGGGCTACGTGGAACGGCGACCCAACCCCCGCGACCGTCGCTCGCGGCTGGTGTTCCTCACCGAGCGGGGCGAGTCCGTCAAGCCCGTCACGCACGCGACAGCGGAGCGAGTAGAGAAGCGCTGGGCCCAGCTGACCAGTCCCGCGGAGCTCGAGGCCATACGCGGCTCGCTACTGCACCTCCTCAACCAACTCAGAGCCCAGTAGCGCCGGGCCGCCGGCCCGTTTCGCGGCCACGACGCGGCGAAGGAATCGAACCTTCCAAGCCGGGGGCTGCCCGGCCCTGCCGGTTTTGAAGACCGGATGGGCCACCAGGCCCCTGCCGCGCCGCCGCGGATCCTACGCATCCACGGCGCGCCGCCCTAATCGCTCAGTCCGTGTTCGAGCGCGCCCTTGACGCTGGCGTCGAGCGCGTTGAGGCGGTACAGCGCCAGCGCCTCGGGCGAGCCGAACCGTCCGCCCGGCGCCGAGCCGGGCCCGTGGTGGCACAGCACGCAGTGAAGCAGCGCGAGCCGGCGCTCCTCGCTCGAGCTCCGCCGAGCGATCGGCGAGCATCCGGTGGCCGATCGCGACGTGACCGAGCAGGCGGCCCTCGTCGGTGAGACCGAGCTCGGCTCCGTAGGTGAACTCACGGGTGCGGCCGAGATCGTGGGTGATCGCCGCGGTCAGCAGCAGGTCTGAGTTCAGCCGCGGGTGCAGCTGGCATGTCTCCTGGGCCAGCGTCGCCACGGCGACGGTGTGCTCGAGCAGGCCGCCCAGGTAGGCGTGGTGCCCGGCCCGCGAGCACGGCGCTCGCCGCCACTGAGCCCGCAGCGGCTCATCGGCGAGCAGACGCTGGAGCAGGCCACGGTAGCCGGGGTCGTAGACCTCGCCGGCGAGGTGCTCCAGGAAGCCGTCGAGCTCGGCCACGTCGCGGTAGGCGGACGGCAGGAAGCGAGCCGGATCGATCGCCTCCGAGTCCCGTACTCGCGTGATGTCGCTGACCTCGACCACCAGTTCGTCTCGGAAGCGCTCCACCAGGCCGGTGACGGTCACGACGTCGCCGCGCTCGAACCGCCCCGCCAGCGCGTCGGCGTTCTGAAACGCGCGGGCGGGTACGGCGCCGGTGCGGTCACGAAGCTCCAGGGCCAGGTACGGGCTCCCGCTACGGGTCATCAACCGGTCCTTGCGGGTGCAGGCGAACACGCCCCGGACCTCCTGTCCGGGCCGCAGACCGCTGACTGCGACCATGGTGCAATCGCCTGACGCCATGGTTGCATGATGTACGGTGAGTCGGATGCAGCCGTTGCAATGGGAGCATCGTCCCGACGGTCTTCGCGCCCCCGCTCTGGTGTGCGCCTTCAAGGGATGGAACGACGCCGCCGACGCCGCGTCGAGCGCGATTCAGTTCGTCGGGTCGGCCCTCGGCGCCGAGCGCTTCGCGACGATCGACCCCGAGGAGTTCTACGACTTCCAGGCCACCCGCCCCCGCGTGAAGATGGCCGACGGGCAGGCCCGGGAGATCGTCTGGCCCGCGGTTGAGCTGTTTGCGGCCCGCGTGCCGAGGGCGCCGCGGGACCTGATTCTCCTGTCGGGGACCGAGCCGTCGTTCCGCTGGCGGACGTTCAGCAACCTGGTGATCGAGTTGGCCGAGGCGCTGGGGACGCAGCTGGTCGTGACCCTCGGCGCGTTGCTGGCGGACGTTCCCCACACCCGCCCGGTCTCGGTCACCGGCCTCACTTCTGACCCCGCCCTGGTCGCCCGGCTCGGCCTGGCGCCCTCCTCCTATGAGGGGCCCACCGGGATCGTGGGAATCCTCCACGCCGCCTGCCAGCAGGCCGGCCTGCCCTCGGCGAGCCTGTGGGCGGCGGTACCGCACTACATCGCGGCGACCCCGAACCCGAAGGCGGCGCTCGCCCTGGTGCGCAAGCTCGAGGGCCTGGTCGGCGTCGCGGTGGACGGCTCTGAGCTCGAATCCGCCTCGGCGGATTACGAGCGCCAGGTCAACGTGGCCGTGCAGAGCGACCCGGATGTCCAGGCGTTCGTGGAGCGGCTCGAACAGGCGACCGGCAGCGAGGCCGGCGACGAGCCCGGTTCGCTGCCGTCGGGGGAGACGATCGCGCGGGACCTGCAGCGGTTTCTGCGCCAGCGCGGCGACGGCCCGGAATCGGGCTAGCGCTCAGCGGCGGGGCACACCAGGCGGTAATCGCAGATCGAGCAGGCGGCGAAGGACGGCGTCGGCTCAAAGCCCTGCGATTGAATGCCCTCGGCCACCTCGGTGGCCACCTCGCAGACCCAGTCGCCACGGTCCCGGTCGTCCCGCGGCACCGCCACCTTCTGATCGTCGAGGAGGTAGTAGTAGGCCTGGCGGGAGGCGTCAAGCCGCCACGCCTCGCGCGCTCCGACCGCGTACAGCGACAGCTGCACGTCGTCGGCGAGCTGCTCAGGGCTCTTCGGCCGGCCCGTCTTGTAATCGATCAGCTCGTACTGACCGTCGGGCAGGAGGTCGACCCGGTCGACCCGCCCACGCAAGAGGTGGCGCCCGAGCTTGAACGTGAACTGGCGCTCGAACCACATCGGCTGCCCGTCCTCGGACTGGAAACGCTCGTGGTAGCGCGTCAGCGACGAGCTCGCCTTGCCGCGCAACTGGCGCTCCTGCATTGAGTCACCAAAGCCACCGCGGCGCCAACCCGCCTCGAGCAGGCCGAGCAGCTCCGGAAGCGTCGCCACCTCCTGGGCGTGGAAGCGCTCCAGCACCTGGTGCACGAGGATGCCGAAGCGCTGGTGCAGGGTCGGCTCCTGGGGGATCCGGAACACGCGGGCGAACTTGTACTTCAGCGGACAGGTCCGATAGGTGTCGATGTCGGAGGCCGACAGGACCACGCCGTCGCCGCGCCGGGGCAGGAAGGGCTCCAGCGACGGCTCGTCGCGCGCGACCAGCGCCTGGGCCCGGCGGCGGGCGTCGCGCTCGGCATCGAGCAGATAGTCGTCGAGCGCCGAAGAGGTGAAGATCTCCCGCTGTTCGGCGGTGACCGCCTGGAGGATCCGTGAGTTGACGTCGCGCAGCGACTCGGCCACGCTCTGCCCGTCGGGCCGGGCGATCAACGCCGCCACCTTGAGCGTCTCGAGGTAGCGAACCACCGCGTGAGAGACGTCGAGGTCGGTGTCGAAGCGCAGCTCGCCGAGCCTGCCACCGGCCCGCATGGTCCCCGCCAGCAGCTCATCACGGAGCAACCGGTAGGTCGAGTGAAGCGCCTCGGCGGGACCGAACAGCTCTTCCTCCTTCTCCTCCCAGACTCCCGCCAGGGCGCCGCGCACGGATTCCAGCAGCGGCGCCGGACCGAGCTCGGTGCCCCGGTCATCGGCCCGGGGGTAGGAGAGCACGAGTCGCCGTTTCGCGCGGCTGCATGCCACGTAGAGCGACTGGCCGTGCGCGACGCGGCGGTTCGCCTCGTCGTCGGCGGGCAGCTCCTCGTGCAGCAGCGCGTCGGCGATCGGCTCCGGCGGCGGGACGGTGAGTCCGGCGTGCAGTCCGACCACGTACACGTAGTCGGCCTCCAGGCCCCCGGCCGCCTGCAGGGTCAGCACCTGCACGGCGGCGCCTCCGGTCAGGTCGGGCTCCTCTTCGTCACGCAGCCCGAAATCGGCCACGGCGGCGATCGAGCGCGCGAACTCCCGCGGGGTCGCCTGGGGCGCCCGTCGCACGTAGGCGGCGGCCAGCTCACCGAAGCCCGCCAGGGCACGCAGCCGCTCCACCACGTCGGCCTGGGCGGCGAATAGCTGCTGGCGGCGCAGCCCCAGCCGATCGATCAGGCGATGCACATAGAGATCGGGCCGGCCGGTGTCCAGCGCTCCCATGCATGCCTTGTAGAGCTTGAGGAACACCCAGATCCGCTCCCTCGCCTCCGGGGGCACCTGCGGCGACTCGGTCGCCGCCGCCAGCGCCGCGACCATGTCGAGCTTGCGCCGGCGGGCGATCTGGGTGCAGCGGGCGATATCCACCGAGCGCAGCTCGATGGGCGGTCGGGCCAGCGCGCGGACCACCGCTCCGGCGTCCGTGGGATCGGCCAGGAGGCGCAGCCACGCCAGCAGATCACGGATCTCCGCCCGCTGAAAGAACGCCGCGTCGCCCACCATGCGATGCGCGATGGCGCGCTCCTCCAGCGCGACGGCGACCGCCTGCCCTTCGTGGGTGATCTCGGGCACCAGCACGGCGATCCGCCCGGCCGGGACGGACTCGCGCGCCAGGAGACGCTCGATGTCAAGTGCCACCGACTGGGCCTGGGAACGGTCGTTGGCGCAGCGCCAGAACTGCACCTCACCGTCGGGGGCGGGGGTCGTGGCGGGGACGAGGGCGGGGGTCGCGGCGGGGACGGCGGGGCTCCCGCCATCGCCCGCCGGGGAGCTCAACGGTGCCGGCGTGGGGATCCCCAGCGAGGCTCCCGCCGCGCGCCACACCCGCTCCGGGCAGCGCAGGCTGCGCCCGAGCTCGATCCGATGCGTATCCGCCGTGTCGAAACCCTGCATGCGCGCCACACCGGCCGCGCGAAAGCGCCTCAGTGCCGCCCGCGGGTCGCCGGCCACGGTGACGTCCGTGACGTCGAGCGCACCGGACAGCATCGCCGGAGCCAGATCGAGCTCCTGGGCGTCGTCGAGCAGCAGGTGCGTGAACTGCCGAGCGGTGCCCGGCTGCTTGCGCGCCAGCGACAGGGCGTCAGCGATCAGGTCGCCGCCGTCGCGCGCCCCGGTCTCGGCCAGCATCCGCTCGTGGTTGCGGTAGACCTCGGCGAACTCAAGTTCGAGCGCCGCCACGGAGGACTCGCCGACGCCCTGCAGCGAGGCGGCCCAGCGCGAGTACTCGTCGGGCTCGACGAGCTCCGCCTTGAGCCGGTCGATCTTGCGGACGAACCCACCCAGAAGGGTGTTCGGCCGACCGCCGAAGTCGTGGTGGCGCAGCGACAGCTCGTCGATTCGCTCCACCAGCATGGCCAGGCGGTCGCCCGCGGTCAGTACCGACGCCAGCGGGTCGGCTCCCGCGCCGGCCCGGCGGAGGATCAGCGCCGCCAGCTGGGGCGGGGTGAGGATGAAGAGCTGCTCATAGCCGATCAGCAGCGCCTCCTCGAGGCGCGCCTGAAGCGCGGCCGCGCGGGCGGCGGTCGGCACCAGCACCCCGATTCGCTCCGGTGCCGACCCCTCCTCGACCAGCCATCTGAAGCGCGCTTCGATCACACGCGTCTTGCCGCTGCCGGCCGGCCCGAGGACGAGCACGCGGGGCCGGCGGTGGGTCACCGCCTCGCGCTGGGCGGGTAGCAGCCGATCCAGGACGCGGTCCGCTCCGGCGCCCGGCGACAGCAGGTCCGGCATTGCCGTCGTGGCGGTGCTTGCGGAGTCCTCGGTCACCGTCTGACAGCATAGGTCGGGGATGGCTCTGACTGGAACGGCATTGGACGCAGATTGGCTGGGGGCGTGCCGGCGGGCCGTGGCCGGTCTGCAGAACCTGCTCGACGGCGCCCCGTCGACGGCCGAGCGGGCCCAGGAAACCGGCACTCGCGGCAGCGGCGGCGACCGCACGCTGATGATCGACAGCTCCGCCGAGGCCCTCGTCGTGGCGGAGCTCGACGCCCTTGCCGCCGAGGGTTACCGCTTCAGTGCCCTGTCGGAGGAACGCGGTGAGATCGATTACGGCGACGCGGCGGTGAGGGTGATCATCGATCCGATCGACGGGTCCCTCAACGCCAAGCGTGGCGGCTCGCACTACGCGCTCTCGGTCGCGGTGGCGGACGGCACCACGATGGGCGACGTCACGTTCGGTTTCGTGCACGATTTCGGCGCCCGGGAGCAGTGGTGGGCGATTCGCGGCGAGGGGGCCTGGCTCGACGGTGCCGGTCTGGACCCTTCGCTGCCGGAGCGCCGCGACCGTGACGGTCGCCTCGAGCTGCTCGGGATCGAGTCGGCCGATCCTCGCTGGGTGGCAGCCTCGATCGAGCCGCTGGTGTCCAGCGCTCACCGGTTGCGCGCCTTCGGGGCAATCGCCATCTCGCTGTGCCAGGTCGCGGCGGCCCGCTTTGACGGGATGGTGACGCTGCGTCGCTGCCGCGGCGTCGACGCCGCCGCCGGCCAGCTGATCGTGCGCGAGGCAGGTGGGCAGATCGCCTTCGCGGACTGCCGGGATCCGCTGGGTGCGCCGCTCGACGCCACCGCGAGCTCGCACCTCGTGGCAGCGCGTTCGCTCGAGACCCTGCACGAGCTGGAACGGATCGTGGCGTGATCGACTGGATCCTGGCCGAGAAGATCGCCGCCTACGTGGCGGGAAAGGGCGACGCCCCGGACCCGAAGCAGAATCTCGCCGCGCTGGCCGTCGAGAGTGAGCGCCGCGTGACCGCCTATACCGGGCTCGAGCCGGTCCGGCCGCTCCCGCCGCCGGAGGGCATCGGCCGCCGCGAGTGGATCCAGACCAACATCAAGGCGATGCGCCAGCTGCTGGATCCGGTGCTGGAGCGCGCCGGCAGCGGCCTCGGGCCCCTGCGCCCCGCGGTCCAGCTAGGGCTGGGCCTGGTGGTGACGACCGAGGTGGCCGTGGTCCTCGGTTACCTGGCCCAGCGGGTGCTGGGTCAATACGAGCTGGTGATGCTCGACGAAGCCACCGACACCAGTCCTCCGCGGCTGCTGTTCGTGATGCCCAACCTCGGCCAGGCGGTGCAGACGTTCGGCGCCGAGGAGGACGAGTTCATGACCTGGGTGGCGCTGCACGAGGTCACCCACGCCGTCCAGTTCACGGGAGTGCCGTGGCTGCACGGGCACGTGGCCGGCCTGGTCGGCGAACTGCTCAAGAGCGCCGAGCTGCGGATCGACGCGCCGCGCAAGCTGCGCATCCCGACCGGCGCCGAGATAAGGCGGGTGGCGGGCGCGCTGCGCCAAGGCGACCTGATCTCGATCTTCACCAGCCGCGCCGAGCGCGAGACGCTTGACCGCGTGCAGGCGGTGATGGCGGTGATCGAGGGCCACGCCGAGCACGTGATGGACGCCGTGGCCCCTGATCTGCTCCCCTCGCTGCCCAAGCTCCGCGCCGCCCTGGATCGGCGGCGCAAGACCCAGTCGGGGGCCTCGCGGCTGTTCGCGAAGCTGCTCGGCCTGGAGCTGAAGATGCGCCAGTACGAGCAGGGCAAGTACTTCTGCGACGCGATCGTGCGATCCGCCGGAACCCCGGCGCTGGTGCTGGTGTTCAGCGAGCCGTCGGCACTCCCGACGCTGGCCGAGCTCCGCGACCCCACCCTGTGGCTGCGGCGCGTCGGTCTCGACGGCCGCTTGCCTCAGCGCTCCAGCGCATAGAGCCGCCAGGGATCTTCCACGCCGCGCAGCGCATGGGCGCCGCGGTCGGCGAACCGCAGCCCCGACCCCGCCACGAGATCCTTGACCGTGCTGGACGCCAGCACCTCCCCCGGACCCGCCTCGTGCATCACGCGCGAGGCGATGTGGACCGCGATCCCCGCCACATCGTCCTCGCGCAGCTCGCATTCGCCGGTGTGAACGCCGGCCCGGATCCTGAGGCCGAGCGCGGCGACGCCCTCCACGATCTCGGCGGCACAGCTGACCGCGCGAGCGGGACCGTCGAAGGTGGCCAGAAAGCCGTCGCCGCTGGTCTTCACCTCGTGGCCGCGCCAGCGCCGCAGGCCCGACCGGACGACGCGATTGTGCTCCTCCAGCTGGGTTCGCCAGCTGGCGTCGCCGACCCTGGAGAGATGCTCGGTGGAGCCGACGATGTCGGTGAACAGCACGGTGGCGAGCACGCGGTCCAGCCGCGGCGGGGAACGGCGTCCGGTCAGGAACTCCTCGATGTCCTCCAGCCCCTGCGGATCGGCCCAGGCGTAGGCGTCCTCGCCGGGATACTCGATGAAGCGCGCGCCGGGGATCAGCGACGCGACCTCGCGTCCGCACTCCACCGGCACCAGCCGGTCGCCGGTCACGTGGGTGACCAGCGTGGGGACGCGGATCGTCGGAAGAACGTCTCGCAGGTTGGTCTGGGCGGTCATCTCCATCAGCCGGCGCGCCATGCCGGGGCTGAGCGCGGAGCGCTGCATGCGCCCCCACCACTCCACGAACTCCGGGTTGCCCACCTGACTGGGTGCGAACAGTGAGACCAGCGCTCCGTCCCCCCAGCTGCGCTCGATGGCGTCGAGCATCTCCTCGCGGGCCTCGCCGAATGTGTGGCGACCATCAGCGGCCACGCCGGAGAGCACCAGCGAGGTGACCTTGTCCGGATATGTAGCGGCGAACAGCGCCGACAGGCCCAGGTCGCTGCCGCCGATCAGGGCCGCACGCTCGCTACCGACAGCGTCCAGCACCGCGCGCAGATCGTCCGCCTGCTGCTCCAGCGTGGGGGGCTCCAGCGCCGGGTCCGAGAGCCCGGTACCGCGGCGGTCAAACATGATCAGGCGCGCGTATTGCGCCATCACGTTGAATGTCCGCGCGGTCCGCGGCTCCTCCCACATCAGCTCCAGATGCGAGGCCGGGCCGTTGACCACGACCAGGTCGCACTGCCCCTCACCCACGGTCTGATAGGCGATGCTGGCATCGCCGCTGCGGACATAGTGGGTTGGTGGCGAGGTCATGTGGCCTAGAGAATGTAACCAGTCTGCTGTAGCGGTTTACAAACACATGTTCGATCAATCGCAAGCGAACTCGGTAATATCCTCAGCCGACCGGAACGAGTACAGATATGGCTACAAGCAGCAATCCCACCAGCGGTCAGAAGGCCGCAGCAACCCGTAAGCGAAACGAAGCGCGCAAATCCGCCACGGCAACGAAGTCCAACGCCAAGCGGACCGCGACCACCGCTAGGACGAACGCCCAGCGGAGCGCCACGTCGACCCGGGCGAGCGCCAAGCGCACCGCCTCGAGCGCCAAGCGGACCATCCGCAGCGCCGAGAGCGCGACGGCGGCGGAATCCAATGTCCTCATGAGCCAGGCGCAGCAGATCGCCGAGCGCGCCGTGCTGGTGCCGGTCGGCGTGACCCTGGTGGCGCGTGACAACCTCGTCTCGACCGTCAAGGGCATCGCCACCAAGTACGGCACGCGTGCCTCGGTGGAGCGTGAGCTCAAGCGCTACGAGCGTCGCGGCGCCTCGGCCCGCAACCGCTTCGAGCGCCAGGTCCGGCGTACGCGGACCAAGTTCGAGCGTGAGCTGCGTCAGCGGCGCAGTTCCGTCGAGAAGACGGTCAAGCAGAACAGCCGTCGCTTCGAGCGGGAGGTCGCCTCGGTGCGCAAGGACCTCGAGAAGCGGATCGGCACGGTCGCGTAAAGCAACTTCCCCCGCCCGGCGACGCAGGAGAGCGCCGGAAAGCGGGAAAGGTTCGCCGGCCTCATATCCTCGCCGGCGGACGAAGCACCCTCTCCTCCCTCAACCGCCGGGGCGTCACGCAAGTGGCGCCCCGTCGGTCTTTAACGCCTATACGAGAGAGCATGGGGTAAAACCGTCCCCAGCGGTGTTGCCCTACGAGCTGGGAGGTCGTGACGATGGAGTTGTGCCTGATGATCGAGGGGCAGGAGGGCGTCACCTGGCCGCAGTGGGTTGATCTGGCCCAGGCGTGCGAGCGGCACTCCATCCACACGCTGTTTCGCTCCGACCACTACATGAATCTGGACGGGCAGCATCCCGAGTGGGGCTCACTGGACGCGTGGGGCACGATCTGCGCCCTGGCGGCCGTGACCTCGGAGCTTCGGCTCGGCACGATGGTCTCCCCCGCGACCTTCCGCCATCCCTCCGAGCTGGCCAAGCTGGTCGTCACTGCCGATCACGTCTCCGGCGGGCGCGTCGAGCTCGGTCTCGGCGCCGGCTGGCACGAACGAGAGCACGAGGCGTATGGATTTCCCTTCGCCGACGTGCGCACGCGCATGGACGTGCTGGAGGAGCAGCTGCGGGTGGTGCGCGGCAACTGGGGTCATGAGCCGTTCTCGTTCGACGGCGAGCACTACCGCTGCCAGGATCTGAACGCTCAGCCCAAGCCGGTCCAGACGCCCCATCCGCCCTTGATCATGGGCGGCCGGGCGGGTCCGCGGAGCGCCTCTCTGGCGGCCCGGTTCGCCGACGAGTACAACACTCCGTTTCCGACTCTCGCGGAGGTGCGCGAGCGGCGGGATCGGCTGGGGCAGGCGTGCGAGCGCGCCGGGCGCGAACCGCTGCCGTTCTCGATCATGACCGGCGTGGTGGTCGGGACCGACGACGCCGACCTGCGCCAGCGCGGTCGCCGCTTGGCCGAGAAGATGGGCTCAGATCCCGACGCTCTCGTCGACGATCCCGCCCCCGGCTGGATTGTCGGCACCATCGATCAGGCCACCGAGCAGTTGCTGGCCCTGCGCGAGGCCGGGGTGAGCCGGGTCATGTGCCAGCAGCTGGTCCACGAGGACCTCGAGGCCGTGGCGCTGCTCGGCGAGGAGCTGGCGCCGCAGGTGGCCTGACCGTGTCCCCGAATCGGCCTGGACGGCGCGAGCCGTCTGCTTGAATGAATCTCATGCCGACCAAAGATCAGGTGACCGAAGCGCTGCGCTCTGTGATCGACCCTGAGCTGCGCCGAGACATCGTCGAGCTCGAGATGGTGCGCTCGATCGACATCCACGCCAACGGCGTCGTCGAGGTGATGGTCTCGCTGACCACGCCCGGATGCCCGATCCGCAGCCACTTCCAGACCGGCGTCGCCGGCGCGGTGCAGGCGCTCGACGGCGTCACCGGCGTCAACGTCAGCTTCGATGTGCTCTCCGACAACGAGAAGACGGCACTCGGACGCAAGCTGGGTCGCCCCAGCCTCCCCGAAGGAGCTCTGGCGCAGGTCCGCAACGTCATCTGCATCGGATCTGGCAAGGGCGGCGTGGGCAAGTCCAGCGTGACCGCCAACCTCGCTGCGGCCCTGGCCGCCGACGGCAAGCGCGTCGGGGTGCTGGACGCCGACGTGTGGGGTTACTCGCAGCCGCGCATGCTGGGCGTGGGCGGCGAGCGTCCGCGCGTCAACGCCGAGCGCAAGCTGGTCCCGATCCAGGCCCTGGACGGCATCAGCGTGATGTCGATCGGCTTCTTCGTCGAGCCGGACGCCGCCGTGGTGTGGCGCGGTCCCATGCTCCACAAGGCCCTGCAGCAGTTCCTCGAGGACGTCGAATGGGGCGAGCTCGACTACCTGCTGATCGACCTGCCCCCCGGCACCGGCGACGTCTCGATGACGCTGGCACAGCTGCTCCCGCAGGCGAAGTTCCTGATCGTCACCACGCCCCAGCCGGTGGCGCAGAAGGTTGCGGCCCGCTCAGCCGAGATGGCGGTGAAGCTCAAGCTGGAGATCGCCGGCGTGATCGAGAACATGTCGGGCTTCGTGACCCCGGGCGGCGAGCGCTTCCAGATCTTCGGCGAGGGCGGCGGCCAGCTCCTGGCCGACGAGCTCGAGGTGCCACTGCTGGCCAAGATCCCGCTCACGATGGCCCTGCGTCAGCAGTCCGACGCAGGCGTGCCGCTGGTGTTCTCCGATCCCGACGACCCCGCGGCGCAGGCCCTGCGCCAGGGCGCGCGCGGCGTGATCGCGCTGTCGCCGATCGAGCTACCGGTCATGCAGGCGCCCGCTCCGGCAGCGGCGCCAAAGCCGGCCGGCATGTCGCTGCCGATGGCCTAGCAGTGCCGTTCGGTGGGGCGCATGCGCCCCACCGCGGGTGGGTGCATGCACCCACCCGGACCAGCGCTTCCGCGCGGCCCGCTCGGCATCCTGCCTCGCTGCTTCGGGGCCGCGCTGCCAGTCATCCAGCTGCGCGCTGGTCTCCCTTCTTACTTTGAGTAGTACTGCGCGTTGAGCTGCGTGTACTTCTGCCACTCGTCGGGCAGCTGATCCTCGGCGAAGCACGCGTCGACGGGACACGCCTCGACGCAGGCATCGCAGTCGATGCACTCCTCGGGATCGATGTACAGCATCTCGACCGAGTCGTAGTCGGGCTCGTCGGGCGTCGGATGAATGCAGTCGACGGGGCAGACCTCCACGCACGAGTTGTCCTTCGTGCCGATGCAGGGCTCGGCGATTACGTAGGCCATGTCTGTCGGATCCCCTTCAAGAGTCGGTTACTGTCGGCCGGCCAGAGCCGGCGGAGTGCGCATTCTAGGGACCGCGCTCGCCCCTGGTCGGCATAGCTGCACTAGCCTCCCGCCGTGTGCTGCTGCTGACAGGGGCCACGGGGACGGTAGGACGTGCCGTGCTGCGACGGATGACCGCGGGGGACGAGCCCGTGCGCTGCCTGGTGCGCGATCCGCGCCGGCTCGGCCCGGAGCGGGTACGCGTGCAGATCGCGCTGGGCGACCTGGGGGACCACCTCTCGTTCCGCCACGCGCTGCGGGGGGTCGACACGGTCGTTCATCTCGCCTCGGTGATCCGCGATCAGCCCGGCGGCTCGATCGAGGAGCTCTCGGGGGTCGCCACCTGGCGCCTGGTGCAGGCCGCCGAGCGGGCCGGCGTGGAGCGGTTCGTGTTCTTCTCCACGCTCGGCGCCTCCACCCGCAGCCGGGCGCGACTGATGCGAGCCAAGGCGATCGCCGAGCGGGCCGTGGTGGAGTCCACCCTGCAGCACACGGTGTTCGCCCCCTCGATCATCTACTCGCCGAACGACCCCTACCTGAGGCTTCTGCAGCGGATGTCGTGGCTGCCGGCGATGCCGATCCCCGGCTCGGGGCGGGCCCGGTTTCAGCCCATCTGGGCCGAGGATGTCGCCGACTGCGTGCTCGCGGCGCTACCGGGAGGCGCGGCGGCCGCGGAGGCTGTGGGCGCGCGGTATGAGCTCGCCGGCCCCGAGACGCTCAGCCATCAGGACATCGTGGAGCTCGCGCTGCGCTCGTTTCATCGCCGCCGCCGGGTCGTCAGGATCCCGCTGCGGCTCACCCGCCGGATCCTGAACCTGGTGGAGTTGCTCGGCGGCCCGACCGCGTTCGCCACCTGGGACGAGGCGGAGCTCCTGGAGGTGCCGCTCCTGACCGACCGCGGAACCGCCGACGCCGAGCGGCTGGGGGTCACGCCCAAGCCGATGCGGGCGGTCCTGGGCGAATGACTCCTGCACCAGTTCACGGGCGCCCAGCTCACCCGAGCTAGCCTGTCCTCAGCCCCCGAGACCCCCTCCCCCAGGAGCCAAGCTTTATGAGCGCAACGATGGAAGTCCAGTCAGGACTCGAGGGCGTAGTCGCCTTCGCCACGGAGATCGCCGAACCCGACCGCGAGGGCGGCGCGCTGCGCTACCGCGGCGTCGACATCGAAGAGCTGGTGGGCAACGTGGCGTTCGAGCAGGTGTGGGGACTGCTCGTCGACGGCACCCTGAAGCCCGGTCTGCCGCCCGCCGAGCCGCATCCGCTCAGCGTGCGCTCGGGAGATCCTCGCGTCGACGTCCAGTCGGCGCTGGCGATGCTGGCGCCGCAGTGGGGGTTCCGGGAGCTGATCGACATCTCCGACGAGGAGGCGCGTGAGAACCTGGCACGAGCGTCGGTGATGGCGCTGTCCTTCGTGGCCCAGTCGGCGCGCGGGATCGGCCGCCCGCCGGTATCGCAGCATGAGGTCGACAAAGGGACCTCGATCCCCGAACGGTTCCTGATCCGCTGGCGCGGCGAGGCCGATCCCAGGCATGTGGCCGCGATCGACGCCTACTGGAACTCGGCCGCCGAGCACGGCATGAACGCGTCCACCTTCACCGCGCGAGTGGTCGCCTCGACCGGGGCCGACGTCGCCGCCGCGCTGTCGGCGGCGGTCGGTGCGCTGTCGGGGCCCCTGCACGGCGGCGCTCCGTCGCGCGTGCTGAAGATGCTCGACGACGTGGCCGCCTCCGGCAACGCTGAGCAGTACGTCAAGGACTTGCTGGACAGCGGCCAGCGCCTGATGGGGTTCGGGCATCGCGTCTACCGCGCCGAGGATCCGCGCGCTCGGGTGCTGCGCCGCACCGCCCACCAGCTCAACGCCCCCCGGGTGGAGGTTGCCGAAGCGCTCGAGCAGGCTGCCCTGGCCGAGCTCAAGGCGCGCCGCCCCGATCGCGTGCTGGCCACCAACGTGGAGTTCTGGTCAGCCGTGGTGCTGGACTTCGCGGAGGTGCCGCCGGCGCTGTTCACGCCCATGTTCACGTGTGCCCGCACGGCGGGATGGTCGGCGCACATCATGGAGCAGAAGCGCGAGGGCAAGCTGATCCGCCCCACGGCCAAGTACGTGGGGCCCGGACCGCGGCCGCTGTCTGACCTCCAGGGCTAGCCGCCGGCCCCGCGGTAGGGCCCCTCGAGATACTCGGCCAGCATCCGCGTGGCGCAGAACATCGGCCCGAGCGTTCGCAGCGACGCCCGCATCCGATCGATCCAGCGCGGCGGCAGGCCGGTCTCGTCGCGCTCGTAGAACGCCGGCAGCACCTCACCCTCCAGCAGCCGGTGCAGGGTCTCCGCGTCGCGCTCGTCCTGGGCCTGGTGGTTCCAGTCGACCTCGCCGGCGATCGCCCAGCCGTTCTCGCCGTCGTAGGCCTCGGCCCACCAGCCGTCGAGCACGCTCAGCTGCAGCCCGCCGTTGAATGCCGACTTCATCCCGCTGGTCCCGCTCGCCTCCAGCGGCGGGCGCGGCAGGTTCAGCCACACGTCGCAGCCCCGCACCAGCCACGCCGCCGTGGCGAGGTCATAGTCGTCCAGGAACACGACCCGCTCCCCCACGATCCGCGCTCCCTTGAGGCCGAACAGGCCCTGGAGGGCCCGTTTGGCCTCCTCGTCGCGCGGATGGGCCTTGCCCGCCAGCACCACCTGCACGGGACGGTCCCCGGCCAGCAACGCCAGCGTCCATTCCGGATCTCGGGTCAGCAGGTCAAGCCGCTTGTAGGTCGCCACGCGCCGGGCGAAGCCGATCGTCAGCGCCTCGGGATCGAACGACCGCGCGGCGGCATCGACGTAGCCGCGCAGGTCACCGCGAATCAGCCGGTCGGCGATGCTGCGTTGCCCCACGAACGAGACCAGGTCGGCCCGTTGATGCCCACGTGCCTGCCACAGCTCGTGGGCCGGGATCGAGTCGACAGGGGCCCAGGTGGAGGGGTCGTCGGCGTGCTCGAGCCACTCGGGTCCGAGATGGCGATCGAGCACAGCTCGCATCGGCCCGCCCATCCAGGTCGGGACGTGCACGCCGTTGGTGACATGGCGGATCGGGACCTCAGCGATCTCCCGGTCGGGCCACAGTCCGCTCCACATCTCGCGCGCCACCTCGCCGTGGCGACGGCTGACCGCGTTGGAGGCGCGGCTCATCCGCAGCGCCGCCTGGGTGACGCCGAACGGAGCCGAGTGATCACTGGGGTGGTCACGCCCGAGTGCGACGAGGTCCTCGCCCGAGCCACCCAGCTCGACGGCGAGACGACCGACCACCGCCTCGATCTGGTCCGGCGGGTAGGAGTCGTTGCCCGCCGGCACCGGGGTATGGGTGGTGAACACCGTGCGAGACCGCGCTCGCTCCAGCGACTGCTGCAGCGAGCGTCCCTCACCCGATCCCTCGCGGGCGAGCTCCAGCGGGGCCA
Source organism: uncultured Solirubrobacterales bacterium (assembly GCA_963744195.1). Classification (GTDB taxonomy): domain Bacteria; phylum Actinomycetota; class Thermoleophilia; order Solirubrobacterales; family Solirubrobacteraceae; genus Palsa-465. The sequence goes on from CAVUSY010000024.1 coordinate 148,674, forward strand.
GCGCGGCATGGCCCTCGTTGAGATGGATCACCCCGGGCTCGTAACCCATCGCCCGCAGCGCCCGCACGCCGCCGACGCCGAGCAGGGTGTACTGGGCCAGCCGGGTCTGCGCGTCGGCGTCGTACAGGCGGCCCGTGATCCAGCGATCGAGCGGGGCGTTCTCCGGGGTGTCGGTGTCGAGCAGGAACAGCGCCACGCGCCCCACCTCCACCCGCCAGATACGCGCCGTCACGTCTCCGTCGCCGATCGGCACGCTGATCGTCAGCGGTGATCGGTCCGCGCCGCGCACGATCGCCGTGGGAAGTCGCTCGGGGTCAGTCTCGATCCAGTACTCGTGCTGCCAGCCCGAAGCGTCGATCCGCTGGCGGAAGTAGCCCTTGCGGTACATCAGCCCGACCGCCACCATCGGCACGGCGCGATCTGACGCCTCCTTGAGCAGATCGCCGGCGAGCGCCCCCAGACCGCCCGAGTAGACCGGCAGTGAGACGTGCACCCCGTACTCGGCGCACAGGAAGGCGACCGGATGGTGGGGATCGACCACCTGGGTCTGCGGGGGACGCTCCAGATCGGCCTGTACCACCGCTTCGACGCGGCGGGCGCGCTCCACCAGCGCCTGATCCTCGGCAGCGCGGCGCAGGACGGAGGTTGGGGCCTCCAGTAGCAGCCGCACCGGGTTCTGCATGCAGAGATCGAAGCGCTCGGCGTCGATCGCGCGGAACAGCTCGTGCCCACCCGGCGTCCAGGACCACCGGTAGTTGAAGGCGAGTCGCGCAAGCGGCGCCAGCGCCGGCCCGACTCGGTCGGCAAGGTCATCGGCCGCGGCCTGGATGTCCCGGCGGCCATCGTTCTGCTGGGCGGTGTCTTGGTCCAAGCGACGCGATTATCGACTAGATGGGCCCTCGCCAGCAGTTCGGCACCGGCGGCCCGCGCCGATCGTTAACCTCCGGGCGCCTTGACGTCCCGCTCTGACGCCGATCATCCGTGCCGGCTGGGCGTGCTCGCGTTCGGCGATTCGATCACCAACGGCGGCGGTGAGCTGCAATGGGGCGTGGCGCTGCAGTCGTGGGCATTGTGGGTGGCGCGGGGGCTCGGTCTGCCCTACACCGGATACGCCGTCGACGGGGCATTCGCGAAGGACGTGGTGGACGAGCAGATCCCCGCGTTCGTGGCCGGCAACGCGGATCCCGGCGCGCGTTACGACGTGGGCTGTCTGTACATCGGCGTCAACGACGTGCGCGCACCGGATTGGGATGCCACCGCGTTCGAACCCGATTTCCGCCGTGCGCTCTCGTTCCTTCGTGCGCGCTGTGACCGCGTGATCGCGGTCAGCGCGCCCCGGGAGCTGGGGTTTCCCCCGGCCGGCGCGAAGGTCCTGGAGTTGCGCTCGATCGTCGCGGGAGTGACCGCAGAGCTTGATGCCCGACTCCTCGACCTGGGTTCGTTCGGGGGCCGCGAGCTGCTGATGGCCGACCGGGTGCATCCGACCGCGTTCGGCCAGATCGCGATCGCCGAGCGCGCGCTGGCGGTGCTGGCGCGAGACGGACTGCCGACCCGGGTGGCGCCGGCATCGCTGATCCGGTTCGAGACCACGCGGTGGGGCCGCCTCCGGCAGGACTGGACCTATGCCTACCGGTCGGCCAAGCTGCGCGCCGAGGCAGCGGTCGCAGCCGTCAAGTCAAATTGACGTGATCACGGCGCGGGCAGCGACGCCAACCGTCCCGCCGCCTGCGTCGCCTCACGCAGCCGTCGCGCCAGCGCGGGCGTGAGGGCGCCGCGCTGCATCTGCCAGCGCCAGCTCCCCCCCGCCCGGGAGGGGTCGTTCATCCGCGCCTCGCTGCCCAGGCCGAGCACGTCCTGGGCCTGGATCATCGCGATCCGGGCCGGCGAGGAGAACGCCAGGCGGATCAGTCCCCACCAGGGCTGGGCCTCGCGCAGGCCGCGGCGATCGAGCTCCGCGTCGACGAACGCGCGCTGATCGGGCGGCAGCGATTCCAGCCAGCCGCGAGCCGTGTCCTGGTCGTGAGTACCGGTGTAGACGACCCGGTTGGCGACGTGGTTCTCGGGCCGGTGGGGACTGTGCCGGTCGTGCGGGTCCAGTCCGAACTGGGTCACCAGCATCCCCGGCAGACCGACCTCGTCGCGCAGGCGCTCGACCGCCGGCGTGATCACACCGAGATCCTCGGCGACCAGCGGCAGCCCGGGGCCGAGCGAACCCTCCAGAGCGGTGAACAGCGCTCGTCCGGGGCCGCGCCGCCACGATCCCCCGATCGCGTTCGGCGCCCCCTCGGGCACCGCCCAATAGGCGACGAAGCCCCGAAAATGGTCGATCCGCGCCAGGTCGAAGAGCTCCAGCGTGCGGCGTACGCGCTCCACCCACCACCGGTAGCGGCGGCGCTGCAGCGCCGGCCAGTCGTACAGCGGGTTGCCCCACAGCTGTCCCTCGGTGGAATAGGCGTCAGGTGGGGCTCCCGCCACGTAGCCGGTCTGGAAGAGCTGCGGATGGGCGCGGTGATCGGCGCTGCCGGGGGAGACGTAGATCGCCACATCGCCCATGATCCGGACCCCGCGCTCCGCCCCGTAGCGGCGCAGGGCCCCCCATTCGCGCTCGAAGCGGACCTGGTCGGCGATCGCACCCGAGGCCGAGAAGCGCTCCCAGTCGCCGATCCAGAAGCTCTGGCGCTCGCGAAAGTCGGCGATCTCGGCGCGGGAGACCGGCGCCCGGGGCGAGGCCAGGAGCCCGTTCCAGGCGGCGAACGCCGAGCGGGACTTGTACGGCGAGCGGTAGCGGTCGGGCGGGCCGAGCGGCAGCACCTGCCACCAGGTCTGTCCGGCCGCGGCCAGCCAATCGAGGAACTTGTACGCCTCGGGACCGAGCCGGCCGCCCGGCAGGGAGGTGATATGGAGCTGCACGCCGCTCGAGCGCGGATGGGGACTCAAGCGGCGTTCACGCCCTGGTGTTTACCCCATAGGGCGCCGCGGATACCTTCCTAAAGTAGTGAGCTTGCGCACGACCTATCCCCAGGACGCCCCGGCCCAGGCCGGGGACGCCGTCAGGCAGCCTCCCCGCCGGATTGTGATCCAGTACCCGGCGCCGTGCGTGGATGGAGGTCGCTACCCGGCCAAGCGCTGCACCGGCGACCGGGTGACGATCGGCGCCGACGTGTTCCGCGACGGCCACGAGCTGATTCGCGCCGTGGTCCGTTACCGCGGCCCGGACGAGAGCCGCTGGCAGGAGTCCGAGCTGCATCGGATCGACGCCCACCTGGGCGGGGTGCGGTGGGCGGCGGAGATCCAGGTCGACCGGCCCGGTCGCTGGCTCTACACGATCGAGGCCTGGACGGATGTGTTCGGGACCTGGCGCGACGAGCTGCGGCGCAAGGTCGCGGCCGACCAGGATGACTTGGCGGGCGAGCTGTCGGAGGGAATCGTGCTGCTCAAGGCGGCCGCGAAGCAGACCCCGTCCAAGGCCACCAAGGCGCTGATCGAGCACGCCTACGCCCAGCTCGAGGACCCCGGCGTTCCCGACACCGCCAAGTACGACGTGGCCCTGGGCGAGGAGCTGCTGGCGGCGATCGAGCGCGACGAGGACCGCCACGGCCGCGTGTGCCTGGACGAGCCGATCCCGATCGAGGTGGAGCGCCTTCGGGCCCGCTTCGGCTCCTGGTATGAGCTGTTCCCGCGCTCGTGGGGCGGCCTGGCCGGAGTCCAGCGCCAGCTGCCCCGGTTGGCGGAGCTGGGTTTCGATGTCCTCTACCTGCCGCCGATCCATCCCATCGGCCTGACCAACCGCAAGGGCGCCAACAACGCACTGACCGCCGCTCCCGGTGATCCCGGGTCGCCGTGGGCGATCGGCTCGCCCGAGGGCGGCCACGACGCGGTGCATCCCGAGCTCGGCACGATCGACGACCTCAGGTCGCTGACCGCCGCGGCCTCCTCGCACGGCATCGACGTCGCGCTGGACTTCGCGATCCAGTGCTCGGCCGACCACCCCTGGTTGACCGAGCACCCGGAGTGGTTTCACCGCCGTCCCGACGGCACGCTGAAGTACGCCGAGAACCCGCCCAAGCGCTACCAGGACATCTACAACGTCAACTGGGAGTCACCCGACTGGCGCTCGCTGTGGGACGCCCTGCTGGCGGTGATGCTGCAATGGGTCGACTGCGGCGTCAAGGTGTTCCGGGTCGACAACCCGCACACGAAGCCGTTCGCGTTCTGGGCCTGGCTGATCGACGAGGTGCACGCCCGCGACGGCGACGTGATCTTCCTCGCCGAGGCGTTTACCAAGCGCGCGGTGATGCGCCACCTCGGCAAGCTCGGCTTCAGCCAGTCATACACCTATTTCACCTGGAAGAACGCTCGCTGGGAACTGACCGAATACGTGTCGGAGCTGGCCTACTCGGGGGAGCAGGAGTACTTCCGCCCCAACTTCTTCGTCAACACCCCCGACATCCTGCACGAGTACCTCCAGCACGGCGGTCCGAGCGCGTTCGAGGCGCGGCTGGTGCTGGCGGCCACGCTGAGTCCGAGCTACGGCATCTATTCGGGCTTTGAGAGCTATGAGAACCGGGCGGTGCGGGAGGGCTCCGAGGAGTATCTCGACTCCGAGAAGTACGAGATCAAGACGCGGGCGCTCGACGGTCCCATGCTGCCGCTGATCGCGCGGCTCAACGAGGTCCGGCGCCGCAGCCCGGCGCTGCAGGATCTGTCCAACGTGACGTTCCTCGATACCGCCAACGAGGCGCTGATCGCGTACGCCAAGCAGACTGCGGCGGATACCGTGATCTGCGTGGTCAATCTCGATCCCCATCAGGCTCAGGAGGGTCTGGCGGTGATTCCCGCCAGCCTCGGCCTGCCTCCCAGCTTCACGGTCCGCGACGAGCTCACGGGCGAGCTGTTTCAGTGGCGGATCGGCCATAACTACGTGGGGCTGGCTCCGGGCGTCCGGCAGGCTCACGTGCTGAAGGTGCAGCGATGAGCGTGGGTCCACCCACGCTGACGCATCTGCTGGCGCGCGAGCCGCGCGGGTCCGCGGGGCTCGCCACAGCGGCAGTCGGCTCGGAGGTGGCCGGCTCGGAGGCGGCCGGCGCGGCCCAGGCACAGGCGAGCCAGTGGTTCGAGGCCGAGCCGCTGTGGTTCAAGCGGGCCGTGTTCTACGAGATCCACATCCGCGGCTTCTACGACTCCAACGGCGACGGCTCGGGGGACTTCCGCGGTCTCACCGAGAAGCTCGACTACCTGCAATGGCTGGGGATCGACTGCATCTGGCTTCTGCCCTTCTACCAGTCGCCGCTGCGCGACGGCGGCTATGACATCTCGGACTTCACCAAGGTCCACCCGGACTACGGGACGGTCGACGATGTCCAGGAGCTGATCGACGCCGCGCACGCGCGCCACATCCGGGTGATCGCCGATCTGGTCATGAACCACACCTCGAGCGATCACCCCTGGTTTCAGGAGTCGCGCTCGGGTGGGCGGGGACCGGACAACCCCAAGCGAGATTGGTACGTGTGGTCAGACACCGACGACCGCTACCGGGACGCGCGGATCATCTTCACCGACACCGAGCCCTCCAACTGGACCTACGACCCCGTCGCTGGCGCCTACTACTGGCATCGCTTCTTCTCCCACCAGCCCGATCTCAACTACGACAACCCCGAGGTCGGCGAGGCGATGATCGACGTGCTTCGCTTCTGGCTCGACAAGGGTCTGGACGGCTTCCGGCTCGACGCCGTGCCCTACCTGTTCGAGCGGGAGGGGACCAACTGCGAGAACCTGCCCGAGACCCACGCCTACCTCAAGCGGGTGCGCCGGGTGATGGCGGAGGAGTATCCCGACCGGGTGCTGCTGGCCGAAGCCAACCAGTGGCCCGCCGACGTGGTGCAGTACTTCGGCGAAGGGGACGAATGCCAGATGGCATTCCATTTCCCGGTCATGCCGCGGATGTTCATGGCCGTCCGCCGCGAGCAGGCCGCGCCGATCTACGAGATCCTCGAGCAGACACCGGCGATCCCCGACAGCTGCCAGTGGGGCCTGTTCCTGCGCAACCACGACGAGCTGACCCTCGAGATGGTGACCGACGAGGAACGCGACTACATGTACGCCGAGTACGCCAAGGATCCGCGGATGAAGATCAACCTCGGCATCCGCCGGCGGCTGGCGCCGCTGCTCGATAACGGACGCGACGAGATCGAGCTCATGACCGCCATCCTGTTCTCGCTGCCGGGCTCCCCCGTTCTCTACTACGGTGACGAGATCGCAATGGGCGACAACATCTTCCTCGGCGACCGCGACGGGGTTCGGACGCCGATGCAGTGGACGGTGGATCGCAACGGCGGCTTCTCCCGTGCCGACTTCGCCCAGCTCTACGCCCCGCCGCTGATGGACCCCGTCTACGGCTTCCAGGCCGTCAACGTCGAGGCGCAGCTCCGTACCCCCACCTCCCTGCTGCGCTGGATGCATCGCTTCATCGCGCTGCGCAAGGAGCACCCGGTGTTCGGCTTTGGCACCTACGAGCCGATCGAGACGACCAACCCGCGGATCTTCGCGGTGATCCGGCGCTTCGAGGACGACCTCGTGCTGTGCGTCCACAATCTGGCTCGCTCGGCTCAGGCGGTGGAGCTGGACCTCAGCGAATACGCAGGTCGCCATCCGGTCGAGCTGTTCGGCCGCTCGCGCTTCCCCCGGATCGGCGATCTCAACTACCTGCTGACGCTCGCTCCCCGCGGCTTCTACTGGTTTCAGCTGGTGGAGGAAGGCGAGGAGGCGATCGGATGACGGAGTATGTGCAGAGCCCGGGGCAGACCCTGATCGACGGCGTGGACCTGGACGTGCTGGGGCAGTGGATCGAGCAGCGGCGCTGGTATGCCTCCAAGTCCCGTCACGTGACCGGGATCGAGATCGACGAGTGCGTAGAGCTCTCCGACGCGCCGCCGCTGTTGCTGACGCTGATCCAGACCCGCTTCGCCACCGGCAACCATGAGCTCTATCAGCTCCTGCTCACGTTCCTGGCGCCCAGGGAGACGAGCGGTCGGACGGCGATCATGAGCACCCCGGACTGGACCGTCGTGGACTCCGTGGCCGATCCCGAACTGGCCCGCGACCTGCTGCGGCGGATCGACACCGAGGCGCAGATCGAGACCGAGGAGGGGTGCTTCCGCTTCCAGCGCGTCGCGCTGACGGGACCGCTGCTGCCCGACGCTGCGGTCCGGCCGGTGGGGGTCGAGCAGTCCAACTCGTCGATCGTGTTCGGCGATCAGACCGTGCTCAAGGTGTTCCGAAAGCTCGAACCAGGGATCAACCCCGAGCTCGAGCTGCTCCAGTTCCTGACTCGCCAGAACTACGCCAACATCGCGCCACTGCTCGGCTGGTACGAGTACGAGGGGCGGTCGTTCGCGGCCACCCTGGGCGTGGCGCAACGATTCTTTCCTGACGCCACCGGCGGCTGGGAGCTGGCGCTCGAGCACATCGTCTCGGACCCGGAGGGCCTGTTGACCGAGCTCGGCGGCCTGGGGACGGTGACCGCCGAGCTTCACAACGCGCTGGCCTCCGACGGCAACGATCCCGCCTTCGCTCCGGAGGAGCCCAGCAGCGAATCGCTGGCGCTGCTCACGGCGACGATCGACGAGGACATCGAGCGGATCTTCGTGCGACTGCCCGACGATGAGCGGGTGGCGGCGATCATCGGGCGCGGCCAGGATGTGCGAGAGCAGATCGCGTTCCGCGCTCAGCTCGGCGTGGGCGGTCGGTCGATACGCACCCACGGTGACTTTCATCTCGGCCAGACGCTGCACCGGGCGGGCCAGGTCGGCGGGCTCCAATGGGTGATCATCGACTTCGAGGGCGAGCCGGCGCGACCCCTGTTCGAGCGCCGGCAGAAGCAGTCGCCGCTGCGTGACGTGGCATCGATGCTGCGGTCGTTCGCCTACGCCACTTCGGCCGTGGCGATCATGCGGGGAGAGCGTGCCCCCGCGGATTTCGAGCAGCGCGCCCGGACGAACTTCCTGGAGCATTACTTCGCCCGCATAGATCCCGCGTTGCTGCCATCGGGCGAGGCGGCGGTGGGCAACCTGCTCTCGATCTTCGAGCTCGAGAAGGCGATCTACGAACTCCAATACGAGCTTGACAACCGTCCCGACTGGCTTCCCATCCCGGTCGCCGGAATCGTCCGCCTCCTCGAGTCCGAATGAGCCTCGCCGTCTCAGAACTCGACGCGCTGGCGCGTCGCGAGCACTCAGAGCCGCACGCGGTCCTCGGCCCCCACGCCGTCGACGGAGGCGTCGTGGTGCGGGCCTTCCGGCCCGGGGCCCAGAAGGTCTCCGTCAAACCTGCCAAGGGCAAGTCGGTGGAACTCGAGCCGATCCATCCCGCCGGCATCTTCGAGGGCACGGTTCAAGGGGCCGAGATGCCCTTCCGCTACAAGCTGAAGGTCGACTACGGTCCCTCGGGCAAGTTCACGCTCGAGGACCCGTACGCCTTCCCCCCCAGCATCGGCGAGCTCGATCTGCACCTGATCGGCGAGGGGCGCCACGAAGAGCTCTATGAGCGACTCGGCGCCCACGTCCGCAAGATGAGTATCGGCGGCTCCCATGCCCCCGTGCCCGGGACCGCGTTCGCGGTCTGGGCGCCGGCCGCGCGGGCGGTCAGCGTCGTCGGCGACTTCAACTCCTGGGACGGGCGGCTGCACGCGATGCGCTCGCTCGGCTCTGGTGGCATCTGGGAGCTCTTCCTCCCCGACGTGGAACCCGGCGCGCACTACAAGTACGAGATCCTCACCGCTGATGGCGAGCTCAACCTGAAGGCCGACCCGTTCGCCCAGGAGACCGAGCTCCCGCCCAAGACCGCCTCGATCGTGACCCAGCCGCAGCACCAGTGGAGCGCCGAGGACGCCAAGTTCATCGAGCACCGCCGTGAGAGCCTGCCCCTGTCCGAGCCGGTCTCGATCTACGAGGTTCACCTCGGCTCCTGGCGCCTGAACTCGCTCGAGGACAACCGGTCTCTGACCTACGCCGAGCTGGCCGACGAGCTGGCCGCCTACGTCACCGACCTGGGCTTCACCCACATCGAGCTGCTGCCCGTGATGGCGCATCCGTTCAGTGGCTCGTGGGGCTATCAGGTCACCGGCTACTACGCGCCCACGCCACGGTACGGATCCCCCGACGACTTCCGCGCGTTCGTCGACCGCATGCACGCGCGCGGCGTCGGCGTGATCCTGGACTGGGTGCCGGCGCACTTCCCCCGAGACGCGTTCGCGCTCGCCCAGTTCGACGGCACCGCGCTGTACGAGCACGCCGACCCCCGCCGCGGCGCGCACCCGGACTGGGGCACGCTGGTGTTCAACTTCGGACGCCACGAGGTGCGCAACTTCCTGATCTCCAACGCGCTGTTCTGGCTGCGCGAGTACCACGTGGATGGGATCCGGGTCGACGCGGTGGCCTCGATGCTGTATCTCGACTACTCGCGGCGTGCCGGCGAGTGGGTGCCGAACGAGTTCGGCGGCCGCGAGGACCTCGAGGCGGTCGCGTTCCTCAAGGAGCTCAATGAGGTCATGTACGGCCGCGAGCCCGGAATCATCTCCGCCGCCGAGGAGTCGACCGCGTGGCCGGGAGTGTCACGTCCCACCTATCTCGGCGGGCTGGGGTTCGGCTTCAAGTGGAACATGGGCTGGATGCACGACACGCTGGCCTACTTCGAGCAGGACCCCATCTACCGCCGCTTTCACCACCACGAGCTGACGTTCAGCTTGATGTACGCCTTCAGCGAGAACTTCGTGTTGCCGCTCTCCCACGACGAGGTCGTGCACGGCAAGGGATCGCTGTACACCAAGATGGCCGGTGCCGACCACTGGCAGAAGCTCGCCAACCTCCGCGCCCTGTATGCCTACATGTGGGCGCACCCCGGCAAGAAGCTGCTGTTCATGGGCAACGAGCTGGCCCAGCACGCGGAGTGGAGCCACGAGCGCTCGCTTGACTGGCACCTACTGGAGAGCCCCGACCACGCCGGCATCCAGTCGCTCGTGCGCGACCTCAACCGGCTCTACCGCTCCGAGCCGGCCCTGTACGAGCTCGACTCCGATCCGGCCGGGTTCTGGTGGCTGGAGCCCAACGACGCCGACAACAACATCATCGCCTTCGCCCGCCAGTCGCCCGGCCGGAGTGACAGCGACGAAACGCGACTTGTCGTGTTTGTCGCGAACCTATCTCCGGTGCCCCACTACGGCTATCGCCTCGGGCTGCCGCGATCCTCGCGTTGGCGCGAGGCGCTCAACACCGACTCGTCGTACTACGGCGGCAGCGATGTCGGAAACCTCGGCGGGGTGCAGCCAGAGCCGATTCCCTGGCATGGTCAGCAGTTCTCAGCGGAGATAACACTACCTCCGCTGGCCGCGGTGTGGCTCGTACCCGATGAGTAACCCCGGCGCGCCCGCGGGCGCCCCCGACGACACGCTTCCGTGGGAGCGTCCGTTGGGAGCGCGCCAGATCGAAGCTGACCGGGCCGAGTTCCGGGTCTGGGCGCCGCGCGCCGAGTCGGTCGAGCTGACCGTCGGCGGCCGCCGCCGTCCACTTCAGCACGCCGGCTACGGCGTGTACGAGGCGGTCGTCGACGCCCGCGACGGCGAGGATTATTCGTTCGGGCTCGACGGGCAGGAGCTGCCCGATCCCTGCTCACGCTGGCAACCGCAGGGGCTGCGCGGGCCCTCGCGACTGTTCGACGCTCGCGCGCTGCCGGGCGCGAACGACGGCTTCGTGGCGCCCGCGCCGGACCAGCTGGTGGTCTACGAGCTGCACATCGGGACATTCAGCCCGGCGGGCACGTTCGCGGGGGCGGCCGAGCACCTGCACGAGCTCGCCGAGCTCGGCGTCACCGCGGTCGAGATCATGCCGGTGGCGGAATTCCCGGGCGCCCGCGGCTGGGGCTATGACGGCGTCTACATCTCCGCCTCCCAGTCCTCCTACGGCGGCCCCGCTGAGCTCGCCGAGTTCGTGGCGGCCGCGCACCGGGAGGGACTGGCGGTGTTCCTCGACGTGGTCTACAACCACCTCGGCGCCTCGGGCGTGACCGCGATGGAGGCGTTCGGCCCCTACTTCACCGGCAAGTACGAGACTCCCTGGGGCAAGGCCATCAACTACGACGACGCCGACTGCGACCCGGTGCGCGAATGGGTGTGCCAGAGCGCGGAGGGCTGGATCCGGGACTTCGGGATCGACGGACTGAGGCTCGACGCGATCCACGCCATCTTCGACTCCAGCCCCGAGCACATCGTCGCCGCGGTGGCGCGACGCGTGCACGCGGTCAACCCACGGGCCTACGTGATCGCCGAATCGGGGCTCAACGATCCGATCGTGATGCGGCCCCGCGAACGCGGGGGGTACAACTGCGACGCCGCCTGGGCCGACGACTTCCATCACGCGCTGCGGACGCTCATCACCGAGGAGCGCGACGGCTACTACGCGGATTTCGGACGGGTCGGGCAGCTGGCCAAGGCGTTTCATCGCCCCCATGTCGACGACGGCAACTACTCGCCGTTTCGCCGCCGGCGCTTCGGGGCTCCGGCCGAGGACGTCCCGCCGCGGCGCTTCGTGGTGTTCTCCCAGAACCACGACCAGGTCGGCAACCGTGCCTTTGGCGACCGGATGCCGGCGCAGGCCCGGCCGCTGGCCGCGTTCTGCACGCTGCTGTCACCGTTCGTCCCGCAGCTGTTCATGGGGGAGGAATACGGCGAGCTGGCACCGTTTCAGTTCTTCTCCAATCACATCGACGAGGAGATCTCGGTCGCCACGCGGGAGGGCCGCCGGCGTGAGTTCGCCTCCTTCGCGGAGTTCGGTGGCGAGGTCCCAGACCCTGAGGACGAGGCGACGTTTCATCGCTCCAAGCTCACCCGGCAGGGCGATCCGGCGATCGCCCGGCTCTACGCCGAACTGATTTCCGCGCGGCAGCGGCTCGGCGACGCCGAGGCCGAGGCGATCGAGTTCGACGAGCGAGCGCGCTGGCTGCGGTTCCGCCGCGGGGCCTACGAGTTGGTCTGCAACTTCGGTTCGGGACCGCTGGAGCTCGGCTGCGAAGGCGCCGCGGTCGAGCTCGCCACCAACGCCGACACGCGTCTTGGCGATGGATCCCTCAAACTGCCGCCGATGTCAGGAGTGCTGATCCGATGAGCGAGGTCTGGCCCGGACGACCGTTCCCCCTCGGTGCCACCTGGGACGGTGGGGGCACCAACTTCTCGATTTTCTCCGAGCACGCCGAGCGGGTCGAGCTGTGCCTGTTCAGTGACGACGGTGACGAGACGCGCATCGAGATGCCCGGTCACCGGGCGCTGAACTGGCACTGCTACCTGCCCGGGGTGGGGCCGGGGCAGCGCTACGGCTACCGGGTCCACGGCCCCTACGAGCCCGACGCGGGCCACCGCTTCAATCCGGCCAAGCTCCTGATCGATCCCTACGCCAAGGCGATCGACGGAACCGTCGCCTGGGAGCGCGACGCCAACATTCTGCCCTACGTCCCCAACGGGGATGAGGACGCGGACTTCGAGCCCGACGACGATGACGACTCCGATGCGGTGCCCAAGTCGGTCGTCGTGGACCCGAGCTTCGACTGGGAGGGAGACCGTCCGCCCCGGGTGCCGTTCGCCGACACGATCATCTACGAGGCGCACGTGAAGGGTTTCACCGAGTGTCATCCCGAGGTCCGCGAGGATCTGCGCGGTACCTACGCCGGGCTGGCCTCCGAGCCGGCCATCGAGTACCTCAAGGAACTCGGCGTGACCGCCGTCGAGCTGCTGCCGATCCACCACATCTCCGACGAGTCGTTCCTGGCCGAGCGCGGCCTGCGCAACTACTGGGGCTACAGCACCATCGGGTACTTCGCCCCCTATTCGGAGTACGCCGCCACGGGGCGTCGGGGCGAGCAGGTGACCGAGTTCAAGGGCATGGTCAAGGCGCTGCACCAGCACGGGATCGAGGTGATCCTGGACGTCGTCTACAACCACACCGCCGAGGGCAACCACCTCGGGCCGATGCTCTCCTTCAAGGGGGTGGACAACGCCGCCTACTACCGGCTGATGCCCGACGATCCGCGTCACTACATGGACTTCACCGGCACCGGCAACTCGCTCAACCCGGTGCACCCGAGCGTGCTGCGGCTGATCATGGACTCGCTGCGCTATTTCGTCGTCGAATGCCACGTGGACGGGTTCCGGTTCGACCTCGCCTCGGCGCTGGCCCGCGAGTTCTACGACGTCGATCGCCTGTCGGCATTCTTCGACACCATCCACCAGGACCCGGTGCTCTCGCAGGTCAAGCTGATCGCCGAGCCGTGGGACGTCGGTCCGGGCGGATACCAGGTCGGCAACTTCCCCATCCTGTGGTCGGAATGGAACGGCGTCTACCGCGATGCCATGCGCGACTTCTGGCGAGCCTCCGCCAGTGTGGGCGAATTCGCCTCCCGGCTGTCAGGGTCGGCGGATCTGTACGAGTCCGACGGCCGCGAGCCGTTCGCGTCGATCAACTTCATCACCGCCCACGACGGGTTCACCCTGCACGACCTCGTGACCTACAACGAGAAGCACAACGAAGCCAACCTGGAGAACAATCAGGACGGCACCGATGACAACCGCTCGTGGAACTGCGGCGTCGAAGGTGAGACCGACGATCCGGCCATCCGCGAGTTGCGGGCGCGCCAGCAGCGCAACTTCCTCACCACGCTGTTCGTGTCACAGGGCACGCCGATGCTGCTCGGAGGCGACGAGATGAACCGCACCCAGGGCGGCAACAACAACGCCTGGTGCCAGGACTCGCCGATCTCGTGGTTTCACTGGGACGAAGATCTGGCCGCCACGCAGCTGCGCGAGTTCACTCACCGCCTGATCCGCCTGCGCCGCGAGCACTGCACGTTTCGGCGCGAGAGCTTCCTCGTCGGCGCCGAGATCAACGGCTCCGACCTGCCCGATGTGTGGTGGTTCCGCGCCGACGGGCGCAAGATGACCAGTCGCGACTGGCAGCACGGTGAAGCGGTGCTGGGCATGTTCCTCAACGGGCAGGCCATCGTCACGCCGGGGCCGCACGGCGAAGAAGTCGAGGACGACTCGTTCGTGCTGCTCTTCAACGCTCACGACGAGGATCGGATGTTCAAGCTTCCGCGCCGGCGGATGGGGGCGCGCTGGGAGCTTGAGCTGACCACCGCCGACCCGGCCGCCCAGCCCGGCAGCGCCTCCTACGCGGCGCAGGAGCAGATCAACGTGACGGCGCATTCGATCACGATCCTCAAGCGGGTCGCGTGAGTGGCGAACACTTCGTGTTCGCTGGCGAGTTCGGCTGGCGCCGAACTCGGGTCGTGGGGTGCGTAGCGTGAGCGGCGGAATCCCGGTCCGGGCCACCTACCGCCTCCAGCTCACCCCGGAGTTCGGCTTCGATGCCGCCCGCGCCCTGATTCCCTACCTCCGCGATCTCGGCGTGTCACATCTGTACCTGTCTCCCTCGCTGCAGGCCCGCGCGGGCTCCACCCACGGCTATGACGTGATCGACCCCACCCGGGTGTCCGATGAGCTCGGCGGAGAGCAGGGACTGCGCACCCTGGCCCAGGCCGCCCACGACGCGGGCCTGGGTGTGGTGCTCGACATCGTGCCCAACCACATGGCCGCCGACGAGCACAACCGCTACTGGTCAGATCCGCAGCTGCGAGAGCGGTTCTTCGACATCGATCCGGTCACCGGAGCCCACCGGCGGTTCTTCGACATCGACGATCTGGTCGGCGTGCGCCAGGAGGATCCGGCCGTGTTCGAGGAGACCCACCGGCTGGTGCTCTCACTCGTGCAGGAAGGGGTGATCAGCGGTCTGCGGATCGATCACCCCGACGGGCTGGCCGACCCGGCCCAGTACTTTGCGCGGCTGCGCGAAGGCGGCGCCGATCTGGTCTGGATCGAGAAGATCCTCGAGGCCTCCGAGCGCCTGCGTGACTGGCCGGTCAGCGGCACCGTGGGCTACGAGTTCCTCAACGACGTCTGCGGCGTGTTCGTTGACGGTGGCACCGAGGAGACCTTCACGCGCCTGTGGGAGCAGATCTCGGGTGAGCGGCGCGACTTTCACCAGATCGCGCTCGAGGCCAAGCTCGAGCAGGCCCAGGGTACCTTCGCACCCGAGATGCAGCGACTCGCCCGCGAGCAGGCGGTGACCGGAGGCGAGGCGACGCTGGCGGAGTCGGTGGCTTCGTTTCCGGTGTACCGGACCTACGTCGAACCCCGCAACGGGTCAGGTGGACGATGATGATCGGCGGGCCGTCGACGCAGCCGGACTTCCGGCCGAGCTCGCCGAGATGCTGCTGCTGGAGCGCCCGGCGCGGCCGGAGTTCGTCACCCGCTTTCAGCAGACCACCCCGCCGGTGGTGGCCAAGGGGGTGGAGGACACCGCCTTCTACCGCTACGCCCGGCTGGTGGCCCTGTGCGACGTCGGTGGCGATCCTGGTCGGTTCGGAATCGACACCGAGACGTTTCACGACGGCAACGCCGAGCGGGCGCGCCGCTTTCCGCACGGGCTGCTGACCACCAACACGCACGACACCAAGCGATCGGCCGACGTGCGAGCCCGCATCACCGCGCTGACCTGGATGCCGGAGGAGTGGGAGCGCCACGTGCGCCACTGGCTTGCGCTGACCGAGCCGCTGCGCCGCGACGGAGCGCCCGATGACCTCGAGCGCTACTTCCTGTTTCAGACCCTGGTCGGCGCCTGGCCGATCGAGCGTGAGCGGATTCAGGAGTACATGGAAAAGGCGCTGCGCGAAGCCAAGCGCAACACCAACTGGGTGGATCAGAACGCCGCCTGGGAGGAGAGCGTGGGGGAGTTCTGCCGGGCGCTCTACGAACACCAGGAGTTCCGCGCGGACTTCGAGCCGTTCGTGGCCGAGGTAGCGCGCGCCGGTGACCGAATCGCGCTCGGGATGCTGGCGCTGAAGCTGACCTCACCCGGGGTGCCCGATATCTACCAGGGTGACGAGCTCCCGTTCCACGCGCTGGTCGATCCCGACAACCGGCGTCCCGTCGACTGGGACTGGCGCCAGGCGATGCTGGCCCGGCTCGACGGCGGCTCGCCCCCCGACCGCCAGACGCGCAAGCTGTGGCTGACAGCCCGGCTGCTGCGCCTGCGCATTCGGCGCCCAGAGGCGTTCGCCGGCGCCTATACGCCGCTCGACGCCGGCCCGCACACGGTTGCCTATCTCCGCGGCGACGAGGTGCTGGTGCTGGTGGCGACGCGACCGGGCAGCTCCGAGGATCAGCTGCAGGGAGCCGAGGGACAGTGGCGCGACGTGCTGAGCGGCGAGCGACGGTCGCTCGATGACTCAGTCGCGGTGTCCACGTTGCTCGACGAGCACGGCATCGCGATCCTCGAGCGCATGCCCTAGCCGGCGCTGGGCTGGGCTGGGCTAGGCCCGGGATAGTCCACGAGACGCTCCAGCATCTCGACCGGGCGGACCGGGTGATCCGCCGCACCGGCTTCAGGATCGTCGGGTAGGGTGGCTCGCGCCGTCATGCGCGTGCTGCTGATCTCCTGGGAATACCCGCCCGTGATCGAGGGTGGACTGGCGCGCCACGTTCGCAAGCTGTCCGAGCATCTCGTGCGCGAAGGGGTCGAGGTCCATGTGCTGACCCGCGGCGACACCGGCGCCGGTGAGGTCGAGGAGCGCCACGGCGTGGTCATCCACCGGGTCCGGGAGTCCCCGTTTCCCAAGGACGTCGGCGCGTTTCTGCACTGGGTGGCCGAGATGAACGTGGACATGGAAGAGCTGGGGCAGACGCTGGTCGACGAGCAGACATTCGACGTCATCCACTCACACGACTGGCTGGTGGCCACGGCGGCCGAGACGGTGGCCCGCCACGCCGGGCGGCCGTGGCTGACCACGGTTCATGCGACCGAGTTCGGTCGCCACCAGGGTTGGGTGCAAAAGCATCCGCAGGCGGACATCCACGCCGCCGAGCAGGCCATGGTCACCCGCGCCGACCACATCATCACCTGCTCGCGATACATGCGCAGCCATGTGGCGAACGTGTTCGGGGTGCGTAGGTGGCGGATCACCACGATCCAGAACGCCATCGACCTCAATGACCTGGAGCCGGTCGTGCCCGACCTCCCGGGACTCCGCGCGCGTTACGCCAAACCCGAGGAGCGGCTGGTGCTGCTGGTGGGCCGGCTGGTGTACGAGAAGGGCTTCCATCTCGCCCTGGACGCGCTGGCCCCGGTGATCCACAAGCTCGGGGGGATCCGGTTCGTGGTGGCCGGGACCGGTACCGCCGAAGCCGAGCTGCGGCGACAGGCGTGGCGGCTCGGACTGTCACGCCAGGGCGTGTTCCTGGGCTGGGTCGGCGACGACATGCTCCACTCGCTCTACCGGGTGGCCGACCTCTGCGTGGTGCCCTCGATCTATGAGCCGTTCGGACTGGTTGCGCTGGAGGCGATGGCCTCGGGATGCCTGTGCGTGGTCGCCGACACCGGAGGGCTGCGCGAGGTGGTGCCGGGCGACGGCACCGTCGGGCTGCGTTTCCCCTCCCGCGACTCCGACGCGCTCGGCGTGATTCTCGAGCGGATCCTGACCGATGACGAAGCCCGGGCTCAGCTGGTCGCCGAAGCGCGCGAGCACGTGCTGGGGTTCGACTGGGGCCAGGTCGCCCGTCGCACCCGTGACGTGTACCTCGACCTGCTGCGATCAGGCCGTCACGGGCTGGCGCGGACGACCGAGTGACCTCCTTCGACCTGTTTCTGACACGCAACGAGCGTTCTTAGGGGGTGTGTCGGATCTGGCCCACCCCCCGTGGCGTTCACGACACACGTCGCGTTCGAGCGCACATCGTGTCCGAATCGGCCCGCTTTCGCGCTCTCGTCTCCCCGCCGCGCCGCTACGGGCGTAGCGGGCGCCCCCGGGCGCCGGGCGGCGATAGACAAACAAAGAGGGCCCGCGGCGCACCTGGCGCCGCGGGCCCTCGAAACTACTCTCAGCCGATAGCGGCTGAGTCGGTGACTACATCATCCCCGACATGTCGGGCATGCCACCGCCGCCGCCACCGCCGCCATCCTTCTCGGGCACCTCGGCGACGATCGCCTCGGTGGTGAGGATGTTCTTGGCGATCGACGCGGCGTTCTGAAGCGCCGAGCGCGTGACCATGGCCGGGTCGATGATTCCCTCGGCGACCAGGTCGACGATCTCACCGGTGGCCGCGTTGAGGCCGTAGCCCTTCTTGGCCTTACGGACGTCGTTGACGACGACCGAACCCTCGAGCCCCGCGTTCTCGGAGATCTGACGGAGCGGCTCCTCCAGCGCGCGGTACACGATGTTCGCGCCCGTGCGCTCATCCGGGAGCTCGATCGCGTCGATGTTGAGCGCCTTCTGGGCGACCAACAGCGCCACGCCACCGCCCGGCACGATGCCCTCCTCGAGGGCGGCGCGGGTGGCCTGCAGCGCGTCCTCGACGCGGTGCTTCTTCTCCTTCATCTCCGTCTCGGTGGCAGCGCCGACCTTCACGACCGCCACGCCGCCCGACAGCTTCGCGAGGCGCTCCTGGAGCTTCTCGCGATCGAAGTCGGAATCGGTGCTCTCGATCTCAGCCTTGATCTGGTTGATCCGGCCCTTGATCGCCTCGCTGTCGCCGGCACCGTCCACGATCGTGGTGGTGTCCTTGGTGACCACGACGCGACGAGCGCGACCGAGCTGCGAGAGCTGGGTGTTCTCCAGCTTGAGACCCATCTCCTCGGTGATCACCTCGCCGCCGGTGAGGATCGCGATGTCCTCGAGCATCCGCTTGCGGCGATCGCCGAAGCCCGGTGCCTTGACGGCAACACCGGTGAAGGTGCCACGGAGCTTGTTGACGACGAGCGTCGCGAGCGACTCACCCTCGACGTCCTCGGCGATGATCAGCAGCGGGCGACCCGACTGGATCACCTGCTCGAGCACGGGAAGCACGTCCCGGACCGAGCCGATCTTCGAATTGGCGATCAGGATGTAGGGATCCTCGAGGACCGCTTCCATCCGCTCCTGGTCGGTGACCATGTAGGGCGAGATGTAGCCCTTGTCGAACTGCATGCCCTCGGTGAACTCGAGGTCCATGCCGAACGTCTGGCCCTCCTCGACGTTGACCACGCCGTCCTTGCCGACCTTGTCGATGGCATCGGCGATCACGTCGCCGATCTCGTCATCGCCGGCTGAGATCGTCGCCACGCGGGCGATCTGGTCCTTGCCGGAGATCTCCTTGGACTGGTGGGCGATGTTCTCGACCACCTGGTCCACGGCGCGCTCGATGCCGCGCTTCAGCGCCAGCGGGTTGGCGCCGGCCGCAACGTTCTTCAGGCCCTGGCGAACGATCGCCTGTGCCAGCACGGTCGCGGTGGTGGTGCCGTCGCCGGCAACATCGTTGGTGGCCGTAGCCACTTCGCGGACGAGCTGAGCGCCCTGATTCTGGAAGACGTCCTCGACCTCGATCTCACGAGCGATGGTGACACCGTCGTTGGTGATCGTCGGGGCGCCGAACTTCTTGTCAAGGACCACGTAGCGGCCGCGGGGGCCGAGGGTTACCTTGACGGCGTTGGCTACCGCGTCGACGCCCAACTCCAGCGCCTTACGGGCATCAACGTCGTACTTCAGTTCCTTGTGTGCCATGTGATTCTGGTTCTCCTAAAGTTTCCGGGAGCTTCTACTGGACTTTGGCCAGCACGTCGGACTCGCGGAGGACGAGGAGCTCCTCGCCTTCAACGTTGATCTCGGTGCCGCCGTACTTGCTGTACAGAACCTCGTCGCCCTCGGCCACGTCGAGCGGCGTGCGCTTGCCGGTCTCGTCGTTGACCTTGCCGTCACCGACGGCGAGGACCTTGCCCTTTTGGGGCTTTTCCTTCGCAGTGTCGGGGAGGACGATGCCGCTGGCGGTCGTCGCCTCCTCCTCGATTGCCCGAACGATCAGCCGATCGCCAAGGGGCTTCAGCTTCATTGAACCAACCTCCATTTGAAGTTTGCGTACCCTCTCGTGCCCTGGCACTCAAAGGTTCTGAGTGCCAGACGTCTCGCACTATAGCTTGTCGCCAGAGCGATTCAAGCCAATCTTGGCACTCTCTGGATAAGAGTGCCAGCGCAGCCGCGCCACCGCGACGGGGGCGGCTAGTTGCGGGCGCCGCCGAGACCGTGGATCCGGTCGCGCAGCTGTTCGGGGGGTTGCTCGATGATCTGCGAGAAGCGCACCACGGTGACGGTGTCGTCCATCGAGACCTTGCGCCCGTAGATCTGCTCGAGGAAGTGAACCATCTCGTCGACCCGGCGGAACTCCGGATTGTCGTGCTCGATCTCCCGCGGTGACAGGTCGCGGACCCGCTTGACCTCAACCTGATCGATGACCGCGGAGAAGATCTTCTCGCGCGGCGAATGCTGGTAGCCGATCGTCACCAGCACGCATTCGTTGCGGCGATACTTGTGGGACTTGTCGCCGAGCCGGATCGTCGCGGTCTTGCGACCACGCCGGAGCTGGTCGGCGAACACCGAGGAATAGAAGTTGAGGACGCGCACTGGAGGCCGCCAGCCTACCGGTCCGATGCGAATCGCGACAGGGCGCGGGTGACGATCTCCCGCTCGCCGGGATAGGTGAGCTCGACGGCGGCCTGTTCGAGCGGCATCCAGCGCGCCTCCTCGATCTCGTGGTCGTGGTCGGCCAGATCCCCCGAGCGATACTGAAACAGGAAGAACCTGACCACCTTGGAGATCGCTCGCCCCCCGCGCTCGTAGCGGTATCTGACGTCTCCCAACGGCTCGATCAGCTCGCCGACGACGCCGGTCTCCTCGGCCACCTCGCGCTGGGCGGCCTGCTCCGGGGTTTCATCCCCGTCGGGGTGGCCCTTGGGGAGCCCGAGCACGCGACGGCCGTCGGCGGCGCGTTTGACCGGGACGATCACGATCACCCGGTCGCCGTCGACGACGACACCCCCGGCCGAGAACTCCTCATTGCCGGCCGGGGGGCTAATAGACGTAGCCCTCCAGCGCATCCGGATCGTGGACGGTCAGCTTGCCGCGGCCCTGCGTGATGATGCCGGCCCGCTCCAGCACGGCCAGAAACCGGCTGGCGGACTCTCGAGAGGATCCGGCCAGTTGAGCGAGATCGGTCTGGGTGGCGGTGATCAGGATGTCGGCCCCTGCGGCCCCTGCCGCCCCTTCGGCCCCTGCCGGCCCCTGCCGCCCCTTCGGCCCCTTCGGACCGCGCCGCCTCGACCAGCTCGGCCAGCACCGAGGCCACGCGACTCTGGACGGTCTGGAACGACTGCCGGGTGAGGCGCTCGTTGGTCTCGCGCAGGCGCCGGCTGAGCGCACCGAGCAGCTTGACCGCGATGTCGGGATGCTCGCGCAGCAGCCGGCGCATGTCGCCTCCCAATATCGCCACCGCCTCGGTCTCCTCGAGCGTCTCGATGGTGGCGGAACGGCGCTCGTCATCGAAGATCGCCAGCTCGCCGAAGATGTCGCCCGGCCCCAGGGTGGCCAGGGTGATCGTGCGTCCACCGGTGTGCTCGCGCACAGCCCTCACGTGGCCGGTGCGGACGATGTAGCAGGTGTCGCTCTGATCGCCCTCGTGAAACACTGCCGCGCCGGCTTCGAAGCGACGGGGGACCGCCACCGCGGCCACGCGCGTCAGCTCCTCATCGGCCAGCGTCGAGAACACCGGCACCTGATGCAGAAGCGCGATCGTCTCCTCGCTGGTCGCCGCCATCGTGCAGAGATATCACAGCCAGCGGGCGAGACTCGGCGCTTCTCGCCGCTCAGGTGCGGCGTTCAGATCAGATCAGATCGAGGGCCTGTTCGCGCCGGCGCCGGCGGACCGCCATAGCCACCCACGCCAGCAGTGCCGCCACCAGGCCGAGCGGCACCAGCACGGCCAGGGCGATCAGCGCGACCCCGGCAACGATCACCAGCACCCGCCCGGCGTCGTGGGCCGCAGCGCCGATCGTGAAAGATCCACCGCTGGAGGCGGCGTGGCCGGGAGCCATGGAGGCGTTGATGGCCACTGAAATCTGCGTGAAGTCGACCTTGTGGTGAAGCGAGCTCAGCGTCGCCATGTCACTGGAGATCGACGCTTCGGCGTCCCGGATCTGGGCCTTGAGGCTGTCGATCTCGGTCGTCGTCGTCGCTGCCGCCAGCCGCCGCAGCAGGGAGGTGCGCAGCGCCCTGGCATCCGCGAGGCGGCGGCCGGCGCCGCCGACCTGCCCCGTGATGTCCTGGCTGGAATCAGTCCGCGACGCCACCGCGGCGCCGCGCAGCTGCGACAGCGCCGCCATCGTGGCCGTGAGGTTGGTGCTCGGAACGCTGAGCTGGAATTGGGCGTAGCCACTGGCGCTGTTGTCAGCCGTGACGGTGGAGTTCTCTACCACGCCGTGCTGAGCCGCGACCACGTCGAACACCTGCTGGGCGACGTCATCGACCCGGTCAGGACGGGTGGAGAGGCTGAGCTGGGCCGATTGCACGACCTGGCGTCCGCTGGTGGGAGGCGTGGGCGTCGGAGCGCCCGGGCTCGCCGCGGTCTGCGAGGGGGGGACAGCGAGGCCCCGGCGTGCGACGAGCCGGCCGCGGCGCTCGTGCCGGCGCCGGGCGAGCTTGCGGCGGCGGACGACGATGGGGCCGCCCGTTGCACCGGAGCCGGTGCAGCGCTCGACGCCGAGCTGGTCACGCCGGACGCAGCTGTGAAGGACGTCGAAGAAGACGACGCGCCACCCGGCGTGCCGGCGGAGAGCACGATGGCCACGGCCACCCCTGCGGCCAGCCCCACGGCTGCGCCCGGGGCGTACAGCCACCGCCGGCGCGCGCGCCGGACGGGCGTGCCGCCGGGGACGGTGAACCGGTTCGCAACCCGGTCGTCGAGCTTGGCCGAGAACGCCGGCGACGGTACCGGCCGCTGCCCGGCGAGGATCAGCGACAGCTCGGCCAGTTCCGCGTCCTCGGGCTCGACGGCCTCCCCGGCCAGGGTCGCGTCGATCACCGCCAGGGCGCGCTCGGCCTCGGCGTCGGAGCGAAAGTCGTCAGAGCGATGCATCGCAGGCCTTCCTCAACTTTTCCATCGTGCGATAGAGCAGGGTCCCGGCCGCCGACTCGCTGATGCCCAGCACTCGGGCGATCTCGGCGTTGCGCAGGCCGCCATGAAACTTCAGCGCGACGATCTCGCGCTCGCGGGCGGGAAGCCGGGCCAGCGCGGTCTTGACGGCGGTGCGCCGCAGGGCCACCTCAGCGCCATCCTCCACCCGCGCCGCGTCGGCGTCCGCCTGGTCTCCGGACAGGGTGGCCAGCCGTTTGCGCCGACGCAGCTCATCGAGCGCAGCGTTGCGCGCAATTCCGAACAGCCAGGCTCGCTCCTCGCCGCGGCGGCGGTCGAACGTCAGGCGCCGCCGGTAGGCGCGCTCAAACGCCAGCGCGGTCACGTCCTCGGCCGCGCCACGGTCGCCCAGCAGCGTCACCACGTAGGCGAACAGGTCGTCGCGACTGGAGCGATAGAGCGCCTCGAAGCGTTCCCACGCCGATTGAGGTGGGGCCGAGCCGGGAAGCGTCCGCGTCTCCGTCATACCCTCACTACGAAGCAGCACCGGATTCGTCACCAGATCGATATGGTGATCTTGTGCGCACCGCAGTGTCCAGAACGGTACTGGTGATGGCGATCGCGTTTGCCCTAGCCGCGACCGCCGGGTGGGCCCAGGCGGCTGGTTCCAAGACCACCCCGGCCGCCGCCAATCCCACGAAGGCTCAGATCCGGACCGCGATCAAGCGCGCCGAGAGCTCGAAAACGCTGTGGGCCACGGTCAACATATGTAACTCCAAGCGCTATCCCAACACGCTCGGGGTCCGGGGCCAGATTCCCGCCCTCGGGTTCCCGGCCTGGATGTCGCTCTACATCCAGGTCAACTTCTACTCCGAGGCCAAGCACCGGTTCGAGCCGATCGTGCACGCCACCAAGCTGATCCGTCTCGGTCGCACCGCGACGCGGCTGGAGCAGGGCGGTCAGATCGTCGCCTTCCCGGCCCATACCGGTCTGCTCAACGCGACGATCGATTTCCGCTGGCGACGGTCCGGGAGGCTACTGGGCCACACGCTGCTAGCGACCACCGCCGGGCACCCGGGGGCCGACTTCGGCAGTCCCCCGCACTACAGCGCCAAGCAGTGCCAGATCCCCTGAGCGACACCGTCGCCTGACCCTCAACCGGCCGCCGCGGGCGACGTTACGCGCTTGCCGGAGCCGCCCCCGGCTCGCCACCCAAGCCGGCGAACAGGCGCGGGTCGTTGCTGATCACGCCCGTGACGCCGATCGCCTCCAGTTCCCGCATCCGCCGCAGCTCATCCACGGTCCAGACGTAGAGCTCACCCCCGCCTCGTGCGATGGCGCGCACCAGCCGCGGCGTCACGAGCCGCCAATGCGCCATCAGCGCGTCGCACTCGCCGCCCCGGATCGCGCGCTCCGCGCGTAAGGGAAGAACCTCCCGCCAGGCCAGCACCAGTGCTGAGGCGGGCACCCACATGAGCCGGTTGCGAAACGGGTCCTGCCGCAGCTTGGGAACCGACCATCCGAGCCGGACGGCGGGCGCGGTGCGACGGATCAGCGCCAGGCTCTCGCGATACTGACTGGAGATCAGGGCGCGCTCCAGCAGCCCGTGATCGCGCAGCGCCGCCACCACCTCGAGCTCGTAGCCGGGTAGCTTGAGATCGACGTTGAGCTCTATACCGGCGAACGGTGGCGAGGCGAGATGGGTGAGCCCCTGCGGCAGCGTGGAGAGAGGCTCGGAGGCGGCGTGCCGGTAGTCGTGGGCCAGCACGAGACGCTGGCGCTCGGGATCGTGCAGCTGCTCGGGTAGCACGTCGAACTCGATCATGTCCACCCCGGCGGCCAGGGCTGCGTCGAAGCTCGAGGGGGTGTTGCCGGGGACGATCAGGTCGGCGCCCTTGTGCCCGACCCGTTTCAGGCTTGACGACCGCGGCGACGCTAGCGCTGACATCCCGGACACCAGAACGTGATGCGGTTGTCATCGTCAGCCGGAAGACGGGGGGCCGGGCCGGTCGTGGCGAGCCCGGATGGCGAGCGGCCCAGGCCCCCCGCCCGGGCCAAGATCTTCGTGCCACAGCGCGAGCAGGGACGCCCGTTGTGCCGGTACACCTGCACCCCGGCGTCCTGGTGGCCGGTGCGGGCCGACTCGAACATCCGCGGGCGGACCCCATCGATGAGCGCCGCCGCCTCCGCGTCGGTGACCTTCGAGACCGGGCGCCACGGATCGATGCCGGCCTCCCAGCACGCCTCTGACTTCCACAGGTTGCCGATACCGGCGACGTTGCGCTGGTCCAGCAGCGCATCCCCGATCCCTCGCGTGGGATCGTCACCACGCAGCCGCGCCAGGTACCGCTCGAATCCGAACTGCTCCGCCAGCACGTCGGGCCCCAGTCCGGCGAGCCGCTGGTCAAACCGGATGCGACTCTCGGTCAGGAGCTCCAGCACCGGCCCGTCGAACTGGACCACCTGGTGGCCGGCACGCTCGAGGATCAGCCAGGCCCGGCGCGGCGAGCGCCGCCAGCGTTGCCCCGGCGCATACACCCCCCACGAGCCGGTCATCCGAAGGTGCGAGTGCAGCGTGAGATCGCCCTCAAAACTCACGAACAGGTGCTTGCCGTGGGTGCGAATCTCGGTCACCGTGCGATTCTCCAGACGCCGGGGCCAGCCGTCCCGGGCATGGCGGGGGTGAGGGGTCACGATGGCGTCGGCCACGTGACCTTCGAGCACCGGCCGCATCCGGCGCGCGGCGTACGCGATGGTGTCTCCCTCGGGCATCGGGCGGTCAGAGCTGTCTCACGCGCTGAGGGTCAGCCGCCGCGGACCCTCCTGGAATCCGAGCGCCGTCAGTGCCGGCGACAACGGGGAGCTCATCGCGGACTCGCCGTCGACCTTCTCCAGCGCCAGCCGCTTGATCCGGCCGCCGCGGACTTGGTCCACCAGCGCCGACAGCGCCGCCTGGACCCGCGCGTCGCGCACGTCGGCGGTCAGCGTCTGCAGCGCGCGGCCGCCCCGCTCCAGATACACGATCGGCTCCCCGCCCACCAGCACCACGTACGCCCCGGCCGTCCGCGCCGGACGCCGGCCGCTCTCGTCGCGCGGCTTGGGCCATGGCAACGCGGCGCCGTAGGGTTGGGCCGGGTCGATCGCGGCCAAGACCAGCGGCAACGGATCATCGCTGCCACCGCGGGCGCGCAGCCGCTCAACCGCCCCGGGCAGCGCGAACTGGGCCCCGCCGAGGCCCTCCAGGAAGTAACCGCGCCGGGCCACCCCGAGCGTCTCCAGCTGCGACAGCTCGGAATAGATCGCCGAGAACCCGCCGGGGATACCCTCGGCCAGAACCTGCTCCCGGGTCAGGATGCCGTAGCGCTCCAGCAGCAGCTCGCCGAGCGCGCGTCGACTCGCCGCCGGGTCCGTTCGCTCGCGCAGCAGCGGCTCGGTCAGCGACCAGCGTCCCTGGACCTGTGGGGCGGCGAGGCCGCGCCGGCGGACGGCTCCGAACCGTCCCGAGCGGCGCGGGTTGGCTCGGGTGTGCTCACGCTGAGCCCGGGCCAGAGTCAGGCGGGGCGCCCGCAGCGGCGCAAACGCGTCGTTGGTCGCCACGCCGGCCCAGGCCAGATCCCACAGCGCCTCCTGCAGCTCCTCGGGAGCCAGCTCCACGTCGACCAGCAGATCGGTGAAGAAGCACGCGCCGGCCGCCAGCCGGGCGCGCACCGCTTCGTGCGGCGGCTCGGACGGCAGCTCGCCTCGATGTGGCGGTGGACCGAGCAGCCCGAGGTCCTCCCGGAAGTACAGCGCCACCTTGCCGGAGTTTCGACCCAGCGCGCCGGCGCCGATCCACACCACCTCGCCGCTGGCGCACAGTTGATCCATCCACGCGGGCGAGTACGCGCCGACGCGGCGGGGCAGCACATCGCGCTCCCACACCTCCGGAGGAAGCGGGAGTGCCTGCAGGGGGATCAGCGTCTCGCGCAGGCGATCGATCCCCGCGCCCGTGGTCGGGTGGCGGTCGACGCCCTGCCAGGCGGGCAGGAAGCGAGCCAGCTCACGTTGCTCAGCGGGCTCGATCTCCTTCCGCAGCACCGCCAGCGACGCCCGGCGCAGGCGTCGCAGCACCTCGGTGTCGCACCATTCGCGCTCGCTGCCGCCGGGACGAAGCTCGCCGCGGACGAGCGACCCTTCGCGTTCGAGCTCGCGCAGGACGGCCGAAGCATCGATGCCGTAGCGCTGCTTGACCTCATCGGTGGTGAACGGACCATGGGTGGCGGCGTAGCGCCGGACCAAGCGAGACAGCGCGTCAGGCACGTCCTCCAGGAACGCCGCCGGCAGGCCGCCGGAGGGAGCTGCACCGAGCGCATCGCGGTACAAACCGGCGTCGGCGGCGTCGATCCAACGCTCCTCGCCGTGGAGGCGAATCTTGGCGGCCCGGCGCTCACCGGCGAGGTCGGACAGCATCTGGGTCGCGTCGAGCCCGGGCAGCACGCGCTCGGACACCTCGGCCAGGGTGAGGTCACCGACGCGCCGCAGCACGTCGAGCAGACCGTCGCGGTTGACGGCGCGCGTGTTCTCCGAGCGGGCCTGCAGGTCCGCCTCCACCTGTTCCAGCGCGCCCGGATCGATCAGGTCGCGCAGCTCCTCCTGGCCCAGTAGCTCGCGCAGAAGATCCCGGTCCAGCGACAGCGCCGCGGCGCGGCGCTCGGCGTTGGGCGTGTCACCCTCGTACATGTAGGTGGCGACGTAGTCGAACAGCAGCGAGGACGCGAACGGCGAGGCGGTCGAGGTCTCTACCTCAACCAGGGTCAGTTCGCGGCGGTGAAGCTGGGTCAGCAGGGTCACCAGGCCGGGGACGTCGAGCACGTCGCGCAGGCACTCGCGGTAGGTCTCCAGTACCACCGGGAACTCGCCGTACTTCTTGGCCACCTCGAGCAGCGACTGGGCCTTCAGCCGTTGCTGCCACAACGGCGTGCGCTTGCCGGGCCGCGCGCGCGGGATCAGCAGCGCCCGCGCCGCGTTCTCACGGAAGCGGGCACCGAACAGCGCCGAGGATCCCAGCTCGGCCACCACCAGATCCTCGATCTCATCGGGCTCCAGCATCACCAGCTCCGCCCCCGGCGGCTCCTCGGCGTCGGGGAGGTGGACGATGATGCCGTCGTCGGAGTAGATGGCGTCGGACTCCATTCCGTAGACGTCACGGATCCGGGCGCTCAGCGCCAGCGACCAAGCGGCGTGAACCCGACCGCCGTAGGGGCTGAGCACGCACAGCCGCCAGTCGCCGATCTCGTCCCGGAAGCGCTCCACCACGATCGTCTGGTCCGACGGGATCACCCGGGTGGCCTGCTGCTGCTCGGAGAGGAACTCCACCAGGTTCGCGGCGGCGCGACGATCAAGGTCGTACTCCGCCTCCAGGGTCTCCGGCGCCTGGTCGACCGCCCACCGCGCGAACGCGCCGATCGCCTCACCAAGCTCACGGGGACGCCCGATGGTGTCGCCCTTCCAGAACGGAACCGCGCCCGGCAACCCCGGAGCGGGAGTGACGATCACCCGGTCGCGGCCGATCTCCTCGATTCTCCACGTGGTGGCGCCGAGCAGGAAGGTCTGGCCGGGCCGGGCCTCATAGACCATCTCCTCGTCGAGCTCACCGACCCGGCGGCCGTCGGGCAGGGTCACCGCGAACAGTCCCCGATCGGGGATCGTGCCGGCGTTGGTGACGGCGAGTTGGCGCGCGCCGGGACGCGCGCGGATCGTCCCGGCCACGCGGTCCCACACGATCCGGGGCCGCAGCTCGGCGAACTCCGACGAGGGGTAACGGCCGTCGAGCATGTCCAGTACGTTCTCCATCTGGGCCCGGCTCAGCTCGGAGTACGAATACGTACGGGTGACCAGCGCGAACAGGTCGTCGATGGAGACCGTCCCCCCCACCCGAGCTCCGTCAACCGGCTCATCCGGCGCCGCGGCCGCGATCGCCACGATCTGCTGAGCGAGCACATCGAGTGCGTTGCGAGGGACCACGGTGGTTTCGATCGCCGCCTCGCGCATCCGCCTCGCCACCACCGCGCACTCGAGCAGGTCGGCGCGGAACTTGGGAAAGATGCGCCCGCGGCTGACGTCGCCGACGGAGTGACCGGCTCGCCCGATCCGCTGCAGCCCGCGCGCGACCGACTTCGGTGACTCGACCTGGATCACCAGGTCGACGGCGCCCATGTCGATCCCCAGCTCCAGGCTCGAGGTGGCGACCAGGCACGGCAGCTCGCCACGCTTGAGCATCTCCTCCACCACGGTCCGCTCCTCGCGCGCGAGGGAGCCGTGGTGCGAGCGCGCCAGCTCCTGGCCGGCGAGATCGTTGAGGCGGATGGCCAGCCGCTCGGCGCCGCGGCGGTTGTTGACGAACACGATCGTCGACTTGTGGGCCCGAATCAGCTCGAGCAGCTCGGGATAGATGGCGGGCCAGATCGACCGGCGGGTGGCCTCGCCTCCCTCCAGGGGGTCCAGGGCCGGCGCGGGTGTCTGGTCGGGCTCGACCATCGACTCGACCGGCACGTGGATCCTGAGGTCGAGCTCCTTGCGGACCCCGGTGTCGACGACGCGACAGGTCCGGTGCGGACCGACCATGAAGCGACCGACCTCCTCGAGCGGGTTCTGGGTGGCCGACAGTCCGATCCGCTGGACGTCGTTCCCGGCGGCCTGCGCCAGTCGCTCCAGCGTCAGCGCCAGGTGCGAGCCGCGCTTGGTCGAGGCGACGGCGTGGATCTCGTCGATGATGCACCAGCGGGTGCCCTCAAACAGCGCCTGCGCACGACCGGTCAGCATCAGGTACAGCGACTCGGGCGTGGTGATGAGGATGTCGGGGGCCTCGCGCAGCATCTGCTGGCGCTCACGCTGCGGCGTGTCGCCAGTGCGCACGCCGACCTTGAGGTCGGCGCCGATCCCGCGCAGCGGCGTGCGCAGGTTGCGATCGATGTCGTAGGAGAGCGCTTTCAGCGGTGACACGTAGACCAGGCCGATCCGGCGCTGCTTGGGATCCTCCGGGCGCTCCTCCTGCGCCAGACGATCGATCGCGTACATGAAGGCGGCGAGCGTCTTGCCTGAGCCGGTCGGCGCCGAGATCAGGACGTGATCGCCCGAGGCGATCGCCGGCCAGGCCTGGATCTGCGCCGCCGTCGGAGCAGCGAACGCACCTGCGAACCAGTCGCGCGTACGGGGGCTGAAGGCATCCAAAGACATGGATAAATCAGGCTAGTGCACGCCGCGGGGGGGTCCGTGGGCCCGGGGTCGTTTCAGTGTGGGCGATCTTGTCCGGCATACGGAGTTTTCCTACCAACCTGAGGGCGAGCGGCCCGGGCGGTAGCTCCGTCGACACGGGGTTGGTTCCCAGCTCAGCCAATCACCAGTACCAGCTTCCCCCCCACGTGCCCGGCCTCGCCGCGCTCGTGAGCGGCGGCGATCTCCTGCAGCGGAAATGTCTCGGCCACCGGGAGCGAGAAGCGGCCGGCTTCGATCAGCGGCCTGATCTCGTCGAGGGCGTGGAAGGCACGCTCGGTACCCGGGCCGCCGCTGAATGGCACCCCGCTCTCCTGGGCGCCCATGTAGTCGACGATCGTGAGCACACGGTCGGTGCCGCCGGTCAGGTCGACCAGGGCCGGCAGCACACCGCCGCCCCCGGCGTCAAGCGCCGCGTCGACCCCGTGGGGCGCGAGCTCCCGGACTCGCTCGGTGAGGCCGTCGCCGTAGGTCGTGGCCTCGGCGCCGAGCCGGCGCAGCAGGTCCTGGTGGCCGGGGCTGGCGGTTCCGATCACCCGCGCTCCCCGTTGGCGTGCCAGCTGCACCGCGGCCTGGCCGACGGCGCCCGACGCACCGTTGATGAGCACGGTGTCGCCGTCGCCGACCCGGAGCTGATCGAGCGCGCGCACCGCGGTCTCCACCGCGACGGGAAGAGCGGCGGCAGCCACGAAGTCCATGGACGCGGGGATGGGCGCATACGCCTCGAGCACCGCCAGCTCGGCCGCGCCATTGCCGCCCGCCGATCCGAACACCCTGTCTCCCGGTGCGACGTCCGTGACCCCCTCGCCGACCTCATCCACGACCCCAGCCACCTCCTGGCCGGTGGTTCGGGGTAGCTCGCCGCCCATGGTGCCGTTGCGCACCTTCCAGTCGATCGGATTGACGCCGGCGGCGCGAACGGCGACCCTGATCTGTCCTGGGCCTGGGTGGGGATCCGGGAGCTCGACCAGCTCGAGCACCTCGGGACCGCCGAACTGACTGAACTGGACTGCTCTCATGGTGTGACTCCGTGGTCGGTTTCTGGGTTGGAACGTTACGCATCCGGACCCCCCGGCCTCCCCCGGCCATCCGGCCCTGCGGCCCTCACCCCCCGGCCATCCGGCCCTGCGGCCCTCACCCCCCGGCAAGCTGCCGCGCGCGAGCGAACACCGAGTCCATCATCGGTTCGGTCAGCCTCCCGGTGAAGGTGTTCTGCTGGCTGGGGTGGTAACAGCCCAGCAGCACCCAGCGCCCGATCTCGGCCTCGGCGCCATGACCGAAGCGGGGGCGCGGACGAGGCACCTGAGCGCCGAGCTGCGACAGCGTCCGCAGCGCCGCGTCCCAGGCGAAGCCGCCGAGGCACACGATCACGCGCGCGCGGGCGAGGTACTCCAGCTCGCGCGCGAAATATGGCAGGCAGTTGTCGCGCTCGGCCGGGGTGGGCCGGTTGGCCGGCGGGGCGCAGCGAACCGCGGCGGTGACCCAGCAATCGATCAGCACCAGACCGTCCCCGCGGGCGCGGGAGACCGGCTGGTTGGCGAACCCCGCGCGCCACAGGGCCGCAAACAGCCAGTCGCCGGAGCGGTCCCCGGTGAAGATGCGCCCGGTGCGATTGCCGCCGTGGGCCGCCGGCGCCAGCCCGAGCACGACCACCCTCGCCTGCGGATCCCCCAACCCCGGCAGCGGCCGTCCCCAGTACGGCTCGGACGCGAACGCGGCGCGCTTGACCTCCGCCACCTGCTCGCGCCAGGCCACCAGCCGGGGGCAGCGCCGGCAGGAGACCACCTCGCGCTCGAGCGCTGCGAGCGCTCCGGCGCTCGAGCGCTCCGGGCGCTCCGGGCGCTCCGGGCGCTCCGGGCGCCTCGGTCACGCGTCGGCCGCCGGCAGCAACCCCAAGATGAGGCGATCGATCACCGGAGCGAGATCGAGCACGTCCTCGGGCACCCCGAGGCGGACCTGGCGCGAGACCAGCTCGGTGATCGCGCCGATCACCGCGAACGTGTCGAGCGGGGAGCGGAAGCGACCGATCAGGCCGCGGCGCGCCGCCGCGGCGTTCTCGGCCTCGAGCACGCCGGCGAATGCCTGCATGAGCTGGTCGCGGCGCGCCGCAGCGCGAGGGCCGGCGCCGATGATCTCGACCAGCAGCGTCTGGGCGAACTCGGGATGCTCGGAGAGCGCGGCGAGGAAGGCGCGGGTTCCGGCCATGATCCGCTGCTCGGCGTCACTGGGAGCGTTGCGGGCAGCGTGCGCCATGGCGTCCTGGACCACCTGCGTGGCGAGATCGAACAGGGCCAGCATGCACTCCTCCTTGTTGGCGAAGTGCTCGTAGAAGGTCGCCTTGGACATCGCGGCGCGGCGGCTGATCGACTCCGAGCTCGAGCCGGCGTAGCCGCGCTCCGCGAACTCCAGGGCGGCGGCGCGCAGCAGGCGCTCGCGCTGGATCGGCAGGCGGACCTCAGGCGGCGGCGCGTGGCGCCCCCTCGCCGCGGGCGGGGAGGGCAGCTCAGGCGCGACCTCATCCATCTAGATCTTCAGCGCGCGCCCGTAGTGGCGCTCGTAATACTCGCGGTAGCCGCCCGACCGGATCGGCTCCCACCACCAGGCGTTGTCGCGATACCAGTTCACGGTCAGCGCGATACCGTCCGCGAAGGGCGTCGCCGCCTGCCACCCGAGGCCCTGGAGCTTCTCGGAGGAGAGCGAGTAGCGGCGGTCATGGCCGGGACGGTCGGTCACGTACTCGATCAGCGACTCGTCTGCCCCGGTGAGCTCCAGGATCCGCTTGACCACCTCGATGTTCTCGCATTCGTCCGGGCCGCCGCAGTTGTACACCTCGCCCGGCTGGCCGCGGGAGAGCGCGTGGCCGATCCCGCGTCCGAAGTCCTCGACGAACAGCCAGTTGCGCACGTTGCGCCCGTCGCCGTAGACCGGGAGCCGGTCACGCGACAGCGCATTGAGGATCATCAGCGGGATCAGCTTCTCGGGATGCTGCCGGGGCCCGTAGTTATTGGAGCCGCGGCACACCACGGCCTCGAGCCCGTAGGTGTGAAAGTAGCTGGACACCAGCAGGTCGGCGCCGGTCTTGGTGGCGCTGTAGGGGCTGGATGGCGCCAGTGGCGAGGATTCGGTGAATGAGCCCGCCTCGATCGAGCCGTAGACCTCGTCGGTGGAGACCTGGACGTAGCGCAGGTCATGCCGGCGCGCGGCCTCCAGCAGCACATGCGTGCCCTGTCCGTTGGTGACGCTGAACGCGAACGGGTCGGCGATGGAGCGATCCACGTGCGTCTCGGCCGCGAAGTTGACGATCGCCTCCGGTCGGTGCGAGGCGACCGCCTGCTCCACCGCGTCCGGGTCCTCGATCGCTCCGTGGAAGAAGCGGGTCTCCGCTTCGACGTCCTTGAGGTTCTCCATCCGCCCGGCATAGGTGAGCTTGTCGAGCACCGCGACCTCGTCTCCGTGCTCGCGCACGCGCAGACCGACGAACGTCGAGCCGATGAATCCGGCGCCTCCGCACACCAGCAGCTTCATGGCGCCGCCACCGCCGTCGTGAGGGCCAGATACTCGGCCAGGCCCTCGCGCCAATCCGCCAGCACCGGCGCCTCGGCGCCGCGCTCGGTGCGCAACACGCTGTAGGCGGGACGTGGCGCGGGCCGGGGGAACTCGGCGGTCGAGACGGGCACCACCTCGCAGTCGGCGCCGGCCCGCTCCACCACCGCACGCGCGAACTCAAACCACGAGCACTGCCCCCCGCCGGCCACGTGCACCGGGCCGAGCGGCGCGAGCTCCACGCGCTCGGCGAGCTCGACCAGCGCCACCGCCAGATGGCCCGTGAAGGTGGGGCTTCCGATCTGGTCATCGACCACGGTCAACCGGTCGCGCTCATCCGCCAGCCTCAGAATCGTCCGCGGAAAGCAGTGGCCACCGGCGCCGAACAGCCAGGCGGAGCGGACCAGCGTGTGGCGCTCGGGCGCATGCCGGGCCACCGCCAGCTCGCCTTCGAGCTTGGAGCGTCCGTAGGCCGACCGCGGGCCAACCGGGTCGGACTCCAGATACGGCTCGCGCTTGGTCCCATCGAACACGTAGTCGCTGGAGACGTGGATCGTCCAGGCTCCGGCCTGGGCGGCGGCGCGAGCGACATTGCCGGCCCCCACCCCGTTCACCGCCACGGCTTGCTCGTAGGCGGTCTCGGCACCGTCGACGTCGGTCCAGGCCGCGCAGTTGATGACCACGTCCGGCGCCGCCGCTGCAATCGTCGCCGCAACGGCGGCGGCGTCGGTGATGTCCAGCTGGTCCCGCGCCAGCGCCAGCGGAGTGTGTCCGGCTCCCGCCGTGGCGGCGCGGACGTCCTGACCGAGCATTCCGGCGGCACCTGTGATCAGGAACTTCATCGCGCGTGAAGGGTAGAGGACTGTGGGTTCGCGGTTACGCTCGCGTTTGTTTGCGCTCGACTGCGGTTGCGCGACTCGTTGGCGGGTTACATTGCGCGGTATCGGCGCACGGCTTCGTTTCCTGACCGTCCGGCAATCGGCGGCGCTTGCGGTCGCGGCTCTTGCGATCGAAACCGTGCTGTCCGGGATCGCCGGCGACGACCCCGGTCGGCTGGCGCTGTTCGGCCGCTCCACGCCACCGGATCTGCCCCCCGGCACGCACGTCGTCGCGGTGCTGGTCGGACTGGCGCTGCTGACGCTCACCCCCCGGCTGTGGCGCGGCACCCGCACCGCGGTGGCGCTGACCATAGCCGGCATCTGCGCGCTGGCGGCGCTGGACTTCGCCCGGGGTCACGAGGGCGAGGCCATGATCGAGCTGTGCCTCACGGTCCTGTTGGCGCTGGGACGCAGCGCGTTCCCGCTCGGCTGCCACAATCGACCCCGGATGGCCACGGTTTGCGCTGCCGTGGGAGCGTGGGGACTGGCGTACTGCGCGCTGCGGATCGCGCCGTTGACGGCCCGCCATGTGCTGGACCGGGTGCTGCACCGTCCCGTGACCCACGTTCTGCGCACCGCGCCGCCGCAGCTGAACGCGAACTGGGCCTCGGTGATCGACGTGCTGATCTTCTGCGCCGCCGTGATCTCGGTGCTGGCGCTGAGATCGCTGCTGCGACCGGCGCCGGCCATCAACCACCACGTCGAGACCGAGTACCGGGCCGCCCGGCAGATCGTCGACCGGTACGGAGAGGACTCGTTATCGCCGTTCCTGCTGCGTCCGGACAAGGCGCTGCAGTTCGCCGCCGGCGGGGTCCTCTCCTATCGCGTTCTCGGCGGCACGGCGATCGTCTCGGCGGACCCGGTCGCTCCGGGGGACGCTGCGCCCGAGGTCCTGGCCAGCTTCATGGAACTGGCGCGCCGGCGTGGCTGGCAAGTGGCGCTGTGGGGGGCGTCGGCCCGCCATCTGGAGGGCTACCGCCGACTCGGTCTCCGCGCGATCTGCGTCGGCGAGGAGGCGTTCGTGGACCCGCGGCGGTTTTCCCTGGAGGGCCGTGCGGTCCGCAAGCTGCGCCAGTCGGTGCATCGCATCGAGCGTCGCGGCTGGCAGGTGAGCGTCCGCGAGGGTCGCGCGATCGAGGCCAAGCTCGAGGCGGAGATCGACGCGCTGGAGGCGAGCTGGCGGGGGCGCCAGCGCCGGCTCCACGGCTTTGCCATGGGGATGGGGCCGTTCGACGTCGACCTGAGACCCGACGACCTCTACGTGCTGGCCCGCTCATCCGCCGGCGAGCTCGGCGCGGCGATGCGCTTCGGTGCCCACTGCGGCCACCTGTCGCTCGACACCATGCGCCGCGTGGGTGAGACGCCGAACGGACTCAACGAGGCATTGGTGTGTCGCGCGCTGGAGGCGGCGCGCGAGCGCGGCGTCACGCAGGTCAGCCTCAACTACGCCGGCCTCGCCCACGTGGTCCGCGCCGAGCCGAGCCGCAGCCGGATCACCCGGGTCGCCACGCGCATGGTGATGGCGCCGCTGCACCGCCGCTTCCAGATGGATCGGCTGGTGCGTTTCAACGAGAAGTTCTCCCCCGAGTGGCGTCCTCGCTACCTGGTGTACGAATCGCGAGCCGCTCTGCCGGGGACCGTGGCACGCGTCCTGCAGGTGGAGGGTTACCTACCGGAGTGGCGGCCGCTGCGGCGTCCACTCGACTTCAAGCCGTTGCCCCAGTCCCTGCCGGGCTCGCCATCTGTCAAGGGCGCGAGATAGCGGGACCCCCCGACCGGTTCGGCGGGGGCCCACTAGCTCAACATCGATGAGGCGGCTTGGCGTCCGCCGCCCGCTGGTGGCCCTGGTCACGGTGGCAGCGGCGGTCACGGGGCTGCTGGGCGCCTACAGCTACTGGGAGTCCTACTACCAGCATCGCGGCTTCGCCGCCGTCGCCTACCTGCCCCATGCTCACCGGGGGCGGCGGCTGACGATCCACTTCTACTCCACGGCGCTGCGTCGCCAGGCCGACTATTTCGTCGAGCTACCGCCCGGATACGACCCCGCCCGGCATCGCTACCCCGTGTACTACGTGCTGCACGGCAGCCCGGGCCGACCCCAGGTCTACTACGGCATCGCGAGCCTGCCGGCGCGGCTGGACAACCTGATCAGCCTGCACCGCGCCCAGCCGATGATCATGGTGTTCCCCGACGGGCGGATCAACGGGAGCACCTACTCCGACTCCGAGTGGGCCAACACGCCGGCGGGAAACTTCGAGAGCTACGTGGTGGAGGTGGTCCACGATGTGGACCGGCGCTTCGCGACGGTGGCCAACCGCAGCCATCGGGTGATCGGCGGCTTCTCGGCGGGCGGCTACGGCGCCACCAACATCGCGCTTCACCACCTCGCCCTGTTCGGAAATCTGCAGGCCTGGTCGGGCTATTTCAAGCAGAAGCGCACCGGCGTGTTCACGCATGCCAGTGCCTCGGCGATCGCGGGCAACAGCCCGCTTCGATACGTCAGCCGGCTGGCGCCACAGATCGCGGTGCATCCCCTGCGAGCGTTCCTGTTCGTCGGTCGCGACGACGATTCGAGCACCCAGATCGTGCCGATGGCCGACGCGCTCGCCGCAGCGGGGGCCAGCGTCAGCTATGCCCTCTACAAAGGGGGCCACGACTGGCAGCTGTGGCACGCGCATCTGAACCAGATGCTGCTGCTCGCCTCGCGTGACGTTCGCGAACCGCTGCGCCCCGGCACCGGCGCTGCGGGCACTCTGACCCCGGGGGTGGTGCCGATTCCTCACGGCGCCGGACGCCGCCACCACCGCCATCACCGCCATCACCGCCACCGGCGCCACCGGCGCCACCGGCGCGGGCCCGTCCTCCACGGGGGTCCGCCCGTAGTACGGCGACTCCACGGCCAGCGGACGCGCGCCCTGAGTCCCGGCACCCCCTCGATCCAGCACCCCGGCCCTCCAAGCCAGCGGCTCCAGTCCGAAGCCCCCGACCGGCTCCGATCCGGGGCCGCCCGGCGCAGCCGTCGACTCGGCGAGCTGCTGGCCGGCCTCCTCCTGGCGCTCGGCTCGGCCGCGCTGATCAACCTGGGCTTCCTGTTGCAGCACCGCGGTCTGGGTCAGGCCACCGGCGCCACCGGCGCCACCGGCGCCACCGGCGCGACAGTGCGCGCGGCGCTGCGCAACCGCACCTGGCGGTGGGGGCAGGCGGTCGGCTGGGTCGGCTTCGCGGGGCAGATCGTCGCAGTGGCGGTCGCGCCGCTGTCCCTGGTCCAGGCCTTCGCCGCCGGCGGCCTGGCACTCTCGGTGCCGCTCGCCGCCGGCTGGTTCGGGCATCGCATCACCCGCGGGCAGATGCTGGCGGTGCTGCTGATCGCCCTCAGCCTGGCCGCACTGCCGATCGGTTTCTCGACGGCGGCAGATCGTCTGCACTCCGGGTCGCTTATCGCCGCGGTGGCGGGCGCGCTGGCGATCGCGCTGGCCGTCTGCGGACGGCGGGCGCCGACGGCACGGGCCATCGCGGCGGGCATGTTCTACGGCGTCGCCGATGCCGCCATCAAGGCGATCTCAATCGGCTGGCGGGCGCACGGCAGCTCGGCCCTGGTGTCGGGCTGGACCGGGCTCGCGGCGGTCGCCACCTTCGCGGGCTTTCTCACCTTCCAGGCCGCGCTGCACGGCGAGACGGCGGTCAGCGCCATCTCGCTCATGAACGCCCTGGCCGCCCTCGTGGCGCTGGCCTGCGGGCTGATCGGCTTCGGTGAGACCCTGGGGGTGGATCCGGCCGCC
This sequence comes from uncultured Solirubrobacterales bacterium, assembly GCA_963744195.1. Taxonomy (GTDB): domain Bacteria; phylum Actinomycetota; class Thermoleophilia; order Solirubrobacterales; family Solirubrobacteraceae; genus Palsa-465. The sequence continues at coordinate 187,151 of CAVUSY010000024.1, forward strand.
GTCATCGGCCACGTGATCGCGATCGCCGTCGTGCTCGGCTGCGTGCCGGTGCTCGCCGCCGCCCAGGCGGAGTTGTCAGAGGTGATCGAGTCCGTCGACGGCGGGGGATCGTCGTCCGAGGCGGCGCTGCACCCCGGCTACCGGCCGGGGTAGCCAGCATCCGGCGGCGAACGCCAGACCCTCCAGGACCGGACCGAACCCGGGCCGCCGGTGAAACAGCACGCTGCTCAGGCTCAGGTTGCGGGTAAGCGCGTCCGCGACCTGGGAGGCCAGCAGCAGCAACACCAGCTGCCAGCACCCCGGCCAGCAGGGCGCGCCGGGTGGGACCGACTCTGATCAGAGCCACGCCGGCGATTGCGCCGGCCAGCAGCCAGGCGATGACGACCCTGAGCAACGGTTGCCCATCGAAGCCGGCGAGCTGGAGCAGCGGCAGCGAGTCGCGCACCTGGGGACCGTCGGCGAACCAGCCGATAGCGCGCAGCAGGTAGAGCCAGCCGAAACCGGCCAGCAGGCCGGCGATCACGACCAGCCCCGCGCCGGCGACAGCGCTCGTGAGCCCCAGCGCCCGGATCACGCGGCTGGAGGGGGCGGAAGATCGGCCTGTCAGCGGCCCGCGCCGAGTCGTCACGTTGCGAGCTTACGCTTTGCCCCGGTGGACCGACAAAGCGATCTGACCCGCGACTCCCGAGCCCAGCGCTGGCAAAATCGCCGCCATGAGCGTGAGGCTGTGAAGCGCCGCCGCGTGCTGGTGGGCGCGGTGCTCGCGGGCATCGCCCTGGTGGCATTCGCCGGCGGAGCCGCGATCGCGAGCCAGGGGCCGTCGCCGGTGGCGCGTCCGTCGCGCCCGTCGCCGGCACAGACACTGGCGCTGAACTGCCGCTCCCCGGCGCTGGGCGGGACTCTGCCGACGCTGATCTATCTCCCCGCCGGGTACCGAACCGGCTCGACCCGTTACCGCGTCATCTATTTCCTGCACGGCCTACCGGCCGATCCCGAGTCCTACAAGCAGAACTCCTTCGTGGCCACCGCCCTGGCGAGCAGCTCCCGGCCGGCGATCGTGGTGGTGCCTCAAGGCTCACGCGGGGTCGGCAACGACCGCGAGTACCTGAACTGGTTCACCAGCGAGGACTGGCCCCAGGCGATCGCCAACGACCTGCCGCACTGCATCGACACGCGCTTTCGCACCATCGCCAACCGAACCGGCCGAGCGCTGGTCGGCCTGTCCGCGGGCGGGTACGGAGCGTTCAACATCGGCTTGCGCAACCTGGACAGGTTCGGCGCGGTGGAGTCCTGGAGCGGCTACTTCGCCGCCACCGATCCCAGTGGCCTACACGTGCTCGAACTCGGCTCTGTCGACGCCGACGACGGCGCCCGCGTACCGAGCGGCACTGACCTCAAGGCGGCGGTGACGCGGTGGCCGGCGCTGATCGCGTTCTACGTCGGCAACCAGGACTCTCGCTTCCTGGCCGCCAACCGGGCGTTCGACCGAGCGCTGCGCGCCAGCGGCGTCCGCCACGTGTTCCGCCTCTATACCGGCGGACACACCGGCGCCCTGTGGCGGGCCCATGCGTCGCACTGGCTCGCGGTGGCGATCGACTCGCTGTCGGCCGAGGCCCACCGTCGCGGGTGAGGCTCAGCCGGCCACGTCGATCATCACGCCGAGGCCGCGCAGGCGAACCTTTCCCAGCTCCGGGTAGTAGACACTGTCGCCCGGCTCGCGGGTGCCGTAGATCAGGTAGATCAATCCCTGGTCGCCGGCGCGGAGGTGATGCGCTACGCCGGTGGAAGGGGGGCGCGCCACCACATCGCCGGCCCGCAGCGGGTGCTCATCCTCGCCGAGGCGCAGCGTCCCGGAACCCTCCAGCACCACGAACAGCTCCTCTTCCAGCGCGTGACAGTGCAGGGGAGCGCCCTCCACTCCGGGAGGCAGGGTGACGTGGTTCAGGCCTGCCTTTCCCGCCCCGGCGGCCCGGCCGATCGCGCGCAACGTCAGCTGGGAAAACGGGCCCGGGTCGACGTCGGCCAGCGCCACCACGTTGGCCGGCCGCGGGCCGGGCTCGGGCCGCTCCAGCGGCCCCACGGCCGCCTCGGCCTTGAACGGATGAGGCGAATCGACGCGGCACCCACCGTGGCCCGCACCACATCACGCGGGCGCGCGGGAGATAGGTGATGCTGGTGTCAGACGCCGCTCGCGAACGCCAGCAGCTCGAGGCCGTCGTCACCGGCCAGGAAGGTGTGCGGATCGCCCCCCGGCACGTGGACGATGGTGTCCCCCGCAGTCACCACGCAGGCGGCACGGCGCTGCCAGCTGAGTCCGTCGCCGCCCAGGACGAAGAAGATCTCCTCCTCGTCGCCGTGCACGTGCACCGGCATCTGGCGGGCGCCGGGCGCGACCTCGTACACGCTGGCGCCGATCCGCGCCGTGCCGGCCGCAGCGCCGAGCCGGCGCCGCGTGAACCTGATGTCGCCCTCGGCCACCTCGAGCGGCTCCACGTCTGCGCGGTTGACCACCGGAGTCGGCACCGGCATTAGGCTATCCCGGTGGGGCTGCCTGCTCCACCTGGACAAATACCGCCGCCTGCGCCTGGCCAGGTGGTCGTGGCACCAGGCGCCGCCAACAGGTACACCTAAGGGTCAATGAGCGACACCCAGATGTCCTCGCTCGCGGGCGACTACAGCATCCCGCCGGGATGCTGCGATGAGCTCCTGGGGCCCGACGGAGCCCCGCTGCCCCACGCGGTCCCGCTGCTGGCGGCGCTCGAGCGCCTCGGGCCCGAGGCGCTCAAGTTGGCCGGAGACCGCCGCGACACGATCTTCATGCAGCAGGGGATCACGTTCGAGGTCGCCGGCAGCGACGGTGAGCGGCGTGACCGCGCCTGGCCGCTGGACCTGGTCCCCCGCGTCCTCACCGCGACCGAATGGACCACGATCAAGCGCGGCCTGGCCCAGCGCATCAGGGCGCTGAACGCCTTCGTCGACGACGTGTATCACGCGCATGAGATCGTCCGCGCCGGCATCGTCCCGTGGTCGCTGATCGTCAGCCGCTCGAGCTTTGCCCGGCCCGTGCACGGAGTTCGCGCCCCCGGGGGCGTCTACTGCCACGTCTGCGGCTGTGACCTGGTGCGTGACGGCGAGGGGCGCTGGCGCGTGCTCGAGGACAACGTCCGCACCCCCTCGGGGATCTCCTACGTGCTCGAGAATCGAGTCGCCATGACGCGGCTGATGCCGGAGCTGTTCGCCGGCCACCGGGTGCGAGCGGTCGAGCACTATCCCTCGCTGCTGCTCGACGCCCTGCGGGCGGTGGCCCCCGCCGCCGAGAGCCATCCCACGGTGGTCCTGTGGACGCCCGGCCCGCTCAATTCCGCCTACTTCGAGCACGCGTTCCTGGCCCGCCAGATGGGGGTCGAGCTGGTCGAGCCGGGCGACCTGGTGGTCCGCGACGCCGTCTGCTACATGCGGACCACGGCCGGTCTGCAGAGGGTTCACACCATCTACCGCCGGCTCGACGACGACTTCATCGACCCGCTGGAGTTTCGCGCCGATTCGGTTCTCGGCGTACCCGGGCTGGTGCGCGCCTACCGGGCCGGAACGGTGGCCATCGCCAACGCGATCGGGACCGGCGTGGCCGACGACAAGGCGGTCTACTTCTACGTGCCGGAGATGATCCGCTTCTACCTCAGCGAGGAGCCGATCCTCGACAACGTCCCGACCTACCTGCTCAACGAGGAGGGGACCCGCAAGGAGGTCCTGCGCCGACTCGACCAGCTGGTGATCAAGCCGACCTCGGAGTCCGGCGGCAAGGGCGTGTTCATCGGGCCGCAGGCGAGCGCGGACGAGATCGAGCTGCAGGCACGGTTGATCGAGGACCAGCCCAGCCGCTTCATCGCCCAGGAGCTGGTCCACCTCTCCACCGCCCCCACCGAATGCGGCGACGGGCGCCTGGCCCCGCGCCACGTCGACCTGCGCCCGTTCGCGGTGTTCGGGGATGAGATCCGAATCGTCCCCGGCGGCTTGACCCGGGTCGCGTTGCAGGAGGGCTCGATGATCGTCAACTCGTCGCAGGGCGGCGGCTCCAAGGACACCTGGGTGCTCGACGACGACAGCCAGACCGATCTCGTGCCCGGGACGCTACCCACCCACCGCCCGCCGCGACTGCCTGACGTGCGCTACGGCGGCTGGCACAACCAGGCCCAGCAACAGCAGCAGGTGCAATCGGCTGACGCCGATTGCATTGCGAGATTGGCCCAGAGGGCAATCTGGGGGCGAGTCTGATGAAGACGGGGTCGCATGCGACCCCGTCCCGGGCGGTGCATGCACCGCCCGGCCGCCGGCCGCATGCGGCCGGCGGGACCTGCTGATGCTGGCCCGGATCGCGCAGGAGCTGTTCTGGCTCGGGCGCGACCTGACCCGGGCCGAGCACACCGCCCGGATCCTCGACGGGGCGTTTCACGCCGACGTGGCCGGAGCGCCCGGGGAGCGAGGGATCGCGCTGAGCTGGGAGGGTGTGCTGGCCACCATCGGGGCCAAGCCGCTCGCGCCCGGCGAGGGCGAGGCGAGCGTGCCCGAGGACGCCCAGCCCTACGGCCGCGCCGAGGTCGCCGGGCTGCTCACGCTGGACACCGACACCCCCGCCTCGGTGGTGTCGTGCGTAGCCCGCGCCCGCGAGCGCGGGCGGACCATGCGTGACGTCATCTCGACCGAGATGTGGGAGGCGCTGAACTCGTTTTACCTGCTGCTGGGGCGCTATGACCTGCAGGCGGCGCTGCGCACCGGCCCGTACTCGGTCTACCAGGAGGTCAAGGAACGCTGCGCGCTGTTCTGGGGGCTGGTCGACCGGACCATGCTCCGTGACGAGGGCCGGGCCTTCCTGGAGGCCGGAGGCCGGATCGAGGAGGCCGACATGATCCTGCGGATGCTCCGCGTCGCGATCCCCCAAGGGTCCCTCGAAGACGGGCACGAGACCGAGGCGCTCGCCCTCCTGCACGCGGTCGGCGGCTTTCAGGCCTACCGCCGCGCGGTCCGGCACGCGCCGACGGTCGGGCCGGTGCTGCGCTTCCTGCTCTACGACTCGGCCTATCCCGGCTCGGTCGCATCCTCGGTGGCCGCCCTGTCGGCGGCACTGTCGGCGGCCGACGCCCAGCCGCGCTCGTCGCCGCCGGTGCTGCGCCTGAGCCGTCTGATCGCCGATCTGGAGCTGCAACGCCGGGCCCCCGACGCCGGCGGAGAGCTGCAACAGACGCTCGAGCGCGTCCAGGACGAGCTCGAGCTGGTCGATCGCGACGTCGACGCGCGCTATTTTGCGATCGCAGCGCTCGGGGCAGTGCGCCTGTAGCGCGACGACGCTCCGGCCATGAACTTCGCGATCCGCTACCTGACCAAGTACGAGTACGACGCCGAGGTCGTCGACAACCTCAACGCCCTGCGGGTCAAGCCGCACGGCAACGGCCACCAGCGCTGCGACGAGTTCAACGTGCGGCTGACCCCCGAGGTGCGCTTGCACCGGCACACCGACTACTTCGGGACCGAGGTGGTGGAGTTCGAGATCGCGCGACCGCACCGTCACCTCACGATCGACGTCCGGGCGCGGGTCAGCACCAAGGCCTCAGACGCGCCGCCGCAGGCGACCTGGGACGCGCTGGGCGACATCGCGTATTGCGAGGCCGGCGGCGAGTTCCTGCTCCAGACCGACGACGCCCCTGGGCATCCCGCGCTCGAGGAGCTGCTCGCCACCACCGGCGCGGCCCCGACCCCGCTGGCCACCGTGCTGCTGACCTCGGAGCTGATCCCCGCCCGCTTCGAGTACCGGCAGGGAGCCACCTACGTCGACTCTGGCATCGCGGATCTGTTTGAGGCCGGCGCCGGCGTGTGCCAGGACTTCGTCCATCTCGGGGTCTGCCTGCTTCGCCACCACGGGATCGCCGCCCGCTACGTGTCCGGATACCTGTTCACCTCCGGCCAGGACGACCGTCGGGAGTCGGTTCTCGTCGACACCCACGCCTGGCTCGAGGCGCTCCTGCCCGACCCCTCCGGCGGCGAGCCGGTGTGGATCGGCGCCGATCCGACCAACCGAGTCCTCGCGGGTGAGAACCACGTGAAGATCGGCCACGGCCGCCATTACGCCGACGTGCCGCCGATCAAGGGGGTCTATCGGGGCGCCGCCACCGCGAAGCTCGACGCCAGCGTGACGATGACCCGGCTCGAGCGCGCCGATCCGGCCTCGCTGGCGCGCTCCTGAACCCGCTCGGACGGGCTCAGTCGGTCCAGAAGTCCTTGACCATCTCCCCGTCGCCGCCTTCGGGACGGTCATTGCCGATCGCGATCACCGTCAGCCCCTCGGGACCGCCCTCGAACGCGCGCACCACGTTCGGCGCGACGCGGATCACGTCCCACTGCGAGACCTCCACGATCTGATCGTCGCCGCGCATCCGTCCCGAGCCCTCCACCACCACGTAGGCCTCCTCCTGCTCGCGGTGGCGATGCCCGATCGGACTCCTGTAGTTCGGCGGGTAGCGGAAGTAGCTGACCCCGAGATGGTCGGAATCGAGGTGCTTACGAGCGAAACGCGCCTCGACGTCGCCGCCGCGGTCAGCCGCGGCGTTATCGATGCTCTTGAGATTCTTGATCGTGAAATCGGGCATCCCGCCAGTCTATGGGGAATCCCTGCGGGGACGGATTCGCTTCGCGGCTGCCGCGCGCGTCCCGGCGCCCGTGTGGCCGAGATGTGTCCGGGGGTGGTGGGCGCCATGGCTCGGTGGTAGCGTCGCGGCATGGGCGAACGCACGAAGTACACACCAGGAACGTTTAGCTGGACCGACCTGACCACCACCGATCAGGAAGGCGCCAAGGGCTTCTATTCGGCGCTGTTCGGCTGGGAGCTGATGGACATGCCCGCCGGCGAGGGGGTCATGTACACGATGGCGACGATCGACGGCAAGAACGTCGCGGCGATCTCGCCACAGCCGCAGATGCAGCGCGACGCCGGCGCGCCACCGGCGTGGAACTCATACATCACCGTCGAGAACGCCGATGCTGCGCTCAAGCGAGCGGCAGAGCTGGGCGGCACGGTCCACGCGCCGGCGTTCGACGTGATGGAGGCCGGACGCATGGGCGTGGTGCAGGATCCCCAGGGGGCCTACTTCCTGGTCTGGCAGCCGGGACAGAACATCGGCGCGAGCCTGGTCAACGCTCCCGGCGCGCTGTGCTGGAACGAGCTCGGGTCCCCGGATGTCGACGGATCCGCCCGGTTCTACGGCGACCTGTTCGGCTGGACCACGACGCCGATGGAAGGCGCTGACCCGCCATACCTGGTGATCGAGAACGACGGCCATGCCAACGGCGGCATCCGGCCGCCGGCGCCTCCGGGGACGCCACCCTTCTGGCTGGTCTATTTCGCCGTCGCGGACATCGAGGCCGCGCTGGCGAAGGTCGGGGAACTCGGCGGCAACGTGCTGGTCGGCGCGACCGACATCGGGGTCGCCAAGATCGGCGTGGTCCAGGATCCCCAGGGCGCGGTGTTCGCGCTCTACGACGGCCGGCTCGACCCCTAGCCCCCGGCGCCCGGCGCCCGGCGCCCGGCGCGCAGGACGCAAGCGCGACGCCGGTCCAGGGCTGACGGTCATAATCGGGCGGTGAGAGCCGGCTCGGTAGCGATCGCTGTACTGGTCTGCGCGGTGGGTGCGGGCTGCGGGCAGCAGGCTGGGACCCAGGCCGCCGGCTCGGCGCCATCGAGCCATCCTGCGACGGTGGCGGCAGCCGGCACCGCCACCTCAGCGTTCCATGCCCATCCGCAGGCGGTCGAACCCGTCGCGGGCGCCGCGGCGCCCACAGCACAACCGGCCGGGAGCGTGGCCGGCGTCAGCGTCGGGCCTCCCAGCGCCTCCCTGCCCCAGCCCACCTCGATCACCGAGGTCCGCCAGCAGTTGCAGCAGAGCGGCATGACCGCCAGCCCCAACCAGGCGGCGCTGACGCCCGGTGGCCTCGCCGTCGCGCCGGTCAACGCGCCGGCGGAGGTTCAGGAGGTGATCGCGGCCGGCAATGCGATCGCCCGCTTGCCGTATCGCTACGGCGGCGGACACATGACCTACGAGGACACGGCCTACGACTGCTCGGGTTCGCTCAGCTACGTTCTGGCGGCCTCTCATCTGCTGGCGCAGACGGTCGTCTCGGGCGAGCTCGAGCACTGGGGCAAGCCCGGGCCGGGCCGGTGGATCACCGTGTTCGCCAACGCCGGGCACACGTTCATGTACGTAGCGGGGCTGCGGTTCGACACCGTCGCGCTCGCCGAGACCGGCTCTCGGTGGTCGCAGCGGCCGGCGGACGAGTCGAACCTGTCGTCGTTCTCGGTCCGCCACCCGGCTGGGCTCTAGACACCCGGCCGGTCTGCAGTCACCTGGCGGAGCTCCAGTCACCCGGCTGGGCTTCAGTTCCCCCTGTAATGAGTGCAGTTTTGGTCATCTGTGCCGTCCGGAGGGCACTCTATCTTCGCGGACGCCATGCAGGTACGGAATTTCGAGAACGGTTGCCTGGTCGCCCAGGCGCTGGTCGTGCGTGATGCCGAGCGCCGCACCCGGCAGGCCGGCCGTGAGTACCTGCAGCTGATGCTCGGCGATCGCAGCGGCAGCGTTCCCGCGGTGATCTGGGATCGCGTCGCCGACGCCCGCGAGCTGTGCCAAGCCGGCGCGGTGGTCCACGTCACCGGCCGCTTCTCTCATCACAAGCGGTTGGGCCCGCACCTGGGCGTGGAGAAGATCCGCGCCGCCACCAAGCCCGAACGTGACGAGCTGGATTCGCCCGACGGCCCGGCTCGCTCGCCCGGCCAGATGGAGGCCGACCTGCGCGAGCTGGTCGCGACCGTCCAGGACCCCCATCTGCAACGGCTGCTGGAGCAACTGATCGGCGTGGATTCTCCGGTCTGGAGGCTGTACCGGGACGCTCCGGCGGCCAAGCGCTACCACCAGGCCTACCGGCACGGTCTGCTCGAGCACTGCCTCACCGTGGCCCAGGCGGTCAGCGCGATCTCGGCCACCTTCCCCGGCATCGATCGCGACGTGGCGGTCACCGGGGCCCTGCTGCACGACATCGGCAAGCTCGAGGCCTACGAGCAGCACGGCGACGACATCGACATGTCCGACCTGGGGCGGCTGTACGGGGAGATCCCGCTGGGGTACTACCGGGTGCGCACCGCGATCGAGGGCATCGACGGGTTCGCGGCCGACACCGCCCAGGCTCTGCTGCACATCATTCTCAGCCACCACGGCTCGCTCGAGCACGGCAGCCCCGTCGTTCCCTGCACGCGGGAAGCGACGCTCGTGCACATGATCGACAACCTGGGCGGGCGCCTCGGCAGCTTCGACCGGCTCGAGAAGGAGCTTCCGGCCGGCCAGCAGTGGACGTCCTACGACCGGGGGATCGGCGGCGGAGCATATTTCGCCCCGCCCGGCCAGCCGCAGCGTCGCGCCGCGTAGGCTCGAGCACAAGTCTCCGGGGTGCCGCCGCGAGAGATCGCGGCACGGTCACGCTCTGTGCCAAATTTGCGCAAATAGCGCAGGCGGGTCCGCAGTCGGTCTCGCAGCTCGCGGTCCGCGACTAGAGTTCGAAACGATGGCCAAAGACACCGAGAAGCTGATCCGGCAGCTGTCGTTGATCTCCTACCTGATGGCCGAGCGCCGCCCCGTCACCGCCCCGGAGATCAGGCGCGATGTCGAGGGCTACAGCGTGATGAACGAGGACGCCTTCGCCCGGCGGTTCTACGCCGACCGCTCCGAGCTGGAGGCGCTGGGCATCGTGCTGTCGGTGGAGAAGCCGGTCGATGGGCTGGTGGAGCAGGAGAACTACTCGCTGCCCCCGGAGAACTTCCATCTGCCGCCGATCGCGTTCACCGACACCGAGCTCGCGGCGCTCCGCACGGCGCTTCAGCTGCTCGACGGCGAGTTCGCCTACGCCGAGCCGCTGCGGCTCGCGCTGCAGCAGATCTCCTGGGGCCGGCCGAGCCCGCTCAGCGCCCCCGAGCGCAACACGGTGGGGCTCGGGATCACCGGGTCGGCGGGCGGTCACGACGTCTCGCAGCGCCTGGCCAAGATCGAGACGGCGATCTTCCGGCGCAAGACGATCGTGTTCGACTACCACACCATGGAGCGCGATGATGTCGGCTCCCGGCGGGTCGACCCCTACCAACTGCTCTACCAGGGGGGTCAGTTCTACGTCGTGGGACGCTCGCACGAGCGCAGCGCGATCCGGGTCTTCCGTCTGTCGCGGATCCGCGGCAAGGTCGGCTACGCCACCAAAGCCGAACACGACTTCCAGCGGCCGGCGAACTTCGATCCGCGGGTGTATGCCAACCGCGTCGACTGGCAGTTCGGCGAGCCGGTGGGGACGGCGGAGGTATGGATCGGCCAGCGCATCGCGTGGCAGATCGAACGCCACTTCTCCCACTACGGGGAGTTTCGCCCGGCCGGGGGCGACGCGGACGCCGGCGACCGCCTGTTCGTCACGCGGTACGCCAACGCCCGCCAGCTGATCGCCTGGGCCCTGGGCCTGGGCGAGAACGCCCACATCGTCGGACCGCCTGAGCTGGTCGCCGAGCTGCGCGATCGGCTGGGGCTGCTGATCGAGCGCCACACCGGCGAGCCGTCCTCGGCGCCCGCAACTCTTTCCGGCCAGCCCCAGGACGGCGACGCAACCGGACGCGACGCCGCGTCCAACGGCGCCGGTGCCGCGCCGCCTTCCGAGCCCGAGGAGGGCAACGGGCACCGGCCCGACGCCGGGATCCGCCCGGAGCGCTTCGCGCGCCTGGTGACCCTCGCCAGCATCCTGATCGAGGCAGGACGGGCCGGCCGGCTCCTGGACGCCGACGAGCTGTGCGATTCGCTGAAGATCTCCGAGCAGGAGCTGCGCGAGGACATCTCGGTGCTGAACGTGGTCAACTTCGGCGCCGGCACCTACGTTCTCTTCGCCGAGATCCATCCGGACGGGACCATCGAGGTGGACCCCGAGCCCTACGGCGACTCCTTCGCGCGGCCGGCGCGGCTGCTGCCGGTGGAGGCCAAGGCGCTGATCGCGGCGATCGACCTGATCGGAGAGCACATCCCGGAAGGCTCGCTGGCCTCGGTGCGCGACAAGGTCGTGGCGGCGCTGGGCGAGGATCCGGTCCACGAGGGGCTGCAGTTCGCGGCTCCGGGCGGCGACAACGCCGAGATCGCGGCCGAGGTATCCAGGGGCATCGCCAGCCGCCGGCTGCTGTCGTTCGAGTACTACAAGGAGAACGAGGACGAGTTCACGAGTCGCCTGGTGGAGCCCTACGCCCTGATCAACGGCCGCGAGGGCTGGTACCTGGCCAGCTTCGACCCGACCCGGGACAGCGTGCGTCACTTCCGTCTGGACCGCATCAAGTCCGCGACGGTCACCGACGAGGCCTTCGAGCCCCGTCCCGACGTCGACCCCGCCGCCGACGTCGACGGCTGGCCCCGCACCGGCGAGGTTCCGGCCTCGCGACGGGCCCGGGTGTGGGTCTCGCCTGACCGAGCCCGCTGGGCGCGAGAGGAGCGCCGCGTTACCGCCGAGCTCGCGGACGGCTCGGTGATCGTGGAGCTCGGTTTCGCCGGGGTCGACTGGCTGGTGCGCGAGACGCTGAAGGAGGCGGGCGACGCGGTGGTGCTGGAGCCCCAAGACGCCCGCACGGCGGTGCGCTGCGCCGCCGAGACGATCGGCGCCGGCGCCGCGCTCGTCTCCCGCTAGCGCCCCGGTGAGCCGGCGAGATCAGATCCAGCTGACCGACTCCGAGCTGGCGGCCTTTCTGGCCGAGCAGCGGGTGGTGGTCTGCGCCACCAACGGACCGCGCGGCTGGCCCCACCTGATGCCCCTCTGGTACGTGATCCGCGAGGGCGAGATCTGGGCCTGGACATACGGCAAGTCGCAGAAGGTGCGCAACCTCGAGCGCGATCCCCGCGCCACGCTGCAGATCGAGACCGGCGACCGCTACGACCAGCTACGCGGTGTGATGATCGAGGCTCGTACCGAGATCCACCGCGCCACCGCTCTGGTCGCAGCGCTTGGCGCTGAGCTTGCGACGCGCTACGGAGACGGCTCGCTGAGCGAGGAGGCGCTGGAGGCGATCCGCGCCCAGGCGGCCAAGCGAGTGGCGCTCCGGTTCGTCGCCGAGCGCACGGCGAGCTGGGATCACCGCAAGCTCGCCGGCGCCTATTAGGCAACGGCCGCCGGCCCCGGCCGCCCGCTAGCCTCCCGCGCGTCATGCAAGAGCTCAAGGGGCTGATCCTCTCTGGAGGCAAGGGCACGCGGCTGCGGCCGATCACGCACACGAGTGCCAAACAGCTCGTGCCGGTGGCCAACAAGCCGGTTCTGTTCTACGGCATCGAGGCGATGGCCAACGCCGGGATCGAGGAGGTCGGGATCATCATCGCGCCGGAGACCGGCGATGAGGTCCGGGCGGCGGCCGGGGACGGCAACAGGTTCGGCGTCAAGCTGACCTACATCGTCCAGGACCAGCCCGCCGGCCTGGCTCATGCCGTCCTGACCGCCGAGCCGTTCCTGGGCAAATCGCCGTTCGTCATGTACCTGGGCGACAACCTGCTGCAGGGTGGGATCCAGGATCTGGTGATCGCCTTCAAAACCAACCAGCCCGACGCGCTGATCCTCCTGACGCCGGTGCCCGACCCCGAGCAATACGGTGTCGCCGAGCTGCACGACGGCTCGGTGGTGAGGCTGATCGAGAAACCGCCGCAGCCACAGACCAATCTGGCCCTCGTCGGCGTGTACATGTTCACTGCGGCGATCCACGCCGCGGCCCGAGCGATCGAGCCGTCCCCCCGCGGCGAGCTCGAGATCACCGACGCGATTCAGTACCTCGTCGACGACGGTATGCGCGTGGAGCCCCACATCGTCAAGGGCTGGTGGAAGGACACCGGCCGGCTGGAGGACATGCTGGCCGCCAACCGGCTGGTGCTGGAGACGGTGGAGGGGCGCGTGGAGGGCGAGCTGATCGAATCGCAGGTCGACGGCCGCGTGGTGATCGAGCCGGGGGCGCGCCTGGAGCGCACCACCGTCCGTGGCCCCGCGATCATCGGCGTCCGCGCCCGGCTGACCGACTGCTACATCGGCCCCTACACCGCCGTCGGCGAAGGCTGCGTGATCGAGAACGCCGAGGTCGAGCACTCGATTCTCCTGACCGGATCGTCGGTCCGGAACCTGGCCGGCCGGATGGAGTCCTCGCTGCTCGGGCGCAACGTCAGGATCGCGCGAGATCACAGCCAGCCCCGGGCCTACCGGTTCCTGGTCGGCGACAACTCAGAGATCGGCATTCTCTAGCCCCCGGGCGGCGCAGGCACCCACCGTCGCCAGCGGGTCTGCGGGGTCTGCGGTCAGCTCAGCGGCTTCTCGCCCCAGAACACCGCGACCGGGTTGCCGTTGAAGTCGGCGACCTCGGTGTAGCCCTCGGACTCGTAGAGGCCCCGCGCGCCCACCTGCTTGGGGCCGGTATCGAGTCGCGCCACCTCGTAGCCGAGCCCGGTGGCACGGTCCTCGAGCTCGCGCAGGAGCCGGCGCGCCAAGCCGCGTCCGCGCAGTGCCGGCACGACGTACATCTTCTTGATCTCGCAGGTCCGATCATCGAGTCGCTTGAGGCCGCCGCAGCACGCCGGCTCGCCGTCGAGGTAGCCGACCACGAACAGCCCACCGGGTGGGCTGAGCTCGGCCGGCCCGGCCTTGGGCATCTGGTCACCGTCGAGTTCGAGTCCGTCATACATGACCGCGATCTCGTCGCGCATGGCCTGCGCCAACGATGCGCCCAAGCCGCTGTCGACGTGGGCCAGGGTGAAGCGCAGCTGCGAGGAGACCGACACAGACCTCAACGCTATCGAGGAGGCACCGGTAGCCTTGGCCGGCAGATGAGCGACCCCTCCGTGGACGCCCGAGAGCGACTGCTCACCGCGTGGCGGGGCGAGATCCTGGCGGGGGCCGTGTACGACCTCATCGCGCGCCGGCTCGACGACCGCGAGGCCGACATCCTGCGGCGCATGGCCGAGGCCGAGGGCGGTCACCGCCGCCGCCTGGAGCTGCGCATGCAGGAGCTCGGGATCGAGATCCCCGACCCCAGCGCTGTCCGGGTCCCGGTGTGGTTGCGGCTGCAGGCCAAGGTGGCGCCGATCGATCGTCTGCTGGCCGCGCGCGAGGCGGCTGAGGACGAGGAGGTCGACGACCTCTACAAGCGCTCCACCGGGGATCCGATCACCGATCGGTTGCTGCGCGAGATCCGCAAGGAGGAACGATCACACTCACTCGCGGTGGCGGACCTGCGCTCGGGCTCGAGCGCCGTTGGAGGCCCGCCGGATGCCGGGGGCACGGATGGCGGGGGCGCGGGCGGCGGGGGCACGGGTGGCGGGGCCACGGGCGGCGGGGTGCCGGATGTCGCCCCGGGCTCGGGCGGGCGAGTCCCGATGACCGGTGATGGGCCGCCCATCGCGCTACCCGGAGCGCGCGCTCGCCTGGACCGGATTCTCGGGCGCGAGAAGTGGCACCGCACCGGCGGAAGCTGGATCTCCGGGGCGATCTACGGCGCCAACGACGGCCTCGCCGCCGTGTTCGGGATCGTCGCGGGCGTGTCGGCGGCCACCGGCGCGTCGAGCTCGGTGCTGACCGCGGGCCTTGCCGCCGCGATCGCCTCGGCGCTGTCGATGGCCACCGGGGCGTACCTGGCCGAGCGCTCTGAGATCGAGGTCGCCGCCGCCAACATCGAGCGCGAGCGGAAGGAGATCCTCGAGCACCCCGAGGAGGAGAAAGAGGAGCTGTCGCTCTTCTACCAGCTCAAGGGCATCGATCCGCAGACCGCCGACGCGCTCGCCGAGCGGATGGCCAAGGATCCCGATGCCATGCTCAAAGCCCTCGCCTCGGAGGAGTTCGGCACCGGAGCGCAAACCGACGCCAATCCCGCCCAGGCCGCCCTGGCCGCCGGCGTGTCGACCGGGCTCGGCGCCATCGTCCCGGTGATCCCGTTCATCTTCGCCACCGGAACGGTGGCGATCGTCACCGCGGCGATCGTGTCGCTGGCGGCTCACTTCCTCGTCGGCGCCGCAAAGTCGCTCGTCACGCTGCGGACGTGGTGGTCGGCCGGGCTGGAGATGACACTCGCCGGCGTGATCGTCGGCGGTGCGACCTATCTGGTGGGACTGGCGCTGCCCGGCTGACCGCTGGGCGTCGGGGCCGGGGCCGCCGGCTTGGTGGGCGTGGGGGTCGGGGGGCGCCGGGGACCGGGGGGCCCGGGCTGGCGGCGCCGCCGGGGGCGGGGGGCCGCCGGGGACGGGGGCCGCCGGGGACGGGGGCCGCCGGGGACGAGGCGGCCGGGGGCCGCCGGGGGTCGCCGGGGGTCGGGGCGCGTGCATTTCACGACACGATCGGGGCCAGATCTCGAGGTGTGACCCAAGCGCCGCGGAAACCGGGCATCTGCCGACACACCTCGCCAAAAAGCGCGAACCGTGTTCTAACTCGCACGGCCCCGCTCCGGTCCGCCTCTCTTCCGGCACCATTCCCCCCGCCCGATCCGCGCCTCGCCCGCCCCGCCCCGCCCCCGTCGCCCCCGCCCCGGCCCCGGCCCCGGCACCGCTAGGGCCCGATCAGATCCGCCAAATCAGACCGCAACCGCGCGACTTCCTCCTCGAGCGCGGTGACCCGAGCCTCCAGCTCCCCGTCGGGGCCGGAATCGCCGGCGCTCGCAGGCTCCTCCGGGACGTGAGGCGCGGCAACGACAGGTCCCCCCGCGACCGCAGGCCCAGGCGGGACCCCAGGCCCAGACGAGAGCCGCCGGCCCAGACGAGACCCGTGGCCCAGACGAGACCTCGTCCGCGCCCTCGGCCTCACCCGACCCCCCAAGCAGCTGCTCGAAGCGGTCCTCCTTCTGTCCCGGCCGGCGCCCGATCCGCCTCACGTAGCCCCGCTCCGCCAGCGACGAGAGCACCCGTTCCACGTCGTCGAGCGTGTCGAGCTCGGCCATCCGGGCGCTGCGACCCTTCAGCTCCCCCGGCGTCTGCGGGCCCCGCAGCAGCAGCACGGCCAGGATCGCGAGCTGCTCGCGGTCGAGCCCCAGGCCCTCCTCGGCCAGGTGGCGGTACTTGGTCGCGCGTGAGCCGTGGTAGCTGGCCAGCCGGGCCAGCCCGTAGTGGGCGAGCCGCTGGGCCGCATCGCGGACCGTGCCCTCGTCGTAGTCGGTGACCGGATCACGGTTGGTCGACTGGTTGCAGGCCAGCCGCAGGGAGTTGAGTGACAGCGGGTACTGATCGGGCGTCGTCCAGCGCTTCTCGATCAAACACCCCAGGACCCGCTGCTCGGGCCCGGTTAGCTCGCCGAAGTGCACGCGGCGAGGATAGAACTAGCGGCGCCACCACGCCCCAGAGCCCTCAGACCCCGAGGTCCACAAACTCGATCTCGCGCTCATGCGACCGGTTCTCGCCCGACCGGGCATCCCCATGCAAGGCTCACAAGATGGTCACAAAACCTGAGCGCCTTCTTCACTGACCCGGTCCCCGGCGCGCCAATGCTGTGGTCATGAACGCAACCAGTCGCGCCGACCTGCATGTGCACTCGACTGCATCGACTCTGTCAAAGCTCGGCGTCCAGCGCTCGCTGAATCTGCCGGAGTGCGCGACGCCCCCGGAAGAGGTCTACGACCTGGCCAAGCGCCGCGGGATGGATTTCGTGACCATCACCGACCATGACACGATCGCCGGTGCGCAGGCCATCGAGCACCTCCCCGGCACGTTCATCTCCGAAGAGCTGACGGTCACCTTCAAGGGCGAGCCCCAAGCGGCGGTGCACGTGCTCTGCTACGGGATCACCCCCGACGACCACGCGTGGCTCCAGGCAAACAACGACGACGTGGAGGCGTGCGCCGCCTACCTGCACGCCCGCGAGATCACCGCCGCTCTGGCGCACCCCTTCTACGCGGTCCAGGCCCCGCTGACCGCGCGTCACCGCCGCCGCCTGGCCCAGCTGTTCCCGATCTGGGAGACGCGCAACGGGTCGCGCGCGAAGGAACTCAACCTGCCGGCGTTCGTGTACATCGAGACCCACGGGGGCACCCCGATCGGTGGGTCCGATGACCACGCCGGAATCGATATCGGGCGCACGTTCACGGAAACCCCGCGGGCGGCCACATCGGCGCAGTTCCTGCAGCACATCCGCCATGGCCGCGCCGGCGCGCACGGGGCTCAGGGCAGCGCGGCGAAGTGGACGCACGCGGCGATGGCGCTGGCCGTCCGCAGTCTCGACGGCGGCCGGGCGTGTGGCCGCCCCAAGCCCGGCTCGGTGCTGAAGATCGTCGAACGCGTGATGCGCGAGGGCGACGCACGGCGCGGTCAGACCGGAGCGGACCTCGGCCCCGAGGATGCGCTCGCGCTGCTGCGCTCGTGGCTGGCCGCGATGGACCTGCGGCGGGACGAGTCAGAGCTGCTGGAGCTGCTCCAGGAGGGTGAGATCAGCCATCCGGACCTCTATCGCCGCGCCCGGCGCATCCATGAGCGCAAGCTCGGGCAGGCCGTGAAGGATGTGATGGAGATGGTCGACGAGCACACGCTGGATCTCCAGGTGGCCCAGAACGCCGTCTTCGATGCCTGCATCCCCGCCATCCCGTATGCCGCGGCTTCGGCCTTCCTGGCGCGCGAGAAGCACAAGCTGACGCGCAGCGAGGGAGATCGTCCGCGCGTCGCGCTGGTCGCCGACGGGCTCGGCGGCATGCACGGCGTCACGCACACTATCCAGCAGATCCGCGACCGCGGCGTGCCCGGCTACGAGGTGGAGGTGATCGGGACCGACGCCGACGTGGACCGCCGACTCAGCGCCGTGGCCGAGATCGACATCCCGTTCTACCGGGGCCTGAAGATCGGTGTCCCCAGCCTGCCCGCGATCGTCGAGGCGCTGGCCGAGGGCCGCTACGACCTGGTCCATCTGTGCAGCCCGGGTCCGGCCGGGGTTGGCGCCTGGCTGCTGGCCCGGATCCTGGAGCTGCCGATCGTCGGCAGCTACCACACCGAGCTCGCCGCCTACGCCGGCCTGCGCTCCGGGATGCCCCAGCTCGAGCTGATGGCGGGCATGGCGCTGGGCGCCTTCTACGGCTCGTGCGACGTGGTGCTCTCGCCGAGCCCGGCCAGCGACGCACGGCTGGCCGAGCTGGGAATCGACGCGGCCAAGATCGGTCGCTGGGACCGAGGCGTCGACCTGCACCGCTTCGATCCGGGCCTGCGCGACCCCGCCGCCTTCCCCGGACGACACCAACGTTCTCTACGCCGGTCGTCTGACCAGCGAGAAGGGGGTCGAGCTGCTCGCCGAGGCGTTCCTCGCCGCGCGCCGGCAGGACCCACGGCTGCACCTGCTGCTGGCCGGCGGCGGACCCGAGGAGGCGATGCTGCGAGAGCGGCTCGGCGACCACGCCACGTTCCTCGGCTGGCTCGGAGGCGAGGACCTGGCCCGGGCCTACGCCAGCGCCGACCTGTTCCTGTTCGCCAGCCGGACCGACACCTTCGGCCAGGTGATCCTCGAGGCCCAGGCCAGCGGGCTGCCGGTCGTCGCGGTCGGCGAGGGGGGTCCGGCGTCGCTGATCACGAGCGGCGAGACCGGGCTGCTGACCGAGGCCGACGCCGTCGCGCTGGCGCACTCGCTGCTGGAACTGGCCCATACCCCGCGGCTGCGCGAGCGCCTGCGCCAGGCGGGCCTGGCGGCAGTCCGCGAGCGAACCTGGGAGGCGTCGCTGGAGCGCCTGGCCGGCGGCTACCGCACCGCACTGTTACGCGCCCCCGCGCGCAGCCGGGCCCGAAGCGCCGCCTGAGCTCCCGGCGCCGAAGCTCCGCGGGATTCGTGCCAAGATCCCGGCCATCCGGACCGCAGCGCCAACCACCGGCCCAGCCGCTTGATCACTGACGCCGTTGTACCGGTGGCGGGACTGGGGACCCGCCTGCTTCCAGCGACCCGCTCGGCGCCGAAGGAGATGCTGGCGGTGGTCGACAAGCCGATCGTCCAGTACGTGGTCGAGGAGCTGGCGGCGGCCGGCATCGAGCGGGTGCTGTTCGTCACCGGGCGGCGCAAGCGCGCGATCGAGGACCACTTCGACTACGACCCCGAGCTCGATGCGGCCGCCGGCCGCGCCGGCCCCCCCGGTGCCGGGCTGCGGTTGCTGTACACGCGCCAGCCCCGACCCGCGGGCTTGGGCGACGCCCTCCGCCAGGCCGACGGCTTCGCGGCCTCCGGACCGGTGGTGGTGGCCCTGGGCGACGCGATCATCGAGCCCTCGCCATCCGGTGGCCCCGGCATCGTGCGCCGGCTCGCCGACGCCTATCTGGAGTCCGGCGCCGCCGCGGCGCTCGCGGTCACCGAGGTACCGCCAGCCGAAGTGGAGCGCTACGGGATCGTGATCCCCGGCGGGCGCAACGACCCGGCCGGTTGGATCGACGTCGGCGAGGTGATCGAGAAGCCTTCGCCCGAAACGGTCACGAGCCGCCTGGCGGTCGCCGCCCGCTACGTCCTGGGGCCCGAGGTGTTCGCCGCTCTGCGCGAGGTCGCGCCCGATCCCGGCGGCGAGGTGCAACTGACCGACGCCCTGCGCGCAGTGATCGGCGCGGGTGGTCGCGTGGTCGCCGTCCCCCTCGCGCCCGGCGAACGCCGCCACGACATCGGCTCCGTCTCCGGCTACTGCGCCGCCTTCCTCGAGCACGCGCTCCGCCATCCCGAGCTCGGCCCGGAGCTGCGCGCCCGCGCCGCCGCGCTGCTGCATGAAGCGGGCTGACCCCGGCACCGGGGAGGCCCAGGCCCGCGCCGCGCTGGCCGGAAACCCTTCCGACGGGTACGGCGGGGCGGTGCTGGCGGTGACGCTAGGAGCGCCATCGGGCCAGGGCAGTCGCCCAGCCGGCGGCGACGCTCCAGGTACACCCCGAAAGCGAGCTGGTCCGCGCGACCGTGACGCGATTCGCCCGCGATCATGCCCCCGCGGCGAGCGCCACATCGGTGCAGTGGACGACTTCGATTCCGCGCGGCGTGGGGCTGGGGGGCTCGAGCGCGATCGTGATCGCGACCCTCCGCGCGCTCGCCGGCCTGTACGCGGTCAGCCTGGTCGACGCGGAGCTGGCCGAGCTGGCCCTCGCGGTCGAGGTCGAGGAGCTCGGCATCGCCGCCGGGCTCCAGGATCGCGTCGCCCAGGCCTACGAGGGCCTGACGTTCATGGACTTCGCCCCCTCCGCCGGCGGCCCAGCCCACGAAAACCGCTACGAGCGACTCGATCCCGCTTTGCTGCCGCCGGTAGTCGTCGCCTGGCGCACGGATGCGGGCAGCGAGTCGGGCGCCGTCCACGCTCCGCTCAAGGCCCGCCACGCCCAGGGCGAGCCCGTGGTGCTGGAGTCCCTGGCCGAGCTCGGCGAGTTGGCGCACCGCGCCCGCGCGGCGCTCCTGGCCGGCGATCAGCCCGAGCTGGCCCGCTGTGTCGACCAGAGCTTTGACGCGCGACGGCGGATGCTGGCGCTCGATCCCCGCCACCTGGAGATGATCGAGTGCGCCCGGGCCCACGGCGCCGCGGCGAACTATGCCGGGTCGGGCGGCGCCATCGTCGCCGTGTGCGCCGACTCCGATCAACACACTCGGGTCTCCCGGGCGTTGCGTGGATTGCGCTGTGAGGCAACCTCGCTCCGCCCGCCCCCGCTGCGGGCGCGCGCCTAGCGATCCGCCGCCACCCCCGGGGCTGCCCGTGGGCCTACTGGAAGATCTCCGTCGTGCAGTCCCCGCCGGGAAGATGGATCTCGTGCGGACGGGCCCCGTCGGCCTGCTCGTGGAAGTCGACGAAGAAGTCCTCGTCCAGCGCGAAGCTCCCGTCGGCCTGCCGGTCGAGCTTGGCGATCCAGCCGCGCAGATCGGGATAGAACTGGTTGTCCCAGGTCGAGTACAGCGAGTTGGAGACGTAGACCCGGTCGCCGTCAAGCGAGTTCTGCAGCATCTGCGGGCCGCCGGTCAGTCCGGCCCCGGCCTTGGGATGACCACCGTCGCGGCCCAGCAGGCCGCCGAGCCACACCTGCGAGCGAAGCTGCGGCGCCCGTGGATCCGAGACGTCGTAGTGGCGCAGATCACCGTGCAGCCAGTTGGAGAAGAACAGGTCCTTGTCGTCGAGCGACAGCACCTGGTCGGTGATCAAGCCGGGCACCCCGCCCTCCAGCGGCCAGCCCTGGAGCTCCTCGTTGGCCACGTCGATCACCTTCTCGACCGCCCAGGAGCCGTTGTCGCGGTAGAAGCGGATGATGTTGCTCGACAGCGTGGCCCCGACGTAGCCCTGGGACGAGTCGGGATCGTGCTGCCAGCGCAGCTCCAGCGGGATCCAGCCCTCGTCACCGAGGTCCACCGTCTGCACCGGCGTGCGGCGCTCGAGGTCCCAGAAATGCAGCTTGCGCCCGTACTTTCCCGCCGCCACATCGGCCGGGTTGAAGCCGTCCTTGAACGTGTTGGGCGCACCCCACTCGCTGGAGACCAGGGTGTTCTGACGCGGCTGGTACCAGAAGTCGTACATGAACTCCAGGTCGCCCGGCTCGTTCTCCCAGCGGCCGGCGATCGAGAAGTCACGCGCGTCGAGAATCGCGAACCCGCCCGGCGAGTTGCCGTCGGCGTCGCCGAGCATCGAGATCGTGACGATGTCGCCGGGCATGCAGTGCACGGTGTGAGGGGCGCTGAGGCCGAGCTTCTCCTTGATCTCCTCGCCCTCGATCACGTTCTTGATCTTCGGCGAGCGCGGATCGGAGACGTCGAGCATGTGGATCCGGCTGGAGCGGAAGCCGGGGACGATCAGCGTGTCGCGCTGCAGCGAGGAGTGGCACGCCGACGAGCACGCGTTCCAGCCGAAATGGTGAAGCTCGTCGCCGACGTTGGGCATGTCGGTCCGCCCGACGATCTGGCCGTAGCTCGACGACGCCGGGATCGACGTCGACCACGGCGACGAAATCCGGCCTGTCGATGCCCGTCCCCTCGTACAGGGCCGCGACGTAGATCAGCTTCTCCGCGGGCTGCTGTCGCGCCACCTCCGGCGAGGCGTAACCGGGGCCGGTGCTGGTGTGATCGTCGAGGCTCAAAAGTCCCTCTCCTTCTAGGTCGGCGGCTCTAGAGCCGCAGCCTACAACATCATTATTTCAATTGATTTTGTTTGCGCAATCCGGCAGCGACGGGGGCGCGGTTGAGTCGGCTCGGGCCCACCGCGACAGGATCGGCCGCCGCCCCGGCGAACCCCGCGTCATGGGGACCAGCCGGCTGGAGTCGTTCTCCGATGGGGTGATCGCGGTGGCGATCACGCTGCTGGTGCTGGGCCTGACGGTTCCGGTGCCCGGGGCCGACCGGGCTCACGGCCTCGCCTACGAGCTGGGTCGCCGCTGGCCTGACTATGCCGCCTACGTGACCTCGTTCGTGACGATCGGGATCATCTGGATCAACCACCACGTGATGATGAGCCGCCTGAGCCGGACCGACCATCCGATCCTGATCCTGAACCTGTTGCTGCTGATGAGCATCGGCATCCTGCCCTTCGCCACCGAGCTGATGGCGACCTACCTGCGCCAGCCGCACGGGGCAGGACGTGGCCGCGGCCGTCTACAGCGGCGCCTTCCTGCTGATGTCGATCATGTTCGCGACGCTGAACCGGCACATCCTGCTGCGCAAGGCCCACCTGCTCGCGGAGGACCTCTCGCTGGCGCGCCGGCGTCAGATCCTGGGCCGGGTGGTGACGGGGCTTGTCCCGTACGCGCTCGCGACGGGGCTGGCGTTCGTCTCCCCCTACATCACACTGGCGATCTGCGCCGCGGTGGCCGTGTTCTACGCGCAGCCGATTGCGAGCGGATTCGAGGGCCCGGCGTAGCATCGGCGTCGGCCGTGACGACGCGGGTCAGACGGCGGCCGGTGCGCTGGCCCGAGCCCGGGCGCGCGCCTGCCCCGCCGGGATCACGCGCTTGCGCAGGTCGTACTCGTAGGTGTTGAAATCGAGCTGCATGGTGTGCCGCTGGCGCGAGGAGTAGTGGCGGACGTGCAGGCGCTCATCGCGCCGGATCTCGGCCTCCATCGCGGCCCGGTCGGGCAGCGCCCAGTCGCCGGCCAGCCAGCGCCCCGCCAACTTGGCCTGGCACTCCGCGAACGGGAAGATCGTCGGAATCGCCTGTCCCAGCCCGATGAACGCCAGGTCGTCGATCCCCGGCTTGAACATGCGCTTGTAGAGCGGCAGCACGTTGCCCGGGGCGGAGATGAAATCGGAGGCGAAGAACGGGAAGCTGATCTTGTAGCCGGTGGCGTAGACGATCGCGTCGACCGGCTCGACGGTGCCGTCGGCGAACCGCACCCGGTCGCCCAGCAGCTCGTCGATATCGGGCTTGGCCATGGCGTCCCCGGAGCCGAGGCGAAGCAGCAGCTCACTGGAGACGGTTGGATGGGCCTCCAGGAAGTTGTGGTTGGGCGTCGGCAGGCCGAAGTTCTCCATCCGGCCCGACACGATCCGCGGCAGCACCCGGGCCGCGCGGCGCTGGAGGCCCAGGGGGAGCCACGGGACGGTCTGCACCGCCTGATCGATGGGCCGTCCGAAGATGTACTTGGGCATCACCCAGGCGCCACTGCGGGTGGACAGGAACACGCGCTCGGCAGACCCCCTTGCGCGACAGCTCGGAGACGATGTCAACGCCGCTGTTGCCGATCCCTACGACCACCACGCGCTTGCCGCGCAGGTCCAGCGGCTCGGTCGGGTCGATGTAATGGTGCGAGTGAAGCGTGGGGCCGTCGAAGTGGCCGCGGAACTCCGGCTGTGACGGATCCCAGTGATGGCCATTGCAGACCAGCAGCGCCTCGAACTGGCGCGTCTCGCCATCATCGGTCCGGATCTGCCAGCCGCCGCCGGGCCGCCGCTCGGCCTGCTCCACGTTGACGCCGAAGCGGATCGACTGCCGCAGGTTGAAGCGATCGGCGTACTCACGCAGGAAGCGGTGGATCTCCGAGTGGTGGGGGAAGTCGGGATAGCGCTCGTCCATGGGAAAGTCGGCAAAGCTGATCGAGTGCCGGGAGGTGTCGATATGCAGCGAGCGGTAGGCCGACGAGCGTCCGTTGGGATTGCGGAAGTACCAGTTGCCGCCGATGTCGTCGCTGGCGTCGAAGCACTCGTGCTCGATTCCCCAGTCACGCAGCGACTTGATCGCGGTCAGGCCGCTCACGCCCGCTCCGATCACGCACACGCGCCCCTGCGTCGACACTGCCCGGTTCATCATGATCGCGTGAGCAGCCCGTAGGCGTCGGGACGACGGGTGCTCAGGAACGGGAACAGCTCCAGCCAGTCGCGGCGCTGGTCAAGATCCAGGTCGGCCACCAGCACCGCCGGCTCGTCGCGCGGCGCCTGCACGAGCAGACGGCCGTATGGGTCTGAGATGAAGCTCGAGCCGTAGAACGTGAGCGGATCCTCGAAGCCGATCCGGTTGACCGCGACCATGAACGTCCCGTTGGCGACGCCGTTGGCCACGATCACCTGCTGCCACAGCGGCTGGGTGTCGAACTCGGGGTGGTCGGGCTCAGAGCCGATCGCCGTCGGGTAGATCAGCACCTCGGCGCCCTCCAGCGAGTAGGCGCGGGCGAGCTCCGGGAACCACTGGTCCCAGCAGGTGGGACAACCCAGCTTCGCTTCGCCGTCGCCGGTCGGCAGCACCGTGAGCGGGAATGGATCGCCGGCGGCGGGGCCGGGGCGGAAGTAGTGATCCTCGTAGTAACCGGCGGTGACCGGAATGTGGAGCTTGCGCGTGCGCGACACCAGGCCTCCGTCGGGCGCCACCACGACGGCGGTGTTGTAGCCGAGCCCGTCGGCCCCGTCGGCACGCTCGTACAGCGAGGCGTGGATATGGCTGCCGGTCTCGGCCGCCAGCCGCCGGGCGAACGACACCGTAGGGCCGGTCAGCAGTTCCTCCGGCGCCGCCCCGGCGCTCGCCGGTCCATCCGGGGTGATCGCGAAGTACGGCGACAGGGTCAGCTCCTGCAGGCACACGATTCGCGCTCCCTCACCGGCGGCGATCCGGATCCCCTCCGCCAGGGCCTGCTGGTGCTCCTCCGGATCCGTGTGCCAGCGCTGCTGCACCAGTCCGACCCGCAACGGCGCGCGCTCGGACGGCCGGGTCCGCGCCGGCGACGGCGGCGGCGGATACGCGGTCCGCAGCGTCGGCGACTCAGTCACCGCGCACCGGCACCTGCTGGGTGATGCAGTGCGGACCGCCCCCGCCGTAGGCGAGCACCCGACCGGGTACCGGCACGATCTCGCGTCCCGGATACGCCTCGGCGATCAGCTCGAGTGCGGCCTGGTCGGTTTCGGCGCCGGCGGTTGGCACGATTACCGCACCATTGCAGATATAGAAGTTCAGGTAGCTGACGACGACGCTGTCGCCGGCCACCTCGGCGTAGGACAGCAGCGGCATCTCGGTCACCGCCACCCCGTTGGCGCGCAAACGAGCCCGGTTCTCCTCGCAGTTCTCGTAGTTGGGGTTCTCCGGCGCCACCGTCTGCAGCAGCACGTGACCGGGACGCGTGAACGCCGCAATCAGGTCGACGTGCCCGTCGGTGTCACGGTCCTCCAGCAGCCCCTGGCCCAGCCACAGGATTCGCTCCACGCCGAGGTAGTCGCGCAGCGCCGTCTCGATCTCCTCGCGCGTGAGCGAGGGATTTCGGTTGGGGTTGCAGAAGACACTGCTCGGTGGTCAGCAGGGTGCCCTCGCCGTCGGTCAGGATCGAGCCGCCCTCGAGCACCAGCGGCGCGCTGCGCACCTCGTCGCCCAGCCGCTCGGCGATCAGCCGCCCCACCGCCGCGTCACGATCCCAGGGCCTGAACCTCTCGCCCCAGGCGTTGAAGCGAAAGTGCACGGCGATTCGCCTGCCGTCGTCACCGTAGACGTAGATCGGGCCGCAGTCGCGCAGCCACGAGTCGTCGAGCGGCAGCTCTACGACCTCCACCCCCTGGCCGCAGGCGGCCCGCGCCGAGATGAAGTCCGGACCCGGGTTGGCGACCATCGTCACCGGCTCGAACGCGGCGATCGCGTTGGCGACCGCGGCATAGTCGACGCGCGCCTGCTCGATCGTCTCCCCCCACAGCTCGGTGCGGCACGGCCACCCCATCAGGGTCCGCTCGTGGGGCTCCCATTCCGCCGGTGCGCGCACCCCGTGGAATTGACTGCCGTCAATTCCATTGAGGGATTCGCCGGAGGCGAATCCCCCGTCGTGGAATTGGCTCGCGTCAGGCATGTGACGTCAGATGGAGACGGTGGGCCACGGCGGCCGCCTGAGTCCGACCCTGGACGCCGAGCTTGGCCAGGATCCGGGAGACATGCACGCTGGCGGTCTTCTCGGCCATGAACAGCGATGCGCCGATCTGGCGGTTGGTAGCGCCCTCGGCCAGCAGCGCCAGCACCTGGCGCTCGCGCGCGGTGAGACCGAACGGATCCGGCTCGGAGTCGACGCCGACCGGCGCCGCCGCACCGTCGGCTCGCCGCCCCGGCGCGAGATCGAGCCGGCCCCGCTCGGCCAGCGCCTGAACCTCCACGACCAGCCACCGCGACCCGAGCTCGTCGGCCGCCCGGAGCGCGGCACTCGCCGTCTGCGCCGCCGCGCCGCGATCCCCGGCCAGCACGTGCGCCTCGGCCGCGCGCCAGCGCGCCACCGCCGCCGGATACGGCCGTCCGACCGCCTCCCACGCCGCCGTCGCCGCCTCCCACTGCTTGTGGGCCGGCTTGCCCCGGGCCCGGACCAGCTCGGCCTTGCCCTCGCACAGGTACGCCCGCTCCACCGGTCCGCCTTCGGACGCCGCGGCGTCGAGCCGCTGGACATGGATCCGGGCGCGCGCGAGCGCATCGCGCATCTCGGCGGTCTCGCGCAGGTCACGGGCGCGCAGGGCCCGGTCGGCTTCAACCCGCGCTCCGACCGCGCTCACGTGCGCGATCCGCATCACGTCGTCGGTGCACAGCTCCAGCCGGTCGAGCGCCTCCTCGACCGCCGTCCGGGCGCCCTCGAGATCGCGCTGACGGCGTCTCAGCTCACCCCGGAGGGACCCGAACAGGCCGATCCACTGCGGCTGGGCTGACGGCACCACCAACGGCTCGGCGGCGTCGAGGCACTGCTCGGCGAGATCCAGGTCGCCCACCCCGAGGGCCAGCTCGATCTCGCGCGCGTGGCGGAAGATCAGGACCACGCCGGCCAGCCGGGACGGCGGCGGCGTCAGGTACTCGCGAGACACGCCCCAGTCGCCGGCCTCGAAGGCGATCTCAGCCACCGTCATCGTCATCCAGTCGTGGCTGCGGAGCATCCGCCCGGGGGTGGCGGCCATCCCCTCCATCGCGGTCTGCAGCGCGTCCGCGGTGCGGCCCGCCATCAGCAGCATGTCGGCCAGGTTGGAGTACGCGGTGGCCAGGCTGTCCAGATCCTCGGTGCTGCGCGCGAGCTCGATCGCGCGCCGCAGCAGGACCACTCCCTCATCGACCTGCCCCAGCGCCGCGTGGGCCATCCCCAGGGTGTTGAGCACCTCCGTCTCGGCGAGTGGATCGCCCGCCTGTACCGCCGCCGCGAGCGCAACCTCGCCGTCGGCGGCGGCCTGACGGAAGCGCCCGCGCAGGAATCGCATCCGGGCCAGCCACGCCAGCAGCAGGGGGCGCGCTCCGAACGGATCATCGGCCGGCAGCATATCCAGCGCCTGCTCGCCCATCGCCACCGCCTCGTCGCCGCGATTCAGCGACCAGATCGTGCGCGACAGCCGGGCCAGAAGCACCCCGTAGCGGGCCGGATCACGCTCGGGGTCGAGCTGGTGCATGGCCTCGCGGGTCAGCACCTCTGCCCGGGACCGGTCGCCGGCGACCGAATGCGCCCGCGCGGCCCGGCCCAGCAGCTCCACGTAATCGATCTCGACCAGGGACTCCGCGTCGGGCACCCGCGGCCACAGCTCCAGCGCCCGCTCGGCGAGATCCGCGGCCTCGCCGTAGGCCAGCACGCGCTCGGCCGCCGCCGCGGCGGCAACCGTGCTGCGCAAGGCCGCGGGCTGATCGCCGGCCGCCGCGTAATGGCTGGCGATCGCGCTCGTGCGTTCCAGCTCGCGCTCGTCGTCACGACCGCAGCCGCTCTCCAGATAGCGCGCCAGCGCCAGGTGCAGATCGCCGCGCTCACCCGGAAGCAGGTCGTCATAGAGCGCTTCTCGCAGCAGCGCATGGCGAAAGCAGAAGCGCTCATCGGATTGCGTCACCACGACCTGCTCGGCGACCGCCTCGCGCAGCGCCGACTGCACCGCGTCGCGCTCCAGCTCGGTGGCGGCCTGAATCGCGGCCTGGTCGAGCGCGCGCCCCACCGCGACGGCCCGCGCCACGCGCTGGGCATCGGGCGAGAGTCGCTCGATGCGCACTATGAACGCGTCACGCAGGCTCTGGGGAGCAGCTCCGCGGCCGTCGAGTCCGGCCGCCAGGAGCTCCTCGGTGTAGAGCGGGTTGCCCTCGCTGCGAGCGAACAGGCGCTGTACCAACTTCGCCTCGGGCTCGCCGCCGAGGATGTCGGTCAACGCCTCGCCCAGCTCGTCGCGGTCAAACGGCTCGAGCTCGATCCGGCGCGCTCGTTCGAGACGTTCGAGCTCAGCCAGCAGCGGGCGCAGCGCGTGCCGGCGGTGCAGCTCATCGGCTCGATAGGTCAGCACCAGCACCACACGCTCGTGGCGGAGGCTGCGGGCCAGGAACGCCACGAACGTGCGGGTCGAGCGATCGGCCCAGTGCATGTCCTCCAGGATCAGGACCACCGGCGCCGCCTCGCTGAGCAGCTCGATCAGCTCGAGCGTCGCCTCGAACAGCCGCAGCTGACCGCTCGGATCCGGACGCTCGTCGCGGGGCCGAGCCTCGTCGAGCCCCGGCAGAATCGACGCCAGCTGGCTGCGGCTGCCGGCGGTGAGTGCATTCAGGGCGGGGTGGCGCTCGCGCACCAGCGGGCGCAGCGCCCCCAGCAACGGTGCGTAGGGCAGCTCGCCATCGGACTGCTGTACCCCCTCACCGCGCAGGATCAGCGCCGCGGGCTCACCGTCGCGTGCACCCTCGAGCGCCAGTTGCTGTTCGAGCTCGCCGACCAGGCGGGTCTTGCCGACGCCCGAGTCACCGCCGAGCAGAACGAGGGTGGGACGGCCGGCGCTGGCCTCCCGGACGGCGAGCTGCAACTCCGCCAGCTCGCCGACCCGTCCGACGAAGCGGCTGCTCGTCAGCCTGGTTCGCATGACCGAAGTATCGCCTGACGACGAAGACCACGCCGTGCTCGGCAGGCGGTCCGTCGTGTCGGCGCGCGGCGGCCGCGCTGCGCCGGAGCTCGTCTGTTCTGACCGACGCCATGATCGCGCTGAACTGGGGGTGCATTCTGGGCTCCTTCGGGTGACTGACAACGTGATCTCAGGATGGACTGAGACCCTCGTCCGCACATCGGGATAACGGCGGCGACTTGACGCGATTGGGCCTTACTCGCGCCACCGGACCCCTTAGCCGCGTCTCCGCGTCCCCCGAACCGCCCCTCAAGGCGCCCCTCAGCGTCTCCCTAAACCGCCCCGCATGGACCCCCGGAAGCGCCCGCCGGGAACGAACGGGCGCGGGTTGATCACCTCCAGCTCGCGCAGCCGCAGGCGCAGTGGCTCGTCCTCGACGTCGTCGCCGCCGATCGTCGCGAGCATTCCCGTTGCCCGTTTGCGCGCGAGCTCGTCAAACGAGTCCAGCTCGCTGCGCTGGGCTTGATCGGCGCGCTGGAGCCCTTCCAGTTCGGGCGGGACGTACCACAGCTCGGCCTCCTCGTAATGCGAGCAGAGGGCGCGCGAAAGGGGGTACTGGGCGGGGTGGTAGAGGACCAGCAATCGCAGCCGCCCCGGGATTTGCAGCCGGCGCGCCTGTCGCATGCCGGTGGCGTCACGCAGAAACCGGGGCGTACGGAAGCGAGAAGGCTCCAGGGCGATCACCCGCGGGATCGACAGCAGACTCCGTGCATGAGCTTCGAGCTCGAACCCTTCCAGCGGCCCCGGGAGCAACAGAACCGCCAGCGGCTCGTCCTCGATCGCGGCGTAGGGGTCCATGCCTCACCTAATTGTCGCTGTCCCTCTCCGGCCCCCGCGTAGGCGGCTGGGCCGGAGCGGCGGTGGCCGACTCACGACCCGCGGGGCGGGACGGCGCCTCCCCGTTCCCCACCGGCGCCTCTTCGCCGCTCGGCATCAGCCGGCCGGCACTGAGCGGGCTCAGCGATGAACGCGTGGCGCTCCCGATCTCCGCCGCGGTGACGCTGAGGGGATGGTGGCAGGCAGCCAGATGCCCGCCGGAATACTCGGCCAGGGGTGGCTCGACCTCTCGGCAGACATCAGTGGCGCGCGGGCAGCGGGTGTGAAAGCGGCAGCCGGGGGGCGGGCTGATCGGGTTCGGCGGCTCCCCGCCGATCACCGTGCGCTCGCGTGCGCGGTTCTCCCTCGGATCGGGGATCGGGATCGCCGCCAGCAGGGCCTCGGTGTACGGGTGGATGGGCTTGCTGTAGAGCTCCTTGGCCGGCGAGAGCTCCATGATCTTGCCCAGGTACATGACGGCGATCTGATCCGAGACGTGGCGAACCACGGAGAGATCGTGGGCGATGAACACGTAGGACAGGCCGAAGTCGTCCTGAAGGTCGTCGAGCAGGTTGACCACCTGGGCCTGGATCGAGACATCGAGGGCCGAGACCGGCTCGTCGAGTACGAGCAGGCGTGGGTTCACGGCCAGGGCGCGCGCAACGCCGATCCGCTGGCGCTGGCCGCCCGAGAACTCGTGGGGAAAGCGGTTGACGTGCTCGGGGTTCAGACCCACTCGTTCGAGCAGTTCGCGCACCCGCGCCTGCACCTTGGCGCGCTCCATCCCGTGCAGGCGCAGCGGGGTGCCGATGATCTGCCCCACGCGCTTGCGCGGGTTGAGCGAGGCGACCGGGTCCTGAAACACGAGCTGGACCTCCTCGCGGACCGGCTGCAGCTGGCGCCGCCCCAGGTGCGTGATGTCGCGCCCCCGAAATCGCAGCGACCCCGCCGTGGGTTCCAGCAACCGCACAAGGCACCGGGCCAGGGTGCTCTTGCCGCACCCCGACTCGCCCACGATGCCCAGCGTCTGACCCTCCCACAGCTGGATCGAGACGTCGTCGACGGCGTGCACCACGCCGATCGTGCGATCGATCAGGATCCCCTGCTTGATCGGGAAGTAGAGCTGGACGTGGTCGGCCTCCACCAGCGGCTCGCCCGCATCCACCTCCGGGGCGCCCGGCTCGCCCGTTATGGAGTCCCCGTGAGTCATCCGGCCGCCGCTACCACTCCCCCGCCGAGACCGATGCGTCCATCGATCTCGCGCTTGCTGCGCTTCTCCGCCACGTCCAGCCAGCACCGATCCTTGTGCTCGGGAGCGTCGGGCAGACGTGACTCCAGCGCCGGCACCTCCTCGCAGCGCGGGAACGCGTAGGGGCAGCGAGGGCGGAAATGGCAACCGGTGGGTGCGTGAGCCAGGGAGGGCGGCTGCCCGGGAATGGTGGGCAACCGGCGCGGCGGGTCGCGATCGACTCGCGTGATCGATCCCAGCAGTCCCCACGTATACGGATGCTGAGGGTCGTAGAAGATCTCGTCCAGCGTGCCCTGCTCGACCACGCGGCCGCCGTACATGACCAGCACCCGATCGGCGATGTCGGCCACGACCCCGAGGTCGTGGGTGACGAAGATCACGCCGCTGTCACTCTCGGCGCTGAGCTGGGTTATCTCGGTCAGGATCTGAGCCTGGATCGTGACGTCCAGCGCGGTGGTCGGCTCGTCGGCGATCAGCACGCCGGGTGACAGCGACAGCGCCATGGCGATCATGACCCGCTGGCGCATACCGCCGGAGAACTCGTGCGGGTAAGCGCGCGCTCGGTCTCGTGCGCGCGGGATCCCGACTCGCTCCATCAGCTCTACCGCCCGATCGAGCGCTGCCGCCTTGGAGATCTTCTCGTGGGCTCGGATCTGCTCGACGATCTGATCTCCGATCCGGTGCACCGGGCTGAGCGAGGAGATGGGGTCCTGGAAGATCATGGCGATCTCCTTGCCGCGGATTCGCTCGAGCTCCTTTTCCGGGGCACCGATGAGCTCGCGGCCCTGCAGGCGCGCCGAGCCGCCGAAGCGCGCGTTGGGCGAGCGGGTCAGCCCCATCAGCGTCATCGCGGTGACCGACTTCCCGGATCCCGACTCGCCCACGATCGCCACCACCTCTCCGCGGTCAAGCGTGAACGAGACCCCGTCCACGGCGCGCACGATGCCGTCCTCGGTGGTGAACGCGACCTCCAGCTCCTCCACGTCGAGCAGACGTTCACCGCGGACTTTCTCCGGTTCGGTCGCCATCAGCCCGTCAGCCGGATCCGAGGGTCGAGCAGCGCGTACAGCACGTCGACGACAGCGCCGGAGGCCACCACGAAGAAGGCGGTGAAGGTCGCGCCCACGAGGATCGGTGGAACATCGAGGTTGCCGATCGCGCTGGCCTCGTACTGGCCGATGCCGGGAAGGTTGAAGACGGTCTCGGTGACCAGCGCCGCGCCCCCCAGCAGCAGGGCGAAGTCAAGACCGAACAGGGTCACGATCGGCATCACCGAGTTACGCAGTACGTGCCGGATGAACACCTGACGCTGCGGCAGGCCTTTGGCCCGCGCGGTGCGCACGAAGTCCTGGTTGACCATGTCGAGCAGGTTCGAGCGCAGGACGCGGGAGTAGAAGCCGACGCTCAGGGTGGCGATGGAGACCCAGGGCAGGATCAGGTGATAGGCCCATCGGGTCGGGCTGTCGCCGAAATGCGTGTACCCCGTGTTGGGGAACCAGGTCAGCTTGTAGGCGAACAGATACAGCAGCAGCGCGGCGAGCAGGAAGATGGGGACCGAGACGCCGACGATCGCCGCCACCATCACCGCGCGGTCGGTCAATCGACCGACCTTCAGCGCGCTGATGGAGCCCAGCAGGATCGCGGCCCCCAGCCACAGGACCGCCGCCGGGACCACCAACGACAGGGTCACGGGGAACCTCTGGCGAAACTGGTCGACGACGTTGAGATCGTCCTGGTAGTCGATCACCTGGCCGGTGAACACCAGTTTCATCGTGTTCGCGTACTGGACGTAGAACGGCTTGTTGAAGTCGAACTTCCGCGCCACCTCATTGACCGTGGTCTGATTGGCGTTGCGCCCGGCGATCGCCCGCGCGGGGTTGTAGCTGGGGATGATCTCGAAGAAGCTGAACACCAGGAACGAGGTGGCCACCAGCAGCGCGATGGCCGAAAGGGTGCGCCGGACGACGAACCGGGCCATCAGGTCTTGATGCGCACCTGCGCACGAGGATCGAGCGCGTCGCGGACGCCATCGCCGACGACGTTGATGCTGAGCACGGTGAGCACCAGCATGGCCCCCGGAATGAGCGAGAAGGTGGGAGTGGTCGAGATGTAGCTCAGCCCGTCGGAGATGAGGGTGCCCCAGGATGCGTTGGGCGCCTGCACCCCTGCCCCGAGGAACGACAGGTAGGACTCGAGCAGGATGGTGTTGGCCAGCATGATCGGCACGAACACGGTGATCGTCGAGGCGGCGTTGGGCAGGATCTCGGAGATCATGATCCGCCACGGGCTCATCCCCTGCACGCGGGCGGCATCGACGAAGTCCTGCTCGCGCAGGCGCAGCACCTCACCGCGGATCGGCTTGCCGAGGTAGGGAATGTAGATCGCCCCGATGATGAAGGTGGGGATGAGTATCGAGTTGCCCTTGATCGGACCGATCCCACCGAAGGCCAGCGCGGTACCGACGACGACGCCGAGGATCACCGGGGGGAAGGACCAGATCAGTTCCATCAGCCACCTCAGTACGGCATCGACGGGACCTCTCAGGTACCCGGTCAGCAGCCCGATCAGCGTCCCGAAGATGACGATGATGGCGGTCGCCACGAATCCGACCAACAGCGACGTTCGCCCTCCGTACAGCAGTCGCACGGCGAGATCACGGCCGTTGGTGTCAGCCCCGAAGAAATAGTGACGCGTGAAGGTGGGGCCGATCGGCACGCCGGTCAGCGAGACCACGTTCTCAGACTTTCCGCCGACATTGATCGTGCCCGTGACGTTGTTGGTGTTGGGCCCGATGTGCGCGATGTCCGACGAGTAGACCGGCGCCAACAGACACGCCGCGACCAGCAGGATGAACAGAACCAGGAACGCGAGCGCCACCTTGTTGCGCCGCAGCCGGCGCATGGCCAGCTTCCACGGGCCGATCGCCGGAGCGTGACGGCCTTTCTCCCAAGCGTCTCCGCTTCCCTGGTCCGAGGTGATGACGACGCCGGCCCCGGCGTTGCCGGGGGAAGGGCGGACGGGTGGGTCGAGAGCCATTGTCTAAGCGCGAGCTTATCGCTGCGGCCCGCGAGCGGGGCCGGGAGGACGCCAGAGTCAAGACGCCCTCCCGGATGGCCGCTTCTACTTGAGTTTCAGACTCGTCAGGTCGGTCAGGTATTCGACCGACATCGTTCCGAGGTTGAAGTCCAGCCGGTTTGAGTAGAACTTCGCCTTGCTCTCGTGGCCGAAGTTCGCGTAGTAGGCCTTCTGCACCATGTACTGGTCCAGTGCGGACCACTGACTGGCCACGCTCTCGGGCAATTGCTGGTCGAGCTTGTTCAACTCCGCATTGAAGTGCGGATCGTTGACGTACCCGTAGTTCAGCGAGGAACCGGCGTTGCCGGCGAACAGCTGCATGAAGTCCCACGGGTTGGGGAAATCCTGGTTCCAGTCACCGAAGCCTGCCTGCGGCTTCAGCGTCGGAGCCCCGATCGTGGTGAAGTACACGCCTGAGTTGACAACCTTCTCCGTCGCCTTGAACCCGAGCGAGTTCAGGACCGACGTGAAGTAGTCGAGGTACTGCCGGCGCGGGCTGCGCTCCTCGCCGTAAACCGTGACGGCCTGTCCCTTCATGCCGGACTTGGCCATCAGCTGATTGGCCAGCGTCATGTTGGGCGCACCGAGCGGGTCATGGAAGGGACAGCTCGAGGGGCTGGAGTGGCCGATGATCCCGAACGGGATCAGGTGGCAATCCGGCGCCTGGAAGCCGCTGTCCAGCCGCGAGAAGGCCCGGTCATCCATCGCTGCCAAAACGGCCTGGCGCGCGTACAGATTGTTGAACGGCTTCTGCGTGACCCCGAACCAGAAGTACCAGCTCGAGTTCAGCGGGACCGGCTTGAACCGATCGGCGGCGCTCGACTTCACCTGCTGGAGGATCGAAGACGGCAGGGTGTCGCCGGGATCGAACACGTCGGCCTGGTTGTTGAGCACGGACTGGGCATTGGCCAGGACGTTGGAGTTGACGTTGTAGACGATCTTGGCGGCGTAGCCCTTGGGCAGGCCGGGAACGTCGAACTTCGGGTTCTTGACCACTGTGTAGGAGTGTCCCGGTGAAATCGGACCCCACATGTACGGGCCGTCTCCGATCGTGCCGGTGCTGGCCAGGTTCTTCATCGCGGTGGTCTTGGGGACCGGTGCCGTGCCGGGGAGCGCGAAGATGTCGACGATCGGGGCGAACGGCGCGACCACGTTGACGACGATCTTGCCGGTGGCGTCATCGGTGGTGACGCCCGAGATCGTCTTGGCCTTGCCCTTGGCGTAGGCGTCTCCGCCCTTGACGTAGGCGCTGATGAACGAGGCGGCCTGCCACGGGATCTTGATGTCGCGCTCCAGCGCATAGGTCACATCGCTGGCCTTGATCGCCGTTCCGTCGGAATAGTGCAGGCCCGGGCGGAGCTGGAAGGTGTAGGTCTTGCCGCCGTTACTCACCTTGGGCAGGCTCTCGGCCAGCGCCGGGATGATCTTGCTGCCGCCGGCTCCCTCCACGCCACGGGCGAACGCCAACAGCGGCGTGTCGATGACCGAGTACAGCTCGTTGCCCTGCGTCGTGAAGTCAAGTCCCGGATCGGCGGACAGGGGCGGGGTTCCGGCGGCGATCGTGATCGTGCCGCCCGAGGCGCCGCCCGAGCTTCCCGAGCTGGCGCTCCCTGAGCTCGTGGCCGCGGACGAAGAGCTCGACGAGCTCGAACTGCTGCTGCTGCTGCCGCACGCACCGATGGCGACGCCGGCGATGACCGTAAGCAGCATGGCCGCGAACGGTCTGACGTGACTCTTCACTTGATCCTCCTCCTCAGAGGTCGAGTTCCCAGGGGGCACAATCTAGTCACAACCAGCCGCGGATGCCAGCCCGACGCCCGGTCTTTGCGAGTCCTAATCAAGACTCAACACGGCGTCGCGGCGCTGGAATCAAAACCGCTCTGGCGCTGGTGACCGGGGTTTCAGTTCGTCCCGGCGGCCTTCAGTCGATCGTCAGGACGGCCTTGCCGCCAACCTGACGGCCGAGCAGCGCTTCGATCGCCGCACCAGCCTCGCGCCACGAGCGGACCAGGTCGATCTGCGGGTCCAGCTGACCGGACGCGACAAGGTCGGCGAGGCGACGCAGGTCGGCGGCACCGCTGCGCGAATGCTCGAGCTCGCTGAAGATGTAGAGGCCGTACAGCCGCGCGCCCGGGGCGCGCGAGAACAGCTGACGTGTCGGGTAGCTGACCGGATCCGGGACGGTGGCAGCGAAATTGACCACGGTTCCAAAGGGCGCCACGCGCTGCAGCGCCGCGCCGAGGACCGGCCCGCCGACGGCGTCCAGGATGACGTCGAACACCGGTCCCTCGGGCTCGAGCTCGGCGAGCACCTCGCTCGCGCCGAGCTCGCCCAGGCCGGCTCCGCGCCGCGCGACCGCGGTCACATGCGCGCCGGCGAGACGCGCCAGCTGGAGCGCGAAACGCCCCACGCCGCCGCTGGCGCCGGTGACCAGCACCCGCTTGCCGACCACGAAGCCGCCGACCTCGAGCGCGCGCAGCGCGGTCAGGCCGGCCACGGGGAGCGCCGCCGCGTGCTCGAAGCTGACCCCGTCGGGCAGCTCGGACAGCCACTCGGTCCTGACCGCCGCACGCTCGGCCCAGGCGCCCGCCCG
Organism: uncultured Solirubrobacterales bacterium; assembly: GCA_963744195.1. Lineage (GTDB taxonomy): Bacteria > Actinomycetota > Thermoleophilia > Solirubrobacterales > Solirubrobacteraceae > Palsa-465. The sequence goes on from CAVUSY010000024.1 coordinate 224,177, forward strand.
CACCAGGCCCACCACCCGGGCGCCGACCGCCGGCCCGCTTCCGTCCGCGGCCGCCTGCTGCACCACCCCGGCCAGATCCCAGCCGGTCACCGAGCCTGGCGGTGACGTTTCCAGGCGCTTGCACTCGCCGCGGTTGAGGCTGATCGCCCGCACCGCGACCATGGCCTGATCGGGCAGCGGCTCGGGTTCGGGCACATCGGCCGGCTCCACGTAGGGCGCCTGGGGTGTGGAGACGAGCGCGCGCATGGGCCTCTTTGGTCAATACTAAGCACGTGCGCCCCCTGATGAAGCTGCTGGCCGCCGGGAGCGCGGCGCTGCTGATCGGGCTCTCCGGGACGGCCACGGCGGCCACTCGTGTGTCCTGGATGCCCGGCGCGCGCCCTGGTGGCACACCGGCGCAATACGACCAGGTGGGGGTGATCAAGATCGGTCGTCCGCAGGCCAGGAACGTGCTCGTGCTGGAGCCCGGCACATCGGCGGGCGGCGCCTACTTCGTGCCGCTGGCGAAATGGATCGTGACCCGGGACCGCAGCTGGCAGGTGTGGTCGGTGGAGCGCCGCCAGAACCGGCTCGAGGACCAGTCCGCACTGAACCTCGCCAAGGCCGGCCAGATCAACGCGGCCCAACTGTTTGACTACTACCTCGGATTCCTGGCCGACGCCGGAATCACGCACCACTTCCAGTTCATACCCGATGCGCGCGTGGGGTTCGCGAAGCGGTGGGGCATGAGCGTCGCGGTGCAGGACCTGCACCACGTGATCTCCGCGGCGAAGCGGCTCGGGGGCAAGGTGGTCCTCGGCGGCCATTCGCTCGGCGGCTCGGTCGTCACTGCCTACGCCACGTGGAACTTCGCCGGCCGGCCCGGCGCCGACGCTCTGGCGGGCCTGGTGTACATCGACGGTGGGAGCTTCGGCCGCGAGTCCGCGGCAGCGGCCCGGACCGCGTTGGCGGGGCTCGACGCACCCGGCGCCTCGCCGTGGCTGAGCTTCGGCGGCATCGGCGCCCCCTACACCGGGCTCTACAACGCCAGCGGCTCGACCGCCGCGCTGATCGATCCCAACGGGCGCGCGCTGGGCCAGGCATCGGGGCTGCTCGACGCCGCCCCGGGACTGTCCCCGTCAGTGCCGGTCACCAACCTCGGCCAGTACGGCTTCGCCCTCAACGTCGGGAGCTCGCCGCCCGGACTGATCGCCGCTCAGGCCCACCTGGGACGCGGCGTGCGCATCACCGGCCAGCCGCCCTACGGCTGGGACGGGACCGGCGCGCTGACACCGGTCAAGCGCTATGCGACGATGTTCTCCGGCTCCGGGATCCGGGGCGCGGACGGCACCGAGTGGTACTTCCCGCTCCGCCTCACGCTCGATACCGCCGCGGTCGACAACGGGGTGGCGAACCCGGCCCAGAAGGTGCTCGGTCTCAAGGCGACGATGGGGCGCCGGCTTCCCCGCAACCTGTTCATGTACGCGTTCGGAGCGCGGCTTTCCGGTCCCGGCGATCTGCTGCTGAAGGCGACCAAGCAGCTGGCGCGCCAGTCCCGGATCCCGCCGAGCGAATCTGACCCTGGTCAACCGCCCTGACTACGCCCACAACGATCCGGCCGGCGCCTATCCACGCAACGCGTTCTTCGATCACCTGATCCGGTTCCTGCGCAAGGTCGCCCGCCGCGGGCGCTGAGCCCGGCGCCGACGAGGAGGAGCATTGGCCGACGACGGACTGACCGAGCTGCAGGCTCAGCTCGGTGCGACGGTGCCCGAGGGAGTGCAGCAGCTCGACCGCGAGGAGCTTCTGGATCTGGCCGCCGCCGTCAGGGACGCCCGCCACCGTCAGGCCGCCGCACTGGCGCAGGCCGGCGAGCGCGCGCTCGGCCACATTCCGCGGCTGCTGCGCGGTCCGATTCGCCGGGTGGTCGGATGACCACCGACGGCGACGCGCTGCGGGCGCGGGCCGAGGTGCGCAAGCTGGCTCAGATCCTGGGCCGCGAGCCCGCCACGGTGGCCTACCTGGAGCAGGTCCCCTTAGAAGATCTGCGCCGCCTTCGCGAGCAGGTGACCGAGGTGCTGTGGAGCGCCGACGGTCACGCGCTGTCCCGGCTCGCCGCGGCCAGCCGGCTGCTGCCCGTCGGAGTCAGCGCCACCATCACCCAGCGGGCGTTCGGCCCGCTGCTCACGGCCCGGATGGCCGCAGAGCTCGAGCCAGGGCGGGCCGTCGACGTGGCGACCAAGCTGCCGCCGTCGTTCCTGGCCGACGTGGCGATCGAGCTCGACCCCCGGCGAGCCAGCGAGGTGATCGCGCAGATCCCGCCGGACCACATCGCCGGCGTGACCCGCGAGCTGGTCGCCCGCGAGGAGTACGTGACGATGGGTCGCTTCGTCGGGCATCTCAGCGACGACGCGCTGGCCGCGGCGCTGTCGGCGATGGACGACCGTGGACTGCTGGAGGTGCTGTTGGTGCTCGAGGAGCCCGACCGGCTGGAGGCGGTGATCGCGTCGCTGCCGGTGCAGCGGCGCGGCGAGGTCGCCCAGCGCGCGCGGGAGGCCGGCTTGATCGACGGGCTCGAGCCTCAACCCTGATCCTGGCCCCCGCCGCCGATCGGCCCGGCGATGATCCGTGATCCCTGGGCGCGCCCCCGACTGAGGAAGCTGACCGACCACCGGAGCATCACCACCAGCCGGTTCTGAAAACCGATCAGGTACCAGATGTGCACGACCAGCCAGATCAACCACGCCACCGGACCGCTGAGCCGGATCAAACCGAGGTCCGCGATGGCCTGACCGCGGCCGATCGTGGCCAGGTTGCCCTTGTTGAAGTAGCGAAACGGGCGCCGCCGCTCCCGGCCCCGGAGCCGCTGCTCGATGAGCTTCGCGGCGTAGTGCGCCTGCTGGATCGCCACCGGGGCGAGCCCGGGGAGATCCTGCACCCCGCCGTGCCCGTCGCTGACTCGCGCCATGTCCCCCATCACGATCACCTCGGGATGACCCGCCAGCGTCAGGTCGGGCTGCACGGTCACCCGGCCGGCCTTGTCGACCTCGGCGTTCGCCAGGCGCCCGAGCTCGCCGGCCAGATCCGACGCGCGCACTCCGGCCGCCCAGATCACCGTCCGGGCCGTCACCCGCTCGGTGACGCCGTCGGGAGCCTGCAGCGACACGCCGTCACGATCGATGTCGACGACGGTCCGGTTGACGGTGGGCGTGACGCCGAGCTTGAGGAGCGACCGGCACGCCTTGTCGGCCAGCGAAGGGGGGAATGCTGACAGCACCCGCTCGGTGGCCTCCACCAGCAGGATTCGCACATCGCGGGCATGGATGTTCTCGTAGTCGGTCAGCGTGTCCCGCGCCAGCTCGCCGATCTGGCCGGCGATCTCGACACCGGTCGGGCCGCCCCCCACCACGACGAAGGTCATCTCCGCCTGGCGCTCGGCTTCGCTGCACACGATCTCCGCGCGCTCAAACGCCGTCAGCACGCGAGAGCGAACCTCGATCGCGCTCTCCAGCGACTTGACCTCACCGGCCACCTCGCGCCATTCCTCGTGACCGAAGTAGGAGTAGCTCGATCCCGCCGCCACCACCAGCGTGTCGTAGTCCAGCGACGCCGGCGCCGCCGGGTCCGAGCCGGTGTCGAGCAGCACCTTGCGGGCCTCGAGATCGAAGCCGGTGACCCGGGCCATCATCACCCGGGTGTTGGGAACCGACCCGAACATCGCTCGCAGCGGATAGGTCACGTCACTGGGCGACAGCGCGCCGGTCGCCACCTGATAGGTCAGCGGCTGAAACAGGTGGAAGCTGCGCCAGTCGACCAGGGTCACCTGCACCGGGGCGTGGCGCAGTGCCTTGACGATCCGCAGACCTCCGAAGCCGCCGCCGACCACCACGACGCGGGGAACGGCCGGGCGCGGGCTGGAATCGGCCATCAGCGCCACCGCCCAGCGGCGGGCGTTGGGTGTGGATTCAGGCGGGACACGTCATCAGCTCCTTGCCAGTGAGATCGCGGGGGGCGCGCCGAGAGGGTAGATCACGGGCGCCGTGAGAAGGGACGAGAATCGGAGCAACGGCATTTATGGTGGGGAGCACTGAGACGATATGCGTAGCGAAGCAAAGGAGATGCGATGCTGGTGACCCGCCGCGGGGACCGACTCGCTCTGATCACCCAACCGGATCACGGCCGCCTCGCCGGGCAGCTCGCGGCGCACTGGGGCAACTCGCAGTTCGCCATCCCCGCCGCCCGGGCGGCGCTGCTGTGCGCGGCGAGTCATCACGACGATGGCTGGCTCGAGCTCGACGGCGTCCCTGCCTTCAACCCCCAGGCGCTCCGCCCGGCTCACTTCGTGGAGCTCCCACTGCGACAGACGGCGGGTCCGTACGCCCGCGGCGTCGAATCGGTCTACGAGCGCGACCGGCACGCCGGCGTACTGGTCAGCATGCACTTCAGCGGCTTCTACACCGGCCGCTGGGGGCTGCAGGAGGGTGGGCCGGGCGATGATCCGCTGGCGACGCGGGTGGTGGCAACGCAGGAGGCACGTTGGGTGCCGGCGCTCCGCGAGGCGTGGGGATACCGGGGCCCGCGCAGCGAATTTGACGCCGACACCTGGCACGCCTACGAGGTGCTCCAGGGCCTCGACCTCCTGTCGCTCGCGCTCAGCCTGGTGGACCTCGAGCGGCCCAGTGCGGCGGCGGAGGCCGTCAACGTCGGAGCCACCCTGCGCCAGTTGGACCAGCCGCCCGGCCCGCGCCTGGTGCCGACGGTGCCGATCGCGCCGGGACGGCGAGTCGAGCTCGGGCTGCGGGTCGTCGCCCCCAGGCGCGTCGAGCTCGATCCGTATCCGTTCGACCAGCCCGAGTTCGAGGTGACGCTGCCGATCCGCGAGCTGGAGGATCGCGCCTACGACTCGGCCGACGACGCCGCCCGCGCCTATCACGCCGCCGCGCCGCAGGAGCTCCAGTGCGAGGTCACCCGCCCGTGAGACGCGCGGCTGAGTCCGAGTGCAGGCGGTTCTAACTGTTCGCCACAGCGCACGCGCAGAGTGCGAGACTTCGCGTCCGGCAATCCAACGAGAGGAGAGAGACATGTCGGAGAGCGTTTACCGGGTCACCGAGGTGGTCGGAGTCAGCAGCGAGTCATGGGAGGCGGCAGCGCGCGTAGCCGTGGAGACCGCCGCGAAGAGCGTGCGCGAACTGCGCGTGGCCGAGGTCGTGCGCCAAGACCTGACGATCCAGGACGGCGGTGTCCTCAACTACCGCGTTCGCCTCGGCATCTCGTTCAAGTACACGCCGAACGAGTAGGACGAGGCAGGCAACCGGCGACCAGCGCTCGCTCCGGTCAGTAGTCACCGGAGCGAGCCCGCCGCCGGGCACGTGGGGCTCATGGTCAGCCGGTCAGCGCGTCCGCCGGATTGTGCGCGGGCGAGCTCGACGGGGAGTCCGCCTGCGGTAGCACCGTCAAGGTGCACATGCCCAGGCGCTTGATCTCGCGCCGGAGCTTGTGGTTGTGCGCAGCCAGCCTCGAGTCCATCACGAGCAGGTCATAGCTGTCGTGGTCAGCCAGCCGCCGAAGCGCGCACGCGGTATCAGGCCCCAGCAGCACCGTGGTGAGCGAGACCGAGGCCGGGACGAACTCACAGGCGCGCGCCAACCGATTCTGAGCGAACTGCTGCAGGTCGGGCTGGGGTTGGCACGGAGCCCGGGCCAGAATCGTCATCGGCCCGAACCACTTCACGATCCGGCCCGGATCGGTCGTCTTGGCCAGAGTCAGACGAGCACGCTGCGCCTCGGCCAGCTCGACCGCGCGCTCCAGCACCGCCCACAGCGCGGGCTCATCGTGGTTGAGCAGGGCGAGGACGTGACGGAAGCTGCCGCAGCTCATGCGTCACGCTCCCCGAGCCGGTCGATCAGACCATCGAGGATGTCAATCGCCCGCGCGAGGGCATCTATGTCCCCATCGTCGAGCGTGGCCATCTCCTCGTGCAGCATGGCGCGATACTCGGCCCGCAACAGCTCGAAGGCCTCCTCGCCGCTGGCGGTCAGACTCACCAGCACCGCTCGTCCGTCGCTGGGGTCTGCGATGCGCCGCGCCCAGCCACGGTCGGCCAGGCGATTGACCAGCAGCGTCATCCCGGGCTGGCTGACTCCCTCCTCGGCGGCCAGCTCGGTAACCCTCCGGGGCCGCTCCTGCAGTGTGCGCATGACGCCGATCTCGGTCCGCGAGACGCCGATGCTCGTGCGCGTGAGAAACAGCCGGGAGAGCGCCGACGCCCGCTGGGGCAGCGCTTCCGCAATCTCGTCCAGCTGCCGCATGCGGACACTCGCACCGGAGGCCTTCATTGGCGGCTTATATTAGTGCCTGATGCAGTCTTTGGCCACCCATCCCTGATTGACTGAGGAGCCATGAGCGATTCACTGTGCGCAGAGACGGCGCAGACCAACGGTCACAACGACGAGCCGATCGAGGCGTATATCGCCCGGCCATCCGATGACCGTCCCCGCGGTGGGGTGGTGGTGATTCATCACATGCCCGGTTATGACCGGTCCACCAAGGAGATCGTGCGACGCTTCGCGGAGCTCGGCTACGACGCCGTCTGCCCGAACCTGTACTGGCGCGAGGCTCCCGGTGCCGCTCCCGATGACGCTGCCGCGACCGCGCGCGCCCAGGGCGGCGTACCGGACGAGCGCCTGATCGGGGACGTCGGGGGCGCCGTCGCGTACCTGCGTTCGCTGCCGACCTCCAACGGGAAGGTCGGGGTGATCGGCTATTGCTCGGGAGGGCGCCAGTCGGTGCTGGCAGCGTGCAACCTCGACCTCGACGCCTGCGTCGACTGCTACGGCGCGTTCGTGGTCGGCACGCCGCCCGAGGGCTTTCCGCTCCAGGTCACCAACCTCGTCGACCAGCTGCCCAACCTGCGGGCTCCGCTGCTGGGGCTGTTTGGCCAGGAAGACAGCCATCCCAGCCCGGAGGAGGTCGCCGAGCTGGACGAGATCCTCACCTCCCTCGACAAGCCGCACGAGTTCCACCTGTACGACGGCGCCGGTCACGCCTTCTTCTCGGTTGACCGTCCGTCCTACCGCGTAGCCGCCGCCAACGACGGCTGGGAGCGGATCACGGCGTTCTACAACACCCACCTCGGAGGCTGAGAATGTGCACCTATGCGACCGTGACGACCACGCTCGAGGGCAGCGCCAAGGGACCCCAGAGCAACTGGTTCCACGTCACCGACGGCACCGTCTACTTCGACCATCCGGTCCATGCGATGGCCGAGCACACCCTCAACATCGACTTTGCCGATCCCGCCCGGGGCCCCTCGGCCCGGGTGGCGGTGGAGCTCACGGCGGCGTCGGCCCGGGAGCTGGTGGCGGCGATCCAGGTGGCGCTGGAGTCGGCGCCGGCCGAACTGACGGCCTGAGGGGTCGGATCCGGCCCAGGGGACCGGCCGCGCGCTGCGCGGCGGCCGTCTGGGCGGGACCGACGAGGGTGCCCTGCAGTCGCCGGGCGGCGTCGAGATGGTCGCCGGTCCAGATCATCCGGGCCGCGGTCGCACCGGCCATCCCGTCCGTACCGAGCAGGTCATGGCTCACCGCCGCGACCAGCTGGCCGTCGGCCACCTGTTCGCGCCGGAGGGGCTCGGGCACGTCGCGGTCGCTGGTCAGGCTGGCCGCGAAGCCGTCATACCAGTCCACCATCAGCTGAGTGCTGGCGAGCAGCGCGAACCTGGCCGCGGCGCGGTCCTGGCCGGCCCCATCGTCGCGCTGCCACAGATCGAGGACGGCGTCGCCCGCGAGGCGCAAACCGACCACGCCGGTCAGCAGGCTGGTGACCTCGGCCAGCGGCATCAGCTTCTCGCCCCGTTCGGCCAGGTAGCCGCGAAATGTGTCGTCGAGGCGACGCGATGCCGCCGCGGCCTGGATCGCCTGTTCGGTCGGCGGCTGGCGCGACGGCGAACCGAGATCGCAGCGACCGAGGCCGAACTGGACCGCACTGGCCAGGTAGCGGACGCTCTCGGAGTAGGCCTCCGCCAGCGCGGTCTGCAGCGCGGCGCCGGCGCCGCGCGGCCAGAACAGCAGTCCGACCGCCAGGCTGACCGCTCCGCCCAGCGCGACGTCCTCGATCCGGACCAGTCCGATCTGCCAACCGACCGGCGCCAGGATGTTGAACAGGATCAACAGCGTCAGCGTGAACGCGGCCTGGCCGGCCGCGAATGAGATCGTCGCCGGCGCCAGGCCGGCCAGCAGCACCGCGAACGGAAGCAGAATCCACAGAAGCACGGTGTTGGTACCGATGAGGAGGACCAGCCCGGCGCCGATGACGAAACCGGCCAGGGTTCCGAGCATCCCGCGCACCAGGTTCTGCCCCGTGCTGAGAGCGTTGGAGCGCAACACCGCGAGCGTGCCGAACACCACCCAGAAGGAGTGCTGCACACCGGTCAGCTTGGCCACCAACACGGCCAGCCCGAGCCCGGCGGCGCCGCGAAGGCTGTTGTGCAGCCATACGGAGTGCCGTTGCACGTGAGCACCGGCGCGCTCCTGCGCGGCTGATAGCGAGCCCGGAAGCCCCGCCGGCTGGCGCCCGAGGACCCGCTCGATCCAGCTGCGCCGCTCGGCGGCCGCCGCCAGGTCGATGTTGGCGGCGATCTGTGTGACGACGAAGCTCAACTCCTGAGCCCGGAAGCCAGGGTCCAGCGAGGTGATGAACTCTCCGATCTGTTCGTCAGCCGCTTCGCCCGCGCCGGCGTTCTGGCCGGTGCCGGGGCCAGCGCCGCGGACCGGCAGACGTAAGGTGTCACCGCGCTCGAGCTCCTCGAGCGCCTGGCGTAGCTCGGCCAGCGCCGAGCCCAGGAGGCTGGGCTGGCCCGCGCTCATATCCAGCAGGTCAGCGCCACGTTCGAGCACCGACGCTGCCGCTGCCTTCACGGCGCAGGCCGGACGGTTGACCGGCGTGCCGTCTGACCGCGGAGCGGATTGGTCGATGATCGCGCCCAACCATTTGACCTCGTCGACCAGCCGGACGATCATGCGGGGCCCGGTGCCCAGCGCGGTGGGACGATAGGGCGTGGCGAAGAACTCCCGCTGCAGCGCGTCGACAGCCGCGTTGGCCTTCGTGGCTGCGTTCTCGTGCGCCTCGCGGGATGGCCGCTCCGGGCCGCCCAGGACGTAGGCGAGCTCCAAGCGCAGGCGGGCGGCCAGCGCGCGGCAGGCCGCAATCGCGGGAGTGCGGAGTGGCTCGCGGGCCGGCGCCGGCCACAGCACGGCGATCGCCACCAGCCCGGCCCCCGCGGCGATGCCCCAGCCGGCCAGACGATCCGGGATCGAGGCGATCGGCCCGGTCAGCGTCACCGGCAGGATGAACGCCAGCAACAGCGCCGTGGTGGCGCCCGCCAGCACCGAACTGGCGACGCCGGCGAAGATCACCGCGAACGCGACGAGCGCCATCGACAGTGCCCCGATCCATGCCGAACGGGAAGCCAGCGTCCCCAGGCACACGAACACCGCCCCCACGACCGCCAGCGCCGTCTGGGCCTTGAGACGGTCGCGCATGGTTCCCCCGAAGTCGACCAGCAGCAGCATCGCGAACGAGCCAAAGGCGGCGAACGTCGCCAGGATCGGATTGCCGATCACCTTGTCGCCCAACGCGAACGTGGCCGGCATGACCAGCGCCGTCCGACCCGAGCGGCGCAGTGCGGCGAGGCCGCGGTCGCGCGCCCGCAGCCACTCCAGAGCGCCCGACAGGTTCGTCGGAAACGCAGTGAGACTCACCTGGTGCGACCTCGATCAAACACCCGGTAAGCCATGGCCAAACATATACCGCGTCACAAGCGCTCATCCGGCTGCCGAGTCCGGACTCATGTGGCGACCGGGCGCCGGAGGTCCGCACGTTGGCCCGCTGGCGACGACGACGGACCGGCGCAATGGCGAAAGCCGGCCGCTTTCGCCACTGGCCTAAGCGGGGGCTACGGGTAACCCGGGGTGGTTGTCGTACCGGTCGACGTCGTGGTGGTGCTCGTCGTGGTCGTCGGACCGGTCATGGTCTGGGGCGAGGACGATTGCGCGGCTACCACATGCCAGGTCCCGCCGAAGCTGACGACACCTTCACCGACCGTGCGGCGCTTCTTACCACCGTCGCCGATGAACGTGTAGAGGGGGTGGCGCTTGAGGGTGACCTGCCTGAAGCCGTTGCGGCGCAGCGACCCCAGCTTGCCCTTGACGCCGCGAGATGCGGTCAGCTTCGCGTTGGAACCCACCTTGACGGGAAACCAGAACGAGAAGCAGTTGTTCGCCTTGGTGCACTCACGATGGTTGGCGGTCTCCCCGCTCAGCGTGTAGACGGTCAGTCCATGGGAGTTGACGACCACGTTCTCGTTGTGGCCTTTTACCGGCACCCCTTTGGCCACCGACAGCGTGGCCGGCGAACTTGCCAGCGCCATCGCCGCCAGGACGCCAACGCCGATGGCGGCAATGGCCGCCACTACCAACACCTGTGGAGATCGTCGCCGGCCGCGCTGGCGGGGGTCGATCCTACGTCGTAGCTGCATGCCGTTCCCTTTCCTCGTGGGCTTTAGAGAACCAAGACGCCAGCCATGGACGAGACCTTCCCGATCTGAGCCGAGACGGGAAGGACTGTCGTGTCGCGGAGTCTTAGCTGTCGTACCGCACCGGATACAGCCGGCCGACGACAGGACTGCTGGTCCGCAATCGAAAGGACTCCCGATGCCAAGGTTTCCCGCCCTGATGCTCTCGGCCGCCGCCCTGACGGTGGGGCTCGCCGCGTGCGGAGGATCCGGCAGCTCCTCCAGCTCGTCCACGACGGCGGCTGCTGCCGCGACCTCGAGTTCCACGCCGGCTTCGACATCGAGCTCCTCGGCTGCGGCAGCCGGCTCCTCCGCGGGCACACTGTCGGTGGCCGCCGATCCAAGCGGGCAGCTCAAGTTCGATAAGACCGCGCTGACCGCCAAGGCCGGCAAGGTCACGATCAGCTTCACCAACAAGGCGCCCGAGGATCACAACTTCACGCTCCAGACGGGCACCAACGGGGCCACGGTCGCCGGCACGCCGACGTTCAAAGGCGGCACCAAGGCGATCACCGTAAGCCTGAAGCCGGGTACCTACACCTTCTTCTGCAGCGTCCCCGGCCACCGGATGGGCGGCATGCAGGGCACGCTCACGGTGAGCTGACCGCAGGCCCGGCGTTTCCGCGATGACGGCCCCGGCCGGCCGGGAAGGATTCGACGCGGGCGCCGTCTGGTGAGGTAGCGGACCTGACACATGGCCGCCATAACCCCAGGAGGACCGTAATGCGTGCACCGATAAAGCTTCTGATCCCGACTCTGACAGCATCTCTGCTGCTCGCCGCGTGCGGCAGCAGCTCGTCCAGCAGCACGTCCGCCAAGCAGCCCGCGAAGGCACAGAACGCCAGCTCGACCACCGGCGCGGTGGTGAAATCTGCGGCGAACAGCAAGCTCGGGACCACGGTCCTCGTCAATGCGCAGGGCCTTACCCTCTATCGCCTCAGCGGTGAACAGAACGGGAAGTTCATCTGCACCAGCTCCGCGTGCGTGCAGGTCTGGCACCCGCTCATCGCCACCGGCGCGGTAGCGCACGGTGGGGTGGGCTCGATCACGACGGTAAAGCGCCCCAATGGAGCGACTCAGGTCGCCTACAAGGGCATGCCCCTGTACACGTTCGCGCAGGACACCGCGCCCGGCCAGGCCAACGGCCAGGGCATCAAGGACGTCGGCACCTGGACCGCCGTTTCCACCAGCGCTGCCGCCTCCGCCAAATCCGCCACTCCCGCTACTCCGGCCCCTGCCACATCATCCAGTGGCGGCGGATACGGGTACTGATCCAGCCCGCGCGCGGCGCCGACGGTCCGCCCTCGGCGCTGCGCCTCGCTGGTCATGCGCAGCGCTCTGCCTGCCGTGCTCGCTGGTTGCGCGGCCCAGTCGTCGCCCGGGAACGGCGCGAGCCTGCGTGACCGCCGTCGAGCAATACGTCGAGCAGGTCGAGCCGATCCGACTCGGCGTCACGCTGCGAACGGGGCCGACGATCCTCACCGCCTGCACGGTCCATCTCGAACGGCGGCTCGGTTGCCGCGCTCGAACGGCGGATCGCCGCACGTCCAGACGCGCACAACGCTGACTCGCCTGCGAGCCCTCCACGCCGGTTACGCCCAGACCTACATCCTCGAGGACTCCTACCTCAGCGCACTCGTCTCCGGCCTGGCCGGTGGCAACCTCGAGCATCTCCCCGATACGCAGGCGGCCAGCGGGCGGCGATCATCCGCTGGCGACCGGACTGACCGTCCTGGCGCCGAGCGCGCTCCCCTTCCGGCCGATCTGCAACAGGCCGGCCGGGGTGAGATCGCCCGTCCCCCAGGGCAGCTGAACTTGCCGGCGATAGTCAGCCCGCCCATGACCGTACGCTTGCCAGGTGAGCGAGCGGGCAGAATCCGCCGGCGCTGCTACGGCCAGCGAGGCCGCGAGCGCCCAGCAGCGAACGACGATCATCTCGATTGCGGCTGCCGGAACGTTGATGGCGCTGAAGTTGATCGCCGGGATACTGACCGGCAGCCTGGGCCTGCTGTCGGCGGGGATCGAGTCCAGCGGGGATGTCGTGGCAGCGATTTTCACCTTCTTCGCGATCCGGGTCGGGGGTCGGCCGGCAGACCGCGATCACCCCTACGGACATCGGCGCGCCGAGAACCTGGGCGCGCTTGGCGAGGGCGGCATCCTGGTCCTCGGAGGGCTGTTTGTCAGCATCGAGGCGGTCGATCGCCTCATCCATGGCGGTGCGGCGCCGGACAGCGGCTGGTACGTGTTCGCGGTGATCGCCGTCGCGCTCGTGGTCGATGCGACCCGCACGCTGGCGTCGCTCCGCGCCGCCCGGCGGTTCGGAAGCCCGGCGCTGGGCTCCAACGCGTTTCATTTCGCGGCCGACATGGCCGGATCCGTGGCGGTGCTGATCGGGCTGGCAGCGGCTCGGGCCGGATTTGCCCGCGGGGACGCGATCGCCGCGCTGGTGGTCGCCGGGCTCGTGTTCGCCGCCGCGGCGCGCCTGATCGCGACCAACACGAATGCGCTGATGGACAGCGCGGCGCCGGAGGCAAGCACCGCGGCTGAGGAGGCGATCCGTTCGCTCGGGCCGGACGTCGAGCTGCGCCGGCTGCGGCTGAGGCAGTCCGCCGGGCGCTACTTCGCCGACGCGGTGGTCACGGTCCCCCCCGGCCGGGCGGTGGTGGAGGGACATCAGGCCGCCGACGCCGTCGAGGCGGCGATCCACGACACCCTGCCCGACAGCGATGTGACGGTCCACGTCGAGCCCCGCCGACGGGGTCTCGACCTGCGCGACCGGGTGCTGGCGGCCGCTCTGTCGGAGCCGCTGGTGCGCGAGGCTCACGACATCGCCATCTTCGAGGGCAATGGCCACACGTACGTCTCGCTGCATCTCAAGCTGCCGGCGGACCTGGAGTTGCGCGAGGCCCACCAGGTCGCCGAGCGGGTCGAGCGGACGATTCTCGACCAGACCGGGGTGGTGGCGGTGCAGACCCATCTCGAGCCGCTCGAGCGCCCGCTGGCGCTCCGGGCCGAGCCGCCCGACAGCGGCGAGCTCCGGGAGATCGATGACCTCGTGCGCAGGCACACCGGCCAACCGCCCCGGGCGCTGCGAGTCCTTCCCACCGAATCCGGACACGTCCTGTTCGTGACCGTGCGCGTCGGCGATCGCGCCACGCTGACCGAGGCTCACGCCCGGGCCAGCGAACTCGAGGAGGATCTGCGCATCCGTCTCCCCGGGTTCGCCGAAGTCGTCGTCCATACTGAGCCCTAGGCCACCGGCCGTCTCAGCGCCAATAGTGAGGCGTGGTCACGGTGCCGAACGGTCGCGGCACCCGGATCAGGGCGCTGACAGGCGCTCCCCGCACCGAACCGCAAGCCCGAGTCGATTGGCGGCGGGCGTCAGGGGGCACGTCCAGCGGGGGTCATAGGAGCAGGAGGGCTGATAGGCGAAGTTGAAATCGAGCACGAGACGGCCGTCCTGCTGCCCAAGGTCGGCTCCCTTGACCGTGTCCAGCAGGTAGCGCCCGGCACCGTATGTCTCACTGCCGCTGGTGACGTCGGCGAACGGAACGAACAAGCCGCCGCCGTAGCTGTCGAGGCGGTACAGATCGAGGCTCAGCTCGGTCCCGCCCAGGGCAAACCGGGCACACGCAAAGCGTGTGAACGTCATCGCCTCGACGTTGCTGGTCCGCAGCTCGATCCGCGTGGACTGCGCCGGCTCCACGCGGGCCAGAGCCCGCCACTCCGGGTCGTAGTCATACACGTGGGGGCCGAGGTAGCCTGACCGCTGCGCGGCTGGAATCGGCGACTGCCCGTGCCGGCGAAACAGCTCGGCGCGGGTGCGACACCACTGCGCCCACCCGTCCCGGGGGTCAGAGGCGGCCCGCACGGAGGCGTACAGCTCGGCCACCCGGCGCCGCCAGTCGAGTAGGGCGAGAGTCTCGGCAACCGGATCATCGCTCACCGGATCCCTCTGGTCGTCAGCGATCGCCACCACGATCTCCAATCATGATGGCTGTAGATGTGCGAGGCTTCGCCCGTGCCCACCGATGAGCAGATCGAAAACCAGATCGAGGCGCTCGAGGCCGAACGCGAGAAGTTGCGACAGCGCGAAGGAGCGTCGGACCCGACGCTTGACGAGGATGCCGCGCGCCTGGAGGAGATCCGGGTCGATCTCGACCGTCTCTGGGATCTCCTGCGTCAGCGGCGAGCGCTGCGCAGCTCCGGTCAGGACCCCGACTTGGCGTCGGAGCGCTCGGCTGAGACAGTCGAGAAGTACTGGCAATAGACCGCCCGCGGTGCCACTAGCGCGCGCCTGGAATGGGCTCGTCTGAGAGCGGAACGGGGCGTCCGAACAGGTAGCCCTGCCCGAACGTGACTCCCAGGTTCCTGAGCACGGAGGCGGTTTCCTCGTTCTCGACGCCCTCGGCGATGGTCTGCTGTCCGAAACCGCGGGCGAGCGCGACGATCGCGCTGACGACCGACCGGTCGCGCTGACTGCCGGCGACATCTCTGACGAACTCGATGTCGATCTTGAGATATTGCACCGGAAGCTGCTTGAGGTAGGTGAAGCTGCCGAATCCAGTGCCGAAGTCGTCGAGCGCGAAGCTGCAGCCCAGCGCGACAATGCGCTCGGCGAAGAGCCGGCCTCGGTCCATGTTCTGCATCACGGCGGTCTCGGTGATCTCGAACATGATGTTCTCGGGGTTCAGCTCGTGGCGGCGGAGCTCGTGCTCGATCAGCTCGAGCACCTCCGGATCGGCGGCGGACTCGGCCGACAGGTTCACGGCCACCGGTTGGCCCCGAGCCGCAACCTCGACCGCTTGCTTGATGACCCATTGGTCGATCTGACCGATCAGCCCGCACCGTTCGGCGGTGGGTAGGAACGCCAGTGGCGCGATCAGCTTGTCGTCGCGGTCGCGCAGGCGCAGCAGCAATTCCCGTTGCACCACTGCCCCGGTCACGAGGTCGACGATGGGCTGAGCGTGGAGCACGAAGCGGTCTTCGTCGAGGGCCTCCTCGATTCGCGCCGCCCAGGTGTCGCGGTCGGCCTCGGCGGCGGTGGGCGTGACTCCAGCCTCGAACAGCTTGGTCTTGGCTCCGCCGAGCGACTTCGCGTGGTACATGGCAGTGTCGGCCTGGCGCAGCAACCGATCCGGGCTCTGGGCAAGCCTCTGATCGGTGTGGGTGGAGACCGAGACCCCGATGCTGGCGCTCACGGCCACGGCGCCGTGGTCGAGCTTGATCGGGAGATCGACCTCTGAAGCGATCCGGTCGGCGATCCTGAGAGCGTCAAGGGGGCCGGACAGGGCGGGCAGCAGAATCACGAACTCATCACCGCCGAGCCGAGCCACGCTGTCCATGGGGCGCACGACGTCCCGAAGGCGCCGGGCGACCTCGCGCAGCACCGTGTCGCCGGCGGCGTGACCGCGGCTGTCGTTGATCGCCTTGAAGCCGTCGAGGTCGACGAAGATCAGTCCGATGGACGACCCTGCGCGTTCGGCCAGGGCGAGCGCCTGGATGATGCGATCGACCAGCAGGGTGCGGTTGGCCAGGCCGGTCAGCGCATCGTGGGTAGCTTGCTGAGTCAGCGCGTCCTGGGCCTGCTCGAGCTCGCGCACGCGCTCCGCCTGCAGTTGATCGATCTCCCGCTTGTGCGCGTTCTGCTGAGTCAGATCAGCGAACGTGAGGCACAGCACGCGGTGGCCGTCGACGTCCAGACTCGATGAGTTGATCCGGACGGGGATGCGATTACCGGCGCCGGAGACGAGATTGACCTCGATCGTGCCGCCGGCGTGTCCTCCGATCGTCTGCACAGCGGCGATGCCGCCGTCGGCGATCACCGACGTGAGCGGCGATCCGATCAGCTGAATCAGTGGCCGCCCCGCCAGCTCGGCCAGGCTCCGGTTGGCGTAGAGCACCACCCCGGACTCCGACACCGTCGCCGCACCATCGCGCATCTTCTCGACGAACATCCGGTACGGCCGGTCCGCGCTGGAGAGCGTGAACACCTGGGCGTCGGGCGACGCATCCTGGACCACGAGCGCGTCCACCTCACCGCGGCGGATGGCTCGCAGGGTCTCCTCGGCCTCCAGCAGCCGGGCTTGGACATCGGGGGCCACCAGCACGGGCGGCTCCGAGGGTGGCGCATCCGGCTGACCCGGCCCCCGGCTTGACCCGTCCCGCAACAGCATCACGAGCCGGCCCGGTCCGGCGTCTGGTCGTCAGCCCCAGCCGCGTCCGCCTCGACGACGGGCACGTCGAGGGCCAGAAGGATTCTGACGTGGTCGGACATGTCCCCCACCAGCATGCGGCGTCGGCAGCGGGTGGTGTTTGATCAGAGTCGGTGTGGCGAGAACGTGGTGCTGGCTGGCCATGGCCGGCTCTTGGTGCAGATCCACGATGCTGAGCTGGTGGCGCCCGGTGAGGTGGGCGTCGCAGATCTCGCGAATGTTGGAGACCGCCCGTGCCGAAGAGTCAGACGCCCCACTGACGAACAGCGTCAGGGTGTAGGGCTCGGTCTCCAGGGCGGCCAGAGCACGCTCAATGCGCTCTACGGTCCGTCCCGGGACGACACCGGTCATCCGGCGGCAGGTCGAAGCTGGAGGCCGACGAGCACCCGATCCGTGTCGGACAGATCGCCGATTATCTTCCGCATCGGCGCCGGTAGCCGCCGCACGAGCGTGGGGATGGCGATGATCTCGTCGCCGGCGGCAAGCTGCGGGTTGGCGACGAGGTCGACGATCTCGATGTTGTAACGCAACGGGATGTGCTCCTCGCACAGTCGCGTGAGGTTGGCGAACGCCTTCAGCGATTTGGGGGACTGACCAGCGACATACAGGCGCAGGTCCCAGGAATCGGCCTCCCCCACGGGGTGATCGGGCTCGGTGGAGACGGGCGGGGTCATGGTTTCACCGGCGGCCGATCGCTCGATGCCGGGTCCTCAGACATCAGAGCGTCGCTGCTTCGCAGGCGTCCCTGTTCGAGGCGCTGCTCAGCGCCCTCCTCGCGGCCACTGGTCCCCCGGCGCAGGAGCCGGTCCACGATGTCGGCCTCATCGGCGAACTCGCGCCACAGCCCGGCCACCTGCGCCTCGACCGACTCACGCTGACGCTGGAGGTTCGAGCGCCGCTGCTGCAGGTCCTCCTGGCGCTCGACGGCATCGGTGCGCTCCTTGGCCTCCTGCGCCGAGCGCGCCGACCCGGTCAGCACGCCCTGCGGTCCGACGTAGACGTCGGCAAGTTCGATGCCCAGGTCGGTGAGCCGGAATTCCCGCACCTGATTGGAGTGCGCCATGCCACGGGACTTGAGTACTGACAGCACCCGGTTGTGCTCGCCGTTTCCCTCCAGGGTGCGGACCAGCAGCCACGTGTCGATCAGGGATGCCACCACGTGCGCAGTGGGGTCCTCCTCGCCCTCCGCCGCCAGGGTGGTGAGCAGAGCGGTCACGCTGCGCGCCTTGAGAAAGTCGACCTGGCGCGTGAGCATCGCGCTTACGTCGCGGCCGGTGCCGACGAGGTCAGAGATCGGATCGAGCACCACCACGGAGGGATCGAAATCGTCGACCGCCGTCTGCATCGCGGAAAGGTGGGCCTCGAGCCCGAGCAGGCTGGGGCGCACGCAGCGAAACCGCAGCAGACCCTCCTTCACCCACCGACCGAGGTGCAGACCGACGGACCCCATGTTGCGGATGATCTGGTCCTGGGACTCCTCGAAGGCGAAGTAGATCGCTCGCTCACCGCGGTCACACGCCGCGTCGCAGAATTGCGCCGCCAGCGTCGACTTGCCCGTGCCCGCGGTTCCGCTGACCAGAACCGAGCTGCCGCGAAACGGTCCCAAGCCGCCGAGCATCGCGTCCAGACGGTCGACCCCGTCGACACCTGCTGGCTGGACACCCCGTGCCGGAGCCCGAGTGACGTGATCGGCTGCACCGAGATCCCGCGCTCGCCGATCAGAAACGGATACTGATTGGTCCCGTGCAGCGAGCCGCGGTATTTGAGCACCCGAAGCCGCCGGATCGACGTGTCCTCGGTGACGAGGTGATCAAGCACGATCACGCAATCCGAGACGTACTCCTCGATGCCGTGACGCGTCAACTCGCCGTCGCCCCGCTCCGCGGTGATCACGGCGCTGACGCCACGAGCCTTGAGCCACAGGAACAAGCGCTGCAACTCCGAGCGCAGCTTGCCGGTGTCGGCGAACGCCCCGAACAGCGTCTCGATCGTATCGATCACCACTCGCGTCGCCCCCACCCGGTCGATCGCGGCACCGAGGCGGATGAACAGCGCCTCGAGATCCCAGTCGCCGGCCTCCACCAGCTCCGTGGCGACCACGTTGACGTGATCGAGCACGAGCTTGCCGTCGGCTTCGAACTGCACCAGGTCGAAGCCGAGCGACGCCACGTTGGCGACCAGATCGTCGCGGGTCTCCTCAAAGGCTAGGAATACTCCGGGCTCATCGAATTGCGTGATCCCACGGACCAGGAACTCCATCGCCATCAGCGTCTTGCCCGATCCGGCCGGGCCACAGACCAGGGTCGGGCGGCCACGGGGCAGCCCACCGCCGGTCACCTCATCGAGGCCTCTGATCCCGGTCGGCGCCTTCGCCAGCGTCACCAGCCCCGGGGCCGTGGTCTGCGCCGTTTCCGGCAGTGTGGTGGTGGTCACGATGCTCCTGTCGCTTGGGTCTAGCCTCGACGGGAACGCCGGTCCATCCGGCGCGCGGGTCAAAACGGTGCGGTTGCGCTGCCATCCGTCCAGCGGACGGGCCTGTTTGTGGCGGAGTTGGCCCCAATCGTCGACTGGAATCAGTGGTCAGCTCGCTCTACCGCCCGGTATCGGCGCGTAGCGGCACCGACTTAAGCTGAGAGCGCCGAGCCCACCCGCTCCTGGCTGAGCGCGCCACGGCAGTCCGGGCCAGGTTTGCGATCCGGGACCTCACGCGTCGAGCGCCGTCGGCGTTCTACCTCCATGAACTCACTTCGTCACCACTCCGTTGCCAGCCCGCTCGGGTCGCTGTTGCTCGTCGCCGATGACGCCGACCGGCTGCGCGGGCTGTACCTGCCCGACCACAAGGGTGGCCCGGCCGCCGCACCGGGCCACCACGACGCGGGCGGCGTCATCGACCGCGCCGCCGTCGAGCTGGACGAGTACTTCGCCGGGGAGCGCACCGTGTTCGATCTTCCGCTCGCCACGGCCGGCGGCCCCCTCGAGGAGAGGGTCTGGGCGGCGCTTGCCGGGGTGCCCTACGGCACCACCACCACCTACGGGCAGATCGCCCGTTCCCTCGGGATGGGGCCAGGCGCCGCGCGCGCCGTCGGCAGCGCCAACGGCCGCAACCCGCTGTCGATAATCGTGCCGTGCCACCGCGTGGTCGGAGCTTCAGGCTCGCTGACCGGATACGCGGGCGGCCTCGAGGCCAAGCGCCGCCTGCTGGCCCACGAGGCCCGTGTTGTCGGGGTTCTACCTCCGCCATGCTGAACCGGGCGGACGCTACTTTCACCCTCGCCCGATTCGGCGTTCGCCTGGGACGCCCGGGCAATGAAGACTGCCGACGGAGGCCCGGCCGTCGCATTCGCCACAACCGGATGGCGCTGGCCACCGAGAAGGCTCCCGCCGCGATCAGGATGACTGCGGTACTCGGGGGCAGCGATGGGATCTGGTAGCTGAGCGTCAGACCGGCCCACATCGAGCCGACGGAGATCGTGGCCGACAGGGCCAGACCGAGCCAGGGGTTGGCGGTCAGCCGGCTGGCGGCGCCGGCGGGCGCGGCCAGCAAGCCGAGCAGCAACAGCGCCCCGACCGCCTGGGTGGCTTCGCCGGCGACGAGCCCGACCAGCAGCAGGAACGTGACGCTCAGCGCACGGACCGGGACGCCGCCCGCACGAGCGACCTCCGGGTCGAGCGTCGCGAACAGCAGCGGCCGGGCGATCAGCAGCAGCGCGAACGCGGCCCCGAGTCCAACTCCGGCGGCCAGCCGCACGGCATTGGTGTCGAGCCCGAAGATGGAGCCGAAGAGGGTATTGGCGGTGGAGATGGCGTTGCCACCGCCGGCTCCGGTGGCAGCGATGGCGACGAACAGGATTCCCAGCCCGAGGATCCAGGAGAAGACGGTGCCGATCGTGACGTCGTCGGCATCGGCGTGTTGCCCGAGGCCGGCCATCACCGCGGCAAGACCGACGGTGCCGGCGAACAGCCCGATGCGGGCATCGATGCCGATCGCCACGGCGGCGACGGCTCCCGTGAACGCGACGTGACTGAGTGCGTCACCGGCGAACACCTGTCCGCGCAGGACGACGAACCATCCCACCAACCCACAGGCGAGCGCGATGACGGTCCCGGCCACGAAGGCATTGCGGACGAACTCGTAGGCGAACATCACCTGCCCGCGAACGCGACCAGCCCCCGGAGGGCGCGTTGACGGAGTCGTTGGCGGACGAGGACGCCGAGTTTGGCCAGCAGGTAGAGGGCGAACGCGACGGTGGTGATGAAGAAACCGACGGGATAGGGCGAGAAGTACGCGATCCCCAACCCGAGCCAGGTGGTCAGGAGCGCGATGGCGACCGTCAGCGCGAGGCTGAGCCCGGGGCGGCTCGTCAGCGTCTGGGCGGTGGCGGCAGGCGTCACCAGCAGTGCGAACACGAGCAGCGCTCCGGTGATCTGGCTGGTAGCCGCGACCGCCAAGCCGAGCAGCACCAAAAACCCAACCGACAGGACGGAAACCGGAACGCTGCTCGCGCGGGCAACCTGGGGATCGACGGAGGCGAACAGGAGCGGCCGTCCGACCACCCCCAGCACCGCCACGACGATCGCCGCGACGATCAGCAGCGTCAGCACCTGGCCCTGGCTGATTCCGAGAAACGTCCCGAACAGCAGATTCTCCAGCCCACCGAGCACCCCGTTGTAGAGCGACAGGAACAGGAACCCCAGGGCCAGGCCGGTGGCCTGGACAGTGCCGATGGCCGCCGACTCGCCGCTGTGGCTGCGGCCGTCACGTCGCTGCGCCGGGCTCATCGCCAGCGCCGCCGCCGTGCAGGCCACGTAGTACCCGAGCGCGGCGGGCAGACCGGCCAGGGCGGCGCCGGCAGCGCCGGGGAACGCCATCACCGACAGCGTGTGGCCCGCGAAGCTCTGGCCGCGCAGGACCATGAACCAGCCGATCAGCCCGGCCATCACGGCCACGATCGTGCCGGCCTGCAGGGCGTTGACCATGAACGGGTAGGTCAGCAACTGGTTCACGTCAGACGGGATGTTCCAACTCAGGGCCGGGCTCACGGCAGCCCCTCGGGGTGGCGGGCGGAGTGGTGATGCGGCGCCTCGGGCTGCCCGACCACCACCAGACGACCGTCAGCCGTGCGCAGCACCTCGATCGGCACCCCGTACAGACCGGTGAGCGTGTCGGTGGTGATCACCTCATCGACCGCGCCTGCGACGGCGCGGCCGGCGGCGAGGTAGATCACGCGGTCCAGATAGCCGAGCAGCGGATTTACGTCGTGGGCGACGAGGAGCACCGCCACCGACTCGGTCCGGCAGATGCGCTGCACCAGCGCGGCCACCTGGGATTGGTTGGCCAGATCCAGGCTGTCCAGCGGCTCGTCGAGGATCAGCATCCGCGGGCTGCGCACCAGCGCCTGCGCGATCAGTAGCCGCTGCTGCTCCCCGCCCGAGAGATCTCCGACCGGCCGGCGCGCGTATGCGGCGGCGCCGACCAACTCGATCACCTCCTCCACCCGGCGACGATCCGCCCGGTGCCGGGCGGACGCGAACCGTGCCGGAACCGGCAGCGGGAACCCCCAGCGGGCCCCATCGAGGCCAAGGCGGACGAGATCGATTCCCCGTACCCGCGTGCCGGCGTCAAACGTGCGGCGTTGGGGCAGATAGCCGATCGCTTCATTCACGGCGCCCGGTGCCGCTCCGAGCACCGAGACCCGGCCGGCCGCGAGTGGCTGCAGTCCGAGGATGACTTTCAGCAGGGTGGACTTTCCGGCGCCGTTGGATCCGAGCACCGCGACGAACTCGCCCTCGGCGACGCTGACACCAACGTCCTCCCAGATCGTGCGTCCACCCAAAACCACCGAGGCGCCAGCCACCTCCAGAACCGGCTCGGTCACTTGCCGGTGGCCTGGTGCAGCGCCGCCACAAGCCCCTCGAGCTCGGCGACCTGCCACTGCTCAAACGAATCGGACGCCGGGGCCAGGGTCTCGGTAACCGTCGCGATCGGGATGTGCTGCGCCTTGACCAGTGCCGTGACCCGCTGCACGTCGGGAGTCACGTTCTGGCGGTTGTAGACCCAGACCTTGATCACGCGGTTCTGCGCCTGGCTGTCGACGGTCTGCTTGTCCTGGGCGGTCACGTCGGTGCCCTCCGCGATCGCTTTGGTGAAGCTGTACGGCGTCACCAGCTTCAGTCTCAGATCCTCGCCGAGCGGCTGAAAGATGCTCTCGCTGTATCCCACCGGCACCCCTGAGAACCGGGCTCGGATCTCCCGGCGCAGCTGGTTGTAGCGAGCCAGGCCGTGGGCTTCGAAGCTCTGTTTCTGGCGAGCGAAGTAGGCGCTGTCGGCAGGGTCGAGCTTGTCGTAGTCAGCGACGATCTGGTCGATCACCTTGTACACGCTGGCCGGCGAGTACCACTGGTGCGGGTTATCGCCTTCCTGAAGTCCCAGCAGGTTCCCCACTGTGAGCACAACCCGTCCGCCGGTGGGGCTGGCGCCGAGCAGCTGGCTCATCCACTTGTCATAGCCGATCCCGTTGACGATTGCCATGTTCGCCGTGGCCACCGTCCGGGCGTCCTGGGCCGTTGGCTGATAGCTGTGCGGGTCGGTATTGGGGTTGACGATGATGCTGTTGACGGTGGCCTTGCCGCCGGCCAGCTGAGCCGCGATGCTCCCCCAGAAGTTCTCTCCCGCCACCACCACGAGCTTGCCCTGGTGCCCGCCCGGTGAGCTCCCGGGCGCGCCTGGGGAGTCGCCCGACGCGCCGCGCGACGCGGAGCTGACGCCGCACCCGGCCAGAAGCGCCACGAGCGTGGCCAGCGCCAGAGGGATAAACGCGATACGGCGAAAGGTTCTCATCTCGACCTGCCTGGTTGATCGACGGGCGGCGGCTGGCGGTTGCTCGGCCACGGTCCACAGCATAACCTAATAGCAAGACCCGTTCTCATCTTTGAGAGGTCGGGCGTCACCGGCCGGGTGGGCTATCCAGGGCACGGCCAGCCGATCCACGGGCCGCCGCGTGGTGACAGCGGTCAGGACCGGCAGGTGGCGCAGTCGCCGTGCAGGACCACCTCGTGATCCTGCAGGCGAAACCCGAGCCGGCGCGAGAGCCGGTCGATCGAGCGCTCGAGGTCGGCATCGTCAAACGGCACCAGACGCCCGCAGGAATCGCACACCAGATGATGATGGTGATCACCGCCCGGGTCCACGCGCTCGTAACGAGCCGTGCCGTCCCCCACCTCGAGGCGATTGATCAGCCCGCGCTCGCCGAGCAGTTCGAGGATGCGATAGATGCTCGCCCGTCCCACCCGCTGGTCGCTGCCGCGCAACTCATCCTCGATCTCCAGCGCGGTCAGCGCGCACCCCTGGCCGGCGAGCAGGTCGATCATCGCGTTGCGGGCCCGTCCGCTCTTGTGGCCGGCCTCGCTCAGCACCAGGCGGGCGTGCTCAGACCAACCACCGGAAAGCAAGCTCGGCATCCGTCTCAGTCTACCCCGGCGTATCGGCAGAACGGGTCTCGGTCTCAGATCTGACCAGCCAGGAACTCCATCACCACGGGTGCCAGGACGCCCTGCGCGACGTCGTGCATCTGGTCGGCCAGCGTGACCCGGGTGGCGTTGGGCAGGGTGTCGCATAGTGCCTGCGCCGCGTGGCGAATCCAGGCCGGGCTGGCGCCGCCGTCGATCACCAGGGTCGGCACGGTGACGGTGGCCAGCCGCTGCGCCGGCAGCGCATTTCCGCTGCCCATGATCGTCGCGTCGTAGACGAGCGTGTGCGCCATCGCCTCGGTGCTCGGCCAGAACGGCGCCGCGCGCATAGCGGCGACGGCCTCCGCCGGCACCATCGCCCCCTCGGTCATGAACAGCGCGGCCGCGTCGCCGCGACGGCCCGCTGCGACCAGCTCGCTCAGTCGTGTCGCTATGTCCGCGGCCACCGGTGGGCGACTGTCGTCGACGACGTAGGGCGGCTCATACACGACGAGCTTCTCGATCGCCAGCCCGGCCGCGGCGGCCTCGAGCGCCAGCGCCGCACCGGACGATCCGCCGAACACGCTCGCCGCTGCGCCGCCGGCACCGATCAGCGCGTCGAGATCTTCGATTTCCCGCGCGACCGCGTAGGGCGCCGTGTCTCCGCTCTCGCCGCGACCGCGCCGGTCGTAGTTGAGGACCGTGAAACGGGTGGCCAGAAGGGTGGCCAGCTCGGCCAGATGCGCACGGTCGGTGAACGCGCCTCCGACGAGAACCAGCGCCGGCCCCTCACCCGCGCGGCTGAAGCCGATCTCGGTGCCGTCCCGGGAGGTCACGCGGTGGTTCGATGCCATCTCGTCTACCGGTCGGGCTATTGCAGACACAGCGCCTCCCAGTGATGGCCGTCGAGGTCGAAGAAGCCACGCTGATAGCGGCCGTCGGAGTCCTGGGGCTGGCCGGCGGCGGTGGCGCCGCCGGCCAGGGCCGTGTCGACCAGATGGTCAACCTCGGCTCGATCCTCCACTCCCAACACCAGGATCGCCTCTGTGGACTCGGTGGCGTCGGCGACTGGCCGGCTCGCGTAGCCGGCGAACACCGGCGCGGTCAGGAGCATCACCTGGGTGTGCTCGCTGATGATGATCGAGGCCATGCCCTCAGCCATGCCGAAGAAGGTGAAGCCAAGCCCGGAGAAGAATTCCTGGGACCGGCTCAGATCCTCGACCGGGAGGTTGACGAACATCTTGGTGGGCATGCGGCGCTCCTTTTGCGGCTATGAGTAAGTGGGTTGCCGCACCAATCTACGTGCCAAGTAGCCCCGCGTTAAGGTCCAATCCGGGCCCAGATCGGTGGTCCGGTTGGCCGCGGCCAAGCCCCGCGGCGCCCCCCGACCACGGTCGCGGTCATGACGCCACCCCGGCCTCGGCGGCCACGGAGCGGCGGACCGTGATGTCGCCGAAGGAACTGCGGGCGCGAACCTCAACCGTGTCCTCGCCCGGCTGGGGCCGCTCGGCCGCGTCTAGCTCGTTGTGCACCTTTCCGTAGCGAGCGTTGAGATCCAGCCAGGCGGCCACGCCCTCCCGGATGGCGATATCGACCTTGCCGTGGCCGGTCTGGGCGAGGACCGAGCCACGAGCGACCTCATCGACGCGGATGTCGCCGTTGGCGGTCTTGGCGACAACCGTGGCGTGAGCTCGGTCCACGGCGATTCGTGCCATTGGACGCGTTGACCCGCAGGTCGCCGGCGACCTCGCCGATCCAGCTGGCGCCATTGTGGTTCTTGATCACGGCCGGGCCTTCGACGCTGCCGACTCGGACCGCGCCGGAGTGGGTGGTGACCTCAGCGTGGTCCAGGGCTCGGTCCACGGTGATGTCACCCACGCCGGTCCTGAGCGCAACCGGGCCCGCCTCGTCGAGCTCGATCTCGCCCACCCCGGTCCTGAGGCTGCATTCGCCCAGCCGCCCTGTGCACCGCAATGCGGCGACCCCCGCCTCGCCGCGCACGTGCGACCCGGCGGGCAGCTCGATCTGCACGTCGATCGACTCGCCGCCACCCCGGAAGGTGTACTGCCGCCACCCCTTCGGTGCCTTGATCAGCAGCCTGCCGTCCTCGTACTCGACGCGCGTCTGGGCCGCGGCGTTCACGTCTGACTCTCTGGCCGGGAAGCTGGGACGCACCTCGACGGTGGTGTTGGCGCGATCGCCGGCCACGATCCGGAGATCACCGACGCCGAGCTCGACGGTTACGTAGATCGGTTCTGGAGTATCGAAGGTGGGCATGTCGTGTTCTCCTGCTACTGGGGTGGTGGGACGAGGATCTCGGGCTCTGCGCTGGCTACCGCGCCCAGCCCGTATAACGCTGTGCGCCCGGGGAGACTCGGCGTTCGCGTTGGCGGTCTGGCGCAGCTCGCTGCAGCCCGGCCGCGGCGGCGCGCACCAGCCAGGCGTTGACGGACAGCCCGTCGCCGCTGGCCGCGCGTTCGATCCGGGCCTTGAGGTGGTCGGGCATGCGGAGGTTGATCCGGGACATCGCCCCTTCGGCGCCGTCGCCGTCTCCGTCTCTCGTCCGGCTCCGTCTCCGGGCAGGGGCGTCGGGTTGAGGTCCGTCGATCCGACGTGGGACCGATCGTCCTCGCGGAAGGCGGGATCGTCGGCCGACTCATCGACCGGCGGCAGCGTCACCACGAATTCGGGGGCCCGTGCCTCGCAGGCGCAGCTCCACCGAGCCAGGCGCGAGGTCACACGTGATCTCCTCGGCGGCCGCCCCGAGCACATCGAGCATCGTCAGCCGGATCTCCGCGTCCAGCGGCGCGATCAGGCGCTCCGCCAGCGCGCGAGCGTCATCACCGCCGGCCTCAGCGGCGACGCCAAGCTGTCGTTGGAGGTTCTCCACATAGGGTTGCAAGTTCATGGCACCACTATGGCACACTCATGGTGCCATAGCAAGGCATTCGTGTGCCATCTCGATGCCACACGTAGTTTGCACCCGGAATTGGCTCGCTCAATCGGGACCGAATTGGATCTTCGCATCCAGGGTCCAGGGATCTAGATTGCTGCCTGCCGGGGGAGACAGATCCGAGTGGAGGTAGACCATGGGACGCATTGTGGTGTCGGAATTCATCACCGTTGACGGCGTGATCGAGGATCCCGGCGGAGCCGAGGGCTTCACCCGTGGCGGCTGGACGATGAAGTTCAGCAGCGGGCCCGAGGGCAGCAACTTCAAGTTCGACGAGCTGACCGCGGCGTCGGCGCTGCTGCTGGGTCGTGTCACCTACGAAGGCTTCGCGGCGGCGTGGCCGACGATGGAGGGCACCGGCGAGTTCGGCGAGAAGATGAACAGCATGCCGAAGTACGTCGTGTCCACCACGCTCGAACGCGCTGACTGGAACAACTCCACCATCGTGCGCGGCGATCTCGCCGAGGCGGCTCTCAAGCTCAAGCAGCAGTTCGACGGCGATGTCGTGGTGTTCGGCAGCGCCGAGCTCGTCCAGGGCTTGATCGAGCACGATCTGATCGACGAGTATCGGCTGATGGTCTACCCGGTCATCCTCGGCACCGGTAAGCGGCTGTTCGGCGAGACCCAGAGCCCCGCGGACCTCCAGCTGATCGACACGACGACCGCGCAGGACACCGTGATCCTCACTTTGCATCGCGCCCGGGTCGAGGGGGCCCCGGCGCATTAGGCGGAGCGCCCGAGGCCGGCCAGGTGAAACGGGGACTGTTCATCGCGCCATTCGACGAGCTGGTCGAGCCGCGGCTCCTGGCCGAGCTGGCCGCGCGGGCGGAGTCGCGCGGCTGGGACGGGATCTTCCTGTGGGATCACGTCACCTACCGGGCGCCGGTGAAGGCCGTCGCCGACCCGTGGGTGGCGCTCAGCGCGGTGGCGTGCGCCACCAGCACGCTGCGGCTCGGCCCGTTGATCACGCCGCTGTCGCGCCGGCGAGTTCACAAGCTCGCGCGCGAGACCGTCACCCTCGACCGGCTCAGCCGCGGGCGACTGATCCTCGGGGTGGGGTTGGGGAGCGACCGCACGAACGAGCTCGAGCCCTACGGCGAGGTGGTAGACCCGCGAGAGCGCGCCGGTCTGCTCGATCGAGGTCTGCAGCGGCTGAACCAGTTCTGGGACGGAGAGTTTCTGCCCCGGCCGGTGCAGCAGCCCAGGATCCCGATCTGGGTCGCCACCCGCTGGCCCCACCGGCGCCCGCTGCGACGCGCCGCGCAATGGGACGGGCTGTTCCCGATCGAGCTGCCCGGACCGGCTCAACTGACCGAGCTCGCCGAGGAGACCAAACGCCTGCGCGCCGGTGACGGCGCCTTTGACCTGGTCGTGGACCTCCCCCCCGGCGCCGAGACTGAGCCATGGGAGCAGGCCGGTGCCACCTGGGCGCTGACCGGCTTTGAGGCCCAACCGCGTGAAGCCGAGGTACGCGAAGTGATCGAAGCGGGGCCACGCTGAGCTACGGGCTCGGCGCCACTGCCCGCGACCGGCTTCTGCGTCGCGTCGGTCTCACCGCGGTGCCGCCCGCTGACGCCGAGGGCCTGCGCACCGTTCACCGTGCCTTCGTCTCGCACGTGCCCTACGAGGATCTCGCCGTGCAGTTGGGTGAGTACAGGCCCCTGGACGAGCCGGCGCTCGTTGAACGCTTCCTGCACGGCGGCCGGGGCGGGTACTGCTTTGAAGCCAACAGCGTGCTGGGAGCGCTGCTGCGATCGCTGGGGTTCGAAGTCGAGCCCAGGGAAGGGATCGTCGCGGAGCGTGGAGCCCATCTCGGCGGAACGCTCACCAACCACATGGCCCTGATCGTCCAGACACCGGACGCGGGCCGTTCATCGCCGAGGCAGGCTTGGGGGAGGGGCCACTTGACCCCCTCCCGCTGAGATCCGGTCCGGTCACGGCGGGCCGGTTCGAGGTGGCGCTCGAACGCGACGGAAACGGCTGGTGGTTCGAGCAGCACCCGTACGGGTCGATTCCGGGTTTCTGGTTCTCAGATGCCGGCGCCACGCTCGCTGACTTCCAGCCCCACCATCTCCGGCTTTCCACCTCAGCCGATTCGAGCTTCGTGCAGACGCTGGTCGTGCAGCGCCCGTTCGATGACCGCATCGTCACCCTCCGTGCCCGCACGCTGTTCCTCGATGCTCCGGGTCAACACGGGCGCACCGTCCTGGAGGATCGGCGGGCGTTCGCCGACGCTCTCCACAACCAGTTCGGAATCGATCCCGACGCCCTGGGCGAGGAACGCCTCGCGCGGCTGTGGGCCAATGCCAGCTTGCAGCACGAGGGCCGGCAGGCCTCGGGCCTCGAGTGAGAGAGGCGCCTCAGCCGGGGTCGAGCAGATCGCCGACGGCGGCGATGCCACGCTTGATCGCGGCTTCGCTGAGCGCGCCGAAACCGAGGGCCAGCTGTGGTGGCGTGCGGGTGTCCATCGGCGCGATAGCGGCTCATCGGGTAGAGGCCGACGGAGCGCTCGCGAGCCGCGCGCGGCGACGGCGAGCTCATCGGCCGTATCGGGAAGGCGGGCGACCAGGTGGATGCCCGCCGCCAGGCCCTGCAGCACCACGGCCGGGGCGTGTTCACCGATGGCGTCGATCAGGGTCTGCCGCCGGC
This sequence comes from uncultured Solirubrobacterales bacterium, assembly GCA_963744195.1. Lineage (GTDB taxonomy): Bacteria > Actinomycetota > Thermoleophilia > Solirubrobacterales > Solirubrobacteraceae > Palsa-465. Next base: position 253,989 of record CAVUSY010000024.1, read on the forward strand.
CGGCGTACACGGCCCGCATCCGTCGCAGATGCTTGTCGAAGCGCCCGGATTCGATCATCGTCGCCAGCGCCAGCTGTTCCAGGGCGGGTGAACCCCGGTCGTCGCGCAGCTTCTCCTCGGTCACGGCGGCCAGCAGCCTGGCCGGGCAGAGGATCCACCCCAAGCGAAGCGCCGGCGACAGCGACTTGCTGACGGTACCGATCAGCGCGACGTGATCGGGGGCCAAGCCCTGCAGCGCGCCGACCGGATCCCGGTCGTAGCGGAACTCGGAGTCGTAGTCGTCCTCGATGATCGTGGCGTTGCGGGCGGCGGCCCACTCGGCCAGGGCCTGGCGCCGGTCCGGCGCGAGCACCACCCCGGTCGGGGAACTGGTGCGCGGGAGTCAGCACCACCGCGCCCGCGCTGGTGGCGTCAAGCGCGCCGACGTCGATGCCACGCTCGTCGACCCTGACCGGGATGGCTTTCAGGCCCCAATGCTCCGCGATGGTGCCGTTGTCGGTGTCACCGGGGTCCTCGAAGGCGACCGCCGTAACCGCATCGCGGGCCAGGGCGCGGAATACCAGGTTCAGCCCTTGCGCGAAGCCGGCCGTGATCACGATCTGATCGGGCTCCACGACCGCCCCGCGGACCCGCCGCAGGTAGGCGGCCAACAGCTCTCGCAGTCGCTGGTGGCCGCGAGGATCTCCATATCCGAACACGTCAGACGGGGCGGTGCGACTGACCTCGCGCATCGCCCACATCCAATCCTGACGGGGGAAGGTGGTCAGATCCGGTCGTCCCAGCCGGAAATCGACCGTGAGGCGAGGGGCCGGAGCCGCGGGCGCGATCGCAGCCGGGGCCTGCCGGCTGGCGCCTGCGGCCACCCGCGTGCCGGAGCCGCTGCGCGCGCTCAGGAAGCCTTCGGCCAGCAACTGGGCATAGCACTCCTGCACCAGTCCACGGGACACACCGAGCTCACGCGCCAGCTCCCGTGAGGACGGCAGGCGCTCGTCGGGCGCTAACCGCTGCTGAGCGGATCGCCGCTCGCAACTCCCGCTCGAGCTGCACCCGCAACGGCACAGCCAAGCTGCGGTCCAGCCGCAGCAGCAGCTCCGGACCCAACCCCGCCCACTTGATCGACACCGGCTCGGAATCTACCACCCGGCCCAAAGCGGCCCACTCTGTCATGGCCGAATTGGCTCTTATCAGAGGGCCGCCGGGGACGTACCGTCGCAGCATGACAACCACACGGAGAAGCTCATCAATCATCTCGGTGCCCGGCGCACCGTCGCTGTTCGCCAGCTCCGTCCTGGCCCGGCTTCCGCTCGCGATGTTCAGCATCGCCCTGCTGGTGCACGCGCAGCGGCTCACCGGATCGTTCGCCGTAGCCGGCCTGGTCAGCGGCGCCTACGCGATCTCACGCGCGGTCGCCGCCCCGTTCGTGGGGCGTATGGTCGACCGCTGCGGCCAGACCCGCATACTCCTCTGGGGATCGGGGATCTCAGCCGGGCTGCTGGTCGTTACCGGCTCGCTGCCCGCCACCACGGCGGCGCCGCTGCTGGTCGGGCTGGCCGCCGCGATCGGCCTCACCACCCCACCGCTGGGCGCCTGTGTCGGGACGCTGCTGCCCACGCTCGTGGCCGATCCCGGCGCGCTCGCCGGCCGCCTACGCGTTTGACTCGACGTCGCTGGAACTCACCTTCATCTTCGGTCCTCCGCTCGCCCTGGGTCTGGGCGTGCTGTGGTCGACCGGCGCGGCGTTGTCGTTCAGCGGGCTGGTCATGTTCGTGGCCACGGTCGCGTTCGCCGCGCAACCGGTGTCGCGACGCTGGCGGTCCGAGACCGGCGCGCCACGCCCGCGCGGCGGGTCGCTGCGCGCCCCGGCGATCCGCACTCTGGTGTTGGTCCTGGTCGCCGTCGGTGCGGTCTTCGGCGCGGTCGACGTCGGCGTCACCGCAGCCGCGAAGCAGCTCGGCAGCACCGCCGCCGCCGGGCCGCTGCTCGGCCTCTGGGGCGCCGGCTCACTGCTCGGCGGGATCGCCGCGACACGCCTCGGCGGCAGCGCTCGGCGCGCCCGCGGCCTGACGCTCCTGCTCGCCGCGCTCGCGCTCGGCCACGGCGCCCTGGCCGCCGCCACCGGCAGCGCGCTGATCCTCGGGGCCGTGCTCGTCCTCGCCGGCGCCTCGATCGCCCCCACGTTCGCGGGGATCTATGCGATGGTGGACAAGGCCGCTCCGGCCGGGGGGCGCACCGAGGCGTTCGGATGGCTCGTGACCGCCTCGTCGACCGGCGGCTCCGCCGGTGCCGTCGCTGCCGGCGCGCTGATCCAGATTGCGGGGCCGCCCGCGGCCTTCCTGGCGGCCGGCGTCGCGGGAGCTCTCGCGGTCCTGATCGCGGTGCTGGGATCGCGCTGCATCGATGCCGCCACGTCGACGCCAACCGCCGGCATCACGCCCGCTGTCGCGGTCTAGTCACCCCGGTGGGCTTCCGCGCCGGGATCGACACCGGCTCGCTGGTTCAGAGCTTGAGGGAGATGTAGGGTGATCGGGCCAGACCACACCTGCTCCCGCGCGAGCGCGCGGAACGGAGGATTGCGATGCCGCCCAGCAGTGTTCATTTCAACGGTTCGGTCAACCTGCCCGATGGCGAGACCGTCATGCGCGAGATCAGTTCGCGAATCCCAACCGGCGTGCGCCGAATGACCGACGGGGAGACAGGCGACCGCGGCTACTGGATCATGTTTCAGATCCAGAAGTTCCTCGCCATGCCGGAGTTTGAGTCGGTGGGCAGCGGTGCCGCCTATGAGACGGGAGACGAGGCGCCGGCCATGCCTCAGCTGCGTCTCGCCCCCGGTGCTTCGGCGGCAGGCGTGAAATGGCCCAATCTGGGCTACGCCGACGCGTATACCGGCTCCTACGAGATATTCCGCAGCCTGCAGGAGGACGGGACGATTCCCGCCGGGGTGCGCTTCCAGATGCAATATCCGACGCCGCTGGCCTCGATGGCGGGGACCATCGCGCCAGACGACCTGCCCGGCGTCGCCACCTCCTATGAGGCCGCGCTGTTCGCTGATCTCGATCGGGCACTGGCGACCCTGCCCCACGATCGCTGCGCCGTGCAGTGGGATGTCGCGGTCGAGTTCGGCCTGTTGGAGGGAAGCTTCGGTCCCGGCGCGGAGGCCTCGCTGGCTGACATCACCCCCGGGCTGACCCGCTCCGTGGACCAGGTTCCCGATGATGTGCCCGTCGGGTTGCACCTCTGCTACGGCGACTACGGCCATCAGCATTTCAAGCAGCCCGAGTCGCTCGCGCTGCAGGTACAGCTAGTCAACGCCGTGGCGTCCGCGGCACGACGGACGGTGGACTGGGTCTCTTTCACCGTCCCGCAGGCCAGGAGCGATCAGGACTACTTCGCCCCCCTGCGCGAGCTTGAGGCGGGGCCGGACACCGAGCTTTACTTCGCGCTCGTGCCCTATCACCCCGCCGACCAGGCAGACGGCACCACCGCTGAACAGGTGAGTCTGGTCGACGCTGCTCTGGCCGAATCGCCGTCTGGAGCGCGCGAGTGGGGAATCTGCACCGAATGTGGGATGGGACGGGTCGCGGCCGGCGACGTCCCCGGACTGCTCGATCTACACCGCGAGATCCTCGAGGCCGCGCGAACCCGGTGAGCGTCTGAGCGCTTCCCCAGCGGTCGAGCCCCCCGGTCGGATGCTGGGCGTTTAACCGGCCACATGTTCCGGTTTCTCGCCCCGCATCGCGAGGCCCTCGTGATCTTTGCATCAGGCTCGTGATGCCTGTCTGACTGCAGCCGGGTCGATTCTCCCGCCGGCCAGGCGCTCGGCGAGGCGTGATGCCAGCGCCATGATCGTCAGCGCCGGGTTCGCCGACCCTTGCGTCGGGCAGACGCTGCCGTCGCACAGAAACAGGTTCGGGAGCCCCCACACGCGGTGATCTGAGTCGACGACACTGGAGTCGGGACTGACGCCCATCCTTCCGCCACCGACGAGGTGGGCGAAGCGCTGGATGGTCAGCGTATCCTGCGCGCCCGCCGCCTGAAGGATCTGCTTGTTGACGATGGTGGAAAAGGCCATGTTGGCCTTGTCGTTGTCGGTGAGCGTGTAGTCCATACGAGCGACCGGCACGCCGTAGGGATCGGTGTCATCGGCCAATGTGACGCGGTTGTCGGCGTGGGGCAGCAGCTCGTTGAGTACGCCGATCGTGGTCCAGTGGTTGTAGTCACGCATGTACTCGCGAAGGGCGCGGCCCCAGTGACCGTCGGCGAGGACGTGCTCGGCCCAGCCGATCGGCTGCGGCGACACCGTCTGGATGGAGAAGCCGCGAGCGAAGCCACGGGCCGGATCGGTCTCATAGAACTGCTCTGATGACACCTCGGGTGGCGGGCCCTTGTACATACGCAGCTCATCGGGAAACCGCCCAGCCGTCTGCGACGCTCCCTGCACCATGACGTAGCGCCCGACCTGGTCGTTGTTGTTGCCCAGGCCGTCGGGAAATCGCGGTGAGGTTGAATGCAACAGCAGTCGCGGCGTTTCGATCGAGTATCCACATACCGCCACTGCCTTGGCCCGCTGGTGACGGTGGACGCCGTCGCCCTCTCGGATGTAGGTGACGCCGACCGCGCGGTTCTCGCCTGGGTCGAGCTCGACGCGCACCGCCATGCTGTTGGGACGGATCTCGACTCCATGCGCGATCGCGTCGGGGAGGTGGGTGACGTACGGGCTGGCCTTCGCATTGACCTTGCATCCCTGGAGGCAAAAACCGCGGTAGATGCAGTGGGGCCGATTCCCGAACGTCCCGTTGACGATCCCCACTGGTCCCACACGCATGTCGATCCCGAGCTCGATGGCGCCTCGCCACAGCACAGACGCCGCCTCGCCGATCGGATGGGGAGAGAACGGATAGCTGTGCGGATCGCCCCACGGCCAGTCCTGGCCAGCGACCGGTAACTCTCGCTCCACCTCCTCATAGTGGGCCTTGAGATCCCAGTAGGAGATCGGCCAGTCGGCCCCAACGCCGTCGACGGTCCTGGTCTCGAAGTCAGAGGGATGAAAGCGCGGCGTGTAGCCGGCGTAGTGGACCATCGATCCGCCGACCCCACGGCCGGAGTTGTTCTTGCCCAGCTCGACGGGGTCGGCGCCGCCGATAACGCGCTCCTGCGTCCAGTACAGAGGGTGAGATCCCGCCTCGTCCGAGACCCAGTCCTCGTCGGGGTGCCAGAACGGTCCAGCCTCGATCACGACCACCCGCCACCCCTGACGGGCAAGGCGCTGGGCGAGCACCGAGCCGCCGGCGCCTGCCCCGACGATGCACAGGTCGACCTCGTCAGCGTCGGAGTAGTGCGCCATCGTGTCCTGCCCGGGCATGTCTCGGCGATGGACGTCGAGCAGGTGGCGGGAGTCGTTGGCCCGCGGTCCGACAGAGCCCTTGACCAGCGTCCTGAGCCACCCGCTCATAGTCCGAACTCCTCGGTCGCGCGCACCGGGTCCTCGGCGGTGGCGCCGGGGCGCTCGTGGGGCTCCAGACTGGAGATCGGTCCCAGTCGCATGTACCCCTGCGGATAGGCCGGGCCGCCGTACCCGATCTCGTTCCAGGCCCACGGGTGCGAGTAGAACGCGGCGAGGATCGCTCTCATGCACACCGAGAAAGCGCGCTTGGCGTCAAGCTCGTCCCAGACGCCTCCCGTCAGCGATCCGTCGGCCATGCCGGCGACAATCGCCTCCTGGGTCGCCAGGTCGGCTGTGGCGAATCCGTTGGCCCCATATCGGTTGCGAGCGACCTCGTCGAGCCCACGCAAGACCAGCCGCCAGGTTTCGGTGTCCCGGGGCATGTTCGCGTAGCGATAGCCGTCGAGGCGACCTGCGGCAAGCTTCTCATCGACCATCTCAGCGACCGGAACCCGTGGTTCGGCGTCCTGGGCGGTGGTCACGTCGCAGAGCGCTCGGAGCACCGGATCCTCATCGGGGGTGAAGAACCGCAGCGGCCCGGAGTCACGCAGACGCCCCAGGACCACCTCTCGGGTGGCTGCATCCCAGTTCTCGGCGTTCGTGGTGACGTCATAGTCGGGGTAGCGGCCGATCATCTGCGGCGTCGTGCCGTTGCGCTGGCGCGGAAGCCAGGACGAATGACGGGGCTCTCGCCCCGGACGGAGGTTGGGAAGATGATCGGGCCTGCGCAGATCTCGTCGATCGGCCATCGACTAGTCCTCCCGCCGGAGCACGGCGGCGAGAATCCCCATCCCGCCGACGATCGTCATCAGACCCGGAGCCATGATCGGAGGCCCCATCGCAACGTTGTAACTCGCCTGATGGAACCCGCCGGGACGTCGAGCCACCCCGCGGACATGGAAGTACTCGCCGATCAGCCCATTGGCCGTGTAGATCACGGCGGTGATCGGAAGATAGGTCTTGGCCCATTTGCGGCTGAACACACCGCCGATCCCGGCAATCATCACCGGCGGGGTGACGATGATCGGGCTCCACATCATCTTGTTGCCGAAGCTCGCCCGGTAGTGCTCGACGTAGATCTCGGCCGTGGTCACCGCCGCGGCAAACGCCGTCATGGCCGACAGCGACCGCTCAAAGCGTCCGTGCTCGATATCGGACACCCACCGATCGATCCGGTGCTCGGAGAACTGCTTGGCCCTGCGGGCTGATCGCACGTTCACTCTCCCGGAAGGATTTCGTGGGCCTTCTCGCGGATCGATTCGATCGCGCCCGCCATGCCGCTGGTGGGATCCTTCTCGATCGACTTGGCGAACCCCTGCGCCTGCTGGAAGGTGATGTGGGGCGGTAACGGCGCCTCGTTGGGATCGGTGAGGGCGCTGATGATCACCGGCCGGTCGGCGCTCAGCGCGGCCCGCCACGCCTCGTCGATCTCGGATGACTGCGTGACCTTGATGCCCTTCAGCCCGATCAGCTCCGCCCAGGCGGCGTAGTCGACGTAGGGAATCTCCTGAGATGCCTTGAACTCGGGATCGCCCTCCATCACGCGTTGCTCCCACGTGACTTGGTTGAGGTCCTCGTTGACGAGCACCAGCACCACCATGCGCGGGTCGGCCCAGGTCTTGTAGTACTTGGCCGCGGTCAGCATCTCGGCCATCCCGCCCATCTGCATCGCGCCGTCGCCGACCATCGCGATCGACACTCGATCCGGGTAGGCAAACTTGGCGGCGATCGCGTACGGGACCCCGGGGACCATGGTCGCCAGATTGCCCGACAGCATCGCCTTCATCCCGCGGCGGATCCTGATCTGGCGCGCATACCAGTTCGCCGCCGATCCCGAGTCGCTCGACAGGATCGCGTTGTCGGGTAGCTGGCGTGAGAGCGACGAGAACAACCCCTGGGGACGGATCCGCCCGTTCCGGTCTGCGGGCTGGCCCTGGTCGTCCATCAGCCGCCACCAGTCCGCCACATTGGACTTGATCTCCTCCTGCCAGGCGCGGTCCTCCTTGCGATGCAGCAGCGGCAAGAGCGCCTTCAGCGACTCCGTGGCGTCGCCTTCCAGGGCGAGGTCCATCGGGTAGCGGATGCTCAGCATCCGGCCCTGCAGGTCGATCTGCACCGCTTTGGCCTGACCGGTCTTGGGCAGGAACTCCGAGTAGGGGAACGAGGAACCGACCATCAGCAGCGTATCGGCGCCCTGCATCATGTCCCAGCTCGGCCTGGTTCCCAGCAGACCGATGCTCCCGGTGCAGTACGGGATGTCGTCGGGCACCGCCGCCTTGCCCAGCAGCGCCTTGGCGATCCCGGCCCCGAGCGTGTCGGCCACAGCGATCACCTCGTCGGTCGCATCCAGCGCTCCCTGACCGACCAGCATCGCCACCTTCTCACCGGCGTTGAGGATGTCGGCGGCGGCCTGAAGCTGGGACTCGGTGGGAATCCGTCGTCCCGGCCAGTAGCCGATTCCCGTGTGCACGGTGTGGGTGGCGTGCGGCTGCTCGGGGACGGCGTCCATGTCCTGGACATCGGCGGGCACAATGACGCAGGTCACGGTCCGCTCGGTCTGGGCGATCCGCATCGCCCGATCAATCAGATGACGGACTGACGAGGGCTCGTTGACCTGCTCGCAGAAAGCCGAGGCGACATCACTGTAGAGCTGAAGTAGCTTGACCTCCTGCTGAAAATCACCGCCGATCGCCCTCACGAACGTCTGGCCGACGATCGCCACCACGGGCCGGTGATCGAGCTTGGCGTCGTACAGGCCGTTGAGCAGGTGAATCGCCCCCGGCCCGGACGTCGCCATGCACACCCCGACCTTGCGGGTGAACTTGGCGTGGCCACACGCCATGAACGACGCCATCTCCTCATGCCGCGTCTGCACGAAGCGCAACTGGTCCTGGTGGCGGCGCAGCGCGCCGAGAATCCCGTTGATCCCGTCTCCCGGAAACCCGTAGATCGTGTCGACGTCCCACTCGATCAGTCGTTCGCACAGGTTGTCTGCGGCAGTCTTGCTGGCCATGCTTCTTCGCTCCCTTCGTGATCGCTGTTCTCGCTCGGTGATGGGCCCTCACGCTGCATACGCCTCTGCGTCGGCTCGCCTCAGTTCCAGCCCCATCCCGGAACGGTCGAGGTCAGGCCACAACGCCCCGTCCCGCAGCTGAGGAAGGCCGTCGAACAACAGCCTCTCGATGCGCACGTGATCGTGGAAGTACTCAAGGTGGCGCAACTGCTCCAGAGCCAGGGCGGCGTGGACGTGGATCGCCGGCCCACAGTGCAGCGAAAGCGGCAGATTGTGGGCGCGACAGATCGCCTCAGCGCGCAGCAGCTCGGTGACTCCGCCGCAGCGCGTGATGTCGGCCTGCAGGACATCGACCGCGCCGGCGCGGACCATCCGCTCGAAGTACACCGCGTCATAGCCGTACTCGCCAGCGGCGATATCGACCCCCGCCGGGGCACGATCGCGCACGAGGCGCAAACCCTCGAGGTCGTCGGAGCTGACCGGCTCCTCAAACCACACCACCCCGGCCCGCTGGTGAAAATCCGCGATGAGCGCCAGCGCCTGCTTTCGTGAATACGCACCGTTGGCATCGACGAACAGCTCGGCGTCGTCGCCGATGGCCTCGCGAGCCCGCATGACTCGATCGACGTCACGGTCGGGCTCCGACCCGACCTTCATCTTGACCCGCGGGATCCCCGCTTGCACCCAGCCACCCAGTTGCTCCTGCAGCCGCGCGTCCGAGTAGGAGGTGAAGCCGCCGGAGCCGTAGACGGGCACGCACTCACGAGCCGACCCCAAGACCCGGCACAGCGGGGCCGAGAGCAGCTTCGCGTGCAGATCCCATAGGGCGACATCCACCGCGGAGACCGCCATCGCGGCGATGCCCGGACGCCCTAGATTGCGGATCCCCGCCACCATCGCCGTCCACGCCGCCCGCGGCGCCATCGCATCGCGCCCCTCGACTACCGCGCGCAGCTTGCTACCGATCAGCTTCGCCGTCGAGACATCCGCGTACGTGTAGCCAAGACCGGAGACGCCGGCGGCGTGCGCGTGAACCACCACGATCGTCGTCGAAGCCCACGACAGAGTCCCGTCCGCCTCGGGAAAGTCCGTCGGAATGGTGAAGGCCTCGACCTCGAGCTTGTCGATGGCCGGGCCGCCTCGCTCAGCGCCGGCGGCCACGCCCGCCCCGCGCCCCCCGCCGGCGATCCCACAACCACCTCAGCGTCAGGAACTCGATGAGTCGCTTGAACATCAGTTCTCCTTTCGTGTCCGTCGGCCGGCGTTGGCTCGAGCTGAAACCACGCCCGGCGCATTCGTCCGAATAGCTTGGGGCACGCCGACGGGCGTGTCCAGCCGGAAGTCTGCGTCCGGACGTCCGCGTCAAGACCGACGGGTGCGGATCGGCCCCGGCGCCGCCAACGGCCGGCCGGGCTCGCATACCGAGGCCACCTACCTATGGCGAGACCCGGACTCGAACCGTCCGGACGATGTCCCCGGTCACGGCATGGATGCCATCACCGAGGCCTATGGCGAGACCCGGACTCGAACCGTCCGGACGATGTCCCCGGTCACGGCATGGATGCCATCACCGAGGCCTATGGCGAGACCCGGACTCGAACCGGGGACACCACGATTTTCAGTCGTGTGCTCTACCAGCTGAGCTATCTCGCCCTGGCCGCGCGATGCTAGCGACTGCGCGCCAGCGCCGGACGGTTCGCCGGATCCCTGTACGGGCCCGCGATGCGTCCGGCCGGCGGTGGGGAGGCACTCCGACGCAAGAGCCGTGACGCGCTCAGGCGGCGGCGGGGCGCACACCGCCGGTCATGCGGTCCAGGAGCTCGAGCGCGCCGCGCTTTGACAGCGGCTCGTTGAGATTCCCGCACTTGGGCGACTGCACGCACGAGGGGCAGCCCTCGCGACAGGGGCACTCCCGGATCAGCCGCTGCGCGTCCGCCGACCAGCCGCTCGAACTGATCGAAGCCTCGCCGCGCGATCCCGACCCCGCCGGGATGGCCTTCGTAGATGAAGATCGTCGGACCGCCGGTCTGCGGGTGGGCGTTGGTGGACAGCCCGCCGATGTCCCACCGATCGCACATCGCGATCAGCGGCAGGACCGCGATCTGGCCGTGCTCGAGGGCGTGCAGCGCGCCGAGCAGCATCGCGACGGGAAACGGCTCGGCACGCGATCAGCTCGTCGAGCTCGTACCAGAGCGCCTGGGTCGGATACTCGATCGTCGGCAGATCGAGCGTCTGGAAGTCGATCACCTGGTGGTCCTGCAGACGCTTGCGCTGATAGCCGAGCACCACCTCGGAGTACACGACCGAGCCGAACGACAGCACCACGCCTGAAGCCAGCCGGCGCTCTCGCCAGGCGCTCGATGTAGGTCATGCTCTCCCGCTTGGTCTGCGTGAAGTAGTCGCCGTCGAAGGGCTCCAACAGCGCCCGGCGTGAGCGCAGGTCGAGCTCCATGACGCGGTAGGAGCGGCCGAGGTGGAGATAGATGGCTCCCTCGTGCACGGTCGAGTACGCCCTGGCCGCCTCGACCGAACCGAGCACCTCTCCCGAAGCGGCATCGATCAGAACGAAGCTGTCGGCCGACGCCGAGCGCAGCGCCACCCGCGCGGCCGGGTAATCGTCGGCTCGCTGTGGCACGAAGCCGGTAGCTCGCTCGCGCAGCAGACCCGCCTCGACGAGCCGCTCGGCCTGAGCGCGCCACTGGCTGCCGAGGATCGGCGCATCGTCGTCGGTCAGCGGGGCCTCGTGCGCGGCGCACAGCAGGTGCTCGGCGTAGATCTCGCTGCTGCCGGGATCGAGGATCGCCGCCTCCACCGGTCGCTGGAGGAACTCTTCGGGGTGGCGGCAGAAGAACTGATCGAGCGCGTCCTCCCCGGCGATGTAGACCGCCAGGCCGCGTCCCCGGCGCCCGGCCCGGCCCCACATCTGACGCAGGCTCGCGACGGTCCCCGGGAAGGTCACGCAGACCGCGGCGTCCAGCTCGCCGATGTCGATCCCGAGCTCCAGCGCATCCGTGGCGACGACGCCCAGCAGCTCTCCGCTGGTCAGGCGGCGCTGGATGTCCTGGCGCTGGGCAGGGGTGTAACCGCCGCGGTAGGGAGCGATCCGCGCGGCCAGCTCCGGCTCGAGCCGGTCGACGGCGTGGCGCAGGATCAGCTCGACGCCCTTGCGCGACTTCATGAAGCAGATCGGCGCGGGCGCCACCGGAGACCAGCTCGGCGAACACCTCGGCGGCCTCGTAGAGCGCCGAGGCCCGAACGCCCAGCTGCTCGTCGAGCAACGGTGGATTCCACATCGCGATCCGGCTCGTGGCCCGCGGGGCGGTGTCGCGGTCGACGAGATTGAAGCCGTCCAGGCCGGTGAGACGCTCGGCCAGGTCCACGGGGTTCGCGATCGTGGCGCTGGCGAGCAGGAACCTCGGCTCGGTGCCGTGGATCGCGGCCGCGCGCCGGAGGCGCCGCAGGACGTTCCCCACATGGGAGCCGAACACCCCCCGGTACACGTGAGCCTCGTCGACGACGACGAAGGCGAGATTGGTGAACAGATCACCCCACGCGGCGTGGTGGGGCAGGATCCCGACGTGGAGCATGTCGGGATTGGTGAGCACCAGGTTGCTTCGCTTACGGATCGCGGCACGCTCGGCCCGCGGCGTGTCGCCGTCGTAGATGGCGGGGCGAATGGCCTTGTGCAGCCCGAACCGGTGCAGCGCTCGCGCCTGATCCTGGGCCAGTGCCTTGGTGGGATACAGATACAGGGCGCGGGCCTTGGAGTCGGAGGTCAGCACCTCCAGCGTGGGCAGCTGAAAGCACAGAGATTTCCCCGAGGCGGTCCCGGTGGTGATGACAGTTGGGCCGTCGAAGGCCTTGTGCAGCGCCTCGACCTGGTGCTCGTAGAGACGCTCCACGCCGGACTCCTGCAGTGCCGCGGCGACCTGCCAATTCAGCTCGTCGGGGATCGCGACGGTCCGGGCGGACCGCGCCTCATAGAGATCGTCGTGGACCAGCCGATCGTCCTCCCGGCCACTGCGAAGCAGCGCCTCCCAGGGTTCGGTTTCATGCAGGGTGGACACTCGAATCCAGTATGGCGGTAGGTCAGCAGTGGCCGGTCAGGACGATCGATGACGCCGCCGCGCTCGTCGCTCGTTGCGGTCTCCGCTACGCCTCTTGCTAGCGTCGCGGCCGCCATGCGCTGCCTGTACGTGGATCTTGACGGGACTCTGCTGGGACCCGACGCCTCGCTGCTGACCGGCGGTGACGGGGGCTTCAGCGCGCTCGGCGTCCGCGCGCTGGAGGCCTGCGCCAGGGTCGGCGCCGAGGTAGTGATCTATTCGGGGCGCAAGCAGTCAAGCGTGTTCGAGGCGGCACGCCTGATCGGCTCCTCGGCCTACATCTTCGAGATCGGGTGCGGGCTCGTGCTCGACGGCGAGCTCGAGTGGGTGACCGACGGGATCGTGCCGACCCCCGGGAACTCGATTTACGATCAGCTCACGGCGTCCGGGGCACCGGCGTTGCTGCTGGAGCGCTTTGCCGGCCAGCTCGAGTACCACACACCGTGGTCGGTGGACCGCGACGTCTCGCACCTGTTCCGCGGCGAGGTCGATCTGGAGGAAGTCCGGGCCACCCTCGAGGGCGCCGGGCTCGGCTGGCTGCGTCTGGTCGACAACGGCGTCGTGCGGTCAGCCGCCGAGCAGATGCCCGGTCTCCCCGTCATCCACGCCTATCACCTGGTTCCGGCGGGGACGTCGAAGGCCAGGGCGGTGGCCCGCCACATGCAGGCCCGCGGCTACGCGCCCGAGGAGTGCATCGCGGTGGGCGACTCGCGTGAGGATCTCGATGCGGCGTCGGTCGTCGGTACCTTCTGGCTCGTGGCCAACGCGCTCGAGCGCGACCTGACGCTGGAGGCCGACCTGCGTGCCCGCTCCGGTGTGCGGGTGACCGCCGAGCGCTACGGAGCCGGCGTGTACGAAGCGGTGGTCACGACGCTGGCCGAGCAGCGGACTCCAGGGACTGACACCTAGCCGGCTTCGGGCTGCTGCTCAACTTCGTGGGCATCGCCGACCGCCCAACCAAGACGCTCCACCAGCTGCGCCTGGAAGTGATCGGACTCGAAATCTTGCAGGTTCACACGTTCGGTGAACATAACCGGGCGCTGTCCGCCTTCATTCGGCGTATCCGCCGTCACGATGATCTGAGGCATGTTCGGGCTCCTTCGAGATTGGTTCGTCGCTCAGGGTGGCAGCCTCGTCTTCAGCCCTAGTAAACATCTCGTGGCGATCGCGCTTGGCGTTGGTGAACCAACCGCGAACACGCTCCCTCAAGCGACGGAAGAATCCAGTCCGGACGGCGGGTCGCCAACGGGCCGGCGGCGGCACGGTGGCGCGCACCACCTCGATCCAGTCGGCGAGGGGGAGCTCGCCGGAGATCAGCTGCCCGAGCGCGCGCGTCACCGGGGCGTCGACGCCGGCCACGGATAGCGCTCTGGCCAGCAACGGGACTGACTCGAGCGCTTCCACCGTCTGCCCCACCCGGCCCGGGATCTCCGCGGCGGGCACCCCCTCGGCCAGCAGCTCGCCGGCCCGGCGGTTGCGGCTCTGCGGCGCGAGCGCGGTGGCGACCAGGTCCCCGGTACCGGCTAGCCCGATCATCGACTCGGGCCGGGCGCCCTCGGATTCGGCCCACCGCCACACCTCGGCAAAGATGTGCCCGGCCGCGGCTCCGGCGGCGTTGAGACCCTGCGCTCCGGTCGCGCCGGAGGCCAATGCCGCCGCGTTCTTGGCCGCGCCGGCCAGCTCCACGCCGATGGGATCGTTGGACTCCTCGCAGACCACACCCCCGCGGATGAAGACACCGGCCAGCGCGTTGGCGAGCGCCTCCTCGGTCGACGCCGCGACCAGGGCGGCGCCTGCGCTGACCATCTCGTGCGCGTGGGCGGGTCCGCCGATGCAGGCGATGCGCTGCTCGCCGAAACGACGTCGCAGCAGCGTCGTCGGCGACACGCCGTTGGGCGGAACCAGCCCCTTGGCGAGCGACACGATCGCCGCCTTGTCGGGCAGCCCGCTCTGCTCGAGGCCCTGAATGACTTCGTGCAGGCCGACGGACGGAACACCGAGGAAGACGTAATCCGCCCGGGCGAGCCCCGCGCCGACGTGTTCGATGCGCAACTCACGCGGAAGCTCCACCCCGCTCAGGTAGGTGCGGTTCTCGCGCTCGTCGGCCAGCCGGCGGGCCTGCTCCGGCGTGCGAGCCTGCAGGGTGGTGCGCATCCCGCCGCGGGCCAGCAGGACGGCCACAGCGGTACCGAACGAGCCGGCCCCGATCACCACCGCCCGTTTGGTCCCCGGGGCGGGGAGGTGGATCGACGGTCGTGGCAGCGGGGGCATCGCGCTGCGCAGCGTACCCCCGCGATGAGGCGGGACCGCTCCCGAACCCCCGGTCGCACCGCGACCTCAGACCAGGCGCGCAGGTAGTTACGAAGCACCGGATTCGGGTAAGCACCGTCCAGCGCGCGACGAGGGCGCTGTTGAGGAACAGAGGGAGATCAAGATGACAGCGCATGGGTTTCGTGGGGCCACCCACCGGGTGGCCGCTTTCGTCGTGGCGGCAGCGGTCGCCGCGGCTATGGTCACGGCGGCGGTCGCGGTTGCGGTGCCGGCGGTGGCAAGCGCCGCGACACCAGCGCCGTTCGGCCATCCCTGCACCCTCCAGAACGGGGTTCGCTTCTGTCCCACGACCACCCTCGCGCAGCGGGTGCCGTCGTTCGACGGCGTGCCGCTCGATACCGACGTCACGCTGCCGGCCACCGGCACGGGGCCGTTCCCGACGATCGTGATGCTCCACGGGTGGGGCAACGACAAGACGTCGTTTGAGTCCACCACCCCCGCCGGCGACGGCAACGAGACCTATGACTACAACAACGTCTACTACGCCCAGCACGGATACGCCGTCGTCAACTACTCGTCCCGCGGTTGGGGCAACTCGTGCGGTTCGCCGAGCTCGCGCACGCCGGATTGCGCGAAGGGTTGGATCCATCTCGCCGACCAGCGCTATGAAGCCCGGGACACGCAATACCTGCTCGGGACTGCTGGTCGACCAGGGGATCGCCAAGCCGAACGGCCTCGGCGTCACCGGGATCTCCTACGGCGGCGGCCAGAGCATCGAGCTCGCCTACCTGAAGAACCGCATCCGCCTGCCCGACGGCAGCTTCACAGCCTGGCGGAGTCCGATGGGCACGCGCCTGGCGATTCGTGCCGCCTACGCTCGCTGGCCCTGGTCGGATCTGGTCGATGCGCTGCTCCCCAACGGCCGCTTCCTCGACACCACGGTGGCGTCTTCGGGACAGAGCCGCAACCCGATCGGGGTGGAGATCCAGAGCTACGTCAGCGGGCTGTATGCGCTCGGCCACAGCAAGGGCTACATCGCCCCTGCCGGTGCTGATCCCCAGGCCGACATCACCGGCTGGTACGGCGTCATCAATGCCGGCGAGCCGTACGGCGCGCAGGCACAGGCGATCGCCGATCAGATCTACACCTACCACCAGGGTTACGGGTTGGCCGGGACGCCCGCGCCGATGCTCCTGGAGAGCGGCTGGACCGACGATCTGTTCCCGCCCGAGCAGTCGCTGCGCGTCTACAACGCCGCTCGTGCCAGCGGAGGACAGGTCACGCTGCAGTTCGGCGACCTCGGACACAGCCGGGGCTCGAACAAGGTCAACACCGATCAGGCCTTCAACGACCAGGGCGCGAGCTTCTTCAACGCCAGGTTGCGGGCAAGCGGCACGCCACCCGCTGCGGGAAGCGTGACGGCGTACACCCAGACCTGCCCGGCCACCGCGCCGGCAGGCGGCCCCTACACCGCCCCGTCCTGGAGCGCGCTCCATCCCGGAACACAAACGTTCGGTGCGACGGCAGCCCAGACCGTGACCTCAGCCGGCGGTAGCCCCACGATCGCCGCCGCGTTTGACCCGATCGCCGGCACCACCGATGCGTGCAAGACCGTGACGGCGGAGACCGATCCCGGCACGGCGGTGTACACGATGACGAGCCCCGGCTTCACGCTGATGGGGCTGCCCACGGTGACCGGCAACGTGAACACGACCGGCCCGTACGGCGAGCTGGTCGCACGCCTGTGGGATGTGCTCCCCGATGGGACCCAGCGGCTCATCAGCCGCGGCGTCTACCGGCTCACCGATAACCAGCAGGGCCAGATCACCTTCCAGCTGCACGGCAACGGGTATCAGTTCGCCGCCGGCGACACGGTGAAGCTGGAGCTGCTCGGACGTGATGCGCCGTACTACCGGGCCAGCAACGGGACCTTCACCGTCCAGCTGTCGAACGTCTCGATCTCGTTGCCCACGACCTGAGTTCCCGTGTGCGGGGGCCTCGTCCGCGGGGTTCGTGACCAGCATCGGCCAGCGTCAGGCGGCTCCGCGCGCGCGAGCGCGCCCGGATGTGCCCGATGCCGCCTGGTCCTCGCCGGCGACGGCTTCGGCCAGCGCAGCGGCCGCCTCGCCGATTTCGCCGAACGCATCGGCCACCTTGGCGGCGTCGGAGCCGGTGATCACGCGGTTCAGCCCCGCGACCGCGGCGTCAAAGCGCTCCCACAACTCGGCCGGGCCGCGGCGACCCGTGCCAGGTCGCAGCTCGTACGGCGGCAACGCTCCTTCGGCCCCGGGCACCGGTCGCCACAGCAGGCCGGCGGCGTGCGCATGCTCCCACGCCACCTGCTCGGTCGAGGCGGCGTCGGCGAGGGTACGCAGCCGATGCGCGAAACCGGCGTCGGGCGGCGCCAGCTTGTGCGCCCGCATCGCCGCGGCCCAGTCGTCGCTGGCATGACGGACTGCCCGCATGATCTGCGCGCGCTGGCGGTCAAGGTCGTCGCCGAAGCTCATTTGCCCCCGTCCGACGGCCCAGGCTCCGCGAGCCCGACGGCCTCACCGCCCCAGAAGTCGTCGGCGCTAGGAGCGCCTCCGCCCGCCGCCGCGCTCTTGTCCCCGTTGTAGCTCTGCTCGAGGATGCGCTCGAAGTCCGAGCGCTTGATCCGCACCCGCCGCCCCACCCGCAGAGCCGGCAGCGAGCCCTGGTCGATCCAGTTTCGGACCGTCTGCTGATTGAGCTTGAGCGTCTCCGCGACCTCGGCGACCGTCAAATACGTCTCGGGTGAATCGTAGTCAGCCACGCTCGCCTTTACTAATTGAGACAAACTGGTACCTATTGGGGGGTATACTAGCGCTCACCGGGGACGTATCCGCATCGGATCACGAGAAAAGGTCTGCAAAACCTCGTGAATGGAGATCGTCGGCAAAGCGAAGATGGTGGTAACGGCGCCCAAGCCCCGGACAACGTCGTGCGCCTGCCCCGCGACTGGCTCGGCTCCCCCGACGAGCTGGTGCCGATCGGCGGCTCCGATCGGCCGGGACGGTTCGCCGACGAGGAGCCGGGCTCCGAGATGCCGCCGGCGGCCGAAGACTTCTGGGGTGAGGACTCAGCGGCGGTTCAGGACGCCCTCCAGGGGCCAACCCGGCATGAGCCGTCAGGTCCGCCCGCGACAGGTTTGCGGCCGGCCACAGGCGCGCCCGGCGAATCCCGTGGACGCGTGCGCGGCCGCTGGCACCCTTCGCACCGCGCGCGCCGGTCGCGCGGGTCACACCGGTCCCGGCTAGCCGCCGTCGCGGTAGCGGCAATCGCAGGCCTGGCGCTGATCGTCTCGATCATCGGGCTCGGATCCTCGAACCGCCCCCGGCAGAACTCCCGCAGGCCGTCGGCGAGCGCATCCGGCACAGCAGAACAGCCAGCGTCGAAGACGTCATTGGCGGCCAGCATCAAGGGGATCGTCCAGCACAGCGAGCAGGCTGCACACCGCGCCGCCAAGGACGTGAGCCTCCGGCGCAACCACGCCGCGGCGCGGCGCCGGCCTGCGACCAGGCATCGCCGGCGGCGAACCCCGGTCACGCCACCATCGCAAACGTTCGTCTCGAGCCCCACCCAGGCGACGACCACAACGATTCCCCAGCAGAGCAGCGTCAGCAGCGGCCAGAACACGGCCGCGGCCACTGGCGCCTCGGCCAGCCAGACCCCAAGCGCCAGCGGCAGCAGCACTCCGCCCGGACCGAGCGGAAGCGTTTCCCTGATCGGCGCTGGTACCAGCCCGAGTGGCTAGATCGCGAGAGGAGACATCACCACCATGAGCAGCGCCCTAAGACACGTTCGGCAAAACGCCGTCGCCTACCTCGCGCTGTTCGTCGCGCTTGGAGGCACCAGCTACGCGGCAGTCAACCTACCCAATAACTCGGTCGGTTCCAGCCAGCTCCGGAACCACTCGATCACGCCCGGCAAGTTCAACGGGAAGTACATCAACGGCACTGTCCGAGCCTGGGCTTTAGTGGCGGCCGACGGGACCGTTCAGGGCGGAGCAGGAAAGCCGAGTGTGAACGTCGTTCAGGGCGCCACCAACTCGTACGTGATCACGTGGAAGGACGTGAAAGCTCCGA
This sequence comes from uncultured Solirubrobacterales bacterium, assembly GCA_963744195.1. Classification (GTDB taxonomy): domain Bacteria; phylum Actinomycetota; class Thermoleophilia; order Solirubrobacterales; family Solirubrobacteraceae; genus Palsa-465. Next base: position 272,928 of record CAVUSY010000024.1, read on the forward strand.
CAGCCAACGGGGATGTTTCGCGCTCGGTGGTCTTTCCTCGAGCATCAACGGCGGCGGGCTCGGCAGTCGGCGTTTCTGAATGCGGCTTCGACGCACAACTGGAGGGTCGGCGTAGGCACCTTCGGACCGCAGGGTCAGCCGCTCGCCCAGCCGTTCTACGTGGCGGTGATCTGCTGAGAGGAGTGCAGGTGACTCGGATCTTGGCTCGTGCTTCTCGCGGCGCGATCGCTCGCCAGCGTGTTGCTCTGACCGTACCGCCGATCCGGCGCAGGCAGGCACGCTTATGGCTGAAGTCGTGCACGTATTTCGGCGATCCCGGCTCGGCGACTGATGTCGACGGGACGGTCTGGCAGTCGGAGGCAGTCCCCGGCGGGTTCAGCCTCGCCAATCAGTGTTCCGTCGGCGGCTCGTTCCAGATCACCCCCACTGGACAACAGCATTCCTGATGGAGCGAACGCACAATGGCACACGATCACGCCGCCGACGATCGGGATCACGGGCGCATGGACGCCGTTTAACCAGGTCCTGGTCGATCCTGGCATCAATACGAGCTGTCGAAGGCTTCGCGGCAACCTACTTCTGGAACGGCGGCACTCAAACGGTCGGCGACGAGAACTACTGCTGCGGCGGGATGGACTACGGGCTCGGGATCAACCGCAATGACCTGGGCGACAGCCGCTACTTCGGCTTTCAGGTCTCATGCATTTCGAGCAGCGGATGCAGCGGGCTGGTGGGGGCGGCCAAGTGCTTGACGTCCGGCGGCATCCAGCTGACCGCCGAGGACAACACCCCTCCGAATGTCGTCGCGCTGGGCAACAACCTCTGGTACCAGACCGACACCTGGGTCAGGGGTAGCTGGCCGATCTCGTTTCAAGCCGACGACGACTCGGGGGTGTGCTCGATGAGCGCGACCGTCGACGGTCAGGTGTATCAGGGCCCGACGGCATCCAACAATCAGTCGAGCTGGACTCAGTGTCCCTCGCCGCAGACGATGAATCAGACGATCGATACTGGGACCTTCCCCAACGGCGTTCTCACGCTTCAGCTGAGTGCCCAGGATGCGGCGAGTCCAGCCAACGTCAGCGCCCCGAGCCAGACGTACTACGTCGACAACGCGCCGGTCGACCTGCAGCTGACCGGACCGACCGACGCGGTGACGACAGCCGGCACCCAGTTCGTCAACGCTACGGCGACCGCCGGGCCGAGCGGGGTGGGAGACATCCTTTGTTCGGTCGATGGCTCTCCGTACCAGTCGTACGCGGGCGCGAGCGCGCAGATCCCGGTCCAGGGTCTCGGACAGCACGCCGTCAGCTGTTATGCGCAGAATCAGGCGGTCGACGCCAACGGCAACCTCGGGCGACTCGGCCAGCCAGACGTGGCATCTGGGCATTCGTCAGCCCACGGTCTCGGGAATCAGCTTCGGATCACGACTGCTGGATGCGCTTCGCTGCCGACGCCAGAACGTACGGGTGGTCATCCCGGCGCGGTGGGTGACGGTGCATCGCCACGGGAGGCGGATCCGGGTCCGTCGTCGCTCGCACAGCCGCGTCAGGCGAGAGGTTCGCTGTCACCCGCGAGTGGTGATTCGCGAGGTCCCCGGACCGGGCGGCCCCACCCGCAAGCGAATCGTGCTGCTGCCCCACACCGTGCAACTGACCCAGGAGCGGATCCGATTCGGTCACACGGCGACCGTCAGCGGCTGGGTGGGCCTGGCCGACGGCACCGCGCTGCCGGGCGTGCCGGTAACGGTGATGAGCGCCACCGACAACGGTCTCGGCCAATGGGGCCAAGCCGCGGTGGCGACGACCGGCGCCGACGGAACGTGGAGCGCGAAGATCGGACCCGGGCCATCCCGGTGGATCGAGGCGGTATACCCGGGGTCGGACACCACCGAATCGGCCACCTCCAACCAGGTCCATCTGACCGTGCCCACGAAGGTGCTGCTGAAGATTCGTCCGCGTGTGGTGCGATGGGGTCATACGATCAGGATCAGCGGTCAGGTCCTGGGCGGGAACATCCCGCCTGGCAAGCTCCTGCGGCTCCGGATCGGGACCGCCGGCGTTCACTCCACGGTCGGCATTCCGGACATCAACAGCGCCGGCCGGTACCGCACGACCTGGACGTTCGCTCCGGGTCACGGCGTGGTGCGGTACTGGTTCTCGGTCACAACGCTGCCAGAGGCCGATTACCCCTACGCCGAGAGCGGTTCGCGCCGCGTTTACGTCACGGTTGAGGGCTGAGAAAACATGAACAGGCAAGCCGGGTACTCTTGGTTGCAATGGTCGGCGACATCCTGCAGCCAACGCACCTTCTGCTCATCCTCGTCGTCGCGCTGGTCGTGCTCGGCCCCAAGCGACTTCCCGAGGCAGGGCGTGCCCTCGGAAACGGGCTGCGGGACTTCCGGGCGGCCATCAGCGGGGAGCACAGCGGAGACGAGCATCCGAGCCGGGATGAGCTGGGCAGCGCGGAGCAGACCGCGGTCGCCGAGCCGCGCCCCACTCGCGCAACAGGCTCCAGTCGCCGAGCCCGCTCCAGTCGCGCAACAGGCTCCAGTCGCCGAGCCCGCTCCAGTCGCCGCAGTCCGGCCCGCTCCAGTCGCCGAGCCCGCTCCAGTCCCCGAGCCCGCTCCCGTTGCCCAACAGGTTCCGAGCGCGGAACCGACCGCACCCACCGAGGCGGTTGCGGTCACGCCAGCCCCGATCCCAGAGCCGCCTGCCGAGCTCCGCCAGCGCCCCGGCCGAGCCCGCTCCCACGGCCGCCGAGCCGGCCGCGCCCCCCGAGCCCGCCAACCCTCCTCGCTGATCGACGAGAGATGACGGCGGCGCGGGAGAGCGCAGCGCTCGTCGCCCTCCTCCGACTCGATCGCCGCCCCCATCCCCGATACGCCGAGCTGGTCCAGGCCGCCGGGAGCGCGATGGCCGTGCTCGAACGCGAGCTGGCCGAACAGGACCGCCAAGCCAGCCTGATGCCGGCGGACCCCGGCCCGATGCTCGCGGAAGCACAGACCGACATCGCCAGTTGGAACCAGGCCGGTATGCGCCTGGTGACGGTGCTCGACGACGACTATCCGCTCAACCTCCGCGCCGTCTACGACCGCCCGCCGCTGATCTTCGTCGCCGGGCAGATGGAGCCTGACGACGGGCGATCGGTGGCCGTCATCGGGGCGCGCCGTGCTTCCCGCGGCGGCCTGTGCTGCGCGCAGACCATCTCCGAGCACCTGGTGGGCGACGGCTATACCGTCGTCTCAGGCCTCGCCGCCGGAATCGATACGGCAGCGCACCGGGCGGCGCTCGCCGCCGGCGGACGGACGATCGCGGTGCTGGGCACCGGTCTGAACCGGAGCTATCCACCGGAGAACGCGGTCCTGCAGCACGAGCTCGCCGAGCGGTGCGCGGTGGTGTCGCAATTCTGGCCTGACGCGCCCCCCAGCCGGGACAGCTTCCCGCTGCGCAACGCGACCATGTCGGGGCTGTCTCTCGCGACCGTGGTGGTGGAGGCCTCCCAACGCAGCGGCGCTCGGATCCAGGCCCGGCTCGCGCTCGGGCACGGACGCTCGGTGTTTCTGGCTCGTGCGCTCCTCTCCGAGCCGTGGGCGCGGGACTTCTCTCAGCGTCCGGGAACGCATGTGATCGACTCGCCCGACGAGATCACGGCCAAGCTCCGCGGAATGCTCGCTGCCGGCGCGCTCACTGCCTAGCCGCGTAATGCCATCGGTCGCCGAGCTGACCGCGCTGTACGGGAACTTCATGATCGGCCCCCGCCGCGGGCCAGGGGTGTGCCGGATCTGCTTCAACCTGACCGCGGGCTACGACCGCTGCTACGCCTGCACCCACGGTGAGCAGTGGCTGGATGTGGTCGCGCCGATCTCCTACAGCGTCGCCCATGAGCAGCTACATCTCGCCCTGGCCGGCTACAAGCGCGAGCCGCGCCCGATAGCCGATCGCTTCACGATCGAGTTGGCGGCGGTCCTGTGGCGCCACCTGCAGGCGCATGAGGCTTGTATCGCGCGCCAGGCCGGAACGGCCAGATTCGATCTCGTCACCACCGTGCCATCGAGCTTCCGGGCGCTTGACCGGGTGCATCCGCTGCGGCGCGTCGTGGGCGAGCTCTCGGCCCCAACTCGTGAGCGCCATGAGCGACTGCTGCGCCGCTCCACCGTGGACGTCGACCCCCGCGCCTTCAGCGCCGACAAGTACGAGGCGGTCCGCGACCTCGGTAACAGTTCGGTCCTGCTCATCGACGACACGTGGACCACCGGCGCCAACGCGCAGAGCGCGGCAGCCGCCCTGAAGGCGTCAGGGGCCGGAGTGGTCGCCGCCGTCGTGATCGGACGCCACGTCAACCGTGACTGGCGCCAGAACGATCATCGCCTGCGCGGTCTTCCAGCCCCATTCGACTGGAATTGCTGCGCCCACTGTGCTCCGATCGACATCGGAGCCACGCCGGAAAGGAGTGAAAAGCACTCGCGAAATGCAACTTGATTACGGACGCGGCCGCCGGGGTACGATTCGCCCGTCGGGTTGAGAGGTCCGACCGGAGAGAGGAGAGGACTCGGACTTGCGCCACATCGGTGCCATCTTGGGAATAGCCGCCACCGCACTGGTCTTGGCCGCGTGCGGCTCCTCCAGCAAGGGGTCGGTGGCGCTCAACTGGTACGTATTCCCGGAGCCCTCCGGGTCCTTCGCCAAGGCCGCCGCGGACTGCTCGGCCGCTTCGGGCGGCAAGTACACGATCAACATCAACTTCCTCTCGACCTCCTCGGATGGGCAGCGGGTATCGCTGGTGCGTCGGCTGGCCGCGAATGACCCGTCGATCGACATCCTGGCGATGGACGTCGACTGGACGGCCGAGTTCGCCGCCGCCAAGTGGATCCAGCCGGTGCCCGACTCGCTGGCGGCCCAGATCCGCAGCCAGGATCTGCCCGGTCCGGTCAAGACCGCCACCTATCAGGGCAAGCTCTGGGCCATACCGATCAACTCCAACACCCAGCTCCTGTGGTACCGCAAGGATCTGGTCCAGCAGTTCGGCGGCCCACCCAAGACCTGGAGCCAGATGATCGCCGACGCGATCAAGCTCGCCAAGCAGGGCAAGCCCCACTTCATCGAGGAGCAAGGCGCGCAGTACGAGGGTCTCACCGTATGGTTCAACTCGATGGTCAATTCGGCGGGCGGCCAGATCATCACCGGCAACAACAAAGTGGTGATCGGCCAGCCGGCCAAGGTAGGGGCATCGCTCATGCACCAGGTTGCGACGTCCCCGGCAGCCGATCCGTCGCTCAACGTGGCCCAGGAGGGCCAGGCGGACACGGCGTTTGACCAGGGCAAGGCGGCGTTCGAGATCAACTATCCGTTCGTGTGGCAATCCGCTCAGAAGACCGGCCCCAAGGTCTTCAAGGTGATGGGGTACGCGGCGTTCCCCAAGGTGGTCCCAGGCCTGGCTCCGCACGTCTCGATCGGCGGCTACAACCTGGGGATCTCCTCACACTCCCCGCACCCCCAGCTCGCCTTCGCGGCCGTCAAATGCCTGATCCAGGCGGCCAATCAGAAGACCGACGCGATCAAGGGAGGTCTCGCCCCCGTCGCCACGAGCATCTACAGCGATCCCGCATTCGACAAGGCCTATCCCTTCCATGATCTGATCAAGACCCAGCTTGAGACCTACGGTCTGCGGCCGCAGACGCCGGCCTATGCCGATGTCACGCTGGCGATCCAGAAGGCGCTCTCTCCGACCTCGGGGATCGCTCCGAACAGCGTCGTGAGCAAGCTGAGCAGCGAGATCAAGTCGTCACTCTCATCGGCGGCGCTGCTATGAGCACGGGAGCCGTCACCGCCCCGAGCGCCGCCGTGCCGCCCAAGCGACGCCACCTGACCGAGCGGACACGCGCCGAGCGGCGCCTGGCGGCAATGCTCGTCGGCCCGGCGGCGCTCGTGATGCTCGCCGTGACCGCCTATCCGATCATCGACGCGGTGATCCTCTCCCTGCAGCGATCGGATCTGCGCTTCCCCAGCCAGAACAAGTTCATCGGCCTGTCCAACTACGGTCACGTGCTCAGCGCATCGGTCTGGTGGCAGGACGTGTTTCACACGGTGATCATCACCGTGATCACGGTCTCGATCCAGTTCGTGCTCGGTATGTGCCTGGCGCTGGTCATGCACAGGGTGATCTTCGCGCGGGGGCTGGTGCGGGGGGTCGCGCTGATTCCGTACGGGATCGTCGCGGTCGTGTCCGCCTACGCGTGGCAGCTGGCGTTCTCGCTCAACAGCGGCTGGATCCCGAAGCTGCTCGGGTTGAGCAGCGATCCGCTGAGCCACAGCTTCGGTCTCTACGTGGCGATCATCATCGCCGAGATCTGGAAGAACACCCCCTTCATGGCGCTGCTGCTGCTCGCCGGCCTCGCCCTCGTGCCCGACGAGCTGCTCGAAGCGGCGAAGGTCGACGGAGCCAGCACCTGGCAGCGGTTTGTCCGGATCACCCTCCCGCTGATGAAGCCGGCGATCCTGGTCGCACTGCTGTTCCGCACGCTCGACGCCTTCCGCATCTTCGACACGATCTACATCTTCGGCCAGGGCGCCCAGGGAACCGAGTCGATCTCGATGCTCAACTACTCGACGCTGCTCAACCGGCTCAATCTCGGCCTGGGCTCGGCGGTGTCAGTGCTGCTGTTCGTGCTCGTCGCCCTGATCGCGCTGGTATTCATGAAGGGCTTCGGGGCCGGGGCAACGCCCGGGGGGGCTGAGGCATGAGCCAGCGCGCGCGGCAGCTCACCGGCTGGTCCTCCGCCGTCTTCATCGTCGTCGTGGTCTCGCTGGTGCCTGTGGTCTGGATCGTGATGCTTTCGCTCAAGACTGCGGCAACCGCCACTGACGGGAGCTTCATCCCCCACGCGTGGACGCTGGCGAACTACTCGGACATCTTCAACACCAGCACGTTCACAGCCGCATTGCGCAACTCGATCGGCATCGGGCTGATCTCCACCGCCCTCGCCGTGATGCTGGCGTCAGCGGCGGCGTACGCGATCGCCCGGCTCGACTTCCCCGGCAAGCAGATCATTCTCGCCGTGTCGTTGGGCGTGGCGATGTTCCCGCAGATCTCGCTGGTCGGGCCGCTGTACAACCTGTGGCGTCAGATCGGGCTCTATGACACCTGGCCGGGATTGATCATCCCGTACATGACGTTTGCGCTGCCGCTGTCGATCTTCGTGTTGTCGTCGTTCTTCCGGGAGATTCCATGGGAGCTCGAGCAGGCGGCCCAGATCGACGGGGCGACTCCCTTCCAAGCGTTCCGCAAGGTGATCGTTCCTCTCGCCGCGCCCGGCATCGTGACGACCTTCATCCTGGTGTTCATCATCTGCTGGAACGATTTCGTGTTCGCGATCTCGCTGACCTCCACCAATAGCGCGCAGACGGTGCCCGCGGCGATCTCCTCGTTCCCCGGCGTATCGCAGTTCACGGTGCCATACGGCGACATCGCGGCGGCGGCGGTCGTCGTTACCGTTCCAGTGATGATTCTCGTGCTCCTGTTCCAGCGCCGGATCGTGTCCGGCCTGACCGCGGGCGCAGTCAAGGGATAAGGAGAAGCCATGGCCCAAATATCACTCGAGCACATCACCAAGCGCTACGGCGACGGCTACGAGGCCGTCAAGGACATGAACCTCGAGATCGCCGACGGCGAGTTCATGATCCTCGTCGGCCCGTCGGGTTGCGGAAAGTCCACGGCGTTGAGGATGGTCGCGGGGCTCGAGGACATCTCATCCGGCGAGCTCAAGATCGGCAACGAGGTCGTCAACGACAAGGCGCCCAAGGACCGTGACATCGCGATGGTGTTCCAGAACTACGCCTTGTATCCGCACATGACCGTGCGGGAGAACATGGGCTTCGCGCTCAAGCTCGCCAAGACTCCGCAGGAGGAGATCGACAAGAAGGTCAATGAGGCGGCTCGGGTCCTCGACCTCGAGCAGCACCTGGAGCGCAAGCCGGCCAACCTCTCAGGTGGGCAGCGCCAGCGCGTGGCGATGGGCCGCGCGATCGTGCGCAACCCAAGCGTCTTCCTAATGGACGAACCCCTGTCGAACCTGGACGCCAAGCTGCGGGTTCAGATGCGCACCGAGATCTCGCGAATCCAGCAGCGCTTCGAGACGACCACGATCTACGTCACCCACGATCAGACCGAGGCGCTCACGCTGGGCGACCAGATCGCGGTCATGCGCGCGGGCGTCTTGCAGCAGGTCGGTCCGCCGAGTGAGCTCTACGGCCACCCCAACAACCTGTTCGTCGCGGGCTTCATCGGTTCTCCCTCGATGAACTTCCTCGGCGGTGAGATCGACGGCGACAAGGTGAAACTGCCCATCGGAGACCTGACGATTCCCGATTCTCTGCGCAACCGACTCGAGTCGGGTCCGGGCGGCGGCCGCACAGGTGTAGTCGTGGGCCTCAGGCCCGAGGACTTCGAGGACGCGGCGCTGGTCGGGGACAAGTCGCGAGGGATCACCTTCAAGACCACTATCGGCGTGCTCGAGTCGATGGGCTCTGAGTTCTATGCCTACTTCAACCTGGAGTCCGAGAAGGTCTCCTCGCGGGAGCTCGAGGAGCTCGCCCACGATGCGGGAGCGGCCGACCTCCCCACCCAGGAGGGAAGTCAGGTCGTGGCCCGGCTAGAGGCCGCCAGTCAGGTGCGCCAGGGCCAGGAGGCCGAGCTGTGGTTCAACAGCGAGCACCTGCATCTGTTCGACCCCGAGAGCGGCAAGAGCCTGCTGGGACCGGCCCAGGGCGGCAATGGTGGCTCGCACAACCTCGCCGCGGCGGATCCCGCGCAGGGTCAGGAAGAGGCACCCGACAGCCGCTAACCTCGGGCGCCATGCCCGACCCGCGCTCGACAGGGATGCCCGGAGTCGACGCGCAGCATGATTTCTTGCGCGCGCGGCGACGCGCCACGATGGCCAGGCTGGCGGCCCGTCTACGCGGCGAACCCGACGACGTCCGCATGGTCCTCCCCTACGAGGAGGTTGTCGACGCGCTCGGGTTCGTCAGCGAACATGCCGCGGGTTCGGGAGTGGTGCCGCTCGATGCGATCGTCGGCACCGTCGACCGCGGACGTGACTTCGACCGCAGCTTCCGGCCGACCTCGGCCAGCGTGCGCTCGAGGTGGGAGCAGATCGCCGCGGCGATGCGCCGGGGCGAGCCGATGCCGCCGGTCGACCTGGTCCGGATCGGCGAGATCTATTTCGTCCGGGATGGCCATCACCGAGTCTCGGTCGCGCGAGCGCTGGGCCGCACCGACATCGATGCCTACATCACCGAGGTGGTCACGCGCGTCGGGGCGAAGAAGACGATCACACACGCCGAGCTGCCGCTCAAGAGCCACGAGCGCGTGTTCTTTGAGCGGGTGCCTCTGCCCGACCATGCGCGTGGCGAGATCGTCCTCACTGACAGCTGGGACTACGCCAAGCTCGCAGAAGCCGTGGAGGCGTGGGGATTTCGCACCGCCCAGGATCGCGGCGAACCGATCAGCCGCCGCGAGAGCGCCTTCCTATGGCTCGAGAACGAATACCGCCCGGTGGTGCACATGCTGAAAGAGGCCGATCTGATCGGCGCCCAGACCGAGACCGAGGCGTACATGCGCATCAGCTCCGAGCGCTACCGGCTGCTCCGCACCCATCGGTGGGACGAGGACACGTTGGCCCGCCTGACCGCCAACGGGGGCGGACGCTCCAAGCGCAGACGCTAGTCCTCGCCCCACCACGCGCCCAGCACGCGGCGCCAATTTCCCCACGCGATCGCTGCCACCTCGTCGTCGCTGAATCCGGCCTGAGCCAGCGCGCCGAGCAGGCGCGGGACCCCGGCGGCGTCGCCCAGCGACGCCGGGATCGTCGCCCCGTCGAAGTCCGACCCCAGGCCCACATGAGCCACGCCGATTCGCTCCGCCACATAGATGGCGTGGCGAACGATCAGCTCGAGCGGGGTCCGCGGATCGTCGGCGAAGTCCTCGCGCAGGAACTGGCACGCAAACACGATCCCGACCAAGCCGCCGGATGCGGCGACCGCATCGAGCTGCCGATCGGTGAGGTTGCGCGACGCAGCGCAGAGCGCGTGCGCGGCGGAGTGCGACGCCACCAGCGGGCCGGGGTCAAGTCCTGCCACGTCCCAGAACCCGGCCTCGTTGAGGTGGCTGAGATCGATCAGGATGCCAAGTTCGGCGCATCGTCTGACCAGGGCGCGACCGGCCGCCGTCAGGCCCGGGCCGGTGTCGGGCGACGAGGGCGAGATGAACGGCACGCCGTGGGCGAACCGGTTCGGCCGGCTCCACACCGGTCCGAGCGAGCGCAGCCCGGCCCCGTGCCAGAGCTCCAGCGACTCCAGGTCGGGATCGATCGCCTCCGCGCCCTCTAGGTGCAGGACCGCTGCGGGTGGGCCGCCGTCGTCGCGAGCGGCGTCCAGATCTCGACCCCTGCGCGCGACCCGCACCTGACCGGCGCGCTCGAGGGCCAGCAACCGGCCCGCGGCTGCGGCGGCGAAGGCCGATGCATCACGGTATGGGACCTCTGCGGCGAGCTCGAACTCGAGCACTCCATCGTCGCGTGGAATCCGCTCCCAGCGCTCATTCACGGACGGCGTGCAGACGGCGAAGATCGCGCCCCGCAGCCCACCCTCGCGCATCCGGGGCAGATCGAGATGACCCTGGGGGCGGCCGGCGGCGATCCCCGCATGATCCGCACACGTGAGTGCGTCGTTGTGTCCATCGAACACCGGCTGCATCTCGCGAACGTAGCGTGCGACGGCCGCCGATGAACCTACACAGGTGTAGGTCAACCGATCGAGCGTGGTAGCCTTGCGCGCCACCGGATGCCTCCTCCTCAGCCTTCGGACGCAACCCCGAAGCCGCGCCGCCGATACGCCCCGCGGCTACCACCGCAGGAGCGTCGCGAGCAGCTGATCGACGCGGCGCTCAGCGTGATCGTCGAGCAGGGCTATGAGGGAATTTCGATCGAGGCGATCGCGCGCACCGCCGGGGTCACGCGGCCGGTCATCTACGACCACTTCCCGAACCTCGGCAAGCTGTTGCGGGCGCTGGTCGAGCGCGAGGAGAAGTATGCGCTGGACCAGCTGGCCGAGATCGTGCCCGAGGCGCCCACCGGTGACGATCCCGCTGAGCTGTTCGCGCTCGGCGTGCGCCGGTTCCTCGACGCGGTGGCGAGCCGGCCTGACACCTGGCGGATCATCCTGCTGCCCCTCGAGGGCACTCCGGCGATTGTGCGTGACCACGTCGAGACCAACCGGGCGCAGGTGCTGGCACGACTCGAGCAGCTGGTCCGGTGGGCGATGGACCGCTCCCGGATCCCGGCCGACCTCGACGTGGAGATATGCGCACGCGCAATCCTTCGCCTCAGCGAGGAGGCGGGACGGATGGTGCTGACCGATGCCGAGCGATTCTCGCCAGAGCGCTACGAGCACTTCACCTACACGGTTATGCGCCTGATCTGGTCCCGGCGGTGACGACCGTCACCACGCGCTCGGCGGTCGACCTCGCCGGGGCGATCCGCCGCCGCGAGCTGACCGCCAGCGACGTCGTCGAAGCGCACATCGCGCTGCACCAACGCATGGCGCCGGGCATCAACGCGATCGTGGCTGATCGGTTCGAGACTGCGCGCCATGAGGCGACGGTGGTGGATGAGCTGGTCGGGGCCGCGGCAGCCGATGATGAGCTGCCACCGCTGCTCGGCGTCCCGTTCACGGTCAAGGAGTCGATCGCCTTGGCCGGGATGCCCCAAGCCGCGGGAGTAGTGGCTCGCGCCGATTTGCGCCCGCAGGTCAGCGCCCCCGCGGTGAGCCGCCTGATCGCCGCGGGCGCGATTCCCCTCGGGGTGACCAACACCTCCGAGCTCACGCTGTGGATCGAATCCTCCAATCGCCTCTACGGTCAAACCCGCAATCCTTACGATCTCCGCCGCACCGCCGGCGGATCCTCGGGTGGCGAGGGGGCCGCGGTCGGGTCCGGGGGCTCACCGTTCGGACTCGCCTCGGACATCGCGGGCTCGATCCGGGTCCCAGCGTTGTTCTGCGGCGTGTTTGGACACAAGCCGTCCGCCGGCCTGGTTCCCAATACCGGTATGTATCCACCGAGCACGGGCGAGAGCGGCCGGATGCTCGGCGTAGGGCCGCTGGCACGCCACGCCGAGGATCTGATCGTGGTGCTTCGGATCATCGCCGGACCCGATGGCGAGGATCGCTTCGCGCGGGCGGCCGTGATCGGCGACCCGACATCGGTGTCGATCGAAGGGTTGCGGGTGGTGCTGCCCGAGGCCACCACACGGTGGCCGGTCAGCCGTGAGCTGCAGGACGCCCGTGAACGGGCGGCGGGCGCATTGGCCGGCGCGGGCGCGAAGCTCGAGCGAGTCACTCTGCGCTCGTGGCGGGCAGCGTTGCTGCCGTTCCTGGCCGCGCTCCAGGCGGGGTCTGACCAGTCCACGACGCAGTTGCTGCTGGAGGCGGGGGCAGCCCCACTCGGCTGGCTCGGCCTGGTACGCCGGAGAAGCCCGCACACCCTAGCGACCCGGCTCGCGCTGCTGCCCGAGATGCTCCCGCCGCTGGACGGCTCGCGGAGGGTCGCGCGCCTACTTGCCCACGCAGCCGAACTCTCCGACGAGCTGCGCGAGCTGATCGGGGACGGAGTCATGCTTCATCCCGCCCACCCCCGCACGGCGCCGCGACACGGACGTACGGTCGGGCGACCGTGGCTGCTGACTCCTTCGGCGATCTTCAACCTGGCCGGAGTGCCCGTCACCGAGGTACCGCTCGGGCTCTCAGTGGCCGGCCTGCCGCTCGGCGTCCAGGTCGCGGCGGGGGTGGGCCGTGACCACGTCTCGATCGCCGTCGCGCTCGAGCTCGAGCGGGGGTTCGGAGGATGGGTGCCCCCCACTGCAACTTCGGCGCTGAGCCGAACCGGATAAAAGTACGGCGGGGACCTCGCTTGAGAATCCCCGCCGTCGGTCATCGCCGTTCCCGCACACACGGCCGGGTTGAGCACGAGGCGTCGAGTGACCGCTTGCGAAAGGCTCAAACCCGTGCCGGGACGCAAAGTTGCGACCAACCCGTCGCCCGCCGGGGCATAGATTGGTGGGGTGCGTCGAGTCATCAGGGAAACCAACTGGTCGGGCAACTACGTCTACCGGGCGGCCGAGCTGTATCGGCCCTCGACCGTCGACCAGGTCCAGCAGTTGGTCGCCGACGCTCGGAGTGTGCGGGCGCTCGGCTCGCGGCATGCGTTCACCGCTATAGGGGACGCCGAGGCGCTGGTCTCGCTGGACGGCCTGCCGGGCGGGATCTCGGTCGACCGCGCCTCCGGCACCGTGTCTGTCCCGGCCGGCGTCACCTACGCGCGGCTGGCCGAGGCGCTCAACCGGGAGGGGATGGCGCTCCACAGCCTGGCTTCGCTTCCGCACATCTCGGTCGCGGGCGCGGTCGCCACGGCCAGCCACGGCTCCGGGGACCAAAACGGGAACCTGGCGACCGCGGTGACCGGCGTCGAGCTCATCACGGGGGCCGGTGAGCTGCTCCGCCGTCGCTGCGGTGATCCCGATTTCGAGGGTCTAGTGGTGGGACTGGGGGCGCTCGGGATCGTGACCCGGCTGACCCTGTCGGTGGAGCCCTACTACGAGGTCCGCCAGCAGGTGTTCGAGGCGCTCGAGTGGGAGGCGCTGTATGAGCACTTCGACGCGATCACGGCGGCCGGGGAGAGCGTCAGCGTGTTTCATCGCTTCGGCGAGCGGACCGACCAGGTGTGGGTCAAGAACCGGGTCGATCGGGGCGACCCGACCTACCAAGACGAGCTGTTCGGCGCCGCTGCGGCGAGCGGTCCCCGGCACCCGATCCCCGGTGCCGACCCGGTCCACAGCACTGAGCAGTGCGGGATCCCGGGGCCGTGGTCCGAGCGCCTGCCCCATTTCCGCAGCGGCTTCACCCCCAGTTCCGGCGAGGAGATTCAGTCCGAGTTCTTCGTCGCTCGCGAGCACGGGGTGGCGGCGATCGAAGCCCTTCGCCCGCTGGCGGCGCGCATCCGGCCCTGGCTGCTGATCAGCGAGCTTCGCACCATCGCCGGCGATGAGCTCTGGCTGAGTCCGCATTACCAGTGCCGGTCGATGGCGCTTCACTTCACCTGGAAGCGCTCGCAGGAGGCGGTCGAGAGTGTCCTGCGCGAGGTTGAGGCAGCGCTGGCCCCGTTTTCCGCGCGGCCGCACTGGGCCAAGCTCTTCACCGCGCGGGCCGACACGATCGCGCCCGCCTACGAGCGCCTGGATGACTTCCGGCGATTGCGTCAGGAGCTTGACCCGCGCGGGGTCTTCTGCAACGAATGGCTACGCACCCGGGTGCTGGGCGACCCGTAGACGCTGTGGGTGCCGGCTTGGCATACTGAGGCTCCCCGCAGTTCAGGGGGGCGTAGCTCAGTTGGTTAGAGCGCCGGCCTGTCACGCCGGAGGTCGCGGGTTCGAGTCCCGTCGCTCCCGTTTTCTGAAGTGCCTGCATATTGGGCACGTTCTCATGATCGCTCGATCGGTCCTTTGCGCCGGTCAACGGCTGCGGGCAAGGGTCGAGCTCTTCACGGAGCCCTAAGCACGTCCCACTCCGCTAGACGCGCCGGGGGTCGCGATCGGACCTGACGGCAGGCGCCTAACGGTGCACAACCTCGGGCATCGGTGTCGACCCATGAGAGAAGGCCGAGATCGTGGGGTGAGTGCGGTGGGGGGCCGAGATCAGAACGGCAACGAAGGAGGGCGTGTCGCAGCGGGACGTCGCCGGACGTCAACACCGACAGCATCGAGACGTCGAGGTCGGCGTGAGCACTCAGATCTCTCCCCGGTTTCGGCCAGGGTCTGGCCACTGTCGGATCGCATGGGAAGCAGCGCTCTCGCACGGTTGCTGGGACGAGTGCTTTTCGCGCGTTGCGACCGGCAGCATCGCCGACCTGTGGGGTGCGCTTGGAGCGCGCCTGAATACGCACCGTGACCCGAGCGGCAGACCGAGCGCCGGCCCTCCTCCTGGCGACTGCGAGGTGCGCGGTGGTCGGAGGTCGCGTCCAAGAGTTGCTGTAAATACGCGTCGGGTGCCGTCGTAGCGACGGCGTAGGTTCCCTCAAGTCCTGACAGACGATGAAGGAGGCCTACGCCGTGAGACGCACCGTACCGGCATCGGCGGAGATACAAGCGAGCATCGACAAGCTGCTGTCGCGGGGGCTGGTCGATGACCCGCAGAAGATGCTGTCCGAGCTCGGTCGGCTCGGCGCCCGGTTGATCATCCAGCGGGCGGTCGAGGAGGAGTTCGACACCTGGTTGGGTCGCGCTCGCTATGAGCGCAAGCCCGAGGCCGGGCCGGGGAAGCGCAACGGGTTCCGCCCGCGGCATCTGCAGACCGCGGAGGGTGAGTTGCGGATCGAGATCCCGCAGGCACGGGAGGCGGCGATTCCGTTCGTCTCGAAGCTGTTCCCGAAGTGGCATTGCAAGCGGCTGCTGCGCACTGACCCGCTGAAGGCGCTGATCATCGGCGGGTTCGTCCGCGGCCTATCGATGCGCGACGTCGAGTCGCTGTGCGAGGAGGCCGGGCTCGGGAAGACCTCGAAGTCGACGCTGGCCACGATCTGCGCGGAGCTTCGCGAGCGGTTCCAAGCGTTCTGTCGCCGCTCGCTCTACGAAGTCCATCTGGTCGTCCTGTTCCTCGACGCGATCTACTTGCCCGTCCGCCCGAGCGGCCCGAAGGAAGGCGTGATCTGCGCCTGGGGAATCACCGAAAACGGCCACCGGGAGCTGGTTTCCGTGCGGTTGGGGATGCGCGAGTCCAAGGAGGACTGGCTCGAGCTCGGCCGCGACCTCACCAGCCGCGGGCTCGCTGCCCCACGCCTGGTCGTCACCGACGGCGCGCCCGGGCTGATCTCAGCAATCGAGGAGGTCTGGCCGCGCGCCGATCGTCAACACTGCGCCGTTCACCGCCTGCGCAATCTCATAGCCAAGCTGCCCAAGTCAGAACACGATCGGATCCGTTTCAACTACTGGTCAGCGCTCACCGACGCCACGAGTGTCAAGGACGGCAAGCTCCGCCTCCAGGTCCTCATCTCAGAACTCGAGCATCGCGGCTACGAGTCGGCCGCCCGCTGCCTCGCTGAGGACCTCGACGCGCTCGTCGTGCACCTGCGCTACCCCGCTCAGACACCGCGAACGGTGGCGCTCAACCAATCTCCTGGAGAGATCGCTCGGCGAGGTCCGCCGGCGCACGAAAGTGATGGGCCGGTTCCCCGGCGAGACCAGCTGCCTCTCGCTCGTCTGGGCAGTGCTCGACCTGTTCTTCAGCCACGCCAGCAACGGCGCGACGTTCACCGACGTCGACCGCCAACACCTCTACCGCATCAAGTACCACCAAGCCGACCCCGACACGCTCGACCAGGAGGTGACCGCCGCCTAGACTCACCCCGGGAACCTAAACCGCGAGCGTATTTACAGCGGTAACTGGACGCGACCGTCGGACCGGCGAGATACGCGTCGTTTGAGCGAAGCAGGGCTGCTGGCGTGGTTCAGGCCTGCGGGACCGACGCTAGTCCGAGAAACACCACCAACGATCGGTTCAGCTGCACGAGTTCGTCGTCGCGGAGGCGGCCGAGTCGCTCCCCCAGGCCGGACCTCGGCACAGTGGTGATCTTGTCGACCATGAGGCTGCTCGGCCGGTCAAGCCCGTTGTCTTCCGATGGCTTGATCGGGATCCTGACCAGCGGAGCGTCAACCGGATTGGTCGTGAACGGACAGACGGTGACGGACGCGGTCGCGTCGAAGCGGTCGTCCTGGACGATGACGACCGGTCGTGGCTTGCCGGTGTAGGCGCCTCGGGCTGCGGCCGTGTAGATGTCGCCGCGCGTCACGCAGACGGCGGTTGTTCGTCGTCGGCGTCCAAGGGAACGGAGATCGCGTCGACGAACGCCTGGTCGTCGGCCTCCCCTTCACTGGTCGCGATCGCGATGGATTGCCGATGCGCCTCGGCGATGAACTGCGGCGCGCGAACATCCGGCACCCAGATCTGCACAGGCCGTAGCCCTTGGCGGCGCAAACGCTCCCGGTGTTGCCGCACGCGATCACGAGTCGAAGACATGCGACGACGTTACATGTAACGGCTGAGCCTGTCAACGGTCACCTCGCTGATCGGGCGCGGCTGTTCCGATCCATGGGAGGCCTCCGCTTCGACGCGCGAGCAGGGTCGCTCATGCCCTTCTGCATTCGCGCGACGATGGAGGCGTCCGCCGACGGGCAACCGTCGCTCGTGCTGTCGTCCAAAGCAGCGACGAGAGCAGCAAGGCCCGCGGCTGCTGCTCGCGGAGAGGAAGCACGCGCCGCGTCAGCGCGAGACTAGCTGGCGGCGACGCCGGCCGCGAATGCTGTGCAGCGGGTCTCGTCGAACGGTTGGCCGGCGGCGCGGAAGCCCTCGGCCGCAGCTCGGAAACAGCTGATGGCCGTGGCCGTATCGTGGCCGGCTTGCGCGCGGTGGCCTTTGACTTCGGCGAGCGCGGCGTCCCATGCGGGGAGACGCATCACGACGGTGGCCAGGTATTCGGAGAGTTGTTGCCATCGCTCGGCGCGCTCGAGGTCTCCGGCGCGGGCTGCGGCGATCGCGGCCGGGACGGCGAGCGTGATTCTGCACCCGGGGCAGGTCTCGACCGGGCCGTGGACGGCGGCTTCGGCTTCCTCGACGGCGGCGAGCGCGGATTGTGGGTCGGTGGCGGCGATGATTCGGGTTCCGTAGATGCGATCGAAGAGGTGAAAGCCGACGTCGGATTCGCGGGCGATCGCGAGCGCCTCGTCGAGGAGCGCGACGGCCTGCGGTTGCTGGCCGCGATAAAGCGCGATCTGGGCTCGGCGCTGCACCGCGAATGCCTCGCCGGTCGCGGCCCCGATTTCGCGGTGAAGGGCCGCTCCCGCGGCGAGGTCGTGGTCGGCGTCGTCGAGCTGTCCGGCGAGCAGCTTCGCCTCGCCGCGGATCGTGACCGCGAACGCGCGGCCGCGCGCGGCACCGAGCCGGTCGGCCTCTGCTTCCAGTGAGTCCGCGAACGCGATCACGTCGTCGTAGGGTCGGGCACCGTACAGCAGTCGCTGGGTCATGCATAGCTGACCGTCGAAGATGCTGACGGCCAGCTCGGGCAGTCCTTGCGTGTCGCGCAGGTCGGCTCGCACGCTGTCGCGTAGCTCCCCGCGGGCATGCGCGGCGGCCGCGTGCGCCCACGAGGCGACGACCAGTGCGGCGGAGTCGCCGGACTGCAGCGCCAATCGGCGCGCCTCGGCGGCCTTCACCGCGCCGATCTCGGGGTCGCCGAACCCGAGCGCCGCGGCACCGCAGAGCGCGAGCGCGAGCGCCAGGCGCCCCTGGACCGTGTCGGGCTCGACGCCTTCGAGGAGCCGCAGGCCGCCGGGCGGATCGCCGAGCTTGATCTGGGCGAGTGCCTGCTTGGCCCGCAGCTCGTGCGCGGCGGACCGGTCGGCGACGCGCGCGGCGGCGCCGTACGCCGCGGGCGCACCGCTGTCGCCGATCGCGTCGAGCGCTTCTGCTCGCAACGACAGCGCCTCGCCGTGGTCTGGCTGGTGATCGAGCAGCGCTGCCAGGTGCGCGAGCGCATCGCGATACGCCCCGAGTCCCACGGCCTGACGTGCCGCGGCCAACAGCCAGCCGCTCGCCTCATCACCCCGGGCGCCGGCAAGCCAGTGACGGGCGATCAGACCCGGCGCCGCGCCGGCATCCGCCAGCCGCCCCGCGATCTCGCGATGGACAGCGAGCAGCTGGTGCGGCGTGAGCCGCTCGACCAGCGTCTGGCGCACCAGCTCGTGGCGGAAGCGGTAGCGCCCGCCGGAGACAACCAGGATCCCAGCGTCGAGCGCGCGGTCGAGCACCGCGAACGCGTCGGCTTCAGCGAGACCGGTCAGCGTCACGACGCTGGTGGGATCGAGCTCGTCGCCGGCGACCGCGAGCCGCCCCAGCATCGCCGCCGTGTCCTGGTCAAGGTCGAGAAACCTCGAGGCGAACGCGTCACGGGCGGTCGGAAGCAGCGCCGGGACACCCGCAACCGTGCTACGGGCCAGCTCGAGGGTCAGGAACGGGTTGCCCTCCGCGAGCTCGACGATCCGATCCATCACCTCACGAGTCCGCGGCGTCGCCGCGCCCGCCGCCACCAGCCTCGCCGCGTCCTCATGGTCGAGTAGTCCGAGATCGATCTCGACGGCGTTGCCTCCGCGCGCCAGCCGCTGCACTCCCCGGATCAGCGCCTCACGTGAGGGCTCGGGGCGGTACGCGAGCACAGCCAGGACCGCGCCCCCGCCGAGCGACCCGAGGTGCATCAACAGGTCGATCGTGGCCTCGTCGGCGAGATGCGCGTCATCGACGATTACCGCGACCGGAGCGCCATCGCTGGCGGCCAGCAGCAGGCGGCGAAACGCGCCGATCACCTCGTGGCGCGTCAGCGGCCGCCCGAGCGCGTGGGCTGGCCCAGCGACCGAGGTCAGCTCGGCCAGTACCGACCGACCGCGGCCACCGACCGCCTCGAGCAACCCGCGATCAGCGGCGACCCGCTGCTCGATCGCGCTCGCGATCGGCGCATACGGGGCGGCGGCCTCGGTCACCTCGACAGCGATCACCTTCCAACCCTCGGCCTTCGCGACGATCGCCAGCTCTCGGCAGAACGCCGTCTTGCCGATCCCCGCCACACCACGCACCACCAGCGCGCCACGCGCGGCGGCAGGCTCGGAGCGAAGCACGGCCGTGGCCCTCGCGAGCTCGAGCTCGCGACCGACGAGATCGGGCTCGGCGACCATCAACCCCGCGACGCACTCGTCGTAGATCGCTTGCGTCTCTGCGCTCGGCAGGATCCCCAGCTCCCGGCGCAACGCGCTGCGCAACCGGCCGTAGGCGCGGATCGCCCCAGGGCGGCTGCCGCTCACAAGCTCCCGGCGCATCAACTCCCGGCACGCCGGCTCATCGGTCGGCTCGACCTCCACCAGCCGCTCCCACTGACCGCTGCGGCGCAAAAGCTCCACAAACAGTGACCGCAGACGCTCCCGCGGCGCCTGCGTCCACCCCTCATACAGCATCTCCGGCAGCAAATCGCCCGTGTACCCGGAGGCGACCTCAGCACACGCCGCCGGGTCGTTCCCGGCCAGCGCCGCCCGAGCCTTGGACTCGAACCGCTCCGCGTCGGTCTCCACCACCCGCGAGGCGAACAGCGCGACCTGCCCGCCCCGAGCGCGATCGCGTCGGGGCTAGCGAGCGCCTGCCTGGCGTGATGCGCAGCCTTGTGCAAGTTCGCCGCACCCGCCCGCACACCCAGATGCGGCCACAACGCCTCGATCACCTGATCGCGCGTCAGGCGATGCCCCTCCGCCAGCGCCAGCAACGCCACCAGCTCGCCGGCGCGACGACCCGGCCACCCATCCACCACGTCCCCTTCGCCGGCGCAGACACCGAACCGGCCGAGTAACTCGATCCGGATCCCGCTCTCATGCGCTTCGGACGCCATGTCTTCGGTCCCGAACGCAGCGTACACGAGGAAGGTTTCAGGAAGACCCGTCCGCGACCCTCTGATCGCTCAAATCCAAAACACCCAAACCACTGGAGGAACGATGAGAGCAACCACTCGAGAAGAGGCACCGATCGCGATCGCAGGCGACGGCGTCGAGGTCCGCCTACAGGAACTCGGCGGTGGCATCAGCGCCGGATTCGTGACCCTCCCCGCCGGCGCCGACCTGCGCCCCGCCACCAAAGGCCTCCCCGACGACCTCTGCCAATGCCCGCACTGGGGGTACCTGCCCAAGGGGCGCGTGAAGATGCACACCCGCAACGGCGCCGAGGTCTACGAGGCCGGCCAGGCGTTCTACTGGGCACCCGGCCACGCGCCCGAAGCGCTCGAGGACACCGAATACGTCGACTTCTCACCCACCGAGTTCAAACACGTCATCGACCACATCAAGGGTCAGGGCTGACCCGTCCAGGGTCAGGGCTGACCCGTCCAGGGTCAGGGACCGCGACAGCCAAAGGGATAACCGGGATGACACGCCAGCGTCCACCGTCGCTCACCACCAACCGCCTCGCGCCCCGCCGGCCGGTGCGCGCGAGCCTCACCGGGCTCGCGGCATCGGTCGGCATCGCGCTGCTCGCGGCTTTGGGCCCGGCGCCCGCGTGGGCCGACTCCGCGCCGAACATCACCAAGCAGCCGGAGATCGCGTTCGTGACCGACCCGGACCCGGGCCAGGTGGCGTCGTTCACGGCCGCAGCCGATGGCACGCCGACCCCGACGGTGCAATGGGAGCAGGCCCCCGATCGCGGCGGCCCGTGGACGGAGATCCCCGGCGCGACCGCTCCGACGTTGCACTTCGACCCCGGCTCGCAAGACCTGGGCCACGCGTTCCGCGCGGACTTCCACAACTCGGCCGGCGACACGTTCTCGCGGCCGGCGAAGCTCGTCGCGACCTCAAGCTGGATGCACGACCTCGGAAGCGATATCGCCGACGTGCCGCTGACCGAGCTGACGATCCCCGGAACGCACGACATGGGCACATACGGGCAAACGTCGGTCGTTTCGAACGACAACAACTCCGCTCATTGCGGCGACGACATCAGCATTTGCGGCGCGTACGCGCAGGCCGAGACGGAGAGCGCCGCGCAGGAGCTGAGCCGCGGGATCCGCTACTTCGACCTCCGGGTCTGCGGCCACGGCGTCGTCACCAGCTTGGGGCGCCCGGTGTCCTACGACCCAGCAACGTTTCACCAGGACCTGGTCACCTGCCACGCGCTAGAGGACGCACCGGTGGCCGACATCCTCGACCAAACGCGCCAGTTCGTCGATCAGCACCCCGGCGAGGTCGTCTTCCTGGACTTCAACCACGCGTTCCTCGTTAACCCAGACCTCGAGGCCCAGCAGATCGAGCAAGCCTTTACGGTGCCGCAGGGCTGCACGCCGGGCGACGCCGGCTGTGGCTCGCTGCTGATCCCGCCGCAGTATTGCAACGGTGCCAAGGATCAGGGCACCTGCGCCGATGACCTCACCTTGCGCAAGATCCGCGACCAGCACCTCGGCAACGTGATCGTCAACTTCGAGAACGACAGCTCAACGCCTCCCCAAGACTGCTTCCCGACATCCCCGTGCCTGCAGCCGTCTCCGCAGCTGGACCTCGCGTTCTACGACCGCCATCCGCTGCTGTGGGGCCGGGCCGATGGTCCCGCGCCGACTTCGCATGGCGATAGATGCACACTCGAGGCAGCCTTCCCGAGCTGCTTTGCCAACGTCGACACGATCGGCGACACCCGGGACCGCGCGATCGAGACGCTCACCAACCGCCCGACATACATCGACTCGGGTCGCGACACCGGCTTGGGGGTCCGTTTCAAGCGCTTCTTCGTCCAGTTCCTACAAACAACTCCGGACGGGGGGACGATCGCCAGCGACGGGGGCAGGGGCAGCCTGTACGACGAAGCCGTGGGTCTTCACGGGTCGAACGAGTACGTCGGCCCGGCCGTGCTCGGCTGTGGCGATTCCGCAGCGCTGACCGGCTCGTGCTTCGCTCAGCACCGCCCCGAGAACGTCAACATCCTCGCGCTGAACTTCTTCGAGGTGACCGACTACACGTACGCTGTCGGCATCCCCTTGGCCGAAGCCAGCGCGTGCAGCGGCTCAGACCGCAGCAACTGCCCGCTGACACCGGACCAGCAGGCGACCGTGCAGTGCAGCAACCCAACGAGTTGCTCGTATAGGGTGCGAATCCATTTCGACCTCGTCCGCGACGCAATCGCGTTCGACGAGTACGCCCGCACGGCGCCGGTCGTCACGATCTCCTCGCAGACCAGCACGGCCGCGAGCGGCTGGTACAACGCCGCGACCCTCGGCGGGCAGGGGCACCAGCTCAAGGTCGACGTCAGCGCCGAGGACTATAAGTACGCCACGGGGATCGATGCGCTCGACTGCCTCGACGGCGCCGCGAGCCTCCCGATCGGCTTCAGCGGGCCGACCTCGGCGAGCGACCTGTCGCTGTCCAGCAGCTTGGCCGATGGCGTTCATCAGCTCGATTGCCGGGCGAGCGACGGCGCCGACCAAGGCCTCCACGGCGCGGGTAACCGCGGCGCCGGGCCGGGATCGACGCCGTTGCCGGTGAGCTTCCGGGTCGACACGACCCCGCCCGTGATCACCTGCCTTACAGGATCGTTCCTTCTAAACCAGCCGATCAACACGCTTGACGGCACCGTCACCGACGCGATCTCGGGCGTCGCCAGCCCGACCGCGAGCACGCCGATCTCGACCGCCAAGGTCGGGGGCTTCACGGCCACGCTCACAGCGAGCGACAAGGCCGGCAACACGGCCTCGAAGGTGTGCTCGTACATGGTCAGCTACAAGATCGCGACGCTGTACGACACCACCCGGCAGGCCACGAGCGGCAGCACTGTACCGATCAAGGTCGCGCTCGAGGATTACTACGGCAACAACGTCTCCAGCGCGACGATCACCGTCACAGCCAAGATGGTCACCAACACCGGAACGGGCACCACGCTCGCCCCGACATCCCCGGGCGGCACGACGAGCTTCGCGTTCGACACCTTGGGAACCATCGGCTACCGGTACAACCTGAAGACGACCGGGTACGCGACCGGCTCCTACACGCTCGACTTCGTCGCGAGCGGCGACCCGGTCACACACTCCGCGCCGTTCAAGATCGGATGAGAGCGGACGTCATGCGATCGTCAACGTCGATCAACCGGTGCGCCGGGTTGCGACAGACAATCTCGACCGGTTCCCCACGCCGACAGCGGCCCGCACACGAGCGGGGCATCGGCACCGCGATCAGCACCGACCCAGGGGCGTGCCCGCATGAACGGGCGAGATGCAGTCCATTTGGAGGTGTGAGATGAGACGGTTACTGGTGTCGCTGGTCTCGGCAGCAATGGCGTGCGCTGTGTTCGCGGCCTCGAGCGAGGCGTATGTCTATTGGGCGAACTTCAACCAGGGATTTGGCAGCACGATCAGCCGCGCGAATCTCGACGGCAGCGGCACGAACGACACGTTCATCACCGGTGCGCGGATGCCGGTGGACCCAGTCGTGGATGGCAGCCACATCTACTGGGGTAACTACGACAATCCGGGCACGATCGGGCGCGCGAACCTCGACGGCACTGGCGTCGAGCAGAGCTTCATCGTTGGGGTGCTCGGGCCGTTGGGGATCGCGGTCGGCGCTCACCACATCTATTGGGGCAACTACTTCGGGAATTCGATCGGGCGCGCGAACCTCGACGGCACCGGCGTCGATCAGAGCTTCATCGTCACGTCAGGCGGTCCATATGGGGTGACTGTCGATGCTGGTCATGTTTACTGGTCGAACTTCGATTCGATCGGGCGCGCGAACCTCGACGGCAGCGATGTCAACCAGAACTTCGTTCCCGCGAACGACGGCGTCGAAGTTACCGTCGACGGCGCTCACATCTACTGGGGTGACTACATCGCGGGCACGATCGGGCGCGCCAACCTCGACGGCAGCGGTGTTGATCAGAACTTCATCACGGGCGCGTCCGGGCCGCGCGGGCTGACGACCGACGCCGCGCACATCTACTGGGACAACTTCGCGTCGAACACGATCGGGCGCGCGAACCTTGACGGCACTGCCGTACAGCAAGGCTTCATCAGCGCTCCCGGCCAGCCGTGGGGAGTCGCCGTCGACCAGCTACCAGTCCAGCCTCCGGTGCCACCCACGGCACAGATCGGCTTCCCGGCTGACAACCAGACGTTCAGCCTCGGCCAGCAGGTGCGTACGACGTTCGCGTGCGCTGAGGGAGCGCGCGGGCCCGGACTCGCATCCTGCGTTGACTCCAACGGCGCATCGGCGCCATCGGGATCGCTCAATACCGCGAACGCAGGCGCGTTTACCTACACGGTCACCGCGACCAGCCAGGACGGACTGACCGCGACCAGCGCGGTTCACTACACAGTCGCGCGCGCGGCGACGTCCCTGATCGCCTCCCCGGTCCTCATCAGCGGAATCTCCGCGAGGCTGACCCGGGTGGCCAGCGGCGCGCCGCTGGCCGGACAAACGCTGCTCTTCACCGCCGGCGCGAGCACGCTCTGCGCCGCAGTCACCGACGCGACCGGCACCGCTCGCTGCACCTCGCTGACCGCGCTGCTCAGCGCGCTCCTCAACCTCGGCTACAACGTCACGTTCGCGGGCACAAACAACTATCTGGGCGCCAGCGCGCACGGCTCGGCGATCGCGCTCGTGAGCCAGCTGACGGGCATTGGCGCCTCAGTACGCACCGCCGCGGTTCGGGACACGAGAACGCGGCTTGAGGATCGGCTCCGGGCTAAGGGAGCGAGGCAGATCCTCGCCGAGCTACGAGCACTACGTGACCAGGGCCGGCGATCGCTGGCCCGCTGAAAAGCTTCGCAATAGAGGGAGGAATGCAATGAGATCTCGAGACTTGGTCGCCGCGGCGTTGTGGCGATGGGTGTTGTTGGCGCATGCGTGCTCGGCGCCGCTCCGTGGGCGATCGTTGAGATCGCGTCGGTGGTCGGCTCCGACGGAACGATCAACGGCTGCTATGCGAAGAAGGACGGTTCACTGGGAGGCCCGCATGCCGTCGTTTCCACATCGTCTTGCCACTGTCCCCGCGCTCGCGGCGGCGCTTGCTGTTGCCGCCGCGCCGGCGCAGGCGCGGATCACGTCCGTCAGCGGGCAGATCGAGCAGATCGCTCAGCCAGGGGACGCCCGTGTCGGGCATCTCGAGAGCAACGCCTACGCCAGGGCTTGGGATGAGAGCCAGGGCTACCGGCTCTCTGCGCCGCTGGCTGTCGACGTGACGCTCCCCGGTGCGCCGACGATCATCCCCGCCGGCACGGTTGTCTCGAGCCACATGATCCACGCGGACGTGGTGGGCGCGGGCTTGGAGCACTACGTGGGATCGGTCAGCTTCTCAACGCCGGTGGTCGGTGTGATCCGCACCGACACGCACCTGGTCGCCAGCGATCCGCTCGGCGCGCCGACCCTGTTCAGCACGATGGACCGGGGAGCCGAGGGCGGCGAGGTCACGATCGGCGGGCCCGAAGAGGCGTCGGTCTCGTTCACCACCACCAACCAAGCCGACGAGGCGCGCGTGATCACGATGGGCTACACGTTTCGCGGGTTCTTCGCCCCGGTCGACAACCCGCCGGTCGTCAACACGGTCAAGGCCGGCAGCGCTGTCCCCCTGAAGTTCAGCCTCGGCGGCTTTCAGGGCTACGACATCTTCGGCCCCGCGTCGCCATCGAGCTCGCGGACCGACTGCAGCTCCAGTGCCCCGCTCGACGACATCGAGACCACCGTGACGCCGGGCGCCAGCACGCTCAGCTATGACGCGACGAGCGACACCTACACCTATGTCTGGAAGACCGACAAGGCCTGGTCCGGCCAGTGCCGCACGCTGACCGTGACCACCGCCGACGGCGGCGCGCACACCGCGCTGTTCCAGCTGCCGTAACCACGAGGACCTCACAACGATGCGCGACACCTCGCAATCATCTAGTCAGCAGAACGTGGGCTGCCCGACCGACGTGGGCACCCGCGACCGGCCCTGCGCCACCATTCGGGAGAGGAGGGGAAGATGATTCTGGTCACCGGAGCGACAGGCATCGCGGGCTCCGAGGTGGTTCACGCCCTGCGACAACGGGGAGCGCCCGTCCGCGCCTTCGTCCGCGACCCGGACGTGGCCCGCGGAAGGTTTGGCGAAGATGTGCAACTCGCACAGGGCGATTTCGCCGACCAGGCATCGGTACAAGCCGCGCTCGCCGACGTGGACCGCGTGTTTCTGTCAGGCGCCGACGATCCGCGACGGGTCGGGTGGGAGACCGAGCTCATCGATGCCGCCTCGGCCGCCGGCGTACGGCAGATCGTCAAGCTGTCCGGGATCGGATCAGCACGTGATTCGCCCGTCCCACCGTGGTTCTGGCACGGGCAGATCGAGCAGCATCTGCTGCAGTCCCGCATGCCCGCCGTGGTATTGCGGGCCAACTTCTTCATGTCCAACCTGCTCGCCAGCGCCGAGCAGATCGCACGAGCGGGCCAGCTAGCGGCGCCCGCCGCTAACGCCAGGATCGCGATGATCGATCCGCGCGACGTCGGCGCCGCCGCGGCCGCGGTGCTCACCGAGGAAGGCCACGACGGCCGCACCTACGTGCTCACCGGGCCAACAGCGATCACCTTCGCCGACGTCGCGCGCGAGCTCTCGACCGTGACCGGCCGAGAGGTCGAATACCTCGGCCTCCCCGACAAGACGGCTCAGCAGGGCCTGATCGCGTCCGGGGCGCCGGCACCCGTGGCTGAGATCGTGATCAGCATATTCGGCGCGCTTCGCAAGGGTTCCGGCGAGCGGGTCACCGATGATGTCCAGGCGCTCACCGGAAGCCCGCCCACAGACATCGCGACCTTCACCCGCCGCCACGCACACCTGTTCACCCCAGCCACTGTAGGAGCAGAACGATGAGCAGCCTGCAAACCACCCGACCAGCACCCTCGAAGCGAACAAGGCACTCATCCGCCGCGTATTCGAGGACGTGATCCCCCAGGAGACGCCACGACGATGCGCACCCTATTCACCGCCGACTGGGTCGACCGTGACCCGCT